>CAVZID010000013.1:0-23985 GCA_963775245.1 uncultured Bacteroidota bacterium
GTAAAAGCCAAAATTAGTAAAGCTTTATATAGTCAATTTCTGCTATAAAATTACCTTCTTGCTTATCGCTTACTAATAATGAAATTTGTTTGATTTTATCTAATGGTATGCTTGTATTTGAAATGATTTCCTTACCGAAGTAAAAAAGCTTGAATTGATTGAAGGGAAGTTTTAAAGTAGTATATTTTTTTATTTCAGTTGCAAATTGAATTCTATAAAAGTAGCCTGTAAAATTAACAGTCTCTTTCATTGAAATATTATATTGTTTTCCATTTCCATTGATCCTTATTTCAATACCTGAAAATTTTTCAAAGTTGAAGTTGTTTATTGGGCTTCTTAAAGATGCAAAACCCCCGTTATTTTTTAAAGAAATTTCCCCTTCAAAAACAATTTTTTCATTTTCATTTACAAAAGCTTCCGAAGAACTTAATCCACCCATTACTCCATCATTTACAGTCTTCCACCTTTTTTCGGTTTCCATTATTGATGAGTCAAGTAAAATTTTCTCATTCATAGTTTATTATTAGATCTTAATTTTTATTTTGAAAATAAACCTATCTGCTATGATAGTTTACAAGATTTTCTGCCATCCCATTAAAAACGAAATAATGAAAAGGTAATGCGGAATACCAATATAACCTTCCCAATAATCCTTTGGGACGGAAGGTTGCGGTTTGCTGTAGAAATTGTTTGCCGCTTTTATTTATAATTTTAAACTCAAGCCATGCTTCACCTGGAAGTTTCATTTCAGCATAGAGTAATAATCTTCTATCTTTTTTATCAGCAGCAAGTACCCGCCAAAAATCAAGTGAATCTCCTGTATTAATTATGTTCGCATTTGTTCTTCCGCGGCGTAAACCAACTCCTCCGAAAATCTTATCCAATATTCCACGCAAGTGCCATAACCAATTTGCATAATACCAGCCCCGTTCACCTCCAATTGACCAAATATTTTCAAGTATTCGTTCAACCTTATCACCGATAAATTTTTCTCGTTTATCCAAAAAGCAGCCATTGGTGGGGACATTAATATGACTTAGAAGAGAATTATCGTCATAGCTTGAAACTAGTGCATCTTTCCAGCTTGATATAACATTATTTTGTTCAATTTTTTGAAAAGCTAATTGCACAGCTTCTTTGTATGAAATTGGATTAATTCCAAGATTCTTTTCAAGTTCGTTATTCTTTGCCACGACTTCTATTTTCATACTGTTAACAAGATTTATCGCAAGTTTATAAGAAGTTGACGTGACAAAATAAAGCCAGTAAGAGGAAAGTCGGGGAGTCATAACAGGAACTGTAAAAATGTATCGTTTAAGTCCGCGAACTTCTGCAAATTGAAGCAGCATCTTTTTGTATGATAGAACATCCGGCCCGCCAATATCGAAAGATTTATTAAAAGTATTTTTATTAAAAAGAACTCCGGTTAAATATTGAACTACGTTTCTAATTGCTATAGGCTGATGTTTTGTATTAAGCCACTTGGGAGTAATCATTACTGGAAGTTTTTCCACAAGATCGCGAATGATTTCGAAAGATGCACTTCCAGAACCAACAATTATCCCGGCTTTCAGGGATGTTAATGGTATTCCGCTTGTTTCTAATATTTCTCCAACTTTTTTTCTGGATGCAAGATGTTTAGAGAGATTGTCTTCATTTGTAATTCCGCCGAGATAAATAATTTGCTTTATAGAAGTTTGTTTAACAAGATTTATGAAATTATTAGCAGTAATTTCTTCAAGCTTTGCAAAATCTTTTATATTTGAACTCATCGAATGAATTAGATAGTAAGCTGCATCAATATCTTTTATAGAATTTATTTCGGGAATATTTTTTAAAAAATCAACTTCAAATAAAGAAATCTTTGGATGTTTGTAGATACCTTCAACAGGAAATCTATTTTTGTTTCTTACACAGCATATAATTTCATGTCCTTGCTCAATAAGAGCGGGGAGTAGTCTTTTCCCAATATACCCTGTTGCACCTGTTAGTAATATTTTCATAGGAATAATTTTTACAAAAAAAGCCTGATGATTTCACCAGGCTTTAAAGAAGTTAATTTCGGGTAATCTTTAATTAGAAACAATTTTTTTTGCTTCATCAATAAGTGAACTTGCTTTTTTCTTCCCGTCTTTGATCAATTCATCGGCTTTTTTCTTTCCATCTGTAAATATTTCATCAGCTTTATCCTTACTTGTTTCAATATAATCATTTACATCATCAAGCAAATTGCCAGTAGTTTTTGAAATATTTCTTCTTAATTTTTTACCGGTGAACGGCGTATAAAGCATGGCTAAAACACTTCCAAGCACACCGCCTACTAATAACCCTGTAAAAAACATACTTACTTTATTCGATTCTTTTTCCATTTTATTCTCCTTATGAATTTATTTTCAAATGAAGCATTTATATTCTGAATTCAATTATTACAACATCAATGTATAAAAAATAGGGGACATATGACTTGTTTTAACATACATATTTTTTTGTACCAATAGTAAAGAAATTTATTAAAATTAAGCCGGCAATAAAACCGCCAATGTGAGCTGCATATGCCACTCCGCCAAGTTGTGTTCCACCACTTAATAATCCAGCACCGCTAATTAATTGAAATACAAACCATAGTCCAATTGCCAGTATTGCTGGAACATCAGTAATAAAATAAAATATGATAACTTTTACTCTTCTTTTGGGATATAGCAGCATATAAGCTCCTAAAACACCTGAAATAGCGCCTGAAGCGCCCAAAGTGGGAACTAAAAGATTTCCATTCAAAATTAAAGTTGTAAAAACATGAGCTAAAGAGGCAAGTACTCCGCAGACCAAATAAAAAATTAGATATTTAAAATGCCCGATTCTATTTTCAATATTATCACCAAAGACTAACAAAAAAATCATGTTTCCTAAAATGTGTGCAATCTCCGCCATGCATAAATAAAGAAGTAATTAAAGTTTCATAAACAATTCCAGGTGTGGGTTGTAATCCAGGCATTTTATATCTCTCTCCACTTACCGGATTTTCATATACTTTATCACTTGTAACCAAATCTTTCCCGGTAAGTATTTCTTCCGGCACAGTAGAATAAGCGTAAGTGAATTTACTGTTTGTACCAAAATCTTGAAGGAAAACAAAAACTAAAACATTAATTATTACAAGTAAATAATTTATGAGCGGACGAATTCTTCTGTCTCTATTATCATCTCCGATTGGAAATAACATTTACATCCTAAGTTTATTAGAAGAAATTAATTTTATTTAAGTTGATAATCCAAACAGACTAAAAATACATAAATCAGACTTTTTGTTAAAAGCACTAATTGTATTTGTACAAATTCATTAAGTAATTTGATTTTTTTATATTTAACCAGCTTAAAACTAAATAAATAGAAAAATAAAATGGTTGAACTTAATAATATTAAAATAGGCGAAAATAATCCTTTCGTGTTAATTGCCGGACCTTGTGTTGTAGAAAATGAAGCAATGATATTAGAAACTGCTAAGAACATAAAAACCATTTGTGCAGAATTAGAAATCCCTTTCATCTTTAAGTCAAGCTATAAAAAGGCTAACAGAACAAGCAGTAATTCTTTTGCAGGAATTGGCGATAAAAAAGCTTTAGAAATTTTAGGAAATGTAAAAAAAGAATTTGATCTTAATATTTTGACAGATGTTCATACCACTCAAGAAATAGATTTAGCTAAGGAATATGTTGATATATTACAAATACCAGCTTTTCTATGCCGGCAAACTGAACTGTTAATTGCAGCAGGTGAATCTGGCAAAGTAGTTAATATTAAAAAAGGACAATTCTTAGCACCTGAAGATATGAAGCACGCGGCAGAAAAGGTTGCATCGACCGGCAACAAAAAAATATTATTAACTGAAAGGGGAACAACTTTTGGTTACCATAATTTAGTAGTCGATATGCGTTCACTAATAATTATGAAGGAGATAGGTTATCCTGTAGTAATGGACGCAACTCATTCAGTTCAAATCCCAAGTCAGGGTTCGCTAAGCGGCGGACAGCCAAAATTTATTAAACCGTTAGCAAAAGCTGCAGCAGCAGTTGGAATTGACGCTTTGTTTTTAGAAGTTCATCCTAATCCAAAAGAAGCATTAAGCGATGCTGCAAGTCAATTGCCGTTGTCTGAATTGAAAGAGCTTTTAATTGGTGTAAAAGCAATTGATGAAATAGTAAAAGGTAACCATTAGTTTTTAATTTATAAACCCGGTTTCTTAAAGAAACCGGGTTTATCCGTATTGTTATGTTACTGATGGGAACTAAATATATTGAATGAATGATAACATGAACGATAATTCATTAAACAATTTTCCAAGAAGATTAACTGAAAGAGAAAGAGATTTTCTTTTTTCCGTTTTACCGGGAAATAAAAAAGGTTACAAATTATATAGAGAAAAAATTGATTCATCATTTGTAATTGGTTTTGGAAGATTCGGTGATACAAATTTAATTCTGGGTAAAGAAAATAGCATGATTGATTTGGATATTCCTTCAGCACCAATTTTGCAAGTGGGGTTGTAGTTTGCGAAGAAGGAAATATCGATATTTTAATTCATGAAGAAATAGACGAACAAATAGAATTTGATATTTCATTTCAATATGCTGATAAAGTACCGGATAATTTGAATGAAATTAAAAGATGGAGCTATTCCCTTTGGAACCCGGGAGACAATGCTCCAAACGATAATTCTAAAGTGAGAGAAATAACTATTGAACCACAAAAAAGTTTAATTGCCATTGCGCCTGAACATAAAAAAATCTGGCTGCATACTTTTGAAGACGAAGTAAATTATCTACTACCGGTTACAAATTATTATAATTATTTAATGATTGTTAAAAATATTAGAGATCCCAAAATTATTTTGAACAATAAATTACTATTTAAAGACTTAAGTTCATTTACCGATGAAGAACTTGTATTAACATTTGTTGCATACAATAAATATTTCCGGAGATTTAAGATAAATTACAATCCAATTAAATCAACAAATCAAAAACAAACCAAAAAGTTTAAATTTTTCAAGAGGGATAAAAAGTGACTTCAGAAGAATTGATTAAAAAAGGTAAAGAGGTAATTAGAATTGAAGCTGAAGCAGTCAGCGGACTTATTAGATAGTATCAATGAAGATTTTGTGAAAGCAGTTGAGATAATTGCCGAATGCAAAGGAAGAGTCGTACTAACCGGTATGGGTAAATCAGGATTGATTGCGCGAAAAATTGTTGCAACATTAAATTCAACCGGTACCGCTGCAATTTATCTTCATCCCACAGATGCACTGCACGGCGATCTTGGAATGGTAAGAAAAGAAGATGTTGTTATATTAATTTCCAAAAGCGGTTACACTATTGAAATAGCAAACTTGCTGCCAATGCTTAAAAGGATAGAATATAACATTGATTGCAATGTGCGGAAATAAAAGCTCAAAGCTCGCAGAAGAATGCGACGTGTTTTTAAATATAAACGTAAAAGAAGAAGCCTGCCCGCATGACCTTGCCCCAACTTCTTCAACCACTGCCACTCTTGCAATGGGAGATGCTTTATCAGTTGCTATTATTAGAACAAAGAGGATTCACTGTAGAGGATTTTGCATATCTTCATCCTGGCGGCAGCCTAGGGAAAAGGCTTTCTCTGGAGATTAAAGAGATTATGATTAAAGGTGAAAGTATACCTGTGGTAACCGAAGAGGCTTCTATTAAAGATACGATTTTAGAAATCACTTCAAAAAGATTAGGGTCCACATGCGTAGTTAACGGGAAAGGAATTTTAACCGGGATTATTACTGATGGAGACTTAAGAAGGCTTCTTGAAAAAACTCTTGAAATAAAAAATTTCAAAGCAAAAGATTTAATGACACGTAATCCTAAAGTGATGAAGCAAAGTTATCTTGCTTCGTTTGCTCTTCAGCAAATGGAAAATTTCAAAATTACTTCACTCATTATTGCTGATGATGATGGAAAGCCAATCGGAATCATTCATCTGCATGATTTAATAAATCTGGGCTTAAGCCAAAGATGAAATATTTCTTGATCTTAATGTCACTAATCTTTGTATTTAATAGCTGCGGTGAAAATAAAGTTAAGCCTACTATCGATAAGTCATTAAAAGTTGAGGAACTTCCTTCTCAAGAAAGCTGGAACTCAACAATTTTCTTTACTGACTCCGGTAAAACAAAAGCTATTTTGAAAGCAGGGCATTTACGTGTTTTTGAAAACTCACAAGAAACACTTTTAGACAGCAGCATTAAATTGGATTTTTATAATGATGACCAGGTTAAAACTACAACCCTAACTGCGAAACGTGGAAGAGTCAACGATGCTAATGAGGATTTATATGCAATGGACAGTGTTGTTGCTGTAAGTGACAGCGGAGTTACTTTAAAAACAGAAGAACTGGAATGGAGAAATAAAGATAAAAAAATTGTTTCTGATAAATTTGTTACTATTACTTCTGATAAAGAAATTATTCAAGGTTATGGTTTTGAATCAGACCAGCATTTACAGAATTATACTATTAACAATATTACTTATGTTACCCGCCGGGAAAATCAGAAATGACTAAAGCTATTTTGAAAATTATTTTCTTACTTATTTTCGTAGGCGTCGAGATATTTCCTCAGCAGCAAAATGAAACTATAACTGTAATCGGTAAAAAAATGACCGGGAAATTAGTTAACGGTGAATCACTTCGAGAAGTAACTGGAGATGTTGTAATAACTCAAGGTGATGTGAAAATTACCTGCGATAAAACCATTCAATATATTTCACGCAATGATGCTGAATTAATTGGAAATGTAATTGTTAAACAGGATAGCATAACTATTACCACCGATCATGGCTTTTATTTCGGCAATGATAGAAAAGCTGAATCAACAACCGGGGTTAAGCTTGATGATAAGAAAGTTATTCTAACTGCAAAAGTGGGTGAGTATTACTTTGACGAGAACAGAGCGTTTTTTAAAGACAGTGTAAATTTATTTGATACAACTTCAACTCTTACCTCAAATCAGTTGACGTATTTTCAAAAAGAAGATCGCGCAATTGCTGTGGGAAATGTTAAAATTGATGATGGCGAAAATTTAATATTTGCAGATAGCCTTGAACATTTTCGCAATGATAGAATTACTTTTGCATTTGGTAATGTTAAAATAACCAGCACTAAAAATAATACTGAAATTTATGGCGATCATCTAGAAGACTATTCAAATAAATTTTATACTTTAATTGATAAAAATCCTTTGATGATTCAGGTTGATACCAGCTATGTTTTAGAGCCTGATACTCTTGAAGGAAGCACGGATTCAATTGCGGTTAGAAAACTTGACAGTTTAATTATTAAATCGGAAAAAATGGAATCATTTAGAGATACTTTAAATATCTTTAAAGCTGAAGATTCTGTTAAGATTGTTAGGTCTGATTTTGCTTCAGTAAATGATTTGACAATTTATATGAGAAATGATGGCGAAATTATTACTCAAAAAATAGGCGCTCATGGTAATCAGCCTGTACTATGGTTTGCAAATTCGCAGCTTACCGGTGATTCGGTAACAATTTATTTAAGAAATAATGAGATTAGGATGCTTGATGTAGATAAGTCAGCGTTTATTCTTTCTCAAGATGAAAATTATAGCAACCGGTTTAATCAAATTTCTGGTGATAGGGTTATATTAACTTTTGATGACAATGCAATTACTAAAAGTGAAGTTTTCGGTAATACGTTAAGCATTTATTATCTTTACGACAATAATAAACCGAACGGTTTAAATAAATCTTCATCTAAAAATGCTGTAATTAAATTTGATGATAAAAAGGTTAGTGAAGTTAGATTATATGGTTCACCGGCAGCAGAATATTATCCTGAAAATAAAGTTAAAGGAAATGAATTGTCTTTTACTCTTCCAAGATATGTTTACTATAATAATCGCCCGACAAGAGAAGAGTTGATATCAAAAATTAAAAAATAAAGAAAATGAATAAGACAACATTAAGCAGTGAAAATTTAGTTAAGGTTTATAAGAAAAGAACTGTGGTAAATAAAGTTTCTATCCAGGTATCTAAAGGGGAAATAGTCGGGCTGCTTGGCCCAAACGGAGCTGGAAAAACTACAACTTTCTATATGATCACCGGAATGATTAAACCCGACGGCGGAAAAGTATTTTTAGATGATGAAGATATAACTAAAGTTCCAATGTACAAAAGGGCAAGGATGGGAATTGGTTACCTTCCGCAGGAAGCTTCTGTATTCCGAAAACTTTCGGTTGAGGATAACTTAAACGCGATTTTAGAAATGACCAAACTCTCAGCCAAAGAAAGAGCTGATAAGCGGGAAAAGCTTTTGGAAGATTTAACTATTACACAAATCAGAAAAAGCAAAGGGTTTCAATTAAGCGGCGGTGAAAGAAGAAGGACTGAAATTGCACGCGCACTTGCAACTGATCCAGATTTTATTTTGCTCGATGAACCTTTTGCTGGCGTTGACCCAATTGCAGTTGAAGATATAATGTCAATTGTTGCTAATCTTAAGAATAGAGGAATTGGAGTTCTGATTACAGATCATAATGTTCATGAGACTTTAAGTATTGTTGATAAAGGTTATATCTTAATAAATGGGGTAATTTTCAAGCAGGGCAGTGCAAATGAATTAGCTGAAGACACAGAAGTTAGGAAATTATATCTTGGTGAAAAGTTTAAGTTAGACAGGTATTAATTTTGAAACTAAAAAGGGTAACCCAATTTTGAATTACCCTTTAAAAAATCTTTGAGAAATAATATTAGTTAAAATGACGAGCTAACCTTTTCAAATTCAGGGTAAGCTTCAAGTCCATGTTCGCCCATATCCAATCCATCAATTTCTTCAGATTCAGAAACTCTTATTCCCATAGTTTTTTTCAAAACCGTCCAGACTAAATAAGATATTATAAAAGTAAATGCGCCAACAGAAATTACTCCAATAAACTGATGCCATAAAAGATTGAATCCGCCGCCGAATAATAATCCATTACCGGTTGTTCCAGGCATGAAAGAATCCTGGGCAAATAATCCGACAGCAAGTGTTCCGAAAATACCATTTACCAAATGAACGGCTAAAGCACCAACCGGGTCATCAATTTTTCTTCTATCAAACCAAATTACTGCAAATACAACTAAGACCCCCGCTATACCACCAATTACTAATGAACTTCCAACTCCGACGTAAGCACAGGAAGCAGTAATAGCAACCAGCCCTGCTAGACATCCGTTTATAGTCATGCTCAAATCCGGCTTACCTAAAACTAACCAAGCAACTGCAGTTGAAGTTAATATTCCTGCAACAGCAGCACTGTTGGTAGTAATACAAATTCGTGCAATACTTTCCGGGTCAGCCGCCATTGTACTGCCAGGATTAAAACCAAACCAGCCAAGCCAAAGCACTAAAGCTCCTAAAGTGGCAGAAGTCATATTATGTCCTTGAATTGGGAATATTTTTCCATCTCTAAATTTTCCAATTCGCGGCCCGAGTATTATTGCACCGGTTAATGCAGCCCAACCGCCAACGGAGTGAACCACAGTCGAACCGGCAAAATCAAAAAAGCCAAGTTTAGCTAACCATCCGCCGCCCCAAATCCAATGCCCGGTAGTTGGATACATAATTGCGACAAGGACAAAAGAGAAAACTATAAAGGATAAATATTTAATTCTTTCAGCAACTGCTCCGGATACAATAGTAGCAGCTGTTCCTGCAAATACTAACTGAAAGAAAAATTTAGCAAGTAAAGGAACACCGGCCCAGCTTATAGCAGAATAAACTCCTGAGTAAGAATCACCCATAGCCGGACTATTATCAGCACCACCTAATGAAAATAAACCTTGTAACCCAATAATGTCATTTCCATTACCAAACATTAATCCCCAGCCGATAAACCAAAAAGCTATTGAAGAAATTGCAAACACAATAAAGTTTTTGGAAAGTATATTCACTGCATTTTTGCTGCGTGCAAACCCTGATTCTACCATTGCGAATCCAAGGTTCATAAAAAAGACTAGCATGGCAGTAAAAAGTACCCAAATAGTATCTAAGATAATTTTATATTCCATTTTTATTGTCCCTAATTTTTTTAATAACGAAAAAATTTTATTTAGAAATTATATTGCTCCCTCACCGGATTCTTCCGTTCTAATCCTAATAGCATCTGAAATTTCAAGAATGAAAATTTTCCCATCTCCTACTTCACCTGTCTTTGATTTTGAAATTATTATTTCAACTGCTTTTTCACATCTAGCATTTGTACAAAAAAGTTCCATCTTTATTTTGGGGACAAATTCTATTTTATATTCTGAACCTCTATAAATTTCTGTATGGCCTTTTTGTCGGCCATAACCTCTCACTTCTGAAACAGTTAATCCTAAAAAACCTGCTTCTTGAAGTGCTGAATGTACCTCATCAAGTTTATGAGGGCGGATAATTGCTTCAATTTTTTTCATAGATCTCCTCTCTAATTATTTAAATAAAAGTTGAAATATTATATTATTTAAAGATATCGGATAAATATTTAATTATATAAGGTATCGGATTGCAAATATATAATAATGTAAGGGTATTTCAAAAATTATACGATGGATTTAAACTGGAAGAAAAAAATAGAGCGGTAAACAGATTAATTCTAAGACTGAATACCGCTCCTGAGAGAGAGAAATTTATGAGATGCAGATGTTACATTTAAAAAGTCGCACTAACTTTTTCAAAATCAGGATAAGCTTCCATACCATGTTCTCCAACATCAAGTCCTTCAAGTTCTTCTTCTTTAGTAACACGCAATCCAACAGTTTTTTGGATTACTTTAAATAAAATAAAAGCGAGTGGGAACACCCACAGGAAGGCAGCAGCAACTCCTAGTGCTTGAACTCCAACAACACTCCAGGAAAAACCATTAATACTAAAAATGCCTGCACCCAAAGTGCCCCAGGCTCCGCAAACTCCATGAACAGAAATTGCCCCAACCGGGTCATCAATTTTTAATTTTCTTTCAATAAATAGAACACTGAATAATACAATTACACCTGCAATTAGACCGATTAATACAGCACCTACTGGAGATACATTTGCGCAACCTGCAGTAATTGCAACTAAACCAGCAAGCGCTCCATTCAATGTCATACTTGCATCCGGTTTTCCAAGTACTATCCAGGCTGTAAACATTGCTGATACTGCTCCAGCAGCGGCTGCTAGATTTGTTGTAACTGCTATACCTGCAATATCAGGAATTGCAGCGGTTGTACTTCCAGGATTAAAACCAAACCATCCGAACCATAATATAAATGTACCCAAAGCAGCAAGAGTTAAGTTATGTCCCGGTATTGCTAATGGTTTTCCATCTTTAGTAAATTTTCCAATTCTTGGTCCAAGTATCATCGCACCGGCTAATGAAGCCCATCCACCAACAGAATGTACAACTGTTGAACCTGCAAAATCAATAAACCCTAACTTTTCAAGCCAGCCGCCGCCATGAAATAAACTGCCCCATGCCCAGCTTCCGAAGATAGGATATATAAATGCTGAAATAGCAAAACTATAAATTAAATAAGCAGTGAATTTTGTTCTTTCGGCCATTGCGCCTGAAACTATAGTAGCAGATGTAGCAGCAAATACTACTTGAAACATCCAGAATGCATATACCCATGGATCTCCGCTTTTCGTAAAGTCAGAAAGGAAAAATCCATCCGTTCCAAACCAGCCAGTTGCAGTAACTCCAAACATCAATCCAAATCCTACAATCCAATAAGCTAAACTGCCAACTGCAAAATCCATTAGATTTTTCATCATAATATTTACGGCATTTTTAGCTCGTGTTAAGCCGGTTTCAAGCATGGCAAAACCAGCTTGCATAAAGAAGACTAAGAAAGCTGCAACTAAAGTCCAGACGAAATTAGCATTAGTTTCTAAGGATGTTATTTTTGTTGCGTTCGATTCGACCGTTGGAGTTGAATCTTGGGCAAAAAGTAATGCTGGGGTTAGAATAAGAAGCACCAGCAATAGCATTTTGTATTTTTTCATATTATTCCTCCAATTATATAACTAAGATTCAATGCTTAGTTAGTTAATAGTATATTAATTATTTTAAAATTCTATTATGTTTTTATAAGCTAAATCCAAATACAAGGTAGCTTTGTTCGATATTTGGATTAACAATTATTGCAGCTGAAATTGGCAGACTAAATTTATCTGTTATTACGATATCTTTCGAAAAGCTTAATCCAATATTAATAACTTGAAAATTGGTCGGGCCATAGAAACCATTAGTTCCACCGCCTGTAGCACCAACTATAACTGATCCGGAAACATCTTTAATCGTAAATGGATATGAAGCTTCGAAATAAGTAGTGTTATCAATATCATTGTACACATTAATATAACCGGAAAGAGTAATGGGGAAACTATCCGGTCCGCCGTAACTTAAGCCGGCTTCAATCGTATGTGCTCCATTTCCTTTATCTTTATAATTAAAATATTTCATACCCGCGCTAGGGAAGAAATAATCAGTGGCAATTAAAGTGAAAGTCCCGGCAGTAGGTGTTGCAATCGCATAAGAAGCCCAAAGGTCATCTTCTGAATAAACTGAACCAATTCCTGAGATACTATAAGCACCCCATTCACCAATAGAAAATCCGCCTACAGAAAAAGTGACTGCGGGCTGAAAGCTGGGTGAGTTCCCAAAGTCAAGTCCTCGCCATACATAGCGGCTGTATATACCAGCACCTAGTGCTATTTCTTGAGAATACGAAAAACTTGAAGCCAATATTATAAATACCGCAATAGTAGAAAATATTTTTTTCATATTTTTTCCTTTATGTGTTTTTTAGTTTAAAGATTAGTTTCAATTGCTAAATAGCATCTTCCCCGGATTCTTCAGTTCTAATTCTTATTGCATCCAGAACCGGAAGAATAAATATTTTTCCATCACCAACTTCACCAGTCTTCGCTTTTGAAATTATTATCTCGACAGCTTTTTCGCACTTATCTTCATTACAATAGAGTTCAATTTTCAATTTTGGAACGAACTCTATTTTATATTCCGAACCTCGATATATTTCGGTATGCCCCTTTTGCCTTCCATAGCCTTTTATTTCAGAGACCGTTAGGCCAGTAAAACCGGAATCTTGTAATTCTTTGTGAACTTCATCCAGTTTGTGTGGTCGAATTATTGCTTCAATTTTTTTCATAAGCCCTTTCCTAATTTTATTAAGTAAATATTGTTAAATGTTAAATTATTTAATTAAAATAATTATAATACTAAATAGATAAGGAATTCGATGGCAAATATATTATATTATAAGGAAATGTCAAGAGGAGAGCATGGCATTTTTTAAAATGTTAAGAAAAAAGGGCGGTAAACCTAATATTATTAAGTCTGTTTACCGCACTTTGAGAGAGAGATTTATGAGACGAAAAAAATTAAAATATAAATTTAGTTATTATATGATGCATGACTGCGAAGCTGTTTAACAAAAGTCCAGCCGTATCCTAACACTATACCCGCAGATACAATCCATTGAATATTTCCTTTGAATAACATTGGGATTGCTAATTGCATAACTACCAAAAATACAAGGAGCATTGCTACGCGGCTCATAGACCCAGGCATTATAATCAAACTATTTTTCAATCCTCCATTTGCATACTTCTTTTTGTTTTTATTTAAAGCATTTTTTTGGATAGTCCCAAACCAAAAACCAATTGCATAGCCTATGGCAATAGCAGCTAAGGAAATTAGAATATCTATTGTTGAACCGTTCATTATTAAATCCTTTCAGTGTTAAAATATTTGCTGTGTAAATAGTATAACTTTTATTTACACAGCATCTTTATAAATTTTTATTCCTAGTGAGAATGCGAAGTTTCAGCTAATTTGTCCATCTCGAATCCGTTATAACCCAGAACTCCCATTTCAGGAATATCCAGTCCATCAATTTCAGTTTCAAGAGAAACCCTGTTGCCAACCAGAACTTCAGCAATTTTGTATACAAGATATCCTAATATTGAAAGTGTAACAAAACATGCTATAACTCCAATTAGTTCAGCAACAAATTGGCCTATGCCGGCACCATAAAATATACCTTTGACAGTGCCAGCAACTCCATTCCATCCGTCTCCGTAAGTTCCATCAGCAAATAATCCGATTGATAGACATCCCCAAGCACCATTTACACCGTGTACAGAAATAGCACCTACTGGATCATCAATTCCTCGTTTGTCAAAGAAGAAAACCGATTCGACAACTAATATGCCTGCAATTAAACCAATCCACGCTGCACCTCCTGCACTTACAAAAGCACAGGGAGCTGTTATTGCAACAAGGCCTGCCAGCATCCCGTTTGCCATCATTGATGGGTCTGGCTTTTTTGTTCGGAACCACCACATCCATAAAGTTGCTGCTAATGCTCCTGTTGCACTTGCTAGCATTGTATTTACTGCAACAACGCTTATACGTAAATCTGTTCCAGCTAAAGTTGAACCGGGATTAAAACCAAACCAGCCAAATGCAAGAATAAAAGTACCAACAATTGCCATTGGGATATTATGAGGTTGAACAGGATTAATACTTCCATCTTTGTTGTACTTTCCATGTCGGGGGCCTAACAGCCATGCATAAATCAAACCTAAAACACCTCCTTGCATATGAACAACAGAAGATCCAGCAAAATCGACGTGTCCATGTCCGAGGCCGAAATTAGTTCCAAGTTGAGCAAGCCATCCGCCGCCCCATACCCAATTTCCAAAAATTGGATATACAATTGAACCGATAAAGATTCCATAAATCATAAATGCGGAATATTTCCAGCGTTCTGCGGCTGCGCCGGTTGGTATTGTTGCAGTGGTATCCATAAATACCATCTGGAATAAGAAAAGTGTAAAGACAGCTACATCATAACCTGTACCTTGTAATAAAAATCCGCTCCATCCAAGAAGTCCAAAAGGTTTCCCGAATAGATTTATTGTAATTTCATGGTTTAAACCTGCATAACCACCTAGTGTCCCGAGACCGCCAATTCCGCCAAACATAAAAGCAAAACCGCAGACATAAAAACCTAGCATACCTAATGGGTAAACCATAAAGTTCATCGCCATAGTATGTGAAACGTTTTTAGCTCTAGTAAGGCCTGCTTCAACCATTGAAAACCCAGCCTGCATAAACATGACAAGGAATCCGGTGATCAAAGTCCACATAAAATTTATAGATACTCGGTTATGACCAGCTGCATCTCCAATTTCAGTAATAGTTGGAGCGCCTGGTTTTGCGGCGGGTACATCTGCTATAGTTCCTGTATTCCCTCCACCAGGGTCTGCTGACTGAGCGTAAGCAGTTTTAGGGATAAGGATTGCTACTGTTGTAACAATCATTAAAATAAATAATATAGTGTTTATGAATTTAGAGTTAGCCATTATTACTCCTTTTTTTATTTTTTAATAATTGTTCAAATAATTTTTTACTATAGACTAATCCCAACTATTAAATAACTTTGTTCAATGTTTGGGTTAACGATTATTGATGCTGAGATTGGCAGACTAAATTTATCAGTTATGGTTATATCTTTTGAAAAACTTAAACCAACATTGATAACTTGAAAATTTGTAGGCCCATAATATCCATTTGCTCCACCGCCTGTTGCCCCTACTATTACAGAGCCTGATACAGTTTTAAAAGTAAATGGATATGAAGCTTCGAAATAAGTTGTATTGTCAACTTCATTATAAACATTCATGTAACCGGAAAGCGTAATTGGAAAACTTTCAGGGCCTCCATAACTTAAACCGGCTTCAATTGTATGAGCTCCATTACCTTTATCTTTATAGTTAAAATATTTCAAGCCTGCACTGGGGAAGAAATAATCTGTACCAATCAAAGTGAAAGTGCCGGCATTAGGTGTATTGATAGCGTATGAAGCCCATAAATCATCTTCTGAGTAAACTGAACCGATACCGGAAATACTATATGCGCCCCATTCACCAATAGAAAAACCACCTGCGGTAAAAGTAACAGCCGGTTGAAAACTGGGAGAGTCACCAAAGTCAAGGCCTCTCCAAATATATCGGCTGTAAAGCGCCACTCCTAGATCCACATCTTGCGAATAAGTAAAACTAGAAGCTAAAATTATAACTGATGCTATGGTAATAAATATTTTTTTCATGTGTGTTCCTTTATGCTATTTGTAAATGATTGGTAAAACTTGATTATCTAAATCGCACTATCACCGGATTCTTCAGTTCTAATTCTTATTGCATCTTGAACTGGAAGAACAAAAATTTTACCGTCACCTACTTCGCCTGTTTTAGCTTTGCCAATAATTATCTCAATTGCTTTTTCAAATTTATCTTCAGTACAAAAAAGTTCTATCTTCAATTTTGGCACGAACTCGATTTTATATTCGGAGCCTCTGTAAATTTCAGTATGGCCTTTCTGCCTTCCGTACCCTTTTATCTCTGAGACTGTTAAACCCGTAAAGCCGGAATCTTGCAGTTCTTTATGAACTTCATCAAGCTTGTGCGGTCGAATTATTGCTTCGATTTTTTTCATTTGCCTCTTCCTTATATGATTTATTAAATAATGCTTAATTAGATTAGGATATTAATGATAGATATTAACTTAGTAAGCTATTAACTTCCAATAACATTAATAATTAAGCTTTTGGGATGCAAATATATATCCGGTAAATAATTGTGTCAAGCAATGGGAATTACTTATTTAGGCAGAAGGGTATGTAAACCGTAAAAATTTAGGTTAATTAAATATTTCATGGTCAATTATTAATTTTTTTTAATCAAAAGATAATATTGAATTGACATTATAAAGATAGATTTGAAAGTTAAAATTAAATGAAATGGTAACAAGATGAAGTTTTATTATTTATGGAATAAAAATTTCAAAAACTTCCATGCACGTTTTCCCCAATAAAATTCTGAATGCTGAGCTTCATTATCTTTAAAGTACATTAAGTCTTTACCTTCGACATAATTTTTATCTTTTAATAGAACGAGCATTGAATCTATTCCTGGTTGAAGCCTTTGTTCTAATCCTATTCCTCCATCATCGATATAAATTTTTATATTTTTTTTCTTTCCCGAATAATTTTTCACATTATCTAGATAATCAATATTATCTATATAAAACGCGGGTGAAAGACATGCTGCTTTTGAAAATATGTTTGGGTATTCCCAAATAAGCATGAATGAAATTAATCCGCCTGAAGATGAACCTCCTGTTGCTGTATTTTCTCTATCTGGTTTAGTGCGATAATTTTTATCAATGAAAGGTTTTAATTTATTAACTATAAATTTCATATATAATCTGCCTGTGTCAGTTTCAGCATATTCGGCAGAACGGTTAATTGTATTATATATTCCAACTATAATTATTTTTTGAATTTTATTTGTTGAAATTAAACTATCAGCAGTCTCATCCAAGCGCCAATCAATACCAAATGAGGATGTAGCTGGATCAAAAATATTTTCACCGTCGTGCATGTAAAGCACCGGGTATCTTTTATTTTTATCTTTTTCGTATCCAGGTGGAAGCCACACGATAATATCTCTAGGCTTAATCCCTTTGCCTGAAAAATTACGATGGTATTTGACTGTTCCGGTTATTTGTCCAGTTAATTTTCTTTTTGGATTCTCTTTCCATTTTGAAATTGAGATATTGATGAGAGTATCCTTCGTTACTTTAAGTGTATAATTTTGTGGGATGCTTCCATTATTATTTAATGCTTCGTTATTCCATGAGCCGAGAGTAAATTTATATTCTAATGTAACGTCTTTGTTAAATGAAAGAGCTTTTTGCCAGGTTGAATCATTAATTTTTAATAATGGAACATTGTCTGGATTCCAATTGCCAAATAAAGAATTATTCCCGGTGATAAATACTTTTGCAGAATCGTTTAAAATTTTTGTGTGAACTATGAAAGTAACTTTAATGCTGTCTTGCGAGAAAGTTTTTTGAAATGTAAATAAACTTAAAATAATAAAGAAAATTTTTTTTATCATGTGTTTATATTCATTTTATCGCTTTTCAAAATGCTGATAGTCTTTTGTGTTGTGCCATAGCCCGCCCCACATCCATCCACGTTTTAAAAATTCTTTCACGATTAATGAATTTGCTGTAATTGTACCTTTTCTTGATGGTTCATATTTTGAACCTCGAGGAAAGTAATGATTTCTTTTTATTTGTGGATTAAATTTTGGATTAATATCAATTGCCCTGCCGGATGAATGAGATGATATAGCTTTTGTATTTGCAACCATCCTGTAATTGAAAGCAGATGTATTGTTATCCGCCATAGACTTTTCATCATTCCATCCATATTTCACTGCGGGTATAACTTTGGCAATCGGAAACTTAACACTCATTATTGCATTGAAAATTTCTTCAATGTCTTTTACCAGGTCTTTTTGAATTAATAATTGTCCTTGATGAATTTTACCGTCAAATGAATAATATTTAACTTTAATTAATTTTAATTCATTGCTAAGTTTTTTAGGGATTTTAATACCGGCTATTGCTTCTTTAAAAGTATAATTACAGTCAACAATTGTTTTAGTGCTGTCGTTTGAAGCATGTCCTGCAAAGATTAATTCTGAAGAACTTATAAACAAAAAAAGAAAAATGTATACAAAAATCTTATACATAAAATCCAATCAATATAAATTTAAATGACTTATGAATTAACTATTAAAATAAATATATTTGGCGCGTTAAAAAAAAGGAAATTTATGAAATATTTTGCCGTATTTATCTTTTTCTTATTTGTAATCACAGGATGCAATAAACAGCCTAAAGTTGTTTCGCTTGATAATGGAATCAGATACTCAATTGATTCTGTTGGAAACGGCAAAGAAGCAAAAATGGGAGATTACATCTCCATACATTTTGATGGCTGGTATTTAACAGATAAAGATAAAAATGATTTATTTGCCGATTGGTCAAAGGATTCTTCAAAGAAAGTGCAGAGCCTTGGAAGTTCAAGAAAATTTCATCCATTAGATATTAAACTTGCACCAAACGGATTTATTAAAGGTTCTGAATTAGGTATGGTGGGTATGAAGATTGGAGAGAAAAGGACAATAATAATACCTGATAGCCTTGCATACGGAAAAAAAGGATTGGGGCCTGTACCGCCAAATTCAGATATCAAAGTTGTGGTTGACTTGCTCAATATAAAAGTGCCTGTTAAGAGATGGGATGTTGATACTACAAAAGAATTAATTACTCCAACCGGATTAAAATATATTCCGGTTCAAG
The DNA here is from genome assembly GCA_963775245.1 of uncultured Bacteroidota bacterium. Classification (GTDB taxonomy): domain Bacteria; phylum Bacteroidota; class Ignavibacteria; order Ignavibacteriales; family Ignavibacteriaceae; genus CAVSWT01. The sequence continues at coordinate 19,292 of CAVZID010000013.1, forward strand.
AGGGTACTGGTGCTAAAGCAGATTCCGGGAAAATAGTAAAAGTAAATTATTCAGGTTATTTTCTTGACGGGAAAAAATTTGACAGTTCGGTTGATAGAGGGCAGCCGTTTACTTTTATGCTTGGGACAAAAAGTGTAATACCTGGCTGGGAAGAAGGAATTGCATTGATGAAAGAAGGCGGAAAAGCAGAATTAATTATTCCTCCGGATTTAGCTTATGGGAAAGCAGGCAGAGGTCTAATTCCTCCAAATTCTACTTTAATTTTTGATGTAGAATTGTTGGAAGTAAAATAAATAAGTAAAATTATTTTAAGGCGCTTTTCTAAGCGCCTTTTTTATAATATGAAATAATAAAAAAATTACATGTAGCTTCTTATTAAATTTATAGCTTGCGAATAATAACCCATTCCAAAAAGATTTAGATGATTTAAAACATGATACAGCTTATAAATATTTTCACGGTATTCGTAACCCTCTTTTAAATTCCATTCTTCATTATACGAATTGTAAAATTCCAAATTAAATCCCCCAAACAATTTTGTCATAGCCAGATCAGCTTCTCGATGTCCATAATAAACCGCCGGGTCAATAATACATGCATCACCATTGTCGTCAATCATAAAATTACCTGACCATAAATCACCGTGAAGAAGAGAAGGGGGCTCTTCACTTCCACTTAATATTTTAGTGATCGCAGATTCAATAAAGTTTATCCCGGATTTTAATTCGTTCGTTGCGTAACCATTTTTCTCCGCAAGTTTATATTGAAATAAAATTCTATTGTTAAAATAGAAGTCAGTCCAGTTTAATTTAGCATCGTTAATATTTTTTTGCGGATTAGAACCGATATAATTGTCTTCATAAAAGCCAAACTTGTCACTTGAAAATCTGTGCATTCTTGCAAAGCTTTTACCAAAATCTTCCCAAAAAGATTTTTTCTTCGAATTGCTTTTAATCATTTCTAAAAGAATAAATTCTTTTTCTACTAACTTCACTTCCGGCACTCTAACTTCATTAGCCTTTTTTAATTCAGTTAATCCGTTTGCTTCTTTTATAAACATATCATCAAGAAAAGAATTGATTTTTAAAAAAAGGCTTTCATTAGAATCAGAAATAATTTCATAAGCATTACTAATGCATCCGCCTGAAAGTGAGTTTACTTTCAGAATTTTAGATTGAATAACAGATTCAATTTTATTTTTTATTTTCTGATTCAGCATCTTCTTTTATTTTTTGCAACAATCCTTCACATGAATCTTCTAAAATATCTAAAACAATTTCAAATCCTTTTCCACCGCCATAATAAGGATCGGGGACTTCAGTTACATTCAGATCACTTGAATACTCAGTCATTCTATGAATCTTCTCAACAAAGAAACCTTCGGTATCAAGTTTTAAAATATTCGTAAAATTTTCATCGTCCATTGTTACTATATAATCGAATTCCTCAAAATCCTTATTCGGGTCAAATTTCCTGGCGACACTTGTTAAATCATAACCACGATTTGCAGCGTGCTTTTTCATTCTTGGGTCAGCACCTTCGCCGGTGTGATATGCAATTGTTCCGGCAGAATCTATTTTAATAGAATTTTCTAAATTATTCTTTTTTACCAGTGAAGTCATAATTCCTTCAGCAGCAGGGGAGCGGCAAATATTGCCCATACACACAAATAGAATTTTTTTATTAGTCATTTTATTTATTTTGATTATTAATAATTTTGGCTTGTTAAATTTTGAAAATCAAAATCAAAATTTCAAGGCTTTAAAAATAAAGAATATTTTAAAATTCTTTGGTGATTTTTTGTCTAAGATAGGAAATAATTAATTATAGGTATAAATTTATTTAGAATTAGCTGTCTTATAAGTTATAAATTCTTCTAAATCATTTTGATAAGTTATTAGCTAATAAAACATTGTAAATAACTTATAAGACAGCTCAGTATCACTTTAACAGTATGAATTTTTTTACATCATTAAGTTTATTTGCTCCATCGGAAGATACAGCAGTAATTTGATAAATATAAATTCCTGAAGCTAAATTACCGGCGTTAAAATTAAGTTCATGAAATCCTGCTGGCTCAATATCATTTTTTAACTCCTTCACTACTTGACCAATCAAATTATAAACGGTTAAAATAACCTTGCTATCTTTTGGAAGTGCATATCTAATGGTTGTACTTGGATTAAACGGGTTAGGATAGTTTTGATATAATTTATATTCTTTTGGAAGTGTTCCGGATAAACGATCAACGCTTGTAAGAATTTTTGTGGAAAAATTCCAAATAGGAGAAGTTGAACTATTCCCGCCCAAATTTCTTGATGCAACTCTCCAATAATATTTTGTATTACTGGATAAACCGGAAATTTGTTTGGACGTATCAGTTACCGATGAATCATTTAAAATGAAAGAATTAAAAGTGGAATCACCAGATAGTTGAACGATATAAAATGATGCATTATTTATTTTACTCCAAACAATGTTAACCGTGGTATCTAAATTTAAAGCGTTATTTGACGGCTGGATTAAGCTTGGAATATCAGGTGCGGCAATAATTGTTTTGAAGTTCCATGTTTGTGAAAATGCACTCTTCCCGGCGGCATTTATTGATCCGACTCTCCAAAAATATTTCAAATTATTTTGTAATGAGTTTAGCAATTTAACTGTATCTGCGATGGTTGAATCGGCGATGAGAAAATTTGAAAATAAACTGTCGGTAGAAACTTGGAGATAATATTCACTAGCGTCTGCAGCTTTATTCCAAACAAGATTTAAATCTGTTGGTTGATTTTCAATCCCTGTTAAAGGTGATGATAATTGTGGAACCCCGGGTTTGGCGACAATAGTAGTGAAATTAAAAGTGTTTGAATATGGGCTTGTCCCAATTATATTCTTAGCACTAACCCTCCAATAATATTTTTTTTTATTGTTTAGCGGGCCAACCAATTTTGTGGTATCTGTTAAAGTTGAATCTTCAAAAATAAGAGAATTAAAGAGAGAATCAGTTGCCAACTGAATATGAAAATTTGAGCTGCTTATTGGTTTATTCCACATTAAAGTCGGAGTTATTGAAACATTTATTGCTTCATTGTCTACACCTAAAAGGAATGGAGAACTGGGAGGAAGTCCGCCAAGTTTATTCGTTCCGCCATTATTATTTGCCAAAGTGAAATCACCGAATGAAGTAAAAGGAATAGACGAAGTTATATTTCCAACAAAATTAGCGCTTGTTGCATCACCCCCTAAATCAATCCAATTTCCTGCCCCATCATCTTTTGCAATCCGTAAGTTCGAACTATTCCTCACTCCGTCGTCTACATTCATAGTATCATAATTAATTTTTATTGAAGCAGAAATGACATCGGCACCGCTTCCTTTTGTTATTTTAAAATGTCTAACAAAAGAAACTAAATCCAAGGTCGACGGAAGATTTCGTTCACTTGGTGGTGTATTGATTAATTCACTTTTATAAGTAGTTGGAACTGCAGAATTCTGAGTAATTGTTAAAGCAACCGGCCTATAAGAAGATCCTTTACCAATTGGAAAATTTATATTCGTAGGAGTACTCGAAGCAACAATTCTTTGCATTGGCCCGTTTATGAAATTAATAAAATTTGTCCCTGTGATTGATCCACTCGGCCCAATAGTTAATGGCGCTGAATCCGAAGTATTTATTTTCCCATTTGATAAAGTTAAAGATGAGTTAACTATTATTTCGTTATTTAAAACAAATCCAAAAGGATTATTTAATATAGTTGCACCATTAAATGAAAGGGGAGACGTGCCGCTAATTGTCTGGACTGAATTTCCATTTAAAGTTAATGTTGAATTAGGCGAATTTGATGTAGTGAATTGAGCATTTGTTGTGATGCTGCCAGATATAGAAATATTTACTCCGGCAGTTCCAAAGCTCATCGGGCCATCAAATAAAATATTATTAATAATTCCATCTAATCCCCATGGATCCAAAGTTACGCCTGGTTTTACAGACCACATATTTAATACTTCAAAAGTTCCGCCGCCTCCACCTGGAGAGGCATAAGTTCTTGTCCCTCCTGCAGAGTCTGATGCAAATACTAAATTACCAAATGTATAACCGGAAACATCCGGAGAAACAACTGTTGTCCCCCGAACATTCCATTCCATTGTACTTCCGGATTCAAATGTTATATTTGTCGAAGGGAAAGGATTCTTAAAGGATCTATCTGTAACCTGTATAAACTTACCGCCATTTTTTACCCTCACCAAATCAGTTATGCCAGCACTTTCAATATAATTTGTCCCACTTGTTGCAGTTGAGGCATTAATGAATACTCCGCCATCTTCAATTAAAAAGTCAATATCGTTGCCGCCGCCATTCCCAAATACAAATCCAGCTGGATTACCGCCGCCGCCTCTAACAAATTTACTTTCAAATAATAAGGTTATAGTATTTGTATTTGCTGGATAGCTTATTTTTATTGTACGGCAAACAGCAGAACTATTTTCGGGAATTAAGACAGTATAACTGCCCGAAACATTAGTATTATCAAGAATAATATCATCAGATGTCGTTGGGACTGAATTTCCACTCCAATTGCTTGCAGTGGTCCATAACCCATTACCGCCTATACCAGTCCATGTTTTTTGCGCATGAATAGGAAAAGTAAAAAGAAGAAAACTAAGAGTAACGAAAATAGGAGAAGCAAGCTTTTTCA
>CAVZID010000014.1:0-233503 GCA_963775245.1 uncultured Bacteroidota bacterium
TTTTGGCTTGTTAAATTTTGAAAATCAAAATCAAAATTTCAAGGCTTTAAAAATAAAGAATATTTTAAAATTCTTTGGTGATTTTTTGTCTAAGATAGGAAATAATTAATTATAGGTATAAATTTATTTAGAATTAGCTGTCTTATAAGTTATAAATTCTTCTAATTTATTTCGATAAGTTATTAGCTAATAAAACATTGTAAATTACTTATAAGACAGCTCAGTATCACTTTAACAGTATGAATTTTTTTACATCATTAAGTTTATTTGTTCCGTTGGAAGATACAGCAGTAATTTGATAAATATAAATTCCTGAAGCTAAATTACCGGCGTTAAAATTAAGTTCATGAAATCCTGCCGGCTCAATATCATTTTTTAACTCCTTCACTATTTGACCAATCAAATTATAAACGGTTAAAATAACCTTGCTATCTTTTGGAAGTGCATATCTAATGGTTGTACTTGGATTAAACGGGTTAGGATAGTTTTGATACAATTTATATTCTTTTGGAAGTGTTCCGGATAAACGATCAACGCTTGTAAGAATTTTTGTGGAAAAATTCCAAGTAGGAGAAGTCGAACTATTCCCACCCAAATTTCTTGATGCTACTCTCCAATAATATTTTGTATTACTGGATAAACCGGAAATTTGTTTGGACGTATCAGTTACCGATGAATCATTTAAGATGAAAGAATTAAAAGTGGAATCAACAGACAGTTGAACGATATAAAATGATGCATTATATATTTTACTCCAAACAATGTTAACCGTGGTATCTAAATTTAAAGCGTTATTTGAAGGCTGGATTAAGCTTGGAATATCAGGTGCGGCAATAATTGTTTTGAAGTTCCATGTTTGTGAAAATGCACTCTTACCAGCGGCATTTATTGATCCGACTCTCCAAAAATATTTCGAATTATTTTGTAATGAGTTTAGCGATTTTACAGTATCAGCGATGGTTGAATCGGCGATGAGAAAATTTGAAAATAAACTGTCGGTAGAAACTTGGAGATAATATTCACTAGCGTCTGCAGCTTTATTCCAAACAAGATTTAAATCTGTTGGTTGATTTTCAATCCCTGTTAAAGGTGATGATAATTGTGGAACCCCGGGTTTGGCGACAATAGTAGTGAAATTAAAAGTGTTTGAATATGGGCTTGTCCCAATTATATTCTTAGCACTAACCCTCCAATAATATTTTTTTTTATTGTTTAGCGGGCCAACCAATTTTGTGGTATCTGTTAAAGTTGAATCTTCAAAAATAAGAGAATTAAAGAGAGAATCAGTTGCCAACTGAATATGAAAATTTGAGCTGCTTATTGGTTTATTCCACATTAAAGTCGGAGTTATTGAAACATTTATTGCTTCATTGTCTACACCTAAAAGCAATGGAGAACTGGGAGGATGTCCGCCAAGTTTATTCGTTCCGCCATTATTATTTGCCAAAGTGAAATCACCGAATGAAGTAAAAGGAATAGACGAAGTTATATTTCCAACAAAATTAGCACTTGTTGCATCACCTCCTAAATCAATCCAATTTCCTGCCCCATCATTTTTTGCAATCCGTAAGTTCGAACTATTCCTCACTCCATCGTCTACATTCATAGTATCATAATTAATTTTTATTGAAGCAGAGATGACATCGGCACCGCTTCCTTTTGTTATTTTAAAATGTCTAACAAATGAAACTAAATCCAAAGTCGACGGAAGATTTCGTTCACTTGGTGGTGTATTGATTAATTCACTTTTATAAGTAGTTGGAACTGCAGAATTCTGAGTAATTGTTAAAGCAACCGGCCTATAAGAAGATCCTTTACCGATTGGAAAATTTATATTTGTAGGAGTACTCGAAGCAACAATTCTTTGCATTGGCCCGTTTATGAAATTAATAAAATTTGTCCCTATAATTGATCCGCGTGGTCCAATAGTTAATGGTGCTGAATCCGAAGTATTTATTTTCCCATTTGATAAAGTTAAAGATGAGTTGACTATTATTTCGTTATTTAAAACAAATCCAAAAGGATTATTTAATATAGTTGCACCATTAAATGAAAGGGGAGACGTGCCGCTAATTGTCTGGACTGAATTTCCATTTAAAGTTAATGTTGAATTAGGCGAATTTGATGTAGTGAATTGAGCATTTGTAGTGATGCTGCCAGATATAGAAATATTTACTCCGGCAGTTCCAAAACTCATCGGGCCATCAAATAAAATATTATTAATAATTCCATCTAATCCCCATGGGTCCAAAGTTACGCCGGGTTTTACAGACCATGTATTTAATACCTCAAAAGTTCCGCCGCCTCCACCTGGAGAAGCATAAGTTCTTGTCCCTCCTGCAGAGTCTGATGCAAAAACTAAATTACCAAATGTATAACCGGAAACATCTGGAGAAACAACTGTTGTTCCCCGAACATTCCATTCCATTATACTTCCGGATTCAAATGTTATATTTGTTGAAGGGAAAGGATTCTTAAAGGATCTATCTGTAACCTGTATAAATTTACCGCCATTTTTTACTCTTACCAAATCAGTTACGCCAGCACTTTCAATATAATTTGTTCCACTTGTTGCAGTAGAGGCATTAATGAATACTCCGCCATCATCAATTAAAAAGTCAATATCGTTGCCGCCGCCATTCCCAAATACAAATCCCGCTGGATTACCGCCGCCGCCTCTAACAAATTTACTTTCAAATAATAGGGCTATAGTATTTGTATTTGCTGGATAGCTTATTTTTATAGTTCGACAAACAGCAGAACTATTTTCGGGAATTAAGACTGTATAACTGCCTGAAACATTTGTATTATCAAGTATAATATCATCAGATGTCGTTGGGACTGAATTTCCACTCCAATTGCTTGCGGTGGTCCATAACCCATTACCACCTATACCAGTCCATGTTTTTTGAGCAAGTGTAGGGAAAGTAAAAAGTAGAAAACTAAGAGTAACGAAAATAGGAGAAGCAAGCTTTTTCATTAAGTACTCCATTCAATAATGTTTAACAAAAATTAATTTAGAATTAAATATTAAGTGCGGCAGAAAAGTATTTAGTGACAGAAAATGGAATTTTCGTTGAAAACTTTTGCAGGTTGTTTAGTTATTCTTCAATCAATAATGTTTATTTGTTATTTTAAAATTATTAGATATAAAATTATGAACAACATCATTAAAAATTTATTTATAAGTATATTTGAAAATATTTTTAATCTAACTGAATGACATGAAAAATCTTTACAAAGTTATAATAATTGCATTCTTACTTGTGGCTGTATTGAAATCTCAATCCAACTCCCCTAAAAGGGAATTAAGAGGTGCCTGGATTGCAACAGTAAAAAATATTGATTGGCCTTCTTCAAATATAGAGTCATCAGACAAACAAAAAAATGAATTAATTGATTTACTTGATAAATTAAAAAGTGCCGGAATAAATGCCGTATATTTTCAAGTTCGAACTGAATGCGATGCATTATACAAATCAAGTTATGAACCCTGGTCTTATTGGTTAACGGGACAGCAGGGTAAAGCACCAAAACCTTTTTATGATCCACTTAAATTTGCCATAGAAGAAGCACATAAAAGAGGAATTGAATTTCATGCCTGGTTTAATCCTTACAGAGCAATTAGGCAAGTTGGAGATTATGAAATTTCACCTGAGCATGTTTCAAAAAAACATCCTGAATGGATTTTAGATTTTAAGGAATATAAAATGCTAAATCCAGGAATTCCAGAAGTACGTGACTACATTGCTTCTATTATATCAGATGTAGTAAGAAGATATAAAGTGGATGGAATTCACTTTGATGATTATTTCTATCCATACATTCCAATTATCTCAAATGAAGATTCAATAACATTTGCAAAATATAATAGTGGATATAATGATGTTGATGATTGGAGAAGATATAACATTAATACGATGATTGCTCAATGTTATGACAGTATACTTGTAATTAAACCAAATATTAAATTTGGAGCAAGTCCGTTTGGAGTTGTTGAAAATAAATATGCCGGAACAAATAGCTTTAATTCTTACGATAAAATTTATTGTGATCCGTTAAACTGGATTAACAATAAAACTATTGATTATGTAATTCCACAAATATACTGGAAGATTGGTGATGAAAAATCTGATTACAAATTGTTACTTCCCTGGTGGGCATCTGTGGTAAACGACAGACAATTATATATCGGATTATTTTCAAGTAAATTTGCAAGTGGTGACTATGATAGTTCAAAAACTGAAATCGAAAATCAAATTATATTAAATAGACAGACTTCTAATGTATTAGGTTCGGTTTTTTTTAGTGCTAAATCAATAACACAAAATTATGGCGGACTGGCAGATTCACTTAAAAACAATTTCTTTAAATATCCCGCATTACTTCCTATTATGCCGTGGAAAGATTTAACCCCGCCCGCTCCTCCATTTGATTTAAGTGTTGAAGGTAATATTGAAAGTAGAATTTTAACCTGGAAATGTTATTTTATGAATACTGCAAATAATTTTTACAACACTCCAACAGGTATAATCATTTATAAATTTACAAATGGTGAAAAAATAAATTTAAATGATGCTACAAAAATATTAACAATAGTTTTTACCCATGAAAACTCTTTTTTAGATGAATCTCCACTAAATGATTCTAGTTCTGTTACTTATATCATTACATCGATAAACAGATTAAACATTGAAAGCGGGCCCAGCAATAAAGTAGAATTTAGAACCGTAAATTTAAGATAGAATAGCTGCAAAATATTTTTTACAAAATAAATTCACCAGATTAAAAATAAGTGTTGATAATTAATATTATTATCATTTACTTTGTTTTATCTTTCCACTAAATAATAATTGAATTAAAAGGAGAACGTATGGCTTACATAATAACCAAACTATGTTTGGATTGTAAAGATATTGCTTGCACACAAGTTTGCCCTGTTGATTGTATTTATGAATATTCGGGTGACGATCCGGCAATTCCTAAAAATCAATTATTAATTGATCCGGATGAATGTATTGACTGTAATGCTTGCGTTCCCGAATGTCCTTGGGAAGCAATCTTTGCTGAAGAAGAAACTCCTGATATTTTCAATGAAGACATTGAAATAAATGCAAAGATAGTTGGACAAAAAAGATTTGTTCCACAAAGAGAAGAAGGAAAACCATTACCAACTCCGGAAGAAATTCAAACAAATAAAGAAAAATGGGGCTATAACGGATAATTGAATTTTAGCTTCAATACTTCCTAAATATTGTGTACAATTAATTTTATATCTGCGTCTCTCTTATTGTACACCTTCATAACTTGTCACATCATTTCGTACTAAAAAACATTTCAAAGTATGCGAATCCTTGGCATTTAAGTTGACCTTAGGAGGTTTTGTACAACAATGAAAAGGTTGAGACAATGAAAAAAATATTATTAGCTATTTTAATTCTAGTTTGTTATTCGAACTCATTTGCACAGCATGGTTCTGCAGCAATTAAATTGGGAGAATTCTTTCCATCTTCATCAGGCAGCGGATTTATAATTGGTTACGAAGGTGCTCATTTTATGGATGAAAATTTAACTTTAGGCTGGAGTATAGATTGGTACCATGAAAGTTATGTAGATAAACAACTTGTCTCACAATTTAATGATTTGTATGGAATTTCCGGCGGCCAAATAAACGAGCTTAGAGCTAAAACTAATTTGCATGATTTTCCTTTAATGGGAATAGTAACGGCAAAAGTTTTAGTTGCTCCTTATACAAAAATTTATTTTACAGGCGGGCTTGGAGGAGAGGTTCTTTTTATAAGCTACAGCAATTTTGAAAACCCAAGTCAAAATGATTTTCTAACAGCATTTGATTTTAACTGGCAAGTAGGATTCGGCACTTTGTATCAAATTGGAAGAAGGTCTGATATTTTTGCTGAAATAGATTATCATCATTCGGCACCAAGCTGGCAGTATGATACAAAAGATCCAATGACTGGAATGAAAAGAACTTTCGAAAGAGAAATTGATATGAGCGGCTTAATGTTTAGAATAGGATTTAGATTTTATTACTAATGTTGTGTTAAACTTTAGTAATAAACCCAATTTCTTCAAGAAATTAGGTTTATAATTTCTCATCAAATAATTAATGCGACATTAAGAATGCTGCTCATTTTTAAAAACCTTCTCACATAGTGATGCCTTTGGCAGAGGTAAGGGGAGCCTCGAAGGTTTTTACATTATAAATTTATTTGACCTTCAAGGTTTAGTCAAATTATGAACTTTTAATATTTTTGAAAGGATTAAATGTAAATCTTTTATAAAATTTAAGTTAACCTTGAAGGTCTTAGTCGATTCTTTTCCCGTAAATCGTAATTAAGATTTTTCGTGCGCCACCATAATTTCTATGCTCACATAAATAAATTCCCTGCCAGGTTCCTAAATTAAAATCACCATTTGTAATTGGGATAGTGACACTGCTTCCTAATATTGACGCTTTCAAATGTGCCGGCATGTCATCCGAGCCTTCGGTATTATGTAGATAATAAGGAGCATTTTCCGGAATCATTTTATTAAAATGAGTTTCAAAATCTTTTCTAACAGTCGGGTCAGCATTTTCATTTATTGTTAAAGAAGCGCTGGTATGCTTTATAAATACGTGTGCGATTCCTATTTCAAAATTTCTTATTTCAGGGATTTCATGAAAGATTTCATCGGTTATTAAATGATAGCCTCTTTTCTTGCCGGAAATTTTAATTTCTTTTTGAAAAATATCCATAATTTTTGTAGTGTTTATTACATGAAATAATGCTTACAATAATAAAAATTTTATAAACTAAAATTTAAAGAGTTGAAGATTTGATGAAGAATAATTTACTCGATGGAGATTTCAAAAAATTATTCCGGTACATGAACAAGGAAATATTCCTTTGCACTTTTCCCGATTGACTTTGCTTCGTTAATTGTCATGTGCATATCATCTGGAGTATCTTCATCATGGCCAGCTTCTATTATTGCCAAATCAGAATCTTTAGCATAATGAACAAGTTCTTCGCAATAAGCAGTATCTCCGCCGTAACATATTTTTGATTTTTCGAAAGTGAACTTATAGCCTAATGCAGGAACTTGCCTGGTAGCAGTTCCATCTGAAATATATTCTTTGTGAATAACTGGAAATGGGTTAATGATCACTTTTTTACTTCTAAAACTTTTATACTCTTTTATTTCAACCAGGTTTATTTTATAAGATAAACTGCTTGAATAAACTTTCATGAATGCTTTATAAATACTCTCAATTTCAATACAGCCTTTTGGATAATAAATTGATATAGGAGTCTTCTTTCTCATTACTCTCAAGTAAGTTAAAAGAGACCAAACACCGCCTACGTGATCATGATGTCCGTGAGTGATAAACACATCAGAAATAGTTAAAATAGCTTTTGTTCCAATTTCATTATTTAAGTCTCTCAAAATTCCATCACCGGGATCAACAACAAAGTTTGCTTCACCTGCACGAAGCAAAATACCGGTTGCAATGTTCGGGATAGAGCAAAATATTTTTATTGAGAAATTATTTTTACGCCAGGTTAAAGGATATTTAGTATGTAACATAAAACTTTTGATTATTCATTATGTGATTTATAAAAATCGCAATTGTTTTTATTCTTGCAGCGGGCAAAAATATTGAATGAGTAACTTTCAACATTAAAACCTAAACCATTGCTAATTTCTTCAGGTAATTCTTTAATATTTGGATTTGAAAATTCAACTATTCTTCCGCAATCCATACATATCAAATGATCATGTGTTTGCTTTTTAAAGCTGCCTTCGTAGCGGGTAAGATTGTCTCCAAAATTTCTTTTAGTAAGAAGGTCGCATTGAGCTAGAAGTTCAAGGGTTTTATAAACAGTTGCTCTTGAAACCCGGGATTTATTATTCTTCATTAAAACATATAAATCATCGGCACCAAAGTGTCCTTCATAATCAAGTGCAGCATCCAGAACCTCAAAACGTTCCGGAGTAATTCTGTTTTTCCCGTTCTTTAAGAAATTCCTAAAAACTTCAGAAGCTTTTTCGTGTTTCAATATTTTAATTTTTTATTGTTAATCGTAAAGTAAAAATATTATCACTGAATAATAATAGCAAATTGCTAATTGTATATCTATATAGAAAAGGAAATTTAAATAGATTGGTTAATGCCTTAACTAACACCAAGTGCCCGCAATCCATGTACGGTTATAAAAGTTAATAGATATGCAGTAGAGGTAAATATTAATATTTGGAGAATAGGAATTCGCCAGCCGCCGGTTTCTTTTCTCGAAACAGCTATCGTTGAAATGCATTGTAGTGCAAAAATAAAATAAATAATTAATCCAATTATAGTGGAGGTTGTAAATAACTTTTGTCCTGTTCCATCAATTTCAGCGCTTCGCATGGCATTAAGAATTGAAGCTTGTAAATTATCATCATTGCTGGTTACTTTAAAAATTAATGCCATCGAACTAACAAAAACTTCTCTCGCTGCAAATGCAGACATCAAAGCAACACCAACTCTCCAGTCCATTCTAATTGGGGTCATTACCGGTTGAATTATTTTTCCAATATCTGCTGCATAAGAGTGCTGCAGTCTTTCCGCTTTTTGTGCTTGTACTATTTGTTCCTGGTTTAAACCAGTCGTATTTATTTGAGGATTTGGATTTGGGAAATAAGTTAAGAACCAGAGAATTACAGAAAAAGCAAGAATTATCGGCCCTGCTTTTTTTACATAAACTTTTGAACTATTGTAAGTATTGTTTAGAACTACGCTCAGCTTTGGCCTTCTATAAGCAGGAAGCTCCAAAATAAAAGATGAACTATCCTCTTCGTTAATTATTTTGTTTTTAAACTTGTTTACAATTCCTGCAACTATCAAAGAACTTGAAGTACTAAAAATATAAATTGCTGCTAATAAAAGTCCACCCATCCATAATTTGTCAGCCGGCAAAAGAAAAGCAATAAGTAAAGCATAAACAGGAATTCTTGCGCTGCAGCTCATCAAAGGAATTATAAAAATTGTTAGGAGTCTTTCACGCTTGTTAGGGATTGTTCTTGTTGCCAGCATAGCAGGAATTGCGCACGCAAATCCTGAAAGCATTGGGACAAATGATTTTCCATTTAATCCGATTTTGGATAGTGGCTTATCAATAAGCATTGCACCCCTTGCTAAATACCCCGTGTCTTCAAGTAGCCCAAGAATCAAAAACAAAATCATTATTTGAGGAACAAAAACCATCACTGCACCCGTACCGCTAATTACTCCATTTGCAAGAAAATCTCCAAGCCAGGTATACCCGAAAATATCAATAGCAGCAGATGATAAAAGTCCGAATAAATCATCAACCAATTTCATCAAGGGGTCTGCTAACCAAAAGATGGAAGTGAATGTTAAAGACATTATAACAAAGAATGAAATTATTCCCCAGGTTCTATGAAGTAAAAATCTATCAATCTTTAAAGTGTTTTCATCAGGTTTGTGAGTTATTTTTTTTATGGATAAATCATTTAAAACTACCAGCTTTTCATTTGCGGCATCAATATTAATTCCATTACCATTTCCTGAATATGGGAATAAAACATTCTGTTCAATTTTTTCAATATTCTTGTAGGAACTAATTAATTTTTCTAAACCAACAGAAGTATCAAAAAATGACGGGATAATTTTATTATCATCATTCTCTGCTTCTTCCAATTCTTCTTTTACAGCCGATAATAAATCACTAACCCCATTTCCATTTCTTCCGTCAACTTTTATTACTCTGCATCCTAATTCATCTGATAGAGATTTTATTGATAATTTATAACCTTTCCTTTCCAGGATATCATGCATTGTAATTGCAACAACTACTTTAAATCCGCATTCAATTAATTGATTGATTAGAAGCAAATGACGGGAAAGCTGGCTTGCGTCTGCTGTAGCAACAACCACATCCGGAATACCATATTGAGGATGGGAGTATAGAGAATTAACTGCTACCTTCTCATCTGGTGAATTGGGAACAAGACTAATTATGCCGGGGGAGTCAAGTAGGTTTGCATTTATTTTATATTTATCTAATAATTTACTAACTGAAAACTCAACTGTAGCACCGGGGTAATTTACAGTTTTAAAATTTTTACCGCTTAGATAATTAAATAAAGTAGTCTTCCCTGAGTTAGGAGGCCCAACTAAAGTTATTAAAGGAATTTTTTCGGATACTTGAATTGTCATGAAACAATGATACACTCAGCTTCATTTTTACGTATTGCTATAATTGTACCTCTAACAGAAAATGCAAGAGGGTCATTAAACAATGATTTATTTACTAATTCAATTTCCTGGCCCGGTGTAAATCCAATTTCTAAAATTCTTCTACATGAAGGATGTTCCGTATTCAAAGTATTTATTTTAACTTTTTCTCCGTATTTTAATTCAGAAGCATTTCTCATCATTTTTCCCTTAATTTTACAACAAACAGACTTATTATTTAGATTTAGTCTACATAAAAATAAGGTTAGTTTCATATAGAGTCAAGTAAGATATTTTAATCACAAATAAATATATATTTTATATCTGAACTTATTCAAATATTTTATTTTCAAACACTTATAGTTATATTGTGTAATAATTTTAACTCGTCATCTGATAAATTTGAAATAATTTTAAAGCTAAATGGAAAAAATTGTTTTAGAAGATAAATCTATCTCTAATTTAATCGAAGTATTTGTAAGTCGTGATGATAATACATTGAATGTAGCTAATAACTATAATAGGGCGATTTATAGCTATGACTATATAAATAAAAAGTACACTTTTTTTAGTGAGGGAATAAAAGACTTAATCGGCTTTGATATTGATGAGTTAAATAAAATTGGCTTTTCGAGCATTGTCCAAAAGGTCGTTAAACCAAAGTATAACCAATTGAACAATATACCTAAAGAAAGCTCTGATGAGCTATATGAAGACTTTTCTGCGCAATACCTTGTAAAAACAAAAAACGGCGATTTAAAATGGCTGGAAGACATTTCAATTTTTATTGAAGACAGAAAAGGTGTGCGAAAATCAAGCATCGGAATATTAAGTGATATTACGGAAATTCAATCAATGGTTGAAGAGCTTAAAGAAGAAAAAAATAAGCTCAACGAAGTTTTAGACCTTGCTAATATCATTTTCATGGTTATTGACGGTAATAATGTAATAAAGCTTATCAATCAATTCGGTTGTATGGTTTTAGGGTATCCAAGAGAAGATTTGCTTAATTCATCAATAGAAAAAATATTTAGCAAAAATGAATATAAAGAAGCTTCATTAAGAACAAAAAAAATATTTTCAAAAGAAACAGAAACTGAATACGAAAATGTTACAGCAGTAATAACAAAAGATAAAGAAGAAAAAATTATTAGGTGGAATAATAATGTAGTTAAAAATGAAGACGGTTCTGTAAAATATATTATCAGCTCCGGGGAAGAAATAACAGATAGAATTAAAGACGAAAGGGTTCAGCGTATTATTTCCGATATACTGGATAAGTCTAATTCGGAAGTTAACCTGGATGATTTATTTAATTTTATTCATCAATCTATAAGCGAGTTAATGCCGGTTAACAATTTTTATATTGCATTGAATGATGTTGAAAACGACTTAATAACATTTCCTTATTTTGTTGATGAAGTTGATGAAGAAGCACCCCCTCAAAAGCTTGCTAAGGGGTTAACTGAGTACATTTTAAGACAGGGTAAATCTGCTTTAATTGATAAAAAACGTGATGCTGAATTAGTTAAACAGGGCGAGGTTGAAATTATTGGGACACCGGCAGAAATCTGGCTTGGAGTTCCTTTGAAAATTCAGGATAAAACTATCGGTGCTCTTGTGGTTCAAGATTATAAAAATGAATCTGCTTATGGTGAAAAAGAAAAAGAAATTTTAGAATTTATTTCTTACCCGATTTCCAGGGCAATCGAACGGAAAATAGTTGAAGAAGAAAAAAGTGTTTTGATTGATAGATTAAAAGAATTAAATGAATCTAAAGACAAGCTATTTTCAATTATCTCTCATGACCTGCGCAGTCCATTTAATTCTTTGCTGGGATTTTCTGAAATATTAAATACTGAATTCAACACTTTAACGCACGAAGAAGTGAAGCAGTATTTAAAAGTTATTTATGACACAGCAAAAAATTTATTTGGTATGACGAATAATTTGCTGCACTATTCCAGGTTTCAAATGGGAAAGATTGATTTTAAACCAACGGTATTGAACCTTAGAAAAGTTATAAATAATTCCTTAAAATTATTGCACGGAAATTTAATTAAGAAAAATATAACAATTATTCATAATGTGGATAAAACTATAAATGTTGTTGCTGATGAAGAGTTGCTGAATTCTGTTCTACAAAATATTATCTCAAACTCAATTAAGTTTACTGAAAACTCCGGAGAAATTACAATCACTGCTTCGGTAACAAAATTTTTTGATAAACCTAATGATGTTGAAATTAATATTAAAGATACTGGGATTGGAATGAGTAAGAAAGATATAGATAACGTGTACAATAATATTATGTTTACGACACCCGGAACAGAAAGGGAATACGGAACAGGACTGGGGCTTCTTCTGGTAAAACAATTTGTTGAACAGATTGGCGGAAATATACGAATTCAAAGTAAGGTTAATTCAGGTACAATTTTTACTTTTACTTTGCCTGTTCATACGAAAAATATTTTATAGTTTCAGAATATCACTAAATTTCTGATATGATAAAATACACTGCTGAAACAATATGAAAACAATGAATTCAAAAACTAAAATATTGGTTGTTGAGGATGAAAGTATAGTAGGGATAGATCTAAAAAGGACGCTTGAAAAGTTAGGCTATTCTGTTATAGATATTATGCGTACAGGCGAAGAAGCAATTTTAAAAACTATTGAAACTAAGCCTGACCTGGTACTCATGGATATCATGCTTGCCGGGAAAATGAATGGCATACAAGCAGCCGATATTATTAATAATAAAACTAATATCCCTGTTATTTATCTTACCGCATACACAGACTTCGCAACACTTGAAGGGGCTAAAAGCACTGAGCCTTATGGTTATATAGTAAAGCCTTATGATGAGAGAGTTCTGCTTTCTACAATTGAAATGGCTTTATATAAAAATCAGATTACAAAGAAATTAAAAGAGAGCGAAGAACGTTACAGACAGTTAGTTGAATTATCTCCAATCGCCATTGGAATTCAATGTGAAGATAAAATTGAATATGTCAATTCCGAAGCTATCAAGCTATTTATGGCAAATAACAGTACTCAAATCCTTGGGATGTCCTTGGTAGATTTTGTCCATCCTGATATAAGAGATGTGACAAAAGATAGACTTCAGGTTGTTTTAAGTAAAAAAATAAAACTAGATGTAATAGATGAAAGAATTATTACTCTTGACGGAAAAGTTCGGGATGTAGAAATAGTCCTAATTCCCACTGAACATTTAGGAAAGCCTGCTGTTCAAATAGTTCTAAGGGATATTACAGAAGAAAGAATGCGTGAAAAAGTTCAGCAGACAGCATTGAAGATCTTACAATTTGCTAATACATCTGAAACAATTTCAGATCTTTTCGTTAATCTCCATAAAACACTTTGTGAATTTATTCCCATGAACAATTTCTTTGTCGCTTTATACGACGAAGAAAATAAAACTATTAATTTCCCGTTTTATTTGGATGAATATAATTCCAAACAAGCTTCACGCGAATCTAAAAATGGTTTGTCGGAATATGTAATTAAAAAAGGAGAATCAGTTCTGCTGACAAAAAAAGCAATCGATGATTTAATTTTAAAAGGTGAAATAAGCACAGACGCTTCAACAGTAAAAAAATGGCTTGGTGTTCCGATTCAAATAAAAGATAATATTGTAGGCGTGCTTGGGGTTAAAGAATATTACGCAGAAAATTATCTTGGTGAACGGGAAAAAGAATTGCTTGAGCTTGTTTCTTTCCCAATATCACGTGCTATTGAAAGAAAAATGGTTGAGGAAGAAAAAGAAAAGTATACCGATAAGCTGAAAGAACTCAATAAAACCAAAGATGAATTCTTTTCTATTATTTCTCATGACTTGCGCAGCCCGTTCAATTCTATTTTAGGTTACACAGAAATTCTTAAAAATGAATTAAATGATTTATCCAAAGAAGAGCTTGAATTTTTTATTGATTCTCTTTTTCAATCGACAAGAAATATTTATAACCTGTTAAACAATTTATTGCAGTTCTCAAAATTTCAGATGGGAAGAATTGAAGTTATTCCTGAGGAATTAAATATCAAAGAATTAATTGAAAGCAATGTTGAATTGTTGAATGGGAATATTCTTAAAAAAGAAATTGAACTGGTAAACAATGTGACTACTGACTTAAAAGTCTGGGCAGAAGAAGATATGATGAATTCGGCAATTCAAAACTTACTCTCAAATGCCATTAAGTTTACAAATAGAAATGGCAAAATAATTATCAGCGCTGAATCAAATGGTAAATTTGCAGAAATATCTCTCCATGATAATGGAATTGGAATGGATGAAGAAACTAAATTGTCTCTATTTAATTTAAAAAGTAAAAACTCAAAAATGGGTACAGAAGAAGAAATGGGAACGGGTCTGGGATTATTGCTTACTAAAGAATATATCGAAAAGAATGGCGGAGTTATAAAAGTAGAAAGTGAATTTGGGAAAGGGAGTAAGTTTAGCTTCACTGTTCCATTGGTTATTAACGAATCACAAAAAAAATAAATTATTCCAGAATTTCTCTCCAAAATTACAAAATTCAAATTCTCCTAATATTAATTTAATGCAACACTTATTAATTCTTTTCACATCATTTCGAAAATATAATTTGTGAAATAGGATAATTTAATATAAAATATTTTTTAGATTTCGCTCATCAAAATTAAAATTCTTATCAAATGAACAAAACTAAATTTATTTTCCTGTTATTAATTTTTGTAATAATTTCTTTTGTCATTGGATGCAGTGGAATTAATTCTGTAAAAGAAAATAATTTTACAGCACTTCAAACTAAAATCCAGCAGCAATTTAATGATCCTCGTTTTCAAGATGCTCACTGGGGAGTTTTAATAAAATCATTAGAATCAGGAAAGATTTGGTACGAGCAAAATTCTGATAAGCTTTTTATGCCGGCTTCGAATGAAAAAATATTAACCGCTTCTGCTGCTCTATGTAGTTTAGGGCCGGATTTCGATTTTGAAACTTATCTAACTTACAACGGCGATATAAAAGATTCAGTTCTTAATGGAGATATAATTGTTTTTGGAAATGGGGATCCGACTTTATATAATAGATTTTATTCTGATCCATGCGAGGTTTTTAAAGAATGGGCTGATACTCTCATGTCAAAAGGGATAAAAGTTATTAATGGAGATATAATAGGAGACGATAATGCATTTGATAATGATCCGCTTGGATACGGCTGGAGCTTTGACGGTTTGGATGTTTGGTATTCTGCCGAAGTTGGAGCGCTGCAGCTAAATGAAAATTATGTTGACTTGGAAATTATTCCTCCGCAATCAAAAGAAGATACTCTAAAGATAATTCCAAACTTACAAAGCAGCTATTATAAAATATTTAATGAAACAATAGTAGTTGATACTGGTAAAAATGATATTAACATACAACGTCCTTATGGTAGTAATGATATTTATATTGAAGGATTTGTAGTTCGCGGCTCTCATCAATTTGAGTATTCTCCTTCTATTCATAATCCAACTATGTTTTATGTTACTGTTTTAAAAGAAGTTTTTGAAAAACATGGAATAATTGTAAAAGGAAGTCCGGTTGATTGTGATGATATTCCAAGTTGGAATCACACACCTGAAGATTTTAATTTAATTTTACTACATAAATCTCCGCCGCTCAAAGATATCTTAACTGGTATGATGAAACGAAGTCAAAATTTATATGCAGAAACTTTTGCCAGAGTACTTGGCTTGAAGGAATTTGGATTAGGTTCATTTCAAAATGGAAAGAAAATAGTTGAACAAGTATTGGAAAATAATTTTGGAATTCAACCTGAAACTTATGCTTACATGGATGGTTCAGGGCTTTCAAGATACGATTATGTTAGTCCGGATGAAATTGTAAAAATTTTGGAAGGTATGACTCATAATGAATATTGGGATGTTTGGTATAATTCTTTACCGGTTGCCGGAGTTGACGGCACTTTAAAAAGAAGGATGAAAGGCACTTTGGCCGAAAGAAATGTACACGCTAAAACCGGTACAATATCAAACGTAAGAGGATTATCGGGTTATGTAACTACGCTCGATGGAGAGAAATTAGTTTTTTCATTTTTGGTTAATGGCCATTTGCGTACAAGCAAAGAAACTGAAGAAGTAACCGATCCGATTCTTGAACTGCTTGCTTCCTTTAAAGAATAATTTATTACTGTAACAAACATTAATAAAATTTAATTCTGATATTTAACAAAATGAAATAAAAACATAATAAAATTGATATATTAACTTTGAGATTTAACAACACTCTCTTTATATTTGACAATCATTTTTTAAAAATAATACCGGTAAATGCAGAAAGTTTTAATAAAAGATTTATCAAATCATGTCGGTGAAGAAGTTACCCTAAGCGGGTGGCTTTACAATAAAAGATCAAGCGGAAAAATAAAATTTTTAATTCTCAGAGACGGAACTGGTCTACTTCAGTGTGTTTATTTCAAAGGTAATGTTTCTGAAGAGATTTTTGAATTAGCTGATAAAATCGGGCAGGAATCTTCCATTGAAGTAACTGGAAAAGTTAAAGAAGAAAAAAGATCTCCCGGTGGCTATGAATTGGATGCGTCTGGTTTAAAAATAATTTCCGAAGCACATGATTATCCCATTACTCCAAAAGATCATGGAATTGAATTCTTAATGGATCACCGCCATTTGTGGCTTCGTTCAAGTCGGCAAGTTGCCATTTTAAGAATCAGACATAGAATAGTAAAAGCTATTCGTGATTTTTTTGACGGCAAAGGATTCACATTAATGGACCCGCCCATCTTAACTCCAAATGCTGTTGAAGGAACTTCAACACTTTTTGAAACTCCTTACTTTGATTTGGGAAATGCTTATCTGACTCAATCTGGGCAGCTTTATGCTGAAGCCGGTGCTTTAGCATTTGGAAAAGTTTATACTTTCGGCCCAACATTTCGTGCGGAAAAATCAAAGACAAGAAGACATTTACAGAATTCTGGATGGTTGAACCTGAAGTTGCTTTTGCTGATTTAAATGATGATATGGATTTGGCAGAAGAATTTTTAGAATATATAGTGCAAACGGTATTAAAAGAAAAAGAAGACGAACTTAAAGTTTTAGAAAGAGATATTACAAAACTTCAGAATGTTAAAAGGCCATTACCACGGATTAGCTATGATGAAGCAGTTGAAATATTAAAAAAGCATTCAATTGATTTTGAGTGGGGCAATGATCTTGGCGGAACAGATGAAACTGTGATTTCGGAGCAGTTTGATAGGCCTGTAATGGTGCACCGATATCCCGCAGCTGTAAAAGCATTTTATATGAAAAGAGATCCTGAAAATGAAAAATTAGCTTTAGCTGTAGATGTTTTGGCTCCTGAAGGTTACGGTGAAATTATTGGCGGAAGCCAAAGAGAAGATAGTTACGAAGCTTTGTTGGCAAGAATTAAGGAACATAATCTTCCGCAAGAAGCATTTGAATGGTATTTAGATTTAAGACGATATGGGTCAGTTCCTCATGCAGGATTTGGACTTGGTTTAGAAAGAACAGTTGGATGGATTTGCGGACTTGACCATGTTAGAGAAACGATTCCTTTTCCAAGAATGATTTATAGAAATACTCCGTAAGCAAGTTTAAGTTTAAGTGTAAGAAATTAAATTAGCATTTCAGTTAGATTTTTATTTTAGCTTAAATATTAAATGAATCATAATTAAATATTTATCTTGTCTCATATATAACTTGAACTTAATCTTGAACATGAACTTAAAAAGAACTTACACATGAACTTGAACTTTAATACGAACTTGAACTTATAAAAAAATATGTCTTTAGAAATAATCCTATTTATTTTATTTGCTGCTGTTTGTTCGATTTCATCTATATTGATGATAACTCGAAGAAATCCGGTAATTAGTGCTTTGTTTTTAGTCCTGAATTTTGGCGGACTATCCGGCCTATATCTTTTACTTAATGCCCAGTTTATTGCCGTTGCACAAGTAATTGTGTATGCCGGTGCAATCATGGTTTTGTTTTTATTCGTGATTATGCTTTTACGCCCGGGACAAGAAAGAAAAATATTCAGTGCAAATCCTGTTATTAAAATTATGGCTTATGTAATTGCAGGATTAGTTTTTCTTCAATTAGGTTATATGATATTTTTTTCAGGGCCTTCGTTTGCTGTTGGAAGCAATGTAGCTGCAAGTGTTAAAGCCGGAACAGTAGAATCAATAGGACTTAACTTTATTTACAAATTACGTTTTACCTTTTGAAGCAGCCGGATTTTTATTATTAGCTGCTGCAATTGGCGCATTAGTTTTAGCTAAAAAGAAATTCGAGTAAAGAATATGAGTGTTCCGATAGATTATTATCTCATTTTAAGTGCTTTCATGTTTGTGGTTGGAGTCGCTGGAGTTTTAACAAGACGCAATGCAATTGTTGTTTTCATGAGCGTTGAGTTGATGTTAAATTCAGCTAATCTTACTATGGTGGCTTTCTCTTCATTTCTCGGAAGCTCTGTTGGGCAATTGTTTGTATTCTTTGTTATGGCTGTTGCCGCTGCAGAAGCTGCTATCGGGCTTGCAATAATAATAGCTTTGTTCCGAAATAAACTTACAGTCAATATTGATGAGATAAATATTCTTAAGTGGTAAGAAGCCCATCTCCGTCCATTCCCGAAGGGAAGGGTGGATGTTTAGGATATTCAGATAAATTATATAATCAGAATTAGAAAATAAAATATAGTATTCTAAAAGTAGCTCTCCCTTTAAGGGAGAGATGGAGGGGGCTTTCTCTTCTGAGAGTAGGAGAGAGGCCTAATGATTAATTTAATATACTTAACAGTTCTTCTTCCTTTTTTAGGTTTTTTATTCAACGGATTATTTGGAAGAAAAATAAAAAACGAAAAGCTTGTCGGTATAATCGGAAGCGGAACAGTTGGCTTATCTTTTTTAATAGCTGTTGGTGCTTTCTTTCAAACCTTAGCTCTTCCTGTTGAACAAAGACAAAATATAGTTACTTTATTTACCTGGATGAAAGTTTCCGGATTAAATATCAGCTTTGCATATCAAGTTGACCAATTATCACTTATAATGTCGATGATTGTAACCGGAGTTGGATTTGTAATTCATGTCTATTCAATAGGTTACATGCATGGCGACAAAGGATTTTGGAGATTCTTTGCATATTTAAATTTGTTCATCTTCGCCATGATGAACTTGATTCTCGGCGATAATTTTGTACTTCTATTTTTAGGATGGGAAGGCGTTGGTTTATGTTCATATCTTCTAATCGGATTTTGGTACGATAGAAAATTTGAAAAAGGTACAGTATCTGATGCGGCTAAGAAAGCATTCATTGTAAATAGAATTGGTGACTTCGGATTTTTACTTGGAATGTTTCTTATCTACATGACTTTCGGCAGCTTAAATTTTAATGATGTTTTTTCAAGAGCAGCTTCTTTTAATGTTGACCAATCTACTTTTAATTTTATCGCTTTGTTTTTGTTCATTGGTGCTACAGGTAAGTCAGCTCAAATACCTTTGTTCGTTTGGCTTCCTGATGCAATGGCAGGCCCAACGCCGGTATCAGCATTGATACATGCAGCTACAATGGTTACGGCCGGAGTTTACATGGTCGCACGCTGTTCAATTCTTTATGCTTCTGCTCCGGCAATTATGACAGTTGTCGCAGTCATTGGAGTTTTAACAGCTTTATTTGCAGCTACAATAGGAATTGTTCAAAATGATATTAAAAAAGTTTTAGCATATTCTACTGTCAGCCAGCTTGGCTATATGTTTTTGGCTCTTGGTGTAGGCGCTTTCTCTGCGGGTATATTTCATGTAATGACTCACGCTTTTTTCAAAGCACTTTTATTTTTAGGTGCCGGTTCTGTTATTCATTCAATGCATGATGACCAGGATATTCAAAATTACGGCGGCTTAAAAAAATATATGCCGCAGACGTATTTAACTTTTCTTATTGCTGCACTGGCAATTTCCGGAATTCCACCACTGTCTGGATTTTTTAGTAAGGATGAAATTCTCTGGAAATCTTATGCTAACGGAAATATTGTTTATTGGATTATAGGAGCCTTCACTGCTCTACTAACAGCATTTTACATGTTTAGATTATACTTCTTAACTTTTGAAGGAAAAGAAAGATTTAAAAAAGATAAGCATCCGCATGAATCACCAAAAGTGATGACAATTCCATTAATGATTTTAGCTGTATTATCTGCTATCGGCGGATTTGTTGGAATCTCAGAATTATTTTCTGGAGAAGGCGGCAATAAATTTGAAAATTGGTTAGCGCCAATATTTGACGGTGCTGAAAAGAAATTAGCAATGTATGGAACTCATACACACACTGAAGAAATTGTGTTAATGACAATTACGATAGTTGGAGTTGTTGGAGCTATTTGGTTAGCTCGTTATATTTATCTTCAAAAACCAAGTATTGCTAATAACACAGCTAAGAAATTTAAAGGTGTATATAATTTATTGCTGAATAAATATTTTGTCGATGAAGCATACGATGCTGTGGTTGTTAATCCAATCAAAAAAACTTCCGAATCATTTTTATGGAAAATTGCTGATAATAAAATTATCGACGGAACAGTTAACGGAGTTGCTTCTATAATCGGAACTGTTTCCGCCAACATAAGAAAAATTCAAACCGGCGTTGCACAATCATATGCGGTGATGATGATGCTGGGAATTGTAATTGCTTTATTCTGGATAATACTAAGTTTATAAAATATGGAAAATAGTTATTTAGTTTCTATCTTATTACTCGCACCTTTAGTTGGAGCATTTCTTCTTTTATTCATTAGATAAAGAAAAAACTTCCTTGATAAAATATTTTGGATTAGCAATTTCATTAATTGTTTTTGTTATTTCGTTAATCATGTACTTCAAGTTTGATTTATCGAATCCAAATTTTCAATTCAATGATAAGATACAATGGATAGATAATTTAAATATCAGTTATCATGTCGGTGTTGATGGATTATCTCTATTGCTTGTTCTATTAACTACATTTCATCACTCCGCTTACTTTAATTTCAAGCTGGTCAAGCATAAAAATGAAGGTAAAAGAATTTACATTCTTCATGCTGATTCTTGAAGTTGGAATGCTCGGTGTATTTCGTTTCTGTTGATTTATTTCTGTTTTACATTTTTTGGGAAGCAATGCTGATCCCAATGTATTTTATAATTGGAATCTGGGGCGGTGAACAAAGAATTTATGCGTCAGTAAAGTTTTTCCTTTATACAATGTTCGGAAGCTTGTTAATGCTGGTCGCAATCATCTGGCTGGCTGTTTATGCATCGGCTTCACTCGGGCATTTTTCTACTGACTTAGTTGAACTTATATTCTGTTGGCCCAACAATTCAGCATACAATTCAAAAATATATGTTCCTTGCTTTTGCATTCAGCTTTGCAATTAAAGTTCCATTGTTTCCGCTGCATACCTGGCTTCCTGATGCTCACGTTCAAGCACCAACTGCCGGAAGTATTATACTTGCTGCTGTATTGCTGAAGATGGGAACTTATGGTTTGCTAAGATTTTGCTTGCCGTTATTTCCGCAAGCCGCAATAACTTTCGCTCCATATATTTCTGTTCTTGCCATCGTTGGAATTATATACGGCGCTTTGGTAGCAATGGTTCAAAAAGATATGAAGAAGCTGGTTGCTTATTCTTCTGTTGCCCATTTGGGTTTTGTAGTGCTCGGAATTTTTGCAATGAATCAAATTTCGATTCAAGGGGCAATAATTCAAATGGTAAATCATGGACTTTCAACAGGAGCTTTATTCTTTTTAGTTGGAGTTATTTATGAACGAACTCACACAAGGGAAATTTCATATTATGGCGGCATAGCTAAGATTGTTCCTGTTTATGCGACTGCATTATTAATTGCTTCACTTTCTTCAGTCGGACTGCCTGGATTAAATGGATTTGTTGGTGAGTTTTTAATTTTACTCGGTTCATTTAAATCAACTGTTTTAAATAG
Source organism: uncultured Bacteroidota bacterium (assembly GCA_963775245.1). Taxonomy (GTDB): domain Bacteria; phylum Bacteroidota; class Ignavibacteria; order Ignavibacteriales; family Ignavibacteriaceae; genus CAVSWT01. The sequence continues at coordinate 22,255 of CAVZID010000014.1, forward strand.
CTGGTGGTTTACAGTATTTGCTGCATCAGGAGTGATATTCGCAGCGGTTTACTTATTATGGATGTATCAGAGAGTGGTCTTCGGTGAAATTAAAAATGAAAAAGTTAGAACACTTACAGATATGAACAAACGTGAATTATTGGTGTTCGTATCTTTATTAATATTTATTGTATGGATTGGAATTTATCCATCTACATTTTTGAAAGTTTCTGAAAGGTCAACGCAAAAAACTATTGAGCGTGTATTTACTCCTCAAAAAGTTAGTTTGTTAGGACATTGATTGATTGAAAAAAACTTAAAATATTTTTTTCTGTTCTTTTTCATATTGTGTGTTTTTATAAGTAGTGAAACATCACTGGCATCTTCTAATTTTTCAGGTGCATCAAGTGATTCATTAAGCACTCAAAAAGTTGAAGAAGCAACTGAGTTTGAACACAATCTGCCGACACCAATAATGGTTGTTCCGTTTGCTCTTTTACTTTTAATGATTGCAACCGGGCCATTATTTTACAAGCATTTTTGGGAACATCATTATCCAAAAATTGCAATTGTTTTAGGTAGCATTTCGGTTGTTTACTATTTGGCGATACTTCAAAATACTCATGTATTGCTGCATACTTTATCTGAGTATCTTGCGTTCATTGCTTTGTTAAGTTCTTTATTTGTTGCTTCGGGTGGGATTCTTATTAAAGTTGATAAGAAATCTACCCCGATTGCAAATGTTCTTTTTTTATTGTTTGGAGCAGTAATTTCAAATATCATTGGAACGACCGGTGCTTCCATGCTTCTGATTCGCCCTTACATTAAAATGAATAGAAATAGAATTTCTTCCTATCATATTATTTTTTTCATTTTCATTGTAAGCAATATTGGCGGTGCTTTAACACCAATTGGCGATCCGCCTTTATTCTTAGGATTTTTACGAGGCGTTCCGTTTTTCTGGGTAGCCGCGAATGTTTGGTACATCTGGGTTCCAACTTTATTATTAATCTTGCTGGTATTTTTTGTGATTGATACACTTAATAAAAAAGATTCGGATCCGGAAGCTCAATATTCAGGTAAGTTTGAATTCAAAGGCGGCAAGAATTTAATTTATCTTTTGATAATAATTATTTCTGTTTTTATCGATCCAGCAGTGATTCCCTGGGTACCAAGCTTATATCCGCTGCCGTTTGGAATAAGAGAAATAATAATGTTCAGCGTTGTTTATTTCTCTTATAAAACAGCAGATGTTGAAATTCTTAAAGCTAATGAATTTGATTTTGAGCCCATAAAAGAAGTCGCGTATTTGTTCATTGGAATTTTTGCAACTATGATTCCTGCATTACAATTGATTGCTCATGAAGCAAATGCAATGGGTGATAAATTAAATGCCGGAGTCTTTTTCTGGGCTACCGGATTTTTATCAGGTGTGCTTGATAATGCTCCAACTTACTTGAATTTTTTAAGTGCAGCGATGGGCAAATATATGCTTGATGTCGGAATTAAAGAGCATGTACAAGAGTTTGTCCTTCATGATGAAATCTATTTACAGGCAATTTCAGTTGCTGCAGTGTTCTTCGGCGCATTTACTTATATAGGCAATGGGCCGAACTTTATGGTGAAATCAATTTGTGAAAGAGCTGGCATTCAAATGCCGAGCTTCTTCACATATATATTTAAATATTCTTTGATAATATTGGTCCCTATTTTTGCTTTGGTTTGGATTGTCTTTTTTTTCGGTAAAGGTTAATAAATGAAATCCATTGAAGAAATAATTAGTGAGAAACAGAACGGACTTCATTACGGCAATAGAATTATTTTACCGTTTAAATGTCACTTTCTAAAAGTGATTTTTAATGATGATATAATCACTGATTTTTCATCAGGCGCTAAGGGAATTTTTATCAGGGAAGAAGAAGAGTTTACTGATGTTTATTTTCATGATTACAGCAATTTGAAAGAAGAGCTTTCAAAATATGAAAATATAAAAATGGTTGTGGTTGAAAAAAGCAAAAAACATTTTTGACCAAAAAAATCATTTGAAAATCGCTCTTTATCTTGAAGATAAACATATTGTTAAAATAGAAAAAACGGATGCAGACATTTTATTTATAGAGTAATTATGCTGAATAATATTCAAGAATTTTATAACATTTTACCTTTTATAATTCTCGGTGCGGGAATTTTAATTTCGCTTTTAATTGAAATGTATTCGAAGAAAAGTGAAAATATTCTTCCATGGTTTTCAATTATTGTTTTTCTTGCAGCAGGGTTTCACGCACTTTACCATGTAAACATGGTTTCCGAAGTATTCCAGAATATGCTTGCTACGGGTGGGAATGCAAATATATTTTATTTTATTTTCACTTTTGGCGCCGCATTAGTTTGCCTGCTTTCAATTGACTATATAAAAAAATACGGAACTTATTTCGGAGAATATTATATCCTAATTCAATCTTCTGTTTTGGGAATGATGTTCATGGCTGGTGCAAAAGACTTATTTATGATATTTCTTGGATTAGAATTAATGTCTATCTGCTTCTATGCTTTAGCCGGATTGAACAGAAAAAAACTAAATGCTAATGAAGCATCATTAAAATATTTTTTACTTGGAGCTTTTGCCACCGGGTTTATTGTTTACGGTATTGCTTTAATTTATGGTACTGCACAAACTACAAATATTGATTCAATAGTTTCTCAATTCAAAAATCTATCAAGCAGCATATTATTCTTAACGGGTCTGCTTTTATTCTTAATTGGATTTTCATTTAAGATAGCTGCATTTCCATTTCACATGTGGGTTCCTGATGTTTATCAAGGTGCGCCAACAACAATCAGCGGCTTGTTTTCAACAGGCGGAAAAGCTGCTGCATTCAGTGCAATAATTGTTACGCTTGGAGCTATATTTATAAATTCAGCCGGAAATATTTTTGAACCATATCTTGCTGTAATTGCAGTTGCATCAATGTTATTCGGAAGTATCGTAGCAATTTCTCAAACTAATATTAAAAGAATGCTTGCTTATTCTTCAATCGCACATGCGGGCTACATGATAATAGGATTAGCAGCAGGAAATTACGAAGGGCTCGCAGGAATAATTTTCTACTTAGCTGCTTACACATTTATGAATTTAGGTGCATTTGGAATTGTAGCTTTGATTGAAGGTAAAGATGAAGCAAATCTTGATATAAAATCTTATGCCGGGATTAGGCTCAAGAAATCCAATGCTGGCAGCAATACTTGCTATCTTTATGTTTTCGCTTGCCGGTATTCCGCCTTTTGCCGGATTCTTTGGTAAGTACTATGTCTTTATTGCAGCAATTAAAGCTCATCTGACATGGCTTGCCATTGTAGGTGTTATATCGAGTGTAATTAGTGTTTATTTCTATTTGCGAATTGTGGTGCTGATGTACTTCAAAGAGCCTGAATCAGATTTTACAATTGAATTTAGTAATACAGGCTTGCTTGCAGTAGTACTCTCAGTATTATTTGTAATAATGCTGGGACTCGCGCCCGGTTCATTAATAGATTTAATTTCTTCCTACTTATAATTATTTTATCATTAAGTAATTTAGTTTTTTCCACAAAAGGATTTTATTTTGTAGCATTGTTACTGCGATGCAATTTATCAATTTAAATTGAACCAATTTTTATCCAAAGGATCCTTCGGATGATTCCATTATATTCAACAAAGCAGGTGAGAGAAGTCGATGGTTATGCAATTAATCATCTCGGTATGCCCGGTATTATGTTAATGGAGAATGCTTCATTGGAAATTTTTAATGCTGCGAAAGAAAAGATTATATCAAATCTGTTAGGACAAAATCTTGGTTTTGTTTGTGGCAAAGGTAATAACGGTGGAGATGGATTTGCGACGGCAAGGCATTTTGCAAATGACGGGTTTAAAATTATTGTTGTTCATATCGGCAATGAAAATGAAATGTCTGATGATTGCAAAACGAATTTTAAAATTCTGAAAAGCCTTGCCAAAGAGAATAAAAGTATTTTAATTAGAAAATATTCTTCAAACAAAGATTTGAATATTTTTAAAAATTGTGATATAATTTTTGATTCTTTGCTTGGAACAGGAATTAAAGGTGATTTAAAGAGAACCTTACAATTCAATTATAAAATATCTTAACGAATTAAAAGCATATAAAGTTGCCATTGATATTCCAACCGGGCTTGATGCTGATTTAGGTTCAACAAATTTATGTTTTAATGCAGACATGACAGTTACTCTTGGAGAACTGAAAAAAGGTTTATTCTTCCAAGATGGATATTCTTTCGCAGGTGAAATTATCAAAGGAAATATTGGAGTCAGTCCATCATATTTTAATAGATTTGAAGTTGAAGATTATTTAATAGAGCCTGAAGATGCTAATTATTCTCTTCCTGTAAAATCAAAAGCAATTCATAAATATTCTGCTGGAAAAGTATTAACTATTGCCGGTTCAGGTAAATTACCCGGTGCGGCAGTTTTAACTTCAACCGCAGCATTAAAATCCGGTGCTGGTGCATCAATTCTTTGTTTCCCAAATTCTGTGAAAAATCTTGCTCATAAAAATTTAGATGAAGTTGTTATTCATCCTTATGATGATGTAACTAATGAATATCTATCTTCAAAAAATATAAATGATATAAGAAAAAGATTATACTGGGCAGACGTTTTAGCAATTGGTCCTGGATTGGGAAGGGAAGAAGCAACTCAGGAAGCAATTATAGAAATCATCAAGAATAAAAATCCTAAAAATATAATTATAGATGCTGATGCTATTTATGCATTAAGTAAAAACAATTACAAAAAAATAGATTTGAAAAATTTTGTTCTCACTCCTCATCATGGTGAATTTGCGAACCTGTTTGGGATTGATATTAAAACATTACAAAATGACTTGTTGAAGTATGGGAAAAAATTTGTTGAAGAAACAAAATCATATTTAGTTCTAAAAGGTTCACCGACAATTATTTTTACTCCTAATGGTGATGCTTTAATTAATACAACTGGAAATCCCGGAATGGCAAAATTTGGCACTGGTGACGCTCTTACCGGAATGATTGCCGGATTCCTTTCTCAGAATCCAAATGAAATAGAAAAGAGCTTAATTGCTGCTGTTTATATTCATAGCCTATCAGCAGATTTATTATTAAAAGACTTCACTGAATTTAGCTATACTGCCACTGATATAATCAATAATTTACCTGCTGCAATTAATTTTATAAGGAAGTCTATTGTTTAAGTTCATAGAAAAATATAAAGTTAAAGCTTTATATATACCGTTTGCAATTTATTGGATGGTTCTTTTTACTTTAACTACTCTACCCGGGAAAGATTTGCCTAAAGTTGGTTGGAGTGATAAAGTAAGCCATTTCATTGCTTATTGCGGGCTTGCTGTTTTTATGAATCTCTTTTTATTAGTTCAGGATAAAAAAAAATTATTAAAAGAAAAAGCATGGATGTTTACATTACTTTTCGGTGCAGTTTATGCAATGTTAGATGAATTTCATCAGTTGGTGATCCCTGGCAGAAGCTGTGACATAAAAGATTGGATTGCCGATGTGATAGGTATTTCATTGGGGCTTTTAGTTGTAAAAATTCTGATGGTTTTTAATAATTACAAACCAAATTTAACAGATAAGTAAAAAATATTTAAAAAATCTGGAACTAATAATTTTTAAAAAGGTACAAACCTCAGATGTTAAAAACGTGTTGACAAAGGAGACATCATTTAGTAATTTTCCATTCACAAAATTGATTTTAGGAGGTGCTTTTTAGATGCCAAGTATTAAAACCGAAAAGGCAGATTTAATAGGAAAATATAAGAAGGTGTTTGAGATTAGCATGATTATCTCTTTATTATTTCTTATAGTTGCCTTCAAATTTTTCCCTCGTATTTCAACTAAATCAGTTAAGACAGAAGGCCCTCAAGAACTATTTAAAGTTGAGGATATAAAACCGACTCAACAGGAAAATAGGCCTCCACCGCCTCCAAAACCTCCAATTCCAATTGAAGCTCCTTCTGAAGATGTTTTGGAAGATATCGAAATCAGTAGTACAGAATTGGATGTAAACGCAGAAGTTTCTGCTCCGCCTCCACCTCCTGAAGAGAAAAAGGTAGAAGAAGAACCAACATACTTTGTTGCAGTTGAAGAAATGCCTGAACCAATTGGCGGTATTGCAGCTATTCAAAGTAAGATTGTTTATCCTGAAATTGCTAAAAGAGCTGGAGTTGAAGGAAAAGTTTATGTAAAAGCTTTTGTTGATGAGAAAGGAAATGTAACGAAGACTGAAGTAGTAAAAGGATTAGGTGCTGGTCTGGATGAAGCCGCTGTTAAAGCAGTGCAAGCGACTAAATTCAAACCCGGAAAGCAAAGAGGAAAACCGGTTAAAGTTCAGGTTATGATACCTATACAGTTTAAGCTTCAGTAAATATAAATTAAGATTTTTTAGCCGTTCATGATTTTCAAATTGTGAACGGTTTTATCTTTTTAAACCTTACTTTTTATCTAATTGAATTGACTTTTCATGTTTTGTTTATTCTTATCTAGAATTCCAATTCTATAATATTTTTCCTAAATATAAAACTCCATTTTCATTACTTAGAAACAGAATTTACGGGTTTCTTTTATTTCAAATTAAATGCTGATTTTAATATTCTTTTAGCAGAAATTTAGTTAAGATTGTATATGCAAAATGGCATGAATTATGGCAATAATTAAAGTCTGTTGGAATTTTTAGGTAAGTCTTGTGAGTTTTGATGATAAAAGTTCGAAGTTAATTTAAGGGTGAATAAATGACACATCTTTATTGCAATCTATGTAATTTTTTACTATTGAAAAAAAATCAAAATATTATTTATAAAATTTAAATTTATTAGGAAAGAAGAAATGCATACCAACATTGAAGAAGCACTCGAATATCACAGTGAAGGAAGAAAAGGAAAAATTGAAGTTATCTCAACTAAACCATGTTTAACTTCAAGAGATCTTTCTTTGGCTTATACACCAGGCGTTGCCGAACCGTGCCGTGCGATTCATAAAAATAAAGAGGATGTATATCTGTATACAGCAAAAGGAAATTTAGTTGCAGTAGTATCAAATGGAACTGCAGTTCTTGGCTTGGGAGATATAGGGCCGGAAGCAGGCAAACCTGTTATGGAAGGTAAAGGCGTACTGTTTAAAAGATTTGCCGACATTGATGTTTTCGACTTAGAATTAAATTCTAAAGATCCAAAAGAAATTATTCGTGCAGTTGAATTGTTGGAACCGACTTTTGGTGGTATTAATCTTGAAGACATAAAAGCCCCCGAATGTTTTGAGATTGAAGAAACATTAAAAAAGACTATGAACATTCCGGTATTTCATGATGATCAGCATGGAACGGCAATTATTTCTTGTGCTGCTTTAATTAATGCAGTTGAAATAGTTGGGAAAAAAATGGATGAAATAAAAATTGTTGTTAGCGGCGCAGGTGCCGCAGCTATCTCTTGCTGCAAACTTTATATGCGAGCCGGCGTAAAAAAAGAAAACATAATGATGTATGATTCAAAGGGATGCATTACTACTAGCAGGACCGACTTAAATAAATATAAATTGGAATTTGCAACTGATAAAAAATGTTCCGGTTTAGCTGAAGGAATGAAAGGGGCAGATGTCTTCATTGGTTTATCAATTGGCGGAATGGTTACTAAAGATATGGTAAAAAGTATGGCCCCTGACCCAATTGTTTTTGCCATGGCAAATCCTGATCCGGAAATAATGTATGATGAAGCAGTTTCGGTTAGAAAAGATATTATTATGGCTACCGGCAGAAGTGATTATCCAAATCAAGTAAATAATGTTTTAGGATTTCCATTTATTTTCCGCGGGGCATTGGATGTTCGTGCTACAGCAATTAATGAAGAAATGAAAATGGCAGCCGTAAAAGCATTGGCCTTACTTGCAAAACAAAAAGTTCCAGAAATGGTTCTTAACGCCTATGGTGGTGAAGACTTTTCTTTTGGAAGAGAATATATAATTCCAAAACCTTTTGATCCTAGGGTATTGTGGTATGTTGCTCCTGCTGTTGCAAAAGCAGCAATTGAAACCGGGGTTGCAAAATATGTTATCACTGACTGGGAAAAATATAAAGATGAATTAAAGGAAAGACTCGGGCTTTCAAAAGAAGTAATTAGGGTGATGATTCAAAAAGCTAAAGAAGAATCCTAAAAAAGTTGTTTATCCGGAAGGCGAAGAAGAAAAAATTATTAGAGCTGCTCATGTAGCTTTTAGTGAGGGTATCGCAAAGCCGGTTTTATTAGGGAATCATTTAAAAGTAAAAACCATGATAGAAAATCTCGGCTATAATGAAAGTGAATTTGAAGTAATTGATCCGGAAGCAAGCGATAAAACTTTAAAATTAGCACATGAATATTACAACAAAAGACAACGCAAAGGTGCAACTTTAAATGAAGCAAATAAATTAATGAACTTACCGATTTATTTTGGTTCAATGCTTATTGAAACCGGTGAAGCTGATGCCTTGATTAGCGGCCTTACTACACATTACCCGCAGACAATCAAACCAGCGCTTCAATGTGTGGGTGTTAAAAAAGGTTTTAAAGTTGTGTCCGGGCTGTATATAGTTGTAGCAAAAAAAGAAGTTTACTTTTTTGCAGATGCTACTGTAAACGTTAATCCAAATTCAGAGGTATTAGCTGAAATTGCTATTTCTGCTGCAGATACTGTTAGAGCATTTGATATAATTCCAAGAGTGGCAATGTTGTCTTTCAGTAACTTTGGAAGCACTGTTTATCCTGAATCGGTAAAAGTGAAAGAAGCTGTGAAGATAGTGAAAGGTTTAAGGCCTGATATAACTATTGATGGAGAAATGCAAGCTGATACAGCAGTTGTTCCGCATATAATTGAAAAAGATTTTCCCTTCAGTGAATTAAAAGGCGGAGCTAATGTTTTAATATTTCCTGACCTTAATTCGGGTAATATCGCGTACAAATTAATGGCAAGAATTGGACAGGCAACAGTAATTGGCCCTGTACTAATGGGTATGAAGAAATCAATTCATGTACTGCAAAGAGGTGCAACAGTTGATGATATTGTGAATATGACAGCTATAGCAGTTGTTGATGCGGAAAATTTGAAACATGTAAAATAGATTTAAACCTTAAATAAAATTGTATTCTCGGGGGAATATGATTATTCGTAAAAGAGTATTAATTCTTGTCCTTCTTTTAATCGGAAGCATAGCACTCTATTCTCAAAATATTGGTATTAATGAAGTTATGTCTTCTAATGCTAATATTAGCAGAAACGAAGATGGCGAAACTAGAGTAAAGTCAAATTCATCACAAGGATTGCAAAACGAAACTACTGAGGTTAAGAGTTTAAGTGAACCTCCGGCATTTTCAATTAATGGGGGATTATATTCAAAAATATTTAGTGTCGTTTTAACTTCGGATTCTCCAAATACAAAGATATATTATTCTCTCGACGGTTCGGAACCAACACAAAATTCATTATTATATTTTAAACCAATTGCTGTTAATTTAACGAAAGTAATAAGAGCAATTGCAATAGAAAATAATTTTGCGCCAAGTAAAGTTATTACTCAAACTTATTTTATTGATCTTAATACTAAATTGCCTGTATTATCATTATCAACAAACCCATCTAATTTTTTTGATCCTGATTCGGGTATTTATGTAATGGGGAAAAACGCTTCCCCGGATTTCCCATATTTTGGTGCAAATTTTTGGCGGGATTGGGAACGGCCAATTCATATTGAATTATATGAACCTGATGGTAAATTAGGATTTAGTACAGATGCGGGAGTTAAAATTTATGGAACTTATTCAAGAGGAAATGATCAAAAATCTTTAGCAATATTTGCCAGGAAAGAATATGGTAATAAAGAAATTGATTATCCAATCTTTCCAAATTATTCCGTCAAAAAATTTAAATCAATTGTTTTAAGAAATGGTGGTAATGATTGGGATTATTCATTAATGAGAGATGGTTTGATGCAGAATCTTGTTAAAGATTTAGATCTTGAAACACAAGCCTTTCGACCTTCACTTTTATTTTTAAATGGAGAGTTTTGGGGGATTTATAATATTAGAGAAAAAGTAAATGAAGATTTTCTTGAGAGTCATTCAGGATATGATAAAGACAGCATTGATATTTTAGAAAAGGGCGGTGAAATAGTTGAAGGGGATAGTGCAAATTATATGGCAATGCTGAATTATATTTCAAATCATGATTTAAGCAATCCTCAAAATTATAGCTTTATTAAAAACTGGATGGACATAGATGAGTACATAAATTATATGGCAGCAGAAATTTATTTTGATAATACTGACTGGCCAGGGAATAATGTAAAATTATGGCGGCCAAGAAAACAAGATGCGAAATGGCGATGGATTTTATATGATACAGATTTTGGTTTTGGTCTTTTCGATAATTCAGGATATAAGCATAATACAATTGCATTTGCTACTGTAACTAATGGGCCTGATTGGCCAAACCCGGATTGGTCTACTTTTCTTTTTAGAAATTTATTGAAGAATACTGAATTCAGAAATAATTTTTTAAGTAGAATAGCGGATTTAATGAATTATAATTTTAAAGCTTCAAGAGTGGATGCAATGATTGACAGTTTAAAAAATATTATTGAACCTGAACTGCCAAGGCAAAATCAAAGGTGGGGAGATAGATGGAGTAATTTTTCTAATGAAATTAAACTATTGAAGGATTTTGCTGAAAAAAGAATTGTTTACTTGCGGGCTTATTTAACTCAACAATTTGATTTACCCGAAATGCATTCGATTTCTTTTTATTCTTTACCGGTAAGTGGCGGTTCAATAATAATCAATAATACACGAATTTCCACATTATCCATGGAATGGATATTATTTTGATAATTTACCAATAAACATAACTGCTAATTCAAAACTAGGTTTTAAATTTGATAGATGGGAAGGGGTTGTTTCAAATTCTAATTCTACATTATTATCACCCAAGCAAGGAGAAGTGGTAGTTGCGGTATTTGTCAAAGCAATAAATTATAAAGATTCAGTTATACTAAATGAAATTAATTATAACTCGTCATCCGATTTTAAGTCTGAAGATTGGGTTGAGCTTTATAACAGAAGTGATTCAGCAATAAATATTTCAAATTGGATATTTAAAGACGAAGATGATACACATAGTTTTAGCATTCCTGAAATGACCATTTTAAAATCAAACTCTTATTTAGTCCTTTGTAATGATTCATTATTATTTACGACTGTCTTTCCTAATACAAAAAATTTTATTGGAAATTTAGGATACGGATTTAGCGGCGGTGGAGAATTGCTGAGATTATTTGATGATCAATTAAATTTAATTGATTCTGTCCATTATGACGATGCGTTGCCCTGGCCTACTGAAGCAGATGGACATGGCTCTACTTTGGAACTATTGAATCCAAATTTAAATAATGATCTTCCTGAAAATTGGGCCGCATCTAGTGGAAATGGAACGCCCGGTGAAAAAAATTCTAAAATAACTGCCGTTGTTGGAAATAATAAAACAAAAATTCCGGAAAACTTTAAACTATTTCAGAATTACCCTAATCCTTTTAATCCGGCTACAACTATCCGGTATGCAGTATCAAATGCTCAGTTTGTAAGCTTGAAAGTTTATGATGTTTTGGGGAATGAAATTGCAACTTTGGTTAATAAACAAAAGCTACCCGGATATTATTCGGTTTTCTTTGATGCTCGTAATTTAGCAAGTGGGATTTATATTTATAAACTAACAGCGGGTAAATTTATTTCTTCAAAAAAATTAATTCTCATTAAGTGAGGCTTTTGAAAAATCATTCTTGTCATGCAGAATTTATCGAAGCATGACAAATGTGGAAATGATTTAAACTTTGACGAGCTCAGTTTAACATTATAATTTTATCAAATTTAATTTTTCAGTAACCTCTAAGTAATAGGTAAGGTATATTTTTATCTTATTGCTATTTTTTAACTAGCTTTAATCCCGTATACAATTTTAAAGATTTAATCTTTGGATAAGTAAGTTCTTTTTCAATTTTAAAATATTTTAGTAATGCTGGCAACAATTTATTTCTATTGCCGTTAAAGTCTGATTCCGCACTTCTACCTGTTAATATCTTTAAACCCATATCTGCGATCGAAGATTTTGTTGGAGTTATCACAATAAACTTTCCATCATCTTTTAGAACTCGGGATACTTCATTGCATCCTTGTTCTATATTGTGAACAAATTCCATTGAACTAATAGCAATTATTACGTCAAAAAAATTATCTTCCATTGGCATATCAGAAGCATCTCCCTGTATCAAATTAGAAGTAATCCCATGTTTGGATAATTGCCTCATCACCTCTCGATTCTTATTATGAATGTCAATACCAAATAAATTTTTAGAATACTTTTTTAATTGCGGGAAAAATATTCCGCTGCCATATCCTATCTCAAGTAAATTGTCTACTTGGATATTTCCCAATAATGAAAGTAGAAGCTTAAAACGTTGATTACTAATTTTTCCTAATATAAATTTATAATTCCATGCTGCCTGATCTATCTCACTTGTTTTAACCAGATCATTTAAAGGCAGTAAATCTATCTTTCCCACCTGGGTATATCCATTCATTTTTATCTCCATTTTAATAATGAACCATTTATAACTACTAATAACTATACTAAACCAATCCCCGACATAAAATCCCCGCTTCAACAGGAAAAAATAAATGAAGAATTATCTGTAAAAAGATGCGCTATATTTAAAGAATAGAGAAGTAATCAAACTACATAGCATAATATACATAAATAAGTATTTATCCAAATAAAAAATTATATGATTATCTAATTATTTTTCAAAATTTATATAATAAGTTTACCAGAATCTTTGCCATTTATTTTTGATAAGTTTAAGTATAATTTCAACTGTGACTAATTTGCCAATCCATTTATACTGTCTTTCAATATATAATTTTTGTAAGAATTGAGTTGATATATAGTTTCTTATTAAAGAATCTTTAGAAAATATTAAATCATCTATTTGATTTCTTAAATTATTATTTATCCAATAATTCCAATTTTCAAGATAAGTTTGTCTATAAGAATAACGAGTTTTCTCTAATTTAAAGGATATCTTTCTATAAATTGCATATATATTATAGATAGTATTATTTCGTAAAACTACATTTGGTTTTGTTAACCTTATAGGTATTTTGGCAAACTCTGGCGAAAGATTGTTAATTAAATAAGCTTGTAACATCATGCTTTCTTTACTTCCAAATTTGCTGCTTGTATATTGTGAATAAGAAAGCTTTGATTCTTTAACTGAATAGGCAATTTTAGTTATTTCGTTATCCCATGCGGGAACTCTAATTGTAATAAAGTTGTTTGCAATCATCCATTCACCACCAAAATGGCCAGGGCCATTATTGTATACTTCGCTGTGGAGATGATGTACAGTTGAGTTGAAATCTCCAAATTTTTCTTTGAGTGAATTTAAAGTATTTAAAATCTCGCTTTTAAAATTTTTAGTTTTTTGTTCAAACATCTCTTCCCAAATCTTTCTAAATTGAAGAGATGTGTTTGTAAATAATTCATGTAATTCTTCGGGAATTACACCAGGATAACCACCATTCCCCCTGAAAAGACCATCTAACAAAATTCCACTTAAAGCTAAATTAAAACCGAACTTTTGGGAGAGTGTTTTATAAACATGGACCAATGTAGATCTTAGAATGCCTTGATGGCCGGAAGAAAGATATACAGCTTCAAATATATCATTATGTAATTGACTTAAATAATCATCATCAAAATGAATTTCTTTATGTGGTATTTTTAATAATTTTGCTGTCTTCTTTGCATTAAGTATATCCTTGCAGTCAATTCCCCCATAAGTATATGCAGTTACATTTTCGTAGCTTGGGGCCAATGCCAAAACTGTTCTTCCATCCCATCCATTTGTGAGTGCACACGCTATTTGAGATTTTTCCGGGTAATATTTAGGAAGCTGTTTCGCAAATATATCCTTCGCATATTCTAAAGCATCAATACCTTCAAATAAGGGTTCTTTAACTTGAAATAATTGAGTATACTCAATTATTTGAATTTTATTTTCTTGGCAATTATACTTTAATATTGAAGATGACGGCATCTTATAAACATTTTTTAAAAAAGTTGTTTGCCCAATTGTAAAGTTGAAAAACAAATAATTGTATAGCCACTTTTCTTCAAATTCCGGAGAATTTAAAAGTTTAACAAATAATGAGAGTTCAGTTGAAAAAATTAATTCATCTTCATTTATGAAATAATACACCGGGTGCTGAGATCTTCTATCACTAACTAAATAAAAACACTGCTTAAGTTTGTCAAAAAAGGAAATAGCAAAAACACCATTCAATTTTTCAAATTCTCCCCATTGTTCATTTTCCACTGTATTGATTAATAATGAAAATGGAACTGTTTCATAATCAATTAAATCACCAGCAAATAAAACTATCCATCTATCATTTTTAAAAAATCTTTTCCCTTTTAATGGCGCTGATTCCAAATGCGCTGATCCAAAAATATTACAATCTTCTTTGAATAAATTTACAGAAAAATTACCTGCCAGGTTCAATGCATTTTCAATTTCACTTTTATTAAGCTGTTCTTTAAAACGGTTTCTATATAAAAGGAAATTTGACATATAGCCCTTTCAATTAAAAAAAATGAGTGAAACTTTAAAATTGATTAATGATAACAGAATTATAAATTAAGACTGTTTAATATGTTGATAAATCTATTTGTAATGCTGTAAGAATTTTATTTTGTTTAATTAAATATTTGCGCGGAAATTCAATTAGCTTTGTTATCTAACTTTAAAAATATCTGATAAATTCAGGATAATATAACATTTTTAATTTCCATTTAATAAAATTGGGGACAAAAAATTTGTATCTTATTTTAAACTATTCTATAAATAAACTTACAATTAGTATATCTGCTCAAATAATAGATAAACTTTATAAATTAAAGTTCAAAAAATTAATAGTGCCTAATATTACAGTAGTTTAGATAAGAGTTATTAAAAAGTGTCAAATATATTGCCAGGTAGTAAAATGTTACATTATGGTTAAAATTAGCACCATTATTTATAAAATTTAATTTTTAATATTTTATTTGTTAAAAAATTTTTAACACGCATAACGATTCTTAATAGGCTAAAAGGAAAACTTGGTAGAAAAAGTTGTTGGATAATCTTATCAAAAGAAATTGGTGGCTCAATATTTAATATTAAATAACTCAATTTAACCGCCTATTTGGGTAAACCGTTGAAACGGTTATAAATATTTATCTTTTATCATTAACACCGGGATTAATCCCGGTGTTAATGAGAACAAAATACTTAATGTTTAACTGTTTTAACAGTTTTTAATCTAAGGCGGTCAACTTGAGTTAAATAATAAATAATAGAAAACTTATTGTTAAAAATTTACCTCTTAATTTTCTTTTGAGCCGATTTAATATTTATCCACTACATAATTGATTATCACAAATAATTTTTTTAATATCGCTTTTAGTAGTTTGAACTTTTATTAAAACACATCACAAAATTTATTTCATAATAATTAAGCTCTAGGTTGAGTTCCTGGTATTATTTTAAATATGATGTATAATGGTTAAAACCAAGAATGAAATAAATCTCGAACTTGAAAAAAGTTTGAAGGAACTTTCCGATTATAAATTTGCTTTAGATCAGTCCAGCATAGTTGCAATCACAGATCAAAAGGGAATTATAAATTATGTGAATGATAATTTCTGTAATATATCCAAATACTCTCGTGAAGAACTTTTGGGGCAGGACCACCGTATTATAAATTCAGGGTATCATCCAAAAGAATTCATTCGTGATCTTTGGGTTACA
Organism: uncultured Bacteroidota bacterium; assembly: GCA_963775245.1. Lineage (GTDB taxonomy): Bacteria > Bacteroidota > Ignavibacteria > Ignavibacteriales > Ignavibacteriaceae > CAVSWT01. The sequence continues at coordinate 38,165 of CAVZID010000014.1, forward strand.
ATTGCCAATGGAAAAATTTGGAGAGGAGAGCTGAAAAATAAAGCGAAGGATGGAACTTATTATTGGGTGGATACTACTATAATTCCGTTCCTTAATGAAAAAGATAAACCTTACCAGTATGTTGCTATTCGTGCAGACATAACCTCAAAAAAGTTAGTTGAAAAAGAATTACTATTGCTTAACGAAGAACTTGAAATACGTGTTAAACATCGTACCGAAGAGTTAGAATCGTTTACTTATTCAGTCTCTCATGATTTACGCGCACCCTTGAGAGCAATAAACGGTTATGCAAAAATGTTTGAAGAGGATTACATAGATAAATTAGATGATGAAGCAAAAAGGCTGTTAGGGGTAATTCAGGATAATGCGAAAAAAATGGGAACTTTGATAGATGAGCTTCTGGCGTTTTCAAGGTTGGGCAGAAAAGAACTAAACAAGACTAAAGTAAATACCAAAGAGCTTACTGAAAATATTATAGACGAATATTACAAATCATCTTTGGATCGTTTGGAAATAAAAGTCGGCGATCTTCCTGAAATTACTGCTGATTATTCTTTAATGCATCAAGTTTTTCAGAATTTAATTTCCAATGCAATTAAATATTCTGTTAATGCTGAAAAACCACAAATTGAAATTAGTAACAAAAGCGATAAAGGAAAGATAATAATCTTCGTTAAAGATAATGGCGCCGGATTCAATATGCAGTATGCTAATAAATTATTCGGAGTATTTCAACGGCTGCATAGCTCTCACGAGTTTGAGGGAACGGGTGTGGGGTTAGCAATTGTAAAGAGGATTATTAACCGTCATGGGGGAGATGTTTGGGCGGAAGGTGAAATAGGAAAAGGAGCGACTTTTTATTTTAGTATTCCTAAAGAATAAATTAAACAATAAGTTGAGGATAACATGGCTGATAGTGAAGTAGAAATTTTGTTGATTGAAGATAATCCAAATGATGCTGAATTAGCTGTAAGAGCATTAACAAAAAATAAAATTAAAAATAAATTAATTCATTTAAATGATGGTGAAATTGCACTTGAATTTCTTTTTGGTACCGGCAGGTATGAAGGGAGGGATATACTTAAAAAACCAAAAGTTATTTTACTTGATTTGAAAATGCCTAAAGTCGGCGGCATAGAATTGTTGAAAAAAATAAAAGCAAATGATAATACAAAAAATATCCCGGTTGTAGTTCTTACTTCATCTAAAGAAAATCCGGATATTGAACAGAGTTATGCTTTAGGCGCGAATAGCTATATAGTAAAGCCTGTTGACTTTGATAATTTTATTAAAGCTGTATCTGATATTGGTTTTTACTGGATGATACTTAATGAACCTCCTATCTAATATAAAGGAGAGAAAGATGATCTATGAACAATATAAAAATTTTATATCTGGAAGATCTTCCAACCGATGTTGAACTAGTTAAAAGGGAGTTAACGAAAAACAATATAGATTATGAAATTCGAGTGGTTGAAAATAGAAACGACTTCACAAAATCCCTTATCGAGTTTACCCCTGATATTGTACTGTCCGATCATTCATTGCCTGATCTAAATTCGCTTGATGCCCTTAAACTTGCAAAAAAAAATAATTCATTTATCCCTGTTATTTTAATTACCTCAACAATTCCCGAGGAGTATGCAATTGAAATTATGAAAGAGGGTGCCAGTGATTATATTTTAAAAGACAGAATGCAAAGGCTGCCTGCGGCTATTCTCAATGCTATTGAAACAAAACGAATTGAAAGAGAAAGGCAAAAGTATCTTGATGAGGTTATTGAAAGTGAAGCATTGATGAAGGAGATTGAATACCTTGCTAATGTAGGAAGCTGGGAAAGTAATTTTAAAAACGGGACGACTAAATGGTCAGATGAAATATACTTAATACTTGGTGTTAAGCCTGGCGAGTTTGAAGCTTCTTTTGAAAATTATTTTAACTTTCTTTATTCTGATGATAGAATCATAATTGAAAAAACTATTAAGAATGCAATTGAAAATTTAAATGCTATTGAATTGAATTATAAAATTGTAGATAAAAATAATAATGAAAAATTTATTTGGTCCGAATTCATGATTGATCGTGATGAAAATAACAAACCGGTTTTAGTTACGGGATTTATCCAGGATGTATCTGAACGCAAACAGAACGAACAATCGTTAAAAGAGAGTGAATTGCGCTTTCGTGAATTTTTTGAATATGCCCCTGAAGCAAATTTAATTATCAATATTGACACCGAATTAATAATTGATTTTAATAGAAGTGCTTTAAAATTATTTAAGTACAACAGGGAAGATTTCTTAAATATAAATCTTGAGAAATTAAGTTCGAGTTTTAATCATATTGGTAATGATGAAGAAAAAAAATCATGGGGAGAAATAGCAGGTACAATTGAAAGTGGGGATAATCATTTGGAATGCACCTGTATAGATGCGAAAGGAGATACTATTTATTGCGAAGTAAGATTTGCAAAGTTGAACAACTCCAAAGGAAATTTAATTAGGGCAAGTTTTATAGATATTACAAAACGGAAGGTAGCTGAGTTTGAACGTGACATGATAACATCAAACTTGATTCAAAGGAATAAAGAATTGGAACAGCTTAATGATATGATTTCTCATAAGCTTTGTAAGCCTGTTTCCAACATTAAGGATATTATTAAAAAATTAAAAGGCTTGAATATAAACTCCGGCTCAAAAGAAACTCTGGAAAAGTTATTTATATCAGTTAAAAATCTTGATGTTGTAATGCTGGAATTAAATAATCTGATTAAAGTGCAAAACCCACCATGATAAATATTAAAATGCTAGACTGATTCTTAATATTTCCAAGTAGGAAATGTTAAGCTAATAAAAATTCATTTAAGCTGTAGTTTATTAGGCCCGTAATTTATGTTAGGTTTTGATGCTTTATAGGTTGGAATATTTGAAGCAATTTTAGATTTAATTTCTTTACTTAATTCTTTGTTCAAATTTTCTTTTAATTTTTCATAAAATTTTATTTTATCATGAAAATAGAAATTTTCTGATATTTCCTTTTGCTTAGAATTAGATAGCAGCTGCTTAAGAAATACGAAATTAAAAATATCTCTTTCTGTTATTTTATTGTTCTCTCTCATAAAACAATATAAACAAACTGTTCGTTACGTAATTACCTAAAAATTTAATCTTAACTCATTAATAGAATAAAAAATAGGCTTTAAGAAAAAATAACTTAAATTTAAATTAAATTATGAATTGAGCATTTGAGATATATTGTTCTTCATCACTTTATACAGGTATTGAAGTATATGATTATAATGAGTCATATATTCATTTTTGGTTAGATTTATCATGTGAAACTTGAGATATTCAAAAAAACTTCCAGTAATACCCCCTTGCTTCAAATCATAACTTATATCTTCTAGGGCAGCTTTAATACATTCTGCATCAGCATAACTGAGCTTCCCTTTTGAAACATAAGTTTCATGTAATTTTATTTCAGTTTCCCTAAAACAGGTTTTGAGTAATTCATCAATGTCATAATTTTCATAAAAATATTGAGAGTAATTCGTCGCTGAAAAATCACTACTATTAATTTGTTCCAAACGACGTATTAAAATATTAATAGGAATAGCTGGGAAAAAGCCGGTTTCATTTTTTAAATAGTAAAAAATATTAGATAGTGATTCTTTTTTATTAATAAATAGATTTAATGGCAAATTATTAAATGCAATTTCATCAATTGTTTCCCCTATTATTTCAGTATTATTCTCTTCAACTATATAGCTGAGGCCAAGAAAATATTTTTTTATATATCCATTTTTCTTAATCAAATAATAAATTGAGTCTAAAATTTTCGAAAAGATAGGTTCAGCTTCCTTTAATAACAGAATAGTATGCTGTTCAACTCTTTTAGCTACAATCTTATTTAGAATAAATAATATATCTTCCTCGCTTCTAGGGATAGGACGCCATTGCTCAAAAGCATCTTTTAAAACATAGAAGTACCCATTACTATCCTTTAAGAATAAAGGGGCAATCGAATCAATTGCGATATCTTCAATAGTAATACCTTCTTTACTAAGAATTCTACGAACTTTCTTATAATTCACACACAGATATGTTACTGCAATTTTATGTAAGGTCTCTATAATATCTTGCATAATAAATTGATTAGGATTTCTTTTATTCAAGGTTTCCAAAAGGTATAAAAACTTAACCTTTTTCATATTTCATGAATCCATATAAGTTTGTAATTAGTAAAAAAAGATGGTTCCAATAAGCAAAAAAAAAATTAAGATTGCAAATTAATTTTTGTTAAGTTATTATTAAGAAACCTATCTGAATTTATTAGAAATTAAGTCATTTAACGTCTTTGCCTTTAATCATTGATTTTATTAAAAGTTCACCTTTAATTAAATTAGCCTACAATATTTATACATTTAATTAAAATTTTAATATTAAATTTATAGAAACTTTTCTGCTACAAGTAATTTATTAATCAGTTATATGGGCATATAGTGTATCATTACGTTACAATTGTATGGAATTAGTAAGTTTAATACTATCTTTGCTTTATTAAACTTAATTATGCATATTTAATCTAATCACAATGTTATTTTTAAATAATTGATTGTATAAAAAACTTGTTAAAGAGAAATTACAATTACAATCAATATATATTTAATTAATGTTTTTGAAATAACCATAACTGATTAAGATTAAATATGTTAAAGCATTATCGTTTAATAAAATATTATATTGAATTTTCGAATTTATACTCAAGGATTTTCATTGTTTAGCAAAGATAAATCAAATATACTTCATTTAAAATTTTATTAAATTCAAATTAATTCCTGTCAAAAATATCTTGTATAAATTCTGGCATAATTAATTCTAACTTAAGGATAATTTTCCTTAGACGAAGTTTTTTGTCCTATATATTTTTTAACAAACAATCCACTGCAAAATACCATTTATTCGTTATGGGAGCGACTAAGCGAAGCTGTATTTAAAGTATAATTTTAATGTTTAATTACTGTTACTAAATGATTATTTTTGCGTTATTTCACATTTTCTAAAAATTAAATCTAATAACTTATTACAATGAAAATAAAAACAATATTATTAATCTTATTTCATTTTAACTTTATTATCCGTATTTATATTCGCAAGAAGATATTCAAATAGGGAAAAGTTTAAGTGAAATTCCACATTCCTATGGTGCACGGTATGATTACTCGGATCCCGAACAGATAAATATTAAGGTTCATAGTTTGGGGATATGTAAAATTTCCCGGGCAGTATATTATACCTTCTACAAATGGCGTAAATGAATTATTTGGATCTAGCCGGCGGGCCTGATGGAAGATGCAGAACTTAAAATTTAAAATTGTTCAGAATAAATCCAGATTCTTCACAAACAGTCATACAGTTTGATTATAATGATCTATTATGGAGCGATGGAGGATTAGAAAAACGAATAAAGATTCCTAAATTAAAAGCAGGTGATATATTATTAGTTCCTGGAGAGCCAAGATTTTTTCTTAAAGATTATCTTAGCCTGGGACTTTCAGTAATATCTACAATCGCTTCTATTGTTACACTGTTTGTTTATCTATACAAGAAATAATATTGGAAAAATATATGGAAAATAAAAATTTTGATGTGAATAAATATTTATTAGGCTCCGCCAAAACCGTAAAAGATTATATTTTACTGCTTCGAACAAACTTAAAACCATTTATCATTATTACTTGCAGTATTTTCATATTGGCTATAATCTATGCCCTTCATTCAAAAAATATTTATAGTTCTTCGGTTACACTTAAAATAAGTTTACCACAGCAGAATGTTCTTGAAGATAATTATAGAAATTCCGGTAATACTAATGATATAGATAGATTTATTTCAAATGAAGTTGAAATAATAAATAATTATGACACCAAGGAAAGAGTTGCTAAAGCTTTAATTGACAGTTTTAATGTAGCAAAAGACAAATCTCAATTTAAAATGATAGGATATATGGATGATAGTTCATCAGAATTTAATCATCTTTCTGTGGAAGATTTAGCAAATAGCTTGTATGACCTCACATGGGCAGAACAATTAGATGGTGAGGATATGATTGAAATTTACGCTTATTCAACATCACCTGTTGAAGCCGCATTAATTGCTAATACTTATGCAAACCAATACTATAAATTAAATCTCGAAATTAATCGAAAACAGCTTTCAACTGTAAAGGATTTTTTAGAAAAACAAGCATCTGAAAAACTGGAAGAATTAAATTTGGCTGAAGATTCATTAAAAAACTTTAAGCAAAAAGGTGGCATCGTCAAGCTGGACCAGCAATCGACAGAATTAATTTCTCAATTAGCAAGTTTGGATGCACAAAGAGATGCAGCTAAAATTGATCTTATGTCATCTAGTGAGATGCTGCAGCAATATAAGGGTCAATTGAAGGACCAGAATCCTAAACTTGCTGAATATCTTGACAGCCAAACTTCGCAGGCTTACATAGATGTTTTGCAGAAACAAATTGCTGACCTTCAAATGAATAAAGATCTAGCGTTGGCAATTAAAAATCCGAATATAGATGTAACAGAAAAAATAAATACTTTTGATATAAAAATTAATGAACTTAAGAAAAAGCTTAATGCAAAATTTGATGATATAAAAACATCTTTATATGCAGGCAGCCCTGAACAAGCAAAGGCTTTAACAAAAAGTCTTATTGATGAAGAAATGAAAAATCAGGCACTAAACATAAAATTGCAGGAGTTGCAAAATTTAATTCAAAGTTATGAAAACAAATTAGATGCATTACCTGGCGCTTCCGTAAAACTTGCCAGGTATGAAAGAAAAAGTGAATCTTTGGAACAACTTTATTCACTTGTTGAAAAAAGATATCAGGAATCTGCTTTAAACGAACTGTCGCAGCCTGGAAATGTAGTAATGATTGGAAAAGGGAGAATTCCTAATGAGCCTTCAAAACCTAATAGGAAATTAATAGCTCTTGTTGGATTAATTATTGGATTTGTATCATCATTCGGTTTCATCCTTATTAAAGATTACTTTAATGATAGTATAAAAACTCCGTCTGATATTCAGAATGAAAATATTAATGTCCTTGCCTGGATTCCTCTTATTGAGAAAAATGGTAAGAAAGAGGGTGAATCAGAGGAGTTGGTAATTTTGGAAAAACCTGATTCGGCCCCAAGCGAAGCTTTTCGGGCAATCAAAGCTCGCATTCAATTTTCTAAAGTTGACTCCGGTTCACCTAAAACTATTTTAATTACGTCACCTGCAGAAAAAGAAGGAAAGACATTAGTGTCGGTAAATCTGGCTATCAGTTATGCCAAATCAAATAGAAAAACTTTACTCATTGACTGTGATTTAAGAAGGCCAAGAGTGCACACGGTGTTAAACAGCAATAAAAAACCGGGATTAGTTGATTATTTGTTTAAGAAAGCTAGCTTGGACGATATAATTAAGAATTCTTTGATTCATAATTTTAGCTATATACCTGCAGGTACATTTCCATTTTATCCAGCGGAAATATTGGAATCTAATACTATGAAGAACTTTTTGGATGAGATGAGAAATATGTTTGATATTATTATACTCGATTCTGCTCCAATTGTAGCTGTAGTTGATTCCGAGATTCTTTCAAAGATTGTAGATGCATCAATCTTAGTGGTTTCGTCAGAAAATACAAAAGTTGGTTTAATGCTGGATGCCGTAAAATTAATTAAGAATGAAAATTCCACATTTTTAGGTACAGTGCTAAATAACTTTAATTATAAAAAAGGTTATGGATATTATCATAAATATTATTATAATTATCAATCTGAAGGTAAAGATTATAAGAGGCATAGAGGAAAATATGAAATGTTGAATTAGAAAAATGAAATGTTTTCAATATTCGCTTGAATAATTAAAAGTATCAATTTTGCTATAGAAAATTTTTGATTGAAAGGAGTTTAATTAAATAGGAAATAAACATTAAAAATATCTACGAATAGTATAAGTTAATCGGTTTGTCAATCACTGCTAAGAGGGCAACGATTTATATTCTAGTATATTGGTAGACCATAACCCACCTCAAACCTGACTACCAAACCATGAGAAGATGGCGCGTTAAATAATATAGGTTAAAGAGAAAAATAATTCATCTATTTGTGCTCTATTTTAGATGAGAGAGATTACGAATTAGTTTTTAATTTTATTATTATAAAATTTCTTAAATATAAGTTCCAATATTCAAATTTAAATTCAATAGTCTTTAGTCCTGAAATTTAATTTGATCTTATTCTTTTCACATCCTTTAATTAATTTCATACATCTTTTGAAAATTTTAGGATAACAATGTTGCTGATCGTATCATACTTAAACACCTTTAGGGCAATAAGAGAAACCAGGATAGTCTTGATATAGTATTTGATTCTCTTGATTATGATGATATGCTTGGAAGCTTATTCTTTAAAGAAAGCTCTTTGTCTAATACGGGAGATTTGAGATTTGGAAGGCAGCTTGAAACCATAAGAAGAAAAGTGAAGCTCCTTTGAGAAATAGGAAAATGAATTGTGGAAATGCTGGAATCCGTCAGGTAACAGGTGGAATTGATATTATTTTGAAATTTGCCCGCCTAATTATTTATATGATGCTAATATTTGATTAGAGCTTAGAATCGGTGCAGATTTAATCTGCGAAAAACTGTCGGTATTAAATCATTGGAATTTTGATGTTTTAGAAAATTAGATGAAGAAAAAATAAAAGACATTGCATTTTATAAATTAAAAGATTATTCAGTAAGTTATTTAAAAGAGAAATTAAATAAGTTTAATTATGAATTTAGGGAAAAGAAAAAAAATTATTTCTATAGTGATACCGGCACATAATGAAGAAGCTATGCTGGCACAAAACTTATCAATCATAGTTTCTTATATGCAGTCTATTGAAGATAAATATGATTGGGAAATTGTTATTGTAAATGACGGAAGCACAGACAATACAAAAAAATTAGCCGATGATTTCGCTGCTAAAGTAAATAACGTTTTTGTATTTCATCATAAAGCAAACCAAAATCTTGGAAGTGCTCTTAAAACAGGTTTTAGCCATTGTCATGGAGACTTTATTGTTACTTTGGATCTTGATTTAAGTTATTCTCCTGGCCATATAGAAAAAATGATAAATGCATTAATTGAGAATGAAGCTCAGGTTGTAATTGCGTCACCTTATATGAAAGGCGGTAAAGTTTCTAATGTCCCTTTTTTAAGAAAATTCTTAAGCCGCACAATTAACTTTTTTTTATCCATAATTGTCCGTAAAGATATTCATACTTTTACAGGTATGGTTAGAGCTTATCAAAGAAAATTTCTAACTAATTTAAATTTAAAATCAAGAGACTATGAAGTGAACCCGGAGATTGTGTTAAAGTCGCTTATTTTAAGAGCAAAAATAGTAGAAATTCCTGCTCACCTTGATTGGAAAGTACAAAACCAGGCAGGCAAAAAACGGGTTTCTAATATTCGTATTTTAAGAGGAATTTTATCAGGGCTAATGTCGGCATTTATATTTAAGCCCTACTTTTATTTTGTCCTTTTTGGAACGATATTATTTATTATTTCTGCTTATATAATAGTATGGATTTTTATAAATACTTTTGTAGTTTATTCGGCTTTACCGCATATACCTGGACCTTTTGATGCAGAGTTTTCTGAAGCAGTTGCGGAAGTTTTTAAAGCAAGGCCGTATGCATTTATTGTTGGCGGTGTTTCTTTAATTATTTCACTTCAATTTTTAAGTCTTGGATTTCTTTCATTTCAAAGCAAAAGATATTTTGATGAATTATTTCATTTGAATAGTAAAATATTAAAAAAGGTTAATGAAAATAATGAAAGAAATTACGATTATTCGACTTTTCATGATTACAATTCTTAATCTTTAATAATTATAATAAAAAACTAATTAAAATTTTAAATGGAGAAAAAATAATTTCTAAATTTATGAGCATATTTAAGAATTGGTATTCCAGGTTAAATATATATATTCAACTGTTGCCTTTTTTATTTTTATATATCCTAATCTGTATTTTTTTTAGTAAAAATATATTTAATCGGTGATGAAATAAGATATTTGCAATTTGTTTCTAATATTTTACATGGCAATTTTGGTGAAAAATATGCAGAAATAAATCTGTCCAGCGGTCCTGGGTACCCAATATTTCTAGCACTTTTTATATCTATAAAGTTGCCAATTATTTTATTAAGAATGCTAAATGCTTTTTTACTTTATTTCGCTTTAATTTTTAGTTTTAAAACTTTTTGTTATTACACAACTGAAAAAAGATCTTTTATATTGACCTTCTTACTTGGTATTTATTACCCAATATTTGAGATGATGTTAATTTTGTATACTGAATGTTTGACTTGGTTTTTGGTCAGTTTTATAGGTTACCATTTTATTAAATATATTAAGCATGAAGATATTTCAAGGTACACCTCATTTCTATTAATCTTTGCACTTGTATATTTGATTATGACTAAGGTTATCTTTGGATTCGTTATTACTTTTATGCTTGTATTTTCGATTACTTTGTTAGGGGTATCAAAATTCCAAACTTCAGTAAAAAAAGTAATCTTACTTTTTGCAATATCAATATTATTTTGTTTGCCATGGTTAATTTATACTTATAGCCTGACAGGCATACCATTATATTGGGAATCAGGGGGTAGCAATTCATTATATACGATGAGTACTCCATATTCTGGTGAATTAGGTGACTGGAAAACTGATAATCAATTAAGAGAAAATCCAAATCATAAAGCTTTTATGGATAGTATTTTAAAACTAACTCCTGGGCAAATGGATATAGCATATAGGAATAAAGCAATACAAAATATTAAGTATCACCCTAAAAAATATTTCACAAATTGGATTGCTAATATTGGACGTATATTATTTTCATATCCTTATTCTCATAAAAATCAATTAATAAATACATATTTTACTATTATTCCAAATATGTTTTTAGTTGTTTTTATTGTATTAGCGATTTACTTGACTGTAATGAATTTAAGAAAAATACCTCTTGAAATAATAATACTTTTAATGATGTTTATAATTTATCTTGGGGGAAGTACTATGGTTAGTGGATTTCGTAGAATATTTTATATTACAATTCCATTCTGGTTTGTCTTTTTTGCATACATTTTTAATAATGTTTTAATAATAAAAATAAACAAAAATAAATATTAGTTTTATGCGTTTAACGTTAAATAACAGATATTAATTTTATACTTTTAATAACCAAAACGAATTATAGAGAACAGCTATCAGTAATAAATTAGCTAATTATTTAATAGTATATTTTGCAATTTCGCCAATAGTAGCTATTATTTCGGTTAAGTATTTTGATGTTGCTGCATCAAATATATGGGCAGGGTTTGTTATTGTATTAACTTTGTTTTTATTAATAACTAATAAAAATTTAAGACTAGAAAAATATATCATCTTTTATATACTTTTTTTTATTTATCAAACAATAGTTAATAGTTTAAAAATACCCGATTATTCATTCAATTTTAAACAATTATATTTAAATAATTATCTTATTCCTATTTTTGTTTTTATTTTAATTGAAAATACAGTTATTCAATCAGACATTTATGAGCAAATTATCAAAATCTCAAAAGTAATTTTAGTTTTTGCTACAATAATAATTGTATATCAAGCTACTATAAATAATCAATTCTTGGTTTATACAACATACATGGAAGAATGGTATTCAACTGATATAGTCCCTAGATATCCATCTATTTATTCATGGCTATCACAGTTTGGTATTGGTTTGGTCTTTATTCCGACATTAGGGTTAGTTATTGGTGATAAATTATTCAAGAATGAAAAAAACATTTTGCCTTGGTACTTAATGGGTTTTATAGTTGCTTTTTTGTCACTTTTCAGATGGGTAATGTTAAACATGCTTCTTCTTATCCCAATGTATGTAATTGCAAAGAAAATTAACGTATTGAATATTTTGAAAATAACCATTTATGTTATTTTCATTGTAGCTGCTACATATTTTATTCTTAAGGCAGTAGGAATAAATTTGGATGCTATTATCAATGACAGAATATTGCAAGATAATGCTCATAGAGATATACAATCAAATTCTGCATATACAAGAATATTAGCATTTCAATTGTTTTTTGATTTTTTTCCTAAAAACCCAATATGGGGCCATGGAGGTTACCTTGGATATGATTTAGTTACTAGGCTTGCAGGTAGAAGTTCCCAAATTCATGTTGGTTATTTATCATTATTATATTATTGGGGAATTGTAGGGGGAATATTGTACCTTCTCTTTATGTATTTTCTTTTTAAGAAATTGTATAGAATTGCTAAAATTACGAATAATTGGAGTCCATTTTTGGGATGGGTTTGTTTTGCACTTGCAAATAGTACACTGGTTATCTTAGGCCCAAATCAAGCAGGACTTTATTTAAGTCTTGCTGTTGCAAAGTATTTTGAAAATAAAGTTGTTATTGAGCCTCAAATTTATACCTCAAATAGTAAATTATCAAAAGTTCTAATAACAAACTTGAATTAAATTATTGCGCAAAGGATTATTCTTATTAAAAATAATATAAATTGATAATTTTATAACTTTTATTAAAAGATTTTTTTAACATGGAATTAATTCAAGTTCTAAAATCTAGACTTTTCTTTGGCCACCCAAGGTCAAAGAAAGCAGCTAAACATATTGTTGCTTCATTAATTATTAAAGGCTTGAGTATTGTTATCGGGTTTTTATTAGTTCCCATTGTATTAAATTATTTAGATCAATTCAGATACGGTATTTGGATTACCATTTCTTCTTTTCTTTCGTGGTTTACTTTTTTTGAAATTGGATTAGGAAGTGGTATGAGAAATAAATTGGCAGAAGCTTTTGCAACAAAAGATTATGAACTTGGGAAAATATATGTTAGTACTACTTACTTCCTGCTTATTATTGTGATTTTTATTGTAGCTATAATTTTTTTTATATCAAATAACTTTATTGATTGGACGGTAATATTAAATACGACTAAGGAAAATAGTAAAGAATTAAGTTACTTGGCGTTAATTGTCTTTGGATTTTTTTTTCTACAATTTATACTTAGATTGATTGTCAAAATATTATATGCAAATCAAAGACCAGCAATAGGAAATCTATTAGGACCTATAGGGAATATAATATCACTTATAGCAATATATATTTTAACATTAACTACTCATGGTTCCTTAATTTATCTTGCATTAGTATTTAGTTTAAGCCCAGTTCTAGTTTTAATTGCCGCATCAATTTATTTCTTTTCTACAACCTATAAAAATATTACTCCTTCAATTAAATATTTTAGGAAAGAGCATGTTAAAGATTTATTTGGTCTAGGAATTAATTTTTTTCTTATTGAAGTGTCTGCATTAATAATTTTTCAGAGTACAAATTTTATTATTATACAATACTTTGATGCATCTCATGTAACAATATATAATATTGCCTATAAATATTTTTCAACTTTAAATATGTTATTTGCTATTATAATAGCTCCCTATTGGTCGGCTTTTACAGAAGCTTGGGTGAAAAAAGATATTTCATGGATAAAAAGTTCAAATAAAAAGTTACTAATTATATGGGCAATTATTGCTATAATTGGAATTTTTATGCTAATATTTTCACAAGAATTTTATAATATTTGGGTAGGAGATAAAATACATATCCCTTTTAAACTTTCATTGGCTTTGTTGTTATATTTTGTAACATTTACTTTTGGGGGAGTTTATAATATGTTCATTAACGGCGTTGGTAAGATTAAATTACAAACAATTAGTCTTACTGCCGGAGCTATATTATTCATCCCAATTACTTATATTCTTGTAAAAGTTTTCGGTTGGGGAATGAATGCAATAGTTTTTACTACAACTGCCGTAGATTTCTATTCATTTATATTAGCACCAATTCAATATTATAAAATAATAAATGAAAACGATAATGGTATTTGGGGCAAATAAAAATATCAGTATTTTAAAATTTTTCTTTAAACCTAATTATACGTATGCCTATTTGAAAAAGAAAAAAATTGAAAGAAAATATCATAATGTAAATTTAATAATTGGTTTACAATCGACTATAACAAATTCAGAAATAGGTAAACATGTGTATATCGGAAATAACGTAGAGGTTTATGCTTCATCTTTGGGAAATCATTCTTATATTAACTCTAAAAGCAGACTATTAAATGTTAATGTTGGAAAATTTTGTTCAATAGCTTCTAACGTAATATTTAATTTGGGTATACATCCAACCAATTACATTTCAACGCATCCTGCATTTTATGCAAATAATAAGAATTTTAAAACATTTGCGGATAAAATTTATCTTAAAGAAGAGAACCCTTTAATAAAAGTAGGAAATGATGTTTGGATTGGTGAAAGAGCTTTGATAATGGGAGGGATAAAAATTGAGAACGGTGCTATTATAGCAGCTGGAGCTGTTGTTACTAAAGATGTTCCAGCTTTCTCGATTGTAGGAGGTGTCCCTGCAAAAATCATCCGTTATAGATTTAGCAGCGATACAATAGATAAAATTCAAAATTTAAAATGGTGGGATAATAATGAAGATTGGTTAGAAAAAAATTATTTACTTTTTTTAGATGTCAAAAAATTTTTGCAGTATTTTAATTCAAATGAATTTAATACTGAAAAATAAAATAAATTCAAGCAGTTAATTTAATAGAATAATTCTAAATAAAATTATCAATCACAAATTAAAAGACTTTTGATTTAAATAGTATAATACCTAAAATTTATGGTAAACAAGTCCTAAACCAGGTGAAATAATTTTTGCAACAGTGTTTTTATTGTATAAGGATTTATCATTCTAAAGAATGTAAGTCTGGTGATAATTTTGTTATTGACGGGGGAATTGTTGTCATAATAATATCCCTGAAAATGTTATTGCTGTTGGAAATCAATGCAAGGTTATAAAAGAGATTAGGGTTAATTAAATAAAATTTCATCTTCCCAAAAGTCTTTTATCTAATAAGGAAATAATTCTAATTATTTTCTTTTAGTACACTTATAAATTATTGATAGTTTAAAAATTAAATTTCTTCAAATGTTTTTTAGAAATTGAATTGATAGAAATGAAATGAATGGATAAAAAGAAAAGACAATTAGTATTGTTTATGGGGATTAATGGTTTCCCTTTCGGTTCTGCTGGTGTTAATTATTCATCTTTTATATGTAAAGCCATTCAAGAAAGTGGTTATGATGTTTTAATTTTAACAAATAAAGCTGTCCATAATATAACTGTACCTGTCAGTATTGAAAAACAAGGATTTATCCAGGGAGTAAAATATAGATATACAACCAGAAAAGTATATAGAGAAGAGTCATTTTTCAAAAGAAATTTTGAAAAAATTTATGGAAGAATAAATGAAATATTTTTAATAATATTTTTTAAATTAAAAGGTGAACTTAAGTCAACAATTTTGTATCTCCCAACAAATTCTTTCTATGACCTGCTAATTTACCGCTTGGTAACTAAATTGATTTTTACTCCATTAGTGCTGATTCAAAATGAATATTTTTCAGAAATCAATAGAAATATCGGTAAATTTAAAAAATATCAGGATAAACTTTTTGATAAGTATTCGTATTATTTTACAGATAAATATATTCTGATAAGTGAATATCTAATTAGTAAGATATTCAATAATCGAAAGAATAAACCATATCTTAAGATACCACCATTAGTTGATCCAGGTTTATTCAATGTTTTAAAAGATGAACCTAAAGAGAATTTTGTTTTTTGCGCATCAACTGCATACCTGGAAGTAATTTTTTTTGTAATTGAGTCTTTTGAATTATTAGAAGATAATGTATTTAAACTTATTTTGATCGTTAATGGCGATGATCAGAGTATAGAAAAATTAATGCAAAGAATTAAAGGAAGTAAAAAAAAAGATAATATTCGACAGTTTTCACAATTGCCATATGAAACACTGTTGAATTATTATTTAAATGCTTCAGCATTATTAATCCCTTTAAGACCTAATATACAAGATAAAGCTAGATTTCCTCAAAAGATTTCTGAATATGTTATTTCTGGTAATCCAATAATTACAACTAAATACGGAGAAGTTATCAATTATTTTGAGGATAGTGTCAATGCATTAATCGCAGATGAATATGATGTAAATCTCTTTAGCAAAAAAATGGAATATATTATAAAATATCCTGAAAAATCATTGGAAATTGGCCTTGGTGGTAAAGAGGTTGGAATGAAATATTTTAATTATAAAAATTATTCATCATCTTTATATAACCTACTTGTAAATTTTTAAAATTATTAACAGTTATGATTAAAGTTTTGATTATTGGCAACTTACCTTTATTGTTAGGAGATATTAAAGGCGGGGTTGTATCAGTTATTTATAATACACTCGTCGGGTATAGTTTAAACAAAGAACTAAATGTTAAGGTATTTTCCTTAACCCATGATGTTAAAAAATTGAATAGTAAATATTTTTCGCACAATATTACGATTGATTATTATCCATATGGTTTAATTAAATCGAAAAAATTAGGAACATTAATTAATGGGAGAAAATTTTTAAAAAGGGTGATAAAAGAGTACAAACCTGATATTATTCACTTTCAAGGTAATGGTTCTATTTTTCTATTATCAATAGGATTAGAAACTAAAAATTTATTAGTTACTCCTCATGGTATGTTAAAAGAAGAATATAAATACGCAGGTGATATTATGACAAAATTAAATTTATTAATTGCCATGCGTATAGAATCTTTACTTATAAAAAAATTTCATAATTTTATTTTTATTGCTGATTATGCAAAAAAATATTTTTTTCAAACTTACAAATTTTTAGGTCCTTCAAATTGTAAGTTCGAGATTATTCCAAATCCATTAAATCAAAAGTTTTTCACAGAACCAAAATTTACAGAAAAATTTAAAAATGTCATCTTTGTTGGAGGTTTAACTCCTCGAAAAGGTTTAGATTTACTACTAAGTGCTATTGCAAATATAAAAACAGAGATAATGAATCTTTCAATAATTATTGTTGGTGGATTTTATGATAGAGTTTATAAAGAAAAGATTTATACTCAGATTAAAAAATACAAT
This sequence comes from uncultured Bacteroidota bacterium, assembly GCA_963775245.1. Taxonomy (GTDB): domain Bacteria; phylum Bacteroidota; class Ignavibacteria; order Ignavibacteriales; family Ignavibacteriaceae; genus CAVSWT01. Next base: position 55,340 of record CAVZID010000014.1, read on the forward strand.
CTTTCTGAAATGATTAATTTAGTGGGGTGGAAAGATCAGGATAATGTACTTGAATTATTAAAAAAATCTGATTGCTTTGTATTACCCTCGAGACAAGAAACGTTGCCAGTCTCAGTAATGGAAGCTATGGCGATGGGAAAAATTGTAATAACATCAGATACGGGAGGATGTCCGGAAATGATCCAAAATAATGTAAATGGATTTCTTTTAAAAAAGATAATGTAGAAAATCTTGCGACAATTTTTTTAAATCTACTCAAAAATAATAATTTAAAGTCAATATCCCAAAATGCTCATAGTACTGCTTTAGATAGATATCAAAGTGAAAGAGTAGTTGGAAAAATTATCTCTTTCTACAAATCTATTTTGAATAATCAGAATTACAACCAGGTTGGCTGACTAATTTTTGATTAACTTGAATTTATAAATTTTAACTAAAGTATTATCGAATCTCTGGGAATAAATAGTAAAATTCTAAAAGATCATAAATTATATGAGAAATTAAATTATTCTTATAAATCTTATTATATCTATCTGTAAATGAACAACAACACTCATAATCCTATTATCCTAATTTTTATTGTTTTATATTATTTAATATGAGAAAAAACGTATTTAAACTAATAAGAATTTCTGGAATACCATATTTATTTAGGAAAATATTTCAGAGAAATCATGTAACTATTTTAATGTTTCATGATATCAAAACACAACAAGCAAATAAATTATTTAAAGAGTTATCAAATCTATATAACTTTATTGATTTAAATTTATTTATTAAAGCAGCAGAATGGAATAATAAAAAATTGCTTCCACCTTATTCAATGATAATTACATTTGATGATGGTCATATTCTTAATTATGACTTATTGCCGATTTTTAAAAATTATAATATTTCACCAACAATTTTTTTATGTGCAGGTATCATTAACTCGTACAGACATTATTGGTTTAAGTACAATCAATCTATGATACCTAATTCACATTTAGTAAAAATGCCTAATGAGGAAAGATTAAATTTGTTAAAGCAGATTGGCTATATTCAAAACAAAGATTATAGTTATCCTCAAGCATTATCTAAAGAGCAAATAGATGATATGAGGGGATTCGTAAATTTCCAATCTCATACGATTTTTCACCCATGCTTAACTAAATGTGATTATAGTGAAACAAAGAATGAGATTGAAAAGTCAAAAGATATACTTGAAAAAGAATACAATTTAAAAATAAATGCATTAGCTTATCCCAATGGAGATTATTCCGAAAGAGAAATCAAAATATGCAAATTAAGTGGATATAAATGTGCCATCACAATTGAAGCGGGATATAATTCAATTAAATCTGATTTGTATAAATTAAAGCGTTTTAGTTCAAACGATACTGATGATATAAATGAACTTTTAGTTAAAGCTAGTGGCTTTTGGGGGCTTTTTAAATCTTTCTTTCTTTTTATCAAAAACAATATCGAACAAGGTTTCATTCAAAATATCAAGAAACCATCAATTTTAATTAATTCTCATAAAAATACAGATGTAACTCTAAAACCATTCGAAAATAAATAGGATTTAATATCATTGGTTTTAAAGAAAACATTAAAACAGAATTAGAAATAACATAAAATAATTAAATATTTGGACCGATTTATAAGTTAATTTCAATTGAATTCAAAAGTACAAAATTATTTAAAATAATAATTTATGGATTATAGAGTAAAGTGAATATCTTCATAACATTAAAATGTGGATTTTTAGATTCATATTATTTTATTCAGCAACTCTCTTCTTTGAAAACCGTTGAACATGTGTTGGTTTTTAGAGATTAGAAAAGTCTGGAATCTGAAAAAATAGAATATGTTATTTCAAAAAATCCCCAAAAAGGGAAATTAAAATTTATCATACCATTTTTCCAGTTATTAAAAAAAAGAGAGATTAATCCTAAAGTCTTTATAGGGATTTATGAAATACCGCACGGATTATTAGCAGTGATTGCTGGCAAGAGACGCAAGATTCCCAGTGTCGTCTCTATTATTGGAAATCCGGCTTATAGAAAAATTAGGAAGGGTTTAAGGCTAAAACTTATGTTGTGGATAATAAGGAATTCCACATATGTAACTGTCACAGGAAATAATTCTAAAAAATATTTCATAAACTGGGTATTTCTGAAGATAAAATATTTATCTTGCCAAATACCATTGATTTATCTCTATTTAAGAATTTAGAACTTAAAAAAAGAGTATGATATTGTAAGTCTAGGTAGAATAAGTGAAGAAAAACATGTCGAATTGATCGTAAAAATTGTTCAGGAATTGAAGAAGAAAAAACCAAATATAAAAGCAGTCATTGGCGGCACTGGACCGGAAAAAGATAAAATATTTGATTTGATAAATAAACTTGATTTAAAAAATAATATTAGTGTTTGTGGTTATATACCTGATGCTGAGCTGAATAGTTTTTTTAATAAAGGTCGGGTTTTTGTATTAACTTCTGAGACAGAGGGCTTTCCCAGAACAATAGTTCAGGCAGCTTTATGTGGGCTTCCGGTTGTTACTTCCAATGTTGGAGATATAATAGATGTTATTGACGATCAACTTAATGGTTTTATCGTAAATGATTATAGAAATATTCAAGAATATGCGAGTAAAATAGATTATTTATTAAATGACAGTACTCTTTACGATAAATTTTCAATTAATTTAAATAAGAAAATTAAAGAAAATTTTGCTATCGAAAATGCAGGACAAATATGGCAGGATATTTTAGATAGGATATAAATTTATGAAAAAAATATTAGTAACTGGAGCAAGTGGTTTTATTGGTTCTCACTTGGTTGAAAAATGTTTAGACAACAATCTTGAAGTAGTGGCATTTGTTCATTATAATTCTGCAAATTCATGGGGTTGGCTTGAAAAATTATCGATAAAAGATGATATTGAAATAATACAAGGAGATATAAGAGATTTTGATTCGGTAAATAGAGCAATACATAACTGCGATACCGTATTTCACTTAGCGGCATTGATAGGGATTCCTTATTCTTATGTCTCACCGCTTGCCTACATTAAAACAAATTTAATTGGCACTTATAATATACTAGAAGCTTCAAGGCTAAAAAGTTTGAATAATGTTATTATTACTTCTACAAGTGAAACTTATGGTTCTGCTCAGTATATACCAATTGATGAGAAACACCCGATGGTTGGTCAATCACCATATTCGGCATCTAAAATAGCGGCAGATCAACTAGCAATTAGTTATTATCGATCATTTAATTTACCTGTTAAAATTGCAAGACCGTTCAATACCTATGGGCCTAGACAATCTACTAGAGCAATAATTCCAACAATAATTACTCAGCTCTTAAATGGTATTAATACGATAAAGTTAGGAAATCTATTTCCAACTCGCGATTTAAATTACGTAAAAGATACAGTAAGTGGCTTTTTTGCGATTGCTGGAAATTCAAAGTTTAATGGGGATATTGTTAATATAGGAAGTGGATTTGAGATTTCTATGGGCGATTTAGTTCAATTGATTTCCAAACAAATGAATACTGAAATAATTGTTGATTCTGATGAAAATAGAATAAGACCTGAAAATAGTGAAGTAGAACGACTTTTTTGTAACAATTATAAAATAATATCTTCAACTAAGTGGAAACCAGAATATGATTTAAATAGAGGAATATCGGAAACTATAGAATGGTTTAAAATGAATATTAATCAATATAAAGCAGGAATTTATAATGTCTAAACGTGCAATAATCCTTGCAGGAGGTAAAGGTACAAGATTAAAACCATATACAATTGCAATCCCAAAACCATTAGTACCTGTAAATGATAAGCCGATATTAGAAATAATTTTACTTCAATTAAAAAAATATGGATTTGATCATATTACGATTACTGTTAATCATCACGCCGAGTTGATCAAAGCTTTTTTTAATAACGGTTCAAAATGGGAAATTAAAATTGATTATACATTTGAACCTAAGGCTTTAAGCACCATGGGGCCTCTAACTTTAATACCGGATTTACCAGAAAACTTTTTAGTAATGAATGGTGATGTGCTAACTGATATAATTTGAATCAATTTTTTAATAATCATGTTGAGAATAAAAATAATTTTACCATAGGTTCAATTAAACGTACAGAAAAATTGATTATGGTGTTTTAAGAAATGACGGGAATAAAAAGTTAATTAAATTTGATGAAAAACCTTCATACGAATTTTTAGTTAGTATGGGTTTATATATGGTTAATAAAAAAATTGTTGACTACATACCAAAAGATACTTTTTTTGGCTTTGATGATCTTATGAATTTATTAATCGACAAAAAAGAATTTCCTTCTATTTTTGAATATAATGGTTATTGGTTGGATATTGGAAGGCCAGATGATTATGAAAGAGGAATTAACGAAATCTAAAAATTATTACTATACAATGAATAATATCGCAGTGACCGGTAGCTCTGGATTCATAGGAAAGCACTTGGTAGAAGCATTAAAGGAAAAAAAATAAAAATATAATTCAACTTGATGTTGATAATGGATTTAATCTGCTGAACGAGAAACATATTAAACCAGTCCCATTTTTTGAAGTTATTATTCATTTAGCAGCAAAATCTTATGTCCCCCAGTCGTTTAAAAATCCATATGAATTTTATTATACTAATTATTTACTTACATTGAATGTTTTGGAACTAGCAAGAAAAAATAATGCTAGAGTTATTTTTTTCAGTTCATATCTATATGGTGAACCTGAATATTTACCAATCGATGAGAACCATAATTTAAATCCGCATAATCCTTATGCTCAAAGTAAACTGATATGTGAAAAATTGTGCGAAGGATATAATCGTGATTTTAAAGTCCCAATATTGATTTTTAGGCCTTTTAATATTTATGGACCTGGTCAAAATGAAAATTTTTTAATACCAGTTATTTTAAAGCAAATTGCACAAAAGAAAATTATTTTAAAAGATTCAAAACCTAAGCGGGATTATATATACATTGCCGATATTGTAAAAGCAATTACTTTAGCTATTGAATATAGCTTTCAAAATTTGGAAATAATTAATTTAGGTTACGGAAAATCATACTCAGTAAAAGAAATAGTGGAATTGTTATGTATCTTTACTAATGAAAAGCCTAATGTAAAATTTTCAGAGGAGACCAGACAGGGAGAAATAATGGATACTATTGCAAGTACATCAAAATTAAGAGCTTTTTTTAATTGGGAGCCAGAAAATGATATACAAATGGGTATTAAAAAGTTGTTGAATTTATCTTAATATAATAAGGTTACAATATCTAACAAAAAAATTATTGCAAACTATTTTAATTAGGTTATTATTCTTGTCAATTACAAATATTATTAATGAGAAATTAATTCTTCCGACTTCAGATTTTTTATTAAGTCAAAATATAGCTAAGAATCTAAAATTTCTTATGCAAAGTCAATTTTGGTCATATAGCGTATTGGAAAATTATCAAAATATTAGATTACAAAGTTTAATTAAACATGCATATGAAAATGTACCTTATTATACAGAATTATTTAATAAAATTGGATTGTCACCAAATGATATAAAAACAAAACATGATCTTTCACAAATACCTATATTAACTAAAGAAGATATCAGGAGTAACTTCCCAAATAAAATAGTTGCTAAAAATATTCCTACAAATCAACTAATATTAAACAGTTCAAGTGGTTCAACCGGTGAACCGATAAGATATTATTTTACTAAAGAGTCGTTATCGTTTCAAAGGGCAAGTGCATTAAGGGGATGGTATTGGATGGGATATAAGTTAGGTGATAAATATGTTAAACTTAGTCAAAATCCTAGAAACAATTTTATAAAAAAAACACAAGATTTACTAAATAATTCACTTTATTTGTATGCATTAGATTTGAATAATGAAAATTTTAAAATAATAGTTGAAAAAATTAATTCTTTTAAGCCATTTGTTATAAGAGGTTATCCGGATATAATGCTTTTTTTGGCAACCTATATTAAGAATAATAATATTAAAATTATTAGACCAAAAGCAGTTACTACTACAGGAAATATTCTTTTTCCAAATACGCGCCTGATAATTGAAGAAGTATTTAATTGCAAGGTTTTTGATAGTTATGGCTGTGAGGGAGGTGCAATAATGGCTGAATGCGAATCGCATAATAGCTATCATGCTTCTATGGAATATGCAATCACCGAAGTAATAAACAATGGGAGAGAAGTAAACGATGGAGAAAAAGGCAGAGTAATTACTACTGATTTACAAAATTTTGGACAACCTTTTATTCGATATGATACGCAGGACTATGTTGTAAAATCAAAAACGAAATGCTCTTGTGATAGAAATTTATTATCTATTGATAAGATAGAAGGAAGAGATTCAGATATCTTAATTAGTCCGGAAGGGAAGTTATTAATAGTACATATTTTTACAATTTACTTTGAATGGATTGATTCTGTAGAACAATTTCAAGTAAGACAAGATAGATTGGATGAGTTTTGTATCTTGTTAAAAGTCAATTCTAAGTTTTCAAAAAGGGAGGAAGAAAGAATATGTAGCTATTGGGGCAATTATATAGGTGGGAATGTTAAAATTAAAATAAATATAGTAGATGATATTCCCCTTACTAAATCTGGGAAAAGAAGATTCTTAATTAGAAATCAACAAATTAAAATTAACTTTCAATAACAATAATTTTTTTGAAATAAATGAAAATATTATTCTATCTAGGCCATCCAGCTCATTTTCATCTTTTTAAGAATGTAATTCTTGAGCTTAAGAATAAGAATCATGAAGTAACAATTCTAATTAAAAAGAAGGATGTACTTGAGAATTTATTAATTGAAAATAATATCGAGTACACAAATATTCTCCCTGAAGGTAGAAAAGATACTAAACTTGGGATAGCAATAGGGCTTATTAAAAGAGATATGAAACTGTTTAGCCATTGTTTTAAAAACAAACCTGATATGATGTTAGGTACTTCTTCAGAAATAAGCCATGTTGGAAAATTATTTAATATTCCATCTGTTTGTGTTAACGAAGATGATGCAACTACTGTTCCTGTTTTTGCAAAGCTAAGTTATCCCTTAGCAACTGAAATAGTAACACCATCTTCTTGTTTTAATGGAAAATGGGAAAGTAAATCAATTAAATATAATTCTTATCATGAACTTGCATATCTTCATCCCAAGAATTTTAAAGCTGACAAATCGTATCTCCAAAAGTATGGACTGAAAGAACCCTATTCTATTATAAGATTTTCAAAATTAAATGCTCATCATGATTTTGGAATTAAGGGGATTAATGACGACCTTGCTCAAACTTTGATAAATAAATTGTTAAAATATGGAAACGTATATATAACATCGGAAAAAGAACTGAAAGATAATTTCCAAAATTATGGCCTGTCGATTAGTTCAATGGATATGCATCACATTTTAGCTTTTGCTCAGATGTTTATCGGAGATAGTCAAACAATGACTGCAGAAGCTGCTGTATTAGGCATTCCTGCACTTAGGTTTAATGATTTTGTTGGAAGATTAGGTTATCTTGAGGAACTTGAAAATAAATATGAACTCACTTTTGGGTTCAAAACAGATCAGCCTAATAAATTTATCCAAAAATTAGATGAATTATTATGTTTGCAAAATATTAAACACATCTGGAATATTAGAAAAGAGAGGATGCTTAAAGATAAAATAGATGCAGCTAAATTTTTTGTATGGTTTATTGAAAACTACCCAAACAGTGCTGCAATAATGAAAAAAAATCCGGAATTTCAATACACTTTTCAGTAAAATTACATTTTATATCTATATACATTTAATAAGATCCAAAGTTAATTAAATGCACGTTTATTAAATTAAAAAAATAATAAAATCAAAATTCAGGTGGAAAAATAAAATTATAATAAAATAGAATTTCTTTTAAAATATTAATGAATCAAAAATATTATAAAAATTAAATGGATTTTACACTTTCAATATATACACGTTTTCTAAATACCCTTCTTAAAAATGGATATACATTTATTACTTTCAAAGAATATATTAAAAATAAAATTTGTTTTGAAAATAAATCTGTAATAATACTTCGTCATGACGTTGATCATCTCCCCAAAAATTCTTTGAAGACTGCAGAAATTGAAAATTCTTTAGGCATTAAAGGGACATATTATTTTAGAATTATTCCATCTATATATAAAAAGAAAATTGTTGAGAAATTAGCAGCTAGCGGACATGAAATTGGATATCAATACGAAGATGTTGACCTGGTTCGTAAAAATAAATTACACCATAGTTCTTTATTTTCTTTAATTAAACAAGAAAAAGCTGTTCAGGACAAAGAATTATTATTAAAATTATCTTATGAAAGTTTTTGTAAAAATATAGACTATATGCGGGAAACATTTTCAATTGAAACAATTTGTGCACATGGCTCACCTCTTTCTCCTTATGATAATAAAATTATTTGGAATAGTTATGACTATAAGGAGCTAGGAATTATAGGAGATCCTGCATTTGATATTGATTGGCATAATTTTGCATATTTCACAGATACGGGTAGAAGGTGGAATGGAACAAATGTTAACGTTAGAGACAAAGTTGAATCAAAATACAATTTTAATTTCGATTCTACTAATAATATTATTAGAAATATAGAAAAGTTACCTTCAAGAATTATGTTTACTGTCCACACTCATAGATGGTTTAAACCTGGAATCATGTGGATGCAAGAATTAATTTTTCAAAATATGAAAAACGTTGTCAAATACTACATTGTCAAAAAAAATAAAGAAATCTAATTTTCGTGTTAATAGATTTAAAATTTAATATACTTTTCGGGAAGTTTGACTCAGAATTTAATTTCTTAACTAAAGAATTTCATTCAATATTAAATGATTCCCCCTCACTTAAATAAAATAAATATCTATCCAGAATTAAATTAAGTAGCTTAATTTTTAATCCAATAAATTAAAATATTTAGTCTTATTTAGAAAAATATCATTTTATATATTTCATAGGCAATATATCATGATACGCAAAATAATTTATAATTTTTTATTATATACAGCAGCATTTTTTATATCCTACTCTCTTCAAAAGAATACACTTTTATTGAGTAAGAGCTATGAAATTTACTATTTAGTTTTTATAATATCCTGGGCTATATCAAGCCTTATCTCCAGAAAATTCACCGTAAAGATGAAAGAGCAATTATTAAAAAGAGTATATGTTTACACAATATCATTCTTTTTAATGCTTGGAATATTGGCATTTATTATTTATAATTTTAATTTGACAGGTGTTTCGCGTTTTGTCATTTTCAGTTCTCTTGTAATTTCATATTCAATAGAAATTTTTCACCAGCTTTATAAGAATAAAAAGAAAATAAATTTCAAGGAAATTAATCTTAAATACAGCAGCAAAGCGTTTACTTATGACGTTTTGTTATTTGGTGTTGTAAATCTTTACTTGATTTATAAATTAAATGGTGATTTATTTTTTAGAGGTGAGAACATATTATTATTTATTAATTTTTATTTAAGCTGGTTTGCAGGATCTTTTATTGGCTATCAATTTCATCCACAACATAAAAGCAAAGAGTATTGGCCTTTTATCTATCAATATATAAAATCTTATATAATAATTTTAGCTCTTACTGCATTTTCCGGCTTTATTAATCATCTTGATATAAGCGAAATATATATAATTAATTTTGGGGTTATTACTTATTCATTATTATCATTTATTGGTATTTCTTTATACTATCAAATAAAACGACACAGAATCTACGTAGTTAATATTGCTGGTTTGCCTGCTAAGGAGGATGCGGGCGACTTAGTTGTAGTAAAAAAAATTTTAGAAAGAAAAAGTCATTATATCTCATCATTTAATACTGATGAGGCAGACAAACCCAATTCTAAATTTAAAAACTTTTCGTTGGCTAGATACCCTGAAGTTTATGAATTTCTTGATAAAAGCATTGACCTGCATTCATTTGATTATGCATATTCAATAATTATAAAGTCCAATGATATATCTAATATTGATTATTTACCGGATGGAAAGCTTCAATTTTTATTGAACTTAGAATTAATCAACCGGGTTAATAATATAAATGAATACCTTGCAGAAATAAATAATAAGATTGTAAACGATGGAATTTTTGTTGGAAATTTTGAGACAGCCTATTTAAAACATAGGAGGTACTTAAAAAGATATCCGTATTATCTTGCTCAAATATTTTACTTTATGGATTTTTTATGGAATAGAGTTTTCCCCAAAACTTTTATTCTTAAAACTTTTTATTCCGCAATTACCGGGAGTACAAATCAATCATTGTCCCTGGCAGAAGGCTTTGGAAGATTGTATTTTAATGGTTTTAAAGTATTGAATATAGAAATTATAGAAGATAGAATGTTCTTTGCCGCAATGAAAATAAAGAAACCAATTGAAAATGTTTCTCCATCTACCGGGATGCTTTTAAAGATGAGCAAAATTGGTAGATATGGTAAGCCAATTACTATATATAAAATTAGAACAATGTATGCATATTCAGAATACCTGCAGGACTTTGTTTTATCTTTAAGTGGCTATTCGGACATAGGTAAACCTGCAGAAGATTTTAGAGTTACAAACCTTGGAAGGTTTTTAAGAAAATACTGGCTAGATGAACTGCCTCAATTGATAAATGTTTTTAAAGGCGAAATGAAAATTGTAGGGATAAGGCCGATAAGTCAAAGATTTTTAGATGAATTTCCTGATGATATAAAAGCAATAAGAAATAGATATAAACCAGGTTGTATCCCTCCTTATGTTTCACTTTTAAAGCAAAGTAAGGATGGGTTTATAGATGCTGAGATCACTTATATAAAAGAAAAAGAAAAACACCCGTACACAACAGATATTAAATATATATTTTCTGCTTTTTATAACATAATTACAAATAGAATTAGGAGTGCTTAAATATGAAAAAAATAAAATTTGCTATTGTTGGATGTGGAAGAATTGCTGTCCGTCATGCAGAACACATAAATAATTTCGGCGAGCTGCACGCAGTTTGCGATATAAAACCAGAGCAGGCAAAAAAGTTTGGCGAAAAATATTCATGTAAGCATTACACCAATTTTAATGAAATGCTTAATAATGAAAAGGATATAAATCTAGTTTCAGTTTGTACTCCTAATGGATTACATACTTTACATAGCATAATGGCTTTAAGAGCTGGTATGCATGTGCTATGTGAAAAGCCTATGGCTTTAACAGTGAAAGATTGTGAAAGAATGATAAAAGAAGCTGAAGATGCAAACAGGAGGCTTTTTATTGTAAAGCAGAATAGGTTTAATCCTCCTATAATTGCATTGAAGAAAGCTTTGATTGAGAATCGTTTAGGTAGGCTTTTTAGTATTCAATTAAATTGTTTTTGGAATCGAAATGAAGAATATTATAAAACTTCTTACTGGAAAGGCACCAAGGCCTTGGATGGTGGAACACTCTTTACCCAATTTAGCCATTTTATAGATCTTTTATATTGGTTAATAGGGGACATAAAAAATATTCATGCATTCACTAATAATTTTAACCATAAAGAGATTATTGAGTTTGAAGATACCGGTGCTGTTATCCTGGAATTCGATAATGGTGTTATAGGTACGATAAATTATACGGTTAACAGCCATAAGCGAAATATGGAAGGGTCGATTACTTTATTTGCCGAAAAGGGGACAATTAAAATTGGCGGCCAATATTTAAATACGCTTGAATATCAAAACATACAGGATTATGAGATAGCAAATCTTCCGGAATCAGGCACACCAAATGATTATGGAACTTACCAGGGTTCAATGTCAAACCACGACAAAGTATATGAAAATGTTATCGATGTTCTTACAAATGGGGGCACAATCTCAACTAATTTTATGGATGGTTTAAAAACAGTTCAAATAATTGAACGAATTTATAATTCTGCAAAAATAAATTCCAACCAGGTTAACCCCATTGATTCATTCTTTAATGAAAATAATATAAATAAAGAATTTATTGAAGATGATAGAATATTTAAAATTAAGGAACAGATTTAATTGTTTCCTAAGGCTAAGTATATATGAATAAGCCAATAATTATCCAATCGCAAATTAAAAATGTCAATTTTGGTAAGGATGTTAAAATAATTGAACCGGTTAATATTTATGGTTGTAAGATAGGAGATAATACATTTGTTGGCCCTTTTGTTGAAATACAAAAAGATGTTAACATTGGTAATAACTGTAAAATCCAATCACATGCGTTTATTTGCGAATTAGTTAATATTGGAAATGATTGCTTTATTTCTCATGGTGTAATGTTTATTAACGATAAATTTGAAAAAAATGGGCCCGCCAAAGGCGATAAAAATTTCTGGAGAAAAACTAATATCGGGAACTATGTTTCAATAGGGACTAATGCAACAATTTTACCAGTTAATATAGTAGATAATGTAATTATTGGTGCAGGTTCAGTTGTTACTAAAGATATTTTGGAGCCGGGAGTGTATGTCGGGAATCCTGCAAGAAAATTAATTAATAGCTAATGTTAGGCAAAACAAGAGATATAAGAGGCTGTCTTAAAACTGTCATTCCGAATTTATTTCGGAATCTATTATTTCGATTTTGAACTGAAATTTGAACCTGAAACAAGTTCAGGTTGACAAAATCTGACTTTTGAGACAGCCTCTTATTTAGGCTCCTTGTGTAAGGTAACTTAATTAATAAAAACAATATTTAAAATTAAAAGAAGATATTATGGAAGTACCTTTTGTAGACCTTTATGCTCAATACCTAACTATTAAAAATGAAATTGATAATGTATTGGGTAATGTAATTAAAGAAACCGCATTTATTAAGGGGAAATATGTTGATGAATTTGAAAATTCATATAAGGAAAAATATAATATAAATAATTGTATTGGAGTAGCAAACGGTACGGATGCAATTTATATAATTTTAAAAATGATGGGGATAGGGCCAGGTGATGAGGTTATTACTACTGCAATTAGCTGGATATCAACTTCAGAAACTATTTCTTTAACAGGTGCAAAACCGGTTTTTGTTGATGTTGATCCGCGGTATTATACTATAGATTGTTCTAAGATTGAAGAAAAGATAACAGAAAAAACAAAAGCAATAATTCCTGTGCATTTATATGGGCAGCCTGCAGATATTAAAAAAATTAAAGAGATATGTAGAAAACATAATCTGAATTTGATTGAAGATTGTGCACAAGCACATTTCGCGAAGTATAATAATAAATTTGTTGGTACTTTTGGTGATGCTGCCTCGTTTAGTTTTTATCCAGGGAAAAATTTAGGAGCTTATGGGGATGCAGGGGCAATTATTACTAATGATGATGATCTGGCAGTTAAAATGAGAATGTTTGCAAATCATGGGGCACTTAAGAAACATATCCATTTTATGGAAGGAATAAATAGCCGTCTTGATGGAATTCAAGCTGCAATTTTAAATGTGAAATTAAAATATATAGATGATTGGAATAAAAAAAGAATAGATATTGCATCGCGTTATAATGAATTGCTGTCAGGTATTGACGAAATTATGGTTCCTTTTATCATGGCTAATGCTAGACATATTTTTCATTTGTACGTTATACGTTCAAATAAAAGAGATGAGCTTCAGGACTATTTAAAACAAAATAACATTAGCACTGCAATACATTATCCCACCGCGCTCCCAAACTTACCTGCATACTCATATTTGAATCTCAAACCATCTGATTTTCCTGTAGCTACAAAATATGAAAAGGAAATTTTAAGCTTACCGATTTACCCCGAATTAACAGAAGAACAAATTCTGTTTGTCGTCAATAAAATTAAGCAATTCTTCTCTAAGTAAATTTGAATTGGCAGTGAATTGAATATTTATTGTTTCATTGAATTGAAAAATATTCTATGTCCAATTGAATGCAATTATAAATTTAATAAAAACAATTAATGAAATTACCTTTACTTAAAGAGCGAATACCTCTAAAGCAAATTTTATTATTTGGCTTTTTGCCATCCTTTATTAAAATTATTCTATACAAATTAAAAGGGTATAAAATAGGCCATAATGTAAAAATTGGTTTTGGCAGCATTATAATAGCAAAAGATGTGGACATAAAAAAAAATGTACAAATAGGTTTTTTAAGTATTATACAGGCAAAGAGAATTGAGATAGATGAATTTACTACTATAGCTTCTTTTTGTTTTATTGATACAGGATATTTAAAAATTGGAAAAGATACCAGGATCAGAGAACAGGTTAAGGTAGGCATATTAAAATCCCCAGAGTCCAAATTAATAATTGGGGATCGCTGCTTAATAAATCAAGCTGTTTTATTAAATACAACAAGGCCGATTATTATTGGAAATGACAGTGCAATAGGCGGGCATTCATTTCTATTTACTCATAGTTCATGGTTATCTCAATTAGAAGGTTTCCCTGTCAAATTTGAACCTATTAAAATTGGTGACTATGTTTGGATTTCATGGAGGACTTTTATTAATCCAGGTGTCGAGATTGGGGATTATTCTCTAATTCAGCCAAATGCAGTTGTTTCTAAAAACATTCCTCCCAATTCGATTTTTATTAGTGCTCAAAATAGAGTAATCCCTAATAATATTTATCCTAAATTTCCAATTGAACAAAAAAAGACAATAATAAAAAAAATTTTAAACGATTTTGTAAGTTATTTGAAATATGAATGTATAGGAATTAAAAATGAAAATAACTGCATTTCTTGCTCAATTGATAATGATAATTATTGTATTATTTTTTTAGATGATGATAATGTGGAATTATCTTCTGTTAATTATAATATTATACTAACTTTTAACAGTATCGATGACATTTGTAAAAAATTAACATATAAAGATATGATTTTATCTTTTGAAGAAAAAAATAGGTATGGTTCTAATTTATTAGGAGAAGAATTAGTAAAATTCTTTTCAAGGTACGGGATTAGATTTAAGAGAATACTTCAATAATAAAAATAGTAATATAAATATTATCCTACATAAAAAATGTACATATCTAATACTATATCTAAATTAATTATTGTTTCTCAATAGCACCAATAGTCCAAGTTCCACTATTAGGTCTTTTATTTCCTAAAATATCGGAATTAAAATATAAGTAAAGATTTTTCCCGGAGTTATTTATGTTATTAGGAGTATAATCAGTTTTTTCAATTCCTAAAGGTTTTATAAAATTTACACTACCAACTAGGCTTTCTTTGTCAATTCCTAATCCCCGCCATTCATCCCAAGTATGGCTATTTCCTTTTGCTGATGTTTGGATATGATCACTGTTAAGTTTTGAATTATCATTTGTAAAATCATAATAATTATAATCTGAAACCAAATATGTTATATTTTCATAACTATTTTCTCCAAGCACTAAAGGAAGCGGATTAACTGCCGTTCCTTCATCATTAAAAATATTATTTTCAATCATTACTGTATCAACACCATAAAAAAACCTTGTCATATAACTCATATTGCTGGATTGTGGTGATTTAGAATTTTTGACAATTACCGTATTATTAAAAAGTCTTATACTTATATGAACATTCCCATCACCGGATGTACCAGTAATAGGGAATGGAACATTTAAAGTTGTGTTCATCTTAACAATATTATTATAAATTAAAAACCTATTGCTTTTTCCATTTTCTAAATAAATTCCTTGAGCATTTGAGCTAGCGGTATTATCCATAATCATTAAATTATTTGCAATTTTAAACTCATAATTTTTAATTGAGCCTACATCATACATCTGTATTAAATCGGGATGCTGAGAACCATACGCACTATGGCTTACTATAGTATTCCCACTAATTGTAAATCCGCCATCACAATAACCTAACCATATAGGATCTTGCCCATAAGCATAAGGGCTTCCGCTCAACGGATTTAATTTATTATATTCGACTTCGATATAATTATTTGTTATAGATATATTTTTACTTCTTCCTAGTGGACTATATTTAGCACTTACATCTTGGACATAAATTCCAAATCCATTTCCATTGCTAATAATAGTATCATTATTTATCATTATATTAAAACAACCATAAATATTGATCATTGCATAGGCAGGAATAGAATTATCAAGTCCATTTCTAAATGTCATATGTTCTAATTTAATATTAGAGCATCCGACCAGACAAAAAGAGCCATGGAAAGGAACTAATATTGGAATTTGTTGCTCCCAAATAACTTTCCCGTTATGTCCAACATCTACTCCCTTAGTAATAGTAACATAACCGTCAGAAATTATTTTATTTTTCAAAGTATCCTGAGCATACACAGTTGAATCAGTTCCACCTGAAACATAAATTATGTCTCCAGCTTTAATATTATTCCATTTTAAACCATGAACTGAAATTGATGCATTAGTCCAGCTAGAGCCATTACCATTCCCTTTAGCATCTTTATCAACATAAAAGCTGTTTGGTAATGAAGTATCAAACTTTAATTTTGGATTTACAGCAGAGCCTGCCGATTTAACATTATTAATATAGGTTTGAGTTAAATAATTTAGTGATAAATTCTCCCTCATATCGGCTATGGAAAAAGACTCAATATTTGAATATCTAAGAGATAGTTTAGCAATTTCATTGGCCCAGGTTACGTAATCATTTTTAAATGGCTCAGAATAAGTGCCGTTTGGTTCTTTCGGCGGTGTTTTTGAGGGTGGAAGTAAAGAAACCCATACTGTAATACCTGCAATTTTTGCCTGCGGCATAAATGCTTGAAGGTCGTCCCAATCATTAGTGCTTTCAATTGACCAGGTATAGGTGGTAGTGTTACTATTTATTAAATTTTGTAATAATAAGTTGAAATCAACATGATCCCCACTCATTGGCTTTGATGCAGCTTTCACCAATGTTGGTAAAACAAACAAAACTGTAAATATTAAAATCTTTATATATTTTAACATATTTAAAAAATGTTTGGGACTATTATAGTTTTCAATTCTCTTTATCTTATTTATAATATTTTCATTAGATTTTAATTTCAGCATTATCATAAGTTACTATCTCTTTCTTTATTTTTTTAATAAATTATCAAAAGCTACAAGTTTCATTTTTATCTGCCAATACAATAATTTTTTCTATTTAAGTAGTATCATTTTTTTAGTGGAAGAAAAACCGTCGGTAATTAATTTGTAAATATAAACACCGCTGGAAAGAGAAGAAGCATTAAATTGAACTTCATATTTCCCGGGTTGTTTATTTTCATTCACAAGAGTTGTAATTTCATGTCCGGCTATATCATAAATCTTAATACTTACATGCTGATTGCCGGATACTGAATACTGAATATTTGTAACCGGGTTAAAAGGGTTTGGATAATTCTGATATAAATTAAAACTTACCGGTATTAAATCTGCAGTAACTTCTATTTCATTACTGTAATTATACTCGCCGTTCTCATCAATTTGTTTCAGTCTGTATTTATAATTAACTCCATTTATAGCTGAATTATCATTAAAGCTATAGCTCATTGCAATTGTACTAGTTCCATGGCCCTTAACAAATCCAACCTTTTCCCAGTTAACTGAAGACTGCTCACTGCTCACTGATGACTGATGACTATTGACTGATGCCCGTTCTATATCAAATCCAAAGTTATTTACTTCTGTGGCTGTTTGCCAGTTAAGATTGATTCCATCCTCTTTACACATTGCATTAAAAGATGTAAGCTCGACAGGTAAGGGTACTACTTCAAATGAAAAATTATCAAAGTTATAATCAATTAAGTCTGTAGTTGAAGAAGAAGAAAGCCTTATTATTACTTTATTTATATTGTTGAAGTTAAGGGATAAAGTCTGCCATGATTTTACATTTGAAAATGATTTTGAATGTAACTTGCTGGAAGCATTCCAACCCTCAATAATGAGACTCTGAGTACTGGATTCACTAACCTGGTATGCATCAACTTTTATAAATTTAACTAAGGAATTATTTTTTGTAGTTATAATTATTTTATCGGAGCTTGGATTTTTAAAAACATAGTATAAGCTGTTTTCATTTACATTAAAGTTGTAACCATAGTTTGTATAAAATTTATTACTGCTGGAAAAAGTGTAATCCCCGATTTTTTGATTTGAGGTCAATTCCTGGTTATTGCTCCATCCCTGGTCATCAAATGTAAGCATATCTTGACTATAAGCGAAAGATACAGTGCATAACAAAATAAAAACTATCAATTTACTTTTTAATTTCATATTATCTTCTCATCGTTAAAAATTTAATCATGTCTATTTTATTCATGAAATTTCCTTAACTTTTATGGGGTTCAATGTATGTTTTGAAATGCAGGCTTACAATCAGGGAATACCCTAAACATGCTTAACAAGGGGTTGATATTGTGATTATGTCAAACTTAAATTGATTTTTAATGTTTTTTATTGAAGGGCATAATTATGCGAATAAGTTTAATTACTTTTGTTTTTAGAGTTATAGTAGAGAATTGAGAATTCCCTTATTAAATACTTAATAATTAGCGATATTGAAAAATGATTAATCTTATTAGATAAACAGAAACTTCTTCAATAAAATTAAAGAATCCGGCAACTATCACCATATGAAAAACGTATAAAATTTTTCAATTTTTGATTGAAGCCGATTTTGCTTAGTTAATCAAAACACATGAATAAAAAAAAGAGCGTTCCAAATCACTAGCTAATGTTGAATTCGGTGTGAATAAACAAAATCCATACCTAAAAATCATGTTAAGTTTATGAACAATATTTCAAATTACTAGATAAAAATTTGTTTTACATCACATGCTGGGCGTGTAATTTTTTCATACTAAAAGAACTTAATTTCATTAAAAATTGAAATGCAGAGCAAAAATATTTCGTACTAGCATAGGTTAATAATGTTTAGCTTTTAATTTCAATATGAACAATGAGTAAGAGCTTTATTAGCCATTTTACTATTCAATATATAAACCTAATCCGGCTAGTAGATTGGATTTGTTTAATTTAAACTGAATGAACATTTTTTTAATGTTCATGTCTTTTATATATCTCATTCCGTCAACAATAATTGTAGAGACACTTTGCCAAGCTTCTCAAACGCTAATCATTATAAAATACATGGATAAAAAAAATAAAAGAAGCACAGAAATAATAACTCTTGGATTGACAATGAGAACATAAATCAAAACAACCCCCTTTAATTCCCACTTTTGCCATAGGCATCGCTATGCTAAGGGTGATTTTTGTAACAGTACATGCCATTCGCATTTTACATTCTATCAGAAACACTTGTAGAGGTGCATCGCCTGCCACCATGTGGGTGATGTGTCTGAGAATGACAACCCTGCATTGTAGAGATATAACATAACAATTAACAACCCACTTTAATTCACTCTTTTGCCAAATGCATCGCTATGCGAGAAAGGGGATTATTTCATTTTGCGGAAAAGCAATTCATCCAACATTCCATCAATAAATATTTTTTTAAGGTGCATCTGTACTGAAAAATATTTTTAGTAAAGATTACAAATAAAAAAGATGAAGTTACCAATGAATTTCCTCTCTTTGCTAAGGAGAGGGCAGGGTGAGGTTAATTTAAAAAAAACAAACCCGGTTTCTCCAAGAAACCGGGTTTATTATTATGTCACATGTTTATTCTAAGCAGATTGTTGAAGAAAAATTAACCGGGTAATCATTTGCATCAAGAGTTACAATAGCTGCATATACCTTATGCGCGTTGTAACTCTCAAAAAGCACCTGGTCAACTTTCAGAAGAGCTTTTGTAAATGATAACGGATTATCAATTTGCATTGCCTGTACTTCAAACTCAACCGGGATAAAAGCATATGGTTGATTATGTGAATCTACTGCATCTGACAAATAAACAACCGCCATCAGCTTTACATTTACTTCATTAGCCAAATCGAAATTTAAAGTGCCTGTCAGCGCCGCAATTTCAATATCCAATGAAGTTGATGTTATAGCACTCGATGTTATACCGATTGGGAATCCGCCGTAAGGAGTTATTATATTCTTATTAGTCAGCACTCCGTCACCAATTTGTTTATAATTGGATTGGACTATGAAGCTGAAATAATTAAGTCCTTCCGGAGTATAAGCCTTCCAGATTTCTTTTATATCATTAAAAGAACTGGCAGCAGATCCGAATTTAACATTAAGCTTAAATTTTTCTCTGCGTTTTAAAGTTGCAGGATCATTTACGGTTTTTCTAAAACCGGGTTTCCGGCTTAATATATTTCTTCCGTTAACTATTCTTCCTGTTATGTTTCCTATGGATCCTTTTAATTCACTAAGGATCCCGTTTTTTATTTCACCCATGGTGTTTATTCCTTTTTTATATTTAAAAAAAATATTTATAAATTTGTTTACTAAAATGTTTGAACTCATCCGAACCCTGTCGAAAAGAGAATGACTTTTTAGAGATATTCACTTCTTATTTTCTTCCTGACAGAAGATCATCATTAACTATTTTAATGATAATAAGTCTTGCTCTTTGTCAGAGAGACTTGCATATCGTCAAGCATGAATTTGACAGTGCTCATGTTCCTTTATTATTGAAATCATTTATAAATTTGTTTTCAAATTTTGTATTGTGTCTAACACTAATATAAACACAATTTTATTATTGATGTCATGCTGAGCTTGTCGAAGCTGATGCCAGCAGGAATTGTGGCAGTTATTACTTATCGACTGTCATAGTCTCACCGTGACAGAGATTAGCTGTCATACTCGTAGCGTGACAGAAAAAAAGGAGGAGACAAATTATCATACAGATTTGATTCGAATGTCCGTTGTAAAAACGGCGTAAAAAATAAATCTTTGCTGATGGCTTTATTTGATATATCCGGTTCTTCATCAAAACGTGGACAAGATATGTCAACAGCGGAAGCCAGGCGAGGAATAAGCGGCAATTCAATATGAACTATCCGAAAACTAGGCGAGGGGCATACCGTAACCAGGTAGCTGCATCCCTTTTTGAATAGCTCTAATGGATTTCGGTTAAGCTTGTTTTCACTATTTGAATTATTTCTGTATAACATAAATTTTCTCTTTCTGAATACTAATACTCATGAATTTTTTTTTTCAGTTTTTTACTGAATTTCATTTTTGATGAGTATTAATAGTATAAGAATTTAAAATTATTTTCGGGAGTTTTTGAGAATTATGAGTGAACTTGAAATAATCCAATCCAGGAGGGCGAAAATTGAATCATTCCTAAAATCCAACGACGAAACTTATTTGAGAATGTTAAATAAAATAAGGATGCGGTTAGGAATTTATTTAGGATATGAAAGAACTAATTTTTCGATTGAAAAAGGAATAATGAATGAGATTTTAGGTGATATAATAGACGGTACCAGGGCCTGGGATATGGAAAAATTTACCATACAACAGGTGCTTTGGTCAAATATTAATAGTGAAGTATTCAATTTTGCTAGAAAAGAAAAAAAATATGTGTTTATTCCTTCTGCTGAATATGCAGATAACGAAAATAATATTAAAGGCATGGACTTGCTTATAAATTGTCCGCCTGACGATATTGAAGGAGAAATAGACGCAAAAGCAATCGAAGCTTTTTGTTTTGATAAAATATTTAAAGATGATGATGATGCACAAATTATACTTGATGAAATGATGAAATGCAAAAAACAAAAGGAAATTGCAGATTACCTTGGAATTCCAGTAAAAAAGATGGAAATGAAAATCAGAAGCATAAGGAGTAAGATTAGAATGCAGCTTCCTCCTTACCTGCTTGAAAATATACCGGTTGATTTAAAAAATAAAATACAAAACTAAAATATTTTGGAATAGCTGTCACTCTGTTAAAATTATTTTTCTAATATATGCTTATTAATTGAAGTATATACATTGGCTGAAGTAATAAGGTTAAGCTATTTGATGTTAAGTCCATTACTAAGGTTAAAATCCGCCAGGGCTGAATAAGCTTTGGACTTAATAATGGAACCTGCATAAGTGTATTAACCTTAGTAACGTAGGATCCCTTGTACAGCTTTAACCTTATTACCTCATTGTTTTGTAAAAACATTTAATTTAAAATTTGAGTGACTTATTCTCAAAGAATAAATATTAAAATTTCTAAAACAAAAATAGGAGAATAAATGACTAATCAACGGCTGAAAATATTATTCGACATCTTATTAGAGCCTGCGGAAGATGAAGAAGATATTCGGTCTTATTTTGTTTCACTGGGAGAAGACCCGGATGCATTAATTGAGCAGGCACTAAACTTTGTTAAACAAAAGGAGGCAGAATTAAAATTAAAAATAGGGAAAGGCAAGCAGAATAGGGCTGCAGAGTTTTTATCGGAATCTGTGGCTAAATTAAAAGATTTGGGAGGAAAAAATTTACATGAAGGTCAAGATGATTCTTCATTGGACGGATTAGGGTTTGCTTATAGAAAGCAGGCTTCCGGTGATAATGGAAAATCAGAAGAATTAAAAAACCAGTCAGAAAAATTAAACAAACTGAAAAAATTTATGGATGATAATGATGAGCATTTTAGCAAAGGCTAACGCCAAAAAATTGTTAAAGGATTTATTTATTAA
Organism: uncultured Bacteroidota bacterium; assembly: GCA_963775245.1. Lineage (GTDB taxonomy): Bacteria > Bacteroidota > Ignavibacteria > Ignavibacteriales > Ignavibacteriaceae > CAVSWT01. The sequence goes on from CAVZID010000014.1 coordinate 77,975, forward strand.
AAATCCGGGAGGGATAGACCTTTATGCAATTGCCGGCTGCGAAAATATTTTTATTGAAGAAAGAGGGCTGGCCGTAAGCGAAGGAGAATTGGTTTTTAAAGACGGTATTGGAATAATATCTGTTGATAATAAAATTACAGAGCCGGGACAGAAGAAATTTACTATTGCACACGAACTTGGCCATTATTTTAATTCGGGCAAAAAAGATGGGAGCTATTTTTGCAGCGGCCTTGATATTCGCGGCATTAAACAGAATATATCTGCCGAAGTTGATGCAAATGATTTTGCTGCAGAACTGCTGATGCCGGATGAATGGTTTATTCATGAATCAAAAGGCAAGAAGTTTAGCAAGTACATTCTTGAAGAGCTTGCCGAATATTTTAATGTATCTTTAAGTGCCGCTGCATTGCGGTATGCCGAGATTGGAACTCATCCTGTTGCTGTTATAATGAGCAGGGATGGAGTGGTCAAATGGAGCAGGATAAATAAATATTTCCCTTTTAAGTTTATAAGAACCGGCAGTGAAGTTACAGCTTCATCTTACGCTTATGAATTTTATAATGGAGAAAAAATTTCACACGAGCCCGATTTAATTTTAGCTGATGCCTGGTTTTGGGAAGATAGGACTTACAAAAAAGATTATTTCCTTTACGAACAAAATATTCCAATGTACAGATATAATGCCGTGCTTACATTGCTTTGGGAAAAATGATGTATTGCTAATTACTGCAAGCCAAATTACAAACCCAGTCCGATCGAATCGGATGGGTTTGTTGGTACTAAATTGTAGGAACATCATTTATGATGTTCATGATATGGATAGATATCACTTACCATAAATACAAATATGATTATGTATTTAGTAGAAATACGTCTTTTATTTCTATGTTGCCGATGCGTTTGAGAATTGCTACTATGCATTTACAAGATAAAATATAACTAATAATAACCCCATTTTAATACCATTTTGTAAAGTGGGACAATTACAAAATCGTTCAAACATTTCATTTAGGGTTCTGTTTCATTAATGTTGGAAAATCATTTATAATGTTCGAGTCAATGGAAAGAAAATTCTATTTATAAAAATTCTTTAATTATAATTATATTCTGTAAAGCCGCTTCTGAAATGTGACTAGAACACTTGTCTTGCATTATCATAATATAACATAGCAAAAAACAAACTCGTATTATTTCTATTTTGCTAATGTGATTATTAAATAAACTACAATTAATATACTGATTATATCATTCTATTTGTAGGAATACTTATTATAAAATTAAAAACTATTACAAAAAAATTTCTTTTGAGTCTAATGAACAAAGAAATAATCTTATATATTGGTAAAACATTAACTATTCTTATATCTTTTTAATCAAAACTTTAACGAATTATTAAAAATTGTATAAGTCACCTATTTTTATCTTGTTTTTAATAATCTAATTTATTTTGTTCCATAATATTAATTATATACTTACATTAACTGCCAATCTTGTATTAAATTTTTAATACTTATTTTTATATAAACGAAATTTGCTTCTTATATATTTTTTAACTTTTTATTCTTAATGATTTTGAGTCTCTCATTTGTTTTAACCTAGATTACAAGTATTTTTAAATATTATAAATAGTTTTGTTAAATAAATCACATTTATTGATATTATTTCCAGTAATATTTGACTTCAAAACTATGATTAAAGAATAGAGCTATAAATTAAAAAGGCAAAATTATTTATGAAAAATAATATTTCAATATTAGTGCTATTTTTATTAACTCAAAATTTAGCTTATTCGCAATTTTTATATGATGCAGTCAATTCCTCATTTATAGCTAGATGGTATGAGGGGCGATGTTTAACAAATGAATCAGTTGGAAATTATACATTTATTGGAGATGGGGAATATTTTAAGTTTTTGGATATTTCGAATCCAACAATTCCAGTTTGTACTGATTCATTGAAAACTCCTGGTGTAGTACAAAAGATAGTTATATTAGACACTATTGCTTATATAGCTGATGGTGTTGGTGGATTGCGGATAATTGACATCTCAAATATCAATGCAATTCATGAATTAGGAAGCTATAATACATCAGGATACACAAATAGTGTTTCAATTTTAGGAGATTATGCCTATTTAGCTGATGGTAGAGGAGGATTCGTATAGTAAATATAAGTAACTTGACTAATCCCACTTTTGTTTCTCAATTATCTTACAATTATACTTATGATATAATTACTCGCGATACAATTGCATATTTAGCTGCAAACTCAGATGGGCTTCAAATAATCGACATTGCAGATCCTTTTCACCCTTCAAAAATTGGCAATTACATTTCTACTATAAATACATTCGGAGTAGATGTGAATAACGACTACGCTTTCATTGTTGATGATAGTGGAATGAAAGTAATTGATATATCGAATCTTAATTCACCATTTTTGTCAAATAGTATTGCAATTTCAAATAAGGCACATAAAGTTAAAGTTGTTAGTAATTATGCATTCATTGCTGCAGATTATTCTGGATTAAGGATAATCGACATTTCAAATTTGCCAATAGAACTAAATGAGGTTGGTTATTATGATTCCCCTGGCGCATCTTATGATATGTCAATTAATGGGAATATTGTCTATCTAAGTGATGGAGGTCATAGTTTGAGAATTGTAGATATTTCTACAATATCAAATCCACAAGAGATAACTTTTTATGATACGCCTAGCTATTGTTATGGTGTGGATGTTAAAGATAATTTTGCATATGTGGCGGGTACAGGAAAAGGCTTAAGGATTATTGATATTTCTGACATTAATAATCCAATTGAAGTTGGAAGTTATTATTCAAATACTGATATTCACGCTTCGAACACAGACACTTATTTTCTCAATCTAAAAGTTGTGGGAGACTATGTTTATGCAGCTAATTCATATCGTGGCTTAATGATTTTAGATGTAACCAATAAAAATTCACCAAATGTAATTGGCGAAAAAGATACTGAAGGGCAATCTCTTGATATTGATGTTGATGGTGATTATGCTTATGTCGCTGATAATACAGGTGGATTATATATATTTAATATTTCAAATCCTTCATCTCCAACTCAAAGTGGTAGATACAACTTAATTAATAGTGCGGAAGGAGTTGCAGTACAAGGCAACTATGCGTATGTAGCTGATGGTTTAAATGGATTCTATGTAATTAATGTTTCAGATAAAACTACTCCTACTTTAGCGGGTAGTTGTAGCACGACTAATGAAGCATTGAAAGTAGCTGTAAAGGGAAACTATGCTTATGTTGCCGATGCTTCAAGTGGGTTACAAGTAATTAATATAGGAAATCCATCTAATCCAACAATAATTGGAAATTATAATACAGGGGATAGAGCTCAAGACGTGACTATATCCGGACAATTTGCATATGTAGCCGATGGAACAGATGGTGTTCGAATTATAGATATTTCTAATCCTTATTCACCTATAGAAAAAGGATATTTTTTAACTCCAAGTGAAGGGATTGGAATCATGTCAATAGGTGACACAATTTATGAGGCAGATAAGGATGGTGGATTAATGATTATTAGAAATGAAGTTCCAGTTGCTGTTGAATTATATTCTTTTATAGCAAAATATACTGGTAATTCAATAAGTTTATCTTGGGAAACTGCAACTGAAATAAATAATTATGGGTTCAAAATTGAAAAGAAAAATGAAAATACAAATTGGACAGACATTGATTTTATACGTGGATATGGAAATAGTAATTCAACTAAAAAGTATAGTTTTATAGACAAAGATATCTTTGGAACGTCAAAATGGTATTATCGATTAAAGCAAATTGATAATAGCGGTTCATATAAATATTCTAATGTAGTAGATGTAAAAGTATCTCCAAATTCGTACTCATTATCTCAAAATTATCCAAATCCATTTAATCCTAGCACCAATATAAAATATACATTATCTGTTAAATCTTTTGTTAAATTAACGATTTATGATATTTTAGGAAATCAGGTAAAAATTTTAATTAATGAGAATCAACAACCTGGTTATTATGATATAAAATTTAATGGTCAGGATTTACCAAGTGGTGTTTACATTTATAGAATAGAATTCAAAGCAAATGAATTATCTAATATGGGATATATATATACAAAAAAAATGGTTCTTCTAAAATAAAAATAAACTTATTTGTAAAAATATTTTTTACCTTTTCATTTGAAGATGTTTTTAACGTTTTATACGATTTATAGCCACTTTAAAATTTTTCCTTGTCTATTGTAATTCAATAGCCCCAATAGTCCAACTACCATTATAAGGTCTTTCATTTCCGAAAATATCAGAATTAAAATAAATGGAAAGATTTTTTCCGGAAGCTCCTATTTTATTAGGGGTATAATCGGTTTTATTATTCCCTAGAGGTTTTAGGAAACTAATATTATTTACTTTACTGTTTTTATCAAACCCTAAACCTAGCCATTCACTCAAAGTGTGACTATTGCTTTTACTTGATGTTTGTATATGATCACTGCTAAGCTTTGAATTATCATTTGTGAAATCATAATAATTATAATCTGAGACAAGAAATGATATTTCTTTATAGCTGTGTTCTCCTATTACTAATGGTAGTGGATTTACTGCTGTCCCTTCATCGTTAAAAATATTGTTTTCGATCATTACGGTATCAATATCATTGAAAAACCTTGCCATATAACTCATATTGCTGGATTGTGGAGTTTTAGCGTTTTTAACAATTACTGTATTATTAAAAAGTCTTATGCTAATATGAACATTTCCATCACCTGAATTGCCGGTAATAGGGAATGGAACATTTGTTGTCGTGTTCATTCTAACTATATTATTATATATTAAAAATCTATTACTCTCTCCATTTTCTAAATAAATACCTTGAGCATTAGGGCTAGCACTATTTTCCATAATCATTAAATTATTTGAAATTTTAAACTCATAATTTTTAATTGACCCTACTTTGTACATCTGTATTATGTCAGCATGAGCATATGCTGTCATGCTGTGCGTAATTAAAGTATTCCCATTTATTGTCCATCCTCCATCATCATTTCCAATCCAAATAGGGTCTTGTCCATAGCCACTTGTTGTACTATTTAAACTATTGTATTTAATTTCAATATAATTATTCGTTATAAAATTAAATTTTCCTCTTTGCCCATGATCATCAGTTCCTGCAATTCCAAATCCATTTCCATTACTTATAATAGTATCATGGTCAATTACAATATTTTCACACCCATATAACCCTATAATCTGATATCCTACAATATCGTCAGATAAACCATTATCAAAATTCATATTAGTTAATCTGATACCTTTACATTTAGATAAAGCAAAAGACCCATGAAAAGTAGCAAATGTGGGTGATTGTTGTCGCCATGTTACTCTTCCATTATACCCACTTTGCCATGCACCTTTTATATTAACAAATCCGTTTGTAAATATTTTATTTTTTAGTGTGTCTTGACTATATACTGTTCCAAATTTCCCTCCAGATACATATATAGTATCTTCTGTTTTAATATAATTCCAATTTAATCCACTTACAGTTTTAGAAGCGTTTGTCCAGCTAGATCCATTTCCATTCCCTTTGGCATCTTTATCAACATAAAAGCTGTTTGGTAGAGTGGTAATAAATTTTAAATTCGAATTAATAGATGTGCCTTTGGATTTAACACTATTAACATAAGTTTGCGTAAGATAATTAAAGGATATATTTTCTCTTAAATCTGCTACGGTAAATGCTTCAAGATTTGAGTATCGTCAAAGATAATTGCGCAATTTCATTTGCCCAGGTTACATAATCATTTTTGTATGGGTGTGAGTAGCTGCCGTTTGGATCAATCGGAGGTGTTTTTGAAGGAGGAATTAAAGAAACCCAGACTTTAATGCCATTCATTTTTGCGAGCGGCATAAATGTATAAAGATCGTCCCAGTCATTCGAACTCTCAATAAGCCATGTATAGGAGTTAGCATTATTATTTTTTAAATTCTGTAAAAGCAGATTAAAATCAACATGGTTCCCATTCATCGGCTTAGATGCAGCATTTAACAAATAGGGAGAATATAAAAAAATTATTAATAACAAAATATTTATGAACTTAGAAACGGAATTAAAATTTTTAATTTTTAAATCTGTTTTAACACCATGTTCTTGATAGGTTACATTATTATTAAAATATCCTGTGATCATAAATTACTTGCCATTTCCTTTTTTATTTTAAGTTAGCACTTTAAAATTACTTTATTCAATTTTTATTACAAATATTTTATTCAAGATTATTTTACGAGCAGCATCTTTTTGATTTCAAAAAAATTTGGAGTTACCAGCTTATAAAAATAAACTCCACTGCTTAGATCAGATGCATTAAATGTTACATTATATGTACCTGCTGGTTTGCTTTCATTAATTAGAGTTGCAATTTCAGCACCTAAAATATTATAAATTTTTAATGATACATTTCCTTCATTTGGAACAGAGAATTGGATTATTGTACTTGGATTAAATGGATTAGGGTAATTTTGTAATAGCTTGTATTCATTAGGTTTCAAGTCTGAATCTTTAATTTCTGTGATATTTTTATTTGTTGCTGCATTGAAATTATTATCATTAGCAGTAAAATATGCGTCACTAGAAATAACTATTTGATCAAGCATAACAGAACTAACGGCTTCTCTGCCATAAATGGTTATAGTATGTGAACCCATGTTTAAATTTCCTAAATAAAGATTTGATAATCCATTACCTTCCCAATGCCATTTATCATAACTATTATTGTTATTTCCAAAAGTTAACTTAGGGCCATTATCTACTTGAAGATAGAATGAATTATTTGGACTTCCACTTGATTTGAAATACATCCGTCCCCATGCATACCACTGCCCAGATTTATTAAGATTTATGGAAAATTTAGCTGGACTGTAAGTATTTAAGAAATATAACACTTTTTTCCCTATCGAACCTGACATCGTTGTTAAATGTACGTTACCAGATAAAGAAGCATCTTCAGTTGCTAAAACTAAATTATTGGTATTTGTTGTTATTTGATTAGGATTATCTGAAGCAATTAAATTAGCATCAGAAGTTATAAGTATTTGATCAAGCATAACAGAACTAACAGCTTCTCTGCCATAAATAGTTATTGTATGTGAACCTGAGCTTAAATTTCCTAATGGAAGATTTGCTAAACCATCGCCTTCCCAATGCCATTTATCATAACTGCTATTGTTATTGCCAAAAGTTATTTTAGGGCCATTATCCACTTGAAGATAGAATGAGTTATTTGGACTTCCGCTTGATTTGAAATACATTCGTCCCCATGCATACCACTGTCCTGATTTATTAAGGTTAATTGTAAATTTAGCTGGGCTATAAGTATTCAAGAAATATAGCACATTTGGTTCTTTCGAACCTGACATCTTAGTTAAATGAACATCACCGCTCAGCTCAGCGTTATCAGCAGCAATAACAATATTTCCGCTGCTTGTATTTGATTCTTGGGTAGTTGATTTAATTGTAAAATTATCAAAGTTAAAATCTGTTAAATTAGAAGAAGTGGAAGAAAGTCTAATAATAATCTTATCAATATTATTATAATTTAAATCAATTTTTTGCCATGAACTTAAATTTGAAAATGATTTTGAGAAAAGTTTTGTTGATCCTTTCCAGCCTTCGAAAATTATATTTGCGGAATTTGAATTACTTACCTGGCAAACATCCACACTTATAAAATTTAATAAGTTATTATTTTTAGAAGTTAAAGTTATTTTATCAGATTTTGCATTTACAAAAATATAGTATAAACTAATTCCATTGATATTAAAATTGTAACCATAATTCGTATAGAAATTATTGTTACTAGAAAATGAATAATTTCCAATAGATAGATTTGTATTTAACACCTGATCGTTATTCCATTTCTGGTCATCGAAAGTAATTAGGTCCTGGCTATATATTAAAGTGGGGAGAATTGTCAAGGCTGAAAGTAAAATTAGTGCAGTTAATTTCATATGGTCTCTTCTAATTTTTAATTATTGTTGTCTTTGAAAAAAAATTATATTGAAGTATTTTAAATCTTTATGTGAGTAAGTCTTCAAAACTTTAGGCTCAATACTCCGGATTAAATAATTAACATTTATAATTTAAAGTGAAAGCTGATAATTTAGCTTAACGAATAGGCTGGTCTATAAATCTTTATAAATCAAGTTATCTTTTGAATAAAGACACTTGAAATAACTAAATGAATATTATTTTTAATAATTAATAAAGCACAGCATATTCATAAATATTACATCAAATGAGTTTGCGATAAATGATTGAAAGAATCTAAAACTAAATGTTTAAAACATTCAAATTTTAAAATGCTTCTTTACCAAAACTTCAAATGATACATTTCCAATAATCCTATAAGCTTTTTTTTATTGCTAATGAACGATGCGCTGGTTTTTACAAAACATATACCATTATTTAAATTGTACTAATTATTGAAAAATCCCACATTCATTTATCATTGTGTTTTGTATCACTTTGAATGCGTGAAATTTTTTCGCAGCAAATGTATTTTATTTCACAGGCATTTTTTTTACTTAGATTGAAAACATATTTTGGTAAGACGTGTATTGCCAGTACGTGCTGAAATGAATTATGAGAATTAACAACAAAATAATATTGAGCAGATTATTTTTGTTTAAATATTGGTATGTAGTTATGCACTGATTTAATTTCTCTATCAGTGTTTATTCGTTAAGTCCGTATTTATCCGTGGGCAATTAAATTTCTATTCTAAGTCAATATTTGATTCTTCCCAATTACCACAATCCCGCTGTCGGTTACTTTAAATTTTTTCTTATCACCTTCAAGATCAAAACCTATTTCATAACCTTCCGGTACGTTAACATTTTTATCAATAATAGCTCTCCTTATTCTTGCATGCCTGCCTATGTTGCAATTATTTAGAATTATTGAATCAGTTATATAAGAAAAACTATTTACTCTAACATTTGGCCCTAGCAAAGAGCGCTCAACAAGTCCGCCGGAAACAATTGAGCCGTCACATATTAAGGAGTTTAAAGTCCTTCCCACGCGTTCGCCTTCATGAGAGACCGTTTTAGCAGGTGGGAATTGAAGCAGGTGAGTTCTCATAGGCCATTCACGGTCGTAAAAATTAAACTCTGGAGTTACACTTATTAAATCCATGCTTGCTTCAAAGTAGCTGTCTATTGTTCCAATATCCTTCCAATAGGGTTTTGTTTTTTTATTTTCATCTTCGAACTTATAAGCAATTACTTTTCTTTTTGATTGCACTAAATATGGAATAACATCCTGCCCAAAATCAAAGGACTTAATCTTTTTTGTTTCCATTTCATGAAATGTATCCCTCAATGTGGAAGCATTAAAAACATAAATTCCCATATTCACAAAAGAGTATTCCGGGTTTGAAGGAATGGTTGGAGGATTAGCAGGTTTTTCAATAAAAGATTCTACATTATAATTTTGGTCTACATCAACAATCCCGAAACGGTTCGCTTCGGTCTTGGGTACTTCAATACATGCAATAGAAAGGTCGGCTTTCTTTTCAACATGATATTGGAGAAATTTTAGATAATCCATTTTATAAATATGATCCCCGCCTAAAACCAAAACCCATTTTGCCTTGTCGTCCGAAGAAAAGAGATTTATGTTTTGATATAAAGCATTCGCAGTTCCAAGGTACCAATCATTATTTAATTTACGCTGCGGAGGAACTGAATAAATGAATTCACCAAGTTCGGGATTAAATATACTCCAAGCTTCAAATATGTGCTGGTTTAGTGAATCGGATTTATATTGTGTCAAAACATAAATTCTTCTTAAACCTGAATTAAGGCAATTTGAAAGCGCAAAATCAATGATCCTATATTTACCTCCAAATGGGACGGCTGGTTTACTTCTGTAAGCGGTCAAAGGATGAAGTCTCTCTCCCTGCCCGCCTGCTAATAACATTGTTATTGTATCTCGTAATATTGAAGAACCTGGGAATGGCATTATTAAAACTCCGCTTTATTCATAAATAATATATAGAATATTGATTTGATTGGCAATTAAAGAAATTGTTAAATTTGTTTTTAAATAAAATATTTGATTAATCTTTTTTAACTAATAAGTTATAAAAATCTTTTTAAGAAGTAAATTAACTTATGAAAAGATTTTGTTAAAATTTCTGATTTTGTAAAAATACTGATGCGCAACAAATATAAATTTCTTTCTGCTTTATTTCTCGCTGCGATTTTTTTTATCGGCTGGGAATTTGGGATTTCTCCTATACAGCAAAGCTTTAAAACAATAAGTAAGAGTAAAAAGCAATTGAAAAATATTGTTAATGCTGCAACGGAAGTTAGTGTCCCGGCAGATTATATTTCACAAAATCAAAATTTAATTGATGTTTTGAAATATGATATGATTATTGACCTTTATCCTTCAGATAAAAAGTTAAAAGGGGACGTTACAATAACAGGTAAGTATCTGGATAAAAATTTAAAGCAGATAGATCTCAACTTTTATGATAATATGAAAATTTCAGAATGTGAACTTAATGGTGCTTCGGCAGATTATTATGAAAAGAAAACTAGATTAAGCATTCCGATTAAAGATGAAATAAAATCCGACACATTTAAAGTAAGAATTGTTTATGAAGGAACTCCGGAAAAAGCAGGATTGTCCGGGTTTGTTTTCGGTGAGATAAATGATCAAAGCCTGGTATATAATTTAAGTGAACCCAATTTTTCATCATCATGGTTTCCATGTAATGATATGCCGACTGACAAAGCTTTATTGAATATTAAAATTTCAAATGATTCTTCACAAACTTCTATTTCAAACGGTATTTTATATGATGTTGAATCTAATGGAAACAGAAAAACTTATTCGTGGAGAACTGTGTATCCAATTTCAACTTATCTGATTTGTCTTTATTCTTCTGAATATAAAAATTTTTCTGAAAAATATATCTCGCTCGACAAAAAAGATACAATGGATATAGAGTATTATGTTTTACCAAAGCAGTTTGAAAATGCAAAAATTGATTTTGCGGAGCATCCACAGTATATCCATTATTTTGCTAAGACTTTCGGTGAATATCCATTTATAAAAGAGAAGTATGGAGTTGCTGAATTTCTTTGGCAGCTTGGGGCAATGGAACATCAAACAATAACCGGAATAGGATCAAATTTTGTAAGCGGCCATAATTTTTTTAGAGATATTTATGTTCACGAATTAGCACATCAATGGTGGGGTGATGCAATCTCACCTAAATCATGGAATGATATATGGTTAAATGAAGGCTTTGCAACCTATTGCGAAGCACTTTATTATGAGCATAAATCGGGTAAAAAAGCTTTGATTTCAACAATGTTAAGCAAGAAACAAGATAATTTTAAGGGAAAGTTAATTGAACCTGGTGATGATATGTTTTCGGCAACTATTTATGACAAAGGAGCATGGGTCTTGCATATGCTTCGGTGGCAGGTAGGAGATTCAACTTTCTTTAAAATCTTAAGAGAATATTATAAGGAGTACAAATATAAATCTGCATCGACAAAAGATTTTCAATCTGTCTGCGAAAAAGTTTCCGGCCAGGACCTATCCCAGTTTTTTAATCAATGGGTTTATGATGGCGAAGGAACTATAACTTTAATTTATGATTGGGATTCAAATAAAGATAATAATAATTACAATTTAATTTTAAATCTCAAACAGATTCAGGAGAAATATTCAGTATACAAATTTCCTTTGGAAGTTAAGATTGAATTTGAAGATAGTACAAGTGAAAATAAGATATTTAAAATAAATAAACGGAATGAAGATTTTTCTGTTACATTAAATAAGAAACCTGTTGATTTGGTTTTTGATCCAAATAGCTGGCTGCTTGCAAATATTAGGTCAACTGGGCACAAACAATGAACTATAAACTTGGAATATTATAAATGCATTTAATGAAAAAAATATTAATAGCTGTTTTACCGCTTTTATTTTTATTTGGTTGTTCAAGCTATATATCAAGATATTTTTATAATTATGAATTAACAAATAATGCGTCAAATAAGGTAAAACAAAATGATGAAAAGTATGGACGCTACAATCATTATTTTGAAGATGACTATTTAAAAATTCATCTTGATTGTACGCCTTATGAAATTGGATTCTATATTCAAAACAAAAAAGAAGTTCCCATTCAAATTATTTGGGATAGCGTAAAAGTATTTTCAGATTATCTTAATAATGAACCCCTAGAAATTTATCATACCAATAAAAGCCAGGAGAATATTGAATCCCCCAATCCTTCTTCACCCGAATACAATGATATAAAACAAATTGAATTTCTAAAAAAAGAAAATGTAAATTATAAAACTCAGCCGTCGATTATTTTGGGTAAAAAAGATTGGATGGATAAAATAGTGTTTAATAAAAATATTTATTTACTTCCTTACGAGATGAATAATAAAGATTCACTTATTCAAAAATCAAACAAAGCAGTTGGTAAAAAGATAACTTTAATTTTACCATTAAAAATAAATAATAAAATAGAAAATTATTCATTTAGTTTCTCAGTAGAAGATTTTTCTGTTCTATCAAAAGGTTGAAACAATAATAGAATTTAAACAAACAATGTCAATGACATATTTATTTATTTCAGATATTCACTTAGGATTAAGAGCAAAAGAAATTGAAGCTCAAAAAGAAGAATCTCTTGTAAAATTCTTAAATTTTGCAAAAGATAATTGCGATGAATTATTTATTGTAGGAGATCTGTTTGATTATTGGTTTGAATATAAACATGTATATCAAAAGGGTTTTTTTAAAACCTTAAACGCTTTAAAGAATTTAACCGAGAAGGGAATTAAGCTTCATTATTTTATTGGTAACCACGATTTTATGCATAGAGATTTTTTTAAAGAAGAAATTGGTGCCATCATGTATGAAGATGCTGTGGAAACTGAATTAAACAGCAAAAAATTTTTCATAGGGCATGGAGATGGACTTGTAAAAAATGATTATGGTTATAATCTTTTAAAGAAGATAATGAGGAATAAAACGATTCAAAAAATGTATTCTCTTTTACATCCTGATTGGGGGATATCACTGGCAAGCAATACAAGTAAAAAAAGCAGAGATTATACCTCAAATAAAAATTACGGTGAAATTGATGGATTATTTGAAACTGCAAAAACAAAAATTGATGAAGGATTCGATTATGTTATCTTCGGACACCTTCATAAACGGGTTTATGAAAATTATAAGAATGGATGCTATGTAAATTTAGGATCTTGGTTGGATGCACCATGCTACGGTATTTTTAAGGATAACAATTTTCAAATAGTGGACTGGAATTAAAATGGCTAAAAAGAATTCTTCTAATGTTGATTTTAAAAAATATTTTGAAGAAAGAGGTAAAAAACCACCTAGAAAAAAAAAGGTAAATAAAAGAAAAATTTGGCTATTTATTGTTGGAATATTTTTAATTGGTTTTACTGCTTTCTCGTTTTACATCATCAGCGGACTCCCTTCGCTTGAACAATTAGAAAATCCCAAACCACAATTAGCAAGTAAAGTTTATACAATTGATGGAGAATTGCTTGGGCGATTTTTTATTCAAAATAGAGTCGAAACAAATATTGACAGTCTTCCTCCATATTTAATCAATGCATTAATCTCAACAGAAGATAGAGCATTCTATCATCATTGGGGTGTAGATATGGCGCGTGTAGTTAAAGCTATCATAAAAAATATTCTTACATTTTCGCGTGAAGGTGCTAGTACTATAACACAACAGCTTGCGAAAAATCTATATCATTTGAAAAATCATAATGAATCTCTTTTCCAAACCGGAATTCGTAAAATCCGGGAATGGATAACTGCTATTCAAATTGAAAGAACTTATACTAAAAGAGAAATACTTGAATTGTATTTTAACGTATCTTATTTCGGAAGAGGTGCGTATGGAATTGAAACTGCTTCAAGAATTTATTTTAACAAAGATGCTTCTGCACTAACTATTCCTGAAGCAGCTTTGTTTGTGGCCATGCTGAAATCGGATGTTGTTTATGACCCGGTTAAAAGGAGGGAAAATGCTTTTACGCGTAGAAACCTGGTTATGTACAACATGGTTCAAATGGGGTATCTGGATAAAGACTCTTATGAAAGATTAAAACAGCAGCCTATTGAGTTAGCTTCTGATAATATATCCCCTTCTAGATCTATTGCACCGCATTTTATGGAATATATTCGTCAGCAGCTAGAAGCAATGTCTGATAAGTATAATTATAATCTCTATCGTGATGGGCTAAATATTTATACAACTATAGATATGAGAATGCAAAAAATTGCTAATGAAACTGCAGCAGAACACCTTGTTGAGTATCAAAAAATATTTGATAAAAATTGGAGCTGGGATAAAAATCAAGGCTTGTTAACAAACATTATTGATGTAGACATCAGAACTTCATCCAATTATAAAAAAGCAGCCACACCTGAAGAAAAAGCAAAAGTATATAATAAATTAAAGAACGATAAAGATTTTATTGATAAAATTAAAAAAGATGAAACCACAATTCAGGTTGGCTTTGTTGTTATTGATCCCACAAATGGACAGATAAGAGCGATGGTTGGCGGAGAAAATCAAAATTTTGGGAGAGGCCTAAACCATGTAACCGGCATTAGAAGGCAGCCAGGTTCAGCTTTTAAAGCTTTTGTTTATACCACTGCAATTGATCGAGGTTATTTCCCAGCTTATACTTTATTGAATCAGAAGTTTGATTATAAAGGCTGGTCACCTTCTAATTCAGATGATGAATACGGTGGGTATATGACGCTTAGAGAAGCGTTGGCAAATTCAATAAATGTTGTTGCCGGTAGAATGACAACTAGTGATATTGCACCACCTGCTCAAGTAATTAAATATGCTAGGCGTATGGGAATTTCTTCTCCATTATCTGCAGTTCCTTCAATTGCTCTGGGAACCTCAGAGGTAACTCCATTAGAAATGACATCTGCTTATGGTACTCTGGCTGATAATGGTATTCATGTTGATCCGATTTCAATATTAAAGATCGAAGATAAAAATGGAATTGTAATTGACGAGTTTCGCCCTGTATACAGTGAAGCTATATCTCCGCAAACAGCCTCTATTGTTACTAACATGATGGAAGACGTTGTTGATTATGGAACAGGTGCGGGAGTGCGAAGATACTTTTACAGGCCTGCAGCCGGTAAAACGGGTACAACTCAGGATTTTGCAGATGCCTGGTTTATCGGATTTACTCCTCAGCTTGTTGGAGGGGTCTGGGTTGGCTTTGATGATCATAGAGTTAAATTTACAAACTGGTATGGACAAGGCGCCAAGGCTGCTTTACCTATTTGGGCGAAATTCATGGCTGAAACTTATGACAAAACAAAAATGCCCCTTGAATATTTTCAGCTTGCATCAGGTGTGGATTCAGTTAAATTTTGTAAAGAGACCATGGACTTAGGTGATACACGAACTGCTACACAATATTGTCCGGTTACAATAACTGATATTGTTAACTCAAAGAACATTCCGAGACAATGTGAAATTCATACCGGCAAACATGAAATAAAGCCGGAAGATAAAAGAGGGGATACAGGATGGTAAAGTTTTGAAATGACTTAAACAAGCAAATTAGACAATACTTGTAATTTATTTATAAGAATTGTTGATGAAAATTTGTTAATTTTGTTTTTGAAAATTTTTTGTTCATAATTAAATAATGCCCGGATGGTGGAATTGGTAGACACGCTAGGTTCAGGGTCTAGTGAGGGTTCCCTCATGCAGGTTCGAGTCCTGTTCCGGGCACACAAATTTAGCTGCAAAATTAGTTTTGGTTTTGCAGCTTTTTTATTATTACGGATTTAATTTTAGTTTTTAACAGAATTAAATGAAAATTATAAAATGAATTTCTATCAAAACATTCTAAACTTCTATAAGCAGCTTAATTTTGATGAATCTATTCTGCCTCCCAAAGTAAGAGTAATGAATCCTTATTTTGATTTTCAGTCTGGGGAAATAAAAAAAACAATCCAATCTTTCTACAAAAAATTTTATAATGACAATAAAAAAAGAAAAATCATATTTGGAATAAATCCGGGAAGGCATGGTGCCGGCGTAACTGGTATTCCATTCACCGATACAAAAAGATTAAATTCAGAATGCGGAATTCCGTTCAGCGAATTTACAACTCATGAGACATCTTCTGTTTTTATTTATGATATGATAAATGCATACGACGGAACAAACAAATTTTATAAGGATTTTTATATCTCAGCAATTTCGCCGCTTGGGTTTGTAAAGTTAAATGATAATATAAAAGAAGTGAACTTTAATTATTACGATGACTCAAAATTTAAAAAGAATATTAAACTATTTGTTGTTGATTGCATTAAAAAACAATTGCACTTTGGAATTGAAACTGAAAAATGTTTTTGTTTGGGCAATGCGGCTAATTTTAATTTTCTCAATGAATTGAATTCAGAATACAATTTCTTTAAAGAAATTATCCCGCTACCTCATCCTCGATGGATTATGCAGTATAGATTAAAAAAGAAAAATGATTTTATAAATCTATATTTGAAAGCCTTTAAGTAGGAATTTGATTTATTAAATTCTTTCATTAATTAATCAAATTCCTTCTGCGTTTGAACATCATTTATGATGTTCAAACAAACGAATGCTAAAAAAAACTATAGTCTTCCCGGCCTTCTTAAAATTCTAAAAGGAAGTAATATTAATTCTTCTAGAAACTTAAACAAAGCTGAAAATGTAAATCCAATCAATCTAAACGGAAGTAAAAACAACCAAACAATTGGATAAGCAATTATTGCAATCAATGCCAGCGGCCAGCAGAGAAAAAGTAATATTAACCAAAGAATAAATTTTGTCATTTCAACCTCAAATTAAATAACTAGTTGTAAAATTAGTACAAATGTATTTCACCTGGAGATATTTTTTGATGCAAGTAAATTTTAATTGATTAAAGGTTGATAATTTGGATGAAAACATTTTAAATGCGTTTAAAGTAATCTAGGATATGATTAAATTTGTGTTCAAGTAATAAAAATTTTTTAAGGGTTGATTTCAAAAATAAATTAAAGGAATAGGGAGTTATACCATGCACGAAAAAAGTATTAAACTGTTAAACGAAGCAATTGCTGATGAATTATTTGCAGTTCATCAATACATGTATTTTCATTTTCATTGTGATGATATGGGGTTTGATCCATTAGCAGGATTGTTTAAAAGAACTGCTATACAGGAAATGGGACATATCGAAAGACTTGCTGACCGGGTCTTGTTCTTAAAAGGTGAAGTTGAAATGAAAGCTGCCGCAGAGGTTAGTAAAATTCTTGATGTAAAAGAGATGCTTAAGATGGCTGCTAAAATGGAAGAAGACAGCGCAAGAGATTATAATAAAATGGCAATTGAATGTGCTGCCAATGCTGATTCAATTTCCAAACAATTATTCGAAAGTTTGGTTGGAGAAGAAGAAGTTCATTTCGATCAATACGATAATGAACTTGAGAATATGAAAAAGTTTGGAGATAATTATTTGGCTCTGCAATCAATAGAAAGAATTAAAGGCGGAAACGCTCCGGTTGCTTAGTTAAACTTATCATTTCTAGTATTGTGACAATCATTGAGAGACGTATGAAACTTTTAAATAAACCCAATTTCTCTAAAGAAATTGGGTTTATAACAAGTTATTGCATGTTTGATATGTTGCTGCCTTATCTTATTAGTTGTTTTTGAAGTTGTAACTTTTATAAAAATATTATCACCTTATATAATTTATATTTTTATTAGAGGCGCGTATTCTGGTTTCTATCCCTATCCATTTATTGAAGTAAATGAATTAGGCTACTCAAAAACAATTGTTAGTATAGTAGTTTTTCTTTTAGTGTTTGTATTCATTTCACTTATTTATATTGCTATTGGGAAGCTAATATCAAATCGAAAATTGAATAATAATTTCATAATGTAAATAATTAATGGGCAGATAAGAGCATAAAATTTATGTTTGACATTTGAAAAATATATTGATAAGTTTCGATAAGTCAAAATGAAAACAAAAGAAGATAACATAGTAAAAATAGCAAAAGCGCTATCAGATAAAACCAGGATTAAAATTCTTAGTGAAATTTCTGAGAAGGGAAGTATATCATGTGGTGATATTGAAAAATTTGCGTCACTTTCTCAGCCAACTATTTCGCATCATTGCAAGATACTTACTGACGCCGGTTTATTAATCGCTGAAAAAGATGGTAGGCATGTCAATATTACTGTAAATAAAAAAGCGATTGAAGAATTTAATTCGTTGATTTCAGATTCGATAAAGCTTGGCAAAACTGATAAAGTAATAAGATGAAATTTAATATTAGTAAAATATTTAAAAACTAAAACTCAGCACTAATCCCAATAGAAGGTAAAATTCCGATAGATGATGTTTCATCAATTCTATTATCTCGTGTATCCCATCTAATCGAAGTAGAATTCTTTTTATTATAAATGTTCTGCACATCTAAATAAGTAATCAAAGTCCAACTAGAAAAATACCAGCGTTTATCAACTCTAACATCAAGGCTATGAACTGATTTCAGTCTCCTGGAATTGTAGTTGATAACTTCTTGCATTCCAATTGAATTGAAAGGTGTGTACGGAGCTCCGGATGCAAATCTGAATCTCATGCTTGTTTCCCAAAATTCATTAATTTTATATCCTCCGCTTAAATTTAGCAGCCAATTCTGATCATAATTACCTGAGCGTTCAATACCATCCAAAGGTGTAAAATCAGTTTTGCTATAAGTTAGGCTAAATATTCCGTAATATGGTATATCGGATAATTTCTTCTGAATAGAAAATTCAATACCGCGAGCTTTTCCCAAACCTTTATTAACCAATGGTTCTAGCCCAAAAGAAGAAAAATTACTTTCACTACCTTCGAAGCCCGCTCCAGTATTTGCTAATATTAAATAGGGCCTTATATTGCTTGTGGGATAGTCAGAATAATATTTGTAAAATCCTTCCACTTTAAGAAGCGCATCTTCAGAAATTTTATGATCGAATCCTAAGACAAATTGATCTGCTTCAATCATATTTAAATTCTTATTGCTTTCAAATGCTTCAAGCCAAATATAAGAAGGAGACTGATGATAAATTCCACTGCTAAAATTTATACTGGTAAGCTCATTTAATTTGTAAGATAGTGAAAACCTAGGACTTAAACTGGTGCTTTTATTGACAGCCGTAAAAATATCTGTACGAATGCCAAGATTAAAATCAAACCTCTTAAATAAAATTCTATTGTAGTTAAAATATAATCCGAATTTTTTATATGAATTTTTTGTATTAAGGTTTGTAACGCGAAGTGAGTCTCCAAATGTAGTTACAAAAGTCGGGAATATAATATCATAATTTGCTTTTATTAATTTTACAGTTCCGCCTAAATTTATTTCTGAATTATCTGATAATTTATAAACCAAATCGGCACGCAAGGAGTTTTCTGCTTCAAGAGAATTATTTAGAAAGATTGGATTTAATTGTATATCACTTTGCATGCTGTTATAATCAATATAATTTCTGCTTAAAATTATATTAAAATAACCTTTGTCTATTAAATGCCTATAATTTATTCCAGCAACATATTGTACCTGATCTGAACCAAGGATACGTGAATTATCATAGCGTTTTTCTTCTGTGTTATTAAAAAACTTAACGTTATCAAACGCACTAATAAACAAAAAACTAATTTTGTTTTTAGAATTTGGATTTATATCGGCTTTAACCAATGCATCATAATATTCCGGTACAAAAGAGAAGCCGGCTGCCTTAAAAATAAAATCAAGATAACTTCGTCTTGCAGATATTATAAAATTAGATTTTTCTGCTATCGGACCTTCAAGATCTAATCCAAACTGAGAGGCGGATATTGTAGCTTTACCGCCAATTCTATCCTGTCTTCCATCTCTAAGTTTTATATTAAGTACAGATGATAACTTGTCCCCATATAACGCTGAAAAGCCACCTGTTGAAAAAGAAGTTTCTTTCACGAAATCTAGGTTTACGTAACTCAAAGGTCCTCCGCTTACACCCTGGCCGCCAAAATGATTTATGTTTGAAACTTCTATTCCATCAATGAGATATAAATTCTCAGAAGGAGCCCCGCCTCTAACAATTAAATCATTTCTACCGGCATCTGCCTGTGCAACACCAGGTAAGACAGAAAGTGCTCTAATCACATCCTCAAATCCTCCCGGGCTTCTTCTTATTTCTTCATAACTGAAATTTTTAACACTATTTACTTCTAGAGGATTTGGGCTAAAATAATCACTAACTACAGTAACATTATCAAGCTGAACCGCTTTTTCAATCAATTCAAAATTAATTTCTGCAGGTTTGCCTGGCTGTACCACAACATCCGTCTTGACAAGCGAATTGTAACCAATAACGGATGCTTTTAATTGATATGTATTATACGAAAGTTTAGAAACCTCGTAATATCCTTTGCTATTTGCAGCTGCGCCGTAATTAGTACCCAAAACTGAGATGTTGGCAAATGGAATGGGTTCTTTAGTTTGAGCATCAATTACTTTCCCATATACATTTATGTTATTTTGCGAATAAGAAAAATTCAGTAGAATTATAACTAATATTATGGTAATTCGAAATTTGTTTTTGGGTTTCATGATACTAAACTAACAAGAAAAAATTATGAATAATTTTAGGATTATTAAAATTGTCAGATAAGCTTAAAATTAATTTATAATTGTATCTAAAAATAATAAAAGGTTCACACACATTTTTTAAGAATAAAATTTTATTACTAAGTCACCTTACGCAATATTGAAAGGATGCCGGCTCAAATATAAAATTTACTGTTGCACTGAATTTGTCGAAGTGTGATTTGATGACATATTGTAAACCTTCGATAGACTCAATCTGACAAATTTGCAGTTTTGAGCTGACCACCTTGTTACAAATAAACATGTTACGTAAGATGAGTTGCTAATTAGCGCTCTTTTTAATTTCTACTAATTCACTTTCAAATGGAATATCACTCAATTTAACTTTAGGATTCTTTTCTATAAAATAATTCATAGACCATTCGCTTGTTAAAAGTATTGTCAATCTATTTTCAGAATCGAAAGCCCATGCTGCGCCGGCGGGAAGTATAATATTATTTATTTCCTGTTCACTGACTTCAGGTGAAACCCAGCGAAGTACTTTCCAGTTAGTTTGCTCTAATCTCGATTCTGCGCCATACTCATCTTGAAGCCTGTATTGAACTACTTCAAATTGTAATGGCCCAACTGCTCCAAGCAGTGGAGTTTTCTGCAATGAGTTTTTTAAATAGAAAGCTTGAATAACGCCTTCTTGAAGTAGCTGTTCTAATCCATCTCTGAATTTTTTAAAGTTAGATGGATTAGGATTATGCATAATTACAAAATGTTCCGGGGCGAACTTTGGAATTTCATTAAAAATAATATTTGTATCTGATGTAATTGTATCTCCAATTCCAAAATTAGAATTTCCAACAAAACCGATAATATCGCCTGCATAAGCTTCATCAACAGTTTCTCTTTCCTGCCCAAACATTTTTTGTGAATTTGAGAGACGAATTTTTTTACCGTTCTTTGCATGAAAGGCCTGCATATCTCTTTCAAATTTACCTGAACAAACTCTCATAAAAGCTATTCTATCTCTGTGCCTCGGGTCCATGTTTGCTTGAATCTTAAACACAAATCCTGAAAATCTATCATCATCAGTATTAATTTCATTGCCATTACTTTCACGTGAAGAAGGAGGAAGTGCATAATCTAAAAAGCCGTCAAGTAAAAGCTGTATACCAAAATTATTAATTGCACTTCCAAAAAATACAGGAGTTAGTTTACCTTCGATAATTTTTTCTTTATCAAATTCTGCTCCAGCGTGCTCAATCATTTCAATTTCTTCTACAAACTTTTCATAGCTATCCGTATGCAATTTATTTTTGACAAATTCACCCGTTGGATCATGTATTTCAACTGGAGCCTTATAAGAGCCTCCGGTAGTTCTTTCAAAAAGATGAACTTGTTTTGTCTGTCTATCGTAAACTCCTTTAAAATCCAATCCGGTTCCCAACGGATAATTCATTGCATATGCTTGAATCCCTAAAACACTTTCTAGTTCATCCATTAGTTCAAGAGGGTCGCGAGTTGGCCTATCTAATTTATTCATAAAAGTGAAAATAGGAATTTCACGTTTTCGGCAGACTTCAAATAATTTTCTTGTTTGTGCTTCAATTCCTTTTGCAGCATCGATAACCATCACCACAGAGTCTACTGCTGTTAAGACCCTATATGTATCCTCTGAAAAATCTTCGTGGCCAGGAGTATCAAGTAGATTTATTTTAAAATCTTTATAATCAAATTGAAGAACTGTTGAACTAATTGATATACCTCTTTTCTTTTCCAGTTCCATCCAGTCTGATGTTGCTTTTCGCTGGTTTTTTCGTGCAGTTACCGAACCGGCTAATTGCACAGCACCTCCATAAAGCAAAAACTTTTCTGTTAAAGTTGTTTTGCCTGCATCCGGGTGAGATATAATTGCAAATGTTCTTCTTCTGTTAATTTCTTTTATGTTACTCATTATCTTATTGAATTAAAATGATTGTGAATTTAAAATGATAAATGAAGTTTAAATAAACTCTAAGGCTGGACTAATAAAATTTGGAATGTAATAAAACCATCACTTCTTAATTAAATTTGATGCTGCAAATTTAACTAAAATCATAAACATTCAAAATATATTTAGTTTTTAAAAAGAATCATTGATATTAAAAATATCTTACTAATACCATAAAAAGTAAAACAAATATACTATATTTCTTGAAATT
This sequence comes from uncultured Bacteroidota bacterium, assembly GCA_963775245.1. Lineage (GTDB taxonomy): Bacteria > Bacteroidota > Ignavibacteria > Ignavibacteriales > Ignavibacteriaceae > CAVSWT01. Next base: position 100,922 of record CAVZID010000014.1, read on the forward strand.
ATAATGCACTTTTGTCTTGACTCAAAAGTGCACGAAAAATCAAGAATTTAAATAATTTCCTAAAATTATACTTTACTCCACTACAGAAAAATAACTCGTCGAGCACTCTCAAACAGATTTTTCTGCTTAACGTTTCGTGCTATATAATTTTTTAACGGAAATTATATTTAAGATCGGAATTTATATTTTCAATTCTGTCTATAAATAAAAGTTAATTGCTTACCATTTCTTGGTGAGGAAATACAAAATAAAAAGAAAATCTCAGCCGGGGGGCCAATTCATTTGCCTACCGCCAAGCAAGTGTAAATGAAGATGATAAACTTCCTGTCCACCGTTTGGTCCGCAATTAAACACCAGCCTGTAACCATCTTCGGAAATTTTCATTTCTTTTGCAATCTTATTTGCTACATCAAACATTTGCGCTAAAAGATGTGAATGTTCATCAATCTTGAAATCACTGATTTTAGGAATTTCAATTTTAGGGATAATTAATATGTGAACCGGCGCCTTCGGATTTATGTCTTTGAATGCTAAAATATTTTCGTCTTCATAAACAATGTCGGCTGGAATTTCTTGATCAATAATTTTTGAAAAGATAGTGGCCATTTTTATTCCTCCCGTTCAATTCCATATTTTTTAATTTTATTATAAAGGTGACTTCTTTGAATATCAAGTATCTCGGCAGTTTTACTAATGTTCCAATCATTGGCATCTAGTTGCTTTATGATGAAGGCGCGCTCGGCTTTTTCCTTAAATTCCTGAAAAGAATTGCTGTCGCTAATTATACTGTCCATAGATGAAGTATTTCCTGAAAATAGGATCTCAATATCTTTTTGAAAGATTTCTCTTTTATCAATAATAATTATTATGCGTTCAATTATATTTTTTAATTCGCGGACATTTCCAGTCCATGGTAATGATTGTAATAATTTTAAAGCGCTGTCATCGAATTTAACAGGAGGCTTTTTGTGCTTATTTGTTATTTCATTTACAAAATTTTCAACCAGGATTGGAATATCTTCCAGCCGTTCTTTTAGAGGAGGAATGTTAATTGGAATAACATTTAATCTATGAAATAAATCTTCACGGAAATTTCCTTTTTCAATTTCTTCTTTTAAATTTTTATTTGTTGCTGCAATTATTCTAACATCAACATCAATACTTTTTGTTCCTCCAACTCTTTGAATTTTTCCATCTTCAATTGCACGCAACACTTTTGCTTGTGCCTGCTGACTCATGTCTCCAATTTCATCTAAAAATATTGAACCTTTATTTGCAAGTTCAAACTTTCCGATACGCTGCTGCATTGCTCCTGTAAATGAACCTTTTTCATGTCCAAATAATTCCGATTCAATTAATTCGTTCGGGATAGCCGCACAATTAACTTCAATAAGTGGTTTATCTTTTCTTATACTTTGATTGTGAATTGCTCTTGCTACTAATTCTTTTCCAGTTCCATTATCGCCGGTGATTAATACTCTTGTATCCAGTGGTGCTACTTTATCAATCAACTCTAATATATTTTTAATGGCTTTGCTTTTGCCAAGAATTTTGCCATCACCTAAAATTGATTTTTTAATTTCAGAATTCTCATTTAATAGTTTGGATTGCTCAACAGCATTTCGAACACTTATAACTAGTTTTTCCCTATCAATTGGTTTTTCGATAAAATCAAAAGCTCCCAATTTAGTGGCTTTAATAGCATTCTCCACGCTGCCGTGCGCTGAAATAATAATAACTGACACGGAAGAATTTTTCTCTTTAACTTTTTTAAGTACTTCAAATCCGCTCATCTCAGGCATTTGAATATCCAGCAATAAAGCTGCCGTATTGTCTTCAGAAATTTTTTCTAATCCTTCCGAGGCTTTAGTTGAGTAATTAACTTTATAACCTTCGTACTCAAGAATCATCTGAATGCTTTCGCAAATCTCTTTTTCGTCGTCAATAATTAAAATTGAATTCATATTTAAAAATTATAATTAAAATTTGATGTTGTTGGAATAATTAAAAATTGAGAAGGAAGTGCTTTTTTATTTTTCTTTAAAGACTTCCCAAAAATATTTCCAAGCTTATTTGTTCTTAAATCCCTATCGTCAATTGATGATTGAACTTTAAAAGTTTCTTCAAAATTCTCCACAAAATAACCAATTAAATCACCCAAATCAAAGATATTAGAAGCATACGATATAAAGGCACTGCCGAAAAAATGAGCCAGCTTATCTTTGTCGCCATAATTATTATTTGGGGTATCGTAAAAAAAATATCTTGGCAGATTTTGATTTTTAAGTTTGTACGTTGAATCATCAGCAGATATTAGTGGATAATAAACTTTAACTTTTATTACCGGCAGCACAATAGGAATTTTTCTGTAAGGGACGCAGGTAAAAGTTAAAGCAAGCAAAGCTTCATCAATATCGTTATCATAAAATTTTACTGCACGAAGAAAAATAGAATCAGCCATTGCTAAATCATTATTCGCTGATTTCAAATTTTTAAAATAATCGCTGGCAATAAATCTGGATATATAATTAACTCCCTTCGAAAGCTTACTCTGTTGAGGAAACGATACGGTAGCAAAAATTATTAATGAGATAAATAAAATTATAATTTTCATTTAGATAATATAAGGAACATCTGAAAATTTGTTAAGTATAACTTCGTGCATTGGTTAATCAGTGAAAAATAAATCCTTCATAAAACATTGGCAAATGCCAAAGGAGATGACCTATGCCAGTTTATAAAACCAACAAAGCTGATTTAAGAGGGAAGCATAAACTTCATCTTGAAATTAGTGTTGTAATAACTCTTGTTTTAATAATCGCTGCTTTTAAATATGTTCCAAAAGGCAATGAAATTAAAAAGCCTATGACATATATAGACCCGCCGATTACGATTATAAATATTGATCCAACAGAACAAAAATCAAAACCGCCTGAGAAGCCAAAGCCTGTTGAACCGGTAGTTTCATTAGATGAAGTTTTTGAAGATATTCCTTTTAATGAAACTGAAATAAATTTATTTGCAAAATTAGATGCCCCACCGTCAATGATTGAAACACATAAAAAAATAGAAGAAGATCATATATTTATAGCGGTAGAGCATGAACCTGAAATAATAGGTGGTTTAGCTGCTATTCAAAGTAAAGTGCATTATACAGAAATGGCAAAAAGAATTGGAATTGAAGGTACAATTTATATTCAAATTGTAGTAAATGAAGAAGGTAAAGTAATAGATGCTATAGTTGTAAGAGGATTATCTCCAGACCTAGATGAAATGTCATTAAATGCAGTAAAATCAACAATGTTTAAACCAGGTACGCAGAGGGGAACGCCGGTAAAAGTCAGAATGACTGTCCCAATAAAGTTTAGATTAAATTAATTGCAAAAATGTGGGGTTCGTCTTTGAGACGAGCCTCACTTCTTGTGTGAAATAATCTTTTCCTCACCTCATTGACTCTTGAAATTATTTTGTTTATTTCTGTAATAACAAAAAGGAAATCAGATGAGAAAAAAACGAACATCTGGTTTACTTTCAAATACTTCCTTCAGTATCTGCTTATTAAAAGCACGCATCAAATTTATTTTCACGCAAACTTCATTTTAGATAATACTGTTTTGCCGAAGCAAAAAAAAAATTATGTTTAATAAAATAGTGGGGAACTAATATGAAAAAAATAATACTGTATTTAATTTTATTTTCTTGTGTTTGTTTTGCACAAGAAAATTTTTGGGAACAGACAAGTGGACCAACTAATGCTTATATTAGAGCATTAGAAATAAATTCAAATGGGGATATTTTTGCTGGAACGGATAGAGGGGTTTTTCGATCAACCGATAATGGAGATCATTGGGAAAATATTTCTGATACAAATACAATCATTTTAGCTATCAACAATGATGACGATTTATTTATTGTTTCAAATAAAGGGAGAATTAATAGATCAACAAATAATGGTAAAAACTGGACTTCAGTAAATAATGGTATACATATAAAAACTCCAATAAGTTCTTTAGCAATTGATTCATTTTCAGGCGAATTATGGGCAGGTAGTACTTATTATACATATGATTTTGCAAATGATACTATTTCTGGAAGCGGATTTTATATATCTACGGACAATGGTGATAGTTGGCAAGGCGGCACCGATTATTCTGATTATTACTATAGTGTTGGTTTTATAAAAAATAATAAGGGACTAATTATTGCTCAAATTTTTGTGGCTGAATTAGCTGGTGATCCTGGACATCTAGAATATTTTGGATATCAAAGTAATTTATTGGAACAAATTTCATTATCATTTTTAATATTTGATTCAATTTATACTTATGCTGGAGTTAGTGGCGCATATTTATTACAGTCGATAGACGATGGTAGTAATTGGAAAGATATAAATTATGGTTTGCCAGATTACACAAGCGTAAGAGATTTTACTTTTAATTCAAATGACTGTGTTTTTGCCGCGACTAATGATAGCGGAGTTTACAAATCTGTAAATCACGGGGAAAATTGGGAAGTAATTAATAGTGGTCTCACAAATCTAAAAATATCCTGTTTAGTTTTAGATTCAAGTGGAACTCTTTTTGCCGGTACAAGTGGTGGTGGCATTTTTAGAAGTGTAAACCCCACAGTTATACCAGTAGAATTAATTTCTTTCGATGGGTCGGGTTTAAATAATTCAGTTAAACTTGAATGGTCAGCAGCAACAGAAACCAATAACAAAGGTTTTGAAATTGAAAGAAGCCTATCTGTTAAAAATACGGATTGGCAATCAATTGGATTTATTGAAGGGAATGGAACAACTACAGATAAAAAATTATATTCTTTCATTGACAATAGTGTTTCTAACGGAGCTTATCTTTATAGATTAAAGCAAATTGATTTTGATGGCAGCTTTTATTATTCAAATGTAATTGAAATAAATTTTAATGCTCCTTTGGAATTCAGTATATCACAGAATTATCCTAATCCGTTTAATCCATCGACTGAAATAAAATATTCAATACCAGCCTCCCTTGCCAAAGGCATCCATTCGGAAAATCCCTCCAAAGGTGGGACTTTAGTGCAACTTAAGGTCTATGGTATTCTTGGTAAGCAAGTTGCCATACTTGTAAATGAAAATAAGCAGCCCGGGAATTATGAGGTTGAATTTAATGCATCATCATTCGTCAGCGGCATCTATTTTTATACTTTGACAGCAGGCAATTATCGTCAAACTAAAAAGATGGTTTTGCTTAAATAATTTGTTGAAAGAAGAAAGTGAGGCTCACTTCCAAAGTAAACCTCACCTGGAATGTTAAGTCTGAATTACACCCGGATTAAATCGAGGTAGATCTGGATTATTGTTAGCCACTTCAATTGCCATAGAAATGTATTCTCTTGTCAACGCAGGGTCAATAATTTCATCAATCCACAATCTCGCAGCAGCATAATAAGGGGTGCTTTTTTCTTCGTAGGAATTTAAAATTTCATTAAGCAGAGCTTTCTTTTTTTCTTCACTAAATTTTTCTCCCTTTTTTTCAGCTTGCTTTAATTTTATATCTAACAAAACACTGCTTGCTTGACTTCCTCCCATAACAGAAATTTTTGCATTTGGATAAGCAAATATAAATCGCGGGTCGTAAGCTTTGCCACACATTGCATAGTTACCGGCGCCAAAACTGTTTCCAACGATTATTGTAATTTTGGGAACGACTGAGTTTGCAACTGCATTTACCATTTTTGCGCCGTCTTTAATAATGCCTCCATGTTCGGCTCTGCTGCCGACCATAAAACCGGTTACATCTTGAAGAAATACTAAAGGAATTTTTTTCTGATTACAGTTCATTATAAATCTAGTGGCTTTATCTGCACTGTCGGAATAAATTACTCCGCCGACTTGCATTTCTCCTCCACCTTTTACGGATTCGGATTTTACAATATTTCTTTGATTTGCTACAATCCCGACAGACCACCCATCAATTCGAGCATAAGCTGTAATAATAGTTTTTCCATAACCAGCTTTGTATTCATCAATCTCTGATTCGTCAACAATACGTGTAATTAATTCATAAGTGTCATAAGGTTTTATCTGATCTTCAGGAAGAATTCCATAAATTTCTTTTGGTGAAAATAGCGGAGGTTTAATTTCAATGCGATTAAATCCTGCTTTAGAATTATTTCCAAATTTATTTGTTAAGCTTCTAATTTTTTCAAGACACTCTTCATCATTTTTCATTATGTAGTCAGTAACGCCGGAAATATTTGATTGTACTTTTGCGCCGCCAAGTGATTCATTATCTATAACTTCTCCAATTGCTGCTTTAACGAGATGTGAGCCGGCAAGAAAAACTGAACCTTCGCCTTCGACAATTAATGCTTCATCACTCATGATGGGGAGGTAAGCGCCACCTGCAACACATGGACCCATTATTGCAGCAATCTGCGGAATGCCCATTGAGGACATAATTGCATTGTTTCTAAATATTCTGCCAAAGTGTTCTTTGTCAGGAAAAATTTCATCTTGAAGTGGAAGGAAAACACCTGCACTATCAACTAAATAAATTATAGGCAATCGATTTTCAATCGCAATTTCTTGAGCACGAAGATTTTTCTTTGCAGTAATTGGGAACCAGGCACCGGCTTTTACTGTGGCATCATTTGCAACTATTATAAAATTTTTCCCATTAATTTTTCCTAGTCCCATAAATTGTTCCTGATGAAGGAGCGCCGCCATATTCTTCATACATTCCGTAAGCAGCAAATGTACTTAACTCAAAAAATTGTTTTGGGTTATCTACTAATTTATTTATTCTTTCGCGAGCAGTAAGTTTACCTTTTGATTTATGTTTTTCAATCGCTTTGACCCCGCCGCCTAGTTTTAATTTTTCTTTCTCGGCTTCAAGCTTTCGTAATATGTTTTTAGAATAATCATCTCTTTTTAGAAATGATTTATCTTCTTTGATTGGATTGCCGATTTTAGTCATGATAAATTAACTGTAAGTTTTTCAATTTAATCTTTTAATAGATCTCTCGCAATTACAATTCGTTGAATTTCAGATGTTCCTTCTCCTATAGTGCAAAGCTTAACGTCGCGATAGAATTTTTCAACTGGATATTCTTTAATGAATCCATAACCACCATGAATTTGCACTGCTTCGCTTGCTGCTTTCTCTGCAATTTCACTGGCAAACAATTTTGCCATTGCAGCTTCTTTTATACTGGCAATTCCATTATCCTTCATGTAAGCTGCACGCTGGGTTAATAATCTTGCTGCTTCAATATTTGTATTCATTTCTGCAAGCTTAAATTGTATTGCTTGAAATTCATTTAATGATTTTCCAAACTGCTTCCTTTCGTTGCCGTACTTCACTGATGCTTCCAAACAACCTTGTGCAAGCCCTACACTTAGGGCCGCGATAGATATTCTTCCGCCTTCAAGTATTTTCATTGCTTGTATAAATCCTTCACCTTCTTCTCCAAGTAAATTTTCTTTTGGTACTTTACAGTTTTCAAATGTTAATTGAGTAGTGTCACTTGCTCTCATCCCAAGCTTATTTTCTTTTTTACCGACAATAAATCCTTCCATTCCTTTTTCAAGAATGAATGCAGAGATTCCTTTTTTCCCTTTTGATTTATTAGTGATTGCCATAACCACCACCGTCTCACCAACAGTTCCATGAGTTGTAAATGTTTTACTTCCATTTAAAATAAAATTATCGCCTTGTTTTTCGGCAAATGATTTTAATCCTGCAGCATCACTTCCCGAAATTGATTCTGTTAAGCCCCATGCGGCTATTTTCTTTCCCGAAGTAAGGCTAGGTAAATGTTTTTGCTTTTGAGTTTCATTACCAAATTGATTTATATGATTTGTTCCTAATCCGTTATGAGCCGCTACAGATAGTGCTATGGAAGGGTCAACTCTTGCAAGCTCTTCGATGATAATTGAAAATTCAATATATCCTAAATTTGCACCACCATATTCTTCTGGGACAAGAATTCCAAGGAATCCTAATTCTCCAAGCTGCTTCATAATATCAAATGGGAATTTTTGTGATTCGTCAAATTCCATTATTCGAGGACGAATATTTTTTTCTGCGAAATCTCTTATAGTATCGCGGATGATGATTTGGTTATCATTAAAATTGGTGAGGAATGGGTTTTCCATAACATCCATGATTTTTCCTTTCAATATGAATAAAATTAATTCAACCTTTTAAGTGAATCAAATTTTTAAAGAGAATTTTTCTTTTGGATAATTCAATTCAAAAATTTACCAGTAAAGGAAAAGCTGAACAGTTACAATTGTCTTTTAAAATTAGAAATTATTTCTTCCGCAATATGATAAGGCGATAAATTGCCCAGAACAACTTTTGAAAGAGATGAATTAAGTGAATTCTCACCATCTTCATCCCATAATATTTCTTTTATTTTATTTTCAACTATATCCTTAATTCTATTCTTAGTCTGCATTTCTCTTTTCAATAAAAACTTACCGCTGTTATTAAGATAATCTTTATGACGGTTAATTTCATCAGCAATTTCCAGGATGCCTTTATTTTCTGAAGCAACAGATTTTATAATATTCGGCATCCAGGATTTTTCATCGTGGTCTCTCATCATTAATATAGTTCTTAATGCTGTAATTGCTTGTTCAGAACCTGGACGGTCACTTTTATTAAGAACAAAAAAATCTGCAATCTCCATTAAGCCCGCTTTCATTGCTTGCACCGCATCTCCAGATTCCGGGACTAAAACTACAATCGTTGTATCGGCTGCTTGTGCAATATCTAATTCAGATTGGCCAACGCCAACTGTTTCAAGTAATATAAAATCATAACCGGCAGCATCAAGAATATCTGCCGCATCAATTGTCTTTTTACTAAGCCCGCCAAGGCTGCCGCGTGTTGCCATACTTCTAATAAAAACACCAGGGTCATTTCCTATTTCTGTCATTCGAATTCGGTCGCCTAAAAGAGCACCGCCTGTGTATGGGCTTGTAGGATCAACAGCAATAATACCGACAGTTTTATTTTGATTCCTAAAATACTTTGTTAACTGGTTTGTGATTGTGCTTTTGCCTGCACCTGGAGGGCCTGTAATTCCTATTCTATATCCATGTCCAACGTTTGAATAAATTTCTTTAAGTAATTCGGATGCTTTTTCATTATCCGATTCAACTATCGAAATTGAACGTGCGACAGATCTTCTATCATTTATTAAAAGCTTTTCAACAAGAGTTTCATTTAACATTAAAACATCACTAAAGAAATTTATTTCTGATTCATTCTTTCTTTAAAAAAATCCACCGTTTTTTTCAAGCCTTCTTCAATTGGAGTTGATGGACGCCAATTAAATCTCTTAAATAATTTATCTGAAGTAATAACACTTCTCATTTGTTCGCCAGGTGCTGCTGGTCCATGCTTTTCTTCTTGTCCTTTACCGACAATTTTATTTAACATTCCATAAAGTTCATTTACATTTGTTTCTTTGCCTGTTCCAATATTGTAGATATCATTCCTATCATCGCTTAATCCCAAAAGATTGGCTTTTACTACATCACCTACAAAAACATAATCACGTGTTTGTTCACCGCTGCCGTTTATAATAGGCTGTTCACCTTTTAACAATTTTGTACTAAAGATTGCAACTACACCGGCTTCACCAAAAGGATTTTGACGCGGGCCATAAATGTTTGCGTATCTTAGAATTGTATAATTTAATTTGTACTGAGCAGCATAAAAGAATAAATATTTTTCAACTGCAAGTTTTGAAATTCCATAAGGCGAAAGGGGAGATGTAGGATGTTTTTCATCAGCGGGGAAATAATCCTGCTCACCATAAACAGCTCCGCCTGTTGAAGCGAACATAAATTTTTTCACTCCGGTCTTGATGCAATTTTGAAGAAGGTTTATTGTTCCCAGGATATTTGTGTTAGCATCAAATGCAGGGTCTGCAACAGAACGACGAACATCCATTTGAGCAGCATGATGATTAACTACATCAAATTTTTCTTTTTCAAAAAGCTCGACTAAACTTTTATCTCCAATATCTTTTTTAATAAACGTTGCTTTTTTATTTACATTGTGTTCAAATCCAGTAGCAAGATTATCAAGCACAAAAACCGTATGGCCTTCTTCAATAAATGCGTCTGCTACTTGTGATGCAATAAATCCGGCTGCGCCTGTGACAAGAATTTTCAAATTTTACTCCTTATATAAATTGAATTTACAAATATATTCTTTTACATTTTTAGGGACAAGAAAATCAATTGGCAAGCCTGCTTTAATCCTATTTCTTATTTCACTACTGCTAATTTCTATTACGGGTGTTTTAACAAAATGTGCAGCTTTGTAGTATTTATCTTTTTCAATTTTTTTATCGTTGGTTTTTCTTCTTAAAACAACTAAATCTGCCAGTTCAATAATCTTATCTGGATTTTTCCAGGTGTGGAAATCAATTATGTTATCGTAACCAATTATCAATTCTAGTTTTCTGTATTTTTTTTTCAAAGCTTCCAAAGTTTTAACTGTGTATGAAATTGACTTAGCTCTTAGTTCAATATCGGAGTATTCGAAATAAGGAAATTCTTCAACTGCCTGCTTAACCATTTTTAATCTATGGCTTTGTTTTTCTGAAGCTCTATCGGTTTTGTGAGGAGAAATATAAGCTGGAATAAAAATTATTTTTTCTAAATTTCTAATTTCTTTTACAGCTTGTGCGGTTATTAAATGTCCAAGATGAATGGGATCGAACGTACCGCCATAAATTCCTATTGCATTCATTTAAGCAAATCCTTGTATTCAATAAAAAGATTTGTAAACTGTTCATGCATTCCCGGACTGCAATAAGCTAAGCTTTCTTTCTTAGATAATTCCGTATAAAGTTTTTTAAAATCATTCAAGTTTTTTATCATCATAAAATTTCCGTTTAAAACATGAATGAAGTTTTCATACCTGCACGCTTTAGTTAAGAACAAATCATAATTAACTAACTGCCAATCAATTTCATTAAACAATTCGGAGTTATAATTATTAAAACCAATAAATGAAATATAATTTTCAATTGTTCTACCTATTACAATTGCTTCATCTTCAATTGCAAGTTGGTCCAAAGCTTTTTCAATTAACTCTTTTGTAACACCCATAGAACGGGAAAAGATAATTAAATTACTTCCACATGTCGTGAAATGTTTATCCGATAATTTTTGAAAATAATTTTGGAAATCTGAAGTGTTCCTGGTAAAAATAATCTTATTTTCTGAGTTCAAAATTTCCGGTAATAGTTCTTTATCTTTTTCATCAAAACAAAAAACAGTTTTTGAGACATCATTAAATGGATTTAAATTTTCTTTATTATTCATCATCAACGCTGAATAGAGAAGTGAGGAATGCTCGGCATCAAACGATTCAAATATGGGGACTTCATCTTTCTTGAAAATTGGAAAGAGTGAAGTTAAGTAAATGCAAGCATTATATTTCATATCTTAAACAACCAGTGTATTTGAGAGCAGGGTTAGAATATAATTTCTGAAATAATCTATATCTTTTTGATATAAAAGTTTATTCCTTTCAGAACAATTTTTAAGCTGCATTTTTCGAAATGCTAAAGTTGTTGCAGCACTAATATATAACTTACGTATACTTTCATCAACCCAGCCGGGTTTATTTCTTTTAGATGAATTTAAAATGTTTAAGTGATGCATCGGAATTAATCCGTTCTCTGCTTCTTCAATTAATTCATTAAAGATAACTTTCTTTTCACTGGCTATGGAAAAAACAAAAACTACTATAAAAATTATCATAAAGAAAAACATAAACACAAAACCAAATACCGCGGTTGATTGAAAACTAACAGTATAATTCCATATCATGTGCACCATCATCGCACAAGCCAATCCAACAAAAGGAAATATTAATTTATAATAAATGTTTTTGAATTTAGCATATCCTAAAAATGCTCCAAACGTTGCTGTAGCAACACAATGCATTACTGCTGAAAATAATGTTCGAATTATAATTAATGAAATCCAGTCATTTAGATTTGACGAGTAGGTGATGAAATATAAAAAATTCTCCGTCATACCGAAGCCGAGTCCAATTGCACCGCCGTAAACAATGCCATCAGTCATGTTATCAAAATTTTTATTGGCAATTATTATAAATAGAAAAATGCCTTTAGTGATTTCTTCAATAAATGGAGCGACTAAAATTGTTTCAGTATACTTAATTTGTTCGCCGCCACTTAAGTATGGGGAAATTAAAAAAGATATAAATTGTCCGCCTATTAAAGTTAAAATAATAGCACCAACAGCACCCCAGAAATAATTTTGCAATACTAACTTAAACGGTTCCCTATCGTATCTGTCAAATTGCCAGATAAGTACCAGATAAGTTCCCATAGGTATTACTGCAGCCAATGCCGAATAGAAGTAAATCATTATCTCCCTAATTTTATTTTGATCTTACCCATTCAATTACTTCTTTGAAAGATGGACGTTTACCGTAAGATAAAATTCCAATCTTAAAAACTTTTGAAGATAAAAGTATTACAAAATAAATTGAGCCAAGCATTATTGTAACCGTAAACAGTATTTCCCACAATGGAATTGGTATAGTATTAACTCTCAGTAACATTATTGACGGAAGCGTAAATGGAATATAGGATAATATTTTTACAAGTAAAGAATTTGGATTTTGAATTGCCGGGACTGCAAGAACCACCGGTAAGATTATAAATAAATTTAAGTAGCTTGTAATCTGCTGTGCTTCCTGTTCGGTTGAAACTATCGAGCCAACACCAACAAATATTGCAGAGTAGAAAACAAATCCCATCACAAAATATAGCAGCAAAATAAATGCATGGTCAAACGCTGAATAAGGAATAACAGCGCCTCCTGCTAATGACAATCCAATTACACCCCAAATAAATATTTGAAAAAAGCCAAGCATGCTTAAGCCTAAAATTTTTCCGGTTAATAACTCTTCGGCAGAACAGCTTGAAATTAAAATCTCAATTAATCGGTTTGATTTTTCTTCAATCAAGCTTCTCACCAGCATTTGCCCGGAATAAATTGTCATCATCATTAACAATAGTATGAAAATAAACGATGAAAAAAATATGACTAAAAAATCGTTCTTGCCTTCTTTGCCATTCTCTTCAATTTTTATGGCACTTAGATTTATCCTTTTCGTAACTATATTAATCAAATCCTGACTAACTTTTTCATTTTGTAATTTAATTTTAATTCTAATTTTGTTAAACGCCGATTCAATTCGATCTTCATCCTGAAAATTCCCGGCACTTTGACTTCTATATTCTATTTTAAGCGAATCTGTTTTGGCATTTAAAATTAAAATATATCCGTCAATTTTGCCTTTGAAAACAGAACGGTCTGCCATTCTCTTCAATGAATCAAGAGTTAATTGCTTATCGGTTAAATTTATAACTATATAATTAGGCTGATGATTTTCAATTTGATATTGCGACATTTCGTAAATCATTTTATCAATATATACAGTTGATGTATCAATTATCCCTATCGCTTTGGTGTGTTCCCCTTGTTCATTGGATAAAAAAGTAGGAGCCAAAGAAAAAGTTATTAAAATTAATGGCGTAACTATAATAGAAATTATAAACGCTTTGGTTTTAATTTTTTCCAAGAATTCCCAGCGGGCAACTATTAAAGTTTTTTTCATTCTTTAACCGGGATGTTTTTGTGAATAACATCAATGAAAATTTTATGCAGCGTAGGTTCAACAACTGAAAAATGTTTTACTTTTATTTTATCAATTATAGATCGTAAAAATTCATACGGTTCAACATCATCTTTTAATTGAATCTCAGCGTAGTTACTGTAATTATCTATATGAACAACGGAAGGTAGATTATTAATTAAATTTCCATTTCCCTCATATTCCAGCTTAATATTGTTGCTTCCAAATTTTCTTTTAATTTGCGAAACACTTCCGCTTACAACTTTCTTTCCATTGTTAATCAGAAAAATCTCTGAACACAATTTTTCTGCAGTTTCCATTTGATGAGTTGAAAGAATAATTATCTTACCGGAAACGGCAAATGATAAAATCATTTCTTTAATTAATTGTTGGTTAATAGGATCAAAACCGGTGAACGGTTCATCAAGTATTAATAGTTTTGGATCATGAATAACGGAAGTGATGAACTGGATTTTCTGCTGATTCCCTTTTGAAAGTTCTTCTATTTTTTTATTTACAGAACCGGATATTTCAAGCTTACCCATCCATTCATTTGCCTTCTCTAAGGCATCCGACTTACTCATATTTTTTAACCCGGCAAAATAAAGAATAACATCTATAACTTTGCTTTTTTTGTATAATCCTCTTTCTTCAGGCAGGTAGCCGATAATGTTAAAAAATTCTTTTGTGATTATTTTACCATTAAATGTTATTTCCCCGGAAGTTGGCTTTATGATATTTAGAACCGCTCTTATTGTAGTAGTTTTACCGGCACCATTAGGGCCAAGCATACCGAATATTTTACCTTCTTCAACTGAAAAAGAAATATCGTCTACAGCGGTAACATTCTTAAATTCTTTTTTTAGGTTATTTACTACAAGCATTTATAAAAGATAAAATTAATTTTTTTCAGATATGAATTTATGAAATATTGGGATAATAATTAGCAAGGTTTTAAGTAATAACTCATGTTATGCAAAGCAAGTAGAGATATACACAATTTCATTAAGAAATCGGGTTTTATTTAAGCGTATGTAAGGTAAGTTAATAATTAGGTACATAAATATTGATGTCTGTTGTTAAAAATCGCTGGATGTTAACTAAATCAAAACCTTTTAAACTTAAATGCGGCATGAGTTAGTTTATTTGTTTGAACAAATATAATTAACTAATTTTAAAACACTCACAAAAGCAATTTTAAAAGGAATAAAGATGTCTTTACAAGTTGGAGATATTGCGCCGGACTTTACTTTAAAAAATCAAGATGGCGCAAGTGTTTCGTTAAATGATTTCAAAAATAAAAATGTTGTACTTTTATTTTTCCCCTTTGCAAATTCGTCTGTTTGTACTGCTGAAATGTGCCAGATGCGGGATAATTTTAAACAATATGAAGATCTCGATGCACAGGTACTTGGAATAAGTGTTGACAGTCATTATACTTTAAAGTTGTGGTCTGATGTAAATCATTTAACATTTCCATTGCTTAGTGATTTTAATAAAGAAGTATCTCCAAAGTTTGATTCATTATATGATATTTTCGCTCCTGGCAAATACGATTATAAAGGAGTTTCAAAAAGATCTGCGTTTGTAATAGGCAAAGATGGAAAGATAAAATATATGGAAATATGTCCTTCGCCAGGCGATCAGCCAAATTATGAAGCTATAAAAAATGCATTAAAATAATCAAGAAAGAGAAAACGTATGATTGTACAATTGCGGCCATTAGAACTTAAAGAATTTATTGATGCTAAAGAAGATATTCACTTAATTGATGTTCGCGAAGTGTGGGAACATCATTATGCTAAACTTGAAAGCTCAGAGTTAATGCCACTGGGTTTATTCGATAAGCATGCTTTGGAATTAAATCCGTTAAAGAAAATTATAATATATTGTCATCATGGAATAAGAAGTTATCGGGCATGTGAATATTTACAAAACATTGGGTTTAGTCAATTGTATAATCTTGACGGTGGAATTGATGCTTGGAGTAAAGAAGTAGATAACTCGGTTCCTCTTTATTAATAAGTTATCTTACACAAGGTTATTAATAAACCCAGTTTCTTAAAGAAACTGGGTTTATAACTTTTTGTTTAACGAATATTTATAATTAAAAAAATATGGAGAATATTTAATGTTGGAAGAAGGTAAAAAAGCACCGGCGTTTAAGCTTAAAGATCAAAGCGGTAACTTACATTCACTAGGCGATTACAAAGGTAAAAATGTAGTTTTATATTTTTATCCAAAGGACAATACTTCAGGCTGTACTGCTGAGGCTTGTAACTTCAGAGATGAATTTCCAAAGTTTAAAAATATTAATGCTGTTATACTTGGTGTAAGTCCTGACTCTGTAGAATCTCACAAAAAGTTTGCTGAAAAGTATAATTTACCTTTCACTCTTTTAGCAGATGAAAACAAAGAAGTTGTTGAGAAGTATGGAGTGTGGAAACAAAAAAGCATGTATGGAAGAAAATATATGGGGGTTGAGAGAACGACATTCATTATTGACTCTGGTGGGAAGATTAAAAAAATATTTTCAAAAGTTAAAGTCCCAAATCATAATAAAGAAGTGATGGAGGCTTTAAAAGATTAAAAGATTAAAAGATTGCAAGATTAAAAGATTATATATATTTAATTGTGAAATTGTTGTATTGAAGAATGGTTGAATGTCTGAATAATTGAATGCTACTTGAATAGATGTTAGTTCGTATTTGACTTAAACTTACTCTTGAACTTGAACTTAAAAAAATAATTTATCTTTAATATATTTAGATTAAAATAATGATTTACCTTACCAGGCGGGAAAGTTTTAGTGCAGCTCATCGATTATTTCTACCAAATTTAAGTGATGAAGAAAATGAAAAAATGTTTGGGAAATGCAGTAATCCAAATTGGCATGGCCATAATTATACTTTGGAAGTTGTAATTGCCGGGGAAGTTGATCCCGTAACCGGTTTTGTTTTGAATATAAAAAAGCTAAAAGAAATTATTCGCGAGAATGTTATTGAAAAAGTTGATCACAAAAATTTAAATATCGATACTGATTTTATGAAAGGAATAATCCCGACTTCAGAAAATATTACAATGGCAATATGGAAACAGTTAGTTAGTAAAATCCCAAATGGAAAACTTTATTCGGTTAAGCTTTACGAAACCGAAAATAATTATTTCGAATACAAAGGAGAATAACCTTGAATAACAGTCATGTCCAATCACTCGTAGTTGATCTGTTAAAAGAAATTGGGGAAGATCCAAAACGCGAAGGATTAAAAAGCACACCTAAACGCGTAGCCAAAGCTTATGAATTTTTAACAGCGGGTTATAATAAAAATATAAAAGAAGTATTAAATGGTGCGGTCTTTAATGAAAAATATGACGAAATGGTTTTAGTAAAAAATATAGATTTTTACAGTTTATGCGAACACCATATACTTCCATTTTACGGAAAAGTTCATGTAGCTTATATCCCAAACGGGAAAATAGTTGGGCTAAGCAAAATCCCGAGAATTGTAGAAGTATTTGCACGAAGATTACAAGTTCAAGAAAGAATGACGCAGCAAATTGCAGATACAATAAATAAATATTTAGACCCTCTTGGTGTGGCAGTAGTTTCAGAAGCATTTCATATGTGTATGATGATGCGCGGCGTTGAAAAACAGAATTCATCTGCTACTTCAAGTGCAATGCACGGGATTTTCAAAGAAGATGCACGTACAAGAGGTGAATTTTTAAATTTAATTTCAAGTAAGAATATATAGAAAGAATAATGGCTAAAACAAAATCTGGAATCTGGATAACCGGTGCAAGCTCAGGAATTGGCAGAGCAGCAGCAATTGAGTTTGCTAAAATTGGAACTAACGTATTTGTATCGTCACGGCGAACAATTGAACTTGAAAGGTTGAACAAAGAATTAGAAAAAGAAAAATTAAGTGTAAATATTTTCCCTTGCAATGTTGCTTCATCGGCAAATGTCGATCAAACAATGAAGAAGATATTGGCAGTAGGTAAAATTGATTGCTTAATAAATAATGCCGGGATAACTTCTTTTAAAAGTGCTGTGGACAATTCAACTAATGAGATTGATGATATAATTAATACAAACTTGCTTGGTTCAATTTACACAATAAAATATGTATTGCCGCATATGATTGAGCAGGGCAGCGGAACAATTATAAATGTATTATCGGTTGCAGCCAAAACAATATTTACTCAAAGTAGTGTTTATACTGCTGCAAAGATGGGTTTACTTGGCTATTCAAATGTCTTGCGTGAAGAAGTCCGTGATAAAAACATAAAAATTATAAATATAATTCCCGGCGCAACTGAAACACCAATGTGGTCTAAAGAAATTAGAGAACAAAATAGCGAAAGAATGATGCAGCCGGAAGACATTGCACAAATTTTAGTTTGGGCTTATTTGCAAAAAGGAAATATGGTTAGTGAGGAAATTGTTGTCAGGCCGATTCAAGGAGATTTATAATGAATAAAAAAGATTTATCAATAATAACAGGTGCCAGCAGGGGAATTGGATACGGAATAGCTTTAAAATTAGCTGAAGAAAATCATGATGTTATGATATTTGGAAGAGATGTTGACGCATTGAAAAAAGTTCAAAAAGAAATTAAGGATAAAGGTGTCGAATGTAATTATTATTCAGGTGATGTGAATGATGTAAAATTTGTGAATGAATCTGTTAAAGAAATTGAAGACAAATTCGGCAAGGTTGACCACCTAATTAACAATGCCGGAATTGGTATTATAAAGCCGTTTGTTGATTCAACTTTGGATGAATTTAAAATTCAAGTTGATACTAATCTTTACGGAGTTTATAATTTCACTAAAGCAGTAATCAATGGAATGATTGAAAGAAAGAGCGGCTCAATAATTAATATTGCATCACTTGCCGGGAAAAATTCTTTTGTTGGCGGAACAATGTATTCAGCAACAAAACATGCACTGCTTGGATTTACACGTTCCTTAATGCTGGAAGTAAGGCAATATGATATTAGGGTTGCCGCAGTTTGTCCGGGTTCTGTTTATACGGAGTTTGGCAGTGGATTGCAAGCACAGAAGAAAAGATGTATATTTTACATATTGAAGACGTTGCTGATGCTGTGCTGGCAATAATGAAATTACCTGTTACTGCATTGATGAGTGAAATTGATTTAAGACCGACTAATCCTAAGAAATAATTATTGTATATCGTTAATAATAGGAGTTATGCGAAAAAGCATAAAGCAAAAAGATGTCATCTTTCAGCACTGCTTGTCTTTATTTAATAATTAAGACTGCTTCCCATTTTCATTATTACTTTATTAAGATCCCTCTATCAATATAAAAAGTAAACCCAATATTTAATGAATGGCCATTACTCATAGATGGATTATATATGTAATGATTTTTATAGATTGAATATTGCCAATTATAATTGAAATTTAATGATAAATTATCTTCAACAAAATAATTTACACTAGCGACAAAGTTATTTGTTAATATCTTTTGTTGGACGGTTTTGTTTTGAAATTCTAATCCAAATTGCTCGCTTAATGAAGTTACCAATCTATCAGTTAATTCATAATTGTAGCCTGCTCCTGCATCAAGACTATAAAATTGTCTCGCTTCCGGCTGAGCAATTACGTTTGGTCCGGCACTTACTGATAAGTTAATATTAACCTGGGAGTTTAAATTTAGCTGGTGGCTATACATTATAAATACATTCCCAAGAGTAAAAAATTCTTCATCTATTTGATGACTATTCCCGTTGGACTGAAACGTATTTTGATAATTGAACTGGAGATTAAAACCCCCCATGCAGCCTTCTTGTCTTAAGAATCTAATTTCATTCAGGGTCTCCATCAAATAAGAACTTGAATACATATTTAATCCATTTAAAGCTACACCATCTTTAGATAAGCTATTATCAATGCTCTGCCAAAAATATTTACCTGGCCTCACATGAACATCAGAAAAATAATTCTGTCTTGAAAACTGTTGGGCAAGTTCTTCAATTGTTTCATTTGATAAGTTCTTATCTAAAAGATTAATTTGTTTCAATCTTTCCTGGAATCTTATCGCTGAAACAACATGCGTGACATTTCTAATTTTACCAATTCCAACACCGAATGAAAAATTATAATTTTGAGTCTTCATTCCGCTATAGTTATTTGAGATAGTCATATAGTTACCTTCGTATTTTGAATCCGACATATATACATCAATATCTGATTTCAAAGAATAAAATACATTACTATTATTCAAATAATTATTATTTATAAAATTCAAAATAATATTAGTAGAATAAGTATTGTTTTTATCTGAAGAAAAGGAAGGGTCGGTAGGGTAATGGTATTCCGAGTAAGAACGACTATATGATCCAGATATATTAGCTTTAATGTTAAAATATTTATTTTCGGACTCTTTCAATAAATAATAATATGGATGCAAACCGTATCCAAAGTTTGAATGATAATTTGAATTAACATTGGGATCGTCTGTATAATCCTGTTTACTTGAATTAAAATTTAAACTGGTATTTAACCAAAGTGATTTTAAATCCGTATCCGGTATTCTGTATTTTGTAAACACCGATGGATCAGTATTATCAAGCCCGTAATTTTGAGCATCTATTTTCAAGATGAAAATCAAACTAAATGATATAATGAACAAAGCGGAGTGTTTCATATTTTTCCCTTTAATATTTAGTTCTTATTTTAACATTTTACTCCAGTCACTAATAGAAATTACTAAACAGAACTTTAAACGAAATGAAATATTGAATTGTTACATTCTCCCCACTTGAAATATCAACGTTGTATTTCCACAATAATCTTAATTCAAATTTAATACATATATAATAAATCACAAAAATATAAAAGGCTCATCCAGCTGCTGCCGGATGAACCATCTTTTAGCCGGTAAGTGTGGAAAGGTTAATTATTATCTTCCGGTGCGGGCATGTTTTGATTATCTTTCATCATCATTTTATGGCGCATCATCTGACCGCGTTCTTCTCTCATACCCTTTTTCATCATTATCATTCTTTTCCCCATTTTTAACCATTGTGCTTTCTGGGTATTATCCAGTATTTGATAAACATCCATGAAATGATTTGCTTGTTCAAGCGCAATCTGGTCTTTAGCTTTTGAAATATTTTCAACAGAGTTTGTAAAATCTGAGCGTTTGAAATTCTTATCAGTAGTTACTTCTTCCATTGCTATTTCTTGTTTCTTTTAAATTAGCCTGCAAATCAACCATTTTTTTCTGGTGCTCAATTCGTAGTTTTTCAACTTGATCTTTTTGTATATCAGTTAAATTAAGTTTCTTTAAACCGAACTCACCAGCCATGCCTTTTTTCATATGTCCTCTTTGTCCGGACGCCGGGTAAATAAAGATAAAAGCAGAAAATACAAGTGTCATTATTATTACCATGCGTTGTTTCATTTGGTCCTCCAAATATTTGTGAATAAGAATACAATTACTTTATGTTTTGTTCCTTTGACACGAATATTTTATTTTGGGTTTAATTTGAAATTCTATTTAAATCACAACTAAATAGCTTGCTTAAAAAGCTAATTAAACTTTATTATTCACATTTTAAACCTTTACAAATAAAGATATGTCAAATTGATGTATTATAGCGGGGTTTATGACTGAAAATGAATACGTCTTTAAATTAGTTAAAGACTATTTAGCTGGAGATGAAAGCGCATTCAATATGATTGCCAATAAATATAAAGATAAAATTTATTGGCATGCCAGAAGAATGACCGGCAATCATCTTGATGCAGATGAAATTGTGCAGGAAGTACTTTTAGTTCTTTATAAGAAGTTGAAAGATTTTCAATTTAAATCTTCGTTGTATACGTGGATATACAGAATAACTTCTACACGGACAATTAATTATTTAAAGAAGAAAAAGGTCAGGCAAATTTTTTCTATTGATGACGAAGCAGGAAGTAAGTTATCTTTTTCTGAAGACGTTATTAAAAATATTGAAGATAAAGAAAAACTTGAACAAGTCGAAAAAGCTCTTCAGAAAGTTCCAAGTAAGCAACGTGAAGTTTTTTTATTCCGTGTTTATGAAGGACTTTCATATGAAGAGATTTCTGAAATTACAGGCAAAAGTATCGGCGGTTTAAAAGCAAATTACTTTCATGCAGCAAATAAAATAATGGAGTTGATGAAAGAATATGAAAAATAGAGATAAAATTATCAGGTATTTTGATAACCAAATGCCTGCTGAAGAAAGAGAATTATTTGAGAAAGAAATAAATAATTCTCCCGGTCTTCAAAAAGAAATTGAAGAGCACAAATTATTAATGTCTTCTTTTAAAGAAACAGAAGGTTTGGAATTAAAAGAAGGTTACATAAATAATATAGTTCCAAAATTTAGAGAAAGATTGGAAAGAAGAAAATAAGCCTAAAAATCTTTCTATTAGATTAGCGCTTGCGGGCAGTACTGCTGCGGCTGTAGTAATTGCGGTGCTTTTATTATTTAATTCACCAAATACATCAAATATTGAAAGCATTCAGCAATTAGCCTCACAAATGACAACCGAGGATGCTAACGCCGCAGCTAGTACATACTTAAATAATATGAGTTTATCTGATTTAAATATTACTTCTTCAGAAACTAATGACTCGGTCTTTACAAATATTTTGGGTAATGAACTAAGTATTAGCAGTAAGTCAAATCTTGATTTGATTTCATCTAATAATACCAGTTTGTCACAGCTTGAACAATATATTAGTAATGAAGAAGCTGATAATATTTATAAAGAAATCTTAAACAAACAATTTTTTAAGGAATAAAAATGAAAAGATTCATTACAATCATATTTTTATTTTTTGTTGTGAGTTCAGTTTCAAACGCACAAATGGATGACCGGCCGCCTGATGGTCCTCCACATGATGGAATGAAAAAGATTGAGCAATTAGAAAAAATAAAATTAATTGAAGCATTGGATATGGATGAACAAACAACTCTTAAATTTTTTGCCAGAAGAAATGAGCATAATAATAAAATGAAAGAGCTTATGGAAAAATCCAGGCAGCAATTAGATTCAATTGATGAGAAATTAAAAGAAAAACCTGTCAATGAAAAAATGTTGAATTCAATGATTGATCAGTATTTTACTTATGAAAGTGATATCGAAAAAGAGAAAGAAGCATTTATTCATTCAGTTTCGGATATACTTACTGTCACACAAATAGCCAAATTAGTTGTATTTGAGAAAAAATTTAGAGATGAAATACGCGATATTATATTCAAAACGAGAATGGATAGAAGAAGACGTTGAATTTTAAATGGAACCCGTTTATTTTAGTCAAGTATAAAACCAAAAGTGCGGGTTGATTTTATACGTCAACAAAATTATCTTTCACCACTAATTTTGCGGAAGTGGTGAAATTGGTATACACGCTATCTTGAGGGGGTAGTGCCAGGTTTGGCGTACGGGTTCGAGTCCCGTCTTCCGCACTAAAAAATACTTTTCTAACAATAAATAAAGGAAGATAGTAATGAATAGATTATCTCATGTATTCTATTGCTTGTTTTTTATAGTGTTGTTTGTAGGTGCAGCATTTGCTCAGGAAATGAAACCGGAAGCAGGCAAACTTTACAATGAAGGCAATAAATTACTGAAGGCTGGAAATTATAAGGGGGCAATTGATAGTTATAATAAAGCGCTGAATATTGAAAAGGATTATAGAACCTATTATCAAAAAGGTGTTGCTCAAAAAAAATCAGGTGATTTGGATAGTGCAATGAGTTCATTTGATGAAGTAATTAAATTGAAATCGGATTTTGATGCTGGATATAATGCATTAGGTGGTGTATACTTCTCAAAAGGCAATTATCAGAAAGCAATTGATAACTTTGAAAAAGT
The DNA here is from genome assembly GCA_963775245.1 of uncultured Bacteroidota bacterium. Classification (GTDB taxonomy): domain Bacteria; phylum Bacteroidota; class Ignavibacteria; order Ignavibacteriales; family Ignavibacteriaceae; genus CAVSWT01. Next base: position 124,497 of record CAVZID010000014.1, read on the forward strand.
TGTTGAAACAACGAAAAATGAAAATATAAAAAATGCGGTAAAGAAAAACCTTGCATTAGCTTATGCAAAGCTTGGCAATGAAGAAATATCGAATAGGAACAATGAAAAAGGTGTAGCTGCACTTGAAAAAGCAGTAGAAAACGATAATTATGATGCAGCTTATCTTTCTTTAGCAAAAGCTTATTCTGAAATGGGTAAATACGATAAATGCCTTGATGCTGCTGAAAAAGCACTTAAATATCGATCATCAATTGGAAAAGGCGGGCCATATTATTATATGGGAGTTGCTTATAAAAACTTAGGTGAAAATGATAAAGCAAAAGAAATGTTTCAAAACGCCAAAGGTGATGCAACCTATAAAAAATTAGTTGAATATGAATTAAGCGCCTTGAAATAATTATGCTGGTAAACATCTGCGGTGATTTTAGCCCTCAATTTTGAGGGCTTTTTTATTAAGCGAAAATTTTAGGCTCTTTTTATCCAATTATTTCATAATTCTCTTTAAGTACTACCCTTATATCATTATTTCACTTGACATTATAAAAATATAAACTTTATATTTACTATATTTGAAATTTGATAAAAATCAATTTGAAAGATATTTTAACAATTGAACAATGGACTAATAAATTCTATAATATCAATTTCACATATTACATTTGCTATAGGCCTGAGTTTAATAATTTCAATTTTATCTTTCAAATTTAAATTCTTAACAAAAAACGGGGCTATTGCGGTTTTCATTTTAGCTTTTGTTATTTATGGGATTGGCAGCTGGCAATGGACTGTTCCAATTTTGACATTTTTTGTTTTTTCAAGTGTTCTTTCAAGGATTAGGAAAAATAAAAATCAAAGTGTAGAAACATTTTTCGAAAAGTCCGGTCAAAGAGATTACGCACAGGTATTTGCAAACGGCGGCACAGCAGCAGTTTTAATTATTACTTATTTTTTTACCGGACAAAATTTAATCTTCATTCTTTATGTTGCCTCAATTGCTTCTGTTTGTGCAGACACCTGGGCAACAGAAATAGGTACTATGAAGAAAAATAAAACATACAGTATTTTAAAATTTAAAAAAGTCGAACAAGGTATCTCCGGGGGAATTTCTTTTATTGGAATTATAGGTGCAGTTTCAGGTGCATTTTTAATTTCTCTTTCGTCTATCTACTGGGCAAACATTAACCATGTTTTTTTTATCTTTGTAATAATTATCTCCGCAGTTTTAGCAAGCTTGGTTGATAGTGTTTTAGGTGCAGCTTTTCAAGTTCAATTTAAATGTATTTCTTGTAATTCAATTACGGAAAGAAAAATTCATTGTAATGAACCGGCAGTTAAAAGCAGAGGCATAAATTGGATTAATAACGATGTAGTGAATTTATTTAGCAGCATAGCCGGTGTAATTTTCTGTTATCTTTTTCAGTTTTTCTTAGAGTATAAATGAAAAAAATTATTTTAATATTTGCAGCTTTATTTTTAATTGTAAAAATCAGTTACTCGCAAAATATTGCAGATAAATATTCTCAAGCAATGAATGCTTATTCAAATCATAGATATGTTGAAGCATATAATTTGTTTGAAGAATTTTTTCATGAATATAAATTAATGGATGAGCTTAATTCTACTGCCAAATATTATGCGGCTGAGGCTTTAATTAATATTGGTAAAAAAGAAAGTGCTGCAGTAGAATTAAATTATTTGATTAATAATTTCGAATGGTCAAATTTTAGAGATAAAGCCCTTTATGATGTCGGTTTGATTTATTTTGATTTAAGCCGTTACTCAGAGAGTCGGGAAACATTAATAAAATTAATTGACGAATATCCTTCCAGCGACTATGCCGGATCTGCAATGTACTGGATAGGGGAAGCATATACCCGGCAAGGTAAAATTGATGATGCGATAAAATTTTTGGCTGATGCCGTACAGAATAGAAAAGATAATAAATATATTGATTACTCAATTTATACTTTGGCTTCTCTTTACGAAAAAAAAGGTGATTACAAAAATGCTGTAAAATATTATGACCAACTATTATCATATTATAAAGACAGTCCTTTAGCTGCTTCTTCGCAAATTAGAATTGGAATATGCTACTTCAAATTGAAGGATTATCAATCTTCAATTGTTGAACTAAATAATCCTGAACTTTCTTCTCTAACATCTTCGCAGTATAGTGAAAGTTTGTATTTGTTAGCAAACTCTTATTACAGGGTTCATCAATATGATGATGCATCTAAAACTTATTTGGAGATTATAAAAAGCTTCCCCGGCTCTCATCTAATCCGTGAAGTTAAGTATGGTTTAGCGTGGACATATTTCCAGCAGAAAAAATATGACGACGCTTTTGCAATTTTTAATGTACTTTCTAATGGAAAAGATTCAATTGCAATGAAATCTTTTTATTGGAAAGGTGAAGCACAAAGATATGCCGGAAATGATTCCGAGGCTTACAGTATTTATAAAGAATTCTTAAAAAGATTCCCTGATAGCAGGCTTGCTTCCGGTGTTAAATATCAGATTGGTGCTTTATATTTTAATGATGACGAATTCAAGCAGGCTGAAGATTATTTGAATCTAATAAAAAACTCTTCTGATAATATGCTGAAAGCAAGGGCTTTCACTCTGCTTGGCGACATGGAATTGAAAAATAAAAACTATTCTTCAGCCTTACAGCAATTTCAAAAGGCTTTGGATATTCCTTCGTTATCAAATGAACTTGAAAATAGAGCAAATCTCGGATTAGGAATTGCCCAATTTTATTTAAAAAGTTACGATGAATCTGTAGAAACACTAAAAAACATAGAGCAAAATGACAATGGTTTTGAATCCAACAAAGTAAATTTTTATATAGCTGAAGATAATTTCGCTTTAAATAAATACAAACAAGCATTAGATAAATATCAGTTAGTTGATTTAAATGATTCAACAGTTGGCAAGTTTGCTTTATATGGCAAAGCATATACTTATTTCGACTTACACAATTATCAAAACTCTGCTTATCAATTTTCAGATTTCATAAAAAAATATCCGAAAGATTCTCGAACTTATGATGCAAAATTAAGGCTTGCCGACAGTTATTACGGCAGTAAAAATTATGCTGCTGCCAGCAGAATTTATAAGGAAATGTTTAACTCAAAAAATAGCTTAACAAATCCGAATTTGGATTATCAATATGCGCAGGCATTATATAAATCCGGTAATTCGCAGGAAGCAATAAATGAATTTAGAAATCTTCAAAGCAGATTCCCAAATTCCGAATATGCCGATAAATCTCTTTATGTCGTAGGATGGATTTATTTCCAGCAGGGAAATTTTAATGAAGCGATTTCCAATTATAAAAATGTAATGGAAAAATATCCCGGTTCATCTTTGAACCCCATAATCTATTATTCTATTGGAGATTCATATTTCAACATGGGCAAATATGATGATGCTATTACAAATTATGATAAAGTTTTGACTTTGTATCCTAAGTCAAATTATGTATTTGATGCTGTTAATGGCTTACAATATGGCTATGTTGCACAGGGCAATCCACAAAAGGCAATTTCGATTATTGATGATTTTGTTCAAAAAAATCCCGGCTTAAGTTTTTCTGACCAATTGTTCTTTAAAAAAGGAGAAATAAATTACAGCATTCAAAACTTTGAAAAAGCAAAAACAAGTTACAGTGAATTTATTGCAAACTATCCCAAAAGCAAATTAATTCCCGATGCATATTTCTGGCTTGGAAAGAGCGCTGAAAATTTAAATCAAAACCAGGAAGCAATATTTAACTTCAAAAAAGTTTTTGAATCTTACCCAAACACAGAAGCCGGTGCTGGTGCAGTGCTTGAAATCGGTAATATTTATATGTCACAAAAAGATTATGATTCTGCAATTAATATCTATAATGAAGCTTATGATAAAATGAAACAATCGCCGAGACTTGCAGAAATAATTTTTATGAAAGGTACTGCGTATTCCAATAAGGGGGATATAAAAAATGCTACTGATTCATTTAATGAAGTTATTCAATATTACGCAAACACAATTTTTGCAGCGAAGGCAAAATTTGAACTTGGTGCAATTGAAATGGCTGCCGGACGATATGAAAATGCTGATAATTATTTCCAGGATTTGGCAAATGCAAGGTCAGATGATTTAGGCGCAAAAGCTCAATATTATTTGGGACTTTCATATTTTGAACAAAAAAAATATGATGATGCTATTTCTGCTTTTGTAAGAGTTCGAACAATTTTTTCTGCTTATGATGAATGGCTTGCTAAATCTTATTTGAAAATGGGTGAAGCTTATACAATTCTAAAAGACTACGATCAAGCAAAAGATATTTACCGGACAGTGTTAGCAAAGCATAAAGGTGATGCCTTTGGCCGCGAAGCTCAAACAAAATTAAGAGCGTTAAAATGATGAAAAAAATTATTCCAATATTAATTTTAGTTAACATTATTTCCTTTGCGCAGGACAATAAAAAATCAAATCAAAGTGTTGAACTTCCCGATTTTGTTATTACCGGGAAAGAAAATGTTTCTATCGAAAGTGCAAAAAAAATTCTGCCGGATTTCATATCAACTGTATCTCCAAACTTTTTAAAGCCGGTTTTTTCTCCTGAAGAATTAGAGATGAGAGAAATTTCAAATCCTGTAAAAAATGATATAGCTTTGTTTGATTCATTAGATTACATTAGCGGAGTTTTAGAAGCTGGATTGGGAATATATACACTGCCGCAAGCTACATTAAAATTAGGTGTTCCTTTTGCGAGCGGAATATTTGATGCTTATGCGAATGTAGATAATAAAAGATCTTTCGATACTTTAGCGAGTGATTGGTACAAAATGGGTGCTGGTGGAAATTTAACTTTTTTTGTAAATGATAATTCTTCTTTTCTGCCTGGCTCTAAAATAAAAATTCATGGAGATTATCAAAACACTACTTTTAAATATTATTCTGCACCGATTGCATTAAAAAGAAACTTAGGACAGGGAAGTGTTGGATTTAATTTTGAAAATTTCGCCAACAAATATTTCAATTTTGCTTTTAGTATTTATGATAATCCCAATACATTAAGTAATGAAAATTTTTCTGAAAATAATTTGAAAATAACATCACTGGCTAAAATTAATCTGCCTGGATTTTTTATTAATGCAAATCTTAACTATAAATATCAATCTCTAAAAACCGAGTCAATAATAAAAAGTAAGTTTACTTTTTTAGAAATTACTCCAATTGCGGGATTTAATTTAGTAAAAACTGCGCATGCCGCTGCCGGATTAAGGTATTCTAATTTAGGTGGTTCATCAAATGTTGTTTATCCTTATGCTTCAGTTTCAGTTTATTTAACAAAACAGCTTTCTCTCTTTACTGAATTTGCGCCAAGAATAGAATTTTTAACTGCTCAAGATTTCTTTAATCGAAATAGATATTTTGATCCTCAAACTTTTTTAAATGTGTATTATAAAAAACCATTTGAGTTAAATGCTGTTCTTAAATATGAATATGACAAGTACTATCAGATTAACAGCGGAGCGGAATATTATACTACAGAAAATTTCCCTTATTTCGCTATCTCAACAACACCAGGACGATTTGATGTCAAAACAGCAGACGGACATACATTAAGAGCTTACCTGGATTTATTATTTCATCCTGGCCCCAATGGTGTTTTATATGGTTCAGCAGAGGTTAATCAATCTGTGGATAAAGATGGAAATAATATTCCTTATGTTCCTAACTTAAAATTATCTTTGAATTATGGTTATAATTTTAAATTTGGATTGGAAGTTCAGCCAAAAATGCTTTTCCTTTCCGGTGCATATACAGATATAAAAAATACAAATTCATTAAAGCCGTATGTTGATATTGGCTTAAAATTAATATATAAATTCAATAATAACTTTCATCTTACTTTTGAGTTGAATAATTTAATTAATAATAATAATTACTTATGGCAGGGCTATAAAGAAATTCCGTTAGATGCTATTGCTGGAATTGTCTATCAATGGTAATTGCAAATTAAACTCAAATGACAAAAGCAGAATTAATAAGAAAGATTGCTAAGCAGTCAGGTGTGCCTGATACTGAAGCAAAACTTTTTTTCGAAATATTTTTAAGAAAAGCAGCAAACGTTACCGAACAAGGTGACGCACTTTCTGTGCCGGAGTTTGGGTACTTTTTTCCTAAAAAAGGAAAGATGAATACCTCGAACTTTGAAGGTGAAAACTTTGATGTGTTTTTAGATTTAATTGTATTCAAACCATCCAAAGATGAAAAGCAGGACAACTTAATTTTTAATGTACCTGAATCAAGTTCAAATGGAAATGAAGCTGTTGATTTCTATTTCAGCTTAAGCATCGGCAAGCCGGTAATTCCGTTACAGGGAGTTAAAGATGTTGATTTCTTTCTTCCTCCATCAGGCCATGAATTGAGAAGGTTGATTGAATCGAAAGTTGAAAAGCTGATTGAAGAAAGTGAGGTCATTAAAAAATTTAAATCAGGCAATGATGTTATTTTAATTAATAAAGATGTATTTGATCAATCACAGTTGGAGATGAATTATAATTCTTCAAATCTCGGTGGAGAAAAAAACCTTGAAACTGAATCAGAAGTTGATATTGAAGACTCAATAGATTTTAATGAAGTGAATTGGAATTCAAGCAGAGATCTATCTAAAGAAATTGAAGAAGAATCTTTACTTGATGTCGGAAAAGATTATGAGTCTGTTTTTGAAGAAGAAACTTCCGGGCTTTCCTGGAATTTTGGAAATACATCTGAAGAAAATTATTATTACTCAAAAGAAGGAACAGAAGAGCAGCAAGCTGAGTTAAAGGACGAAGGAAAAAATAAAGAAGAAAATATAATTACAGTTGAAAACAAATCTGAAATTGAAAACGAAATTAATAATGAAGATGAGTTAATTGAAAATGATTCAGAAGAAACTGCTGCAATTAATATTAATGATGAAATTTCAGAAGAACAAAAAAATGAAAAAGAGCTTGACCCAAATGAATATGAGCTAAAAACCGGTGAGGTGCAATTAAGTCAAAAAAATAAAATTAATAAAGAAAGAAAATCTTTTACCTGGATATTTATATTAATTGCATTAGTCATTTTAGCTGCTGCTTATTTCTTTATAACAAGCATGAATAAAAAACAGAAAGTGACAAACGATTCTTCAAGCAGTAATGTGATTGAAAAGAAGACGGATGACCCTAGTGTCGAGAAAGTATCAAATAATGGAATTGAGAATAATAATTCTGATAAATCTATTACTGAAGATTTAAACAATTTCCCAAAACAAAATATTGAAAAGATTTCGGATTATATTTTTAAGTATGGAAAAGTTTATGTTGTTCAAGTTTCTTCATGGAAAACAAAAGACAAAGCAGTTCATCAAGTTGATTTGTACAATTCGACAGGTAAAAATGCATTTTTAGAAGAAGTGACAATTAAAGGTACACTGTGGTATAGAGTTAGAGTTGGTAATTTTAGCACGTTGACAGATGCAAAACAATTTTTAAATAAGAATTAGAAAATAATTAAAGGATAAGCTATGGATCTTTTCTCAATATTTCTAAAAGGCGGATTGCTAATGTGGGCAATCCTGGCATGTTCAATAGTAGGAATAGCTGTTGTTGTTGACCGTTTTATTGTTTTAAGGAAAGCTAAAATAAATGTTCCGGCATTTATGGTTAGGATTAGAGGGCTTATAAAAAAGAAAGATATCTCCGGAGCTATAAGCTATTGCATGGAAGAAAAATCTCCGATAGCAAATATTATTCGTAAAGGATTAAAAAAATATAACCTCGGACATGAAAGAGTTAAAGAGGCAATTGAAAATGCCGGACACCAGGAAATCAGCAGGATGGAAAAAGGATTATCTGTTTTAGCTTCGGTAGCCGGTATTGCGCCGCTGCTTGGTTTTCTTGGAACTGTAACCGGAATGATTCAAGCCTTTATGACTATTGAAGATTTAAAAGGAGCCGCTAATCCAAGCGACCTTGCCGGAGGAATTTGGGAAGCGTTATTAACAACAGCGTTCGGTTTAATAGTTGGTATTCCTGCATTAGCATTTTATAATTATTTCTTAAGTGCTATAAAAAAATTGGTTGGTGACATGGAAACAGTAGCGAATGACGTTGTAGACATAGTTCAAGATTCATCTAAATCAAGTGTTGAAGAAGAAATAGAAATTGACATTTAGGAGCAGCAATGAAATTTAAACTTTCAAACGAACCGTTGGCTGTTTTCAGCTATTCTTCTTTAACAGATATTGTGATGCTGCTGCTGGTGTTCTTTCTTTTAACATCACAATTTGTAATTCAAACGGGAGTAAAAGTTAAGCTTCCAGGGTCAAAAACAAATGAACAGACCGCCCCTTCAAGAATGGTGGTTACATTAACTCAGGGCGGCGGAGTTTATATTGGTAATAATGAAGTTGGAATTGATGAGCTTCCTGCAAAGTTAAGCCAGTTGAAAGGTGAATCAGGAGAAGAAAATTTAATTATTCGTTCTGATAAATCTGTTGCGGTTGAAATGGTTATTAAAGTTATTGATGCAGCTAAAGGGGCTGGCATTGATAAATTCACAATAGAAACTGAAAAAGAAAAACTATGATAAATTTTTTTAGAAAAATTTATTATAGTTTGTGTGAGATATTAGTATGACATATAATTCAATTAAACAAGTTTCGTATTCAGCATCAATATTGTTTCATTTACTTTTATTGCTGCTGTTTATGTTAATTAAGATAACTATTGATTACCCTGTTAAAGAATATGTTGAGCTTTCTTTTGGTAAAACAAGTCAGCAGGGTTCAACAGGAGCAATAGGCACAAAAATAAATCAAGTTCAAGAATTAGCTCAGCCAAAAAAAGTTGAAAAAACAAAAGATAATAAAAGAGTAGTCAAAGAAGTAACTTTACCAAAAGCTATAAACACACAAAACAATAATGCTGTAATTACGCCTGCAGATAAAAATAAAGAAAAGGCAAAAGTCATAAAAAATAAATCTGACGAAACTAAAAATTCTGATGTCACAAACGAAGGGCAGGGAAATAAAGCAGCCGGAGAAGGAAGTTTTGGATACGATATTGATTGGGGCGGACAGGGAACTAGAAAAATTTATATGTACAGTGTTCCGTCTTACCCTGAAGGTGTTGAAAAGGAAATTGATATCAGGCTCAGATTTTCAATTAAACCTGATGGAACGGTTGGGACTGTTATTCCTTTAACTAAGGCTGATACAAAATTAGAGAATGCTGCTATTTATTCCTTAAGGCAATGGAGATTTGAGCCATTAAGCCCGCTTCAAAAACAAGTTGACCAAACTGCGGTTATTGTTTTTCCTTACCGGCTTCAGTAGAAGTGTTTTTATCTTCATTGTAATAAAATCTGTAGAAGAAGAATTCTGCGATTGATAAAATTGTTAACGTGATCGCATCTCTGTCAAAATAAATCCCCAATCCCTTTGAACTTATAAGATTTTGAGTTCCAATTCCAACAACAGACCAGCCAACTGCAAATAAAATTCCTATTAATCCCAAATTTAAAAACGCTGCGGAAAGGTTTTCTTCCTGCCATTTTTTAGTAAAGATAATAAGTGCAAAAAGAAAATGAGCAAAGAAAATAAAAGCGGTTATCATTTATTTTCGGGTCTGTTTTTTTTGTTGATTATAAACATCGAAATGAACCCGCCGATAACACCGAAAATAGAAAATGATAAAATGTTTCCCGTAAGCATAGCAAAAGAATAAAATAATGAAAACCCTTTAACTTTTATTTCGGAAGCCATCCCTTGAAGTATTTTTAGTGCTTCTTTTCCTGTTTCACCCATATTTAATTCTTTCAAGAGGGCTTTAGTCTGTGAGACACTTTCAACAAATTGATTGGAGTGAAGAAAATAAGTTATAATAGTATCAAACAAAGAAGAAAAAAGTGCAGCAAATAATCCAGTGAAAAGCCCAAATAGAAGAGCATTGTCCCCTGAAATTTTTTCAATCGAAGGATTTATTTTTCTAAATAATATTAATGAAATTCCTACTGCTATTGGAACGATTAAACAGCAGCCGAATGCCTGATTAAGTCCTGGTAAAATATTAATAACTGCGGCGCCAAATCCGCAAACAAGTGCCGGTGAATATTTTTTAAAGATCATTGAACACAAAAATTAGTCATACAAAAAATTATCTAATAAAGTCAAAATATAAACAAATACTACGGAACCAAAAAATAATCCGGTTGAAAATGCTATAGCTTTTGAATAATTGTAAATTCCTAAAGTTGTAAAAATAACATCAGTTAACATTAACAATGCTGCTGTATAAAATATTTTTTTATTTAGTTCAATATTTGTTTTTCTAAAAATGAAATAGACCGATGAAATAAAGCCACCTATATAAATGCCGGTACATCTCGCACAAACAAGAAGCTTATATCCAAATAAATTTATTGTTTTATAATCAATCTGGTGGCAAAATTCAGAATATATTTTTTTTAGAAAAGGGAAGAGGACTATAATAGAAGAACTGTGAAACAAAGGCAGAATCGCAAATCCTAAAATCCAAAATAGTAACAAAGCTGAAACAAAAATTCTAAAGGTTTTTCTATTAAAGAAAGTGATATTTGATTTGGATAGACTAATAGATGTCATTATAAATAGAGAAAATTTTCTTACTTCAATTTCTTGTAAACTTGAATATCTTTCTGCGTTAATATATACAGCTTCGCATTAAAATAAATTGAGCTAATAAAATTGGATTCTTCTTGTTCGTTGATCAGGTTAACTTTATTTGAAAAATTATTTGAGGTTTTTAAGTTAGTTAAATAAACTGTACTGTCTGCAGTTAAAGTTAGAAAGTTAAACATTACATTTATGTCGTTTATTTTATCGTCTGTTCCTATTTTAAGCATTCCGTTTCCATATTGATCAAAGACGATAATATTTTCTTTATTCAAAACGAAAATATTATTTGAAGAAGTGATTGCTAATTTTTCAGGATCGGATAAAATATACTCTCCGGCATCGTACCCCCCGAAATTTTGCATGAACTTTCCGAACAAATCAAATTTAATAACCCTATTATTTTCGGAATCTAATATATACAAGTCGCCTTGATTTGAAGCAGCAACACTTAATGGATAGCCAAATTGTTCATCGGGATTGTTGCTGTCTCTCGTTTTTAAAGACGAAATAAAATTAAGGTCTTTATCTAATCTTTGAATGCGGTGATTATTTTTATCGCAGACATAAACACTTAAGTCAGTCGCAAAAACATCAACGGGATTATCAAACAATTCATCATCCCAGCCGTATCCTCCGATATACTTTATTGTTTTTCCAAGAGTATCTATTTTAAAAACCTCATCGCTTCCTGAATCAGTTATATAAATAAAACCGGAAGGGCTTATGCTGAAGGATGAAGCATCTTTGAATTTCCCGATTGAATAATCATAAATGAATTGTTGGGAGAAAAGATTTGCAAAAAATAAGAAAAATAATAGAGAGATTTTTTTAATCATTGAGAAATTCATTTATTTAATTGATGACTAAAGTAAATAATTTTTATTTCAAAACGTACAATGTCAGAATTTTTACCGCTTTATACTTATCTGTAAATTTTGAAATTACTTAGTCTATCTTTAATTTTGGGAACCTTGTCCTGTGGTGTAATGGCAACACGCCAGGTTCTGGCCCTGGAATTTTGGGTTCGAGTCCTAACAGGACAACAATTGGAACGATAATTGTTCATTGTTAATACAGGCGCGTTCGTCTAGTGGCTTAGGACGCCGCCCTCTCAAGGCGGAGATCACGGGTTCTCCCGAAGGGACTCCTTTGGAGGAATCCCGTACGCGCTGTTGATAAAAAAGATATAATGAAATTATAGCTTTTAATGATTCAAACTAAAATATCTTTCTTTTATGCTTATATTTTAAAAAGTTTAAAGGACGGTACTTTCTATTATGGTTCAACTGAAAATTTAGAAGAAAGAATTAAGAAACATAATTCTGGAAAGGAAAGATATACAAAAGGACATCTTCCATATAAAATCCATTATTATGAAACATTTGGAACGAGAAGTGAAGCATATAGGAGAGAAAAATTTTTTAAATCTATTGATGGTTATAAGTGGTTAAAAATAAAAGGAATAATTTTATAGGATAATTAAATTTTTGAATCTGAGGAAATTTATATAGTTTTCCATTAACTTTATATAGGCGCGTTCGTCTAGTGGCTTAGGACGCCGCCCTCTCAAGGCGGAGATCACGGGTTCGAATCCCGTACGCGCTACAAAATTTTGATAATTTGTTGATGGAGATCACGAGCTCTCCCGAAGGGACTCCTTTGGAGGAATCCCGTACGCGCTACAAAATTTTGATAATTTGTTAATGGAGATCACGAGCTCTCCCGAAGGGACTCCTTTGGAGGAATCCCGTACGCGCTACAAAATTTTGATAATTTGTTGGTGGAGATCACGGGTTCTCCCGAAGGGACTCCTTTGGAGGAATCCCGTACGCGCTACAAAATTTTGATAATTTGTTAATGGAGATCACGAGCTCTCCCGAAGGGACTCCTTGGAGGAATCCCGTACGCGCTACAAAATTTTGATAATTTGTTGTGGAATCACGGTCTCCCGAAGGGACTCCTTTGGAGGAATCCCGTACGCGCTACAAAATTTTGATAATTTGTTGGTGGAGATCACGGGTTCTCCCGAAGGGACTCCTTTGGAGGAATCCCGTACGCGCTACAAAATTTTGATAATTTGTTAATGGAGATCACGAGCTCTCCCAAAGGGACTATTCGGAGGAATCCCTTATGCGCTACTAATTAAATTTCAAATCTCAAAAATCAAATCTCAAATAAATTAAAAGACACAATATCTTATACGAAATTGAGTATTAGATTTTATTATTTATTTGTACTTTAAAAATTGTTATTTATAAATTTTATGAAACGATACGAAAAACATATATTCATTTGCGAAAATAAACGTCCGCCGGATGATCCGCGAGGCTGTTGCTTTGATAAAGGCGGCTCGGAAATAAAAGCTAAATTTAAAGAGAGGTTAAAGCAGCTTGGTTTAAAATCGGAAGTGAGGGCAAATACATCTGGCTGTCTTGATGCCTGTGAATTTGGTGCTTCTGTAGTTGTTTATCCCGAGCAGATCTGGTACGGCGGAGTTACTGTTGATGATGTGGAAGAAATAATTCAAAGTCATATTATAAATAATCAACCGGTTGAACGCTTAAAAATAAAACACATCAAGTTTAATAAAGATGACGTCAAAATCTGAAAAGCAATACTCAAAAAAAGTATTTAGTATTCTTAGAAAAGAATACCCAAATGTTAAGCCCGCTTTGAATTACAAAAGTCCCTTTCAACTGCTGGTAGCCACTATATTGTCAGCGCAATGTACAGATGAAAGAGTAAATATTGTTACAAAAGATTTATTTAAGAAATACAAAGGCCCCAAAGACTATTTGGCAGTATCAAACGAAGAATTAGAGAAAGATATTTATTCAACCGGGTTTTATAAGCAAAAAGCAAAAAGTATAAAAGGCTGCTGCCAGGCTTTGATTGAAAAATATAAAGGCAAAGTTCCGGATGATTTTGACAAGTTGAATGAGCTTCCCGGAGTAGGAAGAAAAACTGCTTCAGTAGTAGCAGGGAATGCTTTTGGTATTCCTGCAATCGCAGTAGATACACATGTAAAAAGATTATCAAACTTGCTGGGATTTATAAAGTCTAACGATCCTGAAAAGATAGAATTTAAATTAAAAGAATTGCTGCCGGATAAAGATTGGGTAAATTCATCTCATTGGCTTGCAGCACACGGAAGAAAAACATGTATTGCAAGAAGGCCAAAATGTACTCAATGTGTGATTGGAAATATTTGTCCCAGTTTTCATCCGGCGAATTGAAATCAAAAATATAAATCATTCACACATTCAATCATTCGTTCATTCAAATGTATGTAAAAGAATGATTGATTGGATGAATGATTGAATGTAGTTTAATTAGGAGTTTACATGCCTGAAAATATTATGCATGACAGAAACCTTTGTTTACAAATTTTAAAAGAGTATACACAAAGTGAAAGCTTGTTGAAACATGCCTACGCTGTTGAAACTTGTGTTAGAGCTTATGCTAAAAAATTTAATGAAGATATAGAGTATTGGGGAAACGTTGCTTTGCTTCATGATTTTGATTATGAAAAATTTCCGACTATGGAAGAACATCCTTTTAAAGGTTCTGAAATTCTAAAAGAAAAAGGTTTCAATGAAGAATTTAGAAACGCAATTCTTTCACATGCTGATTATTCAGGAGTACCAAGAGAAACCTTACTTCAAAAAACTTTATTTGCCTGTGATGAATTGGCCGGATTCATAACGGCAGTGACTTATGTACGTCCTTCAAAAAGTATTGTTGAGGTGGAGGTGAAATCAGTAAAGAAAAAATTAAAGGATAAAGCATTTGCCAAAAATGTTAGCCGGGATGATATAACCAATGGTGCAGAAGGATTAGAAATTCCACTTGATGAACACATTCAATTTTGCATAAATGCCATGAAAGAAAACAAGGAAGAGTTAGGTTTATAATCTTTAAATTTAGAGTCAAAATAGGCAAATTATAGCACTGTTAAAGCCATAAAATTCAAACAAATGACTTGACTCATATCACAATTATTATCTAAATTGAACGCAAAAATTAGGAGAGTTTTTAGATTTTTTTGCTACCAAATATTTATAGAGTTACAGTGCTTATAGTATTGTATATTTTGTGAAAGCTGTAACTAATTTTTAATTAAAAATATTACTAAATGATTAGCAAAAAATTAATACCCTTAATTTTTATTTTTACCATTCCAATATTTTCCCAGAAAGATATTCGAGTATTATCATCAAACAGCAATTCGATTGTAATAGAGTTTACTCCATCATATAGTGAATTCAAAGAACAGACAATAGCCAATCAAAAGTATTTAAATATTTCATTTGCATTCGGCACAGAAGAAACTGAAAACAATTTTGGGAACCCGGATATTCAAGAGAGAGATTTGAGTCTTGGCGTACCTTCGGAATATGGAAACACAATACAGGTTTTAAATACAGCTTATAAAGAAATTGATGGCAAAGTTGTTCCCGTTCCGCATGAAGAAGGATTAGAAGAAAATGCTGCTATTAAATTTGATGTTGGAAAAAATTATAACAACTATCAGCCGAAAGAAGATTTGGTAACTTTTGGTGAATTTGGAATAACAAGAGGAATTCAAACCCAGACAATTAGGATATCACCGGTCAAATTTTATCCGGTTCAAAATAGAATCAAGATTTATACAAAAATAGTTTTCCAAATAAATTATTCTTCGAACAGAAATGAACTTTATTCTACAAAAGATGATTTTCTTAATGGTGTGGTTTTAAATTATAATATTGCTAAAAATTGGAACGTTCATTCAAGCAATAGATTATCAAAGAAAGCAAATATTATAAATAGTGTTCTATCATCAGGTACCTGGTACAGATTTGATGCCCCCGATGAAGGTATTTATAAAATTACGAAAAGCGATTTATCAAAATACGGTATTGATGCATCAACCGTTGATCCGCGTACAATAAAAATATATAACAATGGCGGCTTTATGCTTCCAGAAACTGTCAATGCTGATAGGCCCGTTGATTTAGTTGAAAACGCAATTACAGTTGTTGGTGAAGATGACGGCAAATTTGATGACGGAGATTATATCCTTTTTTACGGAAGAGGTACAAGCTTTTGGTATTATGATAAAACCACAAAAACAATAAAACGTACATTTAACTTTTATTCTGACCATAATTATTATTGGATTACTTCCGGTGGTAGTAAAGGTAAGCGAATGCAGGATGAAGCCGGCTTAAAAGAAGCAAATGCTTATGTCCAAAATTCTACTAAAGGATTTGTAAGCTGGGAAAAAGATGAAATTAACCTGGCTAAAACAGGAAGGATATTTCTTGGAGATGATTTCCCGGAATCAAATAATTCGCGTACTTATATTAATACTTTAGATGGCTTGTTATCCAATACACCAATAAATTTTAATGTCCGATTTGTTAATGGTTCCGACACTTATGCAACTCTTAATGTTTATGAAAACTCTTCTTTGCTTTTTTCAGCTGGAAAGTCTGGTTATTCTAATTCTGGTAATGATGCCGGACATTATTTTGGAACATTATTAACCCAGTCGGCTGTTTATCATGGTTCGTTATCTGGTAATCAAAGTTCATTAAGGTTTGAATATATAAATTCTTCATCTTCTGGAATTGGTTATCTAGATTATTTTGAAATTTTGTATCAAAGAAGCTTAACACCTTCGAATAATCAAATAATATTTTATTCAAAGGATACTACTGCAAATATTGAATATCATCTTTCAAATTTCCCTTCGACAAATATCAGGGTTTTCGATGTAAGTGATTATTCAAATGTAGGAGTAATAACTAACCCAGTATTATTAAGTGGAGGAGAATTTCGTTTTCAAAAATCCGAAACTGAAGGGAATGCTTCCGAATTTTTAGCTATAGCAGATGATAGTTTTAAATCACCCTCCAATCCCGAACAAGTTCTTAATCAAAATGTTCATGGAATTTCTGATGGAGCAAAATTTCTAATTATAACTCATCCGGATTTCAAGGAGGCAGCTGATAAGCTGCAAAATTATAGGCAAAATGAATCTCAGTATAAACTATCAACTATAGTTGTGAATGTAAATGAAATTGAAAATGAATTTGGAGGAGGGACAAAAGATCCGACTGGAATTAGAGATTTTATAAAATATGCTTATGATAATTGGAAGATACAACCTGAATATGTGCTCCTTTTTGGAGATGCCACTTATGATTATAAAAATATTGAAGGCAATAACAATGATTTTGTACCTGTTTGGGAGACATCTGAGTCACTTAATGATATTGGTTCTTATCCCATGGACGATTATTATGCAAGAGTAGATGGAAATGATTTTAAAGTTGATCTAGTTATAGGCAGAATAAACTGTCAGACTGAAACAGATGCAAATAATTATGTGGATAAAGTTATTAATTATGAACAGGACAAAGATTTTGGAACATGGAGAAATCGGATTACACTTGTAGCTGATGATGGTTTAACTACTTCATCGAATGACGGAAGCACACATACAGATCAATCCGAAACTCTTGCAAAATTTTATATCCCCGCCTCCTTTAATTTAGATAAAATTTATTTACCAGCTTATCCTACAGTTATTACGAGCTTTGGGAGAACTAAACCTGATGTAAACAAAGCAATAATTAAAGCAGTGAATGATGGAACTTTGATTTTGAATTTTATTGGCCACGGTAGTTATGAGGTATGGACACATGAAAGAGTATTTGAAGAAGCTACTTCAATCCCGCAGATGGTCAATAATAAATACTTCTTTTTAACTGCTGCAACTTGCGATTTCGCTCATTATGATCTTACTAATACTCAAAGTTCAGCAGAGTTATTATTATTGAAAGAAAATAGTGGCGCTATTGCTGCTTTTGCTTCAGCAAGAGCTGTTTATTCTACCAGTAATGCTTCCCTAAATGAAGCATTTTATACTAACTTATTAATTAATAATTATGATTCTACTGGACTAGGGCCTACTATAGGGAAGGCATATTTTTATACTAAATCCAATAGGACAGATTCAAATGATTACAAATTTCATCTATTTGGAGATCCTACATTAAGGTTAAATGTACCTCGTTATTCTGCAAGTATCGATTCTGTAAATGGACAAAACGTAAATATTAATATTAACGCTATCGTACATAAAAATAATGTAATAAAGAGTAATAAATCTAGTATCAATTTAATATCTACAAACTCAAAATCAGAACTTGTTTCGAATGCCCAGTTAAAAGCTTTAAGTCATGCAACCATTAGTGGTTCTATAAGAAGAAGTAATGATAATTCAATTTGGCCTGATTTTAACGGTGAAGGAATTTTAACTGTCTTTGATTCACAACGTAACACAACTATAAAGGAAATGATAGATACTACCAAGTATAATTTATATTCAATTACATTTCAAGGTGGGATAATTTACAGTGGAAGAGTTTCAGTTGTTAATGGAAAATTCTCTGCAAATTTTGTGGTTCCGAAAGATATTTCATACGAAAATAAACAGGGTAAGGCAACTCTATATTTCTTTGATAACAATTCTGATGGTGTTGGATATACAAGTAATTTTATTGTTGGCGGGACTGACTCATCAGTTGCCAATGATGGTAAGGGGCCTGATATTCAAATTTATTTTGATAATGAATCTTCCATCGGAGGCAGCCTGGCAAACCCGAATTCAGATTTAATTATAAAATTATCCGACGAAACGGGATTAAATACAACAGGCACAGGAATTGGGCATGGTTTTGAGGGTGTATTGAATGATAAAGAAAATGATCCGATAGATTTTTCAAATTATTTTACCGGTGATATAGATGCAGGTGGTAAATCCGGGAAAGTTGATTATAAATTTTCTAATATGGATCCCGGAAGCTATAAACTTAAGGTAAAAGCTTGGGATGTATTTAATAATTTATCTACAGAAACAACTTACTTTACAATAGTAAGCAGTGATGAATTAGCAATTAGAGACGTTTATAATTTTCCAAACCCATTCTCTTCAAATACAACTTTTACATTCCAGAAAAATTTGAGCAATGCTGTTGATCTGCAGATTAAAGTTTATACCATTGCGGGAAGATTAATTAGGAAAATAGATAAATCTAATGTTGAAGGTAATTTTGTAAAAGTTAATTGGGATGGAAGAGATGAAGATGGAAATCAAATTGCAAACGGCACTTATTTATATAAGCTGATTGTTAAAACAGTTGACGGCAGCTTTAATCAAAGCGTTTTAGGAAAGCTTGCGGTAATTAGATAGAAAAATTTTTACAATGAATATTAAATATTTTTTCTGTTAATTTATTTTTCGTAAAAGAAAAAATTCTATATTCTTCGAATAAGAAAATAAGTTCATTATACAATTGGAGGAAAATTAAAATGAAAATATTTCTCAGGCTAATGTTGGTCAGCATGATGTTTGCGGGAGTTGTAAAAACTTCTTTTGCTCAAGGTGAAGCTGCTGTCCCGTTTCTTGAATTAGCGCCGGATTCCCGCGGTGGCGGAATAGGTGAATCGGGTGCTGGTTTAGCCGATAATTCTGCGGCTATATTCTGGAACCCAGCCGGTATCGCATTTCAAACCGGTTCAGAGGTATCAATTACTCATAGTAATTGGCTTCCTCAATTCAATCTAGATCTTTTTTATGATTATCTAACCTACCGTCAATATATAGATGATTTGGATGGAAGCTTAACTGCTAGTATTACTTATATGAATTTCGGAGAATTTATTAGAACAGGCGAAGGAGGGCCGGAAGAGATTGGACGATTTCATTCATTCGATGCTGCTTTAACTGTTGGTTACGCAACAAAAGTTGCAGCCGATTGGGGATTGGGTATGAATTTCAGACTGATTCATAGCCGTCTTTCAGACCAGCCTACTGCCGGAGAACAAGGCAGAGGCGTTGCTACTTCTGTAAGCTTTGACCTTGCAACTATGTGGCGGCCTGCTAAATTAGTTCTTCCATTTATTGACGAAGACATTGGAGGAGATTTAAGTATTGGTTTGAATATCAGCAATATGGGCCCAAAGATTTATTACATAGATAGAGCTCAGGCGGATCCTATCCCAACTAATTTTAGATTAGGTTTTGCTTATCAATTATTTAGTGATGAATTTAATTCATTAACTTATACTCTTGACTTTAGTAAACTTCTAATTGATAAAAAAACAGTTGTTGACCCGGAAACACATGATACAACATCTGTTTCAAAAGAGTGGTACCAGGCAATTTTTAGTTCATGGGGTAACAAGCCGTTTAACCAGGTAATGAGACAAGTTGTAACTTCTATGGGTTTGGAATATTGGTATGGTACTCCTGGTGATTTTCTTTTTGCCATTAGATCAGGTTTCTTCTATGAAGACCCGGCTTATGGAAATAGAAAATTTGTTACTTTTGGTGCCGGTATCCGTTATGATATTTATGGATTTGATTTCAGCTATATTACAACTTCAATATTTAAAGGTGGTGAAAATCACCCGTTGTCGGATACTCTGCGTTTTACTGTCTTAATTGGCTGGGGAGGCGCTCCAGAGAGCACAAGAGGATTACCAAGAGGAATTTAAATTTTCATGCTAAAAAATATTCTTGTATTTTCGATTTTTGTTTTAGGATTGGGCAGTTTATCTGCCCAATCATTTGTCGGTAATATTAATCCGTTTCCAAAAACATTTCAAAAAAATATTTCTGTGCCTGATACAGTTAAAATTTTAGCTGTGATGGTTAGTTTCCAGAAAGATAAAGATGATGCTACATTCGGAAATGGAAAATTCGGTTCAATGTATACCAAAGATTACGGAAGCAAGATATTGGATCCGCTGCCGCACAATAAATCTTATTTTGAGGCCCACCTGGAATTTGTAAAAAATTATTATCAAAAAGTTTCGGAAAAAAAACTGCCGGTAGTTTACACGGTTTTGCCGGATACTTTTTCTGTTTCAAAAACAATGAGAAACTATACTTCTCCAAACAAGGGAGAAGATTTTACTAATGTTGCTGATTTTGCCAAAGAAGTTTGGACGATTGCTAACACAAAATATCCTTCATTTAATTTTAGCGGTTATAATGTATTTGTAATTTTCCATGCCGGTGTTGGGCGAGACATTACTCTACCAGGTAGTCTTGGAACTGAAAAAGATATACCTTCAATTTATTTAGGTTTAAATGGCTTAAAGAAAATATATGGGGATCAATTTCAAGGTTTCCCGGTTACAAATAATAAATTCAACATAACAAATTCGTTAATCATTCCTGAAACTGAAAGCAGAGAATTATCTTCAGTTGGCGGTGATGTTCTTTTTCAAATTTCTATTAATGGTTTGCTGGTTGCAAGTGTTGCAAGTTATCTTGGCCTTCCTGACCTTTTCAATACGGAAACAGGCTTAAGTGCCATTGGTAGATTCGGATTAATGGATGGACAATCTATTTTTGCATACAATGGTTTATTCCCGCCGGAAATGTCGCCCTGGGAAAAAATGTATTTAGGCTGGTTAACTCCTGTTACAATTTCGCCTGGAGATTATAAAATAAATTTAACAACTACTGAAGCTGCTTCTTTAAATGATACTACTGTTTTAAAAGTTCCAATTAGCTCTTCGGAATATTTTCTGATTCAAAATAGAAATAGAGATGCAAACAAAGATGGCTCAATTGTAAAATATATTTCTAATGGGACAAGGTTTACACATACTTTTCATAAAGATACAACAGGCTATTACAGTTATGATACTGACTCACTTTATGGAGTAATAACCGATGTTGATGAATTCGATTGGGCAGCCCCTGGGAACGGAATCGTAATCTGGCATATTGATGAAAATGTAATAGATCAAAATATTGCAGATAATAAAATTAATGTAGATAAAAGTCATCGCGGGGTATATGTAGAAGAGGCAGATGGAGTACAGGATATAGGTGAAGAGTTTACAGATATTCTTGGTGATGTTATAATTGGTGAAGGCACACCACAAGATTTGTGGTATAAAGGCAATAATTCGAATTTTTATGAAAATAGATTTTCTAATGATACGCGTCCAAACAGCAATACAAATTTAGGCGCCAACAGCTTAATCACTATTTCAAGTTTTTCATCAATTGCAAATAAGATGAGCTTTAATGTTGCTTATGGAGATTCTATTGTTAAACCAATTTTTTCTCAAATGCTTAGCCTTGCATCAAAAAATAACAGCTTAACAAGTATAACTAACGGTTTTGCCTTATTAAATGATTCAACTTTAATAATTGTAAATTTAAACGGTGAGCAGCAAAATTCATTTCAAAATTTTTCTACATACAAACCCGCTGCTTTTTCTGATAATGGAATTCAATATATAGTTGGTGTTGAAGGTTCGAAGTTAAATGTTTATGTGAGTGATGGTTCTACAAATAAATTAAATGTAGCAGATGCGGGAGAGAAAATAACAGCTTCGCCTGTTGTTATTAAAAATTCTTCTAAGCAATATCAGATTTTAATCGGAACAAATTCAGGTAAGCTGCTGACATTTTCAACTGGTAATCTAAATGAAAATCCGCAATTATCTTCAACCATTAATGTAACTGCTGAGCCTATAATTAGCATAGCTGCAGATGGTGATAATTATTTCTCAGTATTAACTGCAACAAAGGTAATAGATAAAGATGGAAATATATTTAGCTATGCGTTATCTGAAGTTAATAAGAATGTAAATAGCAATTCAATTACAGCTCAAGCTTCTATTCAATTGTCGTTGACTGAAGATAAATCAGGCAATTATTTATCGGTGATTAGATACGGACAAGGTTTGGTTGATGTTATATCAAAAGGAAGCTTGATTTCAAATTTTGCTACAACTACAAATGGTGAATCAAATTTATTTGCATTAGCAGATTTAAAAAATGACGGTGGAAATTATATAATCTATACAAATGGAAATTATATTGAAGCAAAAAATATGCAAGGTGCTTCTGCAGATAATTTCCCTTTTAACGATCCTCTTGGAATTGGATTTGCCGGTACACCTTTATCAGCAGATTTTGCCGGTGATAATAAAGCAGAAATTATTGCGGCAACATCCGATGGAAGAATATTTGCAATTGATGGCGGTAGCGGAAAAGTAATTTTAGATTTTCCTCTTTCAGCCGGAAAAAAATTAAGTTCAACACCATCTGTTTTTATTAATAATGGAAAAATTTCTTTAGCTGAAATTAATAATCAGAATAATTTTACTGCCTGGAATATTGCTTCAACTGAAGGAACTGGTTTTTGGAATGAGGCAAATGGAAACAGCATGAATTCATCTTTTGTTTCATATGCTAAATCAGATAAACAGATTAATGAGTTCTTCCCTGCCAACCGTGCATATAATTATCCAAACCCTGTTTATGGAGGCGAAACACAAATTAGATATTACGTTTCGGAAAACTCAAAAGTAAACATTAAGATTTTTGACCTTGCTGGTGACTATGTAGCTGAGTTGAATGCAAATGCTACGGGTGGTATAGATAATGAAACAACCTGGAATGTCGGCAAGATTCAAAGCGGAGTTTATTTCGCACGTATAGAGGCTGTTGGCGAATCAGGAAAGACAGAACAAAATATAATTAAGATTGCGATAGTAAAATAATTCAAGGTAAATTATTTTCTATCAGCAATTAATTGTAATCAAGTTATAAAAATAATTTAGAGTGTATATAATTAAGCAAACCTTTTTATTGCTTCTCATATCTTAAAAATAACTTTACTTAGTTTATGAAATTTATTCAAATCTTATTTTTTCTAATAATTATATCTTTTAATTATTGTTTCGCTCAATTCACAGATTTTCATCCTGAACTTGAGTGGTATACAATCAAAGGAAAGCATGTTGATGTTCATTATCACGCAGGGACAGAACGAACAGCAAGAACAGTAGCAAAGATTGCTGATGAAGTTTGGGGGCCAATCACTTCGTTGTATGGATATGAACCGGATAGAGTTCATTTTGTAATTAAAGATATTGACGATTACTCAAACGGGGCTACATATTTCTTTGACAATAAAATCGAAATCTGGACAAGTGCACTCGATTATGATTTGAGAGGAACTCATAACTGGCTGCGAAATGTTATCTCTCATGAGTTTACCCACATGGTACAAATTCAAAGTTCTATGAAATTAACAAGGACGGTTCCTGCAGTATATTTTCAATTATTAAATTATGAAGATGAGCGGCGTCCCGACGTACTTTATGGATTTCCAAATGTAATTGTGTCTTATCCGATTGCCTCTTTAAATATGCCTGGCTGGTTTGCCGAAGGTACAGCACAATATATGCGTAAAGATTTTAATTACGATAACTGGGATACTCATCGTGATATGATTCTACGCTGTTATGCTCTTAATGGAAATATGCTTACATGGAATCAGATGGGAGTGTTCGGTAAAACAAGCCTGGGGAATGAATCTGTTTATAATTCCGGCTTTGCTTTAACGCGTTATATCTCACAAAAATATGGTGAAGATAAACTAAGAAAGATAACCAAGGATTTAGGTAAGCTTACAAACTTCACAATTGATGCAGCTTTTAAAGATGTGCTTGGTA
Organism: uncultured Bacteroidota bacterium; assembly: GCA_963775245.1. Classification (GTDB taxonomy): domain Bacteria; phylum Bacteroidota; class Ignavibacteria; order Ignavibacteriales; family Ignavibacteriaceae; genus CAVSWT01. Next base: position 148,723 of record CAVZID010000014.1, read on the forward strand.
AAGATGGAGATGAAATTTATAATGAATGGAAATCATTTCTTGTTAATAGTTATAAAAAAAGAAGTGAAGCGGTTCTATCAAATTTAGTAGCTGGCGATACAATTGCTAAAGTTGGTTTTGGAAATTTTTACCCTCTGTATTCTAAAGACGGAAAGAAGGTATTATACATTTCAAATAAGACAGCAGATTATTTTGGACAGGCAGGAATTTATGAATATGACTTGCAAACAAAAAAGGAAAAGCTTTTAGTTAACAATGTTCGTTCAACGATAAGCTTTATTCCCGGGACAAATAAAATTGTTTATGCAAAGTTAGATGATGATAATCCGAATTCTTACAATGTTCATGACCTTTATATTTATGATATTGATGCGGATGATGAAACTAGATTAACATTTGACTTAAGAGCAAACCAGCCTTCTGTTTCACATGATGGAAAGAGAATTGTATTCTTATTTCAAAAAGACGGAACAACTAATCTTGGCACCGTGGATATAAATGGGAAGAATTTTAAACAGTTGACATTTTATGGGAATGGAGAACAAGTATACGAGCCTAAATTTTCAAACAATGATTCAACTTTAATCTTCGATTATTCTTACAAAGAGGGAAGAGATATTTATAAAATAAAATCCACCGGTGGCGCTCCTGACAAATTAATCTCTACTCCTTATGATGAAAGAAATGGAGTGTTTGATAAAGATGGGAATATCATTTACGTTTCTGATGAAACTGGTATATTCAATTTATATTCTTTTAATCCTGACACTCATAAAAAAATACAATTGTCAAATGTAATTGGCGGCGCATTTATGCCGGATGTTTCGATTAATGGAGATATCGCTTATGCGGGCTATACTTCAACCGGATTTAAAATTTTTCATCTTACAAAAAGTGAACAAGGCAACGTTAAACCTGGCCATGATTATGTATGGATAAATGATCCTCCACTTGACAAAGATCAGCCGAATGGAGATATAAATAAATATGATATTAAAGCATTAAGAAATTATGATGATTATGATCTCCCGGATTATGAAGCAAAAAAATATACCGGGGTTTTTTCAAAGCTGTCCTTTTTCCCTTTGATAAGATTTGATAATTATAATACTGCGAATGGATTTTTTGAAAGGGTAAAACCAGGTTTATATGTTGGCTCTTCCGACATGCTTAATAGGTATGACTTATTTGCCGGAGCTTCTATCAATTCAAGGCTTGAACGAGATTTGTTTCTAAATTTCGATTACCGAAATAAACTGCCGTTATTATTCAACCTCGGAATTAAACCTGAACTAGGGCTTGAACTATACAATATAAGCCGGAAAGCAAATGTTGATGTTTCATTCGGGGCTCATAATGTTAATGGTCATACTGAGTATGATTATATTACTCCAACGGATGTTACATATAATTTGTTTGAAGTTGATTTTGTGGCAAAGCATCAAATAATAAATAGATTTAACAACCTGGAATTTCGTTTTATTTTCTCAAAGTACACAGCCACCCTTGATGGATTTTTGTTGCCAGATGAAACTCTTTATCCAACTACAAACGATACTTATTTAATCGGACGAAATTTTCAGTTTACTTATTCATTCAAATATTTACTGCCATATGTTGATTCGGATATTAATCCAATCGGGGCGGAGTTTGAACTTAAATACAATTACGAATCGAACAAATACAACAATGAAGGCAACTATGTTGTGGAAGATGGTTTGCTAAAACCGGCTTATAATCTTTTCGATTTTCATAGACTAGAATTAAATACAAAAGTTCATATTCCATTAATTGCTTCCAATACATTAACTGCACAGCTAAGATTGGGAAATATATTCGGCCCTACTGTCCCGGACTTTTTCGATTTTTATTTAGGCGGCTTGATTGGATTAAAGGCTTATCCATTCTACGCAGTAAGTGGAAACAAATTAGCATGGTTAAATCTAACATACCGTTTCCCTTTGTTTAGAAATATTGACACACGAATGGGGCACTTATATCTCGATAAAATTTTCTTTTCGATTTATGGGGATATTGGAAATGCCTGGTACGGGGCAGATATTCCAAAACTTAATAAATTCAAAAAAGGTGCTGGCGCAGAAATTAGATTTGAATTAAATTCATTTTATCTTTTCCCCACGGATATCTTCTTCAACGCATCTTACGGGTTTGATAAATTTACAAGAGAAGTTAACGATAAAACAGTAACTTATGGTAAAGAGTTTCAGATTTTACGGCGGTGTTTTGTTCGGATTTGATATTTAATTATTCTTAAATGGATTTTAATACTAAAAATATTTTTAACTCTTTATTGAAAATATAAGAGGCTTAATATGAATTATAAATCAATTTTAGTTGCAGCAATTTTATTAAGCGGGTTTTTGTTTGCACAGGAAAAATCAAATCAAAATTTAATGTTTACTGGTAATTTGAAATTTGATTCTGAACTATCAAATCAACAAATGCACCCCTTACAAAAAGTTGAGCCAAACTTGTTTGTTGGGAGAAATAAAAAATCTCCTTTTCTTGCAGCAGTATTTTCATTAGTAGTGCCGGGTTCAGGCGAATTATATGCTAAAAGCTATTTGAAGGCTGGAATTTTTTTGGCAGTTGAAGCAACTTTAATTACGGTTGGAATCATATATAATAAAAAAGGAGACAACCAAACAAACAACTTCCAAAACTATGCAGATCAAAACTGGAGTGTTGTTAGGTATGCACAATGGATTATTAATAATAAGGATTACTTAGGTTTAACAGATATAGATCAAAGTACTATGACACATGATATGATTATAAGTACAGATCAAAATTTGCCTCCATGGAAACAAGTTAATTTTCAGAAGTTAAACTATTATGAATCTGAAATTAGTCAAGAAGGATCCGGTTTTACGCATAAGCTGCCTCCTCACGGAGATCAGCAATACTTTGAATTAATTGGTAAATATTATCAATATAATCCCGGGTGGGATGACTTTAAACAAAATGCTGATTACAAAATATTAACTTCTAATTTCGTCTTGTATTCACACATGAGGGGTGACGCAAATGATCTTTACAATATTTCAACAAAAGCCGTTGCCGGAATTTATATCAATCATATTTTAAGCGCATTGGATGCTGCATGGACGACAACAGTATACAACAAAGAATTCGCAATGCAGTTAAGAGTTAAGCAATATGAAATGGCTGAAGGAACAGTATTAGTACCGACAGTTAATTTTAAATTTGCACTGTAAATTATATTTTTATTTATGAGTTCAAGTTTAAGAGTAAGTTCAAGATCAATTGGTCTTTCAATGTATTAAATTTTAAATCTTTCAATATTTAAATTTAATGTTCATTCAATCATTCTCCCATTCCTAATGCCACTCTTATTTTTAGTCTAAAATTAAATTTCACCTTTCAATTAGTTATCCAACCCTTAATATAAATTTTATATAAAATTCTTGTTTGGCATCTTAGAATTTTCTAAGTTTCGAACAATTTTCTAAAATGTTCTATAAAATATTTTACACTAAGTGAGCAAAAAAGTAGAAAAAAAAGAAAAAATTGTTGAAGCCGCCCGGAAAGTATTTTCTAAATACGGGTACAATAAAACTACTTTAGATGATATTGGAAATATTGTAGGGATGAAAAAAAATTCTCTCTATCATTATTTCAAAAACAAAGAGGATCTATTTTCATACATAATTAATTGCGAAGCAGATTTATATTTCAAGTATATCAACAAAGAAATTAAAAAAGGCAAAAGTGCTAAACAAAAAATCAAAATTCTTGTCGAAGATGGAATTAAATTCGGCAGGGAAAGACTAAATTTATATAACTCAACTGTCGCAGCTCGAATGGAAATATTTCACTTGATTGAAAATTTTCATAAAGATTTTGTTAATAAACAGTATGATATTATGAGAGATGTACTAAAAGAGGGTATCAAAAATAACGAATTTATTAAGCATGACAGTAAGAAACTTGCCGAGGATTTAATGGATATGTTTAATTCTATTGAAGAGCATTTGTTTATTACCAGCGGAGCCAAATATTTTCGCGATATAAATTTTGAAAAAATAGATAAGAAAATTTCTAATTTGCTGAACTTCATACTAAAGGGGCTTACATTAAAATCTGATTAAAGAATTATTTCAGGGAAGAATAATGAGTAATAGATTTGTAAATAAAATATTCCAGAATACTTTCATCATTCTAATATTAATATTTAGCAGCGGTTCGATATATTCTCAAACCTCTGCAAATGACAGCACAATTGTATTAACTTTAGAAAAAGCTGTTAATATGGCTTTGGAGAAAAACTATGATGTTCAAATAGCCAATTACAATGAAATGAATGCAGAGGCGCAAATTACAGAAGCATACGGAGGAGCGTGGCCAAGATTGAGCTTTGCCGGGACTTATACAAGAAATTTGAAGCTGCCGGTTTTGTTTTTACCACCCAACACTCCATTTAATCCTAGCTCATCCACAGAAACTTTCTCATTGGGAGCTAATAACAGCTTTAATATTGGAGTTTCGCTTTCACAAACAATTTACGATCCCAGGTTGGGAACAGCTATCAGTATTGCCAAACAATATTCTCAGTATTCTAAATTAAACAATCAATCAACTGAAGATGATGTTAGGGCGCAGGTAAAGCAGGCATTTTATGGTGCTTTGCTTTCTAAAAAATTAGTAGAAGTAAATGAAGAAGGTTTTAATGTAGCTAAAGCAAATAAGGAAAATACAGAAGCGCTATACAAGCAGGGAGTTGCATCAGAATACGATTATCTGCGTTCCGAGGTTCAGCTTGCTAATGTCCAACCGGCATTGATTGAATCAAAAAATAATTTTGAAATGTCAAAAAATAATATAAAAAATTTATTAGCTATAAATCTTAATACAAAAGTTGAAATTCAAGGTGAATTAAAAGTTGAAAAAATACCAGTTGAACAATTTGAAATCTCTAATGAATTGTTGGAACAAAAAAACCCGTTGCTGCAAAGTTTAAATATTCAGAAATCAATGCTGGAAGAAAACATAAGCATAGAAAAAGCCGCATATCTGCCAACTTTAAAAGCCTTTGGAAGCTATGCCTGGCAGACAGAAGACAACACTTTTCAATTTAAAAATTATAATTGGGCAAATACTTTTTCAGTGGGGCTTCAGCTTACTTACACTTTGTTTGACGGGTTCCAGAGAAGTGCAAAAGTTGAGCAGGCAGAAATTGGTGTAAAGTCATTACAAGCAACAAAAAGTAAAACCGAAGAGAACTTAAAAATCGGTTTGCTTCAGGCCAGGCTTAAAATGCACGAAGCACTTGATAGAATTGATGCTCAGAAGAAAAGTGTTGAGCAGGCAGAGAAAGCTTTAAAGATTTCGGAGACACGTTATAAAAGCGGTGTAGGAACTCAATTGGAAATATTAGATACTCAAAACTCTTTATCCCAAACAAGAATTAATTATGAAAAAGCTATTTATGATTACTTAATTGCAAAAACAAATTGGGAAAAACTTTTAGGAACAACAAAGTAAAATGAAATTAAAATTAGAGGAGAATTAAAATTGAAGTCTAAATTGAAATTAACAATCGTTGGTTTATTTAATTTATCATTTTTTATTTTATTGATATTTTCAATTGGCTGCGGCAGTAAATCAGAAAATAATAAAGAAGCAAAATTAGAAGTGAAGCCTATACCTGTTAATGCGGTTGTAGTTAAAAAAGGTACTATCTCACAAGAAAAAACTTTTTCCGGGACACTTGAAGGCATTGAGCAAGCTTCAATAATTGCTAAAATCTCCGAGAGGATAACAGATATAAAAAATGAAGTAAATGATTATGTTAAAAAAGGAGATGTCATTTTTGAACTTGATAAATCCGGCCCGATGTCAAGTTATCTTCAAACTCAAGCTGCTTTTGTTAATGCCCAAAAAGATTATGAAAGAATGAAAGCATTAATTGATGAAGGAGCGGTTTCGCAGCAGAGAGTTGATCAGGCAAAAACGGCTTATGATGTTGCCAAAGCAAATTTTGATGCAGCAAAAAGTACGGTTGAATTAACTACTCCAATCAATGGAATTGTAACGGATATAAAATATAATGTTGGTGATTGGGTTACTCCTGGCAGCGAGCTTGGTATTGTTGCTAACATAAACGAAATGGTAATTAAGTTTTACGTAAGTGAAGTAGAAATGCAGAAAATAAAAATTGGAGAGCAAGTTAAAATTTATTCGGAGTTTGATAAAAATAATTCTGTTAAGGGCAAAATTTATGAAATATCCAGGTCAGCTTCATCAGATGCCCGTGCATTCCAGGTTAAGGCAAAATTTGAGAATTCAAAAAACCTATTGTTCAAACCGGGGATGTTTGTAAGTGCAGATGTAGTATTAAATTCTTTGAATGATGTTTTAATTATCCCAACTCCTGCAATCACATTCACAAATAATAAAAATATAGTTTATAGAATAAAAAATAATCAAGCGTTTCCTGTTGAAATAAATACGGGAATAACAAATCAAAATAATACTGAAGTATTAAGCGGATTAAACGAAAATGATACAATTGTAACTTTAGGAATGAATAATCTCCAGGATAGTTCAAAAGTATCTATAGTTAAGTAAAAATTTGTATTGAAAAAAAATAGGGTACCAATACATGAAATTAGCAGATGTTTCCATACAAAGGCCTGTATTTACAACAATGATTGTAGCTGCAATTCTTGTTTTAGGATTGTTTTCTTTCATAAAATTAAATGTTGATCAATATCCGGATGTAGATATTCCATATGTTGTAATTACAACCGTTCTTCCTGGTGCCGGCCCGGAACAAGTTGAGTCTGATGTTACAAAAATTATTGAAGATGCCGTTAACCCGGTTGAAGGTGTTGATCATATTTCATCTACTTCGCAGGAAGGTGTATCTATTGTAGTAATTCAATTCAAATTGGAGATTGATGGTAAAACAGCTTCGCAGGATGTTAGAGAAAAAGTTGCCGCAGTGAGATCAGAACTGCCTAATGATGTTGAAGATCCGGTTATTCAAAGATATGATCCGGCAAGCTTACCGATATTAACTCTTACTGTATCCGGGGAAAGATCTGAAAAAGAAATAACCCAATACACAAAAGATGTTATTAAAAAAAGAATAGAAAACATACCTGGCATTGGTTCGGTTGATTTAGTAGGCGGAGCTGAAAGAGAAATTTTAATTGATGTTGACGCCGACAGATTAAGAGCATATAATTTATCAATCCAGGAAGTTATACAAGCCATTGGAGCTGCTAATGTTGAAGTACCCGGTGGAAACTTAAATCAAGGTGATAGACAATTAATTCTAAGAACTACAGGCAAATTGACTAAAGTAAGTGATTTTGGAAACATAGTTGTAGCTACACCTAGAAGTCAACTAGTATATTTATCTGACATTGCAACTATTAATGATTCCACGGTAGAGAAAACAAGTTTAACAAGATTAAACGGCAAAACTGCTGTTGGTTTGGATATAAAAAAACAATCGGGAAGCAACACTGTTAATGTTGCCGATGCTGTAAAAAAACAATTACCTATACTGCAGAAAGAGCTTCCATCAGATATACATATAACAGTTGCCCGTGATAATAGTTTATTCATTAAGAATTCTATAAATGATGTGTTGTTTGATCTTATTTATGGTGCAATTCTGGCTGTTCTTGTAATCTTTTTATTCCTGGCTAATCTTCGTGCTACTATTATAAGTGCATTTGCTTTGCCCACTTCAATCATCGGCAGTTTTTTATTAATGTACGCTTTTGGCTTTACGTTAAATGTTATGACTTTACTAGCATTGTCTTTGGCTGTGGGTTTATTAATTGATGATGCAATAGTTGTAATAGAAAATATCTATCGTCATATGGATGAAGGTGAAACTCCACTTGAAGCCGCTAAATCTGCAAGTGATGAAATTGGCTTAGCGGTTATGGCGGTTACATTTACTTTAGTTGCCGTGTTTATTCCAGTTGCTTTTATGCCGGGTATTGTTGGAAGATTCTTTTTTGAATTTGGAATTACTGTGACTGTTGCAGTATTAATATCCTTGTTTATTGCTTTCAGCTTAACACCAATGCTTTCATCAAAATGGTTAAAAGCAAGTGATGAAGCATTATCAAAGGAAGGCAACATTATACAGCGGGCATTATATTATTTCAATCACTTTTTTGATTGGCTTAGCAAGAAATATATCAGCGCATTGAGATGGTCTATAAAACATAGGGCAATCATTGTTTTAGCCGCAATTGCCATTTTTGTGTTCAGTTTTTATTTGATGAAATTTTTAGGTTCAGAATTTTTCCCTTCACAAGATCAAGGAGAATTTACAATATCAATTAATGCAGCTCCGGGAAGTTCTTTAGAACAGACAAGTAAGATTGCAAGGGAATTAGAAGAAAAAATTCAGGGCCAAAAAGGAGTTATCAATGTTTTAACAACAATTGGCTCTGGAAATAATCCCGTTAACAAAGGAAATATTTTAGTTAAGCTGGTAAGTAAAAATGACCGCGATTATTCAGTGACTCAAATGATGAACGAATTAAGAAACAAAACTCATATTGCCGGTGCCAATATCAGCTTTGGAGTTCCCGGCGGGCCTGGCGGGCAAGAGAAGCCTGTTGTTTTTAGTATTAGAGGTGAAGATATAAATCGTCTAAAAAGTATAGCTAATAAAGTTGAAACTATTTTGAAAACTACTCCAGGTGCTGTGGACGTTGAAACCAGCCTGGAAACTTCTAAGCCTGAAGTAAGGATTGTTACAGTTAGACAAAAAGCATCTGAACTTGGAATTAACCCGGGCTTAATCGCAACTACTGTACGCTCAATGGTAGATGGTTACAAGGCAACAAAATACCAGGAGGGTAATGAACAATACGACGTTAGAGTAAGATTAAAAGAAAAGGACAGAACAACAATTCAGGATATTTCCAATATAGCGATTAAAGGAACTAAAAAAGATAGGAAGGGAAATTCTATTTTAATTCCACTAAGCGATGTGGCTTTTATTTCACAAGGTGTTGGCCCATCAAAGATTAACCGTTATGATAGGCAGCGCGAGATTAGAATTGATGCAGATCTATCAGGTAAATTATTAGGAGAAGTTGTTGCAGCGGCGCAAAAAAGAATCAATGAAATTAATATTCCCGCCGGCTATAGTGTAAAAGTTTCTGGAAGTGCCGAAGTACAAGCCGAGTCATTTTTAAATATTTTCCTATCATTAGCTTTGGCAATTATTTTTGTTTATATCGTGCTGGCTTCGCAGTTTGAAAGTTTCTTACATCCGTTCTCAATTATGTTAGCATTACCGATGTCTATCATTGGTGCTGTACTAGCATTACTTATACTTGGCGGGTCACTTTCCATTATGTCGTTAATTGGAATAATTATGTTAATGGGATTAGTTACTAAGAATGGAATTTTACTTGTGGATTATATTAATATTCAGCGGGGAAGAGGACTGTCCCGTCCGGATGCAATATTAAAAGCAGGCCCAACGAGGTTACGCCCGATTTTGATGACTACCTTTGCTATGATATTTGGAATGATTCCGGTTGCTTTTTCTTTGGGTGAAGGCTCAGAATTCAGGTCACCAATGGGCCAGGCTGTTATTGGCGGATTGATTACATCTACTCTTTTAACTTTGTTTATTGTTCCGGTTGTTTATTCATTGTTGGATGATATTTCATTACACTTTCAAAAATCTTCTGAAGACAGGAAAAAAAGAAAAAGTTTAAAGGATAAATCACAAAGGGCTTAAAAATGAAAATTGCATTTTTAGTTTATCATGATGTTATTGATGACAGAGTAATAAAATTTCTGGATGAATTAAAAATTGATGCTTATACAAAGTGGGAACAAGTGATTGGAAAATTTCATGGCTCTGAAGGACATTTGGGAACCAGAACTTTTCCCGGGCACAATAGCGTTAGAATGATTCCTTTCAGAGATGATGAAGTACTACAAAAATTGATTGAAGATTTACAGGAATTTAATAAGTCGGCAGTAAAAAAGGATGATGAGATCCGGCTTTACCTTATACCCCTTGAAAAGATAGTTTAGAATTCGAATAATTGATAATAATAACTTATTTTTAAAAGCGATACTTTCATTATTATGATTGTATCGCTTTTTCATATCACCTTTATTAGAAAAAAGAATTATTAAATTATTTATGAAATTACCAATTGTAGTAATCGTTGGAAGGCCAAATGTTGGAAAATCAACTTTGTTTAACCGTATTGTTGGCAAAAGAGATGCAATCGTTAATGATCAAAGCGGTGTTACGCGAGATAGAAATTACGCTGAAGCCGACTGGGCAGGCAAACATTTCCAATTAATAGATACAGGCGGCTTCGTTCCGGGTTCTGAAGATCTATTTGAGAAAGCAATTAAAGAACAGATTGATATTGCTATTAACGAATCTGATTCAATTTTATTTGTTGTTGATGTTCGAGATGGTGTTAATCCTATTGATATTGAAATTGCAAATATTTTACGCGCCTCTCATAAAGATTTTTTTCTGTTAGTTAATAAAGTTGATTCGGAAAATTTTGAAGCTGCTGCATCTGAATTTTACAGCTTAGGAATAGAAAAGCTTCATAACATTTCTGCTTTAGTTGGAAGAAACATTGGGGATTTACTTGACGAAATTACTGAAAGATTTCCAGAGCAAATAGAAGAAGAAAAGGACCCAAGATTAAAAATAGCAATAGTTGGACGGCCTAATTCTGGTAAATCATCTTTAACAAATTCTTTGTTAGGTGTTGATAGAAGCATAGTCACAGAAATTCCGGGAACTACTCGAGACAGTGTTGATTCAATATTAAAATATTATGGAAAAGAAATTGTTTTAATCGACACTGCAGGTTTAAGGAAGAAGAAAAAAGTGGACGAAAGCATAGAATTTTATTCAACAATAAGAACATTAAAGACGATTGGTGAATGTGATGTGGCTGTAGTTATGCTGGACTCACAATATGGCCTGGAAAAGCAAGATCAGAAAATAATTGACGAAGCGGTAAGATGGAGAAAGGGAATAATAATAGCTGTCAATAAATGGGACCTTGTTGAAAAAGAAACGAAAACAGCAAAAACAAAGGAAGATGAAATTAAAGATAAGTTGGGAACTTTAAGCTATCTTCCGGTTATTTTTATTTCTGCTTTGACAAAGCAAAGGATTTACAAACTAATAGAAAGAACTATTCAGCTTGATGAGGAGAGAAAAAAGAAAATTCCAACCAGTGAACTGAATGAAGTTATTTTGGAAGAAATTAAAAAGAATCCGCCGCCTTCAACTCAAACCGGGAAAGAAGTTAAGATAAAATATATTACACAGGTTGGAGATTATTACCCCATTTTTCTATTCTTTACTAATTATCCTAAAAACATTCCTGATCACTATAAAAGATTTTTGGAGAATCAAATAAGAAAGCATTTTGGTTTTGTTGGTGTTCCATTTACTTTAAGTTTCAAGAATAAATGATTAAACCAAAAAAAATATTGGTCATTGGAGGGAATGCTGCCGGGCCTGCCGCCGCTGCTAAAGCAAAAAGAGTTAATCCTGATGCTGAAGTAACTATGTTTGAAGCAGGTGAATTTATTTCAACAGGTACTTGTGAATTACCTTATGTTTTATCTGGTGATATTGATAGCTATAAGAAATTAGTTATTTATGATCAAGAATCATTTAAAAAAGAGAAAGGTGTTACGGTATTAACAAAACATTTGGTTGAAAGTATAAATAAAAAAGAAAAATTTATAACAGTTAAAAACTTAAAGTTTAATGCTGAAAGAAAATATGATTATGATTCTCTTGTAATCGCCACAGGTTCAATTTGTAAGATTCCGCAACAATTTAAGGGCAATTATCAAAAATGTTTTTACATTAAAGAACATTAATGATTTTATAAGAATTCAAAATTATCTGGATAAAAATAAAGTTGAGAATATAATTATTGTTGGAGCCGGGTATATCGGACTTGAAACTGCAGATGCATTGAAGAAAAATAATTATGGTATAACAATTCTTGAAAAAGAAACATTGCCGCTGCCTTCTTCTGAATTTGAAATACAAAAAAAGATTATTGAATTATTAGAGAAAAATAATATCCGTTTTTTGGGCGGCATAAATGAATATAAAACTATAATCGAAGATGATCTAATTAGAAAAATAAATGTAGAGGGAAGACTAATAGAATCTGATTTAATAATTTTGGCAACGGGGTTTTATCCAAATAATTCTCTCGCAAAAAATAGCCGAATAAAAATTGGCGAGTTTGGCGGAATTCAAATTGATAGATTATTAATGACTTCAGCAAATAATGTTTTTGCTGCGGGTGACTGTATTGAAATTTTAAATGCAGTTACTAATAAACCTTTCTATTTTCCAATTGCAACGGCAGCTCGTGATTTTGGACATATTGCAGGAGCAAATGCAGCCGGTGAATTTATCAGAGTTGAACCTGTTGTAAAAAATATTGCGTTTAAAATTTTTGATAAGTTTAATATTGAAGTTGGAATTTCATCAAAAGAGGCTGAACAATTAAAATTTAATTTTAAGGAAGTAAGTAGTACTGTTCCAAATTTAGTTCAAGTAATGCCGGAAAGCAGCGAAGTCTTTGGCGAAATAATTTACGAAGCAAATACAAAAAAAATCTTGGGTGCATCTTTCTTAGGTGGACAAGAAGTTTCAGGTTACGGCGATTTAATTTCAGCTTTCATTAAAACTGATCAACCAATTCAAATGCTTGGAAAGATAAACTATAATTATACACCACCACTTTCTCCTTTTACTAATTTGTTATCCGTGTTAGGAAGAAAGATAAAATAATTTATGGAGAGTAAATGAAAACAAAGTTTAAGAATTTTTATTTAATTGATCATCCGCTTGTAAAGAGGGATGTTTCTTTAATGCGTGATCATTCTTCACAAGAAGTAATATTTAGGAGTGCAATAAAAAGAATATCAACTGTTCTGGCTGTTGAAGTAAGTAAAAATTTTAACATAAAACCATATCAGGTCAAAACACCGCTGGAAATAACTGAAGGATTTAAATTAAACCAGGAGATTGTTTTGGTGCCGGTTTTAAGAGCTGGTTTAGGTATGGTTTCCGGTTTTGTTGATATTATTCCGGATTTAAAATTAGGGCATATTGGTATTCAGAGAAATGAAGAAACTTTACAGCCTGAAGTTTACTATTTTAAAACTCCGAAGCATATCAGTTCTTCAAAAGTAATTTTGGTTGACCCCATGCTTGCAACCGGGGGAAGCGCAAGTCAAGCATTAACTCACCTAAAAAATAATGGAGCTAAAGATTTAATTTTTGTTTGTCTTGTTGCAGCTCCAACCGGAATAAAAAAGATTGAAAAAGAACATAAAGATGTTAAAATTATTGGCGCTGCTTTGGATAGAGAATTGAATTCAAAAGGATATATTCTGCCTGGGCTAGGTGATGCCGGAGATAGAACGTTTGGTACACTTTAAAATTATTTTAGTTTTATTAATATCTTTTAATCTTTATTCCCAAACTTACCCAGTAAAAAAAGTTGATGAACTTTTACATAAAGGTATTGATAATATAATAAATCAAAACTACGAAGCAGCGGAAACCACATTTACTCAACTTTCGAATCAATATAAAGATATTCCTTTTGGAAATATTTATTTGGCTGCTGCTGAAATTGCCAAATCATTTGATTATGCAGAAGACTTTGATGAAGATAAAATAGAAAACAATCTTGATAAAGCTGAAGAGATTTCAAAAAATTTACTCGACAAAAATGATCTGAATGTTTGGAATTTATATTTCTTAGCATTAACTCAAGGGTATCGAGCTTATTATAATGCTTTAAAAGAAAACTGGCTTGCTGCTTTTGATGATGGATTCAGTTCTGTCTCTAATTTTGAAAAATGCTTGGATATCGATTCTACTTTTTACGAAGCATATTCTGCTCTCGGAACTTATGTTTATTGGAAAAGCCGCAAGACTGAATCGTTAGACTGGCTGCCGTTTGTTAAAGATGAAACTAAAGATGGAATTAATTATTTAATTAAAGCCGTTAACAAATCATCTTACAATTCTTACCTTGCTGTAAATTCACTTCAATGGATTTACATTGATCAAAAAGAGTACAATAAAGCTATTGAACTGTCAGATTCTATTATTTCTAAATATCCTCATAGTCGTTTTTTCAAATGGGCTTTAGCAAGGGCATATGAAGATGTGGATAAGAGGAAATCCATAAGTATTTACAATGAGATTTTAAACTCATATAATAATATAGACAATCTCAATAATATTAATATAATCATCTTGAAGCATTTAATTGCACAACAGTATGAACAATTAGGCGAAAAGCATAGTGCTTTAAAATTGTGTAATGAAATACTTAATACTAAACTGGATGATTATGAAGAATCAAAGCTGGAAAAAAGGCTTAAAAGAGTAAGGGATTTACGAAAGGAACTTTTATCTGGGGATGATGGTTCTAAATAAAATGAGTTAGTTTTTTTCAATTAAAATATTATATTAGCCTGAACGATTAGATACGAAGAATAAAAATAGAATATGAGCATAAACAATCCAAAACATAAAAAAATGCTGGATGATTTGCTGGAAGCATGCCGGGAGCATCTTCCAAGCGTGGATGAAGCTTTGATTACAAAAAGCGTTGAATTCAGCTTAGAAGCGCATAAAAATGATTTACGTGCATCCGGTGAGCCGTATTTTACTCATCCTTATGAAGCAGCTATGATAGTTGCAAAAGAAATTCCCCTGGATGATGTAACAGTAGCAAGCTGTCTCCTTCATGATGTTGTGGAAGACACTGATTTCAATCTTGATTTACTAGCAAAAGAATTTGGAAAAGAAGTTGCTGAAATAGTTGACGGCGTTACTAAAATTAGCGGCATATTTAAAGGACAAGAAATTACTCAAGCTGAAAACTACAGAAAAATGCTTCTCTCCATGGTAAAAGATGTTAGGGTAATTTTAGTAAAGTTTGCTGACCGGCTTCATAACATGAGAACTCTGGAATTTGTAAATCCTGAAAAGCAAAGGAGGATTGCGCAGGAAACTCTTGAAATCTATGCTCCATTTGCTAACCGCTTTGGTTTGGGGCGTGTAAAATGGGAACTGGAAGATTTAGCTTTTAAATATTTGAATAAAGAAGCGTACGAAGAAATCGCCCGAAAAATAAAAGCAAAAAGAAAAGAACGCGAAGCATACATCAAGAAGTTCAGCGATCCTATTAAAGAAAAGCTTGATGAATACAACTTGAAGTATGAGATAAGTGGAAGGGCAAAACATCTTTATAGCATTTATAGAAAAATGGTTAGGCGAAATAAGCCGTTTGAAGAAATTTATGATTTATTTGCTATTAGAGTAATATTAAATACTGAAAATAATAATGATTGTTATACATCCCTTGGAATTGTAAATCAAATGTACTTACCGGTTCCGGATAGATTTAAAGATTATATTTCTATTCCTAAGACCAATAATTACCAATCAATTCATACAACTGTTGTAGGCCCAGAAGGAAGGTTGGTTGAGGTTCAAATTCGAACTTTAAAGATGCATGAAGTTGCAGAAAAAGGTGTGGCAGCTCATTGGCGTTATAAAGAAAACAAGTCCGCTTCAGATAAAGAATTAGAGACCTGGGTTAACTGGATTAGAGAAATATTTGAAAACGCTTCTAAGGATGATCCGCGTAAAGATTTACTTGAAAGTTTCAAGCTAAATCTATACCAGGATGAAATTTATGTATTTACACCTAAAGGTGATTTAAGACGTTTGCCAATCAATTCAACTCCAGTTGATTTCGCTTTTGAAATCCATAGTAAAGTTGGAACACATTGTATTGGTGCAAAAATAAATGGTAAAATAGTTCCTTTGGATACAATACTTCACAGCGGTGATCAGGTTGAAATTATCACTTCAAAAAATCAGCATCCAAATAAAAACTGGATAAAGTTTGTAACCACTCATAAAGCAAAGACTGCTGTTAAAAAATGGTTGAATAAAGAAGAAGAAGTTATTGTGGAAGCAGGTAAAGATATCTGGGAAAAGAAAATTAAAAAGCTGAAGTTATCTTTTACTCAAAGTGATATTTCTAAATTAATAACTAATTTGAAGTTTGAAAATAGTAAACAATTTTATAGTGCTTTAGCCCAAGGCAAATTAAATATTGATGAAATTTTAACTGCGACAAAAGAAAAAGAAAAGAAAGAACGTGCTCCAGTTTTAGAGTTTGATAATTTTGCCGACTTAGCAAGAGATGATATTGGAGGGATACTAGTTGACGGAAATAAATCTGATATTTTATATTCCTATGCGAAATGCTGTAATCCAATTCCAGGAGATCCGGTTATAGGATATATAACAATTGGCGAAGGTGTAAAGATTCATAGAAAAACTTGTCCAGAATTGTTAAGAATTTCTGAAAAAGATCCAAGCAAATTAATCCCGGTTCAATGGCCCGGTTCGGATAGTTCATTGTTTGTTGCAGGATTAACAATCATGGGAGAAGATTCCCCGGGAATTCTAAATGATATTTCACATACTATAGTTTCCTATCAAAATACAAATATAAAATCTATAAATATTAATACTGACAATTCTACTTTTGAGGGAAGCGTTACAATATACGTTCGAAATCTTGATCATCTTCATAGAGTTATTGACAGATTAAAAAAATTAAAAGGTGTTTATTCTGTTGAACGTTTTGAAAATTCAATGCAAACATGATTGAAGAAAATATTAGTAGAATTCTTGCAATAGATTACGGGGAAAAAAGAATAGGCCTTGCTCTTTCAGATCCAATGATGACTTTTGCTTATGCTTTTCAGACTTTAAACAATGATAAAAATTTATTTAAAAACTTAAAACAAATTATTTCTGAAAAGAAAATATTAAAAGTAATTTTAGGACTGCCATATCAAGATGACGGAAAGCTTTCTTCAAATGCAAATCAAATTTTAAAGTTTAAAGAAAAGCTCGAAACAGAGTTTCAAATTGAAATAATTTTAAGAGATGAGAGATATACTTCTGAGATTGCAAAGTCGTTAATAATTCAATCAGTAACCAAAAAATCAAAAAGAAGAGATAAAGGTTTAGTTGACAGAAATTCTGCAGCAATTATTTTACAGGAATATCTTGATGAGCAATAAAGCAGAGTTACAGAATATTTTAAACACGTGATTTCTAATTGACATTTATAAAGTGTTAAAGTATTTTCGAATAAACAATATTTTTCAAATGGGAGCACTAAATTATGACACTTGACGCACTTGGAATGATTGAAACTAAAGGATTGGTTGGCGCTATAGAAGCCGCTGATGCCATGGTTAAAGCCGCTAAAGTTGAACTAATTGGAAAAGAAACTATTGGCGGCGGATATGTTACTGTTATGGTTCGGGGTGATGTTGGAGCAGTTAAAGCTGCAACAGATGCCGGAGCTGCTGCTGCGCAAAGAGTTGGTGAATTAGTGTCCGTTCATGTAATTCCACGCCCTCATGCTGAGGTTGAAACTATTCTTCCAAAAAAAAAATAGAATAATATTATGAGTTCAGCACTTGGAATGGTTGAAACTCGTGGATTAGTGGGAGCAATTGAAGCAGCTGATGCTATGCTTAAAGCAGCTAATGTTAAATTTGTTGGAAAAGAAAAAGTTGTTCCTGCTTTAATCACAATCAAGGTGATTGGAGATACTGCAGCAGTTAAAGCAGCAGTTGATGCCGGAGCCGAAGCAGCTAAAAGAGTAGGCCAGCTAGTTTCAGTTCATGTTATTCCTCAACCCGATGAACAGCTAAAAATTATTCTTCCGGGGATTGATGCTAAAGAAAAACCTCAAGGTAAAGATTCATCTAAAACTGAAAAGAAAACTCCAGCACAAAAACCTTCAATAGAAGCTGAACCAAAGGAAGAAGTAAAAACTGTAATTGAAAAACCTGAATCAAAAGTAAAGAAAATTGAAAAAGTAGAAAAAGTTGAAGAAGCAGAACCTGTTAAAGTATCGACTTCATCTGCTATGACGAGTTCTTCTTCAGATACAATTGCCAGGTTAAGAAGAGAAGCTCTGGGAAACAAGGCTGTAAGTGAAAAAACAAAATCAATTCCTCTGAAACAAAAAGAAAAATTAGCAGAAAAAGAATTAAAATTTGAAAATCTGTCTTTGGTTGAAGTTGAAAATTTAAATGTTCATAAGCTTAGAAGATTAGCACGCAGTACCAATGGTTTCCCAATACAAGGAAGAGAAATATCTAGAGCGAATAGGAAAGAGCTTTTATACTATTTTAACAAGCTTAAGTGAAACATAAATTAGCAGCAGATATTTAAACTCCACTTTAGGTGGAGTTTTTTTTTAATTTTAAATTATATTTGTGCATGAAAAAAAATGCTCATATCATTTTAACTGCGCTTGTCTTCTCAATTGTACTTTGGGGGTCAGTATCCTTATCAAATGATTATTATGCAACAATTAATGTACCGCTAAGACTGGGGAACTTTCCAAGGGGATACACCTCAAGTACTAAATTGCCTCAAGATATTTCAGTTAGAGTAAAAGGCAAAGGCTGGAAACTAATTGCTTTAAATCTCGGGAGTGAATCTGATTATTATATATCTGCAAGAAAGGAAGGCGGAAAGCAAACAGTAAATTTGTTAAATTATGTATCTGATAATCAATGGCTTACATCAGGGCTTGAAGTAATTAATATATCTCCCGATACTCTCTCATTCTTGCTTGAAAAAGTAATTTCAAAAAAAGTTATAATTATCCCGGATTTAAATTTAAAGTTTAAATCCGGTTATGGATTGGCAACAAATATTGTAGTTAAGCCTGAAACAACTACGGTATCCGGCCCTGTATCAGAAATTAAAAAAATGGATAGCGTTCATACAAAAAATGTTTTATTAAATAATCTTGATGATAAAACTTTCAAGCTGATTGAACTTCAAGATTTTCCGGGAGTCAGTTATCAAAATAGTAAAGTTAGTATTTATTTAAATGTTCAAAAAATTGTTGATAAAAATATTTTGGACGTACCGGTCAATGTTGTCGACGTTCCGAAAGATAGAACTGTAATTCTTCTTCCAAACAAAATTGAAATTGGAGTGCGAGGAGGAATTAATATATTAGCTAAATTGACAAAAAATGATTTTAATTCTTTTGTAAATTATAGAGATGTTGTACTTGATACATTAGGAAGCATTGTTCCAAAAATAATTTTACCAGAAAATACTTTCCTGCTTTATTCTAAGCCTGAAAGACTTCGTTACGTAATTAAAAAGTTTAATTAATAATAGAATCATAAATGTTTATTACTTTTGAAGGAATAGACTTTTGCGGAAAGTCTACACAAGTTGAGTTATTAAAAAAATATCTGCTAGAAAATAAAAATGAAGTTGAAATAATTCGTGAGCCTGGCGGAACTGAAATTTCTGAAATAATTCGCCCTATCTTGCTTGATAAAAAGCATTATAAAATGTTCATGGAAACAGAGATATTTTTATTCTCTGCGGCAAGAGCTCAATTAGTTAGAGAAAAAATAAGACCTTACCTTGATAAAAATTATTTTGTAATTTCGGATAGATTTCATGATTCAACTACTGCATATCAAGGTTATGGAAGAGGAATTTCACTTGAGCTGGTAAACCATATCAACAGCCTTGCTATTGGTGATACCATTCCAGATATAACTTTTTTTATCGACATCCCGGTTGATGAAGCTGAAAAAAGAAAGCAAGCCAAAAAAAGACTGAGCCTTGATAGAATTGAAACATCGGATTCGGAATTCTATAATAGAGTAAGAAATGGTTATATTTCAATTTCCGAAAATGAAAAAAGATTTATAAGAATGGATGGGTTAAAATCCATTGAAGAAATTCATAATGAAATAGTAAAAGAAATTTTATCGTTTGAAAAAAAGGAAACCGTATGAGCTACAAAAAATTAATTAAGCCGTTTGCTGCAATTGTTTTAATATTTGTGTTTGCAGGATTTTTTCCCGGCAAAAGTGACACCTATTTTGAAATTTCAAAAAACATTGACCTGTTCGGGAAAGTGTACAAAGAAATTTCTTTCAACTATGTTGATGATATAAATCCTGAAGAATTTATGCGTGCCGGTATTCGAGGAATGCTTGGTTCATTAGACCCTTACACAATTTTTATTGATGAAAACAAGCAGGAAGATATTAATTTAATTACCAATGGTAAATACGGTGGAGTAGGAATTTCAATCGGAGTTAGGGGTGATGAAGTCACAGTGGTTGAAGTGCTTGACGGCTATTCTGCTCAAAAGCAGGGAATAAGAATTGGCGATGTTTTAATTGAAGCAAACAATGTTAAAATTACTCCTGAAAATGTCGATGATATTTCTTCGTTAGTTAAAGGCGAGCCCGGTACATCCGTTGAAGTTAAAGTGGTTCGCAACAATGACCAGGACACAATTAAATTTAATTTGATTCGCGAAGAAGTTGTAGTTAAAAATTTAACCTATGCTGATTTTTATCCGAAGAATAGTAACAATGTTTATTTAAAGCTTACAAATTTCAGCCGAAGTGCCGGTGACGAAGTTAGAAATGCTTTGAAAAAATTAAAAGAAGAAAAAGAAATTAAATCAGTAGTGCTTGATTTAAGAGGTAATCCCGGGGGCTTGCTTGATGTTGCTGTAGATATAGTTGATAAGTTTCTTGATAAAGGTAAATTGATTGTATCGACAAAAGGCAGAGATGCAACAAACGAAAAATCATATTATGCAGTTCAAGATCCTATGGTAGGTGATGCAAAGCTTGTTGTGCTAATCAACGGAGGTTCAGCATCTGCATCTGAAATTGTTACCGGGGCAATACAGGACCACGACAGAGGAGTTGTTCTTGGTACAAAATCTTTTGGGAAAGGTTTGGTACAAACCATAACTCCTTTAAGTTTTAATACTTCTTTAAAAATTACTACTGCAAAATATTACACTCCAAGCGGCAGGTGTATTCAGAAAATAGATTACTCTAAAGATAATACTGTGATTTCAAAAGGTGATTCATTAATTAAATCTTCATTCTTAACCGATAATAAACGTTCTGTTTATAGCGCCGGTGGAATTACTCCTGACACAACGGTTAACTTTGATATTGATGGCGGAATTACACTGGAGCTTTTAGCCAAAGGATTAATTTTTAAATTTGCAGACTATTATTATTACCAAAATCCAAAAGTTGATTTTTATTCGTTAAAAGATTCGGAAATACTTAATTCATTTGATAATTATTTAACCAAAGAAAAATTCACTTACGAATCTGATGCAGAGCGTGAAGTACAAAAACTTCTTGCAGATGCGAAATCAAATAAATATGAGAAGAATATAACAGAAAGCCTTACGCAAGTAAAAAACCAGCTTGAAAAAATCGGAAACAAAGAAATAAATATTTATAAAGATGAAGTATTAAGAGAATTAAAAGGTGAACTTGCTTCAAGGTATTTAGGTACTGAAGGAAAAATTGAAGAATTACTCACTTCTGATCCGCAATTTCAAACAGCTTTGAAAATACTAGATAATAATAAAGTCTATGATAGACTTTTAAATGAAAAAGAATAAAGAAATTTTTTCAAAATTATGAATTGTCACACTGAGCAAGTCGAAGTGTGACAATGAAATTATTTATCTTAATAAACAACCTCGCATTATTTATTTCCAAATTATTATTCTTTCTGTGGGACAGAAAATAGGTTAAAATTCTTTTTGATATTTACTCTTATTATAGTTACTATTTTTGTAGAATTTTAATTTATTTTTAACTATAAACTTCGCAATGAATCAATCCATAAAATCTCAGCTAAAAAAAATAGTCGGTGAAAAAAACTATTATGATTCGGAAGAAGAAAAATTAGTTTATTCTTATGACGGCACTCCGATTTTTCAACAGCTTCCCGAAGCAATTGTTTTTCCGGAAAATGAAGAACAAATTTCTGAAATCCTAAAATTAGCAAACCAGGAAAAATTTAATGTTGTGCCGCGCGGTGCCGGAACAGGCTTAAGCGGAGGAGCAGTTCCTGTTGAAAACTGCGTGGTTATTGTAATGACCCGCTGGAATAAAATTTTAGAAATAGATAACAATAATTTAACTGCGTTAGTCCAGCCGGGAGTAGTGACAGCCCAGCTACAAAAAGAAGTTGAAAAGTTTGGCTTATTTTATCCGCCTGACCCTGGCAGCATGAATGTTTGTACTCTTGGTGGTAATGTTGCTAACAATGCGGGAGGTCTGCGAGGTTTAAAATATGGAGTCACGAAAAATTATGTGCTTGGCACAGAAATGATTTTGCCAAATGGTGATCTTTTAAAAACCGGCGGAAAAAATATGAAAGATGTTGCCGGTTATAACTTAAAAGATTTTATAATCGGAAGTGAAGGTACACTTGGAATAATTACCAAAATATTATTGAAAATAATTCCTTTGCCTTCTAAAGTGATTACTATGCTTGCATATTTTGATAAGCTTAATGATAGTGCAAAAGCTGTTTCAGATATTATTTCTTCTCATATTGTCCCAAGCATGATGGAATTTTTAGATAATACAACAATCAATTGTGTTGAAGATTATACAAACATAGGTTTGCCAAGAAACAGTGAAGCAATTTTATTGATTGAAGTTGACGGCAGAGGAAGTGCTGTTGATGATGACAGTGAAACAATAAAAAATATTCTAAAGAAAAATAATGCTTCATTTATTAAAGTTGCCGCTAATGAAAAAGAAGCAATAACATTGAAGACAGCTCGTAGAAGTGCTTTCAGTGCATTAGCAAGAAGGCGGCCTACAACAATATTAGAAGACGCTACAGTCCCAAGAAGTGAGCTTCCAATTATGATAGAAAAAGTTACTGAAGCTGCAAGAAAATTTGATTTAACTTTTGGAAATTTTGGACATGCTGGAGACGGCAATCTGCACCCAACATGTTTAACAGATGAAAGAGATAAACAGGAAATTGATAAAGCTCACCATGCGTTCGAATTTATTTTTAACGAAGCAATAAAACTTGGCGGCACAATAACAGGCGAACATGGAACCGGACTAGCTAAAAAACAATTTCTTGAACAGGTAGCAGGTATCCCCGGAATTGAAATGATGAAAAAAATAAAATCTGTTATTGATGAAAATAATATTTTGAATCCAGGGAAAGTTTTTGACCTTAGCCCAAAATGTGAAGTATATTAGGTTATTTCCTAGAGAACTTATACATTTTACACTCAAGAAACATTAGTTTTAATAAGAGGAGTTCTGAATATGTTTTTATACTATTGAAAGTAACTTAACTTTTTATCTTGATAAGTTTTTTATAAAGAATTATATTAGAATTAAGTTTAATTTGAGTTAGGGAGAGTATAAATGAAAAAGCTCAAATTCATAATGCTTAATCTTCTAAAATTCTTACATTTTATTTTTATTCATAAAAATATTTTAATAGTAGGCAAAGTTAAATTAAATTATCCCGTTACAGCGATTGAAGCACTGTAACGGGTTTTTCGTATATAGATAATTTTTAAATAAAAGCAGTTTAGTTGACTGCTTATGATATTTATTTATGTATAGAAAAATAATCAATCATCTTCAAATTTAAAATAAGAAAATGGAGAGTTAACGCCGTCAATAAAAAATTTTTATTTATAATTTTTAATTGGAGGTTATATGAAAAAGTTCTTTTATTTATTGTTTTTTGCACTAGTAAATTTTACAGTAGCTCAATCTAATTTTTCGTCTAGTACAGTAAAATTCTTTAATGATCAAGAACAGAAACTTGGAGGAGAATGTATACTCAAATCTTCAAAGTTAAATATAGAAGGACAAATTTCAATGAAAACTTTCGAAATTATTGTATAGGATGAAGGAGAATATTATCTGGCTGCGTGGGTAATGAACACAGGCAACCATTCAAAAGAATAATGGATTAAAATTTTTTATTGATGATCAAGAAACTCAAGCGGGAAACCTTTATCCTCAAAAAGAAGGATGGCAATGTTCAAAGCTGCTAGATATTACAAATGCTAAAAATGTAAAACTAAAATTAACTTCTGGAATACATAATTTGACTTTTTGCTCAGTTGTGCCGGAAGTGCCCTCAGTTGATTTTATAACGCTTTCAAAAAATGAATCGAATGCACAATTTTATGAAGAAGATTGGTTAAATTATATTGAGAAAGCTAAAAATAATGTGTTACCTCAAAATTATGCTGAAATAAAAAATGATTCTTCAAATAGTACTAAACTATTAAGGGTATTGACTAATCCTAATGGTGACTATCTTCACCAAGTTGATATAAATTTCACCTTTACATACTATGCCCCACTTTATTTTTATGCAGGTGCTAATGTAGTGCTTGAAACAAAAATGCCGGACCCCTATGCTTCAGATCCTGTTATGCACTTTTTTAATGCTGATGATCCTATTAATAAGGGGTATGGGGAAACGATGACGGAGGGCAGGGTTATCAATCTAGAATATCTTGTACTGTACAATTTACAGGATATTATTATGTATTGGTTAGATCTTATTGGCCTAATACTGTTCAAACAACTAATCTTTATTTAAATGATAATTTATATGCTTCAAATATTGCAGTTGCTGGAACAGGATTCCGTTGTGACCATACTCTAACTGAAGAAATAAATTACTTTACTAGTTTTCTTACAGGAGACAGCAGACTTTGGGTCGAAAGTTATGAAACTGGACTAAATGGTAGAATATTAGGATATAATGATGATTATTACGAAACTGGTGATTTTAATTGGGGAGTTAATGCACGTGTGAAAAAATCTTATTCTCAAAGAATGTGGAATTGTTTTGTGTCAAGATACAGTTCTTATAATACTTCTGGGCATTGCGATTTATACATGAGATGTAAGAACAGCGATATTTATTATCCAAACATACCTGACTTTCCAAATTTAAAAGCTGATGATGCTATTATGTCAGCACCTTATTCAGAAAATTATAATTGTATAAG
The DNA here is from genome assembly GCA_963775245.1 of uncultured Bacteroidota bacterium. GTDB lineage: Bacteria > Bacteroidota > Ignavibacteria > Ignavibacteriales > Ignavibacteriaceae > CAVSWT01. The sequence continues at coordinate 173,733 of CAVZID010000014.1, forward strand.
TTGGACAGGGGGAGTTGTGGATTATTGGGAATGGCCGTATGATATCTTTTCCCCTTGGTATGTTCCAGATGAACCATTGTTGTCCTTTGATAATTATTATGGAAATAATCCATTTCCAAGACCGGCTGCAAATCCGCCTTCATGGAATTATACAAGAAGTGGTGCAACTTCAAGTAATAATAAGATTGACCTATGGTCATTAGATGGATCTTACACTCATGCATCTATAAATGCAAAATGGTCTATTCTTTCAAATAATTTACCAGCAAATGGTCATCCGCATGGTTACGATTGGGAAAGTAAACCAGGTTTTTGTATGCGGACATTTCATCCAAGATATGCTTTAATGGGAAATGACTATGGAAATGTTGATAAATATTATAAATGGGATGGAACTTATCGTTCTTTTTCGAAAGGAATGTATAGAGTAAATGTTGTTCTTTCAAGTGACGAAAATAAAAAATTGAATACTTTGTTAGAAAAAATTACAGATATCGATAAAAATGATTTTGAAATTAAATATAGAACTTGGAAAGAAACGTGGAATTATGTTAATGTAAAAATATATGCAGATCCTAGAAAATATGCTGAATCAAAGGAGTATGAGGATTTTTTGGAATATTGCAAGAACCAGGGGAAATTGACTTGGCCGCTTTTATTTACTCATTTTATTAATGGAGATTTTTTTGTAATTGATGCACTTGAAGATTTAACACTCCCAGAATACAAAAATATTCTTGAAGAAATTAGAAAATTTAGTGCAAATGAGCTCAACACTTCTAATAGTGAGTACATAGCACCTTCAATTAGTAATAATGTGATGAAATATATAAAAATATTATTGGAATTATCAGACAAAACATGGGGAGAAATTCCAAATTACCAGAATGAGAAAACAAATAATGTATTTATAAATTTTAACAAATATATTCTTAAACAGAACTATCCAAATCCGTTTAATCCAACAACTAAAATTAGTTATGGACTTCCTGCAAATAGTATAGTATCTGTTAAGATATATGACATCATAGGGAATGAAGTTAGAACTCTTATTAATGATGAAGTTAAATTAAAAGGCCTGCATTCTACATCATGGGATTCTAAAAATAGTTATGGAAATCCAGTAGCGTCTGGAATTTACTTTTGCAGATTAATAATTGGGACTCAGATTCAAACTATTAAGTTAGTTTTAATGAGATAATGTAAATATAATTATAATCTCTTCTTTCTTTTGATGTAGAAGGATTCTTTCTTTAACAGACTAATTAAAAGTTGATATGAGTTATATTAAATTTTATCTAAAAATAATTTTAATATCTTTCATTATTGATTATCCTTTTTATTCTCAAAATCCGGAATGGATAAATTATACTACAGGTGATAGAGTTTTCGATATTTTGGATAACGGAGAATATTTATGGCTTGGAACTAGAGGAGGACTATATAAATTAAATAAAAGTACTGAAGACATTACTTGTATCAATAGAGCAAATGCAGGCATTCCTGACAATCATATCTTATCTTTAGCTATTGACAGCGCAAACAATTTATGGATGGGTTCAGAATATTATGGGATAGGCAAATTGGTTGGCAGCAAGTGTACTGTCTTTAATACTGAAAATTCGGGGCTTCCTATTGATCAATGGAATACTAAAATAAAAATAGATAATAAAGGGAAGATTTGGATCGGTTCACTGAGATATCTTTCAATATTTGACGGAAGTAATTGGAAAACTTACAAAACAGGAAGTCCAGTATCATCCTATACTGCTATAAATGATATTTTTTTTGATAAAATAGGAAATACATGGATTGGTGCGAGCTGGGGTTTGGGAAAATTTATTAATGATTCCTTAATAGAAAATTTTGAAGGATTTAATAAAGAAATTAGGGTTATACGTTCGGATACAGCGAATTCACTTTGGCTGGGAACACTAAATGGTGGTTTGTTTAAATATGATGGAATAAGTTGGGCGACATATGATACAACAAATTCGCAAATTCCTAGTAATATTATTTATGATATGGAATTTGATAAAACTGGAAGCCTCTGGATTGCATCAAATAAAGGATTAATTAAGTTTGATGGCTCTAACTGGATAATATACGATACCACGAATTCCCGTTTGCTTGAAAATAATATTTTTTCAATTGAAGTTGATAAAAGTAGTGTTTTATGGATTGGTTTATTTGATCATGGTTTGATGAGTTTTGACGGCGTAAACTGGAAAAGTTATAAGCTGGGTGATAATGCACTTCCCACCAACTTTATATATGCTTTAGATATTGATAAAAGTAATAATATATGGATTGGCACGAATAAAGGTTTAGTCAAATTCTTTAATAATAAATGGGTATTTTTTGATAAAGACAATTTAGGATTAAAGTATGATTATATATTGTCACTTAACTCTTCCCAAAATGAAGATTTATGGATAGGAGCTCGGGGCTACAATTGTTTAACAAAATTTGATGGAACAAATTGGACTGTATTTGATTCTACTAATTCAATTCTGAAAGAAGAAATGGTAGAGGCAATTAAAGAGGATTCTGACGGAAATATTTGGCTAGCCACATGGAGAGGTATAGTAAAATATGATGGAACCAGTTGGAGCAGATACGATAATACAAATACTCCAATAAAATCAAATATTATTACAGATATTCTTTTTGATTCAAAAGGAAATCTGTGGGTGGCAAGTATAACCTATCCTTTTGTTCAAGGTTGGGATGGTGGCCTGGCAAAATTTACAGGTAGCGAATGGACAACTTATTCAAGAAATAATTCGGGTCTTCCGTCTGATAGTGTTTCATGTCTAACTATAGATTCAGAAGATAATTTATGGGTTGGAACAGGAAATGGCTTGGCTAAATTCGATGGCAATATTAATTGGAAAGTATATAATATCGGTAATACCGATTTACCTACTAATTCTATTCTTAACATTCATATTAAAAACAAAGATACTTTGTGGATCGGTACAGGTTATGGTTTATCCAGGTTTATTAATGAAAAAGAATGGACGAATTTTGATGTTACAAATTCAGGTTTAGCTCATAATTATGTGTGGGCAATAGATGAAGATAAAAATGGAAATATTTGGATTGCACATAATACACCGGGAGGTATATCAGTTTTTCGTGAAGGCGGAGTAATTTTAACTAATACTAGAAAAGATAAATTAAATTACCTTCCTACAGATTTTTTTCTTTATCAGAATTATCCCAATCCATTTAATCCAACAACAAAAATAAAATATAAAATTCCAGTCCCTTCTAACCTTTCCAAAAGGGAGACATTAGTGCGACTTAAGATTTATGATATTCTTGGAAGAGTAGTATCAACAATTTTAAATGAAGAACAAAAAGCGGGAACTTACGAAGTAGAGTTCGATGGAAGTAATCTCTCAAGCGGTATTTATTTTTATAGATTGCAAATTGGAAAGTATTCTTCTACTAAAAAATTTATTTTGCTTAGATAAAAAAATATTAGGAGCACGAAAATGATAAATTATATTAATAATAAAATATGGCTGCTCATAATTATTTATTCATTTTTCCTTTTTAATTGTAGTAACAATAATATATCAGGGGCAAAAACATCGGATGAAAATACTAACTTGTCTAACGAAGGGCTCAGTATTTATGTAACCAAGGTAGAAATTAATTCTAACTTGGCATATCAGAATTTTAATTTAGAAAGTGCTAATTTAATAGGTGAACCTATAATTTCTTATAACCAAATTTTATCTTATGATACCAGCAACCATATCATAACTTTATCTAATTCACGTGACTCGCTTAAAAATAAGATTGGTCAAATAAGTATATATGGTGAGCCTTTTATTGTAACTGTTGATTCGCAAAAAATATATGGTGGCTGGTTTTGGTCACCGGTTTCATCTATCCCGTGTCATTCAGCTGTTATAATCCTTGATGGTATAATTGATAGTTTAAAGTCAAACGAGATAAAAATAAAGCTTGGATATCCTAATGAAAACCAATTTAAAGGAATAGACTATAGAAATAATAAATTGATTATAGATTGTTTAATAAGAGATAACAAAATTAAATAAAACTGGACAGTTAATTAGTCCATTTTTAATGTGACTTAGAAATCCACCTTCTTAGAAGGAGGATTCTTTAATTATTTCCTACGCTTAATTTTTATTTTAGCAACAGCTAAATTTTTATAAAATAAGATTTTTACATTGAATCCTAAATTTTCTTCGTATCTAAAAGATTAACTAAATTTCTTCTCATATATTATTAACGGCAAATAATGCAATCGATTTAATATATTTCAATACTTTAACTTTATCGTTTTTACTAACAGTTGACATAATCTAAAAATTAACACAACTTATATTTGTTATTTTCATGAAATAATATATGAATTATAATAACAAAAAAAATTTACTAAATGTTCTTCCCAATGATGATGTTTTAGAACAATGCATTCATTGCGGAATGTGCCTTGCTACCTGCCCAACTTATGAATTAACAAAACTTGAAAGGTCATCTCCGCGCGGAAGGATAAAATTAATAAAATCAGTAGCAAGAGGGGAGATGGCAATTACTTCAACCTTTGCTGAAGAAATGAATTTTTGTCTGGACTGCCAGGCGTGTGAAACTGCATGTCCAGCCGGAGTCAAATATGGTTCAATGGTTGAAGCAGCAAGAGTTGAAGTTGAAAATGCCGGTTACGGTTCACCAATTGGTAAATGGATTAAGAAAATTTCACTTCAATATATTATACCTTCAAACACTCTACTTAAAAATATTTTCCAGGCTTCTTTATACTTACCAAAATTTTGGAATTCAAAAATTTCTTCATTCAACTGGTTTATTAAAACTTATTTCTCCAAAGTTAAATGAAATTGATAAGCTAGCTCCAAGAGTCTCAAAAACATTCAGTGATTCATTTATAAAAGAAATTACTCCGGCAAAAGGAGAGGAAAAATATAAAACGGCATTCTTAACCGGCTGCTTAATGAATGTAATGTTTGCGGACATCAATAAGGATACTGTCGATGTTTTGAGCGCTTGCGGTTGTGAAGTCATATCCCCCAAGGAACAAGTCTGCTGCGGTTCATTGCCTGGTCACAATGGGGACTTCGAAACTGCAAAAAAACTAGCTAAGAAAAATATTGATATATTCAGCAAATATAATTTTGATTACATAATTCTAAATTCAGCGGGCTGCGGTGCTTTTATGAAAGAATACGTACATCTATTTAAAGAAGATGCAAATTATGCAAAACGTGCTGAAGAGTTTTCTAAAAAAGTAAAAGATATCTCCGAATTTATTGATGAAATAAAGCCTGATGTATTTAAGAATACTGTTAATGATGATATAACATATCATGATGCTTGTCATTTGGCTCACACACAAAAAATTGTTGAGCAGCCTCGCTCAATGCTGAATATGATTCCCGGTTTAAATCAAAAACCACTTGAAGAATCAACCTGGTGCTGCGGCAGTGCCGGAATTTATAATATTGTGCGTTATGAAGATTCAATGAAGATTTTGGAAAGGAAAATGAATAATATTAAAAATACGAATGCAAAAATAGTTTTAACAGGAAATCCGGGCTGTATTTCTCAAATTAAATATGGCTCTGAAAAGTTCAAGGTAGATGTTGAAGTTCTTCATCCGGTAAGCATATTAAAAAAATCAATTGAAATTAGTTCCCAATGATTCATATTAAAAAAATAATATCTTAACATAACAGAAAGGAATTATAAATTTCCAAATGATAAAACACAAATTTCAAATAAATTCCAATATATAAGGACTAAATCTCAATACTATTTTTTGATAGTGTTTATAACATTTAAAGTTTGGAAATTATTTGTCTTTTTTTTTTGATTTTGTTATTTGTTTAACTGCAATCATAAGTTAAAGATTGTTAATTTCCTCTTATCTTCATTATAAATATAGCTTTCCCAAATAATATTTCCCTAAAATCAACCTAAGCTTACATAAGATGATGAAAAATTTTATATATCCTAAAAATATTAAGAAAAATTAATGTAAACCATTTTTGTTTTATTTATATAATTTTATAATTTTGACACCTAAGTTTTAAAGTTAAGTATTCTAATAACCATTGCGGACTCTGTGAGTCAACGCATCAAATTTCAAAACAAATAAATTTAAGAAATTATAGTTGTATCTGTTCGGTACCCCGCATTTGTTTTGTGTATCTTTACAAATTCCAATTTATATCTTGTAAAAAAGGACAGGAATGAAAAAATCATTATTGGATTATATACTGCGAACCCGCGTACCAATAATTTTGTTCGTAGCTGCAGCTTCATTCACAATAACATTTTTTGCATCAAAAGCTGAAAGAGATGGTGTAGGATATACTCCTGAACAGCCAATTAAATTTTCCCATAAACTTCATGCAGGTTTAATGAAAATTGACTGTCAGTATTGTCATGTGGAGGTTACAAAAGGAAGGCACGCAATGGTGCCTGCTGTTGCTACTTGTATGAATTGTCATTCCGTTGCAAGAAAAACCAGGCCTGAGATTGTTAAACTAACCAAATACTATACAGAGAAAAAAGCTATACCATGGAAACGAATTCACAGAGTACCGGACTTTGTATATTTTAATCACAGTGTACATGTCAATGCTGGTATTGACTGTACTGCTTGTCACGGTGAAATAGCACAGATGGATGTGGTCGGACAAATGAATTCATTTACTATGAGCAATTGTTTGGATTGTCATAGAAACATTCATAGTAAAATCCCTCAACTTAAGAATATTAAAAATGGCCCTGAAAATTGCTGGGCTTGTCATAGATAAGAGGATGCAGAATGCAGTTACTTAATAAAGTTGGTAAAAAAATAGAAAGAAGAAAGTTCTTTGAAACATCAGCTAAAGGCATGTTTGCTTTTATGGCGGTAAGAGCACTTCCTTTCAATTTGCTGTTTGGAAAAAATAAAAATGCTGCAAATTCAAAAAAGATTAAAGTAAAAATAAATCCTCTTGCCGTTAGCAGAAAAAATATAGGTAAAAATAATGGCAGATGAGAAGAATAAAATAAACTCTATGGAAAATTCTAAAAAACCTGACCCTAATTATTGGAAAAGTTTTGAACAATTAGCCGGCGATCCTTCTATCTCAGAATTAAGCCGTAATGAGTTTAAACCCGGTGCTACAGATGAGTTTAATATTAAAAAACTTTCAGGTTTATCGAGAAGAAAATTTTTGGCCTTGGTTGGAGCTTCTGCCGCACTTGCAAGTACAGGCTGTTCTAATTATAGAGATGAGGGAGAAATAATTCCTTATACAAATAAGCCTGAGGAAATAACTGTAGGCAAACCAAATTATTATTCTTCGACCGGTTATGACGGTTCAGGAATTTTAGTTAAAACCAGAGAAGGCAGGCCGATAAAAGTAATTGGTAATCCTGATCATCCAATTAACAAAGGAAAAATATCAGCTCAATGCCAGGCTGAAATATTAGAGTTATATAATCCTGAAAGATTACAGAAACCTTTAAGAAAAGGCAGCAGCGGATTAATGAAGTCAACCTGGGGTCATGTTGATGCGGAAATAGTAGATGCACTCTCCAAATCCGGCGATAAATTAATTGCCGTAATTACAAAGAAAATTGTATCTCCAACACAAAAAAAATTATTGGAAGAGTTTTCTCAAAAGTATTCTAATGTTAAAGTTTATTCATATGAATTATTTAATGATGTAAAGCGAAAATCTGCCTGGCAAAAGTCTTATGGAAATGAATTTTATCCAACCATAAAATGGGATAAAGCGAAAATTATTTTATCGCTTGAAGGTGATTTTTTAGGAAGTGATGGAAATACTGTAGAAAGCTCAAGGCTTTATACTGAAGGGAGAAACATTGATGATGCAAACAACTTCAATAGACTTTATGCTGTTGAAGGAAATATGTCATTAACAGGAATGAATGCTGATTATAGATTAAGATTACGCCCTGATGCTCAATTTGAATTTGCTATGTGTCTGCTTAATGAATTTGGAAATAATTATGGTGATTATAACCTAAATAGTTTTGCTAAAAAATATTCTCTATCTGAAAAAACTTTAAAGCATTTAGTAAGTGATTTAAAAAGTAACCGTGGTTCTTCAATTGTTTATACCGGGAACATGATGCCGGAGAATGTTCATTTAGCTGTGAATATGCTTAACGACATATTAGGTGCAAAAAATCTTTACGACTTTTCTTCTGTTCCGACTTTAATGTCGCCATACTCAAATAAAGGTGATTGGGAAGACCTTATAAATAAAATGGATACTGGACAGGTAAGCACTATCATTCATTTTGATTCTAATCCTATTTTTCATTTAGCAGGTGATTATGGGTATGAAAAAGCGCTTAAGAATGTTGAATATAAAATAGCTTTAACCGGTTCAGAAAATGAAACTTCGTTACTTTGTGATTATGTTCTTCCAATTCATCATACATTTGAATCATGGGGTGATTTTAGAACAAGAACAAACTTCTATTCTTTACAGCAGCCGGTAATTGCTCCAATATTTAACACAAGACAGAAAGAAGCAGTTCTGCTTCATTGGATGAATGGCGGCAAGCAAGGCTTTAATGAAGATGATTATCATATGTATTTAATGAACAATTGGGAAAAAGAAATTTATCCAGGTCTTTCATTCCGAATTGAATTTTAAAGAATTCTGGTATGGTTCATTGCATGATGGAATTATATTAGCAGATGGCGGGAATATAAAAATTGGGTCAATTAATTCTAAAGCGTTAGATTTTAATAATTACAAAGAGCCGCAAGGATTCTCTTTAGCTCTAAAAGAAAGTAATTCAATAGATGACGGCAGATTTATTGACAATGGCTGGCTGCAAGAGGTTCCTCATCCAGTTACAAAAGTTACCTGGGACAATTATGCTGCTATTTCTAAAAAGTCGGCTGATGTGCTTGGATTAAAGTTAAATGATTTTATTGAGATTACTGTTGGTAATCAAAAGCTCGAATATTCCAGTTTATATACAAGCTGGTTCTGCAGACGATACAATTACAATTGAGCTTGGTTACGGAAGAAGAAAATGCGGAGTAGTAGGAACAGGTGTTGGATTTGATGCAATTACTCTTATGTCAAAAAATTATCAGCTTTCACCCTGGCTTTATTCAAATGTAAAAGTGAAAAAAGCTGAAGGAAGTTACAAACTGGTGTTGGCTCAAGAGTATTATTATTTCGATGATAAATTAATGCACGATGCTGCAGAAAAAAGAAACATCGTTAGAGAAGGTACTGTTGCTCAATATTTAAAAAATCCCAACTTCTTATATGAAGGAGAAGAACATGAACCGACATTGTATCCAAACTATGAATACAAAGAAGTTAAATGGGGAATGGTTGTAGATCAAAATAAATGCACCGGATGCAGTGAATGTATAGTTGCCTGTATATCTGAAAATAATATTCCAATAGTTGGAAAAGATCAAGTTGCTGTTGGAAGAGAAATGCATTGGCTTAGAGTCGATCGTTATTATTCAGGTACTGTTGATGAGCCGAAAGTTCATACAGAGTTAATGCTTTGCCAGCAATGCGATCACGCACCTTGTGAAAATGTTTGTCCGGTACTTGCAACAACACACAGTCCTGATGGTTTAAACCAAATGGTTTACAACAGATGTGTTGGAACTAGATATTGTTCAAACAACTGCCCTTATAAAGTAAGAAGATTCAATTTCTTTAATTTCCGTGATCACTTTAAAGATCAATATCAGGAAAATACTTTATTTGATTTAATTTATAATCCTGAAGTGACTGTTCGTTCACGTGGAGTTATGGAAAAATGTACTTTCTGTATTCAAAGAATTGAAACTGAAAGAGAAGATGCTATTAGAGAAAAGAGAGCGGTTAAAGGTTCAAACGTAATTACTGCCTGCCAGGAATCTTGCAGTACTAATGCTATCCGCTTTGGAAATACAATAGACAATGATGAAGAAGTAACAAAATACAGAGCACATGAATTAGGTTATCATGTCCTTGAAGAATTAAACGTTCGCCCTAATGTGACTTATTTAGCTAAATTAAGAAACACTCATACGGAGGATGTATAGTGAGTCTGGAATATACCGCAACTGATTTAGATTATACTAAGAGAACCCGTATTGGTTGAAGGAAATCCTCCATTAAGGGATATCGATCGTGACATTTCTCTCCCAATGGATACAAGACCTAATAGAAACTTCTTCATTGCAATTTCTATTTCAAGTACTTTTTTAGTTGATAGGAGCTATATGTGTAGCAATTAGTTTTTACTACGGTGTTGGAATGTGGGGTAATAATGAACCGGTTGGCTGGGGATTTCCAATCATTAACTTTGTGTTTTGGGTAGGTATTGGACATGCCGGTACTTTAATTTCGGCAATCCTATTATTTATTAAGACAAAAATGGAGAACCGGTATTGCCCGTTTTGCAGAAGCAATGACAATATTTGCGGTAATGTGTGCAGGTATTTTCCCGGTTATCCATACCGGAAGGCCATGGCTTGCTGGTTACTTAATCCCTTATCCAAATCAACACAGCTTATTTGTTAATTTTATTTCCCCGCTTGTTTGGGATGTATTTGCAGTTTCAACTTACTTTACTGTGTCACTTGTATTCTGGTATGTAGGTTTGATTCCTGACTTTGCAACTTTAAGAGACAGAGCAACAACCAAAATTAAAAAGAATATTTATAAAGTTTTTAGCTTAGGCTGGAGACATTCAAATAGACACTGGCAGCATTACGAAAAAGCATATATGATTTTGGCTGGATTAGCTACACCTTTAGTTCTGTCAGTGCACTCAATAGTAAGCTTTGATTTTGCTGTAGGTATTTTACCGGGATGGCATTCAACAATATTCCCACCATTCTTCGTGGCAGGAGCAATATTTTCAGGCTTTGCCATGGTTGTTACAGTTTTAGTTTTTGTTCGAAAAGTATTTCATATCGAACATATAATAACTATGAAGCATCTAGAAAGAATGAACATAGTTATTATCGTGACAAGCTTAATGGTTGCATACGGATATGGTTCGGAATTCTTTATGGCCTGGTACAGCGGAAATCAGTTTGAGCAATTTGTTGTAGTGAACAGGGCTTTAGGGCATTATGCCTGGGCTTTCTGGTTAATGATAAGCTGCAACGTCGTATTTCCCCAGCTTTTCTGGTTTAAGAAATTAAGAACTTCTGTTCCGGTTATGTTTGTTATTGTAATTTTTGTAAATGTAGGAATGTGGCTTGAAAGATTCGTAATTGTGGTTACCTCGTTGCATAGAGACTTTTTACCTTCAAGTTGGGGAATATATACTCCAACTTTAATTGATATGGGAATCTTACTTGGAAGCTTCGGATTATTTTTCACCTTAGTTCTTTTGTTCACAAGAACGTTACCGGTTGTTTCAATGTCTGAAGTTAAAGCTGTGGTTGAAGGTGCACAGCCATTGCATCACGGAGAAAATCATGGTTAATAAAACAAAAAATAAATTACATTCGGTTGCTGCACTTTTTGATACCCCGGATCAAATTATTAATGCCGCTGAAAAGGTAAGAGATGCCGGGTATAAAAAGTTTGACGTAAATACTCCTTATCCTGTTCACGGTATGGATAATGCCATGGGTTTGAAACCGACAAAGCTTGGTTTTGTTACTCTATTCTTTGGCCTATCTGCTGGTTCTTTTATTCTTCTTTTCATCTTTTATGCTATGGCCATGGATTATCCCATGGTAATTGGAGGTAAACCATTTTTTGCATTCCCGGCCTATATACCAGTTACTTTTGAAACTACAGTATTATTAGGCGCACTTTCAACTGTATTTGGAATGCTGATGGTGTTCTTCAATTTACCTAAAAATAATTATCCGATACACGATACAAATTATATGAAGAATGTATCATCCGATAAATATGGACTCATGATAGAGGCTGATGATCCTTTATTTAATCAGCAGGAAGTAGTTGATTTATTAACAAGTCTCAGCGGAAAAGATATAGAATTAGTTTACTATCCCGATGATGAAAAGTATCCGATATTTCAACCTAAGTTTTTGTGGTTGATTGCAGCTACAATAGTTATTGTCTCAGGTACAACTTATGTAACGCTAAATAAGTTTATGTATATCACTCCATATAATTGGATGGATAGGCAGGATAGAACGGATGCTCAATCCAAAAGTACTTTCTTTGCAGATGGATTTGGAATGAGAATGCCCGTTGAAGGAACAGTTGCAAGAGGCTTTATGCCTTATCCTTACAAAGATGATAAAGATCCTAAAGAAGTTTTATCAAATCCCTTTCTTCCTACTAAAGAAAATTTAGAATTAGGCAAAAAGAAATTTTTAACTTATTGCAGTCCTTGTCATGGAAATTTTGCTCAAGGACAAAATAGGCTGCGCGGCCAATTTCCAAATCCTCCTACACTTCATTCAAAAAAGGTTAGGGAATGGCCTGATGGAAGAATTTATCATGTAATAACAATGGGGCAAAATATAATGCCTTCGTATGCAGCACAAGTTACACGAGACGAGAGATGGGCAATTATTAATTATATCAGGGTTTTGCAAAGAGCAAAAAATGCTAAACTTTCTGATCTTCAAGAGATTAAAAAGGAGTCTTCTGCTAATGTCAAATAGTGAAGCCGGGTACACAAAAAAAGATCTGCCTGTTAAAGTTGGTAAAATTGGTTTAACACTACTGGTGGTTGGATTAGTTTTGGGTATAGCAGGCTATTTTATAGATTCATTCAGAGCGTCATACAGCTACTTAACGTCTTTTATGTTCTTGTTAAGTATAGGTGTTGGTGCATTATTTTTAGTTGCACTGGAATATATAGCCGGTGCATCATGGAGTACACCATTTAGAAGAATTAGTGAATTCTTATCATCGGTTGTTCCTTATTTATTTATTTTGGTAATCCCTTTGATATTCAGCATGCATGATTTGTTTAGTTGGACGCATTCTGATGTTATTGCCAAAAGTAAAGTTCTTCAGAGTAAAGCTCCTTATTTAAATTCTACATTCTTTGTAATAAGAGTTGCATTTATTTTCGGAGTGTGGACAATTTTTTATTACTTCTTAACTAAACATTCAAGGCAGCAGGACTCTTCAAAAGATCAAAGGTTAACAAAATATAACATTAAGCTTTCGGCAATCTTTATGCCCCTATTCGCTATTACATTGTCATTTGCAGCTGTTGATTGGATAATGAGTCTTGAGGCATACTGGTATTCAACAATATTTGGAGTTTACTTTTTTGGAGGTGCAACAGTGGCATCTCTTGCAGCAGTTACTTTAATAACTGTCCTATTAAAAGAAAGAGGCTACTTGCATTCGAGGATTAATAATGATCATTATTATAGTCTTGGAACATTAATGTTTGCATTTACTGCTTTCTGGGGTTATATAGCGTTTTCACAGTATATGCTGATTTGGTACGGTGATCTTCCAGAAGAAACAATGTGGTTCCTTCATAGATGGAACGGCGGCTGGAAGGTTGTTTCAATAATATTAATGTTTGGCCAATTCATTGTCCCTTTCTTTGCATTGATATCACACAAAGCAAAAACAAATCCTAAGAGATTAAAATTTATGGCTGTGTGGATTTTATGTGCCCACTTTATTGATATATATTGGATGGTGATGCCGAGCTTATATGGAACAGGCCACAGCTATTCATTTAGCTGGTTAGATATTGTTTACCCATTAGCAGTAATTGGAATATTAATTATGCTATTCAATTTACATGCTAAAAAATATAACTTGGTTCCAATTGGAGATCCAAAGCTTGAACGAGGGCTTGATTTCCGACTTTAAATTATGCAGATGGAAGTTTAATAATGGTTGACAAACAAAATAAAATGAACAAAATATTTTCAGAAATTAAAGCTGAACCTTTAAAGCTGTTTGGGATGCTTTATCCTTACATGTTATTAATAGGCTTAGCAATTGGAATAATTTATATTACAAATATTAATAACATATCACGTCAAAATGTTCCGCCGAAATTACAGGATACAACCGAAGTAAAAGACCTTCCGGTTGTTGAACCAAAAACTATTCCGCCTATAGATATTATGGCAGAAAGTAAACCTACACCCGAATTAGTTGATAAAGGAAAAAAGCTTTTTACAACAATTTGCGTTTCATGTCACGGTACAGATGGAAAAGGTGATGGCCCTTCCGCTGCTTCTTTAAATCCAAAACCAAGAAATTTTACAAGCAAAGAAGGCTGGGTAAACGGGCCAAAGCTTTCTCAAATATTTACAACTTTATCTGAAGGTATTTCCGGCAGTGGTATGGCAGCTTTTGATTATTTGACACCCGAAGAAAGAGTTTCGTTAGCTCATTATATAAGGTCTACTTTTGTTCCTAATCCTCCATCAGATGATAAAGATGATTTAATGGCATTGGACCAAACTTATAGTCTTTCAAAAGGAAGTGAAATACCGGCACAGATACCTGTTGCTGAAGCGTTGAAAATTGTTGAACGAGAAAATGAGTCCAAAGTAGAAAAAATTAATACAGTACTGAATAAAATTTTAACTGATAAAAATTCTAACGGCGCAAAGATTTTTGATAAAGTAACAAGTAATAGAACAAAAGCTTTAACATTAATTTTTAATACTCCTGAATGGAAGAAAAACGAAAAAGTTTTTATTGATGCAATTGTAAATTCTGTTGTTGAGAATGGATTTAATAGTCAGGTGCTTGAATTGAAGGATAATGAATGGGATGAGATGTATAAATATGTGGGCAGTTATTTTTAATTGTTCATGAAAATTAAACAGTGAGATGATAATATGAAAAAGTTTTTTATATCATTTCTGTTGGTGCTGATTTTTTGTGTAACAAATTTTTCTTATTCAAAAAATAAGAATGTTGAAGTTGGAATTGATGAACATCTTGGTAAATATATTCCAACAGATGTTTTCTTTTATGATGAATCAGGAAACAAAGTTCTTTTAAAAGATTTAATTACTGTACCGACGGTCTTTGCATTTGTTTACTATAGATGTCCGGGCCTCTGTACTCCATTAATGTCTGAAATTTCTGATGTTGTTGGTAAACTTGATATGGTTCCCAATAAAGATTACCGGATAATTACTCTTAGTATGGATGAACGTGAAACTCCGAAAATTGCAACTGAGAAAAAGCAGACTTTCTTGAAGATGATTAATGGAAAATTCCCGGAAACCGGATGGAGATTTTTAACCGGCGACAGCTTAAATATTAAAAAGCTTGCAGATGCGATGGGATTTTATTTTCAAAGGCAAGGTAATAATTTTCTTCATACAGGTGCATTAATTTTCCTTTCCTCAAAAGGAAAAATTACAAGATACTTGTTCCCTGGTTATACACAAAGCCATGGTTACAGTATCTTACCATTTGATATGAAGATGGCGTTAATTGAAGCTTCCGAAGGAAAAGCCACCCCGACTATAGCAAGGGTGCTTCAATATTGTTTTAGCTATAATCCCAAAGCTAAAACTTATATGATAGATATAACAAGAGTTTCAGGTGCTGGAATTTTAATTTTAGCCGCAATATTTGTTGGTTATTTAAATTTCAAACCTAAAAAGAAAAAGTTAAAAGAAGGATAGTTTTATATGTCAAGCGAAACATTGGCAGTTAATCAGGCAAGCGAGCCGAGTTATTTACATTACCGTGGGAAGGGTAAGGGATTAAAATCCTGGATTCTATCTACTGACCATAAACGAATTGGCATCCTATACATGGTTGCTGTTTTGTCTTTCTTTGCAGTAGGAGTGAGTCTGGGCTTTTTAATGAGGTTGGAATTATTCTCACCTGGCAGAACCATAATGGGCCCTCAGACATATAATCAAATTTTTACACTTCACGGTGTAATAATGATTTTCTTGTTTATCATTCCTGCGTTTCCAGCAATTTTTGGTAATTTCTTTCTGCCGATTTTAATTGGTGCTAAAGATGTTGCTTTCCCAAGATTAAATTTACTTTCATGGTACTTATACATACTCGGTGGAATAGTTGCAATTTTAGCTATCACCTTGCCTGGAGGCTCTGCTGATACTGGCTGGACATTTTATATCCCTTACAGCATAAGAACAGGTACAAATGTAATCTATGCGTTAATGGCTGCTTTTATACTAGGTTTCTCTTCAATATTAACAGGTATAAATTTCGTTACGACCATTCATAGAATGCGTGCCCCGGGGATGAGTTGGTTCAAGATGCCTTTATTTATTTGGTCTGTATATGCGACTGCTTGGATTCAAGTTTTAGCTACGCCTATTATTGGAATCACATTATTATTAGTTGCAGTTGAGAGATGGTTTGGAGTCGGCCTATTTGACCCGGCGTTAGGAGGTGATCCGGTTTTATTCCAGCACTTGTTCTGGATTTATTCTCACCCCGCAGTCTACATAATGATATTACCAGCCATGGGAATGGTTTCTGAAATTATTCCTGTCTTTGCGAGAAGAACTATTTTTGGGTATAAATTTATAGCATTTTCAAGTATTGCCATAGCACTTTTTGGATCTTTGGTTTGGGCCCATCACATGTTTACTGCCGGAATGAGCAATACGGGACAATTTGTATTTTCATTATTAACTTTTCTAGTTGCAATACCAAGTGCAGTGAAAGTATTTAACTGGATTGCGACACTGTATAAAGGTTCGATTTATTTAGCGCCGCCGTTATTATTTGTACTTGGTTTTATATTTCTGTTTTCAATTGGCGGATTAACCGGATTGTTCCAGGGAACATTAGCAATTGATATACAAGTTCAAGATACATCTTTTGTTGTTGGACATTTCCATTATGTGATGTTTGGAGGTACAGGCTTCGGCCTGTTTGCGGCGATGCATTATTGGTTTCCAAAAATGTTTGGGCGAATGTATAAGATAAAATGGGCGAATATTGCTTTTACATTTTTGTTTATTGGCTTTAATACTTTGTATTTCCCAATGTTCATTATGGGATGGCTTGGAATGCCGAGAAGATATTATGATTATTTACCACAGTTTACTATTTATCATAGAATTTCTACAATCGGTTCATGGATTTTAATTACCGGGCTTATCATAATGTTTACCAATCTAATTAGGTCAATTATGAAAGGCCCTATCATTACAGAGAAAAACATTTGGGGCGGTGAAACTTTGGAATGGCAAATTGAAACTCCTCCAATTCATGAAAATTTCCATGAGATTCCAACTATTACTGAAGCACCATACGAATATAAAAATAACGAAGAAAGAGTTTTACAAGTTGAGGAGGTACAGTGAGTTCTCAAGAACACGTACAAGCAGTTCACGAACACGTTCATAGAGATGATATTGCCTCAAGGATGGGAATGTGGCTTTTCCTCTTTACAGAGCTTTTATTATTCGGAGGTTTGTTCTTTATATATTCAGTTTACAGGTACATGCACCAGGAAGCATTTCACGTTGCTGCCAAAGAAATGAATGTAGTGGTAGGTACATTTAATACAGCTATTTTATTAACAAGCAGCTTAACAATTGCCCTTGCAATAGTTGCAATACAAAAAAATAATAAAAAGCTCTCAATATTTTTCCAGGGTATAACAATTGTTTTTGCGATTTGGTTTTTGATAAATAAATATTTTGAATGGAGTGCAGAATTTCATCGCGGTAATTTTCCCGGTTCTGAAGTGCTTTTATCCAAAGATAAAGGACAGATTCTATTTTACGGATTATATTACACGATGACAGGGCTTCACGGTTTACACGTTATAATCGGAGCGACTTTAATTGGTGTGATGATGAGGCTGACTATTAAAGGAAAAATTAATCAGCATACATTCGTAAAACTTGAAGCAGCAGGATTGTATTGGCATTTAGTTGATATAATCTGGATTTTCCTTTTCCCGTTATTCTATCTTATTACTTAAGGAATTATAAATGGAGCAATCAAATTCGACTGCTATGCAGCAAGAAACTCATATACATGCAGGCCACGAACATAGTTATGGGCCTTTTATTTTAGTTTGGCTGGCTTTATTAGCTTTAGTAGCAATTACAGTAGCAGTTGCAGGAATAAGTTTTGGTAAACTTACTATTGCAATTGCATTAATTATCGCTTGCATTAAATCTTACATGGTTTTAACCGTATTTATGCATTTAAGAGTTGAACAAAAAGCATTTAAGGTATTTGTTGGTGTTGCGTTGTTGTTCATTATAATTTCATTTGTCCTATTATTTTCTGATTATTCTTTTTTGTAAGGTAAAAAATTTATGTTTTCAGGACCTTCAAATTTTGTAAATTCTGTTGATACCGCCTTTTGGATTGTAATGGTTATTTCTGTGTTCTTTCTAGTACTTATAACATTCTTAATGGTGTTCTTTGTTATCAAGTATAACAGAAAGAGAAGTCCTAAAGCGAAGAACATACATGGTAATATTCCATTGGAAGTTACATGGACAGTGATACCTACTCTTTTGACTTTGGTAATGTTTTATTATGGTTGGGTTGGATATAAACAAATGGCGGACATTCCAAAAGATTCTTATCCAATTAAAGTTACTGCTCAAATGTGGAAGTGGACATTTCAGTATCCAAATGGAGTTAAGGAGGATACTTTGTTTGTTCCGGTTAAAACAGATGTGAAGTTTGATTTGCATTCATTAGATGTAAATCATTCATTTTTTATTCCGGCATTTAGAGTCAAGAAAGATGTTATCCCCGGTGAAAAAAGAGAAACATGGTTTAAGGCAGAAAAGGTTGGAACATATGAATTAACTTGTGCCGAATACTGCGGGTTAAATCACTGGCACATGTATACTAAAGTGGTTGTAATGCCTTCTGATAAATTTTATACATGGCTTGATAACAAGGCAAAGTTGGATTCTTTAAACAATATTAAGAGTGCTGCAAAACTAGCAGCAGATTCAACAACGACAGAGAAAAAAGATTAAATAATATTTATTTGAAAAAGCAGATTGACATATTATTTGAGTTAACAAAGATTAGAATTACATCTTTTGTAGCATTTACAACTGTATTCGGATATATAGCATTTGCAAAAGAATTTAATTGGGGTTTTCTAAAACCTACTATAGGAATTCTATTATTGGCTTGCGGTTCTGCAGTTATTAATCACTGGCAGGAACGCAAAACCGATGCTTTAATGAGCAGAACTAAAAACCGCCCGATACCTTCAGGAAGAATTTCTGCAAACAATGCTTTGGCAATCGCTATTATTTTAATTTTGTTCGGCTCAGTAATTCTTGAATTAAGTGCTGGTTGGATAGCCTTAGGACTAGGATTATTAAATCTTGTTTGGTACAACGTTATTTATACACCATTTAAAAAAGTTAATCCGTTTGCAATTATTCCAGGTTCATTAGTTGGGGCAATTCCGCCTGCAGTTGGCTGGGTTGCTGCGGGAGGATATATTTTCGATCCTCAAATAATTGTGTTGTCATTTTTCTTTTTTATCTGGCAGATACCGCATTTTTGGTTGTTGCTGCTTGTGCTCAATAAAGATTATGAGCAAGCTGGATTTCCAACATTAACACAAATTTTTTCTACAGAACAATTAGCTCGAATTACTTTTATATGGATACTTGCCACGGTAGTTACAGGATTAATTATTCCTTTGTATGGGATTGTTAATTATCCCATAATAAACTTTAGTTTACTTGCAGCCGGAATATGGCTTTCAATCAGCTCGTTAAAGCTTTTAAAAACTGAAAAGAAGAAAATTAATTTCAATTTTGCATTTAGGGAAATAAATATATTTGCAATTTTAGTTGTTCTATTAATATCAATTGACAAACTTGCCACATAGTGGCCGATTCCAATAAAATCATTTTAATCTTAGAGAGAAAATAAATGGAATTTCTTGATAAAATAGTTTTACCACAATCATCCGAACATATTCAACTGCTTCATTATTTATTAATATTAATTCAGTTTTTATTTATTCCATTTATAGGAATGGTTTTAGGCGGGACAACATTATCCTTATACTTTAAAAGAAAAGGATTGAATGAAGATAACAATCACTATCTGCGGTTTGCTAAGGATATTATTGAATTAGTTACTGTTAATAAAGGTACCGGAGTTATAATTGGAATTGCTCCAATGCTTACATCTATTTTAATTTATGCCCAATTACTGCATTCTTCTCAAATCGCAACTGTAAGCTATATGATGTTTGCATTTATTTTGATAAGTATCGCATTGATTTTAATTTATGCTTATAGATATTCCCTAACTTTTTCAGAAATATTTTCTTCAATTGATGAAACTAAAATTTCCGATCACATTATTTCTTCGGACATTAAAAAATTTAGAACGGGGAATCAACATCTAAATAATAAATCCGGGAAATACGGCATTGTTTTGCTCTACATTTCTTTATGGATATATATTGCTGCAATCGCGATGTCTACTTTTAATTCTGTGATTACTTCAAATTCTGTTTTTGCTTTATTTTCAATCGAAGCTTTAATCAAATACATTGCTTTTATTCTTTTGGCATTTGCAATAACAGGAGGAGTTATCTTCTTCGGATTTTTTTATTGGGAAGGGGGCAAGAAAAATTTAGATGAAGAATATAAAAACTTTGTTAAATCAACAGCAACTAAAGTAACATTTATTTCTGCAATTTTATTCCCAATATTTTTATTGATTGATATTTTTGTTTTGCCTGCTAATGCAATCTCCGGTGCAGTAATTGGCTATGGAGTAGTTTCTTTAATTTTACTTTTTATTGCATACCATTTCCTTTATGTAATGGCTAAGGAATCTTCATTACGTTTCAGCGGCCCTGTATTTTTTATAATTCTTTTTGCTCTCCTTTGTACAGTTGTTAAAGACCAGCTTGCTATGAGTAATGCTACCAAAGTGCAGACAGAAATTCTAAGCATTAAATATGATAAATACCTTGCAGGCCTGGAAACCACAAGCGGCCCGGCTAAAAAAGTTAACGGAGCGGATATTTTTAATAATATTTGTTCCGCATGCCATCGTTTTGATAGGAAACTTGTTGGACCTGCTTATAAAAATGTTCTCCCTAAATACGAGGGGCACAAAAGTACGTTGGTTGCTTTTATCAGGCATCCTGTAAAAAAGAATCCGGATTTTCCCCCAATGCCGAATTTAGGATTACAGCCAAACCAGGCTGAAGCTGTTGCCACATATATTTTACAGGAAGTTAAAAAATATAAATAAGCTTTAAGTAATGACTAAGGAGCAATTCACTTGCTCTATCAAATCGCTTAATCATTAATCATTAATCATGATATCATAAATTTCTGCCCCAAATTTCAACAAATTGATTATTGTCACATTCACTTTTAATCATTATTTTGAGATGAAATTTTTAAAATAACAAGGGATATCTACATTGAAATATATTCTCATTTTTTGTTTCTATTTAATTTTATCAAATTTATTATTTGCACAAGGTTATCAAGGTCCAGCAAAAGGCGGGATTTCATCAGGTGTTGTTGTATCTACAAATTCGTTTGCAAAAACAATTCCTATCTTAAGTCCGCAAATAAAGAAAATTAGAAATGAAATAGAATATGAAGGCCCGGCAGTTTACGATAATACATTAACACCAATATCACCTTCAAAGGTTAAATATTTTAATGATAGAAGCTTAAGCAAAAAACTGGTTTCTGATACCGCCCAAACAATTTTGCTAAATAATTTTCAAGGGATGAATATGACAAATTCAATCCCCCCGGATCCTTATATCGCTGTTGGCCCTAATTATATTATGACAACTGTAAATAGTAAGTTTGCCATTTGGGATAAACAAGGGAATTTAGTTAAATCAATAAGCGCCGATAGCTGGTATTCTTCTGCTTTAAGTAATGTGAGTTCTTTCGATCCCAAAATATTATATGATCATTTTGCTCAAAGATGGGTTATGGTTTGGCTAGATCAAGATGACGCATCAAAAAGAGGTAATTTTCTTTTATCAGTTAGTGATGATTCTGATCCAAATGGAGCCTGGTATAATTGGGTTTTGCCATCCACAAAAAATGGAAATTCTGGAAGTTCTAACTGGGGTGATTATGAAGGTGTAGGATTTAGTAAGGATGCAATTTTTATAACTTCAAATCAATTTGATTTTAGTGGTAATTTTCAATATGCTAAAATTCGAATTATTCCTACGGCACAATTAAATGCAAATACTGCCGATTCTCTGTCTTGGTTTGATTTATGGGACATCAGGTATCCTGCTCCAAATCAAAAGATAAAGTTGTTTAGCATAAGGCCTTCAATTAGTTATAGTGACAGTTCAAATTATTATTTACTTCATGCCCCAAACGGTGGTGGGAATTTTGTTACGCTTTTTAAGGTTACTTCTGTGTTAGATACTCCATCAATAACTGAATCAAATGTTTCAATAGCATCTTATAGTCCCGCGCTTAATGCTGATCAATTAGGCGGGGGGACTCCCCAAATTGAAGGTGCCGGCAGTCAATTGAGATTCGAACCCACATATAGAGACGGTTATTTATGGGCAGTTCATTCTATTCAAAATCCAAATGCTTCATTATACTCTTGCATAGATTACATGAAGATTAATGTAAATACGAATCAAGCAGTTGAGAATTATAGGTTTGGAGATAATACTCATTGGTACTATTATGCTGCTTTAGCTGTTGATAAAAATGAGAATGTTGCTATGACATATAGCCGTTCAAGTAATGAAGAATATGCAGGCTCATTTTATTCCACAAGATTAATAAATGATCCGGCTGGATTTTCCAATAGCAATACATTGCAAGAAGGGAAAGGAAATTATGTTGTTAAATTTACCGGAGATAGAAACCGTTGGGGTGATTACAGCGGAATTTGGCTTGACCCGGAAAATGAACAGAATATTTGGATGTTTGCTGAAAATGCTGCCGCAACAAATACCTGGGGAACCTGGGTTGGAGAAATAAGAATGCAGCCTATTGATGGGGTGTATGCATATATAAACAAATCAGACTATGACTACGGCGATGTTGAAGTAAATAATTTAAGTGATACTATAAGTATTGTATTAAGTGATTATGGAAATCAAGATTTACAAATAAATTCAATACCAAGTTCAATTGGCCCGTTCAACTTAGTTGAAAAATTGAATTTCCCTATCACTCTTCATACTTATGAGTCATTAAAAATCAATTTATTTTTTTCGCCAACCGATAGCGGAATTTTTGAATCGGATTATACTATTAGTTCCAATGATCCAAATTTTAATGGAATACATTTAAAGGGTCATAGTTATAAAATATTTTCAGCAAAGAAAAATATAATTTATGCCTCTACCGGGCTTAATAACAAAGGAAATTTCATAACAATTGATGCTAACAGCGGTCAAGGTAAAATATTAGGTTCATCTAATTATGAGGAAATAAAAAATATTGCTATTAATCCTAAAACCGGAATTATTTACGCTATTACTCCGAACGGTTTTGAAACAGAATTAACTAAGGTTAATTCCGCATCTGGTGATGCTTACAAATTATTTTTTCTAAATTTAAAAGATATGCAGTCAATTGCTTTTGATACCTCCGGTACTTTATATGGTGTATTAAGAACTGGAGAAATATATTCTATCAATGTTTCAAATGGCAGCTATAATCTTATTGATAGTACTGGTGTAAGTATTTCTAGTATTGCATTTAATCCATTTTCAAATCAGCTTTGGGCTTCATCAGGTGTTATCTTTGGAGTTAATAGGGAAAAAATATTTAAGATTGATTTAACTTCCGGGGATACCACTAATATAGGTTTTACCGGATTAGGAGCAGTAACAAATGATTTAGCTTTTGATGAAAATGGAAATCTATATGGGGTTACAGGTATAAATACTCAAATTTCTAATTTGGTTTTAATTGATACGTTAACTGCTGCTGGAACTGTTGTAGGAGCGATAGGATTTAAAAATGTAACAGGAATTGAGATCCTTAGAAATGATGTTACTTCAATCAAAGGTAATGAAAAACAAATTCCAACTGAATTTACTTTATCACAAAACTACCCAAACCCGTTTAATCCAGCTACTGCGATTGAATATGGTTTACCAAAAGCTTCAAGCGTTGAAATAATTATTTATGACTTACTTGGTGAAGTAGTAAAAGTATTAGTAAATGATTTTAAGCAGGCCGGCTCGTACAAAGTAAATTGGAATTCTGATGATAAGAATGGGAATAAAGTTAGCAGCGGCATTTATTTCTATGAATTGAGAGTAAGTGGAGTGAATGGGAGAGAATTATCGTTTATAAAGAAGATGATTTTACTTAAATAAAAAACCTAAATAATTTAAGCAAAGCCGGAAAAATACCGGCTTTATTTTATTTTCTAATACCCTTTTCTTTAAAAAATTATTTTATTAAAATTTCCTGGTCTTATTTCAATTATTTATATTGAAGTTCAAATTTTAATTTTACTATAAAACGAAATAATTTTATAAGTACGGAGATTGTATGGTTAAACTATTAGGAACCTATCATGTAGTTCCTTCTTTACCTGAAAATTTAGAAAAACTTAGAGAAATAGCTTACAATATTTATTGGAGCTGGAATGCAGATGCTAGAGAACTTTTTAGAAGATTAGATAGAGAACTTTGGGAAGAATCTCATCACAATCCGGTAATGATGCTTGGGTATATTAGTCAGCAAAGATTAGAAGAGATTTCTCATGATGACGGCTTTGTTGCTCATGTTCATAGAGTGTATAATAAATTAAAAGATTACTTAAGTGAGAAAACCTGGTATCAGAAAAATTTTAACTACCCGGAAAGTTTTAATGTAGTTTATTTTTCGGCTGAGTATGGCCTAACTGAATCTCTTCAAACTTACTCCGGCGGATTAGGAGTTTTAGCCGGGGATCATTTGAAGGCCTCAAGTGATTTAGGTATTCCATTAATAGGTGTTGGACTTTTATATAAAGAGGGGTATTTCCAGCAGTATTTAAATTCAGAAGGATGGCAGCATGAAAAGTATGAATTAAATGATTTCGATAATCTGCCGTTAAAAAAAGTTTTGAATGAAAAAAACGAACCTATGATTTTATCAGTGCAGATGGCTGAAAGACAGGTGTACTATCAAGTATGGAAAGTAAATGTCGGAAGAATTCCTTTGTACTTGTTGGATACTAATATAAATGAAAATACTGATGCTGATAAAAAAATTACTCAAGCTTTATACGGCGGAAATGTTGAAACAAGAATTCAGCAGGAAATATTGCTTGGTATTGGCGGAGTTCGTGCTATGCATGCATTAAAAACAAAGCCCATGATTTGTCACATGAATGAAGGCCATTCAGCTTTTCTTTCTTTAGAAAGAATCAGAACAAATATATTAAATAATGGTTTAAGTTTTGACGAAGCAAAGCAGATGGGATATTATTCAAATATTTTTACAACACATACACCTGTTCCAGCCGGTATTGATGTATTTTCAAACGACCTGGTCGAAAAATATTTGGGTAAATATTATCGCGATGAATTAAAAATATCTGATCAAGAATTTTATTCCCTTGGAACAATTTATAAAGATAGAGAATCGAATGTATTTAACATGGCGCATCTAGCCATGAATACCGCCGGGCATATAAATGGTGTCAGCATGCTTCATAGTGAAGTATCTAGAAAAATGTGGGTGTCTGGTTATAAAAATGTTCCTTTCAATGAAATCCCAATAGGATATGTTACAAACGGAGTACATATTCGTTCTCATTTGTCAAAAGAAATGGAGGACCTGTATTTACAATATATCGGGGAAAACTGGACGCATAATCCTGCATCAAAAGAGCTATGGAAAAGAATTGATAAAATTCCGGATGAAGAATTATGGAGAACTCATGAACGAAGAAGAGAAAGATTGGTCGCTTTTGCTAGAAGAAGATTAATTAGACAAATAAAAGAGCGGGGCGGCAGTCAGTCGGAAATTGAAACTGCGTCTGAGATACTTGATCCAAGTGCATTAACTATAGGTTTTGCGCGCCGGTTTGCAACATATAAACGCGCAACTTTAATGTTTAGAGATATTGATAGGCTTGCCGATATTTTAAATGATAAAAATTTTCCGGTTCAATTTATCATTGCAGGTAAAGCTCATCCAAAAGACGAAGAAGGGAAAAGATTAATACAGGAAATTTTTCAGGTTGCAAAAGAAGAAAGATTTAGAAGAAAAATTGTTTTTATAGAAAATTACGATATGAATGTTGCTCACTATCTGGTTGAAGGATGCGATATCTGGTTAAATAATCCACGCCGTCCGTTGGAGGCGAGCGGTACTTCCGGAATGAAAGTAATAGCCAACGGTGGTTTAAATTTTAGCGTGCTCGACGGCTGGTGGGTTGAAGGATTTGATCCCGAAGTTGGATGGAAGATTGGAAATGGCGAAGAGTATTCTGATCCTGATTATCAGGATGAAGTTGAAGCTAGACAATTTTATCATACTCTTGAAAATCAAATTGTCCCGTTATTTTATTCTAGGACTGAAGACGGGTTGCCTCGTGGTTGGATTACCAAAGTTAAAAACTCTATGAAGAAACTCGGGCCAATATTTAATACACATAGAATGGTTCAAGAATATTTTGAAAAGTTTTATGAATCATCAGTAAATAAAAGATTAACTCTTGCTGATAAAAATTGGGAAAAAGTTAAAAAACTTTCCGAATGGAAAGAATATGTGAAACAAAATTGGTCAAGTATTAAAGTAGAAAAGCTAAATACAAGCAAAAACGGTGAAGAAGTTTTTGTCGGCGAAGATTATAATTTGACTGTTGAGGTTAATTTAGGAAAATTGACTCCGGACGATGTTGAAGTTCAAATTTATTATGGCCCAGTAGACAAGCTAAACAATCCGCAAACTTATTCTACTGTAGTGATGAAACCGGTTACAGATAAAGGTAATCCCCATTACTTATATTCGGGAAATATCAATAGTATAAAAAGCGGTCATCAAGGTTATACAATTAGAATTTTACCTAAACATCAATTGCTTATAAATCCTTTTGAGCTTGGGGTAGTTTATTGGGCAGAGTGAGATAAAATTTAATTGGCCGAGAATTTTCTTGGCCAACTTTAAATTATTTGTTCAGATTACTTTTTGCTTTTTCAATTGCGGATAATACCATATCTACAGTGATTAAATCCATACAGTTTGGAATAAAATCGCATCTTTGTTTGTAACAAACTAAGCATTCCATGTCAGGTGCTACTTTAACTATTCTATTGTAGTCTTCTATTTCATTACTTGAAGTTGGCCCAAATAAACATATAGTTTGTTTTTTTAATGCTGTAGATGCATGTAGAGCGAGCGTATCACCTGTTACTATAATATCTGAAAGGTTAAGTAAAGCAAAAAATTCACGTAATGTATTGCTTGAACCAGTATCAATAACATTTGAAAAATTATTTTTTAATTTCTTATTTCTTTCAGTTTCTTCCGGCCCGCCATAAATTAATATGCCTACTTTACTTTCTGAACTCAATTTTTTAATTAATTCCAAGTAGCCGTCAAAACGCCACTGCTTATATTGCCATCTTTTGCTGGCACCGGTATTTAATCCAATTAAATAATCATACCTGCTTAAATTATTAGATTCAAAAAATTTTTGAAAAAAATTCTTTTCCTCTTGTGAAAGATTAATAATTATTTCACCGCCGGAAAATTTTAATCCGGCTATCTCATGAATAATCTGCTGGTAAGTTTTTTTATTTTTCTTTTTGAATTCATCGAAAGCTCCCATTTCAAGCCATCCAACGGCGTCTTCATCAATAGGAATAACTTTTCCAAGCTTGTTTGAGATGTAACCTTTTTTCTGTTTAGAATTAACTTTTGCTGCAAACGGTGAACTTGATGGGGATGCATCCGGATGAATTAATAAATCGAATTCTTCTGTTTCTAATTTTAATATAGTTCCAGGTTCTTCATATAGCAAAACTCTATCAACAAAATCGTTGTTGTTAAAAATTTCTTTAGCATTTTTTTTAGTAAGCCAGGTAATATGAGAAGTAGGATATTTTTCCTTTAACGAATGTAATATTGAAGTTGTCCTTAAAACATCACCAATTGCATCAAGCTTAATTATTAATATTTTGAAACCTACCGGTTCATAATAATTACAATTATCACATTTAATTCCCTGGGTTTTATTTGGGACACAAGGCCTGTCCCCGGGAAAATGTTTACAATCAGTTTTTAAAATCATTTTTTACTTTCTTCAATAATTTCTTCAAATAATTTCGGAAGGTTTTGAAATTTATTTGAGGAAGCTAATTCAGTTATATTTTGTTCAAAATTAATTTTATCTCTTAAAGAATAAAAGCGTTTTACTCCTTCAACTATTGCCCCTGTAGAATTTGGATCTATAACAAACCCGGTTTTCCCTTCACTAACAAATTCTGATAGTCCGCCTACTTTAGTTACTATAACCGGTTTTAGAAATCCATAAGCAACATTTAATATTCCGCTTTGAGTTGCACTTCGATAGGGAAGTATTACAACATCGGAAGCTGAATAATATTTCCCTACTTCTTCATTAGGTATGAATTTATTTATTAAGATTACATCATTCTTAATTTTGTTTGATTTAATTTTATTTAAATATTCATCAGGACTGTCATAAAATTCTCCAACGACTAACAGCTTTATCCCAGGAAATGTTTCTAATATTTTAGGAAAGGCATCAAGTAAAATATCCAATCCTTTATATTTTCTCACGTAACCAAAGTATAAAATTACTTTATCATTTTCTGAAAAACCAAATTCTTTTTTTGTTGATGTTAATTTATCCTGCTGGTAGCAGTCGTAAACAGGAAGTTCAGAGCGAAATATTTTTTTGTTTTTTGAAATTGTTCGTAGTTCTTTTTCTACTACTTCCGACAAAGCCATAAAATAAGATGAATTTATTAATCCTAACTTAGTTAAAATTCTATCCACTCTGCTTCCTTCGTGTGAGACAACATTTTCTGTAATGAATAAAATTTTCTTTTTATAATATTTTTTTATTAAGGTCGAGATAGTATAATGACATAATCCAAAAAAAGGATGCCACCAATCAAATACAATTAGGTCAGCTTTTTCATTTTTCAATTTTACAGCTGCAGCAATCCAGTTAAAAGGATTTATCGAGTTTATAATTCTTTCATTTGGAGCTTTTTTAATTTGAACATTACTGTTATCAAATTGTGTGGTACCCGGAAAAAGCAGAGATGGATAAAGGAGCTTATAATTATAAATTTTTACATCAAAACTTTCGTTCAATGCGTCAAAAACAAAGGAAACAAATAAAGAATTTCCTCCTCGATATGGGTATGCAGGCCCAATTATTATAATTTTCTTTTTTTTCTGATTCATTAAATATTTTGAAACTAAAAGCTCAAAAAGTAAATTCTAAACTTCAAAATATAATTAAATCAAAACTGATGACAAAAATTATTTTAATAGAACCTTATCTATAAAAATCTGCATCCGGTAAATCTTCGTCGTCTTCGGCTGACATAGTAAACATCGAACTAAGCATATCTTTAAATTGAATACCGTGTTCGAGTTTGAATTTGCTTAATAACGAAAATTCAGCTAAACCATGAAGCAAAAATTCCATATATAAAAGCTCAGTATTGCTATTAAGGTTGGGCATATATTTTTTTACTGTTTCATGAAGCCCAGGAATTTTGTGTAAAATATTGGAGTATTCTTTGTCACTAGTATTATTTAACAAATCAATTGTATTCCCCTTGCTGAACCATCGTGTAATTTTTTGATATGGACTTGCTTCCTGGTTCTTCTTTAATTTTTCCGGGGAAGGGAAATGTTTTTCAAAAAGATTTTTTATTGCTTTACTAATTAATATTAAGGCAACTTTCGTTGGGCCTTCCTGCTCACCTTCGTACACTAATTCTATTTTACCGGTGATAGAAGGAATAACTCCATATAAATCCGAGACGCGTAAAGAAGTTTCATTTTCATTATTAATAATTAATCTTCTTTCCGCAGAGCTAATCAAATTTTCATAAGCAGAAATAGTTAGTCTTGCAGATACTCCGCTTTTATGATCAATGTATTCACTTTCTCTTGCTTCAAATGCAACTTGTTCAACCAGGTCGCGTAAAAGTTCATTAATTTTTATTTTTTCTTTTTGCTCATTTGTTAAAATTGCTTC
Organism: uncultured Bacteroidota bacterium; assembly: GCA_963775245.1. Lineage (GTDB taxonomy): Bacteria > Bacteroidota > Ignavibacteria > Ignavibacteriales > Ignavibacteriaceae > CAVSWT01. The sequence goes on from CAVZID010000014.1 coordinate 203,885, forward strand.
TTGAATTGTAATCAGCTTTGAAATATCTGTGGATTTTGGATAGTGAGTTAAAATCTGGCTGTCGATTCTATCTTTCAAAGGTGTTACGATAGAACCTCTGTTTGTATAATCTTCTGGGTTTGCAGTAAAAATAAATTGAATATCCAGTGGCAGCCTAATTTTAAATCCTCTAATTTGAATATCATTTTCCTGAAGAATATTAAAAAGAGCAACTTGAATTCTTGCCTGAAGATCCGGCAGTTCATTTATAACAAATATAGAACGATGAGACCGAGGAATAATTCCAAAGTGAATTACTCTTTCATCTGAATATGGAAGCTTTAATGAAGCTGCTTTTATCGGATCAACGTCGCCAATTAAATCAGCAACCGATACATCAGGAGTTGCTAATTTTTCAGCATACCTATCTGACTTGTGTACCCATTCAATTATTGTTTCGTCACCATTTTCTTTAACTATATCTCTTGAATTTCTTGAAAGCGGATTAAATGGATCATCGTTCAATTCAGAACCTGCAACGATAGGAATATATTCATCAAGCAAATTAATAAATAACCTTGCAATTTTTGTTTTTGCCTGGCCTCTTAGTCCAAGCAGAATAATGTTATGCCTTGAAAGAATTGCTGTTTGAATATCAGGCAAAACAGTTTCGTCATAACCTAAAATTCCTTTAAAAGGATTTTCACCTTTCCTCAAAGCACAAATTAAATTATCGCGAAGCTCTTGTTTAATTGGCTTTGATTGATAACCGCTCTTTTTTAATTCGCCGAATGTGGAAATATTTTTGTAATTCATATTTGTAAAAACTCCAATCTCATAGTGATCGCTATGCGATAAAATTATTATTACTTTAATCTCTTTCTTCTATTTCTTATGTAGTCTTCGAAGATATAATCCCCTAGGCCGGTTAAACTGCTGTAAAAAGCTCTGCCGTTATTTGTTTGAGTAAATTCGCGAACAAATTTTTGTAAATAAGGATCACGTGCAATCATAAAAGTTGTAATTGAAATATTAAGCTTTCGGCATTTGGCAGCTTGGTCTAATGTTTTGTTCATTATTTTTCTGTCTAAACCGAAGCTGTTTTTATAATATTTTGCTCCTTCTTTTAAGCAAGTCGGCTTGCCGTCAGTAATCATAAAAATTTGTTTGTTGGAAGTTTTCCTTCTTCTTAATATATCAATTGAAAGTTCTAAACCCGCTACAGTGTTAGTATGATAAGGCCCAACTTGAAGATAGGGGAGATCTTTAATTTCAATTGGCCAGGCATCATTTCCAAAGACAATTATATCTAAAGTATCTTTCGGATATTTTGTAGTAATCAATTCCGAAAGGGCCATCGCAACCTTCTTTGCCGGAGTTATTCTGTCCTCTCCATACAAAATCATTGAATGTGAAATATCAATCATCAAAACTGTTGATGTTAAAGCTTTGAAATCTCTTTCATCAACTTCCAGGTCATGCTCTGTTAATTTAAAATCGTCTATGCCGTGATTGATCTGTGCATTCTTAATAGAATCAGTCATATCAATCTGGTCCATAGTATCGCCAAAGTGAAAAGCTCGTTTCTCGGAAGTTGATTCATCACCTTGCCCGGAAAAAGGAGTACGGTGATTTCCTCTTGTGGATCTCTTTAACTTTCCGAAAATTTCTTCTAAAGATTGCTTACGAATGGACTGTTCCGTTTTAGCAGTAATTGTAAAAGACTGATTGACTTCGTTCTCTTCAAGATAGCCTTTATCTTTTAGCTCATCAATAAAATTTCCAACGCCATATTGATTGTCGGTTAAACCATATTTTTGATCAAGCTGGTTAAGCCAATTTAATGCTTCCGAAACATCTCCGGAACTAATGGTGAGAAGCTGAAGAAATATTTTTAATAATTCATCAAACTTTCCACCACGCCCTCCAAAGCCTGGAGTAAATTTAGTGAATCTTATCCCTAGCATAGTTTTTATTTTATTGTGGTGATTGCCCCTAAAATGATAACATTTGTTAAGGAATGCAAGTACATTTTTTTTAAACTACTATTAATTTTTAAAAAGATGATTAATATCAAACTCAAAAGATTATTTATTGAATATGATATAGAGAAAAGCTACAATTTCGAAACCCAAAAAAGTAATTGTGCTGTTATCAATCCGGCAAAAGTACCAACTATATTTCCAAGAATACCAAGAAGCAATCCTACCGGAGCTAAAGATTTTTGATAAATGCTTGCAACTATTGGAGCGCTAACAACACCGCCAATATTTGCCTGGCTTGAAGTAGCAATTAAAAACATTGGCGCTTTAATTAATTTTCCAACTGTATAAAGTATAATTGCATGAATAGAAATCCAAACTACACCAACAGCTAAAAATAAAGGCGCATCAAAAATTGCTAATAAATTTGCTTTTGCTCCGATTGAAGCTAAAAGAAAATAAAGCATATAATTTCCAATAGATGAAGCTCCATATTTTTCAAGCTCTTGTAATTTTGTAAATGAAAGTGCAATTGAAACTATGATAACCAAAATTATTGTGTAAGCAAATGAAGATAAAACTTGGCCAACAGGTGGTATCAATTTTCCAATCCACAAACAAACAGCAGTAACAACAAATGAAATTGAAATCATTAAGGAAAAATTCTTTATATCTATAGGATGTTTTTGTGAAGAAAATTCTTCCATCTTTTTATTTATTTTATTAACGATGCTCAGGTCAACTTTATTTATTTCATCAATCTTTTTTTGATAACCTGAAAAGCTGACTACGATTGCCATCCAACCATAGGCTACAATTGTATCAACAATAATTACCGCTCCCATTAAAGAATCAGAGGTGCCAACACTTTCTTTAATCGAAATCATGTTTGCCCCTCCGCCAATCCAACTGCCGCTTAAAGCTGCTAAACCTTTCCATGCATCGGCAGGCAGAAAATGTTTAAATAATAAAAAAGAGATTACGGCTCCAATCATTATTCCGACTGTACCGGCAAAAAATGTTACTATAGCTTTTGGGCCTAATTTTAAAATTGAAGGAATATCCGAAGAAACTAAAAGTAAAACCAAGGAGGCCGGTAAAAAATAATTTGTTATCCAGGTATAACCTTCTGAAGACTGCGGTGTAATTCCAATTGTAGTCGAAAGCATTGGAAGAAAATAAATCCAAAGTATAAATGGAATAACTTTAAAAACCGGTTGAGCAAATTTTTGGTCTCTGATCCAATAAACAAAAGCCAAGATAACAGTTAAAAAAATTATAACGCTGGTAGGGTCTGTAATAAGAGCTTGTTTCATTTAGAATAATTTGACGTTGAATGTATGGATTGTGAACTTAACCATAAATAATAAGTGTTTCAAGAATAGGGACATAAATTAAATTTATTAATTCATCTTAAACTAGGCGCCTAAATAAGAGGCTGTCTCAAAAGTAAATTTTACTGTCACACTGAGTTTATCGAAGTGTGAATTTATTCTAAAAAGTTCGTCTTCGACAAGCTCAGACTGACAAATCTAATCTTTTGAGACAGCCTCTTATAACTATTTATTTTGTGTAACATGAGTTACTAATATTCAAGCAGCTTTTTTAGCATGAAAGCAGCCTGTGAATTTGTGGGTTCTAATCTTAATACTGCTTTATAATTCTTTATCGCCAGCCCTTTGTTGCCGTCATGATTATATGAATTGGCTAAACCTAAAAGTGCATCTTTGTTTTTGGGAAACTCATTAGTTACAAATCTGAAAAGCTTAATTGCTCCCACAAAATTTTTTGTATTAATTAAATCATTTCCAAATAAAATTAATTCTTCTTTATCAATGTTATAAATATTAGATGAATCCTTCTTTAATATATTATATTCTGTAATTGCCGAGTCAACATTTGCTATGAATGAAGTTTGAAGCAGCTTATCTGCAAGTGATTTTTTTACAGATATGGAATCTTTCCCGAAAACAATTGATAACAAATCTTCAGCGGGATTACCTAAATTCCAATCCCTGATATTTATTAAATAATCCGCTGCTAATTTTCCCATTGGGTACATAATTAAAAATGACGTAAATCCTGTCCCAGTTCCAGCGTGATAAAAATATTTTCTTCCTTTTTCATCTACGTCAATTCCAAAGCCTAAACCATATTTTATTTGAACTCCGTTTTTTAATTTGGTTGGAATCAGCATAGTATCGAGAGTTGAAAGTTTAATTAATCTTCCATACATCAAAGCATCAGCAAAGTGAAGCAAATCTATGCTGTTTGAAACGATTCCTCCTCCGGGAAATTTTATACTTAAGTCGGCTAATGGAGCATTTATAAATTTTCTGTACTCATTTTTTCCATATCCATAAACTCTGTGATTTATAATCTTTTGATGGAAATCAAAATAAGTTGAAATCATTCTTGCCGGTTTAAAAATATTTTTCTGTAAATATTTTTCATAAGTCATTCCGCTTACATTTTCAATTATTGCGGCTAATAAATTATATGCTAAAGTTGAATATAAAAACTGGGTGCCCGGCATAAATTTCAAAGGGTCTTTTATTAAAACTCCAACTGCATCTTTGATGGTTGGTAAATATTCTTTGCTGTCAAATTCTCCCGGCTTGTAACTTCTTATCCCGGAGGTATGATTTAAAATTTGCCTGACTGTAAACTTCCATTTCTTTTTAGGAAAATAAGGGATGTATTTACGTGCATTTTCATCAAGATTTATTTTACCTTTTTCAACTAACTGCATAATTGCAACGGCGGTGATTGATTTTGAAATCGAAGCAACTCTGTACACCGATTCATTTGTTGCTATGACCTGATTTTCTAAATCAGAATAACCTTGGGCCTTTGCCCAGATAATAACATCATTTGAAGATATACCAGCGGAAATGGAAGGAATGTTTTTGTTTTGGTAATAAGTATTTAAATAATTATCTAACTTTGAAATTAATTTTTGGCCAAAGAGGGGGCTGAATGATATAAATAAATTATAAAGTAGGAAGATTTTGAAAGTTCTCATCAAAGAAAACTTATTTGGTTTGAATTTAATTAAATCAAAGATGCTGCCCTATGTATAATTCAAAGAACAGCATCTGTGAAAATTTATTATTTTTTATCTAATGGAATTCTTTTTTCAAGAACGCTATCGATTAATTTGTATTCTTTAGCTTCTTCCGCACTCATGAAATAATCTCTGTCGCAATCTTTTGTAATCTGCTCCATCGATTTGCCTGTGTGCTTTGCTAATATTGAATATAAAGTATCGCGTGTCTTTATCATTTCTCTGGCATGAATTTCAATATCGGAAGTTTGGCCTTGCAATCCGCCAACCCAGGGCTGATGAATCATAATTCTTGAATTAGGAAGAGAGCTTCTTTTTCCATCAGCACCCCCGGCTAATAATATTGCTGCCATACTTGCTGCTAAACCAACACAGATAGTTGCAACATCAGGTTTGATATACTTCATTGTATCGTAAATAGCTAAACCGGCACTAACACTTCCGCCGGGTGAATTGATATATAAATTAATATCTTTTTCAGAATCTTCAGCTTCCAAAAAAATTAATTGTGCGATTGTTAAGCTGGCAATGTGATCGTCTATCGGGGTTCCGATAAAAATAATTCTTTCACGAAGTAGTCGTGAATAAATATCCATTCCACGTTCGCCGCGTCCTGTTTGTTCAATAACATAAGGAACTAACTGGTTGTATATTTCAGGCCTTTTCATCATTCTTTTCCTCAATTTCTTTTTGTTTTTGTGAATATTCTTCTGCTTCAATTTTTTTAATTGTGTTTTTATCTTTTAAGAAATCAAATAATTTATTATCAAGCATCCTGTCGTTATAATTTGCTGATTTATAATAAGCCATCAGTTTATCTTCAGGCAAACCGGTTTTTATTGCATCAGCTTTTACTAGCTCCTGTAAGTCTTCATCGGTAACTTGTATATTTTCTTTCTTTAAAATCTTCTCTTTAATTAGATACCATTTAACTTCTAGCTCGGCAACAGGATGAAGCCTTTTAGTAATTTCTCCCTTGTCAACATTTTTGTAACCTTGTTTTTTATACTGCTCTTCTTCTCTTTTAACCATGTCATCAAGAATATTATGTACCATAGCTTCAGGCGCTCTAAAATCATTTTTATCAACTACTAGTTTTAACAATTTATCACGAACAACTTCATCAGTCCTTTGATCGTAATATGTTTGGATATCCTTTTTTATTTCTGCTCTTTAATTCATCTTCTGTAGAGGCTTTATCTTTTGTAACTTTTTTAATTAATTCTTCATTCAATTCAGGTGGGGTTACCTTTTTTATTTCTTTTATATCAGCTTTGTAGTCATACTTTTCGCTATGCGTAGTTTCATTTCCATCTTTATCTTTATGAGTATGTTCATCGTTAAAAGAGAAGTTAAAAGATTCATTAACCTTTTTCCCTTTGGAATTTTCAATAATTTCAGTTTGAATTCCAGGATTAGAAAGGTCAATATCAATTGTTTCTGTCTTGCTTCCTTTATAGGGATTTCCTTCTTCATCAATTCTTTGAAGATCTACTTTGAGAATATAATTATTGTCATTTCCTACTTCCTCCACAACTTCTTGTGTGCTGTTTGCTTTTATCATGTGTTCTATTTCATGATTAACATCTTCATCTCTTACTTCTAAAATAGGAACTTCAATTTCCTGTCCGGTATAATCTTTAACTTCAATCTCGGGGATTACCTCATATTTAACTTTGAAAGATAAGTTATCGCCCGGATTAAATTTCAAATCGGTTAGCTGAGGCTGGCCAATTGGTTTTAGTTCTTTTTCTTTGGCAACATCCCAGAATTTTGTATTAGCTACTTTTTCAGATGCTTCATGCTCAAGGGCATCTCCGTACATTTTTTTTAAAACATTTAAAGGAACTTTACCTTTTCTAAAGCCAGGCATCTGAATATTTTTTGTCTGCTTGCGGACTTCTGTTTCAATTTCTTTTTTAATTTCATCATAAGCATAAGACACTTCAACTTCTTGCTCAGAAGAATTTAATTCGTTTAATTTATATTCCACGTAACCCTCAAAGAATCATTTAAAAATATTTTTAAGAATGAAGTGCGAGAGCGGGGACTCGAACCCCGACACCGTAATGGTACTAGATCCTAAGTCTAGCGCGTCTGCCAATTCCGCCACTCTCGCAAAAATAGTATTTTTACAAATTTAGCTTTCAAATATAATTGTATGCTTACAGTTAAGCAAATAATCAAAATTTGGGTATAATTTTTGTAATTGTTTGATGAACTAAAAAAAATAAAACAATAACTTTATTGTTTTAAATCAAATTGTGTTTATTTTTGCACAAATCTTTAAATATATAAATTGTTTTCTCAGGACAATTAATGAATTATACTTACACCTCATTATCTGAGATTGGTTTAAAAGAAAAGATAATGAAGATTCAATAGGGGTTTTCGAAATTTACGGCGGAACATTATTTATTGTTTGTGATGGTTTAGGCGGAAATAAAGCCGGGGAAGTTGCTTCCCAAATTACTGTTGAGACAATTTTTGATGCCTTTAAAAATTCTTCCATAAAAGACATTCTGGAACGAATCAGATATTCTATCATTACGGCACACAAAACTGTTACAGAAAAATCCGAAACTGATTTAGGCTTGAAAGGAATGGCTACTACAGCCGAGGTTCTTTTTATTAAGGACTACACAGCTTACTGGGGGCATGTTGGTGATTCAAGAATTTATTTATCCCTTAATGGAATTTTAAAAATGTTAACAAAAGATCATTCACTCGTTCAAAAATTAGTGGATGAAGGATACTTAACTTTAAAGGAAGCAGAAAATCATCCAAACAAAAATATAATTATGCAAGCATTGGGCGATGGAAATTATATTGATGTTGAATTAAGCAAGACAAGAATAAACCCGCAGGATTTTTATAGGTTTTTGCTTTGTTCGGATGGAGTAACTGCTGTAATTAAAAATGAAGAGCTGGAAAAATTTTTAGATGAAAGGGTTAAAAATATTAACCAGCTTTCAGAAGAAATGAAAAAACTTATTGTAAAAAGAGGGGCGCCGGATAACTTCAGCTTTATAATGATTTCTAAAAAAGAAAATTAGTCTTATATCATTTTTACCAATGAAGTAATTATTACTTAAAAGTTAATACAAATTATTTAGATTTATTAATCAAACTCAATTTTCCTAACTTTAATTTATAACACAAAACTTATCGCCTTACCTTCTCCAAATTGATTTTACAAACCGTAATATTTAATTTGATTTAGTAATAATTGAATTTTATCAACTAACAATTAATCAATTCTAATTAGAGGACTTCTTGGATAAATTTGTAATCAATGGTGGAAAAATATTAAATGGCGAAGCTGAAGTAAGCGGCGCTAAAAATGCTTCTTTAGCTTTAATGCCGGCAACAATTTTAACTTCAGGAAAAACAATTCTAAAAAACACACCTGAGCTTAATGATGTTTTTACAATGATTAAGCTGCTAAAGCAACTTGGTGCAGAAATTAATTTTGATTCACATAAATTAGAAATTAATTCTTCAAGTATAAAAAGTTTTTTTGCTCCATATGAACATGTAAAAAAGATGAGAGCTTCAGTTTATGTTCTAGGCCCATTGCTTGCGAGATTCGGACAAGCGAAAGTTTCTCTGCCCGGCGGATGTGCCTGGGGGCCGCGGCCTATAAATCTTCATCTTGAAGGTATGAAAAAATTAGGCGCTGAAATCGACCTTGAAGAAGGATATGTAATTGCAAAAGCAAAAAAGTTAATTGGAACTAAAATTAATTTTGATATTTCATCTGTTGGCGCTACCGGAAATGTTTTGATGGCAGCGGTATTAGCAAAGGGAACAACTGTAATTTCAAACGCAGCCATGGAGCCTGAAATTACAAACTTAATTGAGTTCTTAGTTAAAATGGGTGCTAAGATTGATGGCATTAATACATCAACTTTAACTATTGAAGGTGTGGATGAGTTAAAGTCAATTGAATTCTTAACCATACCGGATAGAATTGAAGCCGGGACTTTATTAGTTGCCGCTGCAATTACTAAAGGTAATATTAAGTTGAAAAATATCTCTTCCAAATTTCTTGACGCTGTCTTATCAAAACTTGAAGACTGCGGGTGCAAAATAAATTATAACGATGATTTTATTGAACTTGATGCCTCAAACATTACAATAAAGCCAACAAATGTTGTAACTTCGGTATTTCCTGGATTTCCAACAGATATGCAGGCTCAGTGGATTTCGTTAATGTCATTATCTTCGGGAACTGCATCCATAACAGACAATATCTATTTAGATAGATTCAAGCATGTACCCGAGCTTCAAAGATTAGGCGCAAATATAACTGTAAATGAAAACACTGCAGTTGTTAAAGGAGTTAAAATACTAAAGGGCGCTAAAGTAATGTCGACTGACTTACGTGCAAGTGCTTCTTTAGTACTTGCCGGCTTAGCTGCTGAAGGTACAACCGAAGTATTAAGAGTATATCATCTTGATAGAGGATATCAACACATCGAACAAAAGCTTAAGTCGCTTGGGGCAGATATTGAAAGAGTAGCGGGAACTGAATTTTAACTTGTCTCCAACAAAAAAAATATTATTTGAATATAAATATTTTACATCCTTCCTTGTTCTAATAATTGTATTCAATGTACTGCTTTTATTTTTACCACTCACAAATATTTTCGGATATGAATTTTCGGCATTGAATTCTTTATTGCTGTCATTTCTTAGCGGAATTTATACAATCATCATTCTAAAGAAATTAGAAAAAGGTAAAGGACAAAAAAGTCAGTTAATTAAAAACTTGGTTTTTCCTTTTTCAGCATTCTTATTTTTTCCCGCTGTCATTTCGATTATTCACATGTTCTTCACTATTGATTGTTCTTTTTGTGACGGTGTAAAATTTTATTTTGTATTGATGGTACCTTCAGTTTTAATCGGTTCATCACTTGGATTTTTCGCAAAAGTAATCGGGAAGAGATTTGCTGTATTAAAATTTATCCTATTATACGTTTTAATTTTGTTCATCCCATTACTTGAATTCTATTTTAATCCTCAAATATTTTTTTACAACCCTTTATTCGGATATTATCCTGGAACAATTTACGATGAAGGATTAAGTGTAGATTTTAAATTAGTTGCCTACCGTTTTTTGAATGTAGTCTTCTTTTACTTCTTATTTTTCTTTTCTTATAAGATTTACTTTAAACTGTCAAAAATATCTAAAAGGATGTTTTTAGCTTTTTCTTTTTTAATTTCGATTCTATTTATTTACCTGTCCCCAAAATTCGGTTATTCGACAAATTTTAATCGAATGACAAAATATTTAAATAAAGAAATAGAAACTCCGCATTTTATTATCCACTACTCTGGAGGATTAAATGAGAATTTAATGAAGTCAATTGCTCTTCACCATGAGTATTACTATGAACAGATAGCATTTTATTTCAGAGTTAGAATGAATGAGAAAATTAATTCTTTCATATTTAAAGATTCGGAACAGAAGAAAGAACTTCTCGGTACCGAAAATGCAGACATTGCAAAACCATGGCTACATGAGTGCTTTACAGTTTATGATAATTACGATGCAACTTTAAGGCACGAAATAGCTCATGTAATAAGCAGTAAATTTGGAACTGGAATATTAAAAGTAGCTTCAAACATAAATCCATCATTAATAGAAGGAGTGGCAGTTGCTGCAGATCCTTTTTATGCTGAATATGATATTCATTACATGGCAGCACTGGCTTATAAAAACGGATTCAAAATTAATATTAAAAATTTGTTTTCCGGTTATTCATTCTTAACCAATACATCAAGTTTGTCTTACATCTATGCCGGTTCATTTGTTAAATTTTTAATTGAACGATATGGAATTGAAAAACTTAAAAGATTGTATTCTGATATTGATTTTGTTAAGATATATAAAAAACCTGTTGATGAATTAGAAAAAGAATATTATAGTTTTATTGATACAATCTCTGCGGACAATCAAAACTCTGCATATTATTTCTTTGGGAGAAAGTCTATTTTCAGCAAAGTTTGTCCAAGATATATTGCCAGCAGATTAAAAGATGGATGGGAACAATATCAAATAAAAAATTATTCAGAAGCAAAGGATATATTTAAAGAAATTTTAAATGTTTCAAAAAATTATTCTGCGTTAGTTGGATTATCGAATAGCCTGAACGAATTAGGTAATAATAAAGAGGCTATTAAATTATTAATAGAAAATATTATTAATTTTAAAAACACAGCTTACTATTATACAATGGAATTTCAGCTTGCTGATCTTCTTGCAAAAAACGATTCAGTAAATTCTGCGGATTCACTCTACATAAAACTTTTGGAACAAAATACGAATAGAACGTTATTTATTTTATCAGGTTTACGAAATAAAATTTCTGAATGTGATACTTTGCTTCCTTTGTATCTTAAAAGCGATGCTCTAAATAAATATTTAATTCTTACAGATATGAATAAAGAATCATACATGTATTTTTCATTTCCTGCAATAACAGCATTATCAAGAACTTTAAAAGAAAATTATGATATATTTATTTCGCAGTTTAAGAAAACCATAGTTGTTAACGATTATAGAAGCAGCTATGCTAGTTATAAATTGTCTTCATTCATGCTTGAGAATTTAGATTTTACACGGGCAAGAAAAATGGCTGCCTTATCTTTAGGTTATACTTACGATTACAGTTTTCTCTCACTGCAAATGGAAAATTATAAAAAATGTACCTGGATGTATTTTAACGGTGCTAAATTCCTTAAACAATTTATTTACAAATGAAAGAATAAATAATGAGTACGCCAGAAGAAATAACTGTCAAGCACATAAAAATCACCACATACTTTTTAGGGTTCATTTCGTTCTCGCTATTTGTTTTTATATTGATGTCCCTTAGTTCATTTCTGATTCCAATTACTTTTTCAATTTTTTTAACATTTTTATTCCATCCGCTGATTCTTCTTCTTAAGAAATATAAAATACCTCAATGGCTGTCAATTATTTTCATTTTAATTTTTGTATTTGCATTTTATTACCTGGTTGGACTGTTGATGGTTTCTAATTTTTCTGCTTTCCCTGATAAGTTTGATTCATATTCAAAGAATCTTAATGCGTTTTCCCAGACGATACTTAGCCCCTTTAATTTAACTTTAAAAGAATTTTCAAAGCTGCTTGGAATAGACTATCAAAATTTTGAAATAGGTAAATTGCTGCCCCAACTTTTTAAAAGCGGAATCATACAAAATGTTTTTACATCTTTCTCGTCAGCAATGGGTGACTTTTTCATTATGGTAATATTCTGGATTTTTATGATGGCAGGGAAAAGTAAATTTGAAGATAGGCTCAGATTTGCATTTGCTGATAAAAGAGATTCTGTAGATAAAAATATTTTAAATATAAACTCACAGCTTCAATCCTATATCGTTATAAAAACTATTTTAAGTCTTGTCACAGGTTTTGTAACTACAATTGTTCTACTTTCGTATGGAATTGATTTTGCTTTAATGTGGGGCTTTCTAACTTTTGTTTTAAATTTTATTCCCAACATCGGCTCTTTGATTGCAACTGTTTGCCCAATTATAATTGGACTTCTTCAATATGGATTTGGCTTTACTGTCATCTCAATGGCTGTAATATTATTAATTATCCAAAATGTTATCGGGAATGTAGCAGAACCGCATTTCCTCGGTTCGCGAATGGATTTGAGCCCTGTATTTGTTTTGTTCTCATTAATATTTTGGGGATGGATTTGGGGCGTGGTTGGAATGTTTCTAGCAGTACCAATTTCTGCATCAATAAAAATTTTATTCAGCAATATTGAACCTTTGAAACCGATTGCAATTTTGCTAGGAAGTAAATCTGAACCGCTTAATTCGTAAATAATATCTTCTGAAAAAAAGAATAAAAACCTGAAATGAATTTTATTAACGATTTAAAAGATTTAATAGTTTTTCAAAAATCTTGTTCAACAGCTATGGAGCTTAATGTAAAGGCATATATAGTTGGCGGTTTTGTACGGGATTTAATACTTCCGAAATCGACTACTATGGGGGAAAAAGAAAATGGTTTAAATAGGTTTCGAAAAAATGAAATTGATTTTGTAATAATTGGTGATGGCACAAATTTCGCATCTGAATTAGCTAAAAAATTTGGAATAAAAAAGATCGCAATATTCAAAAACTTCGGAACAGCAAACTTTAAGGTAGATGATTTTGAACTAGAATTTGTTGGTGCAAGAAAAGAATCATACCAAGAATCCAGCAGGAAACCTACAGTAACATCCGGAAGTTTTGAAGAGGATATAAGCCGTAGAGATTTTACAATTAATACTTTGGCAATATCCTTAAATGAAGGAAGTGAAGGCGATCTAATTGATACTTATAATGGATATGATGATATAAAAAATAAAATCATTAAAACTCCAATTGATCCAATGCTGACTTTTAATGACGATCCTCTTCGGATAATGAGAGCATTTCGTTTTGCAAGTCAATTAAACTTTGAGGTTGATAATTCAATTAATGAAGCAGCATTTAAATTAAGGGAAAGGCTAAAGATAATATCGCAAGAAAGAATCACTGATGAGTTTTTAAAAATATTATCTTCACCGAGGCCTTCGGTTGGTTTAAAGCTGCTATTTTATTCAGGGATAATGGAAATAATTTTTCCTGAGATTGCAAACTTGAGTGGTGTTGATCAAAGAAAAGATTATCATCATAAAGATGTTTTCCTGCATACTTGTATGGTAGTTGATAATATTTCGGAAGCAACTGACAATGTCTGGTTACGATTCACGGCTTTAGTTCATGATATTGCCAAACCTCAAACCAAAAAATTTGTAGAAGGAACCGGGTGGACGTTTCATGGACATGAAGAGCTTGGGGCAAGGATGATGAAATCAATTTTCAGAAAATTAAAGTTGCCGTTTTCAAAGCTTGAGTATGTACAAAAATTGGTACGGCTACATTTACGTCCTATTGCCCTGGCAAAAGAAAATGTAACTGATTCTGCAATTAGAAGATTTATTGTTTCTGCCGGGCAAGATCTGGAAGATTTAATTACATTATGCCGTGCTGATATAACAAGTAAAAATCCGGATAAAGTTTCAGAATATCTTGAAAATTATGAACGAGTAATGAAACGAGTTTGGGAAGTTGAAGAAAAAGATCAGCTTAGAGCATTCCAATCTCCTGTTCGCGGTGAGATTATAATGGAAGTTTGTAAATTAAAACCATCTAAAAAAGTCGGTGAAATAAAAACTGCAATTGAAGAAGCTATCCTGGATGGCAAAATAGGGAACAACTATGAAGAAGCTTACCAATATTTGCTTGAGATAAAAGATCAATATTTAAATTGAGTTAATCATTATTTATTGTTATTATTTTCACAAAAAAAATACTCATTCTCACTGCTAAACTAGATTATTTCCAATAAAGCCGATTATGTAAAAATACAACCGTTTATAAATAAAACTTAAAAAGTAGTTGACTTATATATATCTTTGTGCAAGTATTTAGAGGGAATAGTTCATAAACAGAAAAAGGGGAGATGCTGTAACTTTATGAATAATAAAATCGTCTAAATAATATTTGCTGTATTTTATTAAATATAAATATTGAAAAATCATTTGGAGAAAAAGATGCTGAGAATTTTGCTGACTTTTATTTTACTTATCTCTTTATCGGGTTTCACACCAGCTCAAAAAACGTTAACATTGAATGACGCAATTAAAATTGCTCTTCAAAGAAATTCTACCTTAAAGAAAACAGAAAATAACCTTGCTACTTATCAGTCTAATGTTAAGGCAGCTTACGGTGCTTTCCTTCCTTCTTTAGGTGCTAACGGTTCTGCAAACTGGAGTCGGAACGAATCTGCCGGTGGAGAATCTTTTGTTTATCAGGGCAAAACTTTTACAACAGACCCCACTTCTTCCGAAACAAGAAATTATTCAATTGGGGCGGGAGCCAATATAGATTTGTTTGACGGACTATCAAACATTGCAAACCTTTCTCAATCAAAAAATGATCTTGAGTCTGCAGAACTATATTTTCAGAGAGTGAAGCAAGACATAGTCTTTAACACTATCAATTTGTACTATGCCATTGTGAACAATCAGCAATTATTAAAAGTTAAAGATGATAATGTAATATGGAACAAAAGGAATCTTGAAACTGTTACAGAAAAAAACAAATTGGGTGCAGTTACTCTTGCTGATGTGTATGCACAACAAGTACAATATGGAAATGCGGAACTGGATGTAGTTAATACCAAAAATGCTTTGGAAAGTGCTAAAGCAGATTTGCTTGATTATTTAGGTTTAGATGTTCTGGATAATTATCAATACTCGGATTCTTTATCTTCGCAGGAACTTTCAATCCTAAATCAAAAATTATCTGAAGAATATGGAAATGTTTCTCAATTAGTTGAGGAAGCTTTAAATAAAAGATCAGACTATCAAAGTGTTCAACTGGATTATAAAAGCGCTGAAAATGGTGTAACCAAAGCATGGTCCGGTTATTTACCAAAGTTAACGGGGTCAGCAAGTTTTAATACTTATGCAAATGAGGTTAATAAGTTATTTAAGTCAAAAAATTATTCCGCAGGTTTAACATTAAGTATTCCGATTTTTTCTAACTTCAATACTGAAAACCAGGTCGAATTTGCTAAAGTGAACGTTTTAAATAAGCAAATTGCGGTTAATGATCTTGAAAGACAAATAAAAAAGAATTTACAAAGCACATACCTAAATTTACAGGCTGCAGAGAAAGCTTTGGAAGTTGATAAACGAAATATTGAATCTGCTCAAGAAAGTCAAAAAATTGAATCTGAAAAATATTCACTCGGATCGGGCACATTATTAAATGTTCTGGTTGCTAATTCGAATTATACAACTGCATTAACAAATTATATAAATGCACAATTTGCATATGTTAAATTAAATGAGCAATTAAAATATTACTTGGGTGTATTAGATTATCAAAAGTTTGAATAACCTTAAATAGGAGAATAATTAAAATGGCAAACGGTAAAAGAAAAAAATCAAAGAAAAAAATAATAATTTTTTCTATCCTTGGCGCTTTAGTAGTTGCCTTAGTATTGATGGCATTGTTAGGCGGCAGTAAAGAAGATATAATTCAGGTGCAGACTGAAAAAGTTGTTAAAAGAAATATAACTCAAAAAGTTTCAGCAACCGGAACAATTGACCCTGAATTTAAAGTTGCAATCACACCTGAAGTAACTGGTGAAATTATTGCACTACCCGTTAAAGAAGGCAACAAGGTTAAAAAAGGGCAGTTATTGATAAGTATTAAAGGTGATAACTATATTGCTCAAAAGGACAGAGCAGAAGCTAGCCTTCAAGCATCTAGAGCTACCCTTACAATGCGTCAGGCTGAACTAGATAAATTAACTTCCGAATATGATAGAATAAAAGAGCTTCACGCAAAAAAACTTTCAAGTGATTCTGAATTAGAAACAGCAAAGAGTAATTACTTATCATCTAAAGGTGGTTTGGAAACTGCTAAAGCTAATGTTGCTCAAGGCGAAGCATCAGTAAAAGAAATAAATGATCAAATTAGAAAGCTTTCAATTTATTCTCCTATGGATGGAACAATTACACAACTTAACGTTGAGCTTGGCGAAAGAGTTTTAGGCAGCGGTTATAGTCAGGGTACAGATATTATGACAGTGTCTGACTTGGCAAGTATGCAGGCAGTTGTGGATGTTGATGAAAATGATGTTGTGTTGCTTGTTGTTGGCGACACTGCCAGAGTTAAAGTAGATGCATTTGGTGATAAAGTATTTAAAGGTACGGTTCAGCAGATTGGAAATAGTGCACAAAGTTCTGGACTTGGAACACAAGAGCAGGTTGTTAACTTTGAAGTAAAAATTAAATTACTCGACCTGGATGATAATTTAAGGCCTGGTATGTCTTGTAACGCTGACATTGAGACTGAAACTAAAAATAATGTTTTAAGTGTACCGATTCAGAGTGTTACTGCTAGAACAGCGCCCAATCCTGTAGAGCAAGATAATTCTGATAATAAAGTATTAAGAACTGATAATGGAGCGAAAAAACCTACTACTAATAAAGTTCAGGAAATTGTTTTTGTTATGGGAAAAAACAATAAAGTTAAAAAAGTTGACGTGAAGACAGGTATTAGTGATGATAATTATATAGAAATTACAAATGGCCTTTCCGGTGGTGAAGATGTTGTTTCCGGAAGCTACATGGCAATTTCAAGAGAACTTAAAGATGGATCAACTGTAAGAAAAGAAGATCAGAAAAAATCTTTCAGTGAAAAACAATAACGGAAGTAAAAAATGAATATCATTAACATCGAACACATTGCAAAAATTTATGAAGTCGGCTCTGAACAAGTTCATGCTCTTCGCGATGTTTCTCTTCGAATTGATAAGCACGAGTATGTAGCTATAATGGGGCCGTCAGGTTCCGGTAAATCAACTTTGATGAATATGCTTGGCTGCCTGGATACTCCAACTACCGGTAAGTATGATTTCACTGGAGTAAGTGTAAGCGAGATGACTGATAATCAATTAGCAAAAATTCGTAATAAAGAAATTGGATTTGTATTTCAAACATTTAATTTGCTTTCCCGTTCCGATGCCTTACATAATGTTGAGCTGCCTCTTATTTATGCAGGTGTTCCGTCTTATGAAAGAAAAGAAAGAGCTCGACAGGCATTGATAGATGTGGGGCTTGAAAATAGGATGCATCATAAACCGAACGAATTGTCAGGCGGCCAAAGGCAAAGAGTTGCCGTTGCACGCGCTATAGTTACAAAGCCTTCTATTATATTAGCCGATGAACCTACAGGAAATCTTGATTCAAAAACCGGTGAAGAAATTATGATGCTGTTCAACGTGATTTATGAAAAAGGAAATACAATAATTTTAGTTACGCATGAGGAATATATCGCTGAACATGCTGCAAGAATAGTCCGTTTGAAAGACGGATTGATTGAATCAGATAAGCCTGTTGAAAAGAGGTATATACCGAAGCCGAAAGTAAATGTAGAGATGTAAAAACATTTATAAATAGGTTTTATAGTTCTTAACGAAAATGAATAAGACTTTTAGGTAGTTTATTAAACATTGATTATTGGCTATTGAACATTGAACTTTCTAATTAAATCATGAAAACATTAAATATTCAACTATCAATTTTCGGTTATTTAAAAGTCATAATATTTAAAATTAAAAATTTTAATTAACTGTAACTCCAATCTGTTTGCGGGCAGGTTATGCCTGAATTAAATTAATTTAATAAAGTGAGTAAAGTTATGGGATCACTAATAGAATCTTTTTTAAGCGAGTTGAAAGAAAGCTTTATGATTGCATTCAATGCAATTAGAGCAAACAAAATCAGAGCAGCATTAACTATGCTTGGTATTTTTATTGGTGTTACTGTTGTTGTTTTAATGAGTGTTGCTATAAAAGGTATTGACAATAGCTTTCAAAAAGGTATTAGCTCCTTAGGTAGTGATGTACTTTATATTGATAAATGGAAATGGTTTACCAATAATGAGTGGTGGAAAATGCGCAACAGACGGAATATAGATATGGAGGATTTTGAACGTTTTAAAGAACTTGCTAAAATGCCTTTAGCAGTTGCCCCTGTTGCGAATGCCCGTGAAACTGTGAAATATAAAGATAAAAGAATTGAATCGGTTAATATTAACGGATCGGATGCTGATTACGCAAAAACTACAAATTTTACTTTTGACCAGGGAAGATTTTATTCAGAAATAGAAAGTAAAAGTGCGAGATATGTTGCAGTAATAGGTAGTGAAATTTCTAAAAATCTTTTTCCTCTTGGAAATGCATTAGATAAAAATATTAAAATAGGCGGGGTTAATTATAAAATTGTTGGAGTACTTACTGAACAAGGAAGCTTTATGATGGGTGATTACAACCCGGACAACCAGGTTTTCGTGCCCATTGGAAGCATATTTAAAACTTTTTAAATGCTCACCGTTCTATTACAATTAATATTAGAGCCGCCAGCCCTGCCTTAATGGCCGAAACAGAAGTTGAAGCTGAAGGCGTGATGAGGCATGTTAGAGGTTTGACAATAAATGAGGAAGATGATTTTTCTATTAACAAACAAGAAGCTTTGATGAATCAGTATAATAGCATTGTCGGCGTTATTAAAATTGCCGGCCTTTTTATTACAGGGTTATCACTTTTTGTCGGTGCAATTGGCATAATGAATATTATGTTTGTATCTGTAAAAGAAAGAACAAGAGAAATCGGAATTCGTAAAGCTATAGGTGCAAAGAAAAGAACTATCCTTTCTCAATTCTTATTTGAATCATCAGTTATTTGTTTGATGGGCGGATTAATCGGACTTATTGCTGCGGTGCTGCTTAGCAAATTAGTAAATCAATTTATTCCAACATCTGTTCAATATGATGCTGTCGTTTTGGCGATCGTTGTTTCCTTAATAACAGGAATCATTGCCGGTTTTGCTCCAGCCTATTCGGCAGCTAAAATGGACCCTGTAGAAGCATTAAGGTATGAATAATGAGATTCGGTGAAGTATTTTCCATAGCCTTTCAATCAATTTTTGCAAATAAGCTCCGTACATTTCTTACTGTGCTTGGAGTTGTGGTTGGAATATTTTCAATAATTGTAATAATGACTGTAGTTACTATGCTTCAAACAAGCATTGAGGATGGATTTTCTCAACTAAGTAAAAATACTTTTCAAATTGAAAAGTTTGACAGGTTGAGAGCTCATGGGCCAAACCGGGATAGAAGCTGGCGCAATAGAAAAGATTTAACAATAGATGAATTTAACAGGTTTAAGGAAATGATGACCCAGGCTAAATATGTTGGTGCAGAACAATGGCAGTTCGGAATTATGGCTAAGTATGGTTCTGAAGAAACAAATCCAAATTTAAGCGTTGCCGGAATTACAGTTGGTTCTATGTACACTAATGATTGGAAAGTTGCTGAAGGAAGAGATATGCAGCAAAATGATATTAAATATTCAAATGATGTTTGCTTACTTGGCCAAGATGTAGTTGATAAATTATTTCCGAATATAAACCCTATTGGCCAAACAGTTAGAGTTGACAATAAACCTTTAAAAGTAATTGGTGTTCTTGAAAAGCAGCCGCAGTTATTTGGGCAAACACGTGATGCTTTTATCCTAATGCCTATAACAACATTTCAAAATAAATACGGGAGAACCGGGAACTCCATAAACATAACAGTAATGGCTCAGAATAAAGAATCTTATGAAGGAACAATCGATGCTGCAATTGGCTACATGAGAAAAATTAGGAAAGTTTCTGCCGGATTGGATAATGACTTTTCTATTTTTAGTAACGAGTCTTTAATAAGTCAAGTTGATACCACAACCAAAGGTGTGAGGATAGGAGCATTGGTTGTTTCTATTTTTGCGTTGATTGCAGCAGGCGTTGGAATAATGAATATCATGCTAGTTTCAGTAACAGAACGAACAAGAGAAATCGGAATAAGAAAAGCACTTGGGGCGAGAAGATCAAGTATCCTTTCCCAATTTTTAGTTGAAGCAGTAGTTCTTTGTTTAATCGGTGGAATTATAGGGGTAGTAATAGGTGTGGGTATTGGAAATATAGCTGGTGGAGCTTTAAATGCAAAAGCTGCAATTCCTTATGGCTGGGTTGCAATTGGAATGAGTCTATGTGTTTTGGTAGGCATAGGCTTTGGAACTTACCCGGCATATAAAGCAGCTAACCTGGATCCTATAGAAGCATTAAGATACGAATAACAAATTAAACCGGCAGGTGATTATATGAAAGGAACTGAAATATTTACAGTTGCTGCTCAATCTATTGTAAATAATAAATTAAGAACTTCATTAACCATTCTCGGTGTTGTAGTTGGAATTTTTTCAATCATAGTTATTATGACTGTTGTTACAATGCTGCAGAATAGCATTGAAGATGGATTTTCAATGCTGAATAAAAATACCTTTCAAATTCAAAAATATGATGCAATGCAAATGCACCGGGGAGACAGAGATCATACCCGCAGAGACCTGACTTTGGAAGAATTTTACCGTCTTCAGGATATGTTAACACAGGCAAAGTATATCGGCGCTGAACAATGGCAATTTGGTAAAATTATTAAATATGGAAGTGTTGAAACTAATCCTAATATTCAATTAGCCGGAGTAACTACCGGAGCTATTCATACTAATAACTGGAAAGTTAGTGAGGGAAGAGATTTTAGGGAATCAGACATAAATTATTCAAATGATATTTGCATTCTTGGAAGTGATGTAAAAGATAAATTATTTCCAAACATAGACCCTATCGGCCAGACCATCAGAGCAGATGGGAAACCATTAAAAGTTATAGGAGTTTTTGAAAAACAACCGTCAATGTTTGGACAGAGTAATGATAATTTTATTTCATTGCCAATCTCAACTTTCAGAACTTTTTATGGAAAGAAAGGCAGATCAGTTAATATAACTGTAATGGCTCCAAGTAAAGCAGCTTACGAATCAACTATTGATGCAGCGATTGGTTATATGAGAAAAATTAGAAAAGTAAAACCAGGCCAGGATAATGACTTTGCAATATTCAGTAATGAATCGTTGATCTCGCAAGTAAATACTACAACTTCGGGAGTTAGAATTGGTGCCCTTGTAGTTTCAATCTTTGCTTTGATTGCTGCAGGTGTAGGCATTATGAATATCATGCTGGTATCAGTAACCGAACGTACAAGAGAGATTGGAATAAGAAAAGCTTTAGGTGCAAAAAAAATAAATATTCTCTCGCAATTTTTAGTAGAAGCAGTTATATTGTGCCTGATTGGCGGATTAATTGGTATTGTTATAGGAGTGGGAATAGGAAATATAGCAGGCGGTGCATTAAATGCTAAAGCTGCTATACCTTATGAGTGGGTTGCAATTGGAATGAGCTTATGTATTATAGTAGGAATAGGATTCGGAACCTACCCGGCTTATAAAGCTGCCAACCTTGATCCAATTGAAGCTTTAAGATATGAATAAATAAAAAAGGGTAATTATATGCGATTAGGGGAAAACCTATCGATTGCTGTTCATTCAATTTCTCACAATAAGCTGAGAACATTTTTAACTATTCTCGGTATTGTTGTGGGAATCTTTTCAATCATAGTTATTATGACTATAGTTACAATGCTTCAAAGCAGCATCCAGGAAGGTGTTTCATTCCTAAATAAAAATACTTTTCAAGTTAATAAATATCCTGAAGTTCAGACAGGTGATAGAGCAGCATGGGATAAAATAAGAAGAAGAAAAAATATTACCATAGATGAATTTAATAAATTAAGTGAAGTATTGACGGATGTAAAATGTTTGGGAGCTTATCAAGGCAGAGGTGGTAAGGTTGTTAAATTCGGCAGCAGGCAAACTAATCCCAATACTTATGTTGTAGGTGCAACTGAAGGTGTTATGCAAACACTAAATTTAGAATTGGGTGATGGGCGTGATATAAGAAAAAATGATATTGAATATTCAAATAATATTTGTGTTTTGGGAAATGATGTAATTGAGAAAATTTTTTATTACGTAAATCCAATTGGACAGGTTATAAGAGTGGATGGAAAACCTTTTAAAGTTGTTGGCACATTAAAAAAACGTCCTGAATTTTTCGGACAATCACAGGATAATTATATTGTTCTTCCAATAACTACTTTTCAATCAATTTATGGTAAGCGTGCGGGCAGTTGTGTGATAACTGTTATGACAAACAGTAAAGAAGATTATGAATCAACTATTGAATCAACGATAGGTTATATGCGTAAGATACGAAAAGTCGCTCCGGGTGAAGAAAATGATTTTGATATTTCTAGTAATGAAAGCATAATGAGTCAGATAAATGATATAACAGGCAACGTAAGAATTGGCTCAATGGTTGTGTCTGCTATTGCACTTATCGCTGCCGGTGTAGGCATCATGAATATAATGCTTGTATCTGTTACAGAAAGAACAAGAGAGATTGGGATAAGAAAAGCGCTCGGTGCAAGGAAGTCTCACATACTTATGCAATTTCTTACCGAAGCTGTTATGCTTTCTTTAGTCGGTGGTTTAATTGGAATCTTACTGGGGATTGGTATTGGCAATTTTGCAGGATCATATTTAAATGCGGTGGCGGCGATACCCTATGATTGGGTTGGAATTGGAATTGCTCTTTGTATATTAGTCGGAGTTGGTTTCGGCACTTACCCGGCGTATAAAGCAGCCAATCTAGATCCGATTGAAGCTTTGAGGTATGAATAGGAAGTCTATCTTAAATGCGAGTGACTAAAAAGAAATAAACTGTGGAACATACATTCTTGTCTATTTGAAGTTTATGCATAATTCCAAACATTAAGGGCAGACAACAATGTCTATTCTAATTTTAGCTCAGTCACATTTATTGTTTAAGAATTCTTGAACATTATAAAGATGACGTCTTTTTTAAAGATGTCATCTTTTTATAAAAGAAATATATCACTCCAAAAACAAATAGAAACAATAGACCAACAAATAGTATATTTATTTTTCCAACTTTATTTATTAACTAAATAAGAGATAAAAATTGTCTCCGCCGGGCACGAACCACTTCGTGAAAGAATCATTATCATTTTATCCTGACATGAAATGGTTCATTTAAGCCTTCGAATTGTTGAAAGGTAATTAGAAAAGATAACATCTTTCAAAGCTATGGTGCAGCACCCAAAAGATGTCATCTTTTTCTAAAAGAAAAAACCTTACGCTTTAAACAAATCTATCATTTAAACAAAAAATAAACTCCATCTCTTAAAAAGTTGTTTTTGTCAATTTGTTGACAGAACTCTTATCAGCTTAACCATAAGTTTACTTTTAAAATTACCTGTTGAATGCAGGATAAAAAATAACAATTAAAAGGAGTAATAAAATGTTGAACGAAGTTAAATTTGGTAATGCGGGGAAAACACATTTCTCAATTCAATCTGCTTTAACTGCGGGCTTTATTGCAACAATAGCAATGACTGTATTTACATACATGGCACCTTTAATGGGCTTTGAAATGAACATTCCTAAAATGTTATCAGCAACTATGGGAGCGCCCTTGGCTGTTGGCTGGATAGCTCATTTTATGATAGGCGGAATATTAGCTGTTGGTTACGCTGCGATCTTTTTAGTTAAAATTAATAAATCATCCGATTATAAAACCGGAGCTTTATTTGGCGTAATTCCATGGTTAATGGCTCAACTTGTCGTAATGCCGATGATGAGCAGCTTAAACGGAGGCAGTTTTATCTCAGGATTATTTTCAGGTTCGGTACTTATTGCGATGACAAGTTTAATTGGGCACTTGATCTATGGTGCAGCTTTGGGAAGCATTTATAAACCGCAAGTTACAACTGCACCTTCAACAATTTAGAACAAAATATAAATCGTAAATAGCTGCCTCTTATAAAGGCAGCTTTTAATAAAAACAATCAATTAAAAGTAGGGAGAATTGACATGGCAACAATAATAAAAATAAAAAATCTGCCTGAAGGATATCAAAGCGTAATAACAAACGGTAAACATTCAATCATTGGAGATGAACCTGAATCTTCTAAAGGAACAGATTTAGGTTTAAGTCCAACCGAGTTAGTGCTTTCCGGATTGGCAATGTGTAAAGTATCTACTGTACGTTTTATTGCAAGAAAAAACGGGTGGGAAATTGGCAATGTTGAAGCTAAACTTACACAGCAAGTGAAGAAAGAGATAACCGGGTTGAAGACTAATGTAAAGATTGAAATAAATATTGAAGGGGATATAAGTGATGAACAAAGAACCGAATTATTGAGTCAGGCTGACAATTGCTATATCCACCGAATGCTTAAAAGTGAATGGGATATTGAGCATGCACTTTCCTTTAAAGCAGAATTGGCGGCATGAAAAATTCACTTCTTTTAAGGGTGGAGTCGCCATATAATTAAGCTTACTATTTTTGAATCTTGAGCATAGATTAACCGCAGTTTTAAGTAATCCTTTTGAACTGTCGGAAGAGGGATAAATTATGTATACGCTGTCTCTAAAAAAATTAAAAATGATATTGAATGAATGTAAATCGTTATGATTGTTTCTAATTTGTTTATTAACTTGGCAGATAAAAGTTGACATCGATAAATAAATTTTTCTACAAATAGTGTCCAAGAATAAAGAGGTTAAAAATTTTCTATTTTTTGAATTCCAGATTTTCGATTAAGATATTATCAAAAACCATCTAAACAATAATTTAAAAACTATAAAATTGTCAATTATTTTACTTTTGTAAAATTCCAGGTGAATTACATTTGTCATAAATAATGTTTCATAATTGAATTAAATGATGAAGTAATAAGCTTAACTTCTATTTTTAATATTACTAAAATAGTGTACATACAGAAGCATATCTTTAGAATAACAAGAATAGCAAATTGTTTTTGATTTTTTTAAAATCAATAAATTAATATCTTTTTAATATCCGGAGATTGCCAGATGAAAATATTCTTACGGCTTTCATTTATTGTTTTATTAATTATTATGGTTCCCTTTAATCTATATAGCCAATCAATTACATATAAAAAAGGAAACGGAATTCATATTTCATCAGTAAGTAATGAATGGGATTTCCTTTTTTCAGGATATATAAATACCATTTTCGCTTATCACAGCATAAAACAAAATGGTTCTATTGATAATTCATTTTATGTTCATAGGGCGAGACTCGATTTAGGATTTGATTATAACCAAAACTATAGTTTATTTTTTGAATTTGATGCAGCAGGCCAAAGAACTGCTATAGTTCTGGCGCAAGTCCAGGCAAAATTTTTTAATAATAATTATTTAATAGCCGGTAAATTTATTGACCCATTCTCTGATGAAAATAATCGTTCAACAAGCAGGCTCACTACCATTGAAAGATATTCCGGTTTAAATTCAATATTTCTTTTACCTGGCCTTGATACACAATACGGTTTGATGTTTTGGGGAAGTAATCAGCAAAAGAATATTGAGTACTTTATCAGCGTTACAAATGGTAACGGAGAAGCAGGACAAAATATATCTGAAAATAATAATAGTAAGAATATTACCGGAAGATTAAATTATAAATTTAGTGATGTTATGAAAATTGGCGGCAGTGTAAGTTATGCGAATGAACAACCACAAGTTTTAAGTTTGCTTGACCATACTTTTGAAAGTTTTAATAATTCAAACGTACTTGGAAATAGGATTGGCTACCTTGCAAATTTTGAATATGATAAAAATGAAATACTATTTCGCGGCGAAGCATTTGATTACAATTTTAGTGATGCTCTGTCAATGAATAATCAATTGAAAAGTTTTACAGGGGGATATCTTGAAGCCGGATATTTTATTACCGGGAATAATGAAGATGGCGTTCAGCTAATCGGCAGGTTTGAAACTTCCAGGTATGGTAAAACATTTTCTGATTTTAAAGGCCCAACTTTGCTTAACAGTTATATTATTGGAGCGAATTGGTTGAAGGATAACATCTTCTCTTATCAAATTAATTTAATTTATGAAAAAGCTAACCGGAATAATGTTTTAACATCAACAAGACTCGAAGCTAAAGACGATGAAGTATTACTGCTTTCAACATTTCAATTAAGATTTTAACGAGGAAATAAATGGTTTCAGTTTTAACCTGGCAGTGGATAGTATTAATAGCATTTTCAGTAATACTGATTTTGATGACCCCGTTAGTAAAAAATAACGAAGGATTTTATAAAGGTAAATCAAAAAAATTAAAAGAACCCGGAACAGTGATGCTGACTTTTAGTCTTGTAATCTCATGGATATTTGCAAAGTCAGTAACAAATGCTGCAAACCTGGGAATGAGCTTTGGTATTGTAGGCGGGTTTGCTTATGCAACTTACTACCTATCATTTTTAGTTGCCGGAATTATAATTTATAAGTTAAGGACAAAATTAAAAGTTAAAAGTCTTCACAATTTTCTGGAAACAAAATTCGGAGTTGGTGCACTTAGATTTTTTACAATAATTGTTGCAATAAGACTTTTGAATGAAGTCTGGTCAAACACGGAAGTCATTGGAACGTATTTCGGAAAAACTGGTTCACCCGGATATATAATTTCAATTATAGTATTTACAACCCTGACATTATTATATGCATTAAAAGGCGGTTTAAGAAGCTCGCTTATAACTGATTTATTACAGATGTCACTTTTTGCAGTTTTATTATTTATTATACTGGGAATGATTCTGCCAAAAGAAGGTTCACTTGTTCCGTTTATAAATACAGGAAATTGGAGCTTAAGCGGCGGGTTTGATTTAGTTTTAGTTGCATTAATTCAGATTTTCAGTTACCCGTTTCATGACCCTGTATTAACTGACCGAGGATTTATTTCAGATGAAAAAACAACTTTGAAGAGTTATATTATTGCAACAATCGTTGGATTCATTTTTATTTTATTGTTCAGCTTTGTAGGTATTTATGCTAAGTTTTTAGGAAAGTCTGGACAAGCCGCAGTTGAAGTATCCAAAACATTAGGGGTAATAGGAATGATAGTAATGAATTTTATTATGGTAACTTCAGCATCATCTACAGTTGATTCTACTTTTGCTTCCGTATCAAAATTAATTGTTGTTGATTTAGCAAAAAAAGAATTAACATCTGTTTCAAAAGGAAGATGGGTTATGGTAATTGTAGCAATCGCCGGTACAATTCCATTAATATTTTCGCCTACGATTCTTTCAGCAACTACGATTAGCGGGACAATGGTGTTGGGATTAGCCCCTATATTTATTTTTTGGAAAATACCTGCACCTAAAATGTCATTTCATCTCGCTATGTGGACAGGAGTTGCTGCGGGAATAGTATTGGTATTTCATCTTTTACCTAATAATTTATTTATTTCTGATGGCCCTTTTGCGGAATTATTAGCAGTAAATTTATACGCAACAATAATTATTATGATATTATATTTCATCCCAATTTTATTAATTAAAAAAGTTTCCGGAATATCTTTAAATGAAAATAAATCTTCTGGAGTTTTAGATGAAGTTAAAATATCCTGAAATATATCTTGACGCATTAGACAACCTTTGGTTCCAGGTAAGCGGAACAGTTTGCAATATTGCCTGCAAACATTGCTTTAATAATTCAAGTCCTACAAATCATACTTTTGAGTTTATGACTTTTGAATTGTGCAAATCATATATTGATGAAGCTGTCAAAATGGGTACAAAAGAATTTTACTTTACCGGGGGAGAACCATTTGCTAATAAAGAGCTTCTGCAAATTTTAGAATATACTTTGCAGTTTGGGCCTGCAACAGTTCTTACAAACGGAATGCTGATTAAAGAAAGCACTGCAAAAATACTTCATCAAATGTCTTTAAACACAATTTATACACTGGAGTTTCGAATAAGCCTTGATGGTTACACAGAAGAAATGAATGATAATATTAGAGGAAAAGGCGTTTTTAAAAAAGCTATGAATGGAATAAAGCTTTTGTATGAAAATGGATTTCTGCCAATTATTACAATTACAAAAACATGGGAAGAATTAGAAGAAGAAAAAATTCTTAATGGATTTATTGGAACATTAAAGCTTAACGGATATAAAAGGCCAAGGTTAAAAATATTACCTTCAATAAAAATCGGGCAAGAGGCTTTGCGAACTAAAGGTTATGAAAATTACGAATACGTTTACGAAGAAATGCTTCATGATTATGAAGTTAGCCAGTTGATTTGCACAAACAGCAGGCTTGTTACAAATAAAGGGGTTTATGTTTGCCCCATACTTGTAAATGCACCGGATGCAAAACTTGGAGAAACATTAGAGAAGTCATCAAAAGGGTACGAGCTAAAACATCAGGCATGTTACACTTGTTATCTGTATGGTGCCATTTGCTCAAACTTTAGTACGGTAAGTAGAGATGCATAAAAAGATTGCTTTATTTGGTGGGGTTTACAGCAACTATCTTGCTTTGGAAGAAGTTCTAAAAGACTGTAAAAAAAAGAAAGTTGATGAAATATACTGTCTCGGTGATTTGGGAGCTTTCGGGCCTAATCCAAACAAAGTATTTCCATTGTTAATTAATAATAAAGTAAAAGTTGTTCAGGGAAACTATGATAATTCTATCGGAAATAATTTGGATGACTGCCAATGCGGATATACGGACCCGCGTGATAATTATTTTGCAAAGCTGAGTTATGATTATACTTATAAAAATACAAGTGAAGAATTTAAAATATGGATGAAAGAATTGCCTTCTGAAATAAGAATTGAACTTGGAAGTTATAAAGTTTTGCTTTGTCATGGCTCCCCAAGAAAAACAAATGAATTTTTATGGGAAACAACAACGCCAACTCACTTTTTAGAAAAGCTTTGTCATGATTATAATGCTGATATAATTTGTGCAACACATACTGGAATACATTGGGGCAGAAAGTTAAATGACGATAAATATTTTATAAATGTTGGAGTAATCGGCAGGCCGGAAAATGATGGAAATACTTTTGTTGGGTATACAATATTGGAAATAAAAAATGAGCAATTAAGAATTAAATATATCCCAATTAAATATGATTATAAAAAATTAGCTGACGAAATGCGGA
>CAVZID010000015.1:0-322506 GCA_963775245.1 uncultured Bacteroidota bacterium
TGAATTTATAGTTTATCAGAGGTTTTTTTATAATATTAAAAAATAACTATTGCTTTTAAATAAAAATTAATTGATTTTATTTTCGTTCATTTCATCTACACCTATAGGTAGAAAAATTCTTCCAACAATTGACTAACTCCTTTAATAAGTTCAAATCCTAAAGGCGTGGATGCAGTTCTTTCGATCAAGTTCTGTGTTTACGTGCAATGTATTTTTATAGTAGGGTAACTCTATTACAAATAATTTAGCTTACTATAAATGTTAGTTTTTTACTCAAGAGATTACTGAAAATTAATTAAACATAGATAATACCGTTAAGTCAGTTTAGTTGGCGTAGAACAGAGTAGCCATTCTTTCCAGATTATGAGTAAAAATAATTTTTAAAAATATGCAAGTGATTGCTTTTAAATATCATCATAATAATTATATCCATAAAATAATTCTGTTTCTGATATTGCTTTTTATTCTGAATCCATTTTTGCATGATGGCTATGCACAATATACCAATCTAAAATTTGAACACTTTAAAATAGAAGATGGTGTAGTACCTTTAGTTCCTTGCCTTATGCAAGACAGGACAGGATATATCTGGGCGGGCATTTATTGGGGAATAATCAGATATGATGGAAATTCATTCAAAGCTTATGTACCAAATCATGCAGTACTTAAGGATTCAACCGATTTAATAGGTACAACTAATGAATATGTTCAAGCAATATGTGAAGACAATGATGGCAAAATATGGGTAGGCCATACAATGGGGATGGAAAGGTTTGATCCCGTTACAGAAAAATTTAAACATTATGTTCTAAATCCCTCTATGCCATTGAGTGATTGGAGTAACCACGTTCTTGCTTTATGTATAGATCATAAAGGAAATTTATGGGTTGGAAGTGGCAGCGGATTGTATTTGTATGATAGAACAAAAGAGAAGTTCAAAAGATATCTTCACGACAGCGCTGATACGAATAGCATTATTCATAATTCAGTAAATGCAATTTATGAAGATAGATCTGGAAATTTATGGTTTGGTACAGGCAGAGGTTTAGACAAGCTCGACAGCTCAGGTAAGAAATTCATTCACTATTGGACAGATCCGGAGATTCCTGATACTTGGGGATCTACATATTGGGTAGGTAGTATTTTTGAAGACAAGGATGGAATAATCTGGTTAGGAACGCAGAATGGTTTGGTAGAATTTGATAAGACGAAACGTTCATTCATTACTTATAAAAATATTCCAAACGACTCTAAAAGTCTCGGTAATAATAGTATTAATTCCATTTGCCAGGATAAAAATGGTTTTATTTGGATATCTACAGATGAAGGGCTAGACATTTTCGATAAAGAAACTAAAAAGTTTTCTCATTATAAGCCTGATGAATCGGATCCTTCTAGTATAAGTAACTATATAGCTCAAATTTTGGTGGACCGTTCAGGAACTATTTGGATTGGTTCACGCGGAGGTGGATTGAATAAGTGCATTCCTCCAAATCCTTATAATAAAGATTACCCTTTCGAAGAGTATTCTAATAGAAACAATTGTTTAGTTGAAGATCTGAGTGGAAAAATCTGGATTGGAACAAATAGTGGCCTAATAAGTTTTGATCCTAAAAAAGAATCCTTTAAGAAAGAAAACAGCGATATGTTTTTAGACTGTATGAATATAGATAGTTCCGGAACAATTTGGGTAAGCAGCGGACCGGGTAATTTCTTTTATAAAAAAAACAAAGAAAATGCCTTTAACCATTTTTATGTTAGTAAAACTTCTAATGAAGAAATTCTTAGCATGCGTAACAGCAGAGATGGTAATATGTGGGTTGGTACCGCAAGCGGGCAGGTCTTTAAATTAAATATTCATACAAGAAAAGCCGAAAAAATATTGCAATATAATCACGCAATCGTTCAAGTTTATGAGGATAAAAATGGCATATTGTGGCTTGGAACAAATGAAGCCGGAGCATTAAGATATAATCCTGAGACAAAGAGCAGCACAAGTTTTACATCTAATCCGAATGATACTCTGACACTTTCTGGAAATGACATATATGATTTTTGCGAAGATGGGGCTGAAAACCTTTGGGTTATTACAAATGCCAACATTAATAAGTTCGACAAAAAATTACAAAAATTTGTACGAATGTTTGACAAGGAGGGTTTTAAAGGAGATGCTTTAAGTATGGCTGCTGATGAGCATGGAAATTTATGGCTTTGCAACATAGATGGGTTTATAAAATACAATCCCATAAATAAACAGCATAAGCTTTATAGCGAAATAAAGGTAGGATACATATTCAGGGGACGAAAAGGAGAATTGTACGTAATGACAGCTCCGTTTTTTAAAGAAAAACAAAAATTGATTATAGTAAATACTGATCACTTACAAAATAATTCATTTATGCCTCCTATTGTGATTACTTCATTTAAAAAGTTTGAGAAATCTTATCCATTTGGAAATGAAATAAAATTATCTTACAGCGAAAATTTTATTTCTTTTGAATTCTCTGCCCTGAGCTACATTCAATCCGAAAAAAATCAATATGCATATAAAATGGAAGGGATAGATAATTATTGGGTTTATTCAGGAACAAGACGATATGCTTCTTATCCTAACTTGTCTCCCGGGAAATATATTTTCAGAGTTAAAGGCTCAAATAATGATGGAGTCTGGAATGAAAAAGGGACTTCAATTGCAATTATCATTTCACCGCCATGGTGGAAAACCTGGTGGGCTTATAGTTCTTATGTTTTTATTTTCATTTTTGCATTATTGGGGATAAGAAAATATGAATTGAACAGGCTGAAATTAAAAGACAAAGTCAAAATGGATGAAGCTGTTCTGAAAGAAAGAGAAGAAACTGATAAAATGAAATCAAGATTCTTTGCAAATATTTCTCATGAGTTTAGAACTCCGCTTACATTAATTCTTGGCCCAGCAGAAAAAATAAGTTCCAAAACATCTGACAATATAGTTAAGGATGCAAACGTAATTAAAAGAAACTCGAGGAAGCTGTTTCAATTAATAAATCAGTTGTTAGAACTTTCAAAACTCGAAGCAGGTAAACTTAAGCTTGAAGCTGTTAAAGGGAATATCGTTTCATTTGTAAAAGGTGCAGCATTATCATTTGAATCATTAGCTGAATCGAAAGATATTTCATTAAAACTACTTCCGGAAAAAGAATATATTGAATTATATTTTGACAAAGATAAGATGATGAAGATATTGACAAACATTTTATCTAATGCCTTTAAGTTTACTCCAGAAGAAGGAATGATTTCTGTTTCGATAAAAGAAAGTTCAAGTTTAAGTTCAAGAACTCGGGATAATAATATGATAGAATATGTTGAAATAAAAATAAGAGATACAGGGATCGGGATTGCAAAGGAAGAAATACCCAAGCTTTTTGACAGGTTTTATCAGGTTGACAGTTCTTTAACAAGAGAATATGAAGGAACAGGAATAGGATTGGCTCTTAGCAAAAGAGCTTGTAGAACTTCATCAAGGTAAAATTTATGCTGAAAGTGAACAAATTGATTCAAATAATGGAAGATATGGATGGACGGAATTTACATTATTATTCCCTATGGGAAAAGATCATTTAAAGGATGAAGAAATTGCAGAAGAAAAAGAAGAAGTTATTATAAATGGAGCTAAGGATCTGACATTAGTTGGAAATGATGAGAAGCAAAAAAATTCTTCGTCGTATTCTCTTCAGAATGACAATAATAAAGATAAAACCATAATTCTTATTGTGGAAGATAACTACGATATGAGAGAGTATATCAAAGAATCTCTGATTCAAAAATCTTCATCTGAAAATTCAGAGTATTTATTTGAAGAAGCTGTGAATGGGGAACAAGGTGTAAGAAAAGCGGAAAAGATTATTCCGGATCTTATAATAAGCGATATGATGATGCCTAAAATGGATGGAAATGAATTAGTTAAAATTTTAAAAAATGATGAAAAAACATCTCATATCCCTATAATTTTATTAACAGCAAAAGCAGGTAATGAAGATAAAATAGAAGGCCTGGAGAAAGGTGCAGACGATTATCTTACAAAACCTTTTGATATTAAAGAGCTTCAGGTAAGGGTTAAGAATCTTATAAGTATTAGAAAGAAGCTGCAGGAAAAATTCAGCAGGCTAGCGTATTTGTTACCTACACAATATGATAAAAAATTAATGAGTATGGATGAGAAATTTATGTTAAAAGTAAGAGGAATAATTGAAAAGCATATTTCTGAGGAAGGATTTAATATAGAAGATTTTTGCAGTGAGGTAGCCATGAGCCGTGCACAATTACATAGAAAATTAAAAGCTTTAACCGGCAAATCTGCAAGCCTGTATATAAGGTTCGTAAAATTAGTTAAAGCAAAAAAAATGATTGAAGAACAAACAGGAAATATTTCCGAGATAGCATACTCGCTTGGATTTTCCAGCCCGACATATTTTTCTAAATGTTTCAAAGAAGAATTTGGTTACCCTCCTAGTGATTTAATCGTTTGATCGTTTTCAAATCCTATCCATACTATTTTCCCGTTTTATAAAACCACTAAAAATAGAAGTTCTATCATTTTATTGCTTAAATGACACAATAGTACTTTTAAAAGAGACAATAATAATATGCAGTAGCAGCTAAATTTTTATTTATTAGCCTCCCAAAATTATTGTGAAGTCACAATAGTTAAATAAACCAAATTAATTTTTAACAATTCTAGTAGGAGGTTATATGAAAAAACTTACATTCCTTTTTGTCTTTTTACTTCTTGGATTTTCTTGTGTTCTAGTAAAGGCACAAACGACCTGGCAGATACAAACTGCATCAGGTTTAACTGTGTCAGGGAATCCTTTATTAATATTTTCAGCGGTTAGTCAAAATGTATGCTGGGGAATCGAAAATTATAATATTGGCTGGGGTATAACAAATCCTAAATTTGTTTTAACAACAGATGGCGGAAATAATTGGAATGTATCTTCAACTAATATTCCATCTGGAACTGGTGTTGAAGCAATTTATGCAAGAAATGCTCAGACCGCCTGGATCGCAGTATATGATCCAAATACTGGTTCAAATAGTGGTATTTATAAAACAACAGATAGTGGAGCCAACTGGTCGCGGCAAGGAAGTGCATTCATTGGTGGAGGTCACCCGACTATTGTTTATTTCTATAATAAAAGTGATACTGGGATTTGTGTCGGTACTCCAAGGAACGGTCGTTTTGAAGTATATACAACAACTGATGGTGGTGGTAACTGGATTCCCGTTCAAACAGCTAATATGCCGACAGCAGATTCTGGGGATCTTTTCCCCACAGATCATACAGGGCCAGGTAATATTTTTATTTTTTCAACATTCCTTAGAAAAATATATAGAAGTACAGATAGAGGCGTCACCTGGGCTAAAATGACTTATACCGCAACGGCAAGTGATGCAGGTGTTGGTATTCAATTGAAGGATAGTCTTAATGGTCTAGCTTTTACTTATTTCGGGGATCATATTAACAGGGCAGCCAAAACAACAGATGGGGGATTAAGCTGGACTTCGTTTCAATCAAGTCTGCAAAATCCGTCATTTTATTTTATAAATTATGTGCCGGGAACTTCCGGAACGTATGTCGTTACATCTAATAAAAATGTTGGTTTACCTGAGCCTACAACCCCTGGCTCAGCATATACTTCAGATAATGGACAAACGTGGACAAAAATAGATAGTAAACCTCACGGACCAGCCTCATTCTCAGATGATGGCTGGGGATGGTCTGGTGGAATTGGTGATACTATCTATAGTATAAGTAATACTGTACTTCCGGTTGAACTAACTTCATTCAAGACGAACACAATAGGAAATGAAATTGAGCTTAGCTGGCAAACTGCTTCTGAAAAAAATAATGAAGGATTTGAAATTTATCGTAACGGGAAAAAAATTACATTTGTAAATGGGAAAGGAACCACAACCGAAAAACAAAATTATTCCTTTATAGATAAAGGACTTTCTGCCGGTATTTATAGTTACAGGTTAAATCAAATTGATTTTGATGGTACACAAAATATTGTTGCAGAGACATCTGTTAATCTGGTTTTGCCGGAGCAATTTAGTCTTGAACAAAATTATCCAAATCCGTTTAATCCTACTACAACAATAAAATATCAAATAGCAGCTTCAGGAATTGTTTCGTTAAAAGTTTATGATATACTCGGAAGAGAAGTCGCGGCACTTGTAAATGAAACTAAAGTCCTGGAAATTATGAAGTTAATTTTAATGCAGCAAATCTTCCCAGTGGAGATTTACATTATATAAACTCCAGGCCGGCAGTTTAACTGAGAGTAAGAAAATGATTTTGTTGAAATAGTTAAGCGGAGGTTGTATGAAAAAAATATTTTATTCAGTAGTAATTTTTATTATGCTTTCATGTTTAGTAAAAGCGCAATGGGTACAAACAAATGGACCTTATGGCGGTGATATTACATCCCTTGGCATTTTTTCAAATAGAAATGGTGATGTAAACTTAATGACAGAAGTTAATGGTAGGGTATTTATTTCGGCTGACAACGGAACAAACTGGGATACACTTAACACTCCCTTTCAACAATTTACTGAAATTGTACAAGCGGGGATAAATATTTTTGTCGGGACCTATAATGGTGTATTTCTCTCAACTGATGATGGTTCAAGCTGGACGGCAATTGATTCTGGATTGACAGATCCTAATGTCTTTGCCCTTACGGTTTTCCCTGATGGGAAAGGTGGTATGAATCTTTACGCCGGAACTTTTGATGGTGTATTTCTATCAACTAACAACGGTGAAAACTGGGTTCCATTTAATAATGGACTTCCGAAATATGATACAACGTATTATACAAGTATTACTTCCTTCGGAGAAATTGGTACACACCTTTTTGTCGGAACTGATGACGGAGTATATATATTAACTAACAATAGCACAGGCTGGGCTTCAATCAATAATGGGCTTCCCAAAAGCCGGTATGATTCAACTTACTATGTTAGTATCACTTGCATCGAAGTGATTGGTACTAACCTATTTGTTGGAACATCTGACGAAGGTGTTTTTCTTTCGACTGATAACGGCTCAAGCTGGTTATCGGTGAATAATGGGCTGCCTAAAAGTCCTTACGATACTAATTACTTCTCAAACATCAATTCTTTTGTAGTATTAGGGACAAATCTGATTGTTGGTACTGAAGACAATGGTGTTTTTCTTTTTACTAATGATGACACAAGTTGGGTAGAAATTAATTCCGGATTAGCAAATGCAAAAGTTTACTCACTTATACTGTTAAAAAGTTTAGGAAATGTCCATTTATTTGCTGGTACTGATCGTGGTCTTTTTGCTTCCACAAATAATGGAAAAAATTGGACTGCAATTGGTTTTGCTTACACTGGTGTTTCCGCCCTTGCGCTTTATGAAAATGATTCGGGCGGCACAAATCTTTTGGCGGGGACGGGAGTGTTATTTTCTGGAGGTAGTGTTTTTCTTTCTACTGATGAAGGTATGAATTGGACTCAAATATATTATCGGAGCTCATTATTTGGCGTTGAATGTCTTGCTATATCTCCCGGCTCTGATGGAGTGGGAGGTAGCAATAATATATTTGCATGTGACTGGGGCATAAATCGTTCAACTGATGACGGCAAATCTTGGACTATTGTAGATTCCGGTTTAACGTATCATTACGTTAAAGCACTAGTTACTATTCCTGATGGGAATGGCGGAGTAAATCTATTAGCAGGAGCTCACGAGTATGGTGGAAACGGTAGTGTTTTTCTTTCAACAAATAATGGTCAAAATTGGTCTCCAGTGGATTCTGGTTTAACTAAAACTACTGTAAGTTCTTTTGAGCTTTTGCATAATAACAACGGGGAATTAAATATATTCGCCGGAACTTGGGGAAGTGGTGTATATCTTTCAACAAATAATGGCAAATATTGGAAAGCGGTCAATTCGGGGTTAACTGACACAACTATTTTTACTCTTGCAGTCTTAGGGGAAAATCTATTTGCCGGAACACATAGTGGTGTTTTTCTATCTACAAATAGTGGAGTAAATTGGCAGAACGTAAGTTCCGGATTACCTGAAAATAATTCTATTTTTTCATTTGCAGTATCGGGTAAGAATCTATTTGCAGGAACTGAAAAAGGCATATTTATTTCGACAAATTATGGGACAACATGGAATGATGTAAGCACAGGATTAGCAAATACTGGTATAGTTAGCCTTATCGTTTCCAATTCAGATCTCTTTGCCGGTACTGATGGCAGTGGTGTTTGGAAGCGTTCGTTATCTGAAATAATTACGGCAATTGAGAATGATCCTAATAATATTCCAAACCATTTTGAACTTAAACAAAACTACCCAAATCCATTCAACCCAACAACAACAATTACATATTCCGTTCCTTCTTCTCCCCTTCCCTTTGGGAAGGGGCGGGGGGTTAGGCTTATAGTTTATGACATACTTGGAAGAGAAGTTGATAACTTTAGTAAATGAAGCAGAAGCCCCTGGTAATTACGAAGTAAACTTTAATGCAAGCAATCTTGCAAGTGGAGTTTATTTCTATAGATTGCAAGCTGGGAATTTTATCCAAACGAAGAAGATGATTTTATTAAAATAATTTTACAAATCCTCAATAAAAAAGGCGACCATCTGATCGCCTTTTTAGACTTATAGATTACTGCTGACCTATTTCAACTGCATCCACAAATAAGAATAAGTTAAGGCACTCTCGAATGCAACTTCTTTATTCGTTACTCCAGCAGAGTGACCTCCTTCTGTGTACTCATAAAAATAAACCGGCTTTCCAAGCGATTCCATATTAGCCGCCATTTTTCTTGCGTGCCCGGGATGTACACGGTCATCTCTTGTTGATGTTGTAAAAAGAACAGTTGGATAATTTTTATCTTTGGAAAGATTTTGATAGGGAGAATATTCTTTAATATATGCCCAATCCTCTGGCTTATCTGGATCTCCGTATTCACCCATCCAACTTGCGCCCGCAAGTAACTTGGTATATCGTTTCATATCAAGCAAAGGCGATTGACAAACAACAGCATTGTACAGATCAGGTCTTTGTGTAAGCATCACCCCAACAAGCAAACCACCATTACTGCCACCCATAACTCCTAAATTTTTTGGAGATGTAACTTTTCTTTTAATCAAATCTTCCGATATTGCGACCATATCTTCATATGCTTTATGTCGCTTTTCTTTTATTGCATCCAAGTGCCATTTAGGTCCAAACTCTCCACCGCCCCGAATGTTTGTCATTACAAAAACTCCGCCACGGGATAACCATGCAGTACCCACCGTTGCAGAATAATATGGCTGCATAGAGATATCAAAACCACCATACCCATATTGTAAAGTAGGATTAGATCCATCATACGTCATGTTTTTACTCTGAATTATAAAGTAAGGAATCTTAGTCCCATCTTTTGATACCGCTTCGTATTGCTTAACCTCAAACTTGCTTGCATCAAAAAAGCTCGGAAGACTTTTTACATCTACAATGCTGCCATCAACTTTATATAAATAAAGACTGGTTGGTGTAAGAAAATTTGTAAAGGAGAAAAAGAATTTATCCGAAAAATCTTCCGTTGAAACAATGTTAATCGTTCCATAATCAGGTGCATCTATTTTTTGCCCCGTCCATTTATTATTTTCTAAATTGTACTTATAAAGTTCACCCTTAACATTGTTTAGTTTGTTCACAAGTAAATAATCTTTTGTGTTACTTACAGATTCAATACTTTCACGTTCTCCCGGTTTTTCTATCAGTAAGAAGTCTCTATCGCCGTTGATAAACTTATCATAATCAATACTTATTAAAGAACCTTGTGAGTACAAATTTTCCCCAACATTCCAATCTGATTCTAGTTTCAGGAGCATCTGATTTTTGAATATGCCATCCAATTCAATATCATTTGGTAAATCAAGCTTAATTGGTTTTCCATTGACTAGTGTATAATGATTAGCCGTAAAAGTTGTGATGCCTCTATAAATAAACTCATAAGATTTTTCAGGTGTGTTTATTGTAAAAGCTCCGACATACACATCCGTCGGCTCGCCTTCAAAAACTGTTTTGGCTTCACTTAACGGAGTGCCACGCTTCCATATCTTAGCAATGCGTGGATAACCAGAACTGGTCATTGATCCTTCACCAAAATCACTACTTACTAATAAAGTATTTTTATTAATCCAACTAACGTCTTGTTTAGCTTCCGGAAGCTGAAATCCATCAGCAACAAATTTTTTAGTCTGTAAATCAAATTCTTTTAATACTGTAGCATCAGCGCCACCACGGGATAAATTAAGAATACAGAGATTGTAATCTGGATATAAATAATTAGCTCCTTGGTAAACCCATTGAACATTGTCTGCTTTAGACAAAGAATCTATATCAAGAACTATTTCCCATTTTGGTGTAGGGTTCAAATAATCATCAAAACTAGTCCTTCTCCATATTCCGCGTTCGTTTACACTATCCTGCCAAAAATTATAGATGTAATTGCCAACTATATTGGGATAGGCAATTCTTTCTTTTGAATTATTAATCTGCAGGGTTTTTTCATAAATGTTTTGAAATTCTGGAAATTTTTTAAGAGCAGAAACAGTAGCCGAATCCTTAGCTTTTACCCATTCCATCGATTTAGCACCATCAACATCTTCTAACCATAAAAAAGGATCTTCCTTTTCCTGAGCAAATACTATCGCTGGAAGGATTATCATACTAAATAGAAGAGAAGTAATTATTAATCTGTAATTCATTTCACACCTCTTGTAGTTGATTAATTATCTAAAGTAATTGTTAAAAATAACATTTAATTCATTGAATAATATTAAAATAAGCGATGAGTTCGAAAAGGATTTTTACTTGCCTCTATCAAGCATATCCTATTGCTATTGATCAGAAATTAATTCATTTTCCTTGCAAAGATTTATTATACACTTTAAGGAAGGGTTTAGAGCACTATAACTACGCTATCCCCCCCGACTTCAAACTAATCGATTCTCCTTAAGCGTGGATGCAGTTCTCAAAAAAGCTCTGTGTTTGCGAAAATATTAAATCAGTTTAAGTTGTTACAGAATTCTAATCATCATGTCTAGTTAAAATCTAACGATGTAGGAAAAAATTTATGAAATGTTTATTGTTTTTTTTGTTGGCAATCAATACCATTTTTGCACAAAATCCCCCATCAGATTTTAAACTAGAGGGAACAACTGGAGGTACGAACCCCGGGTCGATTTCCGAATCAATTACAATTCTTGCAAATGGACAAGTTAAATTTGTAAAAATAGCCGGAGATTCTTATCAATTTTTAGTGGATACGACCTTCAGTATTAGTTCTTCGAATGTACAACAGATCTGGCAGGCTGTTCAGAATAATAATTTCTTTTCATTAAACACCAATTATAAAGATGATTCGATAATGGATGGCCCCTTTGCTTTGTTTACTATAACCGCAAATGCTGTTTCAAAACAAGTAAAAGTTAACAACAGTACTCAGCAAGAAATACAAGATATAATCTCTTCAATTAATTCAAATGTACCTACCAATTTCAATTTAGAGTATACTCCGCCTGAGATAATTAATATTGTTCACCATGATCCTTGCAATTCAATTACTGGATCTTCTTTTCCTACTCTCAAAAATAATTTTTCAAAAGTAAACCCTGACAAATTAGTTGTAAATACGGTTTCAACTAATTCCGCGAAAGCTCCGGTCCAAATTCCGCATGCGGGTGTTGAAATCGGCTATCAAGAATCTCTCTATGACGCAGTAGGAAACGGAACGGCTTCTCTAAAAGGAAAGGGCGGATATTATGGTGATGATGTATCTATAACCGGTGATAATTATAATAATTTTAATCCGCCGGAAAATAATACAATCCATATTAAATTAAATCTTGAGTTTTATGGACCTTGTGACAATAGTGTGAATGAATATAAAATAGTTAAAGACATTTTTAATAAATGGGATGGATTAACAACAAGCAGTGGGAAAAAAATTAAAATAGACGTAACCAGTATATCACAACCAGCTTCTTCATCGCCGCCGGGTACACCGGGATTTGATGATATCAACCTGGCTTGCGGTGATGGTGAGAGTTTATGCGATAATTTAGGTACACCTAATGAAGGGGTTGTCGGAGCCACATGGTATCCTTCGGATAACCAAGTCGGTACTTTCGGGCATGAAGCCGGTCATTTGATGGGACTGGACGACCAGTATGCCTTTTATGATAAACAAGCTGACGGAACCTGGAAAAATGCAAATGACGAAACTTCTTTATCTGGCAATGATTTTGCAGATTTATTTAATTCTAGAACGGGCAGTCAACAAACAGCGGAAAAGCTTGCTAAATTTCCAAGATGGTCTTTACCTAACAAAGATCATGAACATGATCTAATGGCTAGAGTATCACAGCCTCCTCTCCAATCGGACATAGATTATCTTGCATCCAAAGCCGGGCTAATTATTAATATCAAGCCTGGAGATATATTAGTTAATAAAGACAATAGTCAGCAAAATTTTGTAGTAAATCATTCGGAAGATTTATTTTTAAAACCGGGAGAGAAAAAAACATTAAATGGAATATATGCAGCTTGCATTGATGAATCCAAAGGCTCTCCTCAATCATCCGCAGTGTT
Source organism: uncultured Bacteroidota bacterium (assembly GCA_963775245.1). GTDB lineage: Bacteria > Bacteroidota > Ignavibacteria > Ignavibacteriales > Ignavibacteriaceae > CAVSWT01. The sequence continues at coordinate 12,672 of CAVZID010000015.1, forward strand.
TTCTGTTGCCCCTTCGCTGGATAAATGGAATGGGATAAATTCAGCTCAATCTTTATTGAAAGTTGTGCAGTATATTGATTCACTTGTTTATTATTGCGATAGAATTAATTATGGTTATGCCCAGCAAGCTATTTGGAAAATTACAGATAATGCACCGCCTACTGATGTAAGAGCTGATTCATTACTTATGAATGTTGGTGTTAATATTAATCAGTCTTTTGATTTTCCTAAAATGACGTATGATCTTCAAGATAGCACATCATCCCGGTATATCCCTGATCAACTATTTGCAGCTAACATTGAACCTCGATACACAGATGCTAAACTAAATCAAAAAACTAATTTTACAGCTAGTGTTTCTGCACCCTCAGTTGGTAATTTTACAACAAATTTTTCATGGGTGCTTAATTCACCTAGTTCTAATTCTGACCAGCTTGTTGTAAATGGTTCCAATGCAGCTCTCACTCCATTAAAAAGAGGAGTATATTCATTAAACCTAAATGTTAATGTAAAAGATTCTACAGGCCCGGAAAGAGATTTTGAATCCTCTACATATTCTTATGCGGTTGTTTCAGATAACTATACTGAAACTTTTGAGCATAATAATTTAACTGATATTTTTCCCTGGAAAACTTATGGAGATGCTCCATGGACAATATCTAATAAAAACCCTCAAACAGGAATGTCTTCGGCACAGCCGGGAAATATTGCACCTAACCAATCATCAACTTTAGAAATAAACGTTGATTTAGCGTCAGACAGTGTTGTAGAATTTGGTGTTATAGCGAATTCAAATCTTGGTTCATTGGAATTCGACATCGATAACTCCGCTGTGGACTCTTATTATAAAAATAACAAATGGCATTTTTATTTTTACAATCTAGCAGCAGGGAAACATGTTTTAAGCTGGTATTATAAATCTGATTGGGGAATATATGACAAAAAAGCTCCGGACATATGGTTAGATAATATATTTTTCCCGACTAACTCTGTTGATATAACAACTTCAATATCTTCTGAAAATATTCCACTTATTTTCAATTTGTCCCAAAATTACCCAAATCCATTTAACCCAGTTACAGCAATAAAATATTCAATCCCAGCCTCCCTAAATCCCTCCCAAGGAGGGACTTTAACACAATTAAAAATCTTTGATATACTTGGAAGAGAAGTTGCAACTTTAGTTAACGAAACAAAAACTCCTGGTAATTATAAAGTAAATTTTAATGCAAGCAATCTTGCAAGTGGAGTTTATTTTTATAGATTGCAAGCTGGGAATTTTATTCAAACGAAGAAAATGATATTGATGAAGTAAATTTTAAAACAAACCCAATTCCTCTAAGGAATTGGGTTTGTAAAAACCGGTCTTTCAATTAAACCTCTAGGGTTAAAGAACCATAGAGGTTTTCTGGATAAAAAAAATTATTTTAATTAAAATTAAACTTATTATTCTACATTAGGTCTTCGGATACTTTCAAATTATTTTTAACATAATTTACTCCAAGCACACGGAAAAAATCATCTTCTATATTTTTCTTTGCCCAAAGGCTGGAAACAGTTCCCCCAAGTGTAACCACACCATTATTGACTTTATATGTTACGTTTTTTTCTAATCCATAATGAGTTTTAAGAATTTCACCAAGAATTAGATTAAGGTTGTTATCATCAATAGCTTTTTTATAGGGCAGAACTTTAAGATTATTAGTAATCCCTAAAACTCCGTTCTGCCACGACGCTAATGTTTCAGCCATTTCTTTTTCTCTTGGATAGCTCACAGTTCCATTTAAAATTACTTCTCCATTATCCACTGCAACTTTTATTCTATCGGGTTCAATTATTGCATTATTTAAATGAAGCTCTTCCATTATATTTTGTTGAACTTCTTTGTCGGGAATCGAATTTGTTTGAATATCAATCTCATCTTCAATTCTTTTTACCCCTTTCACTTCGGAAGCAATTTCGTAAATTCTTAATTTATCATATAATGTATTTACCGTACCACTCAATTCTATATTGCCATTTTTATTTGTTCTGACTTCGATTGAGGGATTATCATAGTAGTTAAGGATTTTATTGCTGACTTTATCTACTAGATTATTATTTTTTGCAAATGCCTGGCCTTCAAAAGAAATTATTGAAATAAATAAAAATGTAAAAAGTGCTGTCCCAATATTTAATCTTTTATGCTGTTTCATTTTTTACCTCTTTGTCTTAAATCGTTTAAAAACTAACTTTTAATTAATTACACATTAATAGACAGATACTTAATTCAAATGGTTTCCTATAATTTTATCTTCTTGCCTAGAATCACAAAATCAATTCATTTTTAAAATCATTTTCATAAGAAAATTTATTAAAAAAAATTCCTTTAAGATTATCACTTTCAGTTCTTTTTCCTGCGTATTAGAGAAACAATCAAAAAAATTATTAGGAGAAAAAAGATGAAAACATCTTTATTGCTATTTATTGCATTAATTCTTTTTGCTGGAAGTGAATTGATTTTTTCTCAAAAATCAAATCATTCACAAAATAGGAGTGGTTTTGTTTATCTAACAGCGCCTAATGGAACAGAAACGGCTTTGTCTGATACAGGTGATGTTGATGGTGACGGAATAAGCAATGAATTAGAAGTAAACGGTTATACCTATAATGTTTTGGACGGCTTAAAACCTTGGAATGGTGATCCGAACGTTAAGCATTACATTACCGATCCGCTTAGATGGAGCACTGATGGTGACCCATACAGCGATTACATGGAAGTTACCGGCGTTAATATGCCGGCTGGAGTTCAAGCCCCTGAGAATAATCCTTTGGTTGCTGCAAGGCCGGTTATAAGAATGGGAATGGAAAGCTATGACGTTATTCCAATTGGAACTATTACGGATACAAAAGGAGGTGATAAGGAAAAGTCATTTACAAATACAACTTCTAATGAGAACCAAGTGGGTGGAACCGTTGGTGCTGAATTTAGTTTTAACCCATTTAAATTGGCTTCAGCTTCTGTTGAAGCTTCTTACTCACATACCTGGGTTCATACGGAAAGTACCACAAGCACATTCGGCTCTAATTGGAGTAAAACAAAATCTTCAAACCCAAGTGAGGCTGCAAGATTAAAACTTAGAGTTTATATGGAAAATATTGGCAGTGCTTCAGCTCTTGATGTTCAACCAACTTTTAATCTTTTAATTGGAAATAAAACTATTGCTACTATAACACCTGATGATAAAGCAAATATCTTATCACCCAACGGTACTATCAACAGCAGGTATCCTCAAACCGGAACAATTGCGATAGACAAAGATCAAAACGGCAATGATATCATTTTATCGCTGGAAGAATTAAAGGCAGTTCAAATGGGTGCGCCGATTTCTCTTGTTGTAGTCCAGGTCTCTGCTAATGTTGTGAGATGGAATTCTACCACACAGGATTGGACTTCAAACATAAGCTGGACGAGTTTTGAGAATGAAATTAATCCTGTTTCTGTTGAAGTAAGAGCGGAATTCGGAACTGATGAATCAAAAATTTATGACGTGTTTGCAGGAACAGAATATTGGGATCCTCAATATACTTTGCATGATCTATTAAAAAATATTTTTGATGTTCAGGATGCAGTAGGTGATACAACAATTGAAGGACGAAAATTCCCGGGAGACTGGTATTTCTCAACTTCATCACAAAAAGTTATTGATGAGTGGAATAATAACGGACAAAGAAATTTGATGGGATTAAGAATGTTTAAGGATACCGAGCTTGCTATGATAACACCTGGCGGAAATCCTAATCCACTGGTTAGCCTTGCAACGTACTCTTCGGACTTTAAGAAGATTTATGTCAGTGCTTCTCCAAATAATTTTCCGATTGTTTCGGTTAAAGCAAATGTTAAAATAAATGGTGAAATGAAAGAAATACCTTTAACAGAAGGTAATGGAGCTTTTTATACGAACGCTGCAATGTTTAATAGCCCTGCAGAACCTGACGGCGAAGTAACAGTTGAAAATGCAAAGGGAGATGTGGTTCAATCTAAAATTATTTTACCTGCAGTTTATACATCTGCAAAGGACGTAAAAGAAAATGCAACGCTCTTACCAAATCCCGGCGGTGATTATCTGCTTTTTGTAAATGGCGATGAGAATAAGCCGGCATATATTTACTGCATGTTTTTCAATCCGCAAACAGGGGATACATTGCCTGAGCCAAGAGAATATTTAACACTTGCAAAAAGCTTTGCAACTACCGGGGAGCCAAAGAAATACAATTACTGCTACATTCCTGCTACTGACACTTTAAATATTCCTGATTATTCACAATTGTATTATGGAAAAGATGTCGTTACATATTACAGCCGTGTGAGAATAAATATGAACAGTTTAAAAGTTGATCCTAATGATACTACATTCACAACTTCTACTGGAAAGTTAGTAATGGCTGATTTCACATCATGGGGCGGCGGCTATCCATATACTGATCCTTTTGATAAATTGCCGTTTGGAAGTACCGGTAATTGTTTTTATAAAACTCAGGATAGATATACCTATGCAGGCAAAGCAAATATTAATTTTGAAGGGACTTCTTTTAAAATGGATACGACAGGTATTTCAGGTAACATTGGAGTTTTTGAAACAGATCCAAGCGGCGAATATACTGATTTTAATCCTGACACTAGCTTCGTTAATTACAATTTAACTGAAAAGACAATTGATTTAACCGGCGGAGGATATCCAGGTTTTGTTGGATTAACAGATTCGCTTCAATTAATTTATGAAGGCTTTGCGAATTTAACCGGTGTAGAACAAAAGGATAAAATGCCAGTTGTCCCAAATAAATTTAGTCTTTCACAAAATTATCCTAATCCATTTAATCCATCAACTACTATTGAATTTAGATTGCCGGAAACATCTCATGTCACTTTAAAGGTTTATGATATCACCGGAAGAGAAGTCGCAAACCTTGTTAATGAAGTTAAGACAGCAGGAAATTATAAAGTTAATTTTAATGCAAGCAGCCTTGCAAGCGGTGTTTATTTTTATAGGATTCAAGCTGGTAATTTCTTTAAAACTAACAAGATGATATTGATGAAATGATTAGCTAATAAGTTTGTCTATTGCTTCATCCTGTTCAATGAGACTGCTGTTGACATTTATTTAATAAATTATCTTCAGCAGTCTTTTTAGTTGATTCAAATAATTTATAAGATTATCTTAAATGTAAATGAAAAAACTTATACTTTTAATTTTTATTTCTGCTTCTTCATTTTCAATTTTAGCACAAAGCAATGACCAAAGCTGGAAATTGTATGATGATACCGGTGTCGCAAGAATTGATGTCAGCATTAATAATTCGGATCTTGTCTGGATTTATAACGACAATAATATTTTAAGTGACTCTCTTCATTTAGCTTCCATTCATTTTAAAAATAAATATATTGATGAAACTGTTGATTCGGTTGGATTCCGTTTAAGAGGAAATACTTCGCGAAGTGCAAAAAAGAAATCATTTAAAATTTCATTTAATTCTTTTATAAAGGGAAGAGAATTTTACGGAGTTGATAAATTAAATTTAAATGGTGAACATAATGATCCTTCAATAATTCGAAGTAAGTTATGCTGGGATATGTTCAAAAAATTTGGAGTAATTTCAAGCCGTGCTGCTTATGCTGAAGTTTATATTAATGGCATTTACTATGGACTTTATATTTCTGTTGAGCACGTTGATAATCAATTTTTGAAAAAAAACTTTTCGGATGATTCAGGCAATTTATGGAAATGTCTTTTCCCGGCTGATTTATCTTTCATTGGAGATGATCCTAATCTATATAAATTAAACAGTAACGGAAGGCCTGTTTACGATCTAAAAACAAATGAAAAACAGGATGATTATTCTCAATTAGCAAGATTCATTAATGTAATTAATAATACTCCGGAAAATACTTTTTTAGATTCACTTGATAAAATTTTGGATGTAAGTGCTATATTAAAGTATTTTGTTTTGAACAATCTAACGGGAAGCTGGGATAATTATTGGTCTCTGGAGAACAATTATTATTTGTACCATAATCCGGCTAAAGATCAATTTTATCTAATTCCGTATGATTATGATAATTCATTTGGAGTTGATTGGTTTAATACTGATTGGTCAAATGCAGATCCTTACGATTATCCAAAAGTAATTCCCGGTTCGCGTCCTTTAGCTGAAAGGATTTTAAATAATCCTGAACTGAATTCTTTATACACTCATTTTCTAGACTTCTATAATGAAAAAGTTTTCAAGCTTTCAAATTGGAGTTCAAGAATTGACAGCATTAAGAATATGATTTCTACTTTTGCTGATGCAGATACTTTTCGTACTAAAGATTACGGTTTCACAATGAATGATTTTAATCAATCTTATTCAACAAGCAGCTACTCGAATCAGCATGTTAAAAACGGTCTGAAGCAATACATGAGTCTTCGTTACAATTCATTAAAAACTCAGTTGAAATATGAAAGTGCAAAACCAATTGTTTATGCATTAAATTATTATCCAATTCATCCCGGAACAAATGATTCAATTCATGTTGTAATCTCAGCATTTTCACATGATGGAATAGACAATGCAGAAATTGATTTTACAAAGAATGGTCTTTCTCATCAAACATATCCATTAACATTCCAGCCCATTACAAATAGCAGTAAAGTTGAAGATACAGATAGATGGGTCGGAACGATTCCGCCTTTAGGGAAAAATGCTTCTGGCAAATTTATTGTTAAGGTAAAAGATGTAAATCAAAACGAAGTTACTTATCCAGGCTACAAATCAATTGTAATAAAAACACCTTCAATTCAAAGCGAAAAGCTGGTTATAAATGAATTCATGGCAAGCAATTCAACAACTATTTCTGACAGTGTCGGAGGATTTGATGATTGGATTGAATTGTATAATCCAACTTCTGTTGATGTAACATTAAGTGGAATGTATTTAACTGACAAACCGGATAATCTAACCAAATGGAAATTCCCCGGTGACAGCTTAAAAATAAAAGCCGGGCAATATTTATTAATCTGGTGCGATGAAGAACAAGAGCAGGGAAGTTTTCATACGAATTTTAAATTGAGTGCTGATGGGGAATTTATTGGATTAACAGAATCCGATGGTGTTACAGTAATTGATTCACTTTCTTTTGGCCCGCAAAAAACAGATACATCTTATGGAAGATATCCTGATGCTTCTGATTCATGGCAATTCTTTTCAAGCCCAACTCCAGGTAGTTCTAATACAATTACAGGTGTAAAAGATAAAGAAAATGTTATTTCAAATTTTCAGCTTTATCAAAATTATCCTAATCCATTCAACCCAACTACAAAAATTAAATATTCAATTCCAGCCCCTCCAAACCTCCCCAATGGGGAGGCTTTAATTCAACTCAAAGTTTACGATATACTTGGTAAGGAAATATTTACTCTCGTAAATAAACGACAGCAGCCAGGAAATTATGAAGTTGAGTTTAATGCTGCAGAAACGTATCGCAATGCGTCTCTACCAAGCGGAGTTTATTTCTATCAGATTAAAGTGAGTGATGCAAATTCAAATCTATTTTTTGTTCAAACCAGGAAAATGATTTTATTAAAGTGATAAGAGTGATTTATTGCTTTAATAAGAGACATTGATATAATTTATACTAAAAAATAGGGATAGTTTGAAAATTTAAGGGAGGTGTAGAAATAAATTATAAATAAAATTTACTAATATACATGGCATTTCAATTGTATATTCAATTAAACAACTAATGCAAAATATCAATTTTATATAAACTATATCTAATCAATAAAAGGCAGCTTATTTAAAATTTATTGGTTCATTTTGAGGAGGCTATATTAATCGTTTTGTATAGAAAATCTTGATATAAATATAAAAAGTTAAAATTTAATGACACTGAATTCTATTATGCTTGTCGTTGTTATGAAAAAACAGGGCGATAATATAATCGTAAAATAAGGATGAATATCCTCCAAACATCAAAACAATTATTTAATATTTTCTATCTTTTAAATTAAGATTTTAATTATCATATAATAGTGAGATTTGTTATGAGAATGTTAATACAATTTGTTCTCTTAAAATTAAAAATGTATACAACATCGATACAAAAAACTATCATAGAAATATTAGGCATAAATAAACGCGAGTTTAAAACTAAAATATTAAATCTTTTAATATTTTTATTATTAATTATAGGGGAAGCACAAGGGAATACATTTCATATTAATGGAAATATCTCAACAGATATTACTCAAGTAAGATATGCCGGGGTTACATTTATAAATAAGAATGATACAACAGAAAAATTTTCTGCAAAAACTGATTCGTTGGGAAATTATAGTGTTGATATAATTACCTCGGTAAACGTAAGTAAACTAATACCTGAAAAATTTGAACTTGCTCAAAATTATCCCAATCCTTTTTTATTAACAACAGCAATTCCATACAAAATAGAAAAGGAATCAAATGTTAGATTATGTGTTTATGATGTACTTGGGAGAGAAATAAAGATACTTCAACAAGGGGAACAACAAAAAGGAATGCATGGGCTTATATGGGACGGAACTAATAGCACTGGTAGGAAAGTTTCAGCAGGAGTTTATTTTTATCAATTACAAGTGGGGGATGAAAGACAAGTAAAAAAAATGATATACGGAATAGGGAGTAATAATCAATCGCCGTCAATTTCAAATAGGTTTTTATCAAATGAAAATTACGGTATAAATGAATTCAAGTTATCATTCAAAATAGATCATTATACAGTAAGAATTAATTCTCTCGAAAACACTTACCCTCAAATATTCTCTAAAGAGTTTACTAATATTATAATCAATAGTGATACTTTGATAAATTTTGTAGTAGAAGCGAATAATAGTGAATATGAAATTTGTTATAACAAATCGTTAAATAATAATTGGGAAATATTTTTAAATAACATTAGAGGAACAAATCCTAAAAATATTTCTAATGATTCATTAAATGAGGATTCCGATCCTTTTTGGTCACCTACTGGAGACTATATTCTATTCACACATTTCTGGTCAAATGGTGTTGATATTTATAAGTATGATATTGAAAAAGATACTATAACCAATTTAACTTCAGGAAATAAGTTAGATGCTAGCATACCGAGTTGTACACCTGATGGTAAAAAAATTATTTATGATTATCATAAAATTGGAGAACCTAATTATACATATATAATGAATAATGATGGATCTGATAATCAGAAACTTCTTGATTTTAGTACTGATGTGTACTTTTATAAAAATAGTTATGACTTTATTTACATTTCTAATAGAAATATTTATAAGTCTAATATAGACGGTACAATCAATTTATCAATTCTAGATTTGACCACAATAAATGGAACTATTAGTATTGAAGATTTTGATCCTGTAAATAACGGATTACTTATGACCATTGCAGAAAAGCAAGGATTTCCTAGAATCTTAGCTAAGTATGATTTTAATAAACAACAACTAGATACTTTACTTCTAGCTGAAGGCAATTGGATTTATTATCATCCAAAATTTTCAAATGATTATAAAAAAATTGCGCTGATTGAGGTTGACGATGTTACTATGAATTATAAAATTTCATTGGTATCAGGAAATAATAAAAGAGACTTAATAGAACTAACAGACGAAAATGAATGGATAGATTTTCATTCATTGGCTTTTTCAGGAAATGATAAATATCTAGCCTATTCAAAAAACGTAAATCAACCGGGTGAATTTATATCCTGGAAATCATACCTCCACAAAATTGACCTAGAAACTAGAATTAATACCTTTATTGATGAAGGTATAAATCCTTGTTGGAAGCTTTCAACAAATTAATTAAATAATTACCTAACTATTCTGGGGATAAAATGAATAAATTTATTTTAAATATTTTATTTACAATGGTAGTAATTCATGGACTTAGTGCCATCGTCTATTCGCAATCAGAGAAAATAACTGATACTAGGAGAGCAGAAGTACAAGCAATAATAGATAGCATAAACAATCAGATAAAACAAAAAGGGTTTAAATGGAAAGCCGGGTTTAATGCATTATCATTTTATTCAGATGAACAATTGAAAAATTTGTGTGGAGAGTTTTATGATCCAAGTAAAGTTAAAACAAATTTGGCAATGCAGGATAGCATGTATAATGCATATATTTCTAATTACAATAAAACTTCAATGCTAGTTAATACTATACCTGATTGGAAATCATATATGAACACTCCTGAATCTCAATCACCATCTTGTGGTAACTGTTGGGCGTATGCGTGTACGGGAGTTTTAGAAGGATTATTAAATTATTATTTAGGCTATAGTTTTAATCTTGATGAGGATTTTTTAACGGACCACGGTTGCAGCGGTTGTCAAGGTGGTGATCCCACTTGTGGTTTTGGTATAATAGAGAATTTTGGCGTACGATCAACAAGTAGTATTAATGGAAATTATTATAAGAATGCAAGATATAAAGTTTCTAATTATTCTGTACAATCTCCTACGGATATTGAAAGCATTAAACTTGCCCTAATTACTAGCCCGGTTTACGCATCAATGTATGTCTATCATGATTTTTACTTTCTCTCTAGTGATCCTGACTATATCTATAGGCATGCTTGGGGAGATAAAGATCCTGGGAAACATGCTATTGTTATTGTAGGGTATAACGATAATGAACAATATTGGATATGCAAAAATAGCTGGGGCCCAAATTGGGCTAATCATGGGTATTTTAAAATTGCGTATGGCGAATGTGGGATCGATGAATTAAATTGTGGTACAGCAGAAGTCAATCAAAGTAGTCTTGCAAAAATTGTCCCAACTTTAATAAATGATCTTAGTACCGCATTAAATAATTCATTTGGTCTTGGAGAATATGCCTATGTAATAGGTTATAATTATCTTTATGGCAACCCAGATCCAATTTCATATAAAGGGACATTACTAGTAAAAAATGGGTCAACTATTGATTTGAACGGCTTTCAATTGTTAATTGGTCATAATATGTATAACGAATGGGGAAATATAATTATTGAAGATGGTGGACAAATCCTCTATAGCTCTGAATTAATAAGAAGTTATGATAATCAAATGATTGGGTATTTACCACTTAAATTTTCAAGTGATTATACTATTTCTAATGGTTATGAAATGAAAGTAAAACCAGGTACAACATTAAAATTTGCCACAAACAAATCATTAACAGTAAATGGAATACTAAATGCTGTTGGTGCATCTTCAAATCCAATCATTTTTGATCGTATTAGTTCTTCTGGTTCTTGGGGCGGAATACATTTTAATTCATGCTCAAGCGGAAATGTCCAATATTGTAATATTAAAAATGCATCCGTAGGAATAACATGCAATTATTCACTGCCTTTAATTAAATATAATACCATCTCAAATAATTCAACCGGCATCTCTGTTTCAAATATTGCTACACCTTCAAATGACATATCATTTAATACAATTCAAGATAATAGCTCAAGCGGAATTAACCTTTATTATGCATCTCCTAAAATTTATAACAATATCATCAGTAATAATCATTATCAAGGAATATCTTGTTATAATTCAAGTCCCTATCTTTATGGAAATACCATAAGTGGACACGTGAATTATGGATTAAGCTGTTCTTTCTATAGTAATGCTCATCTTGTACCATGGAATGCATATGGATCGTACTGGGGAAGTGGACATAACGTAATAAAAGATAATTATGTCGCTGAAATAAATGCAGATTACAATTGTAATTTATATCTTGGTAATTCGCCATATGGTGGGTATAATAGTATCTATGATAATTTCTCAAGCTATGAGATGAAAGCCTCTTATAATTGTAATATAATGGCTGAAAATAATTGGTGGGGGTCAAACCCACAATTTTATACAAATCAGTCAACATTTGATTATACCCCGCAATTAACACAAGACCCAAATAACTCTCAAAACAATAGTGCGGTGAGTACATTATTGTCCTCCAATATGAATTCTAATTCGGAATTAGATAAAGCCTACTTTTTACAATTGGAAGGTAAATTTGAAGAAGCTATTACAATTTATGATAGTTATATTAAAGAAAATCCAAATGATAATAAATCAGCATATGCGTTAATTAGAATGAATGAATGTTATCAATTATCAGGGAAAAAGGAATTTACTAATTATCTGGATAATACAATTAAAAATAAAGTAATAACGAATGCGGATTTACATGTAGCTAGCTTAGAATTAAGAAATCAATACTTGATTCAAAACAAGAATTTTCAGGAAGCCTTAACTAATTTCAACTTGTTAGCAGAAAAATATAGAAGTAATTCGTTTGTAGAAAAATATTCTATTTTTAATGCGGGATATATTTATTTAGAATATTTACATGATTTAAAAAATGCTGAAGAAAAATTTAATGAGCTATTTTTAAAATATCCAGATGACGATTTGGTGCTAAAATGTAAAAATTTATTAGGTGAAGAAAATGTAATTGAGACATCTCCAATTGCTTTGAATAAAATATCAAATCCAGGGACAAAGAATCCCAAGAATTATGAATTATATCAAAACTTTCCCAACCCATTTAATCCAACTACTACAATATCATATCAAATTCCTCAAAAAGGATTGGTTGATCTTAAAGTTTATAATATACTTGGACAAGAAATTGCAGTAATAGTTAATAAAATAGAAGAAGCGGGAATCTATAATGTTCAATTTGATTCCTCAAAATTGCCAAGCGGAGTTTACATTTATAGTATAAGAGTAAATAATTTTAATTCATCTAAAAAAATGATTTTAATGAAATAGTTGGGGTGTATTATGATAAATAAAATTTTAATGATACTTAAAATACTTTCGCTTTCATTGTTAATTTATAAATTAAATTTTTCACAAAACTCCTTTGTAAGAACATATTATGATTTAAATTGTAAACTTGGTGATGGTATTATTCAAACTGCAGATAGCGGATTTGTAATAATCGGTGCCACAAATGAAAACCGGGCAATTTTAATTAAAACAGATAAGTCTGGAGATACATTGTGGACAAAAGTTTATGGAAATACGCAAACATATCCTAATGAAAAATATGCAGTTAAAATTATAAGTAATGAGAACTACCTAATTGGATTTGGAAATAGTTTAATTAGAACAGATAAGAACGGAGATATCATTTGGGAGAAAACAATTGAATATGCAACTGTTTTAGCAGTCAATTCAACCCTTGATTCTTGTCTCCTGGTAACCGGGTTTTATTATGAAAATAATTGGAACTTTAATTTATTTTTGATGAAGATGGACAACGATGGAGATACTATCTGGACAAAAAAGTATAAAGTAGAAAATGAATATTGGGGCAAAAGCAATTGTGCAATTCAAACAATGGATAGAGGTTATATTTTAGCCGGGCATGATGTTTTTGTGGATACAAATAATCATAATGAGAACATTTATAAAATAGTAGTTATTAAAACCAATGAAGTTGGGGATACAATATAGTTAAAAACTTTTGGCGATTATTACGAAAGCTATGCTTATTCAATTATTGAAACAAAAGACAGCAGCTATTTTTTAATTGGGAGTTATACCGAACACCCGTGCAAATCTTGCGAGTTATTTAGTCATACCTGGCTGTTAAAATTAAATAGTAATGGGGATACTGTATGGACAAAAAAATATGTTTTTGATTTTGTGGATTATACATTCTCCGGTATTCAGAGTTCTGATGGTAACTACCTTATTACAGGCGAAAAATATGATTCCGCCGGTAACAGCCGTTTGTTCGCAGCCAAGCTAAATGAAACAGGTGATACAATCTGGACAAAAACCTTTACAGAAGAAAATTCAGAATATACTATAGGCAAATCTATAATAGAAACAAATGATGGTGGCTATGCAATAGTTGGTAGAGCAATGCACTATGATTATGGTGATAAGTTATCAATGATATTAATCAAACTGGATAAAGATGGTAACTTAACATTTGTTGATGATTACGAAGGAAATAATATTCCAGACAAATTTTATTTAGCGTAAAATTATCCAAATCCATTTAATCCAACTACAACAATAGAATATGAAATTCCAGCCCCTCCAAACCTCCCCGAAGGGGAGGCATTAGTGCAACTTAAGGTTTACGATATACTTGGAAAAGAAGTCGCGACTCTCGTAAACAAGCATCAGCTTCCTGGAAAATTTGAAGTTGAATTTAATTCAAATGTAAGGACGAATAATTATTCGCCCCTACCAAGTGGGGTTTATTTTTATCAGCTTAGGGTTGGAAATTATATTCAAACAAAAAAAATGCTTCTTTTGAAATAGTATCATATGACCAGAGGAGAAGGAAAAAATAAGCTAATAAATAATAGTAATAGAAAATAAAAATACATAATTAAGTAATAGCGTTCTTTGAAATGCTGTTTTTCAGTTTAGCTGGTAAAAGATCAATATACTGCTGAACAACTCTTTTAGAGAGTCTGGAGAAATGAGAAATCTTATCGGGATCTTTAATATCATGAGCCCAAAGAATCTCAACCCGATGATAATCTTTGATGTATCGGTCTACAGCTTCTTTAGAGTGATTGGTTTTAAGGCAATATCGGGAGTAAGAAAACCTTGTAGATAGAGAGTAATGATCTCTCTTTTATGGGTAATAGCTCCGGAGAGATCGTGAATATTGCCTCTTGTAGGAAGAAATGCCCATCGGCTTGAATTTCTTGGACATATTGACTGACAACAGCATCAGTGATGCCGAGTAAAATAGCAAGGTCAAGTTGAGTAAGTAAAGCACCTTGGTCAAAGGCTTCATCGGTCCAGCTAATGAGTCTGTTTTTACGAAGAGATTTAGAATCAAAGCCATGAGCAATATGTGAGAAATCTTGATCAGTAATAAAGGAAAGAATAACCGGTTTAAGGCGTGTAGCGGCAATGGATCTTAGATCTTTGCGGAAATTCGTCAACGGGCACAGCCATCCAGACAAGTTGTCCGTAGTTAACATGATGAAGATCATTGTCGATGGAGGAGACGAGAAAATAATCATTGACGAGTTGGAGAATATCGTTGATTATAGCTTTAGCGGTAATCTCACCTCTGTCATAGCCATAGTTGTTGAGGAATCTATGCAACAGAAGTTGTTCAAGAGATTTATCGGAGAGACTTCTAAATTTTTTAAGCTGTATTTGTTCTTTGGTGAGAGATTTACTCATTGTTAATAATCTCCTCTGTTAGGAAGAAATGCCGGATTTTTTTTTAGCAATCGGTATCAGCCGGTTGCGGAGAAAGAATATCGAGAAGTCTATTATTATCAAGCTTGTAGTAGATATCATAGATTTGGCAATACTCTCTAATAAGGCGATCTGATTTTTGAGCGATAATCCTAATTTGCTGAAGAGAGAAACTTCTGTCTGTAAAGAGAAGCAACTTGAATAAAGTCGGTAAGATAACGTTTAACGGAAGTCTCGGAATGATTGGTTTTAAGTTCGATATCGGTAAAAGAATAGCCTTTGAAGTAGAGGTCAAGAATAATGGATTTATGGGAAAGTCCGGGCCCCATATCGAGCTTAGTACCTCTGGTCATAATGAATTTACCTTCTTTACGTAGAAAGAAGATATCTCTTTTAACGGTCGCCGGAGAAGTAGTCAGCAGCAGAGCTAAGTCTTCATAAGTAAGCAATCCGCCTTGGTCATAAGCTTGCCTGGTAAGACGTTCAATACGATGTCTTCTCATACCGGCAAGGCCGTAATTAGCCAGGACATCGAAGTCAGTGTTAATATCCATAAGTCTTAAACGTACAGTTATTTTTTGAGTAAGCCTTATGTGCTTGCCTGCAGGTTCAGATGAGCAAACGGCTTCATAGGAAACTTCACCACTAGAGAGGGAGATGTTAGAATGCTTCTGGAAGTAAATAGATACTTGTTTATAAAAAGCTTCAGCAATAATAGGTGTAAGGTTAAAATCTTGAGACAGCTTCTGAATAATAGCATTTTTAGCGTTTTTAGACTCAAGACGTTTAAGACCATAAGAATCATGATTATTAATTTTATCCATTGGAGAACCTCATAATTTGATTATTGAAAATAGTCTCCTATGGTCATATGACCTAAACTTTAAATAACAGGTGCTGTAAAAAAACATCGAGACAAAAGGCACATTGAGATTTTAATTATTAGCAATAAACTTCAAATTAAAATTAATTAAATGACGGTTTGGATAAAACAAAGGCCTCCCCCTCGGGGAGGTTTGGAGGGGCTGGCTTGGCAATTTACTAATGCACTTGTTTTTCTTATCTTTGAAACTTCAAAAAACAGGTTAAACTAAATTGTCAATTAAAGCAAAAAAGGCTGTTGTAGCAGTCAGCGGTGGAATGGATAGTTGTGTTACTGCTGCTATTGCAAAACAAAGTTATGAGCTTGCGTTTATTCATATTAATTATGGACAGCGGACTGAATCAAGAGAATTAAAATCTTTCAATGATATTGCAGATTTTTATGATGTTAAGGAAAGGCTTGTAATTGATTTTCAGCATCTTGCAAAAATCGGCGGTTCATCGTTAACTGATAAAAATATAGAAGTAACCAAAGCTGACCTGGATAACAAAGAAATTCCTTCTTCGTATGTTCCTTTCCGTAATGCAAATATTTTGTCGGCATGTGTAAGCTGGGCAGAAGTAATAAAAGCAGAAGCAATTTTTGTCGGTGCTGTTTATGAGGATTCTTCAGGCTATCCTGATTGCCGGCCGGAGTTTTTTTCAGCTTATGAAAAAATGATTGATATTGGAACCAAGCCTGAAACAAAAATAAAAATAGTAACTCCTATTATTAATCTTTCGAAATCGGAAATTGTACAAAAAGGAGTTGAACTAAATGCCCCGCTTGAATTAACCTGGTCATGTTACCAAAATGAAGATGAAGCTTGCGGAGTTTGCGATAGCTGCGCTTTGCGTTTAAGAGGATTTCAAATGGCTGGAATTGAAGACCCGATTCCTTATAAGATAAAACCAGATTATCAACTAAATGTTAAAAGTTAATTAAACAGTGGTTTTGCGGCATAAATTTAATTATAGTTTATGATATTATAAATTCTCATTTGATAATAGTTTGATAGAACGATAAAAATAAAGTTATTTCTATCAGTAAGCCCTTCCATTTTTTGGCTAAGCCATCACTTTGTGAAAGGGAAGGGTTGGCATTGCCACTATGTGGGATGGGTTCTTTGTTTTGATGATTATTGTGAACCCTCTCTAATCTCTCCCTTGTGAAGGGAGAGACTTATTATCAATGGTGTTTTTACATTTTTTAATTCTGTCGATTTAATATTTAAGATTAAAATTTTGTTTTGAAAAATTATTTATATTGAAGAATCTATTTTGGTTATGCTTAAACTTACCAGTCAATTGCCTGATAAAACTAAAAATTTCTTTTGTAGATTATAATTAAAAAAAATTAGAGAAAATATGAGTGAAAAAATAAAATTAATAGAAGTATTTGAAAACAAATATCCCGATAGAGATTATACTGTTGTTCATGAAGCACCCGAGTTTACATCTGTCTGCCCCAAAACCGGCCAGCCGGATTTTGCAACTATTACAGTTGAGTATGTGCCCGATAAACTTTGCATTGAATTGAAATCGCTAAAGTTTTATTATAACTCTTACAGAAATGACGGTATCTATTTTGAATCGGTAACAAATCAAATCTTAGATGATTTGGTTGAAGTATCAAAACCAAGATTCATGCGGGTAACTGCTGAGTTTAATGTCAGAGGTGGAATTGGTTCAACCGTAGAAGTTGAATATGCAAAGGAAGATTACTATTCTGAAAAAATAAAATGATTTTTAATTTATAATTAATCTTAAAATTTATGCCTGAAACCTTAGAACTTAAAGATGATTTTGTAAAAAAGAGAGAGCAGCTTTTCCAGGACAATTCGTTAAGAAAAGACTCACTGGCGTTCTGTAAACAACACACTTTGCTGGTTGAGAACTTCATTAAAGATTTAGCAAAGGAAAAAAACTATGGCTTTGCCCTGGCTTCTGCCGGCAGCTTCAGCAGACAAGAGCTGTCTCCTTTTTCTGATATTGATTTGATGTTTATTGCAGAATCATTTGACTATAAAAATAATGATATAACTGAGCTTGTTAAGGTTTTTTGGGACAGCGGGATTGAAGCATCACATACGGTAAGAGATTTCAGCGATATAAAAAAATATTTGAAAGAGGATCTTCATACATTTACACAATTTTTTGAAACTAAATTTTTACTCGGCAATCGAGAAGTTTATGATAAATGGAATAAAGAAATTTTTGCTTGTTTAAATGATAAAAATATTGTTAAGCTGTTCAAAGATTTTTTTAACGATATACATGACCGCTATGAGAAATACGGCGACTCACCGAAAGTTTTAGAGCCGAATGTAAAATTATCAGCAGGCGGATTAAGAGATTTCCAGGCAATCGAATGGATGTACATTTTAAAAAATAAAGCACTTATTAATAAAGATGACAACACCACTCAGGCCGAAGCAATTGTCAAAATATTAAAAGAGCAGGATTATACCACAGAAAGCGAATGCACGCGATTGCTTGAGAGTTATGCTTTAATTCTTGGAGTGAGAAATTTAATTCATCTCTTCTCACAGCAAAAAAATGACCGCTTTGAATTTAACCTTCAGCAAAAAGTATCAGCGTTCCTGGTTCATAAAAAGGATGCATTGGCAGTATTCATGCATGAATATTTTAAAGCAGCGAATGTTATAAATCGTTTTTCTAAGTCGATGATAAAAATATTTCAGGAAGAAATTTCAAATCCATTGCCTGATTCACTTAAGTATTCAATTAGATGACGATTATATAATCAAAGGAAAAACAATTTATTATATAGATGAAAACGAACCTACGCTTTCCGATATCTTAAGAGGATTTTATTATCGCGGTTTATATAGCGGATATTTTGATGAAAGTTTTAGATCTTTAATTATTGAAGTTGTTGAACATAAAGAAAGCCAGGAAATAATTGGAGCTGAATCTTCAGTTTTTTTTAGAGAGATTTTAAAGCTTCCAAAAAATGTGGGACAAACTTTAACAGCAATGAATGAGCTCGGAGTGCTTTCTGCTTTTTTGCCTGAGTTCGAAGAATTGATTGGCTTTTTGCAGCATGGTGTTTACCATTGCTATACGGCTGATGAGCATACTTTGATTACTATTAAAAATTTAGAAATGCTCGAAAAAGATACATCGCCCCTTGGTAAAATTTATAATAATTTGAAGAACAGGGAAATACTTCATCTTGCATTATTATTTCATGATATTGCCAAACCTATAAATATTTCCGGCCACGAAATCATTGGTGCAGAAATGGCTTCATCAATTATGATCAAGCTTGGCTACAGCGATGATGAAATTGAGCATGTAACATTTTTAGTTCGTAATCATCTTGTGATGGAACAAGTAGCTTTCCGCAGAAATTTAAATGATCCTGAAACATTAAATAATTTCACTTCCAGGTTTAATTCTGTTGGCGATCTTGAATTACTTTATCTCGTCACTTACGCTGATCTTTCTGCTGTGAACCCGGCGGTATGGACTTCATGGAAAAGCGATCTTCTATCGGAACTTTATATGAAAACTAGATCTATGCTTGAAGAACAAATCAGCGGTGAAGAATTGATTAAATCATCAACTTACATTGTTCCGAAAGAAATTAGTAAACATTCACCGATGATAAATGAATCGCATGTTCAGGAACATATTGAAGCTATAAATGATATAGCTTATGCCCATCAATTTTCAGATCAAGAAATTGCAAAACACGTTGAAGAAATTCAAAAGGGGGATGTAATTTCTTCTTTATTCACAGAGTTGAATGATTTTACAAATGTAACCGTAATTACAAAGGATTTTCCTTCTCTTCTTTCAAAGCTCTGCGGAGTGTTTTCAATAAATGATGCAAACATTCATGACGCAAAAATATTTACACGTAAAGATGGAATTGTAATTGATACATTTAACTTATCAGATTTTAGAACCGGAAGAAAAATTGAGCCGCAGCGTTATGAGAAAATAAGCAAGGATTTAAAATCAGTGGTTTCCGGTATGATGCAGCTTAACCAGGAATTTGCTAAAATGAAATCCCGCTGGTGGAGAATTGAAAATAAATTTTTTAAACGATCCGGTAAAATAAAAGTTGTATTTGAAAAGCATAAAACTTATACTATCATTGATATTTATTCCCCCGACAGGCTTGGTTTTCTTTACCAGGTAACAAATAAAATGAATGAGCTTGGTTTGATGATTTACTTTGCTAAGATTGCAACACGTGGAGATGATATAGTGGATGCTTTTTATGTGTTAAACAGGAACGGCAAAAAAATATCGGTTAATGATTATGAATTCATTAAAGAAGAATTGACGGAAACTATTAATCAAATGTTATAGGAAACAGATTGAACTTCATGGAAAAAGAAAAACCGGTTGGTGTGTTTGATTCAGGCATTGGCGGACTTACAGTTGTGAAAAGAATTGCCTCTGCGCTGCCAAATGAAAGTATAGTTTATTTTGGAGATACGGCACGAGTGCCTTACGGTTCAAAATCTAATGCAACCGTTATCGAATATTCAATGCAGGATGCTAGATTTTTAATTAACAAAAATGTTAAAGCGATTGTAGTAGCCTGTAACACTGCTTCCTCAACAGCTCTTGAGGATTTAAAAAAGAATTTTAATGTACCAATAATTGGAATGATTGAACCTGGTTCAGAAATGGCAGCAAAAGAAACAAAGACCGGAAGGATAGGAGTTATAGGAACAAGAGCTACGGTAAGCAACAAAGCTTATTCAAAAGAATTAAAAAGGATTGACGATAATTTTTTTGTGTTTGAAAAAGCCTGCCCGTTGTTTGTTCCTTTGGCTGAAGAAGGATGGATAAAACATCCGGCAACTTATGAAATTGCAGAAGAATATTTAAAAGAATTAAGAGATTTGAAAATCGATACTTTGGTTTTAGGCTGCACTCATTACCCAATTTTAGCCGATGTTATTCAAGATGTTGTTGGTAAGGATGTAACTTTAATTGATTCCGGAATTGCTTCTGCCGAGGTAGTAAAAAAAGAATTGAATAGGATCGGATTTGAAACAAATTCGAATGTACAAGGAAGACAAAGTTTTTATGTAAGCGATATTCCTATAAAATTTAAAGAAGTTGCAGAATTGTTTTTGGGGAATCCAATTAACGATATTCAGAAGGTTGATCTTGAAGTTTTAACCGATTCTTTGTGATTGAATCTTCCGTTGCTCTGCTGTTCTATACCTTTATTTTTCTTCGTCACTTCCAAATTTGAAGCTGAATTTAAGCCATCAAAATATTTTAAAGCTTCATCCATAGATTCAAAAACTTCGAATAATTTCAAAAAATCTGTTACATACAGCATATTATAAGAAAAGGTCTTGGGAGAAATCAAAACTAAATTTCCATTAATATTCGTAAGTTTTTTAAGTGCAACTACAATCGTTCCTAAAAACGTTGAATCCATATATTCGCAACCACTTAAATCAATTATCATTTTTCTGCAGCCGTTATCAATTTCACTTATTAAGATGGTCTTAAAGTCGATAGCTTCTTTCAACGTTGCCCTGGTTATATTCACAATTTCTATAACCACATCTTTATATAATTCTTTAATGAAATCTCCCAAGAGAACCCTTATATTTAGTTAAACTTTCTAAATGTATTATCGGTGAATTTTTCTACAAATTTAGTTTTTAGAGGAAAAAATGATTAATTATTTAATCCCCAGGCTTGAAAATTTAATAGGTGCTTTAAGAAGTGATTTAATATTTATTGCCAAAAAGAAAAAAGATGACGAATGGAAACGTGATCATTATCGATATATTTTTGCAGTTCATGCCCAAAGAATTTATAAATTATTAAATGCTTCATTGACAGAAATTCCGCCAGCTAAAATTCAAAAGTCAACAAAAGATGAATTAATTGTTCTTCGAGATATTTTAAATAAAATGATTGAGGAATGATGTTTTTATTACTTCTTATTAAGCTGTAAATGGATTTCTTCCTCTATTATTAAAGTTTATAATGATAGGTGCTTGATACTTGATTCTGGCTCCTGGATAAAAAATCGAGTATCAATTATTGTGTATCAAGAATCGAGTATCGAGACTCAATTCTCAAAAAGTTTTTTCAGCTTGCTTTTATTTTTTGTTTTACCGAGTGCAATCATCAATTTAATTCTTGCTTTTTGACCATTTAAGTAATCAGCAAATATGACTCCTAATTTATAAAGCCATTTACCTGCACCCGGATAACTATAAATATCTTCTATCTCACCAGCGGGACAGCGTGAAACCAGCACAACAGGAATTCCTTTTTCAACTGCGTATTTAATTCCTTTGAATGCTGCCGGCGGAACATTGCCCACCCCAAGAGCCTCGACAACTATTCCTTCAACTTTATTGTCGGCAGAAAATTTAAAAAACTTTTCGTCCATCCCGGCATACACTGTAAGTAAGTCAACATTTGTAACAATTTTTTCTGTTTCAATTGTTTCAAGCTTTCGCGGCATCCTATTTAAAAACACTCTTCCGTTTTGAATAAAACCAAGTGCACCAAAATCAAGACTATGGAATGTATCTATCTCATCGGTGTATGTTTTTGTTACTTCACTTGCCGCATTTATTTCACCGTTTAAGCAGACGAGCACACCAAGATTTTTACAGTTTTCGTTTATGCAAATATGAATTGCATCAATTAAATTCCTCGGCCCATCCCAATCAGGGTCAGAACTGTTTTTCATTGAACCGATTAATACAATTGGAATTTCAGTTTTAATGGTTAAATCTAAAAAGTACGCGGTCTCTTCAAGAGTGTCTGTTCCGTGAGTTATAATTACTCCATCAAATTTCTGCTTTGAAATTTTTTCTCTAATTTTTTTTGAAAGGTCAAACATTAAATCCGGTGTCATGTGCGGTCCCGGATATTTCCCAAAATCATAACAGGAAATTTTAGCAAGCTTTTTTGCTTCGGGAATTTTATCGAGCAATTCTGTCCCTGAATAACGGGGAATAGCGCCGCCGGTTGTTTTATCAATTTTCATTGAAAAGGTGCCGCCGGTAAAAACGATTAATATTTTTTTCATAATAGTCATGGTCACAAAATTTTTATAAATAATACATCAAACTTAAGGAAATAATTAAAAATAATAAGTTAAATTTGATTGAGTTTAATATCCAAATCAAGATTTCCCTTGAAGCATTTATAATTAAACTTTATCTTTGCATTAAAGTTTATTTATAGGAGAAAAATTATGTTAATGGTAGAAGACGTTGATTTAACGCCAAACCCGCATGCATTAAAATTTATATTGAATGAAAAATTGTTAAATGTTGAATCACGCCAATTTGCGACAAAGGAAGATGCAGAAAATGATCCTTTAGCAAAAGGTGTTTTTGAAATTGAAGGAGTGGTTTCTGTTTTTTATATGGATAAATTTGTCACGATTGAAAAATCAAAAGAAACTAACTGGGGACAAATTCAGCGTCCATTTATTCATTTCTTAAAGAATTTTGATAAAAGCACTAATACCAGTTGAAAAAGATGTGAAGCCATTAGATGAAAATGCAAGTGAAACTTTGAAAAAGGTAAATATGCTGCTCGACAAGCTTGTAAGGCCGGCATTAGCTGGTGATGGCGGTGGTTTGCAAGTGCTTGGGATTGAAGGAAACATAGTTAAAATTCATTATCAAGGGGCTTGCGGAAGCTGTCCAAGTTCAATAAGCGGAACTTTGATGGCGATAGAAGGTTTGTTGAGAAGAGATATAAATCCTGCTTTGGAGGTTGTAGCTGCGTAAAAATTTTGTTTGATTAAAGCTGTTCCAATAAACCCAATTTCTTAAAGAAATTGGGTTTATAAAATTAGGTAAATCATTTCATACTTTTTAAACCTGAAAGAAAAGTCAATGGAATCGCATGAGAATTTATTTTTTTCATCTGCTGTTATTTCGGGTATTCACTTCAAAATATTTTCCACTCAAAAAGGAATTAGAAACATTTACTTAAATAAGAAAAATGCTTTGAATAAAATTAAAGGATTAACTCAGCTACACAATGATGATCCTTTTTTATTTAATGTATTTACAGAGCTCACAGAATATTTCGATTTAAAAAGAAAAAAATTTACTGTCCCACTTGATGAAATCGGCACCGACTTTCAAAAACAAGCCTGGAAAGAATTAAGAAAAGTCCCGTATGGAAAAACTGTAAGCTATAAAGATATTGCTTTACGAATCGGCAATCTTGAAGCAATAAGAGCAGTTGGCCAGGCAATGGGCGCTAATCCAATTCCGATAATTACTCCTTGCCACCGGGTAATAAATTCAAATGGGAAGCTTGGAGGTTATTCTGCCGGATTAAAAATAAAAGAAAAGCTTATTAGAGTTAGAAGGCTGGATGAGTTTGGAGTTATTTAATTAGTATGATTAAAAAAAGTTTTCAGGGAATAATAAATATTCCCTGAAAACCGTTACAATAATTATTTAAGAATCATCATCTTCTTTGTGGAAATATAATTACCTGCAATAATTCTATAAATATAAATACCGCTTGCATAATTTGAACCCTTAAATTCAACTTCATAATAACCTGCGTGCTGTTGTTGACTAACAAGTGTAGCAACTCTATTACCAAGTATATCATAAACTTCTAATTTTGTGAATTCATCTTTAGGCAGTTGATATCTTATTTTGGTAGTCGGGTTAAATGGGTTCGGATAATTTTGCATCAATTTAAATTCAATAGGCAACTGTCCTTTTTCATTAACAGCAGTTGTTATATTAAATGATACAGTGTTTGACCAATCACTCCATTTTAAATTTTGATCGCGATATTTTGCCCTATAAAAATAATTTTTCGTGCTGTCAAACTTTGATTTATTTGCCTGGAGTTTTGTTAAATCAATTCCTTTGTTTACATCAATTGGAGTGTAAGCACTATCAACTCCATAAATGTCTTCCCAATTTGCAGAAGTATCAACCTTAACAGAAGTAAAGTTTTCATCTTCTGAAACTTGAATTCTTGTTGTCATTAGTGAATCAACTCCAACAAAGGGGCCTGAATTGAAAATAATATTTTCACCATTAATTGTTGGCTTAGCTGCCGTTGGAGCAGATGGCGGTACCTGCATATTTTTTCTATACCAATGATCCATTAATACAGTAGGCCTGCTTAAGCTTGCATTTCCCAAACTGTACATTGATGATTCAAAAGATTTATTTGCAACATCAATTTCAATTAACTGGAAAAAATAATGATCTAAAGTAATATGAATATTCGGATAATCTTTATTTATATAAACACCCCATCGGTCGGTTGGTCCACCACCGCCGCCGCCGCAAACAATTCTAAAATCTCCCAAACTATTTGAATCTGCAGATTCAATTGTTCCTCTTTCAAAACCATGAGTATGGCCATAAGATAGCTGAACTACTTTTGAGTATTTCTTTAAGACAGGTATAATTTGATTGTTGATATAAGCTGGCCCGTTATCAAAAGTAATTCCTTCTCCCCAGAATTCTGTGTAAGGGAAGTGATGAACAATTATAAATACAAAGTTTATCGATGAATCAGCCTCTGCATCTTTTAATTTTTGCTCAAGCCAATCTTTTTGAGTATTTCCTAATGTTGAAACTACATTTGAGTTTAGCCCTATGAACATTGTTCCGCCGGTTACAAATGACCAGAATTTTTCATTAAGTGCTGCAATATTCGGATAGTCAGAAAAATCATCATATTTCATATACTTATAATAAATTGGATTTTCTGCTTCATGATTTCCTGTAACAGTCATAAAAGGAATATTGGGAGAGAGTGTTGACATAGGAGCAAAATATTGATCTGTATAATTAATTATGTTATGTCCGTCAACTACTAAATCACCTGAATGTAAAACCATATTTAAATGATTTTGAATATCATCACCATAAAGTTCTTGTATTTTTTTCTTTGCTTCCTTTATAACTTTAACAGCCATTGTGGTATCGGTACTGTGTGTATCGCTTAAAAGTAAAAATCTAATCTTACCTGTATAATTGGCATCCGGAAGAGTTTTAAAAGAATAAACTAACGAAGAACCGCTTCCACTAACAGCCTTGTAAAAATATTCAGTATTAGGCTGCAAGCCTGTTAATTTTACAGTATGCCATCTGTATGTTGAAGCGATTATTTCACTTGTGCCGTCGGTTGATTGTCCCAATGCTTCTGTAGTGCCATACTCAACTTTTGTTAGTGTAGCTAAAGTATCGTGCCAGCAAACATATATGGAAGTGGGCTGGGGAGTTTGCAAGTAGGGAACTAATACCAGTTGCTTGTTCCTTGAGGGCTTAATTTTATGTCCATATCCTCCTAAAGCACTAACTTCATTTGCGGTTAATGCATAATTCCAAATTGAAATTTCAGCGCAATCTATATCTGCGTCTTCTCCATCATTATCTGCAAACATTAATAATACATTATCCAAAGAAAATCTTCCATCAACTGTTTGAACTGTACCATCCAATAAAAGATTTCCATCAAGATAGTATTTGTATTGTGTACCATTTTTAACTGAAACGACAAGTCTGTACCATTCATTTGTTTTAACGGAATATGAAGAATAGCCTGTTACTCCAACTCCAATATTTCCGGCAGTATTAATAAAACAATCTCCGTCATCAGTATTGGCAGGAGTAATTTGATAGAAACAATGCCAGTTATCCAAAGCAGGAATTTTAAAATCAATTTGTATTGAATATTCATTAACTCGCAATCCGCCTCCGTTTGGAGATATTCCATGAGTCATTTTCAAATAACTGCCTACTCCAATTTTAACTGCACCATTTCCTGCCGTCGGCCCGCTAACTGTATCTTGAGTTCCTACAAGTTCAAGCGGATTACCAACTTCAGCTTTTAAAAGATTAGAAGCATCATCAAATTTCCAATTTCCAACCAATGCCGGTTCATTTGAATTTCCGCCGCCAAGCTCATGTCCGTATCCACCAAGAGAAAGAACATCAGCATCGGAAAGTGCTTTATCCCAGATAGCAACTTCAGATACATCAATACTATCATCATCGCCGTCATTATCTGCGAATAAAAGTAAAATATCACTTAAGCTGAATCTATCATCAATAGTTTGAACATTTCCAGTTAGCAAAAGCTGACCGTCTAAATAATATTTATAAGATGTTCCGTTTTGAACAGAGATGATAAGCCTGTACCATTCATTATTATTAAGAGTATAAGCACCATAGCCTGTGGCTTGTGTTCCTATTTTACCGGATGTATTAATGAAACAATCTCCATCATCATTATTTAGAGGATTGGTTTGAAAGAATGTTTTCCAGGTAGTGGTATTGGAAACTTTGAAATCAAATTTTAAAGAATATTCATTTACTTTTGTGCCGCCGCCATTAGCAGAAATGCCATGAGTCATTTTGAAATAACTGTCTTTAGCAATAGTTATAGCTTTATCAGTTGCATGTAGTCCCGCCGATTGATTTAACATTTCCAACTAATTCAAGGTCATTTCCATAATAAGCTTCTGAAGGATTATCGGGATTGTTAAATTTCCATAATCCTTTTGGCTGAAGGTCGCTTACTGGAAGCGAATGCCCGAATCCGCCTAAAGAATTAACTTGTGAATTTGAAAGTGCAACATTCCACAATCCAATTTCAGAACAATCTATTTCACCATCATCGCCGTCATTATCAGCGAAGATTAAAAGCGCGTTGCTAAGGCTAAATCTTCCATCAACATCTTGAACATTTGCATCCAAGAAGAAGCTGCCCATCTAAAAAGTATCTGTAATGAGTTCCATTTTTAACGGAAATAACTAAGCGGTACCATTCACTCTCCGTAATCTGAAATGAAGAATATCCTGTAGCTTGAGTTCCAATGTTACCGCTTGTATTTATAAAGCAATCAGCATCATCATTATTTGCTTCAGTTGTTTGGAAAAATGCATACCAACTTCCTAGACTATTTACTTTAAAATCAAATTGAATTGTATATTCATTAACATTTGTACCTCCGCCATTTGCTGCTATGCCGTGTGTAAGTGTATAATAGCTGCCTACGCCAATTCTAACTGCACTATCTCCTACAGCCGGCCCGGGAACGGCTTCTTGGGAACCTGTTAAAACCAGGTCACTGCCAATATCGGCTTTAGTTAAATTTGAACTGTCGTCAAATTTCCATGAACCTACTTTTGCCGGTACTTGAGCAAAAGTGTAAATAGACATGAATAGAAAAATTAAAACGAACCATGCAGTTCGGATGGTAAATTTTTTCATAGTTTGCCTTTAATATTTGTTGAATGAATTTTTATTAGCTCCCGAAGAAAAGGAATTTAAAATTATTCTAAAGATTCAGGAATAAATATTGGGTTTATAAGTTATTCATCAATGACGTGTTTGCGTCATTTTAAAATGTGTGGTTTTATTAAAGAAGGTTTTCCGAGTATACTTTTGAAATCGCCCCTGAACGTGTGTGAACATGCAGCTTACTATAAATATTTTTTAAATGATTATTTACAGTATGAAAAGATAAAAATAGCTTATCCGCAATCTGCTGTTTGGTTAAACCTGTTACGGCAAGCTGTAGTATTTCTTTTTCCCTTTCTGTCAAACCATAGTCGGACTTTTTGGGCTTTAAATGACTGAAAATTTCTAAAACTTTATGCGCAATTTGCGGACTCATTGGAGCTCCGCCGTCAATCACTTCTTCAATAGCACTTATAATTTTTTGCGGCGAGGTATCTTTCAATAAATAACCGGAAGCCCCAGAACAAAGTGCATTAAACACTTTTTGATTGTCATCATGAACAGTTAAAATAATTATATGTGTTTCCGGAGAAATGTTTTTTATTTTTTCAATACCATCGATTCCGCTCATCCCGGGAAGATTAATATCCAGCAAAATTATTTTTGGAGGAATGTTTTCAGCTAAATATTTTAAACCATCTTCACAAGATTCAAATGCTTTTGAACAATTCATTCCTGCTTGATTATTGATAAGCAGTTGAATAGTTCTTCTGAAATGATGATTGTCTTCAATGAGCCAAATATTAATCGTATCTTTTATTTTCATAGTCATGTTACAATATTTCAAATTTCAGTTTAACAAGCCATAGCATCTTTGTGCTATTTTAGCTTTTTGCTCTTTATCGGAATGGAGAATTGGATAGTTGTTCCTTTATTTAATTCACTTATAATTTTTAAATTGCCGTTAATTCTTTTGCACGCCTGCGCATACTGGTTAATCCATTATTTTCTTGAACGGAATTGACGATCAAACCCTACTCCAAAATCATTTATTAAGAGAGAAAATAAATTATTGCTTTCCTTTAATAATATTTCACAAGATTTTGTTTTTGAATGACGGGAGATATTATTAATTGCTTCCTTATAAATGAGGTAGATATTTCTTCTGACTTCAAGATTAAAAATTTCAAAATTGACTTGAGGTGCTGCGATAAATTTCCATTCAATCCCTACCAAAAGCTTTGACGCAACTTCACGCATTTTCATTAGTATATTTTTATTGAAATCATTTTGAGGATTAATAAACCAGATAATATCTCTTACTGATTCTATAGTTTCTTTGGCAGTATTTACTTATATACCCAGCTAGCTCTTGTTCAGATTCCTTCAATATGTTACTGCTTAATAACATTTCACTATCAAGACTAATGCTGCTTAAATTGCTTCCGATTTCGTCGTGTAAATCACTTGCTAAATCCAGGCTTATTCTTTCAATTTTTAAAATTTGATTAACTCTAATTTTATAAATGAGGAAAATTAAACCTATAAAAATTGTTATAAGTAATAATTTAAACCACCATGTCATCCACCATGCCGGATTAATAATAATTGACATTGTTTTTACTTTGCTAAAATTTCCATCCGGGTTAATTGCTTTAACATAGGAATTTGTATTTTCCGGATTTTATGTCTGTATAAAAAGCTGTGGTTCTGTTCCCGGCATTTACCCACCCCGGGTCCAGGCCTTCAAGTTTATATTCAAAATTGTATTTGTCAGGGTTGGTGAAATCCAATACAGCAAATTCAATTGAGAAAAAGTTTTGATTATAATTTAAAATTATTTCTTTGGTTGTAGGAAGTGCACGGGGTAAATTAGCTTCTTTATCAAATACTTTAAAGGATTTAAAAGCTACATCAGGAACGTAATTGTTGGAATATATTGAATCAGGATTAAATGAAATAAATCCATCTAATCCTCCGAAGTACATTATGCCTAATTTATTTTTATAGCTTGCATGCCAGTTAAATTGGTTGTGTAAAATTCCATCCGTTTTGTCATAAACTCTAAATTTTTCTTTCACTGGATCAAACTTCGCAAGGCCTTTCATTGTGCTTATCCACAAATTTCCTTTTTTATCTTCTTGGATTCCAAATACAACATCATTAGGCAATCCATTTCCGGTGGAATAATTTTGAAATGTTTTTTTTATTCTATCAAATTTGTCGATTCCGCCACTATGTGTTCCAATCCATATAAATCCTTTTGAGTCTTCCATTATACAAGTAATTTTACTTGAACTTATTTTTTCGGAATCAGATTTATCGTGGCATATAATGAAAAAATTCTCTTTGCTTAGGATCATATTGATATAATCCGTCGAGCCAGGTTCCTATCCATAAATTATTTTTACTGTCTTCAAATAAAGCATTAACTGCAATGATTTTGGGAAGCTTAATTGAAGAAGATTTAATTTCAGGTAAATAATTGCTGAAGGATTCATCTTCCTTATTAAAAACTTCCAATGATTCATTTGTGCCTATTAAAAATTTTTTGTCATGTGTTTCAATTATTTGCTGAACCCAATTAGATTTTATTGATTTGGGATTTTTTGAATCAACCATATAATATTTAAAAGTCTTTGATATTGGATCAAACCTGTTCAATCCGCCACTGGAAGTTCCAATCCATAAAATATTTTCACTATCTTCAAATAATGTTACAACATCGTATGCGCTTAATTTATATTTATTGGGTTTATTTAAATCTATTCCTTCATTGTGATGTTCAATGCTGCTGCTTGTTAAATTAATTTTATCAAAACCGTCACCGGCGTATCCAACCCATAGAATATTGCTGCCCCCTTCGATAATGCTGCTTACAACTCTTCCCCCGATACTTGTTTCCCTGAATGGCAAATATTTAAATTGCATGAAAGGGTGTGTTGCCGGAAGTTTGTTCAAACCGTCTTCTGTTCCAATCCAAAGATTATTTTGTTTGTCTTCGTAGAGCCATCTGATTTTATCAGCAATAAGTGAATTGGGATTGTCAACTTCTTTTTTTATGTGTGTGAAGAAATTGATATTACCGTCTTCAAATTTATTTATAAACAAGCCCTTGTAATCATATGTGCCGAACCAGAATTTGTTGTTATGGTCTTTTATAATTTGGCTTATCATTGCAGAGGTAGGCTGAGAATTTTCATTTAATATTATTGGGATTTTTGTAAACGTTAAACTATTAAAATCCAATTTGGTAATTCCTGTAAAAGTCCCTATCCATAAATATTTTTTTGAATCATTATAATAAGACAATATTGAATTATCTTCGATTAAACCTTTTGTGTTTTCTTTTGTGTATTGGATTGATTTTTTTGTTTGAGGATTAAACTTAATCACTCCTTCATTAAAAGTTCCAATCCATAAGTTTTTAGAGCTGTCACTCGTTATCCAAATTATATTATTTGAGGGCAGTGAATTAGTTTTGTTATAAACTTTAATTTTTTTTGAATTAGGGGATAGACAATTTATTCCGTTATCAGTTGTTCCAAACCAAATATTATTATTGTCATCTTCCATTAAACATTGAATATAGTCATCATCTTTATTTTCCCTATTATCAAATCGTGTGAAAGTTTCAAAGTTAGGATCAAATTTACAAATGCCTCCACCCCAGGTTCCCACCCATAAATTTCCGTTCTTTGATTCAAGCAATGACATAACATAATTTTCAGGCAGTGAATTATTATCATTTGTAACAGATTTGAAAACTTTAAATGATTTTCCATCATATCTATTTAATCCATCTTTTGTAGCAATCCATAAATAACCGTCGGAAGTTTGTAAGATAGAATTAATTGAATTGTTAGAAAGGCCGTCATCAATAGTTATTTTATCGAATTGAAAACTATTTAGTTGAGAATAAATTAACGAAGCAAATATTATGAAAAAAAGAATAATTGACTTATTCATAAAAATTCAAATCAGCTGAACCCCTTATGAACATGAGGTGAATTATATTTTTAATTAACTTAATAAGAAACTTAGCAACAACAATAATTAGTTCAAACGAATTTTTTTCAATATACAGATTACTTTTTATTACTTATAAGAAGTCTATTGTTTTTAAGTGATAGTGTCCCAATTTTAAAATCGGAAAGAAAATCAAAACCTCTTAATAACGGATTATAGGAATCCGTTAAAATATTTATAATAGATGGATGAATAGGTATTGAGTTTATTTTTAATCCTTCAACTTCAAACTCAATATTTTCATTTTTAATAGTCCAAAGATTAACTCCAGCAGAAATGTTTAATTTAGATTTAGGAATTTCCAAGTCAAGCTTTATTTCACCATTTGTTAAAGATAAGTTCTTTACTATGGTATTGTGATTTGAGGAAGTTTCAATATAATTTTTCAAATCATCAGTTGATATTGACATGCTGTTGAAATGAACACCAGAGAGTGAAAGTAATTGAAGACTATCTTTTTCAATTAACAATAGTGAATTGAATACAACATTAACTAACTCTAAATTAATATTTCGAACCCGCAATCCGGTTTCTTTAAAAGCAAAATCCCCAAGGTCTGCTTCTTTGGTATTTAGAGAAATACTTTCTATGTGCCCGTGAATTGTTTCGTTAGAATCATACTCGTTAACAGTTAACGAAAAATCTTCAACTGGACGCACATATCTTTTTAAAAAATTATTTATGTGTTCTTTAAATTTTTGAAGCACTAATTTGTTTGAGGCATTTTTAGAAATCGGCGGAGTTATCTTGAATAAAACAGCTTCAGTTCCATCAGGCAATGGGTAGCTATTTATTTTTGTGTAAAGCGGATTTGGCTGTAATGAATTTTCAAAAACTCGTTTTGAAATTGCGGCGCGTTGTACAGAGTCTTCGCCTAATTTACTTGTTTTAAGTAAAACATAATTTGAAAGAAAAGGAAAACCTGTTGTCCCAAACATTTTAATAGGAAAGCGTTCTCTTTTACTGATATATTCAAATGACTGTCTATTAAAATTCATATTGTCGGGAATTATACTTAATACGGCTTTATGTTTTTTAGATTGCTGTATATCTTCATTAATCGTTTTAAGAATTTCCAATTGTTTCCAATCAGAATTATTCGGCCCATCAACAGGAATAATTGCAGTAGAAAATATTTGTGACGAAAGTAAACTCCCGATTTTTGTTGAAGCAGGAATATAAGAGATAATTAAAAATTGTAACAATATTAATGCAATAATATTTTGATAGACAAAAGTTTTTCTTTCCGATTTTTTATAAATGAAATTAATCCACTCCAGGAAGCCTGCTGAAGATATAATTATTATTGGCGGCAGTAAGGAAATTGAAAACCGCGGTTCTTTAAAATTTATTATAGATATTATCACATAAGAACCAATAAACCATGAATAAAGAAGTCCGTTAGTTTTTATTTTGTTTCTATAATACCATATCAATCCAATAAATAAAACAATTGCAATTAACCACGAAACTTGCGAAGGAATGATGCTGATATAATATAATGCATTTTCAAATAAATTTCGGCTCCCCCGTTTAAATTCACCGAGTCTGCTTATAAATTGAATTAAATGTAGTGAATACCATGGTGCTGAAACTATTATTCCTGCAAAGATGCTTAAAAATACATTTGTAATTTGTTTACTTCTTGTTGGTGATTTCTTAGAAGTTTTAATAAATGAATATACAAAAGGAACGATAAGAAAGAAAATAAAGGTCCATCGTGTTAAAACTCCAAGACCTAAACTGACTCCGAACAAAATGGAATTCCTTGTACTTTTAAATTCATAAGAAGCAAGCAGCAAATAGATTGCTAAAGAAACCATTGCAGCCAGCGGAAGGTCAAGCATAAAGTCTCTTGAAAAATGAATTACAATGGAAGACATTGAAATTAAAAAAGCGCTAAGTATGGCTGTTTTTTTATTGTACAACCTTAGTGCGATTCCATAAACAGAGATTACAAGAACTAAAAGAAAAATACTCATCACAAAAAATGCTATGCCTTTTGACTCACCTAAAATTTTATAGAAAGGAACAGAAACATAAGACACAAAAGGCGGATAGTACCAGGAAACATTTAAGTATTCTTTAAATAATGATTCGTCTGAATTTTCTCCAACTCTATTTGCATTAAGGCTTTCAGTTAAATGAACAGATGAATCCCAGTGAAGGGGCCTGCCGCCTAATTGATACCAGGTGATATTATTAATTAAAAGAAAGAAAAGCAGTAAAATTAAAATGAAATGCTGGCGGAGTTTGTTCACCATTGAATAATCAAGGTTGTAAATATTATATTTTGATTTTTAGTGAATGAAAAGTAAATAAATTCATTTTAGAATAGAAATTAATTAAGATGAGGTTTTCAAAAAAAACGCAGCTAAAAATACACTTATATTATTAGCTGCATCAAAAATAAATTAGAAAATTTTTATTTAACTATCCCACTTCTTCAATCTCTTCAAAGTCCATATCAAATGATGTATCAGCTTCTGTTTCTTCATTGAAATATATTTGGCCGTTATTGGTTCGTATGATTTCATTCAATTGGTCTTGATAGAAAAATTTATCATGTCCCAAAGCCGGTTTCAATTGACTCAACCAGGTAGCATTTTCATCATACTTAGCAAAGAAAGGTTTCTTCACCCAATCTGGATTTCTTGCTTGAATCAAATTAAGCACAAAAACTTTTTCACCATTAACTTCTGTTACACCTTCAATTGCGGCTTTGCCCGGAAGCGCTGACATTGAAGGCCCGCGAACAGTTCTTCCCAATCCTGAAACCTGTACATAAGCTTCTCTAAAAATTTGATAAGCTTTTGCTAAAGGAATTTCAAAATAATTTTTTGCCCCGGTGTTTCTTTCTACAAAAAAGTAATAAGGAATTAAGCCCAAGTTCACCTGAGTTTGCCACATTCTAGCCCAAACATTTGAATCATCATTTATATGTTTGATAAGAGGAGATTGAGTTCTAATTTGTGCCCCGGTATTTCTGATTCTTTTAATTGCCTCTTGAGCAATGTCGGTTGATAATTCCTGCCAATGATTATAATGACCCATTACTGCAAGGTGTTTTCCTGAATGTACAATCTTTTCAAATAATTCAAGGATACCATCAGCTTCTTTATCAGTTACATATTTGTATGGCCAGTAAGCAACTGATTTAGTTCCGATTCTAATCGAACGAATGTGCTCAAATTCAGGTTCAAGAAATGGAAGCAGATATGCTTCTAGATTCTTTAAACCCATAATCATTGGGTCGCCACCGGTTACTAAAATATCCGTAACCTCTTTATGATTTCTGATATAATCTTGAAATCTATTTGATTCATCTGTAGCAAACTTTAAATCATTCATCCCGACAAACTGTGCCCACCTAAAACAGAAAGTACAATAAGCGTGACAAGTTTGTCCGCTTGAGGGAAAAACTAAAACTGTTTCTTTGTATTTATGCTGGATTCCCGGAACCGGGTCATCATCTATAGAAGGAACATTTGCCGTTAATTGCCCTGCGGGATGCGGGTTCAACTCTAGCCTGAGTGAATTTGCCAGTTCTTTAATTTCTTCATTTGAGGAGCCTCTTCTTAATGCCCATGCCATTCTATCAAATTGATTGTCATTGAGCATATCTTTTTGAAGAAATGTTAACTGGTAAATCGGGTCGTCTGGAATATTATCCCAATCAATTAATTCTTCAATTACATAGTTATTAGTTCGGAAGGGAAGTACATGCGAAACAACTTTTAAGTTAAATCTCTCCTCAAAGCTAAGCTTTTGTAATTGAGGGATTTTCTCAATGTCTTTAATTCCATAAAACTTCATTTTTTTGGGGGTAATCATCCTTTTCTCCTTCAATTTTGTGAGACTAAACCGTATCTGAATTCTGATATTTAGTACTTCCGAAGGATCCTTCGGATAAGTAATGTATCTAAGCAAGAATTTATGAAAGGCATTTGCCCGATTGTATTGTAAAAACAATATAAAAAAAATTGGGATTAAATCAAGGGATTTTGAAAAATAAGCGATGTGAAAACGCAAAGAAAAAGCGGAATTTATCCGCTTTTATTTAATATCTGTTACTTTACTTATATCGTCAATTTTGACAAATTTTTCATTGAACTTATAAGTTCCTTTATTTGATTTAACAGCTTTAATAAGCTTTACGTTAACACCTTCAGCTTTTTTCTTTGCTTTTGATTTATCAGCAAATGATTGTTGTTTAGCCATCTTTATCTCCTAAAAATTTGGGACGTAAATATATAAA
Source organism: uncultured Bacteroidota bacterium (assembly GCA_963775245.1). Taxonomy (GTDB): domain Bacteria; phylum Bacteroidota; class Ignavibacteria; order Ignavibacteriales; family Ignavibacteriaceae; genus CAVSWT01. The sequence continues at coordinate 49,274 of CAVZID010000015.1, forward strand.
GAAAGGGTTATAAATGAAAGACGATTTTAAAGCAAATCAACAAAATTTGCATTAACAATTTTAGCTAAATCTATCGGACTTATTCTAACTTGCATTCCTCTTATTCCTGCACTAATATAAATTTTATCAAACATCTGTGCAGTTTCTTCAATGTAAGTTGGAAAGTTTTTCTTCATCCCAATTGGAGAGCATCCTCCGCGAATATAACCGGTAAGCAGCTGCAATTCTTTAACTTTTATCATCTCTATTTTTTTATTGCCGCTTGCAGCTGCGGCTTTTTTAAATTTAATTCAGCAGTAACAGGAATGCAAAAAACATTCATCCCGGTTTTATCACCTTCAGTAACAAGAGTTTTAAAGACAGAATCCGGCTCAGCATTAATTTTGTTAGCAACAGTAATTCCTGATAAATCATCTTCATCAACTTCATAAGTGTGCAATGAGTGTGGGATGTTGTGAGCTTCTAAAATTCTAACGGCATTGGTTTTGGACATTAGTGATTAATATTTGATTATTACTAAATGATTTTAATTATTATGGCTTCTAATTTAACTCTTTATGTTCATAATTATTAATTCGAATTTATTTTTGATTTAATAAATTTTAATACTATACAATTAAAAAGAATTTACGATTAACAAAAAACATATTTCAAATCTATAAAGAGATTTTCCGATAGCTTAAATAAAATTTCAAATGAATTAAATAAAGTTTCTAATGACTTAAAGAAAGATTCCAAAGGGTTAAGCAAAACTTCCAATCACTTAAAGAGTGTTTCCAGAGGCTTAAAGAGATTTTCTAATGACTTAAAGATTGTTTCCAGAGACTTAAAGAGATTTTCCGATGACTCAAAGAGAACTTCAAGAGACTTAAAGAGAAGTGCCAATGGCTTAAAGAGATTTTCCAATGACTTAAAGATACTTTCCAATGGGTTAAATATTAGTTTTTCCGCTTTTTTTAATATAAAATCGAGCTTTTGGCATAATTATGGCGCAATAATATATTGTTTTAGCCCTTATAGGGGAATTTTTAATAATAGGAGAGTAAAAATTACAAGTAAAGGGGGAATTGAAATTACTTAATTACAATTCCATCAATTTAGTTTTACAAAATTGGTTCATAGCAAACCAATGATAAATTTGATCCGTCAGAAGCCGGATCGGATTCATTAAAAAAAAATTACAGTTATAAACCCAATTTCTATGGGTAAGAGCAATGTAAGAGAAATCGGGTTTATTAAGGTTCATAGTTCATTTAATTAATTTATTCACAAATAATATAAAGGGAGAAACGATGTCTCAAAAATCGATTATCAAATTCAAGACAACGACGCATTGCTGAAAGCAATAGACGGCAACCGCGATGCTATGACTGCCAAAGGCTTTACTGAAGCAAGATACACTGCATTTGTAAATGCATGCAACGATCTAATCCAAAAAGAAGCAGCACAGCAGAGAGCAGTAAAATTAGTTTCAGAAAAAACTACCGAGCAGGATGATGCAATAAAAGCAGTAGCATTGGTAGTGCAGCAGGTAAAGAATGCGGCAAAAAGTGCCTTTGGAAAAGACCCGGCAAAATCAAAGCTGTTTAAGGTAGGTGTAACAATTCCAAACTCAGTTAAGTCGCTGCGTTCGTTAACTGAGTATATAATACAGCTTGCAAATGAATACCATGATACATTACTGGAAAACGGATTAACACAGGAAGATATAGACGGGCTAAATTCATCTTACGGGTTATTAGTTGCAGCAGATGCAAGCCAGGAGAATGCAAAGAAGCTGCAGGCAACGGCAACAGTGGTGCGGGACGATTCTTCTGCAAAAACTAAAGACTTAGCATTTAAAGCTAGAAGCTTTGCAAAGACGTGCTTTGCAAAAAGCCCGGAAATACTTTTACAGTTTAAATCTATTCCTAAGGGAAGGACAAGCGGGAATGGAGAAGTAGAAACACCGGCAATAATAAAATAATTTTAAATTGTTTATTTTGTTAAAAAACGTCTCAAGAGTTGAGGCGTTTTTTTATTTTTAAAATGACTTGAGTAGATTTTTAATAATTAGTGTTAATGATATGAACAAGATTAAGATTTTTTGTGAGAATTTTCACGTAACAAAAATATAATTTGACTTTTGATTCCATTTTCTGCTTATAAATTGCCGTAATTAAGTTGCTACTGCTAAGCTAACTTGGGGTAAACATGTGGGAGAATAAAAAATACCAATCAACCTTAATTCCATTTTTTATTTTAAAATTTCCAAAAAATTATGAACTCAAGAATGTGGATAATTAATGGTAATCATACTGATCTTTTTTATAGAGGAAATATTTAAATTAAAAATAGAGTTGAAAAATTGGTTTTATTTTTTATTGTGTTTGGAAAAATTAAATAAAAAGGAATTAGATAAAAAAAGTGGGAACTATGAGATGAGATAGGATGGAACAGATAGTAGAGGAGATAAAGTTTCAAACAGACTATACATTTACCAGCGCCAGATGAGAAAATATTATAAAGGAATAATAAAATGAAAACAAAAGCTTTACTTCTTTTATTTTTTGGTTTTATTTTTAATTCTTTTGCCCAGTATGCACCTATTAAATCAATACTTGAAGTGGAAGGCCCTGTAAATTCTGATATAGCATTAGGTACCGGAATAATAGGGTTGGGGGATGTAAATGGAGACGGCAATCCAGACTTTGCAGTAAGTGCCTGGAACGCAAAGAAAACTTATATCTATTATGGAGGGAAGGGTATACTTGATGGAATAGCAGACGATTCTATACCCGGAGGCGGGGCAATTGAAAAAGGGGATTTGAATGGGGATGGAATAATGGATTTGGTAATAAAATTAAATGGGGATACATCGTGGGTAGATCAGTTGGCAATATATTTGGGAAGGAAAAACACCGCACATAGATATGATACCACACCAAACGTGATATTAAGGGAAGAACCAGTAAATGGTTATCTGGGAAATAGTAAATTTGGAAGTACTTTTGCAATTGGCGATCTGAATAATGATGGATACGATGATTTAGTGGTTAGTGCTCTCAATTATAATGATAGGGGGAAAGTTTATATTTATTTAGGTGGGGTAACACTTAGTGGAGTTCCAAATTATACTGGAACTGGAGATACAGTTTGTACAAATTATGGAGCTAATTTGGCAATAGGGGATTTAAATGGTGATGGAATTGCTGATTTAACAATTAGCTCACAACAAATATTACATTGTTCAATTGATTCAGGATATGTCCGTCAATTAGATGTTTTCTACGGACATACAAATTGGTTTTTCGAAAGGAATAAATATGATCAACAATTTAATTATTCCAATAATGCCTTTCAAGGTATAGTTAATTTCAATTTAGTGGATATAAATGCAGATGGAATAAAGGATATAGCATTTCCAGACAGCGGGAAAATATATTTCATTTTAGGAAATAAAGATTCACTTTCTTCAATACCAGATTTCTATATGCAGCGAGATACGAATGATTATGATATGTATAGCTATAGTGGTTTAGCGGCAAATATAGGAGATATAAATAATGATGGAAATGAAGATTATGTATTAGGAGCATCGTCGAGTGGAGAGCCGTGTCTTCATTTACATCTTGGCAGTCATTATATTCAAACACAGCGCGTTGCGGTACGTTGTAAAAGTTTTGCTGGTTCTTTGGCTTACACTTATGTTGCTGCATTGGGTGATGTAAATGGCGATGGAGTAAATGATTTTGGTACAACAGCACCATACAATGCATTACCAGATAATTTACCTCAGGACGGATATTTTATAATCTTCAGTGGAGATTCAAATTATGTTACTTCAGTAAAAGATAATCCTCTCTTAAAACCACAAGATTTCAATCTTCAGCAAAACTACCCCAATCCCTTTAATCCTACCACTGCAATTGAGTATTCAGTCCAAAAAGAAGGAGAAGTAATTTTAAAAATTTATGACTCGATAGGGAAAGAAATAAAAACATTAGTAAATAAAAACCAGCAAAGCGGTAATTACAAAGTAGTTTGGGATGGAACGGATAATAGAGGCGAAAAAATTTCTAGTGGAATATATTTTTACCGGCTTGAAATAGATAAAACTGCAATAACAAAAAAAGCAGTATATCTAAAGTAATCCGGAATAATTAATCATAAATCATAATATGTAGGGAGGTTATTGTGAAAAAAAGATGATGATGATTAAATAGATTGCAAAATTATGCCAAAGACATGGCTATGCCACAAGATTTCAAAATTGAAAAATTATAAATAGCTTATTTGGTTTGATAATTATTAAATTGAGTTAGATATGAAACAAATAAATAAAGAGTTAGAAAATAATTAAGGGGTTTGTATGAAAAAGTTATTTACAATAGCACTTCTTCTGTTATTAGCAGCAGCAACAAAAAGCCAAACCCCACCCCAGCCGTTTTACCCATACCGCTTTTTTTATATACAAGGGTATGATAAAGTGTTTAATATGGAAGGTGCCGATATAAACCGGGACGGGCATATAGACATGGTAATTGGTAATGCAAACAGCACTTTTGTTTACTATGGCGGCGCTGGGATACTTGATACGGTAGCAGATGTAAAATATAAAGGCAGATGCCTTGCAGTATGCGATTATAACGGGGATGGAAATAAAGACTTAATAACAATGGATTTTGATAGTTTAGATACACTTAATGGCTTTTGGTATAATAATCTTTTGTTTTACTATGGAAGTGATACCGGTAAAATAGCAATAGACACTACAGTTGATTATACTGTTCCTTTTCCCAAATTAGTTCGGTCTGATTATTACCTTGGCAGTACACTTATTAAGCATGGTGATTTTAACGGAGATGGTAAATCCGATATTGTTATTAGCTCGCCATCTTATGAGAATTTTGATAACGGAAGCCAGGGGATTATATATATATATATGGGTTCTAAAATTCCGCCTGATACCCCAACATTTAAAGTTTGAAGGTCGAAAAGCTATTCCCTTTAAAGAACACTCATTAGGTTATGGATTATTTTTCCAGGTTGGAGATATAAATGGTGATAAATATGATGATTTATTAATAAGTGAACGTAGAGATACATTAGTATCAACTTCAACAGGGTCCTATGCAGAATATCCAATATTGTATATTTATTATGGCAAGCCAAATTTTACTTTTTTTGCAGATAGTGAATCTATGAAATATAAATCTGAGTTTGGTTCGGGGTGGTTCCAATATTATTTCTCCGTTGCTGATATAAACGATGATGGAATAAGTGACCTTATTGCCGGACAAGGAAACACGACAAGAATTCATTTTGGCAGCAGTAACGGAATAGATACAATACCTTCTTTTGTCCTGGCAGACCCGGATATAAATAGGCATGACTTCGGGGGAAGTAACCACGCATTTAACATAGGAGATTTTAACAAGGATGGATATAATGATTTTATTTTGGAAGGACCTGATTTCACACTCCATCTTGGTGGTACTCATTTAAGCAATTATAATCCTTATGGAATACACGGGCTTCCGGGGGTATTTGGCTACCCGGATAAAGCTATCCCTGTAGGAGACCAAAATGAAGATGGAGTAGATGATTTTGCTGCCTGTACTTTACAATATTATTTTGATATAGATGCTTACGCTGGAGCTGTCGAAATTCTTTATGGACAAGATAACATACATACAGATGTTAAGGAAAAAACTACTTCCCCAATCAAAGAGTTTGAATTATACCAGAATTATCCGAATCCGTTTAACCCAAGTACAGTTATCAGTTATCAGTTATCAGTGGTCAGTGAGGTGAAATTAAAAATCTATGATTCTCTTGGCAGACAGATGGCAACTTTAATAAATCAAGAACAACAAGGAGGGAAGCATGAAATAAAGTTTAACGCAGAACTGTATAACTTAAGCAGCGGTATCTACTTCTACCAGTTAATAGTTACAACAAGCAAGGGTGAGTATAAAAGTGAAAAAAAGATGATGATGATAAAATGAAATTGCAAAATTGAAGGATTAAAAAATTAAAAGATTATCCAGTCTTTTTAGTTCATTAAATAATTTATTCACTAAACATAAGGGGCTCGATATGAAAAAGTCGATTCTTTTTTTGGCATTTCTTTTTTCTTATTTAATCTATGCACAAATACCCGATAACCCGGGTGTGTTTATTATAAGTGCAGAACATTTAAGCTCTTTTGCAGATTATTCAGTTAATTCTAATGTCCCCCACAGTACGGCATACTGGGACACAGTAAAAAGCTTCGGCTTGAATTACGGCGGAATTTTATATCGGCAGAAGTACGGTACTGGCGGTTATATAGACGTTTCTAAAATCCAAACCGACCTTACAAGAGCAAATAATGAAGGCATCAAAACTTTTTTGTGGAATGGTTTTGATGGGGATATAGCTGCTCAGGAAAGAAAGAATAACGCCGGCCGGTGGGTTTACCAGGTGGAAGGTAATTACGATTGGTGTTGGTACTTTGCCACAAGATCCAGACCCAGATGCTGAAAGACATTGGACAGAAGCTTACAATGAAGGTGCTAAAAATTACCGTCAATTAAGACTGCCGCTTATTGGTAATCCTGTGGTTGTAGATTCAGTAAACAAGATAACCTGCAGCCGGATAGTGCTACTTATTATGTAAAAGTAAGATTAAGGCTGCCGACAAAACCAGCCTCCAATACTGCGGTTATAACAGTGTTAATAATAAATAAATACAATAACCTGTTATTTAGCAGCGGTACAATTTTTTCAAACCAAATTAGCCAGGGAAATGTATGGCTGGAAGTTCAAGCTTTAAGCTTTCATAAAACTGGTTCAGGCCCATACATGCCGGTTAAAGAAGAAGCCGCTACCCAATCGACAGTTCAGCAAGTCAAATTTATTCATGGTGCTCAAAACATGGCTTTGAATAATAATGTTGTATATACGCCTTATAATATAAAAATTTTGTGGAGTGGGTTTGTTAACTGTGATATAGACTATCTTGCCATAGATAATGATAATGCAAATAATCTTTATAACAATGATTATGATGCCATGATGACAGACTTTGTAAACAATTATAAAAATTATTCTGCAATGCGTTATTATAAAGTATGGGACGAGCCCTATGAAGAAAATTACTACCCGGTAAGAAGGATGAGTAACTATATTACTCAAAGGTTATCAACTTTATATCCTACACAAAGTGCATTTACATACCAGTTTTTTTATAATGGAAATTCAAGCAGCGATTTGCCCAAGAGATATTTATATGAGACGCAGATGAATAAAACTATACCGGATGTATATCCCATTGATGTAAACACCCCGGTACCCGGCACCGGTAATTATTTAACTTCTATCCAAGGGAAATTTAGTAATGGACTAATTCCTTATTTAGCAAGCACAATTCAAGAGGTAAATCAGAAACAATTTCCGTTTTATTTTTGCGTCCAAGCTCATAAATGGCTACCACAATTAGTTACACCTTTACGTGAACCTTCTGCCTATGAAATTAAATCAATGGTTAACCTTGCAGTTTGCTATGGAGCCAAAGGAATTAAATATTATATTTATACAAATAATAGTGATCCCAACACAGATAATCGAATTGGTTTGCTTGATAGTAATGAAAATCAAACTACACCACCGAGTCCTAGATATACAGATGCATACGGTTATTCCAAATGGAATACACTTAAGCAGTTAAATCAAAAACTTGCTTCAATAGGAAATGAATTAATTTCATTAACCTGGCAGAATGGATATAGTATAAATCTTACTCAGGGTTATCCTGGCTATATTTCAAATATAAGATCTTATACAACCGGCGGCTCCCAGGATAGCTATCCATCTTCCACTTATGTAGAGCTTGGAACGTTTAAAAGAACAGATGAAAATAATGATAACCTGGAATACTTCTATGTTGTAAATAGAAGAACTGCTCCAACAGAACAAAGATATATAAGGGTTTACTTAAATAAGTCTTCTATATTCAGCAATTGGAAAATTACGGAAGTAGGTACACCAAATAGCTATATCATTTCAAAAACCGGGAACTTTATTACAACCTACCAACCCGGTGAAGGAAAATTATTTAAGATGGAACCGGTTATGATTGCAGGGGGAACATTATCAGCTGCAAATGAAAATATACCGGCAGGCACAAGCATTAATGTTAAAGGAACGGTTACAGTGCCTTCGGGGAAGACGTTGACAATTGGCGCTGGTTGTAATTTAACTTTTGACAACGATGTTTCGCTTATAGCGGATGGTTTATTAAATGCGCAAGGCACGTCAAGTCAAAGAATTACATTCACATTTCAGCCCGGTTCTCAATCGTACAGCATGGTTATATTAAAATGGAAAACTCGGGTGCTTCTAATTCAATTTTAAAATATGCAAATGTTAATACTGCTTATGATATTGAAGCCATTGGAACTTCTAATATTTCTATTCAACACTGTAATATTACAGACACTTATGCCGGTATAGATTTTTCCAGTGCATCTGGCAATATGCAATATAATGTAATAAGCAATGCAAGTATTGGGCATGGTATTATTGTTGAAAATTCTTCAACAGCAAAATGTTTCTATAATACCGTTACCAAAAATAGAGGAGATAATGATAGAAGAGGAGTTGGAATTTTATATCGTGGCGGTTCAAATGGTTATATGTACCAGAATGATGTTAAAGGCTGGGATTGGGGTATTGGTGCTATATACAGTTCTTCACCCCAATTTCGTTTATACCCCGACTGTGATATAAATACAAACAATCGAACCTGGCATTGCAATAATGGAATTATGATTTATAATAATAGCTGGCCTGTTATTGGGAATGCTTCCCCATGTACCTGGAACAATAGCATTTATCAAAATTCAAAGAATGTTAATTTTACTTCAGGCGGACAATTATCTGCAACCAATGTTTACTGGGGAGGAACCCCCGTATCTTCAATGTTTTATCTTGGTTCAGGATGCACTATCAATACTACTCCCTATCTTGGATATAATCCGTGGGACTATATGCAAATGACCGCTTCAAATGGAGGTCAATCTACAGTTAATAATCAAAGTTCAAAGCCAGACCCCGAATCTTTCTTTGATGGTATCACACTCCGAAATGAGAATAAATACAAAGAAGCAAAAGATTATTTTATTTCTTATCTCTCAAAACATCCGGATAAACAAGCAGCTTATGTAGAATTGTATAATTGTTATAATGATGAAACTGCACAAGACTTAATAAAGTATTTCGCTTCATTACCGAAAGAAGCTGCGAAAGAACAGAAGCTGCTGCTTTCATATTTATATATAAAGCAAGGTAATGCTGCAAGGGCAAAGAAGAATAATGATGCTATAATAAATGAAAACATAAATGATGATCTTACAACAGAAGCAAAGATTAATAATTTGTATATAGCACTTTATAATGAAGATAATTTTGAAGAAGCAAATAAAATTTATAATGAAATTTCTGTTAAATCCGGCATCTATACTGCATTTGATGGCACTCAGGCTTCTCTAGATATTTCATTGGTTTATAATGCTATGCTTTCTTATGCACAAGAACATGGAATAGAGTTTGGTATTAAAGGAAGTTCTACAATACAAAAGAAAATTACAACTACCACAAAGGCTGAAACACCGAAAGAATACAACTTGTTGGGTAATTATCCCAATCCCTTTAACCCAACAACAACAATTTCATATAATCTTCCGAGGATGTCCGATGTTGAGTTAAAGATATATGATATACTTGGAAATGAAGTGAAGTCATTCTTCGTCCCTTCACAATCTGTTGGAACTCAAAACATAGTTTGGAATGGATCAAACAATTATAATGAGCAAGTATCGAGCGGCATTTATATTTATAGGTTCAAAGCAGTGTCAAGGGAAGGAAAAAGTGAAGTATTTGAGAAGTCTGCTAAATTGATAATGCTGAAATAAAAGCCAAGCCCCTCTCCTAGCCTCTCCCCAAAGAGGAGAGGAATAGGAAAAGAAAGATAATAGTTTATAAAAACGGGATCTGGAATGGATCCCGTTTTTATTTAAGATATTGTTTTACTTATATTATTTTAAAACTATATTGCTCAATTCTTTTTGTCTTAATTCATTCAAAGTAAGATTATATTCTTCAGCTTTTAGAAGTAATTTTGTATAAGAATGCTGCGGATTCTGAAAAATATTTTTTGTCTCACCTCTCTCAACAATTTCACCTTTGTACATAATTATAATTTCATCAGCAAGCTTTTGCAAGATTTTTAAATTGTGTGCAACGCAAATCATTGTTAGGTTAAATTGTTCATTTATTTTTTTGAACAAATTTAAAAGATTTAATTGCGATTCGGGGTCCTGTGCAGAAAATGGTTCATCTAAAATTAAAAGTTCAGGCTGAGTGATTAAAATTCTAGCCAGCGCTGCTCGCTGTTGTTCACCGCCACTTAATTCATATCCTTTCCGGTGCCGGAGTGATTCAGAAAAATTAAGCAGATTAAAAATTTGTTCTACATTCTTTGATGAATTTTGAGTTTCGCTAAATCTTATTGAATATGCTTCTTCAACAATTTTATAAATTTCTCTATACGGATTTAATATTTCGCCGTTGTTCTGAAATAAAATTTGTATTGGACTGGTTTTAATGTTTCCCCAGTTTTTTGATTTGTGAAAAATCATTGAGCCCTTAGTTGGATTATTTATCCCCGCAATTATTTTGGCAAGAGATGTCTTTACCGCTTCCCGATTCGCCGGCGATACCAAGTATTTTCCCATGTTCAATCTCAAATGAAATATCTTTTAAAATTATTTTTTCAGAATGCTTGTCGGAACGATCCTTTGGATTTGAATTATTCTCATCCGGAACTGAATATGAAATATTATTTAAAATTAATTGCGGCATTAGTTTGTCGGAACGATCCTTTGGAAAAGACTCTGATATGAAGAAATAAATGATTCAAATGAAGAACTGATTTTTTGATTGAAGAAATCCTCAGTGATATAAAATTCAGAAAGTGTTCCGTTATTTAAATAGGCAATTTTATCGCTTACATTTTTTGAAAATGTTAAATCCTGCGAGACAAGCAAAACCGAATTGTTTCCTTGTGAAGCAAATGCTTTCAGCTTGTATAAATAAAGATTTGAAATTGCAGTATCAATTCCCTGAAGTTGGTTCATCCAGAATTAAAAGCTGAGGATTAGTTGATAAAGCCAAAACAAGACTGACCCGCTGCGCCATCCCGCCGCTTAGCTCATAAGCATGCATGTTGAATAATTGTTTTGACTTAGGTAAGAGAAAATATTCAAGCAGTTCGTCAACATTAATGTTATCATTTGCAAACTCTTTAAAATAATACCCTAACTTTTTTAAATGGTCAAAACCGTTCATAGCATCCTGAAATACATATTTTATTTTTTCTTTTCGTAATTCTATCAATTCATTTTCATTCAATTCAAAGATATTTTTTTCATCAAAAATAATTTTGCCGTCAATTGAATAAAATCTTTCATCTAATAATTTAGTTAATGATTTAATGAGAGTTGACTTGCCGCTTCCGTTAATTCCCAAAATCGTGTAAATGGTATTTGGCTGGACTTCAAACTTAACATCATGCAAAAGCGACCGGCTGTTTCTTTCGCCGATTAATTTTATTTCTTTTATATCAACTTCAACCATTTATTTACGAAGTTTGTTATTTTATATTTGAATATCAAAATAATAAATAAAGTTAAATTTATGGCCATTAAATTTACTAAAAATTTTAGGGGACTTTTCAATGCTCTATTATTATCTCTTCTTCTAATTTCAATGCTGGCATTATTCTCTTGCAAAAATGAATCGCCGGTAATTTCAAATAGAGCTGTTATCGGAATTAATTCTGATATCGAATCAATGAATCCTCTTTTTACTTTTACATTGAATGAAGGACAGATAACTGAATTATTATATGCCGGTTTGGTTAAATTTGATTGGGATGATTCAACCGGCGATTTAAAGCCTTCTCCAATGCTAGCTAAAGAATGGAAATGGAGTGATGATTCTCTTTCGGTTACTTTTAAATTGAGAGATGGAATTAAATGGCGTGATGATAAACCAATTACTCCAGAAGATATAGTTTTCTCTTTTGATTTATATGCAGACCCGAAAGTTCAGAGCAGGCTTTTGGGATATTTTGAAAAATTTGCAATGACAAAAGATTCGCTGATAGACCTTAAAAAGACTTTTGATATTATAGATTCAAAAACAATTAAAATTAATTTTATTAAAGGTTCAGCTCCGTCTTTGTTTGATGTTGATGTTCCAATTATTCCCAAACATGTTTTTGAAAAATTCGATAGAAAAAATTTAGTAACTCTTGAAAAGGGATTGGACTCAGTGACATCCGGCCCTTTTTATTTGGAAAGATGGGATAAGAATCAAGCAATATTTTTAAAAGCAAATCCGAAATCTTTTCTTTATAACCCCGACAATGTTTCTGAAATAATTTTTAAGATTGTTACTGATTATAATTCGAGATTAACTCAACTTGAAAAAGGCGAAATTGATTTGATGGAAAATTTAAAGCCGGACGATGCCGCCGAACTTGAATCATCAGGGAAGATAAATATTTCATCTGTCAAAGGAAGAAGCTATGATTATATCGCCTGGAATAATATTGATGGAGAAGCTTACAGTAAGAAAAAAATTATAAAGCCTAATTTTTTATTTGGTTCGCCGGAAGTTCGTAAAGCTTTAACCTATGCAATTAACAGAAGTGAAATTGTCTCAGAGTTTTTAAATAATAAAGGAAGTGTGGCAATTACTCCAATACCGGATATATTTAAAAATGCTTTCAATAATAATCTGCGCACTTATGGTTATAATCCTGAAAAGGCTAAATCTTTATTAAAGCAAGCAGGTTGGGAAGACAAAAATAAAGATGGAATTTTGGAAAAAGACGGGAAGAATTTTTCATTCACGTTATATTATCCTGCTGGAAACCCTTTAAGGGATTTTGCTGCACCCATAATTAAAAATAATTTAAAAGCCGTTGGTATTGATGTTACAACCACTGCAATTGAATCGGGTGTGTTTTTCCAAAATATGTTTGAAAGAAAATATGACGCCTGGATGGCAGGCTGGGAAATAGCTGTTCCTCTTGATTTAAAGCCTTCATGGTATTCGAATTTTGATGCTGCGCCGATTAATTTATATTCTTATCAAAACAAAGAGGTAGATGCAATTTTAGAAAAGCTAGATACTAAAATTTCAGAAGATGAAAAAAATAATCTTTATAAAAAGTTCCAGGAAATTATACATGAAGATGAACCGATTACATTTTTATATTGGATAGATGATTTAGTCGGATATAACAAACGAATAAAAAATATTACAATTTCACCATTAGGTGCTGTTCAAGATTGCTGGGAGTGGAAAGTTACTCAGTAGTAAAATGGTGTTTTATCAATTATAAAATGCCTAGTGAAAGTATGTTAATAAACCCAATTTCTTCAGAGAAATTGGGTTTATAAGTTGTCATTACAAAGTTGATAGTAAACTTAAATTGATAATTTTATTCTATGCTGAATTTGATTGAATGAAGAAAAATACTTTAATACTTATTGCTAAAAGAATTTTATCTTCACTTATTGTGTTATTCTTGATGCTTACTTTTATTTTTTTCCTATTAAGAATTTCACCAGGCGACCCATCCTTAAAATTTGTTTCACCCCAACTTTCTCCTGAATTAGCTGCAAAAGTTAGAGAATCGTTTGGACTAAACAGTTCGATTTTGGTTCAATACAAATCATTTCTATTAATTTAGTTCAAGGCGATTTAGGAATATCATACACTTATAGAATTCCGGTTACATCTGTTTTAACGGAATATCTTCCTTTTACAATGGTATTTGCAATTTCAAGCTTTATTATTCAAATCACATTTGCGATTTTTGTTGGCTCTTTTTTCTATAAAAAGAATAAATGGATTTTCAGATAAGCTTCTTTCAAAATTAAGTTTGTTCGCTTTTTCTATTCCCTCGTTTGTGCTTGGGAGTATTTTTGATTTTTGTATTTTCGGAATTGTTAAATTTATTTCCTTCTTCCGGTTTAACTTCATTTGACCACGAATCATTTTCATTTATAAATAAATTTTTAGATTATCTAAAACATATTACTCTTCCTTTAATAACACTTTCACTTGCCGGAGTTGCGGTCTTTTACAAATATTTAAGAGAAAGTCTGGAAGAAACTTTTAACAAGCCATTTGTTTTAAATCTTCGTTCACTTGGAATGAGTGAAAAAAGAATAATTAGGAAGCACATAATCCCAAATGCGATTGGCCCGATTAATTTCAGTTGCCGGAGTTGAGCTTGGCTTATTATTCAGCGGTGCTTTAATTACTGAAGTAATTTTTGGGCTGCCTGGCATGGGAAGCTTAACTGTGAATTCAATTTTATCACGTGATTATCCGATGGTTATTGGATGCACTTTTGTAGCAGGCTTTCTTATAATTATAAGCAACCTTGCTGCTGACCTTGTAAGAGCAAAAATTGATAAGCGAGTTTTTAAAGAAATTTTAAATTAGAAATTATTTGAAGCTGCAAATTAAAATATGGCATTTCATCCTTTTTTTACTTGGCGGTTTGCTGGTAGTTAAATTTTCTTTTTTTACTGATACATTTGCTTTGCTATTCTTTCCATTTAAAATTATTTTTAACTGATTTTACTTTTGCTAAAAATCAATTAAGCTTTTCATTAATAGATTCATATTTGTCTTTATTATTATTGATTGCAGTTATAGTTTTTATTTTATTAAAAAAGTCTTCTATAAAATATTTTCAAACAAAAATTAACTTTACAAATACCATTATAATTATTTTAATGTTCATTTTTATTTTTGCCCCGGCTATTTCAAATTTCAACCCGGATTTTCAAAAAGATTTAAAAGTAACAAGACTGCTTCCGCCTTTCAGCATAAAAAAAGTTTTACATTTAAAATATCAGTCAGAAAAAAAGTTAAGTGAAGAAGATGAATTTATATTGATAAAAATAATGTCGCCCGGCAGTCCTTTGATGAGTCAATTGCTTTTGCTGATAGTGTACAAATAAAAAATGATGGAATAATTTATTTCCAGAAAAATGAAAAGAAAGAAATTTCTTCTGATTACTTGCTGTGGTCAATAAAAAATAAAAAGCCGATTATTGGTTCAAAAATATTTTTACTTGGAACCGATGAATTAGGAAGAGATGTTTTCAGCAGATTAATATATGGAGCCAGAATTTCTTTAATTATTGGTTTAGGTGCGGTATTCATCGCAGCTTTAGTAGGATTGTTATTCGGATTCATTGCCGGTTATATCGGAGGCGCTATTGATTCAATATTAATCGAATAACAGACATGTTTCTTGCATTTCCCGATAATATTTTTAATAATTTTTATTTTGGCATTTTTTAGTTCATCAATCGTTGCAGTAATTATAGTATTAGGTTTTTCAGGTTGGATGAGTCTTTTAAAATTGTCCGCGGTGAAGTAATTTCTATTAAACATAAAGATTATTTTCAAAGTTCAAAATTAATTGGTTTAACTAAATTTCAGTTGTTGTTCAAAGAGATATTGCCTGTTATATTTGCACCCGTTTTAGTTAACCTGGTTTTTTTGTACGGTAATGTTATTTTAGCTGAAGCAGCACTAAGCTATCTTGGGCTTGGAACCGGTTCTATCTACCCATCTTGGGGTGCAATGATAAATGCCGGACAAAATTATTTATCAAAAGCCTGGTGGATGATTTTATTCCCGGGTTTAGCATTGTACATTACTTTATATACTGCAAACAAATTTGGAAAAGAAATTAATCAACTCATTAATCCCCGAAGCAATTTATGATAAATGACAGATATATTATAAAAAAGAAATTGGGCGAAGGCAGAAGTACGGTATACTTATGTGAAGATTTAGAAATGCCTGAAACAAATGTTGCAATAAAAATTTTACCGGCTAATTCGCCTAAAGAAGAGGAAAAAACTTTTCTTGACGAATATTTTATATTAGGCAGACTTCATCACCCTAACATTATTCGTTCGTTAGAATATGGAACTGTGGTTACAACTAAGGACAATAAGTATGGAATTGAACTCGGCAGCAAATTTTTTACGCAAGAATATTATGATGGTATTAGTTTATTAAATGATAAAAATTTAACAAATGAAGAATACTTAATAGAGGTCATTAAACAATTATGTTCAGCGTTATTTTATCTTCATCAGTCCAATTACATTTATTATGATTTCAAAGCCGAAAATATTTTAGTAAAAGTTATAGATGGCAAGCCAATTGTAAAAATGATTGACTTTGGTTTTGCTAAAAATATTTTTGAAAACGAGGAATATGAAATTAGGGGAACCGCAGAATACATAGCGCCAGAGATTTTAAAGAAAGAAGACCATGACCATAGAGTAGATTTATATGCTTTCGGAATGTCTGCTATATAAAATTCTGTATGGTAAATTTCCTTTTGATACTGAAACAGAGCTCAGCATATATAAAGCTCACCTTGAAGAAGAATTTGAGTTCCACAATACACATTATTCTGATAAGCTTTTACAAGTCATAAAAAAACTTTTAGCTAAAGATGTAACAGCGAGATATTTTAATACGATCTCAAATCCTTTTTGATTTAGGTATTGATGTAACTTGCCATTCGGACATGCAGGTGAAATAATTAAAAATGATTTCATGCCTGCAAGAGTTGTGGCAGATAGAAAAGACTCATTTCAATATTCTTAAAAAATATATTAGTGACGAACAAAGCGGGGAAGTGTTTTCTGTAAAGGGGTTAGAAGATTCGGGCAAGACATCATTGCTTTATAAAATTTATTATGAATTTGAAAATGTGATTTTCATGAGAGGCAATTATGCTAAATCAGGAATTGATTTCTTAAAAATTTTATTGAAGAGAATATTCTTCAACGATTTTATTTATTCTAATCTCTCACCTGAACTTAAAGATGATATTCAGAACATTCTATCATCAAACAAAAAGGATATACTTAAAGAAATACGAATAGCATTCTCACAACTTTCATCAGTTAATAAATTTATTCTTCTGCTTGATGATTTTAACAAATATGATTCATTTACAATTGAAATACTTCATGAAATAATTCCAGTGCTTCAAGTTAATAGAGTAAAAGTCATTATCGCAGAAGGTTCACAACAACCATATCTTTCCGGGTTTATAAACAACCTTAGAGAAATTGATTTGATGCCTTTTACAGATGTTCAGCTTAAGGAATATTTTGAAAGCAGCTATGCAAATTTTTTCCCCAAAGAAGAGCTTAGAAAAAATGTAGCACTTTACGCTGATTTTCTTCCAGGAAGTGTCGTTAATTTTATTAGAGATTGTTTGTTCTTTAATCTGCTTGTTTATAAGTATGATGAAATAGTAATCCAGCTTGATGATGAAGCCATTAAGCTGCTAAAAAGCTCCCATGAGGTTATATATAACGCACGATTTCAATCATTAACTGATGAAGAAAAAAGGCTGGCACAAATTATTGCGGCTTTTGACATCACAGTTGATAAAGGAGTTCTTTCTGAAATTTATTATCAACATAAAGAAAATATCTCAGAAATTATTAATCAGCTTAACAAAAAAAATATAATTTATGCTCCAAATAATTCTGCGCAGCCATATTACCAATCAGATGGGTTTAAAAAATTTGTCTATTCAACAATAAATGACAAGGAACAGCTTCATCAAGAAATTGGAAAAATCTTACAACAGAAATTACCATCAATAAATAAAAATGAAATTGCACGTCATTTTGAATTGGCTAAAGAGTTTTATACAAGCTATAAAATACTGTAAGAAGAAATTGAAGAAGCTGAAAAATTATCTGCATTTAGTTATAAGAAAAAACTAATGGAACATTTATTAACTTTTCCTTTGGATTCTACCATAAAACTTAAATTGAATATACAATTAAGCAAAGTTTTATACTTACTTAGTGAATATAATAATGCTAAAAAATTAATCGATGAACTTTTACAAAAGAAATTGTCGGATGCTCAAGCTAGAGATTTATTAAAAATGCAGGGAATTTCTCTTATAAGAATTGGAGAAGCGGAAAACGGAATAAATATATTAAATGGATTAATTGAAAAAACAACTGAGGAAAATGAAAGATTAAATTTGTTATCTGAAGCAGCGAGAGGATATCTCGATTTAAGTAATTTTCCAGAAGTGACGGATATTTGTTCAAAGATTATTGGGAATAAAATTTCAGAACCAATAGATAAAGGTAAAAGTTATAACCTATTAGGACTCGTAGAAATTTTTAGAGATGATAATTTAGATAATGCATTAAATTATTTTTTTGATGCTGAAAAACAATATAAAATTGCTGATTCAAAGTTTAATGTTGCCGAAATGCAAAATAATATTGGTAATATTTATAATATAAAGGGACAATTTGATTTAGCAGAAAAATATTGGAATAAATTCAATTAAAACAAATTATTCAGATTGGAAATCTTGAACATGAAGGTAAACTTCACGGTAATTTAGGCGTTTTGTATTTTAAGAAGTTGGAATTTGAAAATTCTAAGGAACAATATAAAAAAGCTACAAATATTTTTTTAGCTATTGGGAATAAAGACCAATAAGCTGTTATATTATTTAATTTATCAGAAATATACACAGTTACTTGGAATATAGTGCAGCTATTGATTCTTTAAAGGAAGCAGAATGCAATTTTTCATGAATTAAAAAATTCAGTTGAAGAAATTGAAACTCTTTTTTTAATAGCTGAATCTCATTTTCTATTAGGAGATTATAATGAATTTTTAAGTCACTTTAAAGAATTCACAACTAGAGTTAATGAAAAATAGATAACAAAAGGAAAACATAATTCTTATAATAAATTATTTACTTTCATTTAAAAATTATATAGCAGGTAACAATGAAAAAGTAATAAATTTATTAACTAATGTTAGGGAGGAATTTTTAAATCTGGAAGATGAACATCATTATTTTAGAGCAACATTACTATCTTAATTAACTGTATTAATTAAGAAAGGGGATTTCAATAAGGTTCATGAAATATTATCTGAAAAAAATTATTACTAATTTATGAATAAGAACTTTCTTTTTAAATCAGAATTAATTATATATTGGGATTATTATCTGAATCAACAAATGAATTTGAACTTAAAACCTGCTATTGAATATTTTGAAAAATCATTTGAATTACTTAAAGAACAAACGGTATAATAGAATTGACATGGAAAATACTTCTGAAATTTTCAGAAATATATTTTAATCGAGGTGATATTAAAAAAGCAAAAATTATTCTCTTTATGGTAAAGAGCTAATTAATTATTTAGCAGGAAAAATTAAATATGAGAACTTAAGACTTACATATTTAAGTCAAAATGAAAGATCAAATGCTTTGAAGTTATTTAATTCTATTGAAAAAGAATTAATCAACAAAAAATTTAAAAATTAAAATATTAAAAAAAATTCTTGACATAGAGCATAAATTATTGCATATTGCCTACCGCTATTGCAAGAAACGGTGTTTTTTTGCTATTGGAAACACCGACAGTTAATATGTGTGTCTTATTTACTATTTCAAGGGAAGGGTGGCGTATGCATAAGCTTTCTTTAGCCGCTTTTTTAACCATTTTGCTTCTCGGAAATATGTTTGCTCAATCTTCATCAAAGGTTGAAGAAGCATCAAGGTTCAGAGGAAACCAGGTTGTTGCTACTATTGAAACAAACAATATTTCCTCAGTTACTACAATTAATGAAGTGAATGGGAATTTACTTCAAAACAAATCTAATGCTCAGTTGGAAGAATTGGGTTCAAGATATTGCTGGTCAAAATCTAATGCTCAATTGGAAGAATTGGGTTCAAGATATTGCTGGTCAAAATCTAATGCTCAATTGGAAGAATTGGGTTCAAGGTATTGCTGGTCAAAATCTAATGCTCAATTGGAAGAATTGGGTTCAAGATATTGCTGGTCAAAATCTAACTCTCAATTGGAAGAATTGGGTTCAAGATATTGCTGGTCAAAATCTAATTCTCAATTGGAAGAATTGGGTTCAAGATATTGCTGGTCAAAATCTAACTCTCAATTGGAAGAATTGGGTTCAAGATATTGCTGGTCAAAATCTAATGCTCAATTGGAAGAATTGGGTTCAAGATATTGCTGGTCAAAATCTAATGCTCAATTGGAAGAGTTGGGTTCAAGATATTGCTGGTCAAAATCTAATTCTCAATTGGAAGAATTGGGTTCAAGGTATTACTGGTCAAAATCTAATGCTCAATTGGAAGAGTTAGGTTCAAGATATTGCTGGAGCAAGTAGATTTGTTTAGTAATTTGCAAAGAAATTTGTAAATTTAAGCCTCTAATTTTAATAGTTAGAGGCTTTTCTTTTTTTATTACATGATGTTTGTTTCATTGTTAAAGAAATTATTACACACAAAAATTATACTTTTCATTTTTTTACTTTCCTTTTTCCCATTTTAAAAAGTTATGCTCAGGAAAATTATCCATTAGTTAATTTATCAGAATGGCGAGAAGCAGAAAGCCAGCATTTTAAAATCATTTATAGAGCCTCTCATTCTTATCTGGTTTCTCACATTTTAAATTCTGCAGAAAACTCACTTAAAAAATTAATGGAGATTTTTGACTATAAGCCGAGTGAAAAAATTGTAATTAATACTTATGATGTTTATGATTACGGTTTTGCTGCTGCTACTGCAGTTCCCACTAATTTTATTAGACTTGAAATTGAACCATTGGAACCAGGGTATGAAGCAATTCTTTATAATGAAAGATTTCAATGGCTGTTAAATCATGAGCTTGTTCATATTGTTGTTAATGATAATCCGTCTAAAGTTGAAAGAATTTTTCGTTCAATTTTCGGGAAAGTATCCCCGGAACAAATGCAGCCACTGACAGTGTTTTTTAGTTTGCTAACAAACTATGATAGATACACCCCAAGATGGCATCAGGAAGCGATTGCAGTTTTTATAGAAACATGGCTAAGCGGCGGTTACGGCAGGTCACTTAGTAATTTTGATGAAATGTATTTTCGAGCAATGGTAAATGAAGGGAAAAAATTTCCAACTGATATTGAGCTTGAAACAATTCTAAGTCACAATTCATTACTGCTTGATAATATTTTCTATTTATACGGAACAAGATTTATAACTTATTTAGCTGAGAATTATGGTGAGAAAAAAGTAATTGCCTGGTACAAAACTAAACCAGGAGAATTTTATGAAAGTTATACTGGAAAATTCGAGGATGTATTTGGTATTGATATGGCAGATGCCTGGGAAGCATTTTTGAAAAATGAAAAAAATTTCCAGCTAAAAAATATTAATAGATTAAAGACATATCCGGTAACAAAGCTTCATCCGTTATTTGATGAATCAACAGGATGGGTTGCGCAGCCGTTTTACAATCCCAATAGGAATTCAATCTTATTTGGATATCACAAGCCGCATAATTTAGCCGGAATACAGGAACTAAATTTAATAACACTAAAAAGTAAAAAAATTGGTGATATGAATACGCCGAGCATCTATCAAGTTGCCTCAACTGCGTACGACAGCGATAAAGATATCTTTTTCTATACTACAAATAATAATCAATTGTTCAGGGATATTTGGAAACTGGATCCTAAAACAGGTGATGAAGAAATGCTGTTTGAAAATTGCAGGGTGGGTGACTTAACCGTTTCCCCACAAACTCATGAGTTATGGGGAATACAGCATTCAAACGGACACGGAACTTTAGTTTATTCTAAATTTCCATATAAATTTCTTCAAGATGTTGTTTCATTTAATGTAGGTGATAATGTTCAAAACTTATCTGTTAGCCCCGACGGAAATTATTTAGCGGCAGTAATTCACAAAACTAATGGTGAACAGAGTCTTGTACTAATTAATTTGGAAAACTTAAAAGCAGGTCAAAACTTTAAATATATTACAATCTCAAGCAAAGGCTCCCCTGAAAATCCATCTTGGAGTTCGGATGGTACAGAGATATATTGGAGTGCGTATGTTAATGGTGTTTCAAACATTTATAAAACTAATTCCGAATCTTTAAATCCAATTCCATTGAGCAATACTATCGTAGGGTTATTTAAGCCGGTTTATCTTTCAAAAGATTCCTTATTTGCTTTTGAATTTACTTCTGATGGGTTTATGCCGGTCATAATTCCAAATAAACCTGTAGAACATCTTTCTGCAATTGAATATTTAGGAGAAAAGATAGTTGATAAAAATCCTGAAGTAGAAAGCTGGAATATTTCTGCTGAAAAAGTCGGCAAGTACAGCGTGTCGATAAAAGCTGGAAGACCATACAATAGTTTTTCTAATTTACAAATTTTAACTTTTGTACCGATTATTACAGGTTTTCAAAAACAAAAAGTGCTTGGAATATTTACTCATATTTCAGATCCGTTGTTATATCACGATATTACTTTGGAAGCAGGTTATGCCCCATTTAACGAATTTCCAAAACTTCCCAAATATCATGTTAAATTTAAATATGAATTTAAAAAACAGTTATCAATAGGAATTGATTATAATGCAACTGATTTTTATGATTTGTTTAATAAAAGAAAACGTGGAACAATAGGGACGAAATATAGAATCGGATATTCAAATTATTGGATTTATGATAATCCATTGAAGATGAAACAGCAAACTGAAATAGCTCTTTATACGAATAATAAATTCTATAACGATAACTTACTGGAAATTATTGAACCAGATTTTCTTGTCGCTCAGACTGTGTTCAATTCAAAAGACTTAAGAAAAAGTATAGGCAGCTCCAATTTTGAAAAAGGAAATGAATTTAATATTACTGTAATGGCGTTCTCTGCCAATCCTAGAGATCCGCAGACTTCCGCTCAATTTTTTGCCGAATGGGATAATTATTCAACCTGGCTTGGTAAACACAATGTACTCCACTTTAAAACTGCCGGAGGGTATCACATTAAAAATAGATTGTTGATTCAATCAAAATTTTTCTTTGGTGGATTTGGAAACAGGGAAGTAGAAAATGAAGATGTTAAACAATATCGAAAAGTATTTCGTTTTCCTGGAGTTCCTATATACAGTATAGAAGCCGATGAATTTGGGAAACTTATGATTGAAAATGATTTTCCCCCGATTCGTTTTGGGAATCTTCATATTGGTTCGCAGATATTAAATCATATTGACGGGGCAGTTTATGGACAGGCACTTGTCGTAAATTCACTCGATAACAAAAAATATGATACCTATTTAACTTTAGGGGGCCAAATAAATATTATATTTAAACATTGGTTTAATCTTGAATCAACTTTCTCTGCCGGCGGAGCAAATGCCTGGTATGGAAATAAAGTATCCTGGGAATGGTTTCTATCTTACAAACTGCTAAGAAATTAGTTTTAATTTTATTTTCTTATTGCTAAAATTTCTTGGGGGAAACGACATAAATAATTTGATAGAAAATATTTTGTATTTATCATTAAAGCCTTATATTTTCGACAGTGACCAATTTAATTTACGCATGAAATAGTCTTTTAATGAAATTTTCAGAGTTTAAGAAAAAAATAGATGACGAACTTGCAGCCGCAAATGAAAATGGCTCAAGCGAACGTGCTAAAACTCTTGAAGTAATTCTTGATATCGTAAAGCTCATAAATCAAACATTAATTCTTGAAGACGTTTTAGAGCTTGTATTAAAAAATGCAATTGAAATTACCGGTTCGGAAAGAGGTTTCATAGTACTTAAAAATTCTTCCGGTAATCTTGAATACAGTTTGGGAATTAATTCCAATGGGGAAAAGCTTTCCGAAGATTCTTTCCAGGTTAGCAACTCAGTTGTTAACGATGTATTTATAACAGGGCGTTCCCGCTTTATTGAAGGTGCACAAAGTGATACAAACTATGACCCAACAAAAAGTATTCTAAAGCTTGAACTTCAGACAATCCTCTGCTCACCATTAATTACTGAAGATAAAAAAATTGGAGTTATTTATGTAGACAGCAAACGTCTTCATAAAATTAAAGTCTCTGAGATAACAAGCACATTTGAAATTTTAGCTGGACAAGCTGCCATAGCAATTAGGAATGCTCAATTATATAAAGGGCAGGTGAGTGCATATAATGCTTTGAATGAAGCTAATGTACAATTAATTCAAGCTGAAAGAAAAGCCTTGAAATCAAGTATCGATGCTGAAATAGGGCAATCGTTACAAGGTTTAGTTCACTTGGCATTGCTTGAGAATGAAAGCCTAATGCGGATAGTCGACAAAGCACAAAAAGATTACAACAATAAAATCGACCAGACTGATTCAATATTTTTTGACAGGCTTATTTTAAAGTCCCGTGTAGCCACAGATAGTATTAGAAACATTCAAAAATATGCCCAGGTACTTTTAGAGACTTCCGTAATGAATTTAAATATTGACAGCGGCGATTTGAATAAAACTATTCAATCTGTTATAAAATATATTTCTCCAATGAAAAAATTTGCCGGCATTATTTTTAAAACGGAGTTTAACAATATTCAGTTATGCAGTTATGATTCAGAACAAATACAACATTTATTGGTAAATCTATTTACAAACAGTGCGGAAGCAAAAAAAGATGCTACAATTAATATTAAAACAATTGAGAAAAAAAATAGAGTTTATGTTGAAGTATATGATGACGGGCCAGGCATGCCATCAAGTGAATTAGAATCTTTTTTTGAATTACCGACTTCTGCCAAAAGCGGCTATGGGCTTTTCCTATGCAGAAGTATAATTGAAAGGCACAGTGGAGAAATTAACATATTGGATAGTGACTATGGAACTAAAATACAATTTTGGCTGCCGATAAAATAAATTATGAGTGAATTTATATTTAAATATTTTGCTTTACTTTTTGATTCAATTCATTTTCCGATTGAAGTAATAAATGAAGAGGGAAAGGTTGTTTATGTTAACCAAGCTTTTACTTTTCAATGGGGCTACAATGTTAATGAATTGAAAGAGTATTCTCTTTATAATGATACTGAGATAAAAAACAGCGGTATACTAAGTCAAATTATAAGTGTATTTGAAAATAAAAATTTTGTTTTTACAGATAATTTTTCTGATTCGCTATTAAAAAATAAAGAAATAACTATTCCTTTATTTAGAACAAAAATTTTTCACATTGCTGATGCAAAGCAGAATTATGTGGTGCTTTTTCATGAAGACCAAACTGAAATAATTTTAACTGAAGAGGAAGTTAAGAAAGCAAGAGATGGTTATAAAGAAGCAGAAAGATTAAAGAATACTTTTTTAAATGTTCTTTCACATGAGCTTCGAACACCTCTCAATATTGTACTGGGCTATACTTCTATCATTAAAGAAAGTATGAAAGATAAAATTACTGCTGAAGATAAAGTTTATCTCGATAACCTATATAGCGGCAGCGAAAGATTATTTAAAAGTATTTCCCAGATGCTTGAGTTTGCACAGTTGGAAGCAGGCAATTATAAAGTTAATATCGAACCTATTGAATTAACAACTTTAATCTATAACTCTCTTGAAGGCATAAAGAAAAGTGCACAAGAAAAAAGGCTTGACTTAAAAACCCAATTTAAAAAGAAAACTATTTTCGTGGATGCTGATGTACAATGTGTTGAAAATGCACTTAATAATTTACTAAACAACGCTGTTAAGTTTACAAGGCAGGGGTTTATTGAAATTGAGGTCGATACATTTGAAGATCGTGAGCTTGCTATTTGCCGCATTAAAGATTCTGGAGTCGGCATTTCAACAGAATATCTAGATCACTTATTCCGCCCCTTCAGTCAGGAAGATTTAAATATAGGAAGATTTTTTGAAGGCAACGGTTTAGGCCTAGCTTTAGCGAAGAGATATATTGAAAAGCTTGGGGGATCACTTTTAGTTGATAGTATTAAAGGTGTTGGATCGACTTTTTCATTTACATTGCCGTTATCTGAAAATTTAAACAAACCTGAAAGAAAATCTGATGAAAATGCAGATGAAGAATTGAAAAAAATATTTATGCTTGATGATGCTAATGAGTCATTGGATTTATTAAACGCGTTCTTAAAAAGTAAATATAAAATCAGATCAAAAAACTTTAGGGAATTTAAGCTTGATGACCTTGAAAATGAGAATTTTGAATATATAATTTTTGACGTAAACCAGAATCATTGGGAACAAGGAATTTTAATCGTCCAGGATATTAAAAAGAACGACAAGTTTAACCGCCCGTTGATTGTTATTTCCAGCGTATTTTCAGAGGATAGAATTAACGAGTTTTACACCGCAGGGGCAAATAAATTTTTGGTGAAACCTTTCAACAAATCAACTCTACTCGAAGCTTTGGAACAGATCACTTCAAAGTCGGTAAATTAATTTATTTTGTTAGGGGAAATAAATGAATAATTCTTTATTTGGCATTTGGATTCAAAAATTAAAAGAAAAAAAATTTAAAGTTGAATTAATCCTAACATTAATTTTTTTAATGATAATTTTATTTCTCTTCACACGTTACTTAACATTTAATGAAGGAAGAAATGGAGTTACGTTGGATGACCCGTTTCTCGCTTTATTCAATCCCGTTAATTCCAACTGGCTGACGTTTGGTTTAATTTATGGTTCAATCTTCACTGCTGTTATTTCGTTCCTTAAAACTCCCGAAAGGTTAATGTTTGCTTTTCAATCTTATATGCTTTTAATCGTGATTAGAACAATTGCAATGTTTTCTATACCGCTAAATCCCCCTCATCAAACTATTCCATTAATTGATCCTTTTGTGAAATATTTAGGGACAGGAATTCAATTGAACAAGGATTTATTTTTTTCAGGGCATACCGCCACTTTATTTTTGCTTTATTTAATTGGCGAAAACAAAATTCTTAAAAGAGTATTTTTAATTTGTACTATAGCTGTCGGCTTATCGGTTTTAATTCAGCATACGCATTATACGGTTGACGTTATAGCGGCTCCATTTTTTGCTTATGGAGTTTATAAAATAGTTTTTGAATTGAGAAGAAAATTTATAGTTTCTTAGTTGTTGTATCGCTTGTACAAACCCAATTTCTTTGAGAAGTTGGGTTTGTTGACAGTTAGCTTATGAGAACATTAAAAAATTATATTGCAAAAATAATTTGGTTTTCATTTGGAGTTATTTTTTTAATTTTGGGCTTAATAGGATTATTGCTGCCGATTATTCCCGGGTTTTTATTTTTAATTCCTTCTGTATTTTGTTTTGCAAAATCATCTGAAAAATTTCATGAATTTATTAAGCGTAACAGATTAATTGGCAAATATTTTTTATAATCTTTTGCTAAAAAAAGCATTAAAGAAAATTGAGGTTTAATCATGAACACAATTAGTAAAGAAGAAATTGGGGGCATTACAAATATTATTTCAAATGAATTCAGCGTTTCAGGAATTAATGCTGTTATCTCTGCCGATGATTTAGATACACTTGAGCAGCTAAAAGAATATCTCGCTCAAAAAATATCTGAATTAATAGATAATAACTTTGACAAGTTAATTAATACTTTATACAGGATTGATGTTGATGAAGATAAGCTTCAGCTTGCTTTTACTGATAATAATAAGAAAGTATTGCCTGAAGCAATTGCCGGGTTAATTATTGAAAGGCAGCTTCAAAAAATTGAGATGAGGAAAAAATATAAAGAAGGGCGAATCTGAATTGTTCAAATTAGCTAAAT
The DNA here is from genome assembly GCA_963775245.1 of uncultured Bacteroidota bacterium. GTDB lineage: Bacteria > Bacteroidota > Ignavibacteria > Ignavibacteriales > Ignavibacteriaceae > CAVSWT01. Next base: position 76,994 of record CAVZID010000015.1, read on the forward strand.
CTTCTTGAAGAAATTCTTACAGGTAGTATTTGCTTTTGTGTCTAGAGAACTAAAGAAGAAATTTAGACGATAAAAAAATTTCTTATCAAATCACCTCCTGCTTCTGCTTTTAAATCCAGTTAAATCCCAATCTTTTCAGCACAAAAGTTGATGTGTTTTATTAATTATTTAAACCGGAAATTGCTATTTTCAATATTAAAAAAATATACCAAGAATAATTAAAAACTATTTAAGTATTTATCTTACATAAATCCAATATTTTTAGTAAAAATAAGGTGAATTTAAGGTAAAGAAATTGTAACTTTTAGCGCTTTTAATATTTAATTCAATTAAACTTTCTGTTTCCACTGCTGACAAGTAAGCTTAATTTAAAGGACAAAACATGGGACTATTTAATTCAAAAGAATTGGACAAGCTTAGATCTGAAAATGAAGATTTAAAATCTAAGTTTCATTATATGTATGAAAAAGAGGAAACTAGTAAACGCCTCGATGAAATGCTGCGTAAAAGAAGAGAAGAGCTTTCCAAAATCTACGAAGAAAAAAAATCCGTCCTGCTGGAAATTGAAACCATTAAAGATGAGGCCGAACAAAGACGTGAGCAGCTTCAGGAATTAAATCAAAGAGTTTCTGAATTATATGAGATGAAGGAGGAACTCCAAAACACTATTCTCACTTATTCGGAAAGAGCTGATACAATCAAAAATGATTCTGCCGAACCTTCACAATTGGATGAAGAAGCAATAAAAAAACTTGAGCAGGCAAATGAAAAGTTTAATACTCTTGATTCAAAAAGTAAAAAGCTTGAACAAGAACAAAAAGATATTGAAAACTATATTCAAGAACTGAAGCAAAATATAGAAGCTCTAAATAAAAAAGAACTAAACATTGAAGATAAAGAAGATAAGAAAAGAAAAGAAGTTGAAGATTTAGAAGAACAAAAACGGAAGCTGGTAAAAGAGAACAAGGAGTACCAAAAAAAACTTGCTGATGTAAGCTCAAAAGTTGCAGCATTGGAGAAGGAAGAGGATATATTAAGAAATTCAATTGATGTTAAAGTCCGAAAGATGGACGAAATAACAAAAAGCTTAAGACTGCTTGAAAATGCAAAAGTTGAGGATAAAGAAAAGCTGGCTTTACTAAAGAGTGAAGAGCAGGAATTGAAAGATAAAATATCAGAATTAAGAAAAGAAGAATCTTCCGTTCGTGATAAATTGACTTCTGAAACCGAAAGATACTCGAATTTAGAAAAAGAGATTAATTCTATTGAAACAAAATATGAAGAGCAGAATAACAATTTAAAGAACTTGCAGAATGATGAGGAAAAATTATTAAAATCAATCGATGAAAAAAAAGGTAAGATTGACGAGCTTACTGAGAAATTAAGCAATCTTCAGAGCACTTATGAAATAGATGAAAATAAATTGAACTCTATAAAAGAAGATGAAAATAATCTCACTAATAAAATTGCTGCGCTGGAAAATGAACATAATAAATTGTTAAGTGAAAATGAATCTGAATCTAGCCGTTCAAAAGAAATTAAAAATGAGTTGCATTCGATTATAAATCAAGTCAGCGAGCATTCTGCTCAATTAAACAACTTAATCGCCGGTGAAAAAAGATTACAAAAAGAGAATTCAGAAAAGCAGGAATCAATTCAAGAAATAACTAAAAATCTTGAAAAGTTAAAGAAAACAAATGTTGAGGACACAGAAAGATTAAACGTACTAAAGCTTCACCAAAATGAATTAACAAATAAAATTGCTTCCCTGGAAAATGAAGAAAAAGAACTGAAGCAGAAAAATGAATTGGAGCAGAAGAAAAATTTAGAATTAAAGAAAGAGTTAGATAATCTTTCAACAGACTATGATGAACGAAAAGAGAGATTTTCACATCTGCAGGAAGAACTGAAATCAATTGAAGCAAAATATTACGGGCAAAATGATTATTTAAAAAACTTAAAAGATGATGAACAAAAAATTGTAAAATCATTGGAAGAAAAAAACTCCCAAATAAGTGAGCTTAATAACAACTTAAACAGTTTAAAACAAGAATATGAAAACGATGAAAACAAATTATCTGCGTTAAAAGAAGAGTGGGAAGCACTTAATCAAAATATAAATGATTTAAGGGATGAGCATAAACAACTGATCGCTGAAAATGAATCTGAGCAAAAACGTTCTTCGGAAATTAAGCAGGAGCTGCATTCACTCGAGACAAAATATCAGGAACAAAACTCGAAATTAACAAGCCTGGTAAATGAAGAAGAAAAATTAAGAGATGAAATTTCTCAAAAGCAGTCAATGATTCAGGAGATTAAGGACAATATCGACTCCTTAAATAAATCCGGGTTTGAAGGCTCTGAAAAATTAAATCAGCTAATTGAAAAGAGAGATGAACTTGCGAATAGAATTTCGGTTTTAGAACAAACTGAAAAAGAATTGAAGCAGATAAATGAACTTGAGCAAAACAAGTCTTCTGAAATAAAAAGAGAGTTAGAATCCATAGAAGCAAAACTTAACGAAGAAAATTCTAAATTAGGCAGCTTGACAAGTGAAAGAGAAAAATTAAGCGGCGAAGTTGCACAAAAGCAAAAGTTGATTGAAGAGATTTCCAAAAACCTGGAATCTATTGATAAGTCATTTGCCGGAAGTACAGCGAATCTAAATCAATTAAAAATTCAAGAAGATGAGTTAATAAGTAAGATATCTGCTTTAGAAAAAACAGGAGAAGAACTAAAACAAAACAATCAGCAAGAACAAAGCAAGTCATCGGAATTAAAAAGAGAACTGGAATCAGTTGAAGCAAAGCTTGCTGATGAAAATTCTAAGTTAATCAGCTTGACAAATGAAAAAGTAACATTACAAAACGATATTTCAGAAAAGAAAAAATTAATTGATGAAATAAATATAAATCTTGAAACATTGAATAAATCTGCTGCCGACAATTCCGAGATTTATAATCAACTAAAAGTTAAGGAAGACCAGCTTATAAATAAAATTTCTGATTTGGAAAAAACAGAAGAAGATTTGAAGCAAAAAAATGTACTGGGGGAAAATAAATCTTCTGAAATAAAAAGTGAGTTAGAATCTGTTGAAGCAAAACTTGCGGAAGAAAATTCGAAATTAAACAGCTTAACAAATGAAAAAGAAACATTACAAAATGATATATCGGAAAAGAAGAAACTGATTGACGAGATTTCTCTGAATCTTGAAACATTAAATAAAACCGCAGCGGATAGTGCAGAGAACTTGAATCAACTGAAGGAGCAAGAAGAGCAATTAGTAAGTAGAATATCTGTTTTGCAGAAAAATGAAGAAGAACTGATTCAAAAGAATGAGTTTGAAAAAAGAAAATCCTCTGAAGTTAAAACAGAACTTGATAAACTTGCAGTCGAATATAATCAGCAAAAAGAAAAATTAAATATTCTTCATAAAGAGGAGAAAGAAATTATCCAAAGAGTTGCAGCGATGCATGAAGTTGAACAGCAGCTTAAAGAACATTATAACGAAGGAAGTACGGTAGTTGATGAAAACAGAAGGAGACTGGAAACTCTACATAATGAAATTGAAAATGCAGAACAGAATATCAATTCTTTAAAGAATGAAGAAAAAGAGATTGTAAATAGAGTAACGGTTTTGAAGACTGAAGAGAATAAATTCAAAACCATTTACGAAGAAAAGAAAAATATTATTGAACAGATTCAGCAGAACATTCAATTTCTAGAGGATGAAACTGACCGGGCGAAACAAAATTTGAATTCATTAAGTGAAGAAGAAAAAACAGTTAATGAAAAAATCACTTTCTTAAATAATGAAGAACAGGTATTACATTCAAAAATAGAAAATGAAAATAAGAAGCTTGAAGAAGTACAAAATAGCCTTCAATCACTTTTAACTGAACAGGAAGCAGTTAAAAGAAATATTGATGAATTAAAAGAAGAAGAAACAATTTTAACTCATAAAATTCCGGCACTTCACCAGGAAGAATACAAGCTGAAAGAAGCTATTTCCAGCACCAACAATAAATTTTCAGAAGTCACACAAAGCTTGAATATTCTTGAAAGCGAATATAGTGAAATGAGTAAGAAAGTAATTTCACTTAAGGATGAAGAAGATGTAATTAAGGGAAGAATCCAATTTCTTTTAAATGAAGAAAAAGGGAAAATCAGTTTAATCAAAAATCTTGACCAGACAATTTCCGAAAAAGAATCCGGCAAGCTGGGCTTATATCAAAAATCATCTGATTTAGAAAAAGAGCTGAATGAAAAACAAAACCAAATCTTAAGAGTAAAAGAAGAATATGAAAAAGTATTAGGTGAAATAAATCAAAAGAGACAAGAATATTTTTCTGTGGATGAAGATTTATCTTTGAAAGAGCAAAAGCTGAATAAAGTTAATTCTGAATTACAAGATTTAGATGAAAAATCTGCTGCATTAAAACAAACTGCCGAAGAGCTTGAGAAAAAACGAGAGGAGTTGAATTCCAAGCTAACAGAGGAACATGCAAAAGCCGAAGAGTTAAGAGCTGAAAATGAAAAAAAACAAGAACTGCTTTCTTTGTATGAACAAAGGAAGAAAGAAATAGAAAACGGCAACAGCGACCTTGAAGGCAAGTTTTCTAAATTGTTCGAAAAATATAACAGTGAATTGAATGAAATAAATCGTAAAAGAAGCATACTTGAGCAGGTTGTAAATAATAAAGAAAAAGAGATTGAAGAAAAAGCACACTCATTAAATGAAAAAACTAATTTGCTTGAAGAAACAGACCGGATGCTTAGCATTAAACAAGCTGAAATTGAAGCTGTTGAGCAAATGCTTCAAAGTATTGATGAACAGAAAGAGCAAATTAAAAATGAATTGATAAAAATTGATGAAGAATCAATTGAAAGAAAAAATTATAACAACGAACTTAAGCTGGAAACTGAACTGCTGCTTAAGAAGAAAGCTTCGCTGGAAAAAATTATGCATGAATTGTTAAACATGATGAATCACAGCTTTGCAGCTTCAAGAGAGAAAAAAGAAAAAATTGAAAATGATATTCTTGTTTATGATGAAGAATTGCAGCTAAGAAGAGAAAAGATTACAAATGCAATGCAGGAATATGTCGAACTGCAGGAATCAATTAAATCAATTAAAGTTGAGTTTGAAGAAAGCAAAACCGGTGTAGCTAAATTGTTGGCAATGCGTAAAAAGCTGCAATCGGAAATTTCAAAGCATCAAATAGTTTTACAGCGCTACCAGAAAATTAGGGAAAAAATAAAGTCCGACCAGATGATGGGAAAATATGATAGCGATGAGCTTAATAGCAGTGAAGAAATTAATAAAGAAGAAATAAATAATATTAAAGAAGCCGAAAAGAAAAACGCTCAAATTTATAAATTGTAGAATAATATTAACTTTGTAACGATATGTTATAAACCCAATTTCTCTGAGGAATTGGGTTTATTGTATGAAGGGAAATTAATTAAATCTCTCAACATCAAAAGGGGATAAATCCAAAGAAGTTTTTTCATTGTCAATAATTTCCTGCACAAGCTTTCCGGTTGCAGGCCCAAGACTCAATCCCATCATTGCGTGCCCTGTTGCGAAAATTAAATTTTCAAAAATTTTAGATTTACCAATGAAAGGCAGGCCATCCGGTGAGCAGGGACGATGCCCAAACCAAATATCTTTTTCATCCGGTACGATTGGGTTTATGCCGGGATAATAATTTTTAATTTTTGTTAGATAACCTTTTACTCTTTTTATATTTATTGCTTCATTGTTTGAGCCAATTTCCATTGTGCCGGCAAGCCTTAAATCATTTCCCATTGGTGTTACAGCGGCTCTCGTCTCAAGGAGCAAAGATGGATAGCGCGGCGGATTTTTAAAATTTTGTAAAGTGATGCTGTAGCCTTTTCCTGACTGAAGCGGAAGATTAATGTTAAGTTTCCTGCTTAATTTATTTGACCACATCCCACCGGAAAGAACAAAATAATCAGCTTCAAATTTTTGATTGTTTGTAACAACAGAAACAATTTTCCCTTTCTTCATTTCAAAGTTTGTTGCTTCTGTATTATTAAAAATATTCACATTGTTTATTTTGAGGTGTTCAATCAGTGCACCTAAAAGTTTTCCTGGATAAATATGTGAATCGCATTTGAAATGTACTGCACCTGCTACATTAGTTTCTATTTGTTCAATCTTTTGAACTTCTTCGCCTGATAATATTTCAACCTCAAGTCCCAATCGTTTTGCTTCATTTGCAGTTTCAATTTCATGTCTTCCGGCTTCTTCGGATTTAAACATTAAAAGAATACCGGTGTTCTTTAAATGAAAATCGAAACTTTGAGATAGTTCTTGATACAACGTTTTACTTAACAAATTGAAATCTCGTAAAGGAATTTTGGAATTGTTTACGTGAGTTGAAGTTGATGACTTATGAAATTTCCATACCCATGAAATTAAATCTTTATTGAGGGAAGGCTTGAAACCAAATGGGCTGCCGGGATTCAATAGCCATTTGAGTCCCATTGAAATCATTCCCGGTGCAGCGAGAGGTATTATGTGGCTCGGTACTATTAAACCTGCATTGCCATATGAACAGCTTTTAGTATAATTTGATTTATCTAAAACAATGACTTCGTGCCCGGATTTATTTAGGTAATAAGCACTCATCAATCCAACAATTCCACCGCCGATTACAATTACTTTACTCATTATTTTAGTTGATTAAATTAATTGAAATCCTTCGGGAAATGGTTCTTCATCATTGATGAAAATGTTATTGAAACCAATTACACTTGCAGTTCCCTCAATGCTTGGAATAATTCCATCATATTCACCAATCTTAACAGTACCTTCAACTCTCCCGATAAATTTTGTCCCGATTATACTTTCGTGAATAAAAGGCTCGCCGATTTTTAATTTACCTTTCGCAAACCATTGTGCAAGCCTTGCTGATGTTCCGGTTCCGCATGGTGAACGGTCGATTGCTTTTTCTCCGTAAAGAACTGCATTTCGAGCAGTGGATTTTGGGTCAATGGTTTTACCGGTCCATTCAACATGACTTAATCCGTTTATGCTTGGATTTTCCGGATGAACAAAATTATGTTTTGCTCTAATTGATTTTCTAATTTCTCTGCCCCAATTAATTAATTGTGAAACTTCAAAATGTTCCAAGCCTGGAAAGTTTTCCTGCACATCAATTATAGCATAAAAATTTCCACCATAAGCAACATCAACTTTTAACATTCCAAGCTCAGGGCATTGAACTTCAATGTCTGTTGATGCTAAGTACGAAGGGACATTTGTAAATTTAACTGAGGTAACTTTGTTGCCTTCTTGTTTGTATTCAACGGTAACCAATCCGGCAGGAACTTCTAATCTCAACTTCCCTGGAGTTTTAGCTGATATCAATCCATGTTCAATACCGGCAGTAACCGTGCCTATTGTTCCATGCCCACACATAGGCAGGCAGCCGCTTGTTTCTATAAATAAAATTGCAATATCATTTTGTGTGTCGTGAGGCGGATATAAAATACTGCCGGACATAATATCCGAGCCTCGTGGTTCAAACATTAATCCTTTTCTAATCCAATCAAATCTCTCCATAAAATCCAATCTTTTTTCACTCATATTTTTTCCTTCTAGGATTGGCCCCCCGCCAGCAACTAATCGAACCGGGTTTCCACATGTATGAGCATCTATACAAAAGAAATTTTTTACGGACATTTATTTTCCTACTTGATTGAATCTTTAGTGAAATTATTATTTACTAACCGCCAAATGTTTAAAGGGTTTTCATTTTTTAATTCGTCAGGTAATAGTTCATTTGGAAAATCTTGAAAACATATTGGCCGTACAAATCGTTTTATTGCCGCTGTTCCCACAGAAGTAAACTTAACGTCAGTACTTGCCGGATATGGGCCGCCATGATGCATTGAAGAACAAACCTCAACGCCGGTTGGTACACCATTATAAATTATCCTTCCAACTTTTTCTTCAAGCAAAGTAATAATTGATTTGAAATTAATAAGCTCATTATTTTCAGCAATAATAGTAGCCGTTAATTGACCTTCTAGACTTTTTACAACTTTATGAAGCTCATTTTCATCTTTGCATTTTACAATTAATGAATAAGGCCCAAAAACTTCTTCGTGCAGCTTAGGATTATTTAAAAAGTTTTCTCCTGTTGTTGAAGCAACAGAAGGTTTACTTTGTATTTCATTTATATTTCTGTTGATAGAACCTTCAAGTGTTACACCTTTCTGCTCAAGCGCATTCTTCAAATTGTTTGAATAAGCCTGCGCAATTCCTTTTGTAAGCATGCTTGCAGGTTCGAGATTACGAATTGCCTCTGACAAATGTTTAATAAAATTGTTTAAACTGTTACCTTCAATTCCAATTAACAATCCTGGATTTGTGCAGAACTGACCGACGCCTAAATTTATTGACCCTGCATAAGTCTGTGCAATGTTCTTGCCTCTTTTTTCCAAAGCTTCATTCAACAAAATTACCGGGTTAATGCTTCCCATTTCCGCATAAACTGGAATTGGTTCTTTGCGTTGATTTGCTAAGTCAAATAAAGCCTTTCCTCCTTTAAATGAACCAGTGAATCCTACAGCTTTTATTGAAGGATGTTGAACAAGCGCTTTTCCTATCTCAAATCCGTCATCATTTAAATTAGAAAATACTCCATTCGGCATTCCGGTTTTTTCTGCTGCTTTAATAATTGCAGATGCCACGAGTTCACCGGTTCCCGGATGAGCCGGGTGGGATTTAACAATCACAGGGCATCCGGCAGCAAGTGCGGAAGCTGTGTCTCCACCTGCAGTTGAAAAAGCCAAAGGAAAATTACTTGCGCCAAAAACAACTACCGGCCCGATTGCTTTTAAATATCTTCTAAGGTCTGGTTTGGAAACAGGCTGCCTATCCGGAATTGCAGTATCAATCGATGATTCAACCCAGCTGCCTTCTTCCAATAAATCGGCAAACATTTTTAATTGGTTTACTGTTCGTCCGCGTTCGCTTTGAATTCTTGCAATAAGTAAAGCAGTTTCCATTGAAGCCCGTTCTAAAAGTTCATCTCCTAAATTTATAATTTGATCTGCAATTGCATTTAAGAATTCTGCTCTTTTTTTCTGCTGCAGCCTGCTGTATATCGGGAACGCCTCATTTGCTAATTTTACTGCTTCATTTAATTCACCATTTGTTGCGACGTAAAAATCATTTTCAATTTCTTTTAGAGAAGAAGGATTGAATGCTTTAAAAGTCTTGGTTTCATGAAAAGATAAATTATTTCCTATAAAATTTTTTCCGGTAATCATAATAATTTTTTAAACTTTGATATTTTTATAATCCGGTAATTCCGGCCTTGTTTTCATACAGCTATTAATTATCGCTTGTACATGTTCTCTTTCTTTTCCTATAAGTGGGAGTCTTGGTGCACGGACATTTTCTGTTCCGATTCCGGTTGCTGCTTCTGCCATTTTTATATTTTGTACAAGCTGCGGACTTACATCCAATTCCAGCAAAGGTAAAAACCATCTGTATATTTTTAAAGCTTCATCAATTCTTCCGGTTTTTGCTAGTCTGTATATTGCAACAGTTTCTTTTGGGAAAGCGCAAACTAATCCGGCAACCCAGCCATCTGCACCCATTAATAAACTTTCCAACCCTAATGTATCAACTCCAGTTAAAACTTTAAACCTCTTTCCAAATCTATTTATCATTCGTGTTACATTGCTTATATCTCTTGTTGAATCTTTGACTGCTTTTATATTTTCACATTCTTGAAGTTGCTCAAACATATCGAGAGTTACTTCTATTTTATAATCAACCGGATTGTTGTAAATCATAATTGGAAGACTTGTTGACTTTGCAATTGCTTTAAAATATTCCACCGTTTCATAATCATTAGCTTTATATTTCATCGGCGGCAGAAGCATTAAACCATCGGCACCATCTTCTTTGGCTTTAGCTGCTATATGAATTGCTTGATTTGTAGCCTGTTCTGAAATATTGATAATTATAGGAACTCTTTCGTTTGAAATTTCAATTGCTTCTTTTACAAGAATTGATTTTTCTTCATTTGTCAAAGTACTTGCTTCCCCAAGCGTACCACCAAGTACAAGCCCATCAACACCAGCTTCTAATTGCGTTTTTATATTTTTAGCAAACATTTTTAAATCAAGTTTATCATCTTCAGTAAACTGTGTAGTTACAGCAGGATAAACGCCTTTCCATTCAACTTTTCCAAAGGATCCTTCGGACATTTGTTCCTCAAATTGTGTTTTAATTTTTATAATTAAACCTGACAAATCAATAAAATAAATACTTTGTAAATATTAACAAATGCTTGTAGAATATTGACATTTTTCATAATATAAAAAGTCAAATATTGCAAATATGGTTAACATGAAATTATGAAGGCTTTATCATTTAAAATTCCCAAACTGGAAGAAGAATCTATCAAACTGCAGGAAGATAAACTGAATCATTTTTATGATTTGCTTCATTTTCATCCTGAGTATCAAATCACTCTTATTATAAAAGGAGAGGGTAGTTTCACAATTGGTGAAAGTACCGGGAAGTTTGAAAAAAGAAATATGTTCGTTGTGGGTTCAAATGTTCCGCATGTTTTTAAATCAGCGAGAGAATATTATGAAAACCAAAAATTAATAAGCCATTCTTTGTCAATTTTCTTTAAAGAAGATTCATTTGGCGCTGAGTTTTTCAAGCTGCCGGAAACAAAACATATTGGGAAAATGCTTTATAGTTTTAATAGGGGAATAAAAATTAAAGAAGATAAAAAATGTTCTAAATATTTCTTTGATGTTATTAATTCTAAAGGTATAGATAGAATAAAAAATTTTCTTGATTTGTTAAATGAATTGAGCACATTCAGCAAAGTGAAATTTTTAAGTCGTGAAAAAGAAATTATAAAATCTAATGAACAGAGTGACAAAAGAATGAATGAAATTTTCAGATTTGTATTAAATAATTATCAAAGCGAAATAAAGCTAAAAACAATTTCAGGAATAGCAAACTTAAGTGAGCCCGCTTTTTGTCGATATTTCAAGAAAAGAACGCGTAAAACTTTTTTTGATTTCTTAAATGAACTTCGAATTAGCGAGGCATGCAAATTATTATTAAACAAAGATACAAGTATTTCGGAAGCAGCTTTTGAGGTTGGCTTCAATAATATATCTAATTTTAACAGGAAGTTTAAATCAATTCTTGGAGTTACTCCGACTGAATATTCAAGAAGGAAAAGATAAAAAATTAACATTCATTTATTTTTCAAATGTTCTTTTCTTGGCGCAAGAAAAGAACCAAAAGAACATGCACTTAAAAAGAAATTCTGAAATTATAATTTATATCGAAAATCCTATCCTATCATGTAAAGAAAAATAACTCAGTCGCTCCGCTCCTTCAAACAGATTTTTCTTTTTGTGTTAACTTTGCATTAATAAATATGTCTTTCAGTATAATTTCTGGTCGAATTTCTTTTTAGGTGCAGATTTACAACCATGTCATTTCATTTTATATCCTATCAAATTGTCTTCTTTTAGAAACACTAACTCAAACAATTTAGTTACTGCTTAATTTTAAAGAGTAAACACTTTAACGTGACAATTTACTATTTTTTAATCCATAGGTCTAAAAAATTTATATTCTAATGTGATTGTAATAGATGGATTTCAACTTATGATTTGAACTATTTTTTATTTTATCTTTGCACTTTAGTTTTGGGAAAATAACTATCAAATTAGTAATATATTTATTTCATCATTGAGAGATAGGTGTTCATAAAAACATGAAATATTTATTCGGGAAAAAGAAAAATTTAACTTTTGGTTGTCTAATAATTTTTATAATATGTTCATTCCTTCCATTTAACAAAACATTTGGACAGCAAAAATTCACATCTGTAAAACATCCAGCCTGGAGCTACAATCAAACTATTTATGAAGTGAATGTAAGGCAATATACGCCAAGCGGAACTTTCAAAGAATTTGAAACTCAATTGCCGAGACTGAAAAAAATGGGTGTAGGAATTTTATGGCTAATGCCCATCAATCCAATTGGAATAAAAAATAGAAAGGGAACTTTAGGAAGTTATTATTCAGTTAAAGATTATTTAGCTGTCAATCCGGAGTTTGGTACTCTTGACGATTTAAAACATTTGGTAAAAGAAATTCATAAGCTGGGAATGCATGTTATAATTGATTGGGTTGCAAATCATACAGCATGGGATAATGCACTTGCCAGTGAACATCCTGATTGGTACACAAAAGATTCACTGGGGAATTTTGTTCCACCGGTACCTGACTGGCATGACGTAATTGATTTAAATTACTCTAATAAAGATTTGCGTAAATATATGATTAACGCATTAAAATATTGGGTTAAAGAATGCGATGTTGACGGCTTTAGATGCGATGTTGCCAGCATGGTTCCTACAGATTTTTGGATTGAAGCAAGAAAAGAATTGGATAAATTAAAACCGGTTTTTATGCTTGCTGAATCTGATGCCCCGGAATTGCATCAGGCTTTTGACATGACTTATGATTGGAATGTTTATCATGCTTTAAATGAAATTGCAGCAAAAAAAACTGGTCTTGATTCGCTGAAGCGTGTTATGAAAAGAGATAAAATGAATTTTCCATCGAACGCTTTTAGGATGCAATTTACTACAAATCATGATGAAAACTCCTGGCATGGAACAGCTATAAAAAGACTCGGCGATGCATTTGAACCTTTTACAGCTTTTACTTTTGTAATTCCTGGAATGCCTTTAATATACAGCGGACAAGAAGCCGGAATAAATAGAAGCCTGGATTTTTTTGAAAAGGATACGATTGATTTTTCTAATTTGAAGTATGAGAAATTTTATCACACATTAATTGAACTTAAGAAAAACAATAAAGCTCTTCTATGCGGCGACCACGGTGGAGAACTTCAAACAATTCATTACGAATCAATGAATGATACGACAAAAGAGAAAGTGATTTTTCCTTTTGTGAGAGAAAAAGACGAGGATAAAATATTCGCAATTTTTAATTTCTCTGATAAAGAGCATAAAGTAAAAATAATTAGCGATAAAATAGAAGGAGATTATAAAAATTTAATCTCGGGGGAAAAGAAATCTTTTAACAAAACTGCTGATTTTGTTCTGAAGCCCTGGGGTTATGAGATTTATGTTAAATGAATAGCAGATACTACCTATTGATTAGATAGTATCTGATAAATTAATTTTAAATAATTTTAATCAAAATGGAAATTTGAAAAATTGACTGAAATTCCTGATAAGTAAGAAGGAATTCCAATGCTCTGGAAGATAGAAGCCGTTGAATATTTGATTTCTAAATGATTTGTAATAAACTTTATAGTTCCATTTTCTAATTGAGTATTTAAAAATTTGAAAAGTCCTTTTGTGCTAAAAATCAATCCGTTATTTTTCATTACATTAGAAAAGCCTCTTCCATTATATGAGCCTTGCAAGATCGATACTGTTTCCATAAAGCTAATTTCATTGGCTTTGTGAACTACCACTTTATCATCTGCTTTTAATTGAATTAAGTTTTTACCAATATTGATATCTCCTAATAATCCCTGATAAGATATATCACCGTTACTATTAGAAATTAAAATATCATCAGCCTCTAAAATTAATTTATAATTTATAAGGTTTATTAACATATCATCAACTCTAAAATTAAAACCAAAATCAAAAGTTTGTCCTAATCTTGCAGTTAACGGCAGCGGATCTTTTTGTGCCGGGTCTATAAATGAAACTTCATTTCCAATATTTGATCGGGAGTAACCTATATTATAATTAAATACCGGGTAAAGGTCATCTCCAGAAGGAAATTTGAAAGAATAATTTCCGGCAATTAAATTCAAAACTGGAACAGTTAGTAAAACTCCATAGTCAAATGCATTGGCTTTTGTTGTGAATCCTTGAAGTTGATTATCGATTGTATATTCACTTACTTTCGATGTAATGGTTTTATAAGTAAACCCTAAAGATAGAGTTACATAATAATTAATGGAGGCACCAAAACCATATGCATTAAAAGAATCATAGTCTAAACTATTGTAATCAAATTTACTGTGAATAAATCCGGCGCCTACAGCAATATTTAATCCATTTAAATGATTCTTTAAATTATATCCTAAATTTAATCCAAAGTTGTTGTACTTTAGGAAATTGAAATTAAGCCAATTAGCACTACCCGGATATGATTGGATGGAAAGATTATTCTTCTGTCCAAATTGTCCTAAGTTGGCAGGGTTGTAATAGAAGCTTAATGGGTCATCACTTGGAAATGATACACCAGTCAATCCTAGACCATTTGATTCTGGAGATGGAGAGAATGATAAAAATGGCAATGCACTTTCTCCTTGTGCAAAAGATTCAAAAGAAAAAATAAGAAGAATTGAAAAACTAATACCGATTATTGCACTTTTCATTTTTAGGTTCCCTTTATATTAAATCGAATAATTCTAATAATTAAATAAGAAAAGTAGAATTATAAACCATAATATTTTCCCCCAAAGTTGAATCAATCTAATTATAAATATTAAAGTAGATTTATAATTTGTTAATCGCAATACCTTTTTAAATCCAGATTTTTATCAATTCATTTCAGTTCTATTTAAGCTTTTTCTTTAATTTCTATCAAGAATAATTTATCTTCAACATAAACCTCAAAAAAATTATTGATGGCAATCCAGTTAAAAGAAATATCAAAATCTTATAAGTCAGCTCAAGCTTTAAATAAAATCAGTTTGCAGATTGAAGATGCAAAGACTACCGTTTTAATTGGCCAAAGCGGCTGTGGAAAGTCAACTTTAATTAGAATCATAACCGGCTTAATTAAAAGTGATAGTGGAGAAGTTTTAATTGATGATGAAAAACTTGCTGAAGTAAATTTAATTTCAATTCGAAGAAAAATGGGATATGTAATTCAGGATGGGGGATTGTTCCCACATTTAACAGCAAAAGGAAATGTTACTCTACTTGCAAAGCATATTGGCTGGGAAGATCAAAAAATTAATAATAGAGTGGACGAGCTTTTAACTTTAACAAAATTCCCATCTTCAGGATTAGACAGATTTCCGGCAGAGCTTTCCGGCGGGCAGCAGCAGCGTGTAAGCTTAATGAGGGCGCTTATGTTGGATCCTAAAATTCTATTGCTTGATGAGCCGCTTGGCGCATTAGATCCTTTAATTAGATTCAATCTTCAAAATGACTTAAAAGAAATTTTTGAAAAGCTTCACAAAACAGTTTTAATGGTTACACATGACATCAACGAAGCAGGATTCTTTGGAGATAAAATTGTTTTAATGAAACAAGGAGAAATTGTACAGGAAGGAAGTATTGAAGAATTAGTTAAAAATCCTTCAATAAAATTTGTAACTGAGTTTATCAATGCCCAACGGCCTTTAGATATTTTATTAAACAATAAATAAAATGAACAAATACTTAATTACATTTTTAACTTTTGTATTAATTTCTATTCAAGCAGTTGGACAGGCAAATAAAAAGTTAATAAAAGTTGGTTCTAAAAAATTTACTGAAAATGTAATTCTAGGCGAAATGATAACTCAATTGATTGAACAAAAAAATATTAAAGCAGAACACTTAAAAGAGATTGGTGGAACGCGAGTATTATGGAATGCTTTGTTAAAAGGTGACATAGATATTTATACTGAATACACCGGAACTATTGAAGAGGAAATTTTATCAGGCAAAAAAATAAAAGATGACAGTCATTTAAAAGCTTATTTAGATTCCATTGGGGTTGAGATGAGTGAGCCTCTTGGTTTTAATGATACTTACGCAATCGGCATGAAAAAGGAAAAAGCTGAGAAACTTGATATTGAAAAAGTATCTGATTTAAAAAAATATCCTGACTTAAAATTTGGATTTAGTAATGAATTTATGGATAGAAAAGACGGCTGGCCGGGATTACAAAAAAGATATAACTTCCCGCAGAAAAATGTTACCGGGATTGACCACGACCTTGCTTATAGGGGATTAGAAAATGGTTCGATTGATGTTATTGAATTTTATTCTACTGATGCTGAAATAAAATATTACAATCTTAAACCTTTAAAAGATGATTTAAATTTTTTTCATGAATATTATGCAGTTATACTTTATAGAAAGGAATTGTTAAAAAATAATAAGCAGGCGGTAGATGCTTTTCTTCAATTAGAAGGAAGCATTCCCGAATCAACCATGGTTAGACTTAATGGGGAAGTTAAGATAAAAGGAAAGTCCGAAGGAGAAGCTGCTTCAAATTTTATTAAAGAAAAATTTAATTATAAAACTAAATTTGTTGAAGATACATTTTGGAGCAGGCTACTATTTAATACCAAAGAACATTTATTTTTGGTTCTAATTTCATTAAGCGCTGCTATTTTATTTTCAATACCTCTTGGAATTTTTGCATATAAAAATAAAACTGTAAGCAATATTGTTTTGGGAACAGTGGGGGTAATTCAAACGATACCATCACTTGCACTTTTGGTTTTTATGATTCCTTTGTTGGGAATTGGTTCCTGGCCGGCAATAGTGGCTTTGTTTTTATATAGTTTGCTTCCGATAGTGCGGAACACATATTCCGGATTAGAAAATATTCCTATTCAAATAAAAGAATCCGCAGAAGTATTGGGTATTTCTTCCCTCACTAAATTAAGGCTTGTTGAATTGCCTCTAGCTTCACGTTCAATTTTAGCTGGAATAAAAACCTCTGCAGTAATAAATGTTGGAACAGCAACTCTCGGTGCATTAATTGGTGCGGGTGGTTATGGCCAGCCAATATTGACTGGAATCCGTCTTAATAATGTTAGTTTGATTTTAGAAGGGGCAATTCCGGCTGCAGTGTTGGCTTTGCTTGTTCAATGGTTTTTTGATTTGATGGAAAAATTAATTGTGCCGCGGGGTTTAAGATTAAAGTAATTATTAAATCATATTACACATTTAAAGGGGATTTAATATCACTCTTTCGAAGTTTTGAATAAGTAACTAATTGCTTTTGTTATAATAATGTCAGTCCTCTGGACTTTAGTGTAAAAACAATAAAATTATGCAATTGTGATATAAAGAAATTTTTAACCTACTACATTATATTGCACTTTATCACATTTAACAACCATTCAAAATATTCTTTTATATCTATAAGATTTTCTTAATAAGTTTCGGAACACAATCATTTTAAATTAAGGGAGATATTAATGAAGAAATATATTTTTACATTTATCATTTTATGGTTTGTTTCATATTCATGTTTTGCACAATCAGCAGGATTAAATTTTACACTTGGTTTTCCATCGAGTGAATTCAAAGACAACTTAAAGAGAACTGGAATTGGAATAAGCGGTGATTTTTTATTATGGAATCCGACTCCTATTCTTCCATTCTCTGCCGGAATTAATGTAAGCTACTATAATTACGGAAGCGAATCCAGGAGGGAACCGTTTAGCTTGACTATTCCTGATGTTACCGTTGATGTGGATAGAACAAACAATCTTGTAAATTTTCATGCTTTGTTTCAGATAGGCTTACCCGCTGGCCCAATTAGGCCTTATGTTGAAGCATTATTTGGCGGGTCATATTTTTATACTCAAACTTCAATAAAAAGTTTGGGCAATGAAAATAAGGATGTAGCATCGAATACAAATCTCGATGATTGGGCATGGAGTTACGGCGGCGGCGGCGGATTTTTAATTAGCCTTTTTTCAGACCCCACAGGACAAGTAGGAACTGTTTTTCTTGATTTAAAAGTTAGATATTTATTTGGTTCAGAAGCTGAATATTTAAAAGAAGGTTCAGTAACAATAAATAACGGGCAAGTTCATTATGATGTATCAAAGTCAAAGACGGATATTTTATCCGCTCATATTGGTGCTGTAGTTTATTTTAATTCTTTGTTTAATTGAGAAGGCAGGTTTTTCACCACAGAGAAAGACAAGATTTAACACAGATTAAAATCTTCTGTGGGAATCTGTGATATCTGTGGTGAAGAAGGTTATACTTTAACTACTTAGTTCTTGGAAACTAAATATTCATCAATTGCTTTTGCAGCTTTTCTTCCGGCACCCATTGCTAAAATAACTGTTGCGCCGCCTGTTACAATATCTCCACCAGCGAATACACCTTCTTTAGAAGTTTTCATGGTTGTTTCATTAACTAAAATATTTCCCCATTTGTTAAATTCTAAATCTGGAGTTGTTTTTTGAATAATCGGGTTGGAGCCATTACCAATTGCGATTACTGCCATATCAATATCAACAATATATTCAGAACCTTTAATTGGAATAGGCCGCCTTCTTCCTGATGCATCTGGTTCACCAAGTTCCATTTTTTGAAGCTCAACTGATTTTAACCAGCCGTTTTCATCTCCAATAAATCTTAATGGATTTGCTAAAAATGTAAATTCAATCCCTTCTTGTTTTGCGTGATGAACTTCTTCTTTTCTTGCAGGCATCTCAACTTCTGATCGTCTATAGATGATATAAGCATTTTTTGCTCCAAGCCGTTTAGAAGTTCTTACAGCATCCATTGCTGTATTTCCGCCTCCGAACACTACAACGTTTTTATCTTTGCAATCAAAAACAGGAGTATCAAATTCAGGGAACTTGTAAGCTTTCATCAAATTCACTCTGGTCAAAAATTCATTTGATGAATAAACACCATTTAAATTTTCTCCTTCGAGATTTAAGAAGTAGGGGAGTCCAGCGCCAACAGCTATAAATGCTGCATCGTATCCATCTTGAAGCAATTCATCCAACGTATCTGTAAATCCGATAACGGAATTCGTTTTAAATTCAACTCCCATTTCTTTCAATGAGTTAATTTCAACTTTAACAATTTCTTTAGGAAGACGAAATTCAGGAATACCATAAACTAAAACTCCGCCAAGTTCATGTAGTGCTTCGAACACAGTTACATCATGTCCCATTTGAATTAAATCTGCAGCACAGCTTAACCCGGCTGGCCCGCTTCCTATGATTGCAACTTTACGTCCCGTTTTTGGTTTAAGTTCCGGTTTTTTCAAACCAACTTTTTCTCTTTCATAGTCGGCAACAAATCTTTCCAATCTTCCAATTGCTACAGGTTCATTTTTCTTTCCGGTTACACATTTGGCTTCACATTGTTCTTCCTGCGGACAAACTCTTCCGCAAATTGCAGGCAGCATATTATCTTTTTTAATTTTATTAGCTGCTTCTACATATTTACCTTCAGCAACTAAGCCTATAAATTCTTTAATATTTACGCTTACCGGACATCCTTCTATGCAGGTTGGTTTGGGGCACTGAATACATCTTTGTGCTTCGAGTAAAGCAAGCTCTTCAGTTAATCCCAAATTGACTTCATTAAAATTGCTGCTTCTAGTTAGTCCATCCTGCTCAGGCATAACCTGCCTTTGGATTTTCATTCTTTCTTTGTTAGATAATTTTCCCATTACTCAATCTTTGAATTTTAGTTGTTATTTTTTAATCCGTATTGAAACATTGAATCGATAGTGCAAAAATGTTCGAGAGCTTCATGTTCAAATTCGTTATAAGTTCTATTTCTTCTTTGTAAAGTTGCAAAGTCTACCTTGTGTGCATCAAACTCAGGGCCGTCAACACAAACGAAAACTGTTTTGTCATCAACAGTTGCTCTACATCCGCCGCACATACCGGTTCCATCAACCATTACGGGATTTAAGCTTACAACTGTTTTTATCCCATAAGGTCTTGTTACATCTGCCACTGCTTTCATCATCGGGATAGGGCCGATTGCTAAAACGAAATCTATTTTCTTTCCTTCATCAATAAGTCCTTGTAACTTTTGAGTTACAAAACCATGGAATCCATAACTGCCGTCATCTGTGGTTGGATAAACTTCATCGCAGACATTTTTCAATTCATCTTCAAGAATAACAAACTCTTTTGTTCTTCCACCAACAATTGAAATAGTATGATTGCCGGCTTTCTTTAAAGCAACAGCAGTTGGATAAGCAATTGCAGTTCCAACTCCACCTCCGATAGAAACTGCAGTTCCGAAATTTTCTATGTGAGAAGGTTTGCCAAGCGGCCCAACTACATCCTGAATAGAATCGCCCGCGTTTAAGGAATTTAATTCTTTAGTTGTTTTTCCAATTCCCTGAACAATAATAGTAATTGTTCCTTTTTCCCGGTTTGAATCTGCAATGGTTAAAGGAATTCTTTCACCGTAGTTATTAATTCTTATGATTACAAATTGTCCGGCTTTTCTTTTAACTGAAATTTTTGGTGCTTCGATTATAAATCTTTTAATGCCAGGGGCAAGAAATTCGGCTGAGATTATTTTATACATAATGCTTTTTATAAGATAAATTAATTATAAAATTGCTCTATAGATTCAAAAAAGAAGCCAATAAAATCTACTAGAAAATTCACCGAAATTTTTGATTATTGTTAAGATTTACATTTTTTACTTTCAGATTTGCAATAATCCATATTGTTAGTTTTCAAGATTGGGAATGAAATTCTTTTAATTTCTCTTTTGTTATCTGCAGCAAACCTTACATAACCATATTGTTAAATCGCTTAAACGGTTAAGCCATTTCTTAAAGATTTTCATATATTTGCAGTCTAAAATTGATAATCTTTCTTTTATCGGAGAAAATAAAATGGCAATTATATCAAAAGAAATAGACAAATTAGCGATAAACACAATAAGGTTTTTATCAGTTGACGGAGTTCAAAAAGCAAATTCCGGGCATCCTGGGGCACCTATGGCATTAGCTCCAATTACTTATTCTTTATATTATAAATTCATGAATCACAACCCTGCAAATCCTAAATGGGCTAACAGAGATAGATTTATTTTATCAAACGGGCATGCGAGCATGCTACTTTATTCAACTCTTCATTTGTGCGGATATAAAATTTCCATAGATGATTTAAAGCAGTTCAGGCAGTGGGGCAGCATTACTCCCGGACATCCTGAATATGGCTTAACAGAAGGTGTTGAAACTACTACCGGGCCTCTTGGACAAGGATTTACTAATGCAGTGGGGATGGCAATTGCACAGGCTTATATGTCTGCAACTTTTAATAAAGATGATATCAAAATTCTTGATCATTACATTTATGGAATTTGCAGCGACGGTGATATGATGGAAGGTATTTCTCATGAAGCAGCCTCTTTAGCAGCGCATTTAAAATTAGGAAAATTAATTTTCTTTTATGATGATAATCATATTTCAATTGACGGCCCGACTTCACTTGCTTTTACAGAAAATGTTGGGAAAAGATTTGAAGCTTATGGTTGGCAAGTTCTCTACATTGACGATGTAAACGATGTTGATGCAATTGAAAAATCAATTAAAGCAGCCCAAGCTGATGACAGGCCTTCCTTTATTGTTACAAAAACTCATATCGGTTACGGTAGTCCAAACAAGCATGATACTTCTGCTGCACATGGTTCACCATTAGGAGAAGAAGAAGTTAAGCTTACAAAGAAAAATTTGGGCTGGCCGGAAGACGCAAGCTTTTTAGTTCCTGCTAAAGTTGCTAATGCATTTAAGAATGTTCAAAAGAATGGTGCAGACAATGAAAAAGAATGGAACGGAATATTTAAAAGCTATAAAGCAAAATATCCGGAAGATGCGAAACTATTTGAAGAAGTACTGGCTGGAAATTATGGCGATACATGGAAAGAAAAGCTGCCTGTATTTAAAGATGAAGGAAAGGGATTGGCAACAAGAGCAGCATCAGGAAAAGTGTTGAATGCAATTGCTTCATCGCTTCCAACTTTAATTGGCGGTTCTGCTGATTTGGAACCATCCAATAACACTTGGTTGAAAGAGTATGATAAATTTTCTTCAACAAGTTATGGCGGAAGAAATTTTCATTTTGGAGTAAGAGAACATGGAATGACAAGTATATTAAACGGCATGTCGATTTACGGTGGAATTATTCCTTACGGCGGGACATTTTTAATTTTTTCCGATTATGCACGTCCGGCAATTCGTTTAGCTTCACTATCTAAAATCAGAACTATATTAGTTTATACTCATGATAGCATTGGATTAGGAGAAGATGGCCCGACACATCAGCCTGTTGAACAAATATCTTCATTAAGAGCAATTCCAAAAGTAATTGTTATTCGTCCTGCTGATGCAAATGAAACTACTTTTGCATGGCAGGCTGCAATAGAGCATAAAGATAGTCCGGTTGTTTTAGCGCTTACACGACAAGGTTTGCCTATTTTAGACCAAAGTAAATATCCTTCAGCGAAAGGATTACTTAAAGGCGCATATATTTTGAAAGACAGTGATGGTGAACCGGATATTATTTTAATGGCTTCAGGTTCTGAAGTATCAGTAATTCTTGCTGCTGCTGAAGAATTAAAAGCTGCCGGAACAAAAGTAAGAGTAGTAAGCTTTCCAAGCTGGGAACTTTTTGAAAAGCAAAGTGATGAATATAAAAATTCCGTACTTCCTAAATCAGTTAAAGCAAGAGTTGCAGTTGAAGCCGGGGTTAAGCAAGGATGGGAAAAATATACCGGCGATTATGGTGAGTCGATAAGCATAGAAAAATTTGGTTCATCAGCCCCGGTAAAAGTTTTGATGGAAAAATATGGATTCACAAAAGATAATGTGATTGCAACAGCGAAAAGAGTATTAGGTAACTTATAAAAATAAATTTATATTCAAAATTGATTTAAATAATCGTAGAGACGAGGCATGCCTCGTCTTTGCATTTTGATGAGCAATTAGAATATTCAAAAATTTTAATTTTAATTATAAAACTTGTTGAAAAGAAAATTTATCAAACCAAATACTTAATAACCACAAACCCGCCAACAAGTAAAACCGTAAAAGCAATTGCCAGCCAATTAAAATATTTATCTATAAAAGTTTTTATTGTTGGGCCGAATTTCCAAATTAGAAAAGCGACAAGAAAAAATCTTGCACCACGGCTTACAAGAGAAGCAATAAAAAACATTGGTAAGTTAATATTAAATGCACCTGATGATATAGTAAAAACCTTGTAAGGAAGCGGTGTAAAACCGGCAGTAAATACAATCCAGAAATCATATTTTGCATACATCTTCTGAACACGAAAAAACAATTCGTGAGTAAAACCCGGAACATGATTAAAGAAAAAGTTTGCTACACCAGTAAACTCATTTGAGGGAGTCCACCAAACAAAATGCCCAATTGCATAACCAAGTAAAGCGCCGGTAATAGAGGCTATCATACAGATGGTAGCATATTTAAAAGCTTTTTTTGTTGAGCCCAAAACCAGTGCAATTAAAAGTGCATCAGGAGGGACTGGAAAGAAGGAAGATTCTGCAAAAGCCAAAACAAATAAAGCAATCCCTCCATAAGGAGATTCTGCCCAGCTTAAAACCCAATCGTAAAGTTGTCTGATATATTTCATAATGAATGTAAAGATTTGAAAGGTTAACTTAGTAAAAATTTATTGTATTCTAAAAAACTTTTTGGTAATTATTTCTCCTTCGTTTGAGCATAAATAAGGTAACCGTTGTTGTTAAATTAATTTTTTTTAATATTTAAAAATAATCAGCATCTAATTATTTTTTTATTTAATTTCCCCTCTAAATTAAGCAACCAATTACACTTTATATTAAAAACTTTAAATATTTTATAAAATTCAGACCAGGGAATTTTTAGGTAATAAAAAAAGCCTAAATCAAGTTTTAGAGTAAGAATTGTATTTAGTTCTTTAAACTTTGTTTGATTGGAAGTTGATGTTCAATTTTAATTTCTGTTGACTAAATTGAATTATAATTTAATTCTTTAATTTTTTTAAAAATAGAACAAATGAGTTATTGTCAAATATTTTTACTTCATGTAATTTTAATATAACTTTTTGGTAGATAGTAGACCAAATAAATAATCAAATTCATCATAAATTATGGAGGGATTCTAAATGTTTTCTAGAATAACTTTTTCCAGTATCATAGTAGTTGCTTTTTTATTTTTAGGAACTGCTAATGCTCAATTTATTGCTGAGCATAGTTATTTAGGGCCTTGCATCGGACTTTCTTTTCTCGGAAGCGTGCCTCAATTTGGTATTAATTATGAACGCTCGATGGACTTACAAAATTTGGGGTCGGTAGGTATTGGAGGTGTATTCCGTTATTGGGGATACAGTGAGGATTTCGGTTATGGAAAAGTAAGTTATACAAACATTTTGATAGGGGCTCAGGGAAATTATCACTTTAAAATTCCTGGGAATAGTAATTTAGATCCTTATGCTGGAGTTGTTCTAGCCTACGATATTGGTTCAAGCAGTGTTGATTACAATAATGCTTTTCTTAATGGATATTCAGCTAGTGTTTCGGCTGGTGGTTTTTGGGCAGCGGTACAGGGTGGGGTAAGATATTTTATCCAGCCTAATTTAGCTCTTACAGGAAGATTAGCTTTTGGCTCTTTGAGTTATGGTGGATTAGAAGTAGGGGTAGACTTTAAGTTTTAATCAATTAAAAATTAAATAAGTATTAAAATAATTTAAGCGGTACTCATAATTGGATACCGCTTTTTTATTTTCCTTCCTCAATTGCCTATATTTAAAATCTAAATTTTAAGGAAATTTATATGAGATTTGAACGAAGCGCTGGCGTTTTGCTTCATCCTACATCTTTGCCGGGAAAATTCGGTATTGGGGATTTGGGTCATGAAGCTTATAATTTTGTTAACTTTCTTGAATCTGCCGGACAAAAATTGTGGCAAGTATTTCCTCTTGGACCTACCGGCTATGGCGATTCTCCATATCAATGTTTTTCAGCATTTGCCGGCAATCCGTTGCTAGTGAGTCCTGAGAAATTAAAAGAAGATGGTTTACTCTCTGATAAGGATCTTCAAAACATACCACATTTTAATCCGGCATTTATTGATTTTGGAGAAGTATTAAATTTTAAGCAAAATATTTTGCACAAAGCTTTCAATACATTCAAGGAAGGAAAGAGCGACTCAGATAAACAGTATAAGGATTTTGTTAAGTTAAATGAATTGTGGCTTGAAGATTTTTCTTTTTTTATGGCAGCAAAAGATTTTCATAACGGCGCTTTATGGACTGAATGGGAAAAAGGTTTGGTTTTAAGAGATAAAAAAGTTTTGGAAGAATGGACGGGAAAATTATCAGATGGAATTTTATATCACAAGTTTGTTCAATTTAATTTTTTCAAGCAATGGACTCACTTAAAAAAATATGCTAACGATAAAGGAATAAAAATAATAGGTGATATGCCCATCTACATTGCCTACGATAGTGCGGATCTTTGGGCAAATAAAAATCTCTTCACTGTAGATAAGGAAGGAAATCTTGAAACAGTAGCTGGAGTTCCTCCGGATTACTTTAGTGAAACCGGGCAGCTATGGGGAAATCCTCTTTATAAATGGGACGTAATGGAAAAGGATAATTTTCTTTGGTGGCGTCAAAGATTGAAAAATCTTTTACAGCTTTTGGATATAATTAGAATTGATCACTTTAGAGGCTTTGACGCTTACTGGGAAATTAAAGGCGGATCAGAGACAGCTCAAATTGGAAAGTGGATTAAAGCTCCTGGCGAAAAATTATTTAATACAATTCAAAATGATCTTGGAACGCTCCCGATTATTGCTGAAGATTTGGGAGTGATTACTAAAAGTGTTGAAGCTCTCCGTGATAAGTTTAATTTTCCGGGAATAAAAATTATGCAGTTTGCTTTTGGAACCGGGATGGAAGAAAAGTTTTTACCGCATAATTATATTAATAATTGTGTTGTACACACAGGTTCTCATGATAACGATACAACAAAAAGTTATTTTGATATTGAAAAAGGAAATGATAACGACATTTACGAACACGCTCAAAAATATTTAAATTACTATGGAGATGATATTGTAGGCGAGCTGATTAGAGTTGCTTATGCGTCTGTTGCTGATAGTGTTGTAATACCAATGCAGGATATTTTAAGACTTGGTAATGATGCAAGAATGAATTTTCCCGGAAAGCTTGGAGGAAACTGGAGCTGGAGATTTACCTGGACGCAGGTTCCTTACGAACTTCAATTTTATTATAAAAAATTAGCTGAATTATATGAACGTCCGCCAAAGCCTAAAAAAGAAACAGAGATTGAAGTTAAATAAAATGATAATGAATGAACAACGATTTAAACAAACCCAATTTCTCCCAAAAATTGAGTTTGTGTTGGAACTACATTTGAAATTTAATAATCGATTTAATAAATAAAAGTAAAAATGATGTTTGAATATTTAAAAAAAGTATTAATACCTGAAATCGGAAGCAATAGAAGTAATACTCAATCTAATCAAGAAAAGAAAATTCAAGTAGCTACTTGTGCTTTATTCATTGAGCTTGCAAAAGCTGATAATGATTTTTCGGAAATCGAAAAAGAAAAAATAATTTCTTTGATGCAAGATATTTTTAATCTTGATGAAGAATACATCGAAGAGTTAATTGAGCTTTCCGAATCGAAGGTAAATCAAAGTGTAAGTGTTTATGAATTTACTACAGTCATCAATAATAATTTTGATAGAGATGAAAAAATTGATCTGCTGATTAATCTCTGGCGCTTAGTTTACGTGGATGATACACTTGATCAATATGAAGATGGATTAATGCGTAAGCTTGGCACCTTGTTAAATCTTGAACACAGTGATTTAATTAATGCCAAGCTGTTGGTTAAACAAGAGAAAGAAAAATAATTTTTTAATTCTTAAGCTGTTCTTCAATTGCATTTACAATTTTATCGCTGGTAGGTTCAACCTTACTTGGATAGCGAGCGATTATATCTCCATTTTTTGAAATTAAAAATTTTGTAAAGTTCCACCCGATATCGCTGCTTCCGGTTACATCATTGTTTGTAAGTAATTTATAAAGGGCAGTTCTGTTTTTCCCATTCACATCTATTTTATCAAACAGCTTAAAAGTAACATCATATTTTGACGAACAGAATTTTTTTATCTCAGCATTTGTTCCAGGTTCCTGTTCGCCAAATTGATTGCACGGAAATGCTAAAATTTCAAATCCTTTATCATGATATTTTTTATAAATTGCTTCTAGACCCTTGTATTGATGGGTGAAACCGCAATAGCTTGCAACGTTAACTATCAACAATGTCGTTCCTTTATAATCGGAAAGCGGAATTTTCTTTCCGTCCATATCTGTTACAACTATATTGCTAATATTTGCTTTGTCTGAAACTCCGGCTGCTTGCATCTTTTCTCCAGATTTTGTTTGAGAATTTATATGACTATTTTTATTCAACTTATTTTTAGCAAAAGTGTTAAGTGAGGCTAAGGTAAATAAAAACAAGACAAATGATAGGAAAACCTTCATAATACTTATCCTTGAAAATATTTTAGATTTGTTTGAATTGACACTATAAATATGTTCACAAAAAAACATTATATCAATGTAGTTTCAATACTACTTCTTTCAGTTGTAACCTTCATCAATTTCTATAAGCTTACCTTGCTATATGTGGAAGTTCCTTTTTTGATTAGCCTTTTTTATGTAGCAGCGTTTTTATCCTTCTTTTTCATTGCAGATAAAAAATCAAATAAAGATAAGTCTGCCGGAACCAGCCACTATGTGGAAGGAATTAGACAATATTTCCCTACCTTACTTTCTGTTTATGTTCTTCTTCCGTATTTATTGCTGACATATTTTACTTCGAAGATGAATCCTGAAGGAAGATGGGTCGAAACAGAAATTTTGATATTTGTTGTATTAGTCGGAGCAGTAATAATACTGGGAAATAAATACTTGGATAGCAAAAAATATAATTTATCATTTTTTGTATTTCCTATATTATTCGGATTAATTCTCTCGGCGAATTTTAATTTTGGTTTTGTATTAATTCTTTCTGTGCTTTTTATTTTTAGAGAAAGTTTTCCAAAAATAATTCTGTTTTCATTATTGACAATTGCCTTCGGAATTTTCATTCCTAAATTTTTAAATGCAGTTCATTTCAGCTTTGAATATGAAATTTTCTTTCCGTCAATTCCTATCTGGCTAATTATTATTTTAATATTAATTACTATTTATGTCGGCTGGATGATAGCCGATTTGCAGGAATTATTTTTTTCGTCGGGAGTAATTTTATTTATGTATCTTTTAATTCCTTGTATGTCTAAAATAATTCAACTTGGGTTTTATAGAGCAATGAATTATGAATTAGAGTTTTCTGCTTTGTTAGCCGTTGTTCCATTCTTCCTATTTGCAATTAAAGAATATGAAGTGGATAAGTTTTTAGGGAAAGTTTATAAAGATGTGGAATAAAATTCCCTCTCCCTTTGGGAGAGGGTAAGGGTGAGGGCAATATTTTTTTTTTAGCTCATCAAAGCAGCAATTGAAGCAGTATTAACAATATCATCCACACTGCAGCCGCGGCTCAAATCAAAGAATGGCTTTTTCAGTCCTTGCACCATTGGTCCTACAGCTTCTGCTTTCCCCCAACGTTGTGCAATTTTATATCCAATATTGCCTGCGTTTAAATCCGGGAAAACTAAAACATTTGCACGTCCAGCTACTTCACTGCCTGGTGCTTTTTTTCTTCCAACATTATCAATCACCGCTGCATCAAATTGAAGTTCGCCGTCAATTTTTAAATCAGGCCTTTTCTTTTTAATAATCTCTGTGGCTTCGAGTACCTTATCAATCTTTTCATGCTTTGCGCTTCCTTTAGTTGAAAATGAAAGCATAGCAATATAAGGTTCTTCTCCGGTTAATTTTTTATGATTATCTGAAGTTGAAATTGCAATGTCGGCCAATTGTGCTGCATCAGGGTCAGGTACCACTGCACAATCTGCAAAGCTGTAAGTCTTTTCCGGGAACACCATTAAGAAAAAGCTTGATACAATTGAAATTCCTTCAGACATTCCAACGCATTGAATTCCGGCACGCAAAACATCTGCCGTAGAAGCTGTTGAACCGGCAACACTTCCGTCAACCATTCCTTCTTTAACCATCATAGCACCGAAAAATAAATCACGTTTCATTGCTTCACGTGCTTCTTCAATTGTAATTCCTTTTTTCTTTCTTAAGTTAAAGTAGATATTTGAAAAATCGCTGTGCTTATCTGATTTTTCGGGGTCGATTATTCTAACTCCTGAAAGGTCTACTTTTAATTTTGCTGCTTCGCTTCTAACTTTTTCTTCGTTTCCAATTGTTATTACAGAAACTATATTTTTTTTGTTAAGAATTTCCGCTGCTTTTAAAACTCTTTCATCGTGAGATTCAGGTAAAACAATAGTTTTCTTTTTGCTTCTTGCTTTGTTGATTATTTGATTTAACAGTTCAAGTTCCATAGTTACTCCCTATTTTGAAAAATTTAACGGCTCAAAATTACAAAAAATAATTATTAGCGGTTATGTGTTTTTAAAATTAGTTATAAAATGTATTCAGCTTGTTTGCGAAAATTATTTAAAGTTTAATAATCTTCATTTTTCAAACTTTTCCACTAAAAATTAATAGTAATTGTACTGATGTTTCTAATAAAAAAATTATGTAGTATTCCAAAGTGGCATTAAATTATTCTATTTTATTTTTAAATAATTTTATATTAAAAATGAAAATTATTAGAACCTTAGCTTTTATTACAACTTTAGTAATTTATTCAATATCTTGTTTTGCTCAAGACACAACAAAGCCATTTTACTTCCCGCATAGAACTGGTGATATGTGGGAATATTTAATTACTGATTGGCCTGGCTTTCCGCCAGACACTCTTCAGCATTTTACAATATTTGATTCTACTGATTCGAATGGTATTATCCATATTGCACAATTTGGACGTGCTATAAATCCTATTGAACCCTCACTATTTTCTGACACCACAAAATACTGGATAGATACAATAAAAAATGGTGTGTATGGAAATGGAATTGACAGTTCTTTAATTTATAAACTTGATGCCAATCAAGGTGATATTAGGGTAGTATATGACCATTCTAAAATCGGGGGATCTTCCTTTGATTTAGCAAGAGTAATTGAAAAGAAAAAAGAAGTGGTTTTGGGAAAAGAAACTACTATTATGAAAATTTGGTATTATGGTGGTGCAGATATTACAGATACAATGGGTTTAGATATGGGAACAGTAACAATTGCAGATGGATTTGGAGTAATAGATAGAACTGTTGCAGAGACTGCAATTGATGTATCAATACTCGGTGCAGTAATAAATGATACACTTTATGGCGATACAACTCTGGTTTCAATAAATGAAAAGCTCACAAACTTGCCTTCAGAAATTAAATTGTACCAAAATTATCCCAATCCCTTTAATCCATCCACCAAGATTAAATATACAATTCCTGTAAGTACAAAGCATGCTCTATTTGTAGAATTGAAAGTTTATGATATCCTTGGAAGGGAAATAACAACTCTTGTTAACAAAGAGCAGCAGCCAGGAAATTATGAAGTAGAATTTGTAGCAAATCTAGGGGCGAATAATTATTCGCCCTTACCAAGCGGAATATACTTTTATCAACTAAGCGTTGGAAATTATATTCAAACTAAAAAAATGATACTACTTAAATAATTTTTGTTAAATACTTTTTAATTTTTTGAAATTAGTTAATTATCCCCTCTGTAATTTTTTAATATAAATTTTTCTTAAACATATTTTCCAATCCTTAATTTAACATCCGATTATATATTAAAATTTAATATTATAAAATCAGTCATTATTGTTGTTTTTATACTCACAAAACACAATATTATAAGCCTATTTAACATTGATTTTTGTATTCAAAAAGCATAGATTCACAATCTTAATTTTTATTATGATAGCTCAAAATTTAAAGATTTTAAGAGAAAATATTGAGCGTAAATGCGCTGAAGTTAATCGAGATCCTTCTTCTGTTAAACTAGTTGCAGTTTCAAAAAATTTCGGATTAGAAGAGATAAACCGGGCTGTAAATGAAGGTGTTCAAGATTTCGGGGAGAATAAAGCGCAAGAATTGAAATTTAAATTTGAAAATTATCCGGCAAATGCCGGGCAAAAAATTACCTGGCACTTTATAGGGAATCTTCAAAAAAATAAAGTTAAGTATGTTGTTAATGCCGCCGAATTTATTCACTCGGTAGATTCAAAAGAACTTATAGATGAAATTAATAATAGAGCAGGTAAGCTTGACAAAGTTCAGAAAATATTATTAGAAGTTAAAACTTCATACGAAGATTCCAAAGCAGGCATAGAAGAAAAAAGTGAATTGAAAAATTTAGTAAGCTATTGTAAAAATCTTCCCAACATAAAATTACTTGGATTAATGACCATAGCGCCTTTCACGGAAGATAAAGATATTATTAGGAAAAGTTTCAGCGATTTGCGTAAATTGAAAGACGAAATAAATACTGAAGGTTATAATTTAACAGAGCTGTCGATGGGAATGACAAGCGATTATGAAATTGCAATTGAAGAAGGTGCTACTATGATTCGTGTTGGTTCGGCCATTTTCGGACAGAGAGATTACTCGAAAGAGATTAATCGGAACGATCCTTCGGACAAGCCATTAGATCGGAAGGAAATATGAAAATTTCCCCCATCAGCGTTAAAAAGCAAGACTTCAATAAAAAGATGCGCGGCTATGATCCGGACGAAGTTCAGGTATTTTTAGAAAAGCTGTCTGATGATATTGAAGAAATTCAAAACGAAAATGATGAATTAAAAAAGCAGCTTAATGAGGCTGGCGTAAGGCTTTCTGAATTCAGAAGGATTGAAAAAAATCTTCAAAGTACTTTACTAAAAGCTCAGGAATCTTCTGCCAAAGCAATTGAATCTACAAAAAAACAAACCAGCTTAATGGTTAAAGAAGCTGAGATTAAGGCATCACAAATTCTTGAGAAAGCGAGAGAGAGTGCAAACGAAATTAGAAATGCTGTTATCTCTCTGCGGGAAGAAAGAGATTTAATAGTTGCAAAATTAAAATCAATTGTTAATTCACAAGCGCATCTTCTTGATGTTAAAGTTGTTGAAGCAGGAGAAGAAAAAGTAAATGTAAAGCAGCTTGAGCAGGCAAAGAAGATTGAAGTTAACGTTGATGAAATCGTTAATAAGTTATTGTAAAATTTTATGAGCGAACTAAAATCCAAAGTAAACGAAACTTTAAAAGTTATCCGGGAAAAAACAAAAGAAGATTATCCAATCGGAATTATTCTTGGAACAGGCTTAGGCGGATTGGTAAAAGATATTGATGTTAAGCATGAAATCGATTATGCAGAGCTTCCTCATTTCCCATTATCAACTGTTGAATCGCATCACGGCAAATTAATTTTTGGAAGCATCAACGGGAAAAATGTAGTCGCAATGCAAGGCCGTTTTCATTTTTATGAAGGCTACACCATGCAGCAGATTACTTATCCGGTTCGTGTTATGAAATTTCTTGGTGTTCAAACTTTGCTGGTTTCAAATGCTTGCGGTGGAATGAATCCTCAATACAGAAGAGGTGACATTATGCTGATGAGCGACCATATAAATCTGCTTGGCGACAATCCTCTTATTGGGAAAAATGAAGACGAGCTTGGGCCAAGATTTCCGGATATGAGTGAAGCTTATAATCTTGAATTAATAAAGCTTGCCGAAGAAGTTGCATTGGAAAACAAAATTAAAGTTCAAAAAGGAGTTTACATTGCTGTGCCCGGCCCTAACCTGGAAACAAAAGCAGAATATAGATTTTTAAGAGCTACAGGTGCTGACGTTGTCGGCATGTCAACTATTCCGGAAAATATAGTAGCAAACCACATGGAAATGAAAGTTTTGGGAATAAGCATTATAACAGATGAATGCTTCCCGGATTCATTAAAGCCGGTTAATGTTGAAGAGATTATTGCTGCAGCCATGAAGGCAGAGCCTAAAATGACTTTAATAATGAAAGAAGTAATTAAGAGATTAAAATGAAAACTAAAGTTTTTAATTATCTCGTTCCGTTTTTGCTTGGTGTATTAATGTTTGCTTCAAACTTTTTAAATACATCACTATTTAAGTTCGGTGAAAATGGGTTTGCTGTTTGGTTTGTGCTTTCTTTTCTTTGTTTTGCCTGCGGATGGTATATAAATAAAACTTTGGGATATCACTTTGGCGGCAAAGTAGTTTTTGCTGTTACTATTGCAGCTACGATAATTGGTGTTGCTACAATAACTTTTTTCCGTGAGTATTTTTCCGCTGCTGAATTGTTAACGGAAAATCTTATTCTTTACAGTCTTAGGAATGTTACACTTGGAGCAATGGCATTTTTCGGAATGATAACCGTAGAGATACTAATGAAGCAGCGTGATTTTGTTATTCTTGAAGAAAAATTAAAAGTGTATGAGACTCAGATTGTTGACGCCAGGAAAGAAGCCGAGCTTGATATTCGTGAAGCTAAGATAAAAGCACAAAAAATTATAAATGATGCAGAGGCTAATGCAAAGAATACATTCTTGAAGAAAGAAAGAATTGAAAAAGAGTTAAAAGAATTTATTCAAGCTGAGAAAGAATTAATTAAGCGATACGAAAGCGCAGGACAGTAAGAGAAATGAACTTGTGAATGGATGAATGAGTGAATGTTTGTTTGTATTTAATTTCATTCAACCATTCATCCAATCAATCATTCTAGTAATTCAGAAGTATTCGCAAAAATAAATTAAATTTTATAATAATCAGAAAAGTTAAATTTGTAAGTTCGATGTTCAAGCAAAATATAGAAAAAAACGGTTATCCTTCAATTGAAGAAAAGATTTTAAAGTTCTGGGAAGAGAACAAAATTTTTGAAAAAAGCATTTCATCAAGAGATAAAAATAAATCATTTACTTTTTATGAAGGCCCCCCCACAGCAAACGGTAAACCCGGTATTCATCATGTTATGGCAAGAACTTTAAAAGATTTAGTTTGCCGTTACAAAACTTTACAAGGATATAGAGTCGAAAGAAAAGCCGGATGGGATACTCACGGTCTACCTGTTGAAATTGAAGTTGAAAAGAAACTCGGGATAAAACACAAAAGCGAAGTACTTGATTACGGAGTTGAAAAATATAATCAGGCTTGCCGCGAATCTGTTTTTGTTTATTTAGACCTTTGGGAAAAAATGACCTCCCGTATGGGTTACTGGATTGATCTTGATTCAGCTTATGTGACTCTCACAAATAATTATATTGAATCCGTTTGGTGGGCATTAAAAACTTTATTCGATAAAGGATTAATTTATAAAGATTATAAAATCGTTCCCCAGGATCCTAAATCAGAAACAGTTTTATCTTCGCATGAATTAGCCCTTGGCTACCGCGAAACAAAAGATCCTTCGGTTTATGTTTACTTCAAAATTAAAAACTCGGATTCATACTTTTTGGTTTGGACGACAACACCTTGGACGTTGATTTCCAATGTCGCTTTGGCTGTCGGCCCCGATGTTGATTACGTAAAAATAAAGTTAAACGATAAAAAAATAATTTTAGCTAAAGCTCGCTTGTCACTTATTCAAGATGAATATGAAATTCTTGAAGAATTCAAAGGTAAAGATTTAGAAAAGACTGAGTACGAACAATTATTTAATTACTTAAGTGTTAATAAAAAAGCTTTCTATGTTGTGTTAGGAGATTTTGTAAGTACAGAAGACGGTTCGGGTATTGTTCATATCGCTCCGGCATTTGGGCAGGATGACTATGAAGTTTCAAAGAAATATGATTTGCCAATGCTTCAGCCTGTAACTCGTGGCGGCTTATTTACTGAAGAAGTAACTGATTTTGCCGGACAGTTTGTTAAAGATGCTGATAAGGGAATAATTGTAAAGCTAAAAGAAGAAGGAAAACTTTTTAAGAAAGAAACGATTACTCACTCTTATCCTTTTAGCTGGCGGCATGAAAATGTTCCGGTTATTTATTATGCGCGTGAATCATGGTTTATCCGTACAACATCTATTGCTGATAGGATGGTTGAGTTAAATAAAAAAATCAACTGGCATCCGAAAGAAGTTGGAAGCGGAAGATTTGGAAACTGGCTTGAAGAAAATAAAGACTGGGCTTTATCTCGCGATAGATTCTGGGCAACTCCTTTGCCGATTTGGGTAAGTGAAGATGGCGATACATTTGCAGTTGGAAGCATCGAGGAATTGAAGAAAGGTTATGTAGAAAAAGGCGGAAAGAAAATTTCTGTTTCTGAATTGAAAGAAATTGATCTTCACAAGCCTTATGTGGATGAAGTACTTTTTGAAAAGAATGGCAAAGTTTACAAACGTACTCCAGAATTAATTGATGTTTGGTTTGATTCCGGTTCAATGCCGTTTGCACAATATCATTATCCGTTTGAGAATAAAGAATGGTTTGAAAATAATTTCTTCCCTGCTGATTATATCTGCGAAGGAATTGATCAAACCCGCGGCTGGTTTTATACACTGCATGCGATTGCTACAATGCTGTTTGATAGTGTTGCTTATAAAAATGTTATTGTTAATGAATTAATTCTAGATAAAAACGGATTGAAAATGTCCAAAACTAAGGGCAATACAGTTGATCCGTTTATGCTTTTTGACAAATATGGTGCTGATGCGACAAGATGGTATTTGATTACAAACAGTCCACCCTGGCGTCCGACTCTTTTTGATGAAGAAGGATTAATTGAAGTTCAAAGAAAATTTTTTGGAACATTAGTAAATACTTATTCATTTTTTGTTTTATATGCCAACATAGATGAATTTAATTTTAATGAAGACTTAGTCGCATATGAAAAACGCCCTGAAATTGATAGATGGATAATTTCAAAATTGAATTCTTTGGTTATTGAATATCGACAACTAATGGACGATTATGATCCTACCAAAGCAGCACGTGCTGTTGCTTCATTTACAATTGATCATTTATCAAATTGGTATGTAAGGCGTTCTAGAAGGCGTTTCTGGAAGTCGGAAATGAATGAAAATAAATTAGCAGCTTATCAAACTTTGTATGAATGTTTGATTAAGATTGTTAAATTAACGGCTCCTTTTGCGCCGTTTATTTCCGAGGAGATTTATCAAAATTTAAACTCAAAAACTGGGAAAGAAAATTTTGAATCTGTTCATTTATCTCAATTTCCTGCTGCAGAATATAGGGATGAAGAGCTTGAAGCAAAAATGGAAATTGCGCAAAAGGTTGTTTATCTTACAAGAACAATGCGTGCTAAAAATAATTTGAAAGTCAGGCAGCCCCTGAAGAAAATTATGGTTGTTGTTGAAGATTCGCAAAAAGAAGCTTTAACAAAAATGAAAGAAGTAATTCTTGAAGAAGTGAATATAAAAAATCTTGTTGCTTTGGATGACAGCGCTGAAATTGTGAATAAATCAGCTAAAGCAAATTTTAAATCAATAGGCCCTAAATTCGGGAAAAAAGTTAAACCTGTAGCTAATGCAATTAAAGGATTTGGTAAAGAAGAAATTGCAAAGCTTGAATCGGGTAAGCCTGTTGAAATTGAAATTCAAAATGAAAAGATTGAAATTGTGAAAGACGATGTGGAAATTATAAGTTCGGAAATTTCCGGTTGGGTTGTTGAAACCGAGGAAGGGGTAACTGTAGCAATAGATACTGAATTGAACGATGAATTAGTTGCAGAAGGAATAGCAAGAGAGTTTGTAAATAGGATTCAGAACATGAGAAAAGATTCCGGCTTTGAAGTTACCGATAGAATAAATATAAAATTTAACGGAAGTGATAAGCTAGTCGATGCTGTTTCATCTTTCGAAAATTATATTTCAAACGAAACTTTGGCAGATTTGGTTGCCAAGGAAGAAAATTTTAACGGGGAAGAAAAACAAGATTGGAAAATCGGAGAGCTGGATTGCTCTATTAAAATTGAAAAGGTAAATCCCTAATTATAAGGAGACCATTAAAATGGCTAAAAAGTCTACTGCAAAATCGACGAAGAAAAAAACATCTGCTAAACCGGCAGCTAAAAAAGCAACGGCTAAAAAATCTTCTGCTGTAAAAACAGCAAAGAAACCAGTTGTTAAAAAGTCTGCTGCTAGCAAGACAAAAGCAAAGACTGTTACTAAAATAACTACAACTAAAAAGACAAGTATTTCGAAACCTATAGAGAAAAAGAAAGAAAAGAAACCAGCTATGGCGAAAAGAACAAAGAAAGTGAAAGAAGTTGAAACTAAAAAAGTAGAAGAAGTAGAAAATTCTGCTGCAGCTAAGGCGGCAGCTCTTGCTAAAATTAAAGGTTACAGTAAAAAAGACCTCGATCATTTCAAGGAAGTTATCCTGGAAAAAAGAGATGAGATTATAGAGCAGCTTCAAAATTTAAAAGATCAAATGCTTGATCCCACAACTGGTGAATATATAAATGAAAATTCTCCTTATTCATTACACATGGCAGAGCAGGGAACAGATGCTATGGAAAGAGAAAAAACTTTTTTATATGCGCAAAGAGAGAACAAATTTTTAGGTTATCTTGAAGATGCTTTGAAAAGAATTGATGCCGGGACTTATGGTATTTGCCTTGAATGCATTGAAGAGCCGCAGCATCTTTGCGATACTTGCCCGTTAATTCCTAAAGCAAGGTTGGAAGCTGTTCCGCACAGCCAGTTGTGCCTTCCAATAAAGCAAAGACAGGAAAAGAGCAGGTAATGATTTTTTCTATTTAATTTTACAATGTGATGACTTATTTTTCGACAACTATTTTTAAACTATGAGTTAAATTTGAAGGTATTATTTGTTTCTTTATTTGTTGTGATTGTTGACCAGGCATCAAAGCTTTTTATTAAAGGATTTTCAATCCCGTTTTTAAACCTCCATTTCAGCGGGCTGAATATTGGTGAAAGAATAAAAATATTTGATAGTTTTTTTAATATTACTTTTGTCGAAAATCCCGGGATTGCTTTTGGAATAGACTTTGGCGGAGAATACAAATTATTAATTTCAATTTTTACTATCGCTGCTTCCCTGGCCATGCTCTTCTACCTATATATGAACCGCGAAAAAAGTTTGATGATTAGAATTCCTCTGGCAATGATTGTTGGAGGCGCTTTTGGAAATTTAATCGACCGGGTTTTTTATGGTGTGTTTTATGGCTACGCTCCTATTCTTTTTGGAAAAGTAGTAGATTTCTTCGAAATAAAACTTTTTGGATTTTACCTTTTCAATAGAACTCTCGGGAATTATATTTTTAACTTTGCCGATGTTGCCGTAACCTGCGGAGTATTTCTGCTTCTTATTGCGTTTAGAAGAGAGCGCAAGCAAGCATTACAAAAGGCTGAAACAGAAGCATCAGTTTCTTATGAACCTATTCTTATAGAAAATAAGGACTAGGGTGCGCGTACTATATGTTTCTTTATTAGTAGTTATTGTTGATCAAATCTCTAAGCTCTCTGTAAAAGGGTTTTCAATTCCATTTCTTAATATTAATTACAAAGGAATGTTCGAAGGACAAAGAATTAATGTCATCGGAAATTTCTTTAGAATTACTTTTGTTGAAAACCCGGGAATGGCTTTTGGAATTGATCCCGGCATTGATTGGAAACTATGGATTTCAATTTTTTCTCTCATCGCCAGCATTGCATTAATTATTTATCTTTATGTATCAAGAAATCAATCTATTTTATTTAGATTATCTCTCGCTTTAATTTTAGGCGGAGCAGTTGGAAATTTAATTGACCGTTTATTCTATGGAATTTTCTATAACTATGCCCCATTGTTTTATGGAAAGGTAGTAGACTTTTTTGACTTCGATTTTTTCAACATTACATTTCTTGGAAAAAGTTATGATAGGTGGCCGGTTTTTAATATAGCTGATTCTGCTGTAACTATCGGTGTTTTGATGCTGATACTATTTTATAGAAAAGTAAGCAAGGAAGAATCGCAAGAAGCTGCTAGCGAACTTCAAGCCCTATCATCAAATATAAATGAAGCACAAAATAATTCTAATGAAAATTTAGATTATGACAGCCCTGATAAAGGAAAAGAAATATCGCTTTGAAATTCCTGAAGGAAAGAAAAAAGAACGCCTCGATATTTTTCTTTCCAATACAATTGAAAATGCTACCCGCTCAAAAGTACAAAAGCTGATCGATGCTAAATTAGTAACTGTAAATGGTAAAGTTGTAAAATCAAGCTACCAGGTTCAGCCCAAAGATATTGTTGAAGCATCACATCCAATTACACCCCGTCCCGAATTTGCCGAGCCGGAAGAAATTCCATTAAATATAATTTATGAAGATGAATTTTTACTGATTGTGAATAAACCGGCAGGGATGGTAGCACATCCGGCTTATGCAAATTATACCGGGACTCTGGTTAATGCATTACTTCATCATACAAAAAGTTTAAGTAAGGTTGATGATCCCGGTGTACCGGCAGCTCCGCTCGGAAGGCCTGGAATTGTTCATAGGATTGATAAAGATACTAGCGGACTTCTTGTTGTTGCAAAAGATGATTGGACTCATGCACAGCTTGCGAAACAATTTTCAAAGCATACAATTGAAAGAGAATACTGGGCAGTATGCTGGGGATTATTTAAGAATAAAAAAGATGAAATTAATTCTAATATAACACGCAGTAAAAAAGACAGAAAGAAATTTGTAACCAGCATTACTGAAGGAAAAACCGCGATTACGTTTTATGAAGTGCTGGAAGAATTTGAATTTGCTTCTTTAGTAAAATTAAATTTAAAAACCGGGAGAACACATCAAATAAGAGTTCATCTTTCCTCAATGAATCACCCGGTGTTCGGTGACACTGCTTACGGCGGAACCGACATTAGATATGGTGCAAGCTTCCCTAAAATGAAAAGCAGAATAGAAAATCTTTTGGAAATTATGCCTCATCAAGCTTTGCATGCAAAGACACTTGGATTTTTTCATCCTCAAATAAAAGAATTTGTGAGATTTGATTCAGAGATTCCGGAGGATTTTAAATTGCTTTTGGAAAAGTTAAAATCAGCAACTTTATAATTATATTTTATTTTAATTCTCTCATCAATTGTGAATAATTATTTAAACTGCGATTTTGAAATATAATAGTTATTTTAAAAACACTTATCTGTATTAATAAAAAAATAATAAACATTGTTTTGATTGGAGGATTTTATGGCTAACCAGGTTCCAAAGACATTAATTGTCGGGGTAGCTGCTACTTTAGTTGTTTTATTAATTATTTATCTCTTCACACAACTACCAAGCGGAGGAGAGGGCGGAACAATTGACGTTAAGACCAATACAGTTGTTTTTAATTCCACAGATAAATGTGCAACCTGCCATAAAAGAGTAACCCCGGATATTGTTAATCAATTTGCGATGAGCACAATGGCAAGAAGAGGTGTTAAATGTATAGATTGCCATGTGGTTGAAAAATCAAATCCAATGGGAAAAGAACACGAAGGATTCTTTATTACAAATTCTCCAACACCAAAACAATGTGCTAAATGCCATCCTTCGGAAACAAGGCAATTTGATCATAGCCGTCACGGGGCACCAGCATGGATGGCTCTAAACGGTTTTGCAGATTTTTCAAAAGAACAACAAAAATTTATAGATGAAAATATTCCCGAAGCTAACAGAGGCCCGAACGGAATTATTACAGCAATGAGAAATTCTTTATTTGATATTGAAGGCCCATCAGTAACTCCTGCGGCATGTCAAAGCTGCCATGCTATTGGTAAACCTAATTTAGATGGAAGCATTGGCAACTGCAACAAATGCCACTTGCGCCATGAATTTTCTTTAGAGCAGGTAAGGAAACCTGAAATATGCGGGCAATGCCATCTTGGTCCTGACCATCCTCAAATGGAAATTTATAGAGAATCTGCTCACGGAGTAATGTATGCGACTCAAGGTGATAAATGGAACTGGAAACAAAAGGCAGGAAGATTGACTACTAAAGACATGCCCGCACCAACTTGCGCCACCTGTCATATCAGCGGTTTTGGTAATCAGGGAACTACTCATGACGTTGGACAAAGATTGTCAAAATTTTTGTTTGCTGCCATTACTTCCGACCGCCCTAATAAAGTTGAAGGTAGGGAAGCTATGAAAGCAATTTGTGCAAATTGCCATTCGCCTAATTTTATTTCAGACTTCTATACTAAAGCAGATAGTGTAACGGCATTTGTAAACAGCAAAGTAAAAGAAGCTTCAGATATTATAACGGGGCTTGTTAAAGATGGAATAATTACAAAGAAACCATTTGCAACACAAATAAGTTTTGATGCTTTTGATTTATGGCACTATGACGGAAGAACAGCAAAGTTTGGAGCTTATATGCAAGGTCCCGATTTTGTTCAATGGCATGGGGTTTATCCTTTGCTTAAAGAGCTGAATAAAATAAAAGAAGAAGCGAAGAAACTAAGAGAAGAACATCGAAAGGGAATAAGATAATGAGTGATATAGAAATATTTCATCTTGCAAATGTAAAACTGCCCATGGAAAAGAATAGGTTACTATTAATTTTTGTGGGGATAAATCTTTTCTTTACAGGTATTGATGTTGCCCTTGCTCACTCAATTAACAGCTTTGTTCCTGTGTATGAATGGATACCGATTTTTTATTTTCCACTTGGTGCAATGTCATGCTTTATAATTTCTTTTCAGCCGTCGCCTAAAAAATGGTCGGCATTGATTCACATTACTTTAATGGCAATTGGAATTATGGTTGGAGTATTAGGTATGGCTTTTCACATGAATGCCGTTTTAAATCCTTTAGGCCATTTAACCTGGGCATGGGTGGTTTTTGGTTCTCCCATTCTTGCTCCATTAGCATTTGCAGGTATTTCTTTGCTAGGTTTGTATGGAATAACGGAAGAGCTACCAGAGCAGCCTGGAATGTTAAAGGTTCCTGGTATTGGAATTTTTCATGCACCTATTTCGAGAGACAAACATTTTTTATGGCTGGTTGGTTTAGGATTTGGGGCAAGTGCTCTAACTTCAATTATAGACCACGCACAATATGGATATAATGTTTATAAATTAATTGCGATTGTTTTTGGAATATTCGCTACTTCTGTTGTTTTAACAATTGCATTATCAAAGCAATGGACCAAGAAAGATGAGTTTGTTTATTTCTGGACAATGATTGCCGCAATTGTAGTAGGTGTACTTGGATTCGGGTTCCATCTTTCTGCAGACCTTGCCGGGACAGGGCAGATTAGCCTGGAAAGAATTTTGGTTTTTGCACCAATCTTTGCGCCGCTGTTATACAGCGATTTAGGAATGCTGGGATTGATTGTTGTTGCTCAAAGGAAAAAATAATTTATTTTTATCAATAGAAAAGTTTCCAATGTGACAAATTTTAGATTAATCGATTTTTTATTTATCTCCTATTCCCATCTCTTGTCAGGGACTGCATATATTAAAACTTTAGAATATGCACAAGTAATTTAAATTTTATAACTTTAGGCAATTCAAAATTAATTTAAATTAATTCTTTAGTTATGCTTATATACAACACACTTACAAGAAAAAAAGAAGAATTTAAACCAATAAATCCGCCGGATGTAAAAATGTATGTCTGCGGTCCGACTGTGTATGATTATTTTCATATCGGCAATGCTCGATCTTTTATTATGGCTGATATAATTAGAAAATATCTAGAATATAAGGGATACAATGTTACCTATGTTATGAATCTAACAGATGTTGATGATAAGATTATTAGAAAATCTATTTCGGAAAAAGTTGATTCGAAGCGTGTTGCTCAAAAATATGTTGATGCTTTTTTAGAAGATATAGAAAAGCTGAAAGTCAAAAAAGCGACAGTATATCCCAAAGCTACAGAGAATATGGATGTAATGATTTCTATGATTCAAAAGTTAGTTGAAAATGGCTCTGCATACAATGTTGATGGCAACGTTTTTTATGATGTTTCTAAATTTAATAATTATGGGAAGCTCAGCGGCAAAAAAACTGATGAGCTTGAATCCGGTTCAAGAGTAGAAGTGAATGAAGAGAAGCACAATCCCCTTGATTTTGCATTATGGAAAAAAGCAAAAGAAGGTGAGCCTTTCTGGGAAAGTCCTTGGGGGAAACGGCCGTCCGGGCTGGCATATTGAATGCTCTGCAATGAGCTGCAAACATTTGGGGGAGACTTTTGATATTCATGCCGGCGGTAACGATTTAATTTTCCCTCATCATGAAAATGAAATCGCACAGAGTGAGGCAGCAAATAAAAGGAAATTTGTTAATTACTGGATTCATTTCGGCTTCTTAAATATTAACGATGAGAAGATGTCAAAATCTCTTGGTAATTTTTCTACAGCAAGAGATGTCCTTAAAAGTTTTTCTGCTGAAGCAATAAGAATGCTATTTGCTCAAACTCATTATGGCGGTCCATTAAATTTTACAGATGAATTGCTTGCCTCTGCTGAAAAAGGTTTGGAAAAACTTAATAACCTGGTTGATAAAATCAATGGAGAGATTGGCTCTTCTCAAAAGGGAAGTGGCGTAAATCCCGAATTTGATTTCGATAAATATAAAAATGGTTTTGAATCAGCAATGGATGATGATTTCAACTCACCTCAAGCTGTAGCGGTTATATTTGATTTTGTTAGAGATGTTAACAAAACAATCGCAGAAAATGAAAATATAAATTCTCAATTTTATTTAAGCGTAAAAGAATTCTTAGCTAAAACGGCAGAAGGTGTTTTGGGTATAGTTAACCTTTCTAAACAAATCCAAACTGCAAATCATACATTGGAAAATGAGTTAATAGAATTATTAATTCAGTTACGTACTGATGCAAAGAAAGAAAAGAATTATTCATTGTCGGATAAAATCCGAGATGAGTTGAACAAGCTTGGTGTTATTTTACAGGATTCTAAAGAGAAGACAACTTATAAAAAGGAATGGAAAAAATATTAACCAAACGAAAATTGAATGATCAAGAATAAAGTTAGTTACGCAAAACTTCTGATAAATGATGTAGAACTTCCTTATCAAATTAGATTCAGCAAAAAAGCTAAATACCTGCAATTACGAATAAGTCATTCCAATAGCTTAGAATTAATTATCCCTAAAAGATGTTCTTTAAAAGAGGGCGAGAAATTCATAAATGATAAAATTGACTGGATAAAAAAGTACTCAAGTAAATTAATTCAGAAGGAGGAAAAATATCTTTTCTTTGGTCAGGAAATATTAATCCAACTCCGATATGATTTATTTGTTAAAAGGCCTTTAATAAAATTTGAAAATAAAGTTCTGCTGATAAAAATTCCAAGCGGTTCAAATTGCGAGTTGAATGAATTATATCTTGCCTTTTTAAAACGTCATGCTAAAAAATATTTAATCGAGAGAGTAAATTATTTAGCACGAAAATATAATTTCAAGGTTAATAAAATTAGTATTAGGGGACAGAAAACACGCTGGGGAAGCTGCTCATCGAGCGGTAAGCTGTCTTTTAATTTTAAGCTTTTAAGA
Source organism: uncultured Bacteroidota bacterium (assembly GCA_963775245.1). GTDB lineage: Bacteria > Bacteroidota > Ignavibacteria > Ignavibacteriales > Ignavibacteriaceae > CAVSWT01. The sequence goes on from CAVZID010000015.1 coordinate 121,354, forward strand.
TTCAGAAGAGAAGTTATAGATTATGTTATCATTCACGAGCTTTGTCACATAAAAGAAATGAATCACTCTAAAAAGTTTTGGAAGTTAGTGGAAAACTTTTATCCGGATTACAAAGCGTTAAGAAGAGAATTAAAAAGTTAAGCTAACTCTTCGCTAAAAATATTTCCCCTTCCTAAAATCCAATTCGGGTCAAGTACTTTTTTTATCGCAGCCATTTTTTTTATGTTGTCTATGCCATACATATCAACTAAATAATCTCTTTTAATTTTTCCTATCCCATGTTCGGCAGAAACAGTGCCGCCTAGCTGGACGGCTTTGATGCAAATCTGCTTATACACTTCTTTCCCTTTGTTAAATTCATCTTCATTCCTTGGCAGCATATTTAAATGAACATGAGAGTTGCCTGCATGTCCGAATACTATAAACTTAAGATTTGCATTTTTAGTAGTCTCCTTTGCAAAATTATAGAACTCTAGAAAATGATTATCGGGGACTGCTGCGTCTGTACCTAGCTTCCTTAAATTATTTTTTGAAATATATTCATTCACTTTTGAACCGAGCGAATGACGAAACTCTTGAATCTTTTTATTGTCAACTTCAGAAAAAGCAAACCAAACACTTTCTTCATCTCCTTTGTATTTGGAAATTAATTCCGTCCACTCTTCAAGTAAAATGTCTTCATTATCAATTTTAACTTCCTGTTCAAACCAAACGGCAGCTTTTGAAATTGAAGGAATATTTGAATGATCATCCTTTATGAATGTTAATGAATTCTCATCAAGAAATTCTAATGCAAGTGCATCGACTACATTAGGAAAGTTATTAGCTCTTGCAGCAAAAGATAAGTAACGGGCTTTTTCGATAAAGCTAAAAGCATTCATTTCATTGCTAAAAAATACAACGCAAGAAATTACTTTTTCCGGCAAAGGAACTAGTTTTAATTTTGCTTTTGTTATAAGTCCTAGAGTTCCTTCAGAGCCAATAAATAAGTCAATTGCATCCATATTCTTTTTAGCAAAGTAGCCGGTTGTATTTTTTGTTTCCGGCATAACATAATCAGGAATCTTTAATTCATACATGCTGCCGTTTTCAGTGCTTAAGTTTAGCAAAACTTCATAAGCTATATTTTTCCCTCTCACTAATTTCAATTTTTCACCTGATGCAAGAATTATTTCTAATTCCAAAACAAAGTTTCTAGTAGGCCCATATTTAAAAGTTTTTTCTCCGCTGGCATTGGTAGCAATTGTAGCTCCGATAAAACAATTTCTTTCTGTAGGGTCAGGAGGATAAAGTAATTTATGATTTCTAACTTCTGATTGAAGTTCAGATAGCATTACTCCTGGTTCTACAACAGCATACATCTCTTCATCATTTATTTCAATAATTTTATTAAGCTTCTCAGTGGAGATTACTATTCCGCCTTGCGGAACTCTGCCGCCTGTAAGCCCGGTACCGTTGCCTGATATCGTAACCGGCGTTTTTTCTTTGTTTGCATTAATTAATATTTCTGATATTTCATCATTAGTTTCAGGAATGTAAACTGCATCGCAAAAGCCTTTAACATTTGCTGCATCTGTAAGATAATTCTGAATTTCATCCTGAGAAGTTTTTATAATCATTTTATATCTTAAGTTATTTTTCTAAGTATATTCAAGTATTCTTTCTGAGTTTCAATATCAGGTAAACCGTTTTTACTTTTCTTATAATTAATTTTATAATTGAAATGATTCAGCATCTCATCAAGTGCATCAAACATATTAATCATTGGTGAAAAATTATCCCTTAAATAGTGAATCAACTTTAATGTTTTAAATGCATCAAACCATCGTATTTTTTGTTTTTGTAATTGCGCATTTGATGAAGAATTATTCACGACTTTCCCAAAGTTCTTTTCAAAATATTGAGTTACTAAAAACTCATATAAAACATTATTTATTTTTTTGGCTTCCGAAAGATAATCATCAATATTAGAAATTTCATTCAAATGAAAAACTTCCAACCACTTTTTTAAAATTAAAAAACTTTTAGGATCATAAAGCAGATAATCATTTTGAGTTTTTAAATTAAATCTGTTTACCCAATGGCCTGTGCCGAATGGTGCACGCCAGGATGTTCTCGAAGAAGGATAAACTGTAGTTGAACGGATTTTATTTATTTCAAAAATTTTAGCAAGCTTTTCTAAAAAATAAAAATCTTCCGCAGCTTTATTTTTATTCATTCCTTCTACTTTAATGTAGCTTTCTACATCACAATTAATTGTGGAGCCAATTGAATGGTAAGCATAATGCGAACCGGCAATGTGTAATCCCAAAACATAATATCTTAAAAATATTTCATAACAAATTATTGCTGCTGTATTTTCGTTTTCTGTAGATAAATTATGAGCATAGTTAACTATAGCAGCAGAAAGATTTTTAGCATAAAAATTATCTCTTATTTCTGTAATAAAGTTTTTGTCAACAGTGCAGTCTGCATCAAGACTAGTAATTAGCCTTTTGGATTTACTGCTGTAATTAAAAATTTGTAAAGCTAAATCCATCCCTATTTTTCGGGCCAATCCAACACCAGCATCTTTATCAAGTAATTCGTTTCCTTCTGATGAAGCATCAATTAATCCTATCTGAAGATTTGATTCTAAAACTGAGGTAATTAATTTGTTATTATCTGTTGTATTACGTTTAATAATATTTCTAATTAAAGCTATACTTTTTTGATTATCTAATTTAATGCTGCTGTTTGAGAATTTAGAATTATTTACAACAAAAATTATTAAAGTCTCATCAAAATATTTATTGTCATTTTGCGATAGGGAAGTTAGAAGGTTCGGAATATTTTCAAACTCACAAATCACCGGAATAACCACTGCATGAGTAATGTTTTTATTTCCATTCCATTCAAGTTCCCAGCTTGACTGTCCGGTCGGCTGGTTGGAAAAAAAATATTTCTCTAAATATTTTTTTACATTTATTGGCAGACCGCTCATTATAATTCGCAGTTCTTTTCTATTAAGGATTTAGCTTGTTCATAATTTGCTCCGTCAATCCAATTTATTTTTATACCTTCTTTTTCCATTTTTCTAAACCAGGTCATTTGTCTTTTTGCGAAATTATGAATTGCACTGTTTAACTTTTGAAACATATCATTATAACTTAGTTCGTTTTTTAAATGCATGGCGATGAATTTATATTCAAGCCCGAACAATTTTAATCTGTCGTAACTGATTCCATCTTTTAGCAATGTTTCAACTTCCTCAACCATTCTTTCAGAAAGCCTTTTCTTTAATCTTGCTGTAATTCTTTTTTTGATTTCTTCTCTTTCAAGCTTAATTCCGATGTTAAAAGATTTTATTTGTTCGACTTTTAATTTGTCTTTAATATATGATTGCTCAATTATAATTGCTTTGATAATTCTTTCCCTATTAATTAAGTCGGTAGTGTTATGAAGCTTGGGATTTAAATTTACAAGCAGTTTTTTCAACTCATCCAAACTATATGTTTCAAATTTTTTGACAACAACGAAATCTGCTTTTTTTAATTCATATTTCTGAAGAATTGAACTTAAATAAAGTCCAGTTCCGCCAACAAGAAATGGGAACTTTTTTCTTTTAACAATATCGTTAAATGCTATATTAAAGTTTTCAATAAAAGAATATAAATTAAATTCATCTTGGGGCTCAATGATTTCAATAAGGTGATAAGGAATAGAATTACCGTCAACTACATAATCATTTAAGTCTTTGCCTGTACCAATGTCCATTCTTTTATAAACCTGGCGAGAATCAGCAGAAATTATTTCCCCATTAAAATGATGAGCAAGTTTTGCTGCTAATTTTGTTTTACCTGTTGCTGTAGGCCCGAGAATGGTAATTAGATTGTAATCCTGTTTTTTTACAGGCTGATAGTAAGAATTCAAATCAATGAAATGAATTTAACATGAAGAATAAATTATTATTCAATATTTTCAACTATAGGTAAAAATATTTTGAACCGGCTTCCTTCTCCAAGATCGCTTTCAACAGAAATTTTTCCTTTATGATCATCAACTATTTTTTTTGTAACAGCCAATCCTAAGCCAACACCGTTTTCTTTTCCCTGGGTCATAAATGGTTCAAAAATTTCCTGCTTAATGCTTTCAGGGACACCAAGTCCTAAATCTTTAATTTCAATCACAATTTGTTCTTCTTCTTTGTCAACGGTAACAAAAACATTTCCACCTTCCGGCATTGAATCACATCCATTTTTAATTATTTGGTAAATAGCCTGATGAAAAGCGTTTGGATTTATATTAACCATTGCATCAGCATTAATCTTTTTGTAAAGCTTAGAATTTCGTGACTCAACATATTCGGAAATGTCAGCCAAAATTTTATTTATCACATTACTGAATTGAAGCTCAAACTCTTTCATGTGATATTTTTCAGATGAATAATGAATAAGTGCTTCCGAAAAATTATTTATGGACGAAGCTTTTTCTTTAATTAAATCAAACAAAGGCTTTAGTTTACTTGATTGTCCATTGCTGTTAACTTTTTCAATGTATTCGTTGATATTATGAATAGGCTGGTAAATATCATTTGACAAAAATGAAACAACTTTTGATAAAGTAGCCATTCTATCCTCGTGCAATGCCGATTCAATTATCATTGCGTTTTGAATTGCTTGTGCAGCATGAATTGAAATTATCGAAAGAATACTCTCCTCAAAGTCTGAATATTTACTAAATTCAGTACTCATTAATTGAAGAACTGCTACAACTTTTCCATCTTCACTGGTGACTGGAAAATACAATGCACTTCTCACATCGAGGTCTGTAAAATTTTCTTTTTCAGGAGAATACCTTTTGTCTTCGCTAACATTTTTAATGTTTATTATCTGGTAATTTTCAACAGCAATTCCAGAAAGGGTTTCATTTATTTTAAATACGAATTCTTTTGCTTCTGTTTCCGTTTTATATTTTGTTGATATTTCATATTTGTCGCGATTGACAATATAAACAATACACTCATCAGACGAAGTTAAGTACTTTATCGCATCAGAGATTGAGAAAACAACTTCATCAACATTTAATCTTGAGTTAATCCTTTGAAGAGCTTGTAAAATTTCGGAGAGCTTTTTGTTATCAATATTTTCATTATCAAAGGCTTCCGTATATTTCCCAAAATATTTATCGTAAAATCTGTGTTCACCTTCTTCTTTTCTCTCAAAGTGTTTTGTTTCCTGAATTTCCTTATGTGCTTTCTCAATGCCTGGTTCATCTTTAATATCTATACCAGAATCTTGGATTTCATTTATTGTTTTATTTTCTTCAGTCAAATTAAAATCGGTAAAAGGTTTTATTCCCGATTCTTTTACTTCGTCTTCAATAGGCATTACATTTTCCCCAGTGAAAATATTTTGATCTGTTATTACTGTATCTGGATGAGAATACTCAATATTAGATTCCTCTTCTTTTTTTATAGGTTCTTCAGGCTCAAGGTTTTTAACTTCTTTAGGCTGCTCTTTTTCCTGTGTAGCCTGCTGTCCGTTTTCTTCTTCCTTTAAATCTTCCGGTTTCTCTAACTGACTGTATTTATACAAATTGATTTTAATTTTTTTATTGCCTTTTACCAGGTCAAGCAGCTTATCATAGGCTAATGGAAAAATGATAGAATCTCTATTTGCAATAACCGAAGATTTTCTATCTGTTTTTTCAATTAATTCTTTTTCCCCGAAGAAATCATTTTTGATTTTCAAGTCAATTTGCGGAAGCCGCCTTGCACCAGGCTGCTTAATTTTTGCTTCACCTTCAAGGATAAGGTAGAGAAATTCACTTTTATCACCGCTCATAAAAATGATATCGCCTTCTTTAAATTCTAGAAGGTCTTTTGAGATTACTTTTAGGTTTATCTGCTTTTCTTCAAGGCCGGTAAACAGCTTATTTTCAAAAATTGCTGATAGATTTTTGTGCTGAGCCATATTTTTATTTTATATTAAAGATATTGTTTAATTAACTCTTTAATTATAATGAATTCTTTAGAAATAGAAAACGGTATTTCACATATTTATATTAATGATAAAAAGCTTGCCGCGATAATTGACAAAGTCGGAGAATGTAAGATTAAATCCCGAAAAGACCATTATTTGTCACTTTTGAGGAGTATTATAGGCCAGCAGTTGTCAGTTAAGGTTGCTGATGTTATTGAACAAAGATTTATGAAATTCTTCAAAAATAAACCGTCGCCCGAAAAAATTATAAAAGCTGATGTTGAAAGTCTTAGAGCATTGGGGATGTCTTATGCAAAAATTAAGTATGTAAAAGACTTGTCGGAAAAGATTTTGAATAAAGAAATTCATTTTAGAAATCTTAATAAGATGACTGAGGATGAAATAATTTCCGAATATACAAAAGTAAAAGGAATTGGAGTTTGGTCTGTCCACATGTTTTTAATATTTACTTTAGCGAGATTAAATGTTCTGCCGGTTGGTGATTTGGGATTGAAAAGGGCTGTAATGATTACATATAATCTTCGTAAATTACCGGACGAAAAAAAAATTATTTTGATATCTAAAAAGAATAATTGGGCGCCTTATAACTCAATTGCGAGCTGGTACCTTTGGAGAAGTCTTGAGCTGTAAGATTAGGCATAATTAAAAATATTTTATTTATCTACAGAATTTATTGAATCTAAAAAAAGAAAATTGCATCTGATGACTGAAGAAGAAGTTCTTATAAATAAAGCGAAATCCGGTGACAGAAAAGCATTATCCGAACTGGTAAGAAGATACGAAAAAACGGTTTATAATTTTGCTTTTAAAGTTTGCAGAGATCCTGACAGAGCCGAAAACTCGATGCAGGAAACTTTTTTAAGCATGGTAAAGTCGTTGAACCAGTTTGATGGTAAGTCTAAATTATCAACCTGGTTGTATAGGATAGTTACTAATCACTGCTTGATGCAGTTACGTAAAAAAAGGCATCCTTCAATTTCAATTGATGACGATGATGTTTTTGAAGATGCTTATTTATCGGATTTAAAAACAATGCCGAATCTTTCGGTTGAAAATGAAGAACTGAAAAAAATATTGGACGAAGCTATACAGAAGCTTTCTACTGAATACAGGGTTGTTTTTCTTCTAAGAGATGTGGAAGGTTTATCAACCGAGGAAACGGGGAAAATTACTGATCTTTCTGTACCTGCGGTTAAATCACGATTGCATAGAGCAAGAGCATTTTTAAGAAACGAAATTACTAAGGCGTTAAAATCATGAGCGAAAAAAAAGTTACCTGTAAAGAAGTCATGAGCCACATCTGCGAAAGCCTGGGCGAAGACCTTGATTCTGAAAAATGTGTTGCCATAAAAAGTCATTTAGATAATTGCCCGGAATGCCAGAATTATTTTAAGACTGTTGAGTTCACTATCGATTGCTACAGGAATTATAATATTGACCTTCCGCAAGATGCACATAGCAGGCTGATGGATTTTTTGGGATTAAAAGAAAAAGAATAATTTTTACAAAATTTATTTTATTTAAGGGGTACGCTATCCAATCGCATTTATCAAATAATTTTTGAAACCTTAATTAATTTAATTCATCTAATTCAAAATGAAATAAGGACTTTTTATGGATACCACACATTATTATACAACGAAAGTAGAATGGAAAGAAGGAAGAATTGGGGAGCTAACAGAACCGTCATTTCCTAAAATTACTGTTGCAACTCCACCGGAATTTAATGGTGGGGTACCTGGAATATGGTCACCGGAACATCTTTATGTTTCTTCGGCAAACATTTGTTTGATGACAACATTTTTGGCCATTGCTGAAAATTCTAAATTTAATTTTAAATCTTTTGAGTGTGAAGGAACCGGTAAGCTTGAAAAAGTTGACGGGAAATTTATGATCTCAGAAATAGAGCTTAAACCGTCGATAACTATTAATGAAGAGAAAGATAAAGATAAGGCTCTAAGATTAATTGAAAAATCTGAAAAAGCTTGTTTGATTTCCAACTCGATGAAATCGAAAATAATTTTAACCCCAAATATTTCAATATCAAATAATTAAAAATTAAAGAGGAAATAAATGCCGTTATTCGAATACCGCTGTGAAAATTGCGGAAGCAAATATGAAGTGCTGCACAAATCATCTGCACACCAGGAAGAAGTAACTTGTCCCAAATGCAATTCAACTAAAAATAAAAAATTATTATCAACATTCAGTGCAACTTTTGATGGTTCATCAAGCTATTCATCAGGTGGCTGTGCTAGCGGTAATTGTGATATACCTTCAGCAGGTGGTTGCGCTTCAGGACTTTGCGGGTTAAATTAATCTCCTGTTAATGGAGGTAATTATGCAAAGACTGAAAATTTTTTATGGATTTATTTTTGTTTTAATGCTCAGCTTTTCGGCTTGTGCACAGGACTCAATTAAATCAATAAATGTTGAGCAGTTAAATCAAAAAATTAAGAGTGATACAAATTTAGTTATCCTTGATGTTAGAACGGTGAAAGAGTTAACAGGGCCTTTAGGTAAAATTAGTGGAACAATTAATATCCCGATTCAAGAACTTGATAAAAGAATTCATGAACTGGACAAATTTAAGAATAAAGAAATAGCTGTAATTTGTAGAACTGGGGCTCGTTCATTAAAGGGAACAAAGCAGCTTGCTAAAAAAGGTTTTGTTGTTGAGAATGTCTTGGGTGGAATGACTGAGTATAGGAAAGAAGGATATTGAAAAAATACATATGTAGCAGAATGTTTTTACAGAATATGGTTCTAGCAAAGTCTTATAGGAGTCAACTTAATTTAAAATTGTTTTAAGATTTTTCGTATAAATTATTTTGTTGACAGAATGATAATATTAGTGTTAATTCTATCAATAAGCCCTTCCATTTTTAAGGGAAGGGTTGGGATGGGTTATTTGATTGGCAGAACTCTTTGAACCCTCTCTAATCTCTCCCTTGCAAAGGGAGAGACTTATTAACAACAATAACTTTACATTTCAAAACTCTATCATAAATATTTTTTTAATTTATTCTAATACAAATTCTTGTGTCAGAAAAAATATTTCGTTTATAATTATGTTGATGCCTATGGACAACTTCATGACTGCTGCAATGAAATTAAATAACTCAGAAATCAGCTTTTTAATTTTTCTAATCTTCTCTTTGTTTTAGCTTTTATATATTTATCTCTAAAATTATTGTTTGGTATTTTAAGCAGTTCGTTAAACAAGTTAACTGCGTCTTTCTTTTTATCTTCAGCAAGATATGTATTAGCAAGTTCGTAATTTGCAATTATTATTTTCGGATTAAAGGTTAAAGCTTTTTTTAGCATTTCTTCAGATTCTTCATTTGTTCCTTCAGGTACATCGCCATAGAAAGTATTTGCAAAAAATCTTTCAAACCAGCTAAGGTTGGCTACTTCACGGTAATACACCCCTAAAATTAAATACGGCATAAAATCTTTTGGATTAATTTGAATTGATTTTTTTGCATACTCTTCAATTCTTTTTGCCAGCTTTATTTTTTCTTTACTTCCTACCAGCTTTGCCATACCGCCGTATGACCATGCAAGATATGTGTAAGTCAATGCGCTGTCAGGAAACATTTTATGAAAAATTTCTGCATATTTCACACCTAACTTTACATATATTGCCGATGTTGAATCAATGCGTTGTTCTTTATATTCTCCGCTAATGTCGTTATAAATCTTTGTTAATTTAGAAATAGTTTCATAGCTGGATGAGTCGAGCTCATAGGCTTGCTTATATTTATCAAGAGCTTTTAGATTATCAAATTCTTTATAGAACTTATCGCCTTCTTTTATTAAGGAATGAATATCCGTGGCATGAATATTTGAAGGGAGAAACAATAAAATAAGAAGAAAAATATTTATTATGATCTTTTTATGATTTAACATTATGATTCAAAATTGTTGATACATAAATTAAATCATTTTGTATTAAATAAAACCTGAATTTTGAGTAATGCTGATTCTAAACAAAAAATTTAATTTGTGAGTGTATAAAATGAAATCCAAAAAGAAGTTCATTTATAATACTCTAATCAAATTAAACATATTGCAACAGACAAACTTCTATTAGTTCAGCAGATGCTGAAATAAATTCAGCACGCCCAATTGTTTTAAAAATTATTCGTCTGTTACACAACCTTCAGAAGCGGATGAAACATTTTTAATATACTTATAAAGACTTCCCGTTTTGATTTTGTAATCAGGCTGTTTCCAGTTTTTTCTTCTGCTTTCCAATTCTTCTTTTGAAACTTCAACATTCATTATATTTTTTTCAGCATCGATTGTAATTACGTCGCCGTCTTTTATCAAAGCTAAATTACCTCCCATTTGTGCTTCGGGAGTTATATGCCCAACAACAAAACCATGGGTTCCGCCGGAGAATCTTCCATCGGTTATCAGAGCAACTGTTTTGCCTAATCCTTTTCCCATAATTGCTGAAGTAATAGAAAGCATTTCGCGCATGCCAGGGCCTCCTTTAGGGCCTTCGTATCTGATTACCACTACATCACCGTCAACAACTTTTCCTGTTTCAATTCCTGCAAGGGATTCTTCTTCGGAATCATAAACTTTAGCTGGGCCGCTGAAGACTAAGCCTTCTTTGCCGGTAATCTTAGCAACCGCACCTTCTTCCGCAAGGTTGCCGTATAAAATTCTCAAATGCCCGGTTTTTTTAATCGGATTATTAATTGCTGCAACAATTGTTTGTCCAACAGATAAGTCATTTGCTTTTTCAATATTTTCGCCTAATGTTTTTCCGGTAACAGTTAAGCAATTGCCATTTAAATAACCTTCTTTCAACAATAACTTTTGAACAGCGGGAACACCGCCTACTTTGTGCAGATCTTCCATTACATATTTTCCGCTTGGTTTTAAATCTGCAAGATATGGAGTTTTATCAGATATCTTTTGGAAGTCATCAATTGTCAATGGAACTTTTGCTGCTTTTGCCATTGCGATTAAATGAAGAACTGCGTTTGTTGATCCACCTAAAGCAATTACAATTGAAATTGCATTTTCAAATGCCGTCTTAGTCATTATGTCTAATGGCTTTATATCTTTCTCCAATAAAGGAAGAATTGCTTTCCCTGCATTTTTAGATTCATCAAGTTTTTCATTATTGTTAGCCGGAGTTGAAGAACTGAATGGCAAGCTCATTCCAAGTGTTTCAATTGCTGTTGCCATTGTGTTTGCGGTGTACATTCCTCCGCATGCGCCTGCGCCGGGACAAGCGTGATGTATAACTTTCTGCATTTCTGCTTCGTCAATTTCTTTTGAAAGATATTGGCCGTAAGCTTCGAATGCTGAGACAATATCTAATTTTTTATTATCGCAAAATCCTGCTTTTATCGTTCCGCCGTAAACCATAATGCTGGGGCGATTCAATCTTGCCATTGCCATTATGGAGCCAGGCATATTTTTATCGCAGCCCGGTAACGCAATTAAAGCATCATACCATTGTGCGCGCATTACTGTTTCAATTGAATCGGCAATTATATCTCTTGAAGGTAGAGAATATTTCATTCCTTCAGTGCCCATTGAAATTCCGTCGCTTACACCAATGGTATGAAATATAAAGCCAACCAGGTTAGATTCTTTAACACCTTCTTTAACTACTTTTGCAAGGCTGTTCAAATGCATGTTGCATGTATTGCCTTCCCAGCCCATGCTTACAATTCCAACCTGTGCTTTGTGCATGTCTTCATCTGTTAATCCTAAACCATAGAGCATAGCCTGTGAGCCGACTTGAGCTGAATGTTCTGTTAACCGGCTGCTGTATTTATTTAATTTCATTATAACTCCCAACAAAAAATAATTTTATAAAAGAAAAGTGTTACTGATTAAAAAGATAATCTAATGAGTTGCAAATTTACAAATTTTAGAAATTGATTGACAATGCAGAGAATTAAATTGATGAATACTTAGCGAAACTTAGTGCTCTAAGTGTCTTAGTAGTGAAGCTCTTTTTTTACCACTTAGGTGTTGAGAACACTCAGAATCACTAAGATAGGTTTTCATGTTCGTTTTGACTTTTGATTTTTGACCTTTGACTTTTCTTATAGTCCCTAAAGCTCAGCCAAACGCCAATTAGCCCAATAGCAACAGCAATAAGATCGAAAAGCTGGTTTTGTGGTTCTTTAAAAAATTTTACTGCATAAAAAATTGTAATAACTCCAAATATGACGAGGAGGAAAATATTAAAAATTTTATTTTGTGATAGACTCATAAAATCCTCAAAGAATAATGACTAAACTTAAGGAAATTTTTCTTCGCTTCCACGGACTTTTTTCTTTTGCGGTTTTACTCCAAAAATTTTTGTCTCTTTTGTCCCATTGATTTCAATTTCTATTTTATACTCTCCCGGGCGCAGGAAAACCTTTTTAGCATCTGTTTCTTTAAATTCATCTTTTTTCTTTTCATCAAGCTTTTTATTTACTTCATTTTTGTAGAAATCAATTTTGTTTTTTGCAACTGATAAATCATAATTAAAATAATTTAAACCTTGTTTGGTTGTGTCTGTTAACTCATTCAACAAATCATCATCTTTGGTTTTAATTTTTATATTTGTCATTCCATTATTCTTGGCATAATATACTATTTGTAAATTTGGTTCATCCGGCTTGGACCATGCATAACTTTTTATACCCCAGTTGTCATTATAAGTAATACTATCTAAATCAAAAACAAAAAGATTTTTTGCTAAAATATTTTTATCCAATTGTTCCATGTATTCAACATCAGCAATGTAAATTGATCTGCCGTGGGTACCTACTACTAATTTTTTATCTCTGGGATGTACAACCAAATCATGAACCGGGACAAATGGAAGATTATTAAACATTCCCATAAATGTGTTACCGCCATTAATAGAAACATAAAGCCCGTTATCGGTTCCAACATAAATAATATTTTTATTTACCGGGTCTTCCTTCACAACGTTAACCGGTTCTGCCGGAAGGTCACTTCCTATTTTTATCCAAGTATCGCCAAAGTTTGTTGATTTAAAAACATAAGAATTAAAATCATCCCATCGATATCCATTTAACGAAACATAAACAGTTGCTGTATCATGCAATGAGGCACTTATTCGGCTTATCCATAAATTTTTGGGAAGTCCCTTAGAAATATTTTTCCATAAACCTCCGCCGTCTTTTGTAAGATAAACCTGTCCGTCATCGCTACCGGTATAAATCACACCAAACTTAAAAGGCGATTCATCAATTGAAGTTAAAGTTCCATAGGGTACGTCACCTTGGATTCCGCCGAGAGTTAAATCCGGAGAAATTGTTTCGTAATCATTACCATCTTTCAATGAGCGGTGAAGTTTGTTTGAACCTATATAAAAAATATCATGATTAAAATTTGAAAGATGAATTGGGCTTTGCCAATTAAAACGGAATGGCTTTGTACCAAGTTCATGAATTGGTCTTATTAAATCATCCTTATGTTCTTTTTTCTTTATTCGATAGTAATATCCAAACTGGAATCCGGCATAAACTGTATTGTTATCGGTGGTATCAACGGCCACCTGCATACCATCTCCGCCCAGTAAATCTTTGTAAGGATATTCTCCCGACATCTGCCATTCGCTGCTGTATTTAAAGTTGCTTGGTCCCATCCAAACGCCATTGTCTTGAAGTCCGCCGTAAACATTAAATGGTTTTTCCATATCCACTGCAACACTGTAAAACTGTCCTACTGCCGGAGTATTAGCTTTAACCCAATGTGCGCCGTCATCAAAAGAAATATTTAATCCGCCGTCATTGCCTAAAATTATATGCCCTTTTCTAACTGGATTAATCCATAGCGCATGATTATCGGCATGAACATTATTTCCACTGATAGATTTAAAAGTTTGTCCGCCGTCTTCCGAAAGAAGAACAGTGAATCCTAATAAATAAATTTTGTTATCATTACGCGGGTCAATTCTTATTTCGGAAAAGTAATAGCCGTATGTATAAAACATATCGTTTATGTAATCTTTGTTCGTTTTATTCCAGGTTATTCCTCCATTAGTTGACTTGTAAACTTCAGCTCCAATTACGGGAGTATCAAATAAATTTTCATTTGCATCTTCAGTGTAGTTTGCTATATCTGAAGGCTTGATTTTATTTTCTTTGATAAGCTCAATTATTTTCTTTGCTGTGTAATTTTCCGGGAAATCTTTTTCATCCAGATATTTATTTATTAAATCTTCATCAAGCTTAAGAAAATCTTCTTTGCTCATATCTTTAAGCATTTTATTTGTTAAATGCTGTTTTTCTTTCTCATCTTTTTTGCGGTGAAATTGATTATCAACCACAGCATAAATTACTTGTGAATTTTGATTTGATATTGCCAAACCAATTCTTCCCACACCTTCACCCGTAGGGAACCCGCTGTCTCTTGTAGTTACTAATTTCCATGTTTCTCCTGCGTCCTCTGATTTATAAATTCCTGATGAGCTTCCCGCTTCTTCAAAATTCCATGCACGCCTTGTTCGATACCAAAATGCTGCATAAAGTGTATTGAAATTTTTAGGGTCAATAATTAGATCAATTGCTCCGGTGTTATCATCCACAAATAATTTTTGACTCCAGGTTTTTCCTCTGTCGGTTGTTTTATATATTCCTCTTTCTTTATTCGGTGAATATAGATGTCCGAGAGCAGCAACCCAAACAGTATTCGAGTCATCGGGACTGATAATTATTCTTCCAACGTGTTGTGTCTCCGCAAGTCCCATATTCTGCCAGGTCTTCCCGGTATCAATACTTTTATAAATTCCAGTGCCTGCATAGGATGAACGGCTGGAATTATTTTCACCTGTTCCAACCCAGATAGTTTCGTCATGTTTCCAATCGACGGCAATGTCTCCGATTGTCATTGACGCTTGATTATCAAACAGCGGAGTAAATGATTGCCCGTTGTTTGTAGTTTTCCATAATCCGCCGGATGCATAAGCAACATAAAATATTGTCGGGTCGAAAGGGGAGACATCAATATCGTCAACTCTTCCGCTCATTATTGTTGGGCCGATTGAATTGAACTTTACATTTTTAACTAGCGAGTTTTCATTGAGCTTTAATTTTTGTTGATATGCTTCTAATCTTTTTTCTGCAGGAGTGGCGGGAATTGGATTTTTGCCAGGTGATTCTTTTAAATTTTGTTTATCTGTTTGCCCGTTGATAGCAAATGCAAAAAGTAAAAAAATAATCGAGGCATATATTTTTGTCATTAAGATTTTATCCTTTGAATTATTTCATCAAGCATAGATTTCGATTTTAAGTTAATGCCTGAATTAGTGTTTTCAGACTTTGTTAATAATTCATTCCCTAATTGCTTATTAGATAAAGTTGTGCAATTAATTAAAACATTCAGAAAAGCACCTTGAGATGCTGTTGAAGTTAGTGAGATAGCTACACCAGCATCGGATAATGAATTTTGATTTCCTTTTGCTGCTACAACTTCTAAATATGGTAAAAGCTCACTGCATTTAGATACAACTTCTGCCGGAACCAAAGCTGCCTGGTAAGTTGTTTTTTCGATAGCTTCTTTTCGCAAAGATTTTTGCTCGTCTGTTTCTTTGGGCAGCTTAAATGCATCCATCACTTGATCAAATGCTTCATTATCTTTTAAAGCAAGAGAAACAAATTCTTTCTGCAAAGATTCAAGTTTTGTTTTTACATCATTCATTTCTGTTTCAACTTCCAGATACCTTTTCTTTCCTATAGTAAGATTGCAAACCATTGTTCCCAGGCTCGATGCTAAAACTCCGCATAGCGCAGCAACATTTCCACCGCCGGGAGTTGGTGCATTAGAAGAAAGTTCATTTAAATAATTTTGTAATGTTTTTGATAATTCCATTTTAATCTCGATTTATAATTATTTATTTAAATATTTAATATCATTGAAATTTTGTCATGCTGAATTTATTTCAGCATCTTTGAAAACATTCAATTAAAGCTTTAGATTCCGAAGCAAGTTCGGAATGACAGTGAAAAAATTTTGACTTTTGACTTATCACACCATGTAATCAATAATCTTCTCTTCCTTTTTAAAAGGATGAAGATCGCTTAATCCAAGCTTTTCAATTGCAAGATCGACCAATTCACTTTCATTTAAATTATTATTTTGTGTATAAAATTTCCCGGCTTGAAGCATAGCTTCCAAAGGAATTAATCCAACTACTTCACTGCCGGTAACTTCAACGCCTAAACGCCGAGACTCTTTTTTCACTTCTTCAAAAGCTATATGTACCGGAGTGACATTATAATTTGTGAGGTTCATTGATACCTGTGTGATGTTGTATTTTTCAAGCAGCACTCCCATCCCCTTAACTTGTTTCAAACGTCCAGGTTCTTTTACGGTTTTGCCGTCAACTTTAATTATGCTGCCATTAGCATCCCGCTTTGCTCTTCCTGATTCACGTAAAATTTCTCCAATCTCTTTTGCATACTTAACATCATCTGATTTTATATTTACGTTGTAAGCAATAAGAAAAAATCTAGCGCCTGTAACTATTGAACCTAACTTTGCATTAAATTCATTTGTCCCGAAATCCGGCTGCCAATTGGGATCTTTTAATTTTTCCTGCAAGCCTTCATATTCGCCTTTACGGATTGTAGAAAGATTTTGCCTGTCTGATTTTTTTGCGGCATTTTCATAAAGATAAACCGGAACGTTCAACTCTTTTGAAATTTTCTCTGCATAAGCTTCTGAAATTTTAACACACTCATCCATCGTTACATTTTTTACAGGCACAAAAGGAACAACATCAATTGCGCCCATGCGTGGATGCTCGCCTTTGTGGTTTCTCATGTCAATTTCATTTGCTGCTGTTTTGCTTAATGTTACTGCTCCTTCTAAAATACCGTTTTCATCTCCGGCAATTGTAACAACGACCCGGTTGTAATCAGCATCCGGTTCAAGGGAAAGCAGCTTGCAGTTTGGAATTTTTTTAAGTGAGTCTTTCATTTTTTGGAATGTGGCTTCATTCTTTCCTTCACTGAAGTTTGGAACGCATTCAATTATTTTCATCAATACCCCGGATTTTTTAGGAATAAAAATTTTTATTGATTAAAAAATAAGAAAATATTTATGAGATGAGAAAACAATAAATAGAAATGAATGAATTTTATGGGAGTGAATTCAAAAACTTCCACATCATAATTGCAGCTAACCGGCTTGTCCTGCCGTCAATGTCGTGAGCGGGATTCACTTCCGAGATTTCAAATATTTTTGTGCGTGATTCTTTTCCGGCAGCAGCAGCAATACTTAAAGCATCTTCTGCTGTGAAACCAATAGGGCAGGGAGAACTAACCCCCGGCGCATCAGACTCTCGAACTGAATCCATATCAAATCCCCAGAAAATTACATCAGATTTATTTTTGGATAATATATTTTTAACCAAACTTGAAATTCCAAAAGCTTGCGCTTCTTCAAATGATATTATATTGGCGTTGTTTCTTCTTAAAAATTCTTCGTGTTTGAATGAGAAGAAATATTTTTTAACTCCAACTTCATAAAAATTTTCTCCGAAGATAATTGTTTCGTCTAAAAGCATGCGGTAGGAAGTGCCATTGTTTCTTTGTTCATCAGGCCTTACAACGAGATCACTATTAAAGTTAAAAGCTAAAATATTTTTATTTGTTTTTGAAAGTGCTTTACAATCGGGATAGGAAATATCATTCCCACCGCCGAGGATGATTATCTTTTTATTTTCATAAATCAATTGAAAAACAACCTCTTCTAGCGAGTCATGAGTTTCTTCAAGAGTTTTTTTGATATTTATGTTTCCAAGATCAAATATTTTTTTTGAATTGATTTTTTCTGATGCAGCTAATTTGTAAAATTGAGCTCTAATGTTATCCGGTGCATCTTTAGCTCCTTTTCTTCCTTTGTTCCTTTGAACTCCATCATCTTCAGGAACTCCAAGAATAACAATTTCAGAACCTTCAAATCCTGTTCATCTCTTTTTATTACTTCTCCTAATCGTACATCATTCTTATCGTTTTTCTGATAAAATAAAAGTTCGTTTGGGCGGGTTGTTTGTTCGAATAAATTCATTACTGCATTTTTAGAATTTGTGAGAATATTGAATTTTTAAAAATATCATACAAACTATATTTTATATATGCTCGGTTGAGTATGTTATTTAGTGATTGTGAATGTCATTTCGACCAAAGGGAGAAATCCTTTTTATGATAGTTAAAGATTTCTCTCTCGAAGACTCGTTCGAAATGACAAACAATACAAATTTTATAATGCGAATAAAATTTCTTAAAAATAAATATTGATTTTATTATTCAATTTGAAAACTAAAAGTGACTTCAGAAAAATCTTTAGAAGCCTTATCAAAAGTTCTTTCTATAAAATTAACAAAATTATTTTTGTCTACAGTGACAACAGTAGAGCATCTTGTTCCGTACTCTTCTGTTTTAATAAATATAGACGAAATTATTTTTTCTCTTTCGTAATCAAGTCCCGTTTCAGGCAGTTGGTCATCCGGAGATAAAGTTGAATCTGAAAGAATTTTAAATATATCTCCGGTTGTAAAATTATTTTTCTTTATTACCTGTTCAAATTCATTTTTACTTTTCACTACTTTAAACCATGGTGTATCAAGAAGATGGTTGCTTAATCCGTGAATACCTCTTTCGATTTTCTTATCTGCGTTATTATAATTAGAAAAATAAAAAAGCCTGTCAATATTCCCGTAAAGTAAATTATATCCGTTATAGCCGGCACCTTCGTCGATTAATTTCTCGGAAAATCTTTCTATGCTGAAATCATTAATTAAAAAATCTTTAACAATGTGCCCGCGGGAAGGGGCATTCAATTTTAAATTACGCAAATCACGGTAGTTTGTAATTGCAGCAAATGTCTCCTTCCTTCGTTATTCCCATCCAGGTGCCGCCTTCTTTTAAATCTTTCCCTGCTAAAAGATTTGGGTAATCATCCCAAAATTTTGCAGGAGAAGAAGGGCGGTTATAAAATTCGTCGCGATTTGCCGCGAAAATTAATTTGTAGTCTTTGTGCTGGTTTAAAGCAAAAACAATTAAACACATTTTAATATTTTTTTTAGCAAAGATAAGAATAAAAATTCTATAAAACTCTTTACCTGCATAGCCGCTCAATATTGTTGCCTATGGCATAATTTCACCAATTTTACTAATTCAAATTTTATTCGTTTGATAAGTTTAATTCCACCAGAGGCATCACTTTTTGAACATTTGAATTTGTGAATATTTTAATTAACCGTTTAAGTGAATTTTGCATCAATTACGCCGTAAGTTATTGATTTTCATTTTTAATATTAAGTATTTTAACTGCGAGGATTATGAGGAAAATTCTAATAATTATATTATTTTTTTGCGTTAATTGCATTATTTACTCACAGCAGTTAACACTAAAAAAAATAGGCGAAATTCCTGCCTATTACCAGCAGTTGAACAGCCTGAAAATCAAGCTTTCTACAGATAACATCGAAATTGACAACTCAAATCAAAATGTTTTTTCTGAAGCAATTGAGGGTGTAAAAATTTTTGAAACCTCTCCAGGTAAGTACTATTTCTTAGTCGCAAATTTTAATTCTTCCGGACAAGATAATTTTGATAATATTTCAATAATCGTATTTGATGAAGAAGGAAATGTATTAAATAAATTAGAGTTAAATTCTTCCAGCCAGACTCAACCTCTGTTTGCAGTAAATGATGAAGGAATTGTTTCTGCTTTTAACCCGGACAAATTTGAGTTAATTATTTTTAAAGGTACATCTAAAAGTAGAATTAGTCTTGGGAATGATTTATCTGCCGGTAATATAAAGACCTCTTTTATTGCAATGAATGACAACAACGTATATGTACTAAGTTCGCTTGTTCCTTTCAATATGGGCTCAGGACAGGCAAAAGCGAATCTCTATAAAATTAATATTTCTAACAGAACAGTAACCAAAAAAAATGTAGACTATTCAATACCGCTTTTATTGCAAATAGAAGATAATGCGTTAATTATTTCAGGAATTAAGATTAATAACTCAGCCGCCCAGGCTAATATTTCCATGATTGATAATAATATGGAAATTATTAGTGAAACAAATCTTGCTGCAGATAAAATTGTAAAGTATAACACTGATTATTTTATAAAATATGGTAGCGCAATGTACAGGCTTGATAAAAATTTTAATAAAGTGAGAGAATATTTTTTTACGAATAATGAAAGAGTTGAAGACTTTACTCTAGAAGGAGATAACTTATTTGTCCTTACCAAAAAAGATTACCTTTACAATATTTATAATCTGAGTAACAGCTTTAAATTAAATGCTGAAGCAGCTGTAAATATACCCGGCAATTCTTTTAAGTCTTTAAGTTCAAATGGGGATGTATTATATATTCATACAGATAATAAAACTTTTTTGTATGAATGATGTATCATTAGTAATTAGTCAGTGTTGATTCATAATTATAGTTTAAAATTGAATTCAATAATTACAAAATATTATTCTTTGGTTACGAATAAATTATTTAATTCGTTTTCAATATATTGTTGTGATAAAAACATAAGTAACTCCCTCCATTTAAATTCATACAAACTAAAAATAGAGTTCATTTCAATTGTATTATTATTTTCATTCTTTCCTTTCCAAAATCAAATCGCACAAACCAATGACGCAAATTTTGTTCATCTGATAAGTGAAAACGGACTCTATCAAAATACGGTTCATGCAATCCTTCAGGATAAAAAAGGTTTTATCTGGATTGCAACCGAAGACGGCTTAGACAAGTACGACGGATATAACTTCACCGTTTATAAATTTAACCCTCAAGATTCTAATTCTATTTCCGACAATTTTATCTGGACAATATATGAAGATAAAAACGGAACTCTCTGGATTGGAACAAACAGCGGCGGCTTAAGCAAGTTTAATGAAAGTACAGAGACATTCACAAATTATAGAAACAATATTAAAGATCCGCAAAGCATAAGCCATAACAATATTAGGGCAATTTATGAAGACCATGAAGGCAGCTTGTGGATTGGAACCGAAGGAGGCGGATTAAATAAATTTGACAAGAAAAATAATTCATTCATACACTATTCACATGATCCTCAAAATCCGCACAGCTTAAGCAACAATGTTGTTTTGTCTATTTATGAAGATATGCAGGGCGATTTGTGGGTAGGCAGCGACGGCGGTTTGGATAAATTTGATAGAAACAAAAATCAGTTTACAAATTTTTCTTTTGATCCGAAAAATGCCAATAGTATAAGCAGCAACGTAGTGCTTTCATTGTATGAAGATAGTGCAGACAATATTTGGATTGGTACTTTAAGAGGGTTAACAAAATTCAACAAACATATAAAAAGTTTTACCAGGTATTTTATTAATCCCTTTGATACTAAAAACTCAAGTATTAATCGAATCAATTCAATGATTGAAGATAAAACCGGAACTTTATGGGTTGCGACAGGGGGAGGAATATATAAATTTGATGAACTACAAAATAAATTGATTGCCGTAAAATCTTCATCAAGAATTAATAATTTGGATAACAGTAATATTCTTTCATTATATGAAGACCGGACAGGAATAGTCTGGATTGGGACTGCTGAAAAAGGAATATTCAAGTTTGATAAGAGAAGATCAAAGTTCAAGCATTATGTTCATGATTCATTTGATCCGTACAGTCTAAGCTATAATACCATTAGAGCAATCTATCAAGAACAGAACGGTACACTTTGGATCGGAACTTTAGGCGGCGGGTTAAATAAATTAAATCCCGGCAGTAATAAATTTATTGTATATAAAAATAATCACAACGATAAATACAGTTTAAGTGATAATTCAATCTCCGCAATCTTCAAGGATAGTTACGGATATTTTTGGGTAGGGACCTGGGGAAATGGGTTAAATAGAACTTTGGGTAACAGCAATTCTGAAGATTTAAAATTTAAAAATTATTCATACGATCAAGCTAATAATGAAAACGGAATTAGCAATAATATCATACAAGCAATTTATGAAGACAGCGATAAAAATCTTTGGATAGGAACCGGCGGAGGTTTAAATCTATATAATAGAAAACGTGATTCTTTTATAAAGTTTATTCATAATCCAAATAACCCTGCAAGTTTAAGTGGAGATCAGGTCCAGTCTTGTATTCATGAAGATAGGGATGGGAATCTTTGGATTGGTACCTGGGATGGACTTGATATGATTCCCGGCAACTTAAGGAAAAATGCTTTAACGAATCCTTCTGCAGTAAAATTCAAGAGTCACCGGTTTAATAAAAATAATATTCATGGTTTAAATGATGACAGGGTAATATCAATGTTCGAAGATCAAAAAGGGAATTTATGGTTCGGTACTTACGGAGGCGGACTAAATAAATTGCCTTATGATCAAAAAGATTTATCTTCACCCAAATTTGAAAGTTTTACAACTAAAGATGGACTTGCCAGTAATATTATTTATAGAATTCTTAGTGATAATAAAGGTAATTTATGGATAAGTACGGATAATGGGTTAACCATGTTCAATCCAAATACAAATGCATGTAGAAACTTCGATGTGAATGATGGACTTCAAAGCAACCAGTTCTTCTGGGGTGCAGGTTATAAGGGAAATGACGGTGAATTGTTTTTTGGCGGGACGAATGGCTTTAATGCTTTTTATCCGGATCAATTGGGAAATAACACTCACATTCCGCCGGTTGTAATTACTAATTTTCAAATCTTTAATAAGCCAGTAGAAATAAATAGTGATAACTCAGTTCTAAAAAAGTCAATCACAATGACAAAGGAAATTGTTTTATCATACAGCCAGAATGTTTTCTCATTTGAGTTTGCTGCTCTAGATTTTACTTCTCCAAATAAAAACCGCTATGCTTATATGATGGAAGGGTTTGATAAAGATTGGATTTATTCCGGCAACAGGAGGTATGTTACTTATACAAACCTTGATCCGGGCAAATATATTTTTAAAGTTAAAGGATCAAACAATGATGGCGCCTGGAACGAAGAAGGTGCATCGATTTCGCTTCAAATACTACCACCGCTATGGAGGACCTGGTGGTTTATTGTGTTGGTTGTTTTAACCTTACTCGGAATCATTACTTTGATAGCATATTACCGGATTAAAAATTTAATCGAGATGGGAAGATTCAGAACAAAGCTTGCTGCCGATCTTCATGATAATATTGGTTCAAGCCTTACTGAAATTTCAATCTTGAGCGAAGTGATTTCCAAAAAAATAAAAACGGATGATAAAGATATAACAAAAAGCTTAAGTACAATTAGCAATAATTCTAGAAACTTAGTTGACAGTATGAGCGATATTGTTTGGCTTGTTAATCCGAAGCGAGACTCGTTGTACGATCTAATTTTAAGATTAAGAGATACTTATTCGGAGTTATCATCCTATACAAATATTTCTTTCCGTTCTGAAAATATTATTTCACTTCAGAAAGTTTCTCTTTCAATGGAACGCCGCCAGCATCTTTATTTAATTTTTAAGGAAGCAATTAATAATTGTATAACTCATAGCGAATGTACAGAGATTACTCTCGATGCTTTTGTTAAAAATAAAATGCTGGAGATGACCTTGAAAGATAACGGAAAAGGTTTCTGTATGGACGATATTGGTAAAAATGGAAATGGACTTGAGAACATTAAAAAGAGAGCTAAATTAATAGGAGGCGTTTTACAAATAAATTCAAAAGTTGGAGAAGGAACAGAAGTTCGTTTCCATGGAAATATTTTGTAGATTTTAAACTGTTAAATTGTTTAATTTCTATTGTTTATAGAAGAGCAATGAGATTATAGCTATTTAGCAATTTAACAGTTAAACAATTAAATAGGTTGTGTTTCAATATGTTAAATGTAGTTGTTGTTGAAGATAATGATGCTATACGCGACGGATTAAGAATATTAATTGATGGAACAGAGGGGTATGCTTGTGTCGGTGCTTTCGAAGATTGTGAATCAATGTTAAAACAAATTAAAAAGCTTAACCCGGATGTGTTGCTTATGGATTTAGCCATGCCAGGTATGGGTGGAATTGAAGGGATAAAAAAAGTTAAAGCAATTCTTCCTGAATTAACAATTTTAGTTTTAACTATCTACGAAGAGAATGATAGAATTTTTGATGCTTTAGTAGCGGGAGCGAGCGGTTATTTAATTAAAAAGACTCCGCCGTCAAAACTGCTTGAAGCAATTAAGGAAGCATACGAAGGCGGTGCTCCAATGAGTGCGCAAATAGCAAGAAAGGTTATTGAGTTTTTTCAAAACCCTAAATCAACAGTTCAGCACAAAAATGAATATGTATTGACTCCGCGCGAAAAAGAAATTCTTAGCGGTCTAGTGGAAGGGCATAATTTTAAAGCTATTGCCGATTCGCTTTTTATAAGTGTTGAAACAGTCCGTTTTCATTTTAGAAATATTTACAAAAAGCTTCATGTACATTCGCAATCAGAAGCAGTTGCTAAAGCAATTAAAGAAGGGTTGATTTGATAGTTCAAGTTCAAGTATAAGACAAGTTCAAGAGTAAGTTTAAGTTCAAGTATAGTAATTGTTGCTTCATTCCATTTTCAGCTTTTCTATAAACTTAAACATGAACTTTGTCTTGAACTCTTTATCTCCCCATATAGAGTAGATTAAAATAGCAATTCTCGAATCTTCATCGAAAAATACCCCCATTCGTGTAGTAGATAGATTTATTTATTAAGCATACATTTCTAATCAAGTAATTATCTCAAATGTTAATTGAGGAGAGAGCATATTTTAATATTTTTTACCGTCCATCATGATTAATATTATAGTTGTAGAAGATAATGAAACAATCCGTGAAGGATTAAAAATATTAATAGATTCTACAAAGGGTTATAATTGTATTGCAGCATATTCTGGATGCGATGCAATGTTAAAAAGTATTAAAAAGCAGAGCCCGGACGTATTATTAATTGATATCGGGTTACCCGGTATGAATGGTATAGAAGGCATCAAACAGGTAAAATCACTTCTCCCTGAATTAATCATTTTAGTTTTAACCATATACGAAGAGAACGAATCAATTTTTGATGCTTTATGTGCAGGTGCATCCGGTTATGTTGTGAAAAGAGCTTCACATACAAAGCTTATGGGTGCGATTCAAGAAGGTTATCTTGGCGGAACACCAATGAGTTCAAGCATAGCAAGGAAAGTTATTGATTTGTTTCAGCAAAAAAGACAAGTAAATGGTGACGAAAATTCGGCCGCACTTTCGAATAAAGAAAAAGATATTTTAAAGAAACTAATTGAAGGAAATAGCATCAAAGCAATTGCTGATTCACTTTCAATGAGCATTGAAAACGTAAGAGAAAATTTCAAAAGCATTTATAAAAAGCTGCATATTTTTGCTCAAAAAAAATCTGTTGCAAAAATATTTAAATAGGATTAAGTTTTGTCAAAATAAACCCCTCTAAATGGGTAGTATTGAAATGTTATTTAAGAGAGGTTTGAAATAAAATACCTTCGTTTAGGTAGTGGACTGAAGGTGGTTAAATGTATAGCTTACAGTACTAAGAATATTTTTAGTAAATTATTTTTTCTTACCTGTTGACCTGGACGTATTAAAAAAGATACAAAATACATCTGATTCGAATTATAAAATAATATGATACAATTTTTACTTTAGTGTGTGAAATGAGTATACTAATTTTCAATATTTCCCAAATATCAAATGATATTAATGGGTTGTTCAAATTAAGGGGTTCTAAATATTTCATGTCTCTATTGAACCCTTGCCATACACTTAATGTTTTAAGAATAATGAATAATACAATTATTTTATCCCGGAGGGATTAATGAGATTTTTGTTACGGTCTTTTTTTACATCACTCATATTACTATTCCTTACAATAAATATTGCCGCACAAACAGGTAAAATTGCCGGACGCATATTAGACAACAAAACAAATGAACCCTTACCATTTGTAAACGTAATTGTATTGAATACGAATTTAGGGGCTGCAACAGATATAAATGGGTATTATTCTATTATAGGGCTCTCCCCAGGAACATATTCCGTTAAAGCTTCGGCAATTGGTTATACATCAGTTGTTTATAATGATGTAAAAGTATCAATTGATTTAACAACAAAAATTGATTTCACACTTCAGGAAGAAAGTATATCATTAGGCAAGGATATTGTTGTTGTTGCATCTCGTCCTCTTGTTCAAAAAGATTTAACTGCTTCAACATCTATAGTAGATGCAAATCAGATTCAAGCATTGCCTGTTACAGAATTTCAAGAAGTTTTGCAATTAAAAGCCGGTATTGTTGGCGGTAGTGTAAGAGGCGGAAGAAGCGGTGAAGTTGTTTATGCAATAGACGGTGTTCCGATGACTGATGTTTACGATGGTTCTACAGTTGTTGATGTAAATACAAATTCTATTCAAGAACTTCAGTTTATTTCCGGAGCTTTTAATGCTGAATACGGTAAAGCTCTTTCCGGTTACGTTAATATTGCAACCAAGGATGGAAGTAATCAGATTAAAGGTAGTCTAACATCCTATGTTGGTACTCACTTAACTAATCACACCGATATTTTTATGGGATTGAATAAACCGGACCTTTCCGATATTCGAGATTTGGAAGGTAGTTTAAGTGGTCCAATTATAAATGATGATTTATTCTTTTTTGTAAATACACGTTATATTTATTTCGGCGGCTGGGAATATGGTAAAAGAGTTTTTAATCCATGGGACATTACGGTAAACAGAGGCCCAACATATACGGTAGCAGAAAGATATTTAATAGATTCTACCGGGGATGGAAAAATAGTTCCTATGAATTGGAATGAAAAAGTTTATTTTCAGGGCAAGTTAACATGGAAACCTGCAGGTAGTGTAAAAATAGATTACAATTATATTTTGGATGATGTTAACTATCAGGATTTTGATCATTTTTATACTTTTAATCCAGGCGGAAATTTTCATAAATTCCGTAAGGGAAATACGAATATACTTGCCTTTACACATACTTTAAGTGCAAATGCTTTTTACAAATTTGATCTTTCATATTTCTTTTAAATCTTATCAACAGTATGTTTATGCTGATCCAAACGATCCCCGATATACCAATACTACGTTGTTAGGGCAACAGCCATCTGAAGTGCCTACATTTTCTACCGGAGGTAATCCAAATACTATGTTTAGAAGAACAACCGGTACATATGGCGCTAAGTGGGATCTAACTTGGCAAATGGATAGAATTAATCAGGTAAAAACAGGTATAGATTTTAATAGACATAATCTTGGTTATAGAGATATAACTTTGATTCAACCTGATACTTTACAAGATCCTCAGGTAACAGGTTATCCTTATGCTCATATGAGAGTCCCTGATCCAAACAATCCTAATGAAAATTTATATATCAACGTTTATAATAAAAAGCCTTTACAATTTTCAGGTTATATCCAGGACAAAATTGAGTTACAAGAATTAATCGTAAATATTGGTGTAAGAGGAGATTATTTTTATCCCGACGGCAAAATATTAGCTGATCCCGCAGATCCTGATGTTTATCATCCGGTTGATCCCGCACATATTGCTATGACTTTAGCTCAAAGAAGAGCCATCTGGTATAAAAAAGCTACACCGAAATTTCAAATTAGTCCGCGACTTGGTGTTGCTTTTCCAATTACGGACAGAGGAGTAATCCATTTTTCATACGGGCACTTTTTCCAAATTCCTAATTTTGATTACTTATATCAAAATCCAGAATACAAATTCGGACAAGGAACCGGTAACTTAGGAATTGCCGGTAACCCGGATTTAAAACCAGAACAAACTATAAGCGGTGAGGTTGGCTTACAGCAAGCATTATCTGATGATATTTCATTTGACCTAACCGGATATTTTAGAGATATAAGAAACCTAACCGGTACAAGAGCAGATGAAATTACGATCTTCGGCGGCTCCTCTTCATATAGTCAATATGTAAATAGTGATTTTGGATTTGTAAAAGGAATAGTTTTATCACTTACAAAAAGAATAAGCAATAACTGGTCTGCAACTTTAGATTATACTTTACAATCTGCTAAAGGAAATGCTTCAGATCCTGCTGCCACAAGGAATGCACTTGTTAGCGGTGACAGGCCGGAAATGCAGTTGATATCATTAAACTGGGATCAAACCCATACAATAAACGCAACCTTTTCTTATGTTTCCCAAGCTGATTGGGGATTTAGCTTTATTGGACAATACGGCAGCGGTTTCCCTTATTCTCCAAGTCAATCAATAAACCTTTCACAGATATTAACGAATGCAAGTCTAAAACCATCATTCTTTAATGTTGACTTAAGGGCATACAAAGATTTTGTGATAGGAAAAGATAAATTAAGCTTTTTCCTAAGAGTTTATAATTTATTTGATATTAAAAACCAGCTTAATGTTTACAACGATAGCGGCACTGCTGATTTTACTTATGCTGAATACCAGGCTAAAACCAATGGAAATCCAACTTATCTGGTTAACTCTGTTGATCAATATTATAATGACCCATCATACTATTCTGAACCTAGAAGAGTAGAAATGGGAATATCATTTTTCTTACAATAAATAGCTGAAATTTTTTATGGTAAATATTATGAAAATTGTTAAAGCATCAATTTTTTTAGTAGCGGCAATTATCCTTCTTTCAAATGATTTTACAATTGCCCAGGGAAAAAGAGTAACCGATAGAGGTTCTTATGTTTATAGAAAAATTGGAATTCACAGAGGCAACCAGGTTAGAACTATATTTAATAACTATGGCGTAATTGCTCAACCAGGCACACAAGGTCCTCAAGGCGCATGGAAGTACGATGCAGATGGCTACGTAGGTGATGTTTCCCCTTTAATTGGAATTAAATTACCTATTAAGGATTATAATAATGATGGCAAAAAAGATACAGTTGTTGAAGTTGTTATAACTCCAGTTGAAAGGCCCGGAGGTGGAAATTCTAACGGTTTGAATGGAAACTTTGGTGGTTTTGATCCTATTCCTGGATTCGCTAACGCTGCTTTAAACAAACTTGGAGAAGGTGTTGCTATGAGTCATCTTCCGGAAACCTGGCCTACTCTTTGGCCGGATCATCCTGATTGGACATATTCAGCTAATCCAATTAATAATGGAGGTGAAACTATAACTCCAAGTGTTGACTGGAATGGGTATTTTGGACGGGCACAGTTCAATGCAGATCAGGAAAGCTATTATTGGATGGATGATAATGAAGATGCAAAGATGTACAAACTGTATGGCTTTACTCCTGATTCTACTGATCCAAATCGTTTAGGGCAAGCTCTTCAGGTTTCCGTTAGAGGTATGCAGTGGTCAAGCTTTTTAGCTCAAAATGTAATATTCTGGTTATATAATATTAAAAATGACGGAACTACTACTTATGACCAGGCAACATTTGGAACTCTAGTCGGAACTTATGTTGGAGCGCAAGGTGATGAATATAATGATGATGCTTCTTTCTTTGATGTAAGGCAGTCAATTACTTACTCATGGGACATAGAACCTGGTAAAGGTTATGAATATATTAGGCCGCAGGCAAATCCTCAGTGGCAGCCTAATCCGTTTGCAGTCGGTTATATTGCGTATGCTTTTCTTGAGTCTCCAGGCAATCCTTATGATGGAATAGACAATGACGGTGATAATTCAAAGTTCAGCGGTAATGCCCCATATTTTACATCGCAAGATTTTCAGCCCAGGACAATTAAATCCGGAGACAAACTTATTCTTATTGATAAGACAACTTTTAAGAGAACATCTTTTACAATGCCTAATGATACTGTGACTGTTTATTCAATGGGAGTTCCTTTCTTTTTAGAACCAAATAAAACTTCGTTAGTTGAAGGGAACATAGATGCTTCAGGAAATGTAAATCCAAATGCTTATGACGGAATTGATAATAACCTTAATGGAATAATTGATGAAAATTATATTGTTGACTACAGGCAATATAAAAAATCACCACAAAATGTCGTTCTAATTGATACTTTAAATCCTATTCAACATAAAGATTACATTAATGGTGTGGGGGTCAATGACAAGATGATTGACGAAGCACGTGATGATGGGATTGATAACAATAGCAACTGGAATTCGCTTACAGATGACGTTGGGTTGGATGGAAAAACCGGAACTGGCGACTTCGGAGAGAATGATGGTAAACCAACTTCAGGCTGGCAGAAACCTGGTGTTGTATCAGGTAATTCCGATGGGAAAATTAATATTTATGGACTTGAAGATACAGGTGAACCCGGTGAACCCAACATAGATAATACAGATGTTGATGAATCTGATCAAATAGGCCTTACCAGCTTTCAATATTTTGTCCCTGCCGGTGCAATTAATATGGCGGACCAAAGAGATATGTGGAAAAGAATGACACCAGGTTACTTTGATGTTCCAAAATCTGTGGTCAATAACACTGCTACACGTGGTGAAGACGGCGATTTTATTTTTGCTACCGGTTATTTTCCGCTCTTGCCTGGTGAAACGCAAAGATTTTCATTAGCACTTGCTTATGGTGATAATCTTGCCGGAGTAATTAAAACAAAAAAGATAGCACAGGTTATTTATAACTCTAATTATAATTTCCCCCGTCCACCTGATAAGCCGACACTAACTGCAGTTCCTGGAAATGGACAGGTTACTTTATATTGGGATAGGGTTGCAGAACACACTATCGATAAAACAACAAAGCAAGTGGAATTTGAAGGATATAAAATTTATAAAGGTACAGATCCTGATTTTTCAGACGCTCTAGAAATTTCTGATGGCTCAGGCTCAAAAGTATTTTATAAACCTATTTATCAATGTGATCTAGCTGATGGTATTACCGGTTATTTCAGTTCTTCACCAGAATTGTATGAGTTGACAAATGGAGCCCCATATTATTTAGGAGATGATTCCGGAATCCAAAATTTTTATGTGGATAAAGATGTTACAAATGGGCAAACATATTATTATGCTGTTGTGGCATATACAAGAGGGCAGTCTAGTTTGGATATTTTCCCTACTGAAAATACACATTTTGTATCTAAAGATGCTACCGGAAAAATCACTACAGATATTAATACGGCTGATGTTATTCCAAATGCTCCTGTGCTTGGATATGTTCCTCCCAAATCGGGTGAACAGCTTTCTAGAAACAGTGGAATTTCTACATCCACTCCCTATTTTGAAGTTGTTGATCCAACAAGAATAAAAGATTCAACTTTCACTTTAACTTTTAATGATTCTTTAGTTAATGGAATCCGAGTTGCTTATTCATATAATATAAAAAATGCAGGTACCGGCAATTATTTAATTAAAAATTCAAAGTTACTGCCTTCGAACGGGGTAGTTGTTGACGGCGTTAGATTATCCATTGATACCACCTATCAAGCAGCTAACGCTATTGGTATGGACACGACACAAAGCGGTTGGAATGTTAAATCGAAATTAAATCTTTCTCCAGCTCCATCAGTTGTTAATTATCCGGACCTTAAATTAAAAGGAATACGGGTGCCTAAAACATACAAATTTGTTTTCAGTAATACTTATAACGATACTTCAAATAGTCTGGCAGATGCAGTTGGCGCAAGCAATGCATTTTTAAGAAAAGTTACAAACTTTAAAGTTTATAATGTTACCAATCCCTTAAAACCAATTCAAATTCAATATGGATATACAGAAACAACTTTCAAAAAATTAGATACACTCTCGGCACTTGATCAAGTATTTTTATCTGATTCGGCAGGGAAAGAACTTTCATGGGTAGTTTTATTCACTGGAAGTGATTCCTCCAATATCCCTAAAGGCGGTGATACACTTACACTTTCATTTTACAAACCATTTTCTTCATTGGATGAATTTAGTTTTACCA
This sequence comes from uncultured Bacteroidota bacterium, assembly GCA_963775245.1. Taxonomy (GTDB): domain Bacteria; phylum Bacteroidota; class Ignavibacteria; order Ignavibacteriales; family Ignavibacteriaceae; genus CAVSWT01. The sequence continues at coordinate 153,239 of CAVZID010000015.1, forward strand.
CAAGCGCTCCTTCAGTTGATCAAAATGAAGTTAAAACAGATTTAAATAAAATAAAGGCGGTTCCTAATCCTTATGTAATTACAAATATTTTTGAACAACCATTGCCTACCAATGTACGAGGCAGAGGCGAAAGAGTGATTTACTTTACTCATCTACCTCCAAATTGTACAATTCACATTTATACTTCTTCCGGCGATGAAGTAAAAACATTAGAACAAAATGGAAATATAAATGACGGAACGGTTTCTTGGGATTTAAGATCGAAAGAAGGGCTTGATATTTCTTACGGAGTTTATTTTTACGTTGTTGAAGTGCCGGGATTGAGTGATAAGAAAATTGGCAAACTAGCTATTATAAAGTAAGGCAAACTCGAGATTGAAATGGAGACAAAAATGAAAAAAATATTTACTGTTTTATTAATGTCAATAGGAATTACTATTACATTGATGTCTCAAACTAAGGTTGGAACAACATCTGCCAACTTTCTTACAATTCCGGTAGGCCCACGGGCATCAGCAATGGGCGGTGCTTTTGTGGCTGAAGCTAACGATGTGTATGCTGCTTATTGGAATCCCGGGGGATTATCAAGAGTTGGTAGGACAGAATTCTCGGCCGCATTTTCTCAATGGATTGCCGGAACAAAGCTAAACTGGTTTGGCTTAAATTATTCCTTAGGTGAAAATGATGCTGTTGCATTGAGCATTAACCAGCTTGATTATGGTGAAGAAGAAATTACCACAGCAACCCAACCAGATGGCACTGGCGAAAGATGGTCGGCTTCTGATCTGGCTCTTTCACTTTCTTATGCAAGAAATTTAACTGACCGGTTTTCTATTGGCGGATCTGTTAAATATATAAATCAAAAAATTTGGAATGAATCTGCTTCAGCATTTGCTTTAGATGTTGGTTTATTATTTTATACTGAATTACCTAATCTTAGAATTGGTATGAACATATCAAATTTTGGAACTGAAATGAAATTGGCAGGCAAAGATTTATTGCAGCCTGTTGATATTGATCCAGCACATGCAGGGAATAATTCAAATATTGCTTCTGATTTATCTACTGATTCATGGTCGCTGCCGTTAGTATTCTCAGTTGGTGTGGGTTATGATTTTATTAATTCAGAAACATGGAGATTTGGAATTGAGACTGATGCTGTATATCCCAGTAATCAATCCGGTTATGCAAATATTGGTGGTGAATTTGTTTGGAATAATATGGTATTTCTAAGAGGTGGTTTTAATTCATTAGGTAAAGCAAGCAGGCAAGGTGGGTTATCTGCCGGGATCGGAATAAATTATGACTTTAATGGTTTTTTTACAAAGCTTGATTATAGCTATACTGACTTCGGAATATTTAGCAGTATACAAAGAGTTGGATTTACAATTGGATTGTAATCTATATAAGGAACATTAATTAAATTTACTAATTCACAAAAAAGGAGTACGTTATGAAGAAAATGTTGTTTACATTCTTCCTCGCTTTCTTAGCAATGAATGTATTTGGTCAGGTGAAAGTTACCTTTAGAGCCAATATGGCTGTTCAAATTGAAAAAGGAAATTTCACAATTGGAACCGATACAGTAGAAGTTAGAGGTTCTTTCCAAAAGGCTGCAGAAGAAGATACAGCTGATTGGTATGGTTTTGCTTTTACCATGACAAAAGGTGCAACTGATTCAATTTATTCTGCAGATGCAACTTTTGCTGATTCACTAATTGGAAAATCATATGACTATAAACTAGTTATCAACGGCGGAGGATGGGAAGGTAGTGACAATAGGCCATTTACAGTTCCAACAAAAGATTCTATTCTTGATGTAGTTTATTATAATAATGAAACTATGGTAGCATCTGAAATAAAAAATACAGTTACTTTCCAGGCAGATATGAGCACCTACCTCGGTACTGCACCCGGTCAATTTGATCCTTCAAAAGATTCGTTAGTTATATTAGGATTAAGTAACTGGGGCGGCTACGCTGTAACAAAAGTAGAAGGAGATAGAACATTACATCCTTCATTAAATAATCCTGCAATTTATAAATCAACTTTAGTTATTTACGGACCTGCCGGTGATTCCACAGCTTGGAAATTAAAAGCATATCCTGATGACAATTTTGGAAATGGCGGCGGTTATGAGTTAGGAGATAACAGATGGTATTATTTCACAAGCGATACAGTTAATACAGTTGTACTGGATCCAGTGGTTCCAAATTTAATTATCTTTGCTGGGGACATTGCTAATTCGGTTGATATACTATTCCAGGTTAATGTAACCAACGCTGTTGATTTCCATAATAAAATGTCAATTGATCCTTCAACTGTTTCATTTGTCGGATTAAAAGGCGGGATAAAACCGATTGGTAACTGGGCAGGTACATGGTCATATAGTGATACAGTAGATGCCCCAACTTATGTTGATACAATTTCTACTCTTAAAGTGTTAAATGATGATGGAGTCAACGGCGATAAAGTTGCTGGCGATAACATTTGGTCGTTAATGAAAACAATGCCTGCCGGTACACCTGCCGGAACATTTGAATTTAAATTTGCTTTGGCATATCCAGGCGTTGACACAGTTAACGGCGGCAGCAATTATCTTGACAATGAGATGGGATTTGGCATTAACCATAATATATTATTAAAAGATGGGCCTGAAATCGATGTAATGTATATTTTTGGCACGCAAGACCCAGTAGTGGTTGGTGTTAGTAAAAATGATAAATATATTCCTGGCACTTATTCACTAAGTCAAAATTATCCAAATCCTTTTAACCCTTCAACAGCAATTAAGTTTTCTATACCAAAAGCACAGCATGTAACTTTGAAGGTTTTCAATTTGCTCGGCCAGGAAGTTGCTACGTTGATTAATAAACAGCAAGAAGCAGGGAACTACACTGCAACATTTGATGCAAGTAAACTAGCAAGTGGTGTATATATTTATAGCTTACAAGCTGGTACGTTTAATTCAACTAAGAAAATGATTTTAATTAAATAATTTTTCTTAGTGCTCACGTTATTAAGCCGGTCTGAAATAGGCCGGCTTTTTTTTATAATTGCGAATTAATGATAGTGTTTTAAGAGTTATATTTTAGTTAGGATGTTCAATTTTATTTTGAAGAGTTTATTAAATTATTATAAAAAATTTGAGCTGGCTTATAATTCGGAGATAATTGTAAACATCTTTTTAATGCTGATATAGTATTTTCATTCTGCTTTAGATTAAAATAAGCGCCTGCGAGATTGTACCATACCTGGGGATCATCATCTTTAAATTTTAATGACTCTGTTAAATAAGAAACTGCACCTTTGAAATTATTTCCACTAAGAGCAATTTGACCCAGCCATTTTAAAGTAAAACTCGATGGCCTTATTTTATTTAATCTTTCAAGGTATGGCATAGCATTGTCGAATAAATTATTTGCAATCAATTTTTTTGTAATATATTCGTAAGGTTCCGTGTCATACTGACGTTCAGCTATAATAGCATTAATTTCTCTTTTAAAATTATTGACATTATGTTTTTCCCAGAACCATTCAGCAATTTTTGCATGAGCCTTTTCCCAGGTAATTTGTTTTAGCAATGTTTCTTTTGCGGTTGAATCAATGATATTTAGTGGTTTGTAATTTTCAATTAAGAATCCATCCGATCCCCTTTGAATAAAAGGATAATTTCCTGTCAACCTTTTTATTTCAATATCTCCAATTACTGAATCAAGCTGGGTAAGAGGATAATTGTAATTTAAAATACTGTCTTGACTATTAATCGATATATTTTCTGGATTTGGGGGAAGTAATTTATCTGCTTTCATTTCTTGATAAAAAGATTCTGCAATAATTTTATACCCGGTTAGATTAGGATGTAAATGATCCACTGTTAAATTATAACCGAGAATTCCATCAGGGCTATCAGTATTTAAAATAGAGTCTATATCAATCACCGGGTCTCCATATTTTTTGCCTAGTTGAAATATTATTGTATTCATTTTAGATGGAGCTCTAAACCGTAATTCATCTAGATCCTTTGCTACAATAAATAATTTCCTGGCTTTTAATGTATCTCGTTCGGTTAAAAATCTTTGTGCAGTATAATAGATACTATCTGCTGATGGAATGTTTTTTCCTTTATGGGAGATGAATGGTTTTAAGTCTTTAATATTGCTTGCTAATGTTCCCATAATAACATGAATATTTTCATCTTTAAACATTTTTAAAATGTCAGACATATTCCCTTTAAATTGCTCCAATCCTTCTTGATAATTTTTTGAATTAAGTGGAATCAAAGATTTTCCAATCATTTTTTCCATCAAAGTACTTTTATCATCACCGGCTTTTTTAGATTTAAATATTCCTGCTATATCATGAAGTATGTTATTAACAAGCTGTACTGGTTTTAAAATCTTGCAGCCAAATATAAAAGTTATTTAATCTTCTAGAGGCTGCAAAAGAATATGAAGAGCCCACACCTAAAGCGCCATAGTATTCATTGTGTCCGGCATAAATTAATACTAAGTCGGGCTTTTGTTTAATTATGTCAGGTGTAAAATCACGCAAAGTGTAACTGTTAATTGCTGACATTCCGCAATTCATTACTTCAATATTTTTGTTTGGAAATAATAGTTGCAATCTTCTTTTTAAATCTCTTGGGAATGAGGCATTCGGAATATACGGATAACCTTCGGCAGTGCTTCCACCTAAAACAAAAATTCTAAATGAATTTGGTTTTTTAACAGCATCTATTGCATCAGGCACTGGTGTTGGGGGATGTTCAATATTGCTAAAATATTTTTTGCATATATTAGGGTTGATATACAATTTATCAGGAAATCTTTTTGACAACGGAACAAAAAGTGTATAATCATTTCCGTAATTTATTGTTCGTAAGAAAACTTCTAATAAAACAATAAACAAAATCGGCAACAGTACTAAAATAAAATAAAACCATCTTGGGGTAGGTTTGTTTTTTATATCTAGATTCTTTTCGCTTTTTTTATGAAATGATTTGGAGGTGTGTTTAGACATTACTATTTCAATTTATATAAAAACATTTCCGGCAAATATATCAAATGCTCAATAAAAAATTAATAGAGAATAATCTATATTAAATAGATAAGATATTTAAGCCTTTTTGCCCTAAAAATAAGCTTGTGGCATCAATTTTCACTTTCATTTCTATACTGTCTTTTGGTAAATTTATACTTAATTTTTAATTTAAAATGGCCAACTTCAATAACCTGTTTGCATATAAACTATCCATCTAAATCATGAAAAATCTTTCCATAATATTAATTGTTTTTTTACTTAGCTGCTCATTATCCGCTCAAGATTTAAATGATAAACCCGTCGCTACAGTGGGTAACACGACAATATCTTCTTCTGAATTTTTACAAAGATATGAATTTACTCCGCTGTTTAGAAAAAACATAAAACGAATGACCGAAGCATTAAAGGTTGAATTCCTTTATTCATTAATTGCTGAAAAATTATGGGCGCTTCAAGCAAAAGATATGGGCTATGATACAACAAACGTAATTAAGTTCATAACTAATAGATTTAAAAAAAATGTTTGTTAGGGATGAACTTTACCGGCGAGAAATAAAAGACAAGGCGACTGTAAGTGATCTGGATTTAGTTAGAGATTATCATCGTTATAATACAAAGCTTCAAGTAAATTTTTTGGCAGCAGATACTCGAGAAGAAATCGATAAGCTTTATGGATTATTAAAAGCCGGAATACCTTTCGATTCTGTTTTAGCAGTGCGGCCGGAAGCATCGGAACAAGTTGAACCGGAAGATATAGTATTCGGACAAATGGATGAAACTATTGAAGATTCTCTTTATAAATTAAAAATAGGGCAATATACTTCACCAATATATACACCTGATGGCTGGTATATTTTTAAATTAAAAAATAAAATTGTGCAGGCAATTTCAGGTTCTCAAGATGAGGTTACAAAAGCTGTAAGAAACACAATTAAAGCGCGAAGAGAGCTTAAATTATATCGCCATTATTATCAGAAATTCTTTAAAGGCAAAAAAGTCTCTGCAAATGCTGAATTGCTTAGAAGTCTTTCAAGGAAATTATCCAATATACTTTCTTATAAAAAGGAACATTTAAAAATAAAGGATGGTGATCCCGTTTATATTGATGTGAATGATGTTTTGAAAATGGAAAATGAATTTGGGACAGATAGTCTGAAAATGCCTTTAATTGATTTTGAGGAAGATCCTATTACACTTAAAGAATTTATTGAAGATCTTTCTTTCGATGGATTCATGTCAAAGAAAGTAGATTTAATGTCAGTTGCTTCAGCATTAAATGCAAAAACAAAAACAGAAATTGAGCATGAGTTTTTAGCTCGTCAGGGATTAAAGGAGGGATTGGATAAGCTTCCTCAAGTTCAAAAAGATATTGAGATGTGGAAAGAAAATTATCTTGCTCAAGCACTTCAAAGCAAATTTCTTGATTCAGCAAAAGTATCGGATAAAGAAGTTTATAATTATTATAAAAGATTTAATAAAGATGAAGATTATCCTGAAGAAGTTAATATTGTTGAGGTATTAACGGACAGCAGTCAGATTGTTGAAAAAGTTTTGAATGCTTTAAAAAACGGTGAAGATATTAAAAAACTCGCCCTTAAGTATACTCAGCGATCCTGGACAAAAAAGAATAGCGGGGAGTTTGGTTATTTTCCGGTAACTAAATATGGAGATATTGGTAAAATAGCAGCAACAATGAAAGTGGGTGATTTTTATGGCCCGTTAAAAGTGCCTGAAGGTTATTCAATATTTAAGCTAATTGGAAAGAGAAAAGCTAAAACGGAATTGGCTCAACCTTTTGATAAAGTTAAAGATGATTTGCGTGACGAACTCGCCTATAAAAAAGAGAAAAAAGCAATTACGGATTATACTTCACAGCTTGCACGTAAATTCGGTATTGATATTAATGGCCAGGTCCTTCGGTCAATAAAAGTAACTAATCTTAATGCCTTTGGGTTCAGATTCCTTGGGTTTGGAGGTAAGATTACTGCGGCTCCAATGATGATGCCTAATGTTGATTGGGTTGATGAATATATTAAGAGTCAAAATATTACTCCATAATCTTTTCGTAAAAAATTTTTAATTAAATTTTAGTTTATTATAATTATATTTAATTCAACTCTTTTTTATTATCACTAAAATTAAATTAGAATAGAAAATGTTCATTCTTGGTATCTCCGCTTTTTATCATGATAGCGCCGCCTGTCATTGTTAAGGATGGTGAAATAGTTGCTGCTGCACAGGAAGAAAGATTTACCCGTAAAAAACATGACCATAACTTTCCATCAAACGCAATTAAATACTGTTTAAGTGAAGCTAATATTGACGGGAAGTCTTTGGACCTAGTTGCATTTTATGATAAGCCATTTTTAAAGTTTGAAAGATTGTTGGAGACTTATCTTTCGTATGCGCCAATCGGAATTAAATCCTTCATTAAAGCTATGCCTTTGTGGTTAAAAGAAAAACTATGGATGAAAGAGTTTATTAAAGATGAACTAAGTTATGAAGGCAAAATAATTTTTCCTGAACATCATCATTCGCATGCTGCTTCTGCATTTTATCCATCACCTTTTGATGAAGCTGCTATTTTAACTATGGATGGAGTAGGAGAGTGGACAACTACAAGTTTTGGTATCGGCAAACAAAATAATATTGATCTTCATGCCGATATAAAATTTCCCCATTCACTTGGCTTGCTTTATTCTGCTTTTACTTATTATACAGGCTTTAAAGTCAACTCCGGCGAATATAAAGTAATGGGCCTTGCTCCTTATGGAGAGCCAAAGTATAAAGATTTAATTCTTAAAGAATTAATTGATGTGAAAGATGACGGTTCATTCATGATGAATATGGAATATTTTAATTACTGCGCCGGTTTAACTATGACAAATGAAAAATTCCATAAACTGTTTAACGGTAAGCCGCGTAAACCGGAATCCAAATTAACACAAAAAGAAATGGATCTTGCTCGTTCGGTTCAAGAGGTAACAGAAGAAATTGTTTTAAAGTTGGGTAATCATGTTTACAAAGAAACAAAAATGAAAAATCTTACGCTTGCCGGCGGAGTTGCATTAAACTGTGTGGCAAACGGCAGACTGTTGCGAGAAGGTCCATTTGATAATATTTGGATTCAGCCTGCAGCCGGAGATGCCGGTGGTGCTCTCGGCGCAGCTTTAATTGGATGGTATGAATATTTTGAAAAAGAAAGAATTGTTAATGAAGATTCTGATTCACAAAAAGGTTCTTATATTGGCCCTGAATTTAAAGAAGATGAAATTTTAACTTTCTTAAATAAAAATGAAATTGCATTTCAAAAACTTTCAGAAAATGAGTTGATAGAAACAGTTGCTGATCTTATAAATGAAGAAAATGTTATCGGCTGGTTTAACGGGAGAATGGAATTCGGCCCGCGTGCTTTAGGTGCAAGATCAATTTTAGGAGATGCACGTTCAAAAAAAATGCAATCGGTGATGAATTTAAAAATAAAATTCCGTGAAAGTTTTCGACCCTTTGCACCTTCAATACTTGGAGAAAAAGTATCGGAATATTTTGATATAAATTGTGCAAGTCCATATATGCTTTTAGTTGCCGATGTAAAAAAAGAAAAGCAGCTAAAAATGAGCGATGATGAAAAAAAGTTATTCGGTATAGAAAAATTAAATATTGTTCGTTCCGATATTCCGGCAGTTACTCATGTGGATTACTCAGCAAGGATTCAAACAGTTCATAAAGATACAAATCCTCTTTATTATAAATTGATAAAAAGATTTGATGAAAAATATGGAAGTGCAGTTTTAATTAATACATCATTCAATGTTCGCGGTGAGCCAATTGTATGTACCCCTGAAGATGCTTATAAATGTTTTATGCGCACAAAAATGGATTGCCTGGTTTTGGGTAATTATATTCTTTATAAAAAAGAACAATCTCCATTGGTTAATGACACTGATTGGAAAAAAGAATTTGAATTGGATTAAAAAATGTTAATTGATGAAATAAAAAATATAAAAGAGTCAAAATCAGATTTAAGAAAGTTTGGTTTAACAGTTGGGATAGCTTTAGCTCTGCTTGGAACTGCTTTATTGCTCTTTCACAAACCAAGCTATTTATATTTTATTATTCCCGGCGTCTTATTAATAATTTTAGGTTTAACAATACCTCAAATTCTTCGTCCGTTAAATAAGGTCTGGATGGCACTTGCACTAATAATGGGCTGGATAATGACACGTGTTATTTTGTCCATTTTATTTTATCTTGGGCTTACGACTATTTCATTTCTTGCTAAATTATTCGGGAAGAAATTTTTAGAATTAAAAATGGATAGATCGAAAGAAACTTATTGGGTTAAAAGGGAAATTAATAAAGTTACTCCCGCAGATCTTGAAAGGCAATTTTAATTAAGAGGTTAATATGGGAAAAATGTCAATCTTATCAGAACTTTGGCAGTTCCTTAAAGTTAGAAAAAAATGGTGGCTTGCACCGATTCTTGTTTTTCTTTTATTGTTAAGTGTATTAATAATCGTAACACAAGGCTCAGCTTTGGCACCGTTTATCTATGCTTTGTTTTAATTTTATTAAAATATACTATATAAACCATGCAGGTATAAACCCGATTTCTTTAAGAAACCGGGTTTATTGGGTGTTACTCAGAAGAGAAATCATTAAGTAAGTCCATGGCTAAAAAAGAAAAAATAGTAATAACAAAGAAGAAAAAAAGAATTCCTGTCCCGCAAAAGCCGCCGAAGGCTGAGAAGAATAAAAAAGCGTACGATCGCAAAAAGGAAAAGCAAAAAGAAAGAAAAATAATTTCAGGTAATAAGTAATTAAAAATGCTGAAAGCCTCACTTATAATTTCTTTCTACAAGAATTTAGATTATTTAAAATTAGTTTTAGCAGGATTTGAAAGGCAGACCTCAAGAGATTTTGAAATTATTATTGCTGATGACGGATCGGATGAAAAAATCGTTGGTGAAATCGAAAAATATTCAAAGCAAGTTTCTTTCAAGTTAAAGCATGTTTGGCACGAGGATAAAGGATTTAGAAAAAATAAAATATTAAATCGTGCAATCACTTCTTCCGAAACAGACTACTTAATTTTTATAGACGGCGATTGCGTACCCCATTCCGAATTTATAAAAGAACATATACAAAACTGCCATAAGGAAATTTGCTTAACGGGCAGACGTGTTAACCTTTCTCAAAAAATCACAAATAAACTCACAACTGCAAATATTAAAGATGGATTTCTTGAACAAAATAATCTTCTCTTAATTGAAGACGGACTTTTAGGTGATTCATTTTATGTTGAACGTGGATTTTATTTGAAGAATAAATTTTTAAGGGATTTTTTCAATAAGAAAAAAAGAGGGTTGCTCGGCTGCAATTTTTCAATTCATAAAGAAGATATGTTAAAGATTAATGGTTTTGATGAAAGATATGAAGCTCCATCAATCGGGGAAGACAGTGACATTCAATATAGACTTGAACTTCTTGGAATAAAAATTCAATCTATAAATAACATCGCAGTTCAGTATCATCTTTATCATAAGCTTCAAGAACGCCCGCAAAAAAATCTTGACTTATTTGAAGAAGTTAAAAAGCTGAATGAATATTTTACTAAGTATGGGATTGAGAAGGCAAATCAAAATTAATTTTTAAAGAAATTTAGTTCATGAAATATTTGAAATCATTAGTTCTACTGATTCTGTATTTTATTATAACTGTGCAAATCATACCGCAAGGAAAATCTTCCGTATGTTTTACATTTGATGACGGTAACCCCAAAGACATTTTGAATTATAATTATTTACAATGGAATCAAATGATATTGGATACTTTAAAAGCAAATAATTTGCAGGCAGTGCTTTATGTTTGCGGGGAGAGGTTAGATAATCCTCAAGGGAAGAAAATCCTGGAAAGCTGGGATAAAGCCGGTCATATTATCGCTAATCATACTTTCACTCATTTAAATTATAACAGCAAAAAAAATACTTTTGAAATTTATAAAGCAGACTTTCTAAAATGTGATTCATTAATTAATGGTTATAAAAATTTTCGTAAATATTTTAGAGCACCTTACTTGAAGTATGGTGACACCAAAGAAAAAAGAGATACTTTAAATGCATTCTTGAAAAGCATGAATTATAAAAACGGTTACGTAACAATTGACGGTTCGGATTGGTATTATAATTTAAGATTAATTAAATATATGAAAAAAAATCCGGGCAAAAATATTGAAGCATATAAAAAAGCATTTATTGCTCATCTGTTAGACAGAGCTAAATTTTATGATAGCCTAGCATATAAACTTCTTGGAAGAAGAATTAAGCATAGCATTTTACTTCATCATAGTTTGGCTAGCGCATTATTTTTAGGCGACCTAATCAGAGCATTTAAAAATGAAAGCTGGCAGGTTATAAATACAAGTAATGCATTAACCGATGATGTCTATAAGAAAATTCCCAATATTGTCCCAGCTGGCGAAAGTATAATCTGGGGCCTGGCAAAAGAATCTGGAAAGTATGATGATATTTTAAGATATCCTGGTGAAGACAGTCAATATGAAGAAGCAAAGTTAGACAGCTTAGGTTTATAAAAAGTATTGTAAAATCCTTAGGTTGGAAATTTATGGCGAATAATATTTGCATAGCGGTGGCTGATATCAAATGATTCAGAAATATTAACCAGGGTTACAGTGTAAGTGCGATCATTTGTTTTTACAATCTTTTCAATACAATCAATATTGATAATTGTTGCCCGGTGAATTTGTAAAAAACATTTTGCCGGCAATAATGAAATCCAGTTCTTTAAAGATTTTCTGACAACAATTTTACAATTATCTTTTGTAATTAATTTACTGTATTCTTTTAATGCTGTTATGCAGACTATCTCTGAAAATTTTACCAGCTTAAGTTTATTGCCAATCTTAATAAGAATGTGATCATCACTTTGGGGCTGTCCTGTTTCCTCTTCAAAATAATTAGTCTGATTATTTAAACTTGCTTTTATCATACTTACTTTATCTAATCTTCTATTTACCGAACTGAGCAGGGATTTCTCTAATAATTCCACCGGCAAATAATCATCTGCCCCAATATCCATGACTTTACGAAACTGCTCAAAGGAATTCATTTCGGATATTACAATCAAAGGAATTGGAGATGTTTTTTCCTCACCGGCAATCTTAGATAAAACTTCTATACTGTTGCCGTCATTATTTAAATAAAATAAAATTAATTTTGGTAAATAACGAACCGAGATTTCAAGGCCGTCTTTTAGGTTGTGCGAATAAAAAATCTCAAACTCATCTTTAGGCAGAATAGAATCTATCTCTTTTATTTCATCATCATTATTTTGAATAACTAAAATCTTTTTCAATGATTTGCTCTAATTCTGATTTGGCCTACCCTTTTAAAAATAAATCTAGAATTTACCTGTAAAAACTTATAGCATATAAACTATCATTGCAACTCATTTAAGACAATTTTGCACCGCTCGTTGCAAAAAACTGTGAAATATCTACAATAATGGCCAATTTTGTACTTGTTGAATGGTTGTAATTCCAATTAAAATTTGGATGCGCAACTGAATATCAAATAATTTTTTTTGGAGGTAAGAAATGTTAGATACTGGTAGTACCGGCTTTATGCTGATAGCAACAAGTTTGGTTATGCTAATGACACCCGGCTTAGCCTTCTTTTACGGAGGGCTTGTTGGTAGAAAAAATGTGCTTGGCATAATGATTCAAAGTTTTGTTTCACTAGGATGGACAACAGTGCTTTGGTTTGCATTCGGTTACTCACTTTGTTTTAGTGGTGGAGAAGGTGGCGTGATAGGCAATTTAAATATGATGTTTCTATCGGGAACAAATTTGAGTTCCGTTTTTATGGGCAACAGCCAAATTCCGTTGTATGCATTTGTTGCTTATCAAATGATGTTTGCAATTATTACTCCGGCTTTAATAACAGGAGCCTTTGCAAATAGAGTTCACTTTCCAGCTTATATGATATTTTTAACTTTGTGGTTAATCGGTGTTTACTTCCCGTTAGTTCACATGGTATGGGGTGGTGGGCTTTTAGCAAAATGGGGAGTTTTAGATTTTGCAGGCGGAATTGTAGTTCATGCTAGTGCGGGTATGGCTGCTTTGGCTTCTGTGTTTTATGTCGGAAAAAGAAATGTATTAACCAGAGGCCCTCATAGCATTCCATTAGTTGCTTTAGGAACCGGTTTGCTTTGGTTTGGATGGTACGGGTTTAATGCCGGTAGCGAATTAAAAGTAGATACTGTTACAGTTACTGCATTTTTAAACACAGATGTTGCTGCTTCTTTTGCTGCAATCACCTGGTTATTTTTAGCGTGGATACTGGAAAAGAAACCGAAGTTTGTTGGACTGCTGACGGGTTCCGTTGCCGGTTTAGCTACAATTACACCCGCGGCAGGTTTTGTAACCGTTAGTGATGCTGCCATTATTGGAATAGTCTCCGGTGTTGTTTGCTACTATGCAGTTGCTTTGAAAAACAAGCTTAAGTGGGACGATGCCTTAGATGTTTGGGGAGTTCATGGTGTTGGTGGAACTATTGGAATAATTATGTTAGGCCTTTTTGCATCCAAAGCTGTTAATCCAATGGTAACAGTGGAAGGATTATTTGTTGGAGGGTCAGCGGAATTTTTTATCAAACAATTAGTTTCCGTGGCAGCGGTTTGTGCCTATTGTTTTATTTTTACTTACATAATGCTTAAAGTAATAAATTTAATTACACCCGTTAAAGTTACTAAAGCAGAAGAAGAGGCAGGAATGGATGTATCTCTTCATGGTGAGATTGCTTATGAGCAGGATTAGAATAAATTTATTGCAGTGATTAATCTCATGCCCTGTATATTTAATGCGGGGCATATCTTTAAATTCTTTACTTAAATAATTAATTTCACTATACCTAAACAAATTAGAGATTTTAGCTGTTTGCTTAATAAAGTAAGAAATATTTCATAAGTTTTATAAAATTTTCTTGATTCGCAACTAATAACATTATATATTTAGACCCACAAAAAATATTCGCCTTAAAAAATAAGGAATAATATGCTGGACGACTTAGATATTAAAATATTGAACACTCTCCAACGAGGCGGCAGGACGAAAAGAAATCAACTTGCCGAGGAAGTGGGGTTATCAATCCCATCAGTAAGTGAACGTTTGCATAAACTTGAAGAGAAAGGGATTCTTGAAGGTTATTATGCAAAATTAAATAAAAAAGCTTTTGGATATGATATTACGGCTTATATAATCGTTAATATGGAATCATCCAAATATTACAAAGGATTTATAACTAAGGTTGAAAAGATTCCTCAAATATTAGAATGTTATTCAATACTCGGTGAAGGTTCTCATCTTTTAAAAGCTGTAGTTAAAAATACCGAATCGTTAGAAAAACTTTTAGGCGACATGCAGTCATGGCCTGGTGTTGTATCCACTAAAACTACTTATGTTTTATCCGTGATGAAGGAAACTAACATAATTGAAATTTAATAATTCATTTAATTAATAATATAAATTAAAGGACGTTATATGGCTAAAACTAACTCCCCAGTAGATAATGTTTTAAGCTTTGTAAAAAGCAAAAAAATAGAATTTATTGATTTAAAATTTATGGACTTCCCAGGACAATGGCAGCATTTTACTGTGCCGGTCAGCCAGTTAGAAGCAGACTCTTTTGAAGATGGATTCGGATTTGACGGATCATCCATCAGAGGATGGAAAGCAATTAATGAAAGCGATATGTTAATCATCCCCGATCCAAATACAATGTTTGTTGATCCTTTCATTATTGCCCCAACAATCAGCTTGATTTGCGATGTATATGAACCGGCAACAAAAGAAAAATATTCTAGATGTCCAAGAAACATTGCGCAGAAAGCAGAAGCATATTTGAATTCAACAGGGCTTGCCGACACTGTTTACTTTGGCCCTGAAGCTGAATTTTTTGTTTTTGATGATGTTAGGTTTGATTCAAAACCAAACGGAAGTTTTTATCAGGTTGATTCTATTGAAGGAAGATGGAATACCGGTAAAGATGAAGGTCCAAACTTAGGTTATAAACCCAGGTACAAAGAAGGTTATTTCCCAGTTCCTCCGACTGACGCATTAATGGACTTGAGAAATGAAATGGTTCAGAATTTAATTAATTCAGGTATCGCAGTTGAAGCGCAGCATCACGAAGTTGCGAGCGGCGGACAATGCGAAATTGATTTAAGATTTCAACCTTTAGTTAGAGCAGCAGACCAGCTATTACTATTTAAATATATTGTTAAAAATACTGCAAAGAAAAATGGTAAAAGCGTAACTTATATGCCCAAACCAATTTTTGGTGATAACGGCAGCGGTATGCATGTTCACACCAGCTTATGGAAAAAAGGTAAACCATTATTTGCCGGAAGCGGTTATGCTGGACTAAGTGAAATGGGACTGTACTTTATCGGCGGTATTTTAAAACATGCTGCAGCAGTAATTGCATTTACTAATCCAACTACAAATTCATTTAAGAGATTAGTTCCTGGGTTTGAAGCCCCTGTAAACCTTGCTTACTCACAAAGAAATAGAAGTGCTTCAATTAGAATTCCTATGTATTCATCAAGCCCAAAAGCAAAGAGAGTTGAATTCAGATGCCCTGATGCATCAGGCAATCCTTACTTAGGGTTTTCTGCAATGCTGATGGCAGGTTTGGATGGAGTTATAAATAGAATTGATCCGGGCGAACCTCTGGATAAAGATATTTATGATTTATCACCTGAAGAATTAGCTGATGTTCCTTCAACACCGGGAAGCTTGAATGAAGCATTAAGCGCTTTAGAAGCAGATCATGAATTCTTAATGAAAGGTGATGTATTTACTGAAGATGTAATTGAAACTTGGATAAAATACAAAACAGAAAAAGAAATTAAACCCATGGCCCTTCAGCCTCATCCTTATGAATTTGCTTTGTATTATGATGTATAATTCGTTTTAAAAACATGTGATATAAAGGCGAATCAATTTCTGGTTCGCCTTTTTTTATTTGCTGTAAATTTTTAACAAACTTTTATATTTATCCATCAAAGATTTTTTATCCCACTTTTTATAAAAATCATCCAATTTTAAGAGCGCATCTTGAGTAATCATATTATTTATACCCAGATGCTCATTAAGGGAATTAAAACTTTTTAGAAGATATTTTTCTCCAGAATAAAAATTATTCTGTTTTGAATACAGTTCTCCTTTAATTCCTTCAGCTTTATCCAGCTGCCAATTGTATTTTGTTTTAATTTTGCCGAATACTTTAGATGATTCATCAATCATTTTAGATGCTTTTGATAATGAATCTAATTTAATTAATATCTCCGCATATTCTATTTCGGCTGCTGCAGTTCTAAGAAAATTTGAGCCATAAATTTCTTTGTGCATTTCGTATGCAGCTCTAAAACATGAATCAGCCGAAACATAATTACCCATGTTTTTGTAAGCTTCTGCTAAAAATTTTACTGCTGCGCTTGTGAAAGGCACAACCTTTTTCCCGAAAGCTTTTACTCCTTTTTCATATCCCTGTTTTGCATAAAGAATAGCTTTATCATAATGTCCAATTTTGGCTTCAAGCCTGGAATGCTGCAATAAATTGCTGGCATAATTAATATGGTTTTCACCTGCTGATGAAAATATCAGACTGTCGCTTTCATTAAGCAGCTTTTTAGCTTTATTAAGATTTCCCTTGAAGTATTGAACTTCGGCAATTTGTCCAAGTGTTTTTCCAATTGCTAACCTGTTTTCCTCGTTTGATTTCTGCTGAATTTCTAACATTGAAGAATAGTCTTTTTCTGCCTCATCTAAATCTTGAGTTTCTAAATCTATTAAACCTAAATTATGATATGCGTATGCGACATCAGGGTGGTTTGGCCCCAAAAATTTTTTTCTAATTCTTAAACACTCTTTTGCTAGTTTTAAAGCTTCATCATAGTTTCCCTTTTGTCTTAGTACACTAGCTAAACCCTGCATTGAATATGCAACATCAGGGTGATCAATGCCATGTAGTTTAATATCCATATCCAAGACTTCGCCTAAACATCTTTTCAGATTCATCAAACTCGCCTTCGTCCCTCAGCAGCTCTCCCAAATTATAAGTGGTCGTAGATAATTCAGGATGAGGTTTAGTTCCGTAATATTTTTTTTGAAGTTCAAGTGTTTCCTTAAACAGTTTTTCTGAAGGTTTATATTTTGCATTTTCGTGTAAGGCTAAAGCACGGTTATTCATCACAGTGAAAAGTTCAGGGCTATTACCTTTATTATTTTTTCTGTATAAGTTGATAACTATTTTGTACACCGAATCCGCTTCATTAAAGTTGCCTTGAAGGCTTAAAAGGTATGCTAAGTTATTAAGTCCGTGCACTCTTTTCAGATCATCTTTATCTAAATATTCATCTTGCAATTTTAAAGCTTTATTTAAATAAGCATGTGCTTTATCGTATTTGCCATTCCATATAGAAGTTTCAGCAAGATTATTTAGACTATTAGCTGCTTCTAAACTATTATCTGTATAAAGTGATCTTCTTATTTTATAAGCCTCGCTGAAAAGAGTATCAGCTTTATCGTAAGAACCAAAATTCATATAAACCCGTGCAATTACATCCATCATAGTTGCTTTTACATCCGGCTGATTTTCTAATTCATCATTAATTTTTTTTGCACCTCTTTCTAACAATTCTTTAGCAGTGATGGTATCTCCTCTTGATTCGGATGGGTCTGCAACTTTAAAAATGCTTTCCAAAAATTGAGATACTTGTTCAGCCTTTTGTGCTTCAAGCTTGGCTTTATCCCTTTCATCTTTTAATTGAATGAAATAGACAGTGGTTAAAATTGCAACCAATAATACAACTAATGCAATCGCTGAAAGAACTATGTAATGCCGCCTAATGAATTTTTGAGTACGATATTTTATGGTTGGGGTACGTGCACTAACCGGAAGCCCATTTAAATATTTTGAAATATCATCTTTAAATTGTTCAACAGAATTATACCTGTTTATAGGCTCCTTCCGTAACGCCATCATACAGATATTGTCTAAATCGCCGACCAGTAATTTTTTTAGATTAGATGGTTCAATATTTCTTGTTTCAAAAATCTTATCTGCATCTTTTTTCTCATCAAGTTTATTTGATTTTGTAGCCCTTGTAATTATAGTGCTTGGTTTGTCGGGATCGGTAAGGCAAATAACCTTTTCCAATTCTAAGGGAGCAAATGAATTTAGCTTGTAAGGAAATGATCCTGTTAACAATTGAAATAAAATTAATCCTAATGCGTAAATATCAGTAGCAGTAGTAATTGTTTCTCCACGAATCTGTTCCGGTGCAGCATATTCCGGGGTCATAATAAATAAACCGGTTTGGGTCATCTTTGTAAAATTTTCGGAATCATCTTCAGTAAAAACTTTTGATATTCCAAAATCCAAAAGCTTAACTCTTCCGTCTTTAGTTATATAAATGTTTCCCGGTTTCAGGTCGCGGTGGATAATCAAATTTTGGTGAGCATAGTTAACAGCAGTGCACACAGTAATGAATAATTCTAATCTTTCTTTAATTGATAATTTGATTTTATCGCAGTAAACATCAATTGGGTCGCCCTCAACATATTCCATGGTGAAGTAGGGGAGTCCATCATTGGTTATACCGCCATCTAATAGTCTGGCAATGTTAGGATGCTGCAGCCGTGCAAGTATCTGCCTTTCAGCTTGAAACCTTTTTATTATTTCAAAAGAATTATTGCCTGGCTTAATAAGCTTCAAAGCAACCTTTTGTTCAAACTGCCCATCTGCTCTTTCAGCAAGATAAACAGAACCCATTCCACCCAAACCAATCTGTTTTACAATTTTATAAGCGCCAATTACTTTTCCTTCGTATTTTAAATTATCAGGAATTTCAATGGTTGGAGTAGGCGAACTAAATATCGGATGAGCTTTAGAATCCGCATCAATCAAGGAATTAACTTCCTTAAATAATTCTTCATCATCATTGCATTCTTTTTTTAAGAATTCTATTCGCTCTTGCTCATTTAACTCAAGTGCTCTTTCAAAAAGTCTTTCTATTATTGCCCAGCGGTTCTGGTCCATATTTCAAAATAAAAATTTAAAAGAAATTATAAATATCATTGAAACCTGTAAACAAAATAGAAAAATGAACTGATTCAAATCTAAAGTGATTTCTTTAGATTCAAATCAAGTGTTGTCATATTAATAGAATATTAGCTATCGTAATTAAGCTCATTTCTATTAAATTCGACGATATAACTTTCTAAATTATATATGCCAGCCTAAGTTCTTTTGCAGCAGATAATAATTTTTTATCATAAGTGAATAATGGGTATCCTGACAATTTAGAAGAAGCTAACAAATGAACATCTATGAATCCTATCCTTTTACCGTTTAGCTTATTCTTTTCGATAAATAATAAACATTCTTCCGTAGTTGCCATTTTTGCTTTATGCAGGTTGCTTATATTATTTAAAATTTCATTGTAGTTTTTAAAAGTACCACATGCTAATTCCCCGATAATAAATTCATGGATAGCAACTCTTCCTTCCATTAAAAGAGAATTTAATTCCGCATCCCCTTTTCTGAAATGATTTATCCAGACAGAAGTATCAACAATTATCATTAGTCCATCCGGCGTCTTTTTACATCTTTAACTTTTTTCTCTGTGGAGCCAAGATTTGCTAATCTTTTGCTGCTTTCCAATGCAATTAGTGCTTCAAGCCCTCGTTTAACAAGGTTTGTTTTTTCTTTGATGCCTGTCAGCAGTGATGCTTTTTTAAGTATATCATCATTAATGTTAATGGTTGTTCTCATTATTTTATTCCTCATCAAATAATATGTATAAATATGTACATATATATGATGTTTGTCAACAAGGTTAAAATCTAAAGAAATTAATTTAAGGTAGTCAATTCACGGCTAAGCCAGGCACGGGCCAAACGCCAGTCCCTTCTCACAGATGGAACAGAAACATTAAGTACTTCAGCTATTTCTTCATGAGTTAATCCGACAAAAAACCAATATTCAATTACTTTGCTTTGACGTTCATTTAATTTTTCTAAACGTGTTAATGCTTCATCTAATGCAATCAATTCATCAGGGTTTTGATCTTTTGGAATACTTTCCTCAATGAAAGTTACAAACGCATTGTTACCGCCTCGCTTTTCAGCTTTTCTTTGATGGGCATAGTTAATTAAAATTCGTCTCATTGCCTGTGAAGCTATTGCAAAAAAGTGAGCCCTATTCTGCCAACTAACTCTTGTTTGATCAACCAATTTAAAGTAAGCTTCATGAACTAATGCAGTTGCATTTAAAGTATGTCCCTTTCTTTCATTTCGTAGTTGCACATGAGCAATCTGGTGTAATTCTTTGTAGACAAGAGGAAGCAATGAATCCACAATTTGCCTATTGCCATCCGACAATGAACAAAGAAGCTGAGTTATTTCTTCTTTTTTATTTATCAAAATTTTCTGTTGAAGTTTATATTAATACGATCTGCTTATTAGTCGATGCGAACAAAATAGAATGAACTCTTATATTTCATTCTAATTCGTTAAATAATGTACTGATTCAGAAACAATAATTCAATTATATAAAAATAACTAACAATATTAATACCACTTTTTTTACAAGTAAATTTTTATATTAATTCAATTTAATTATTGTTTTATTCATCCCTATGAACAGTTTCGGGTGAAAATGCCGGCAAGCAAACGGCAATATATTCTGCCCCCTCTGACTCAGGAGTGCTATATTGAATCCATTCGTTTTTAGATACAATTATTGCTTCGCCTGCTTTCACATCAATTACTTCATCTTTAGTTGTAATTCTTAACATACCTTTTAGCACGATTGTATATTCATCAAATTCCGGTTTTTGTCCCGGCTCAACCCAGCCGGATGGGCTTGTCATTTTAGCTATACTTAAATCAGAAGTTTTAGAATTAACTCTTCCAATAAATTCTTCAATCCTTTTTGGCTTATTGCCTGCTGCGGTTATGACTGAAGGAGATAAAATTTTTTGAGGCATAGAGTTTCCTATAATTTAATACTTTAGTCAAGCTGAATTCATTTCAGCTTCATTTATTATTATAATTTGAGATGCTGAAACAAATTCAGCATGACATATTAAGAGTATATTTTTACTTCAGCCACTCTTTCCAAATCTCCGGCTGATAACCGATGGTGGCTAATTTACCATTTCTTACAATAGGCATTTTAAAAAGTAGAGCATCGTTTAACAGTTCTTCTTCAACATCAAAAACCATAAAAGATAAATTTCTTTTTTGATATTGTTTTCCTTTTTTATCAATTAGTTCTTCAATTGAAATAGAATGAGAAATATTTTCTAGCTCAGCTTTGGAAATTCCTTTTTCATTCAAATCTCTAAAATGGAATTGAATATTTCTTTCTTTAAAAAATCTTTCTGCTTTACGCGTGTCGCTGCTTTTCTTTGTCCCAAAGATTTGAATGTTCATTATCTTTTCTGTTATTTAATTATCTTTTAAATGAAAAATTTAATGCTTAAGAATAAATAATTGAATCTTTATGAGCAAATTAGATTTCAATTAATCTTCATTCATATAAAAAAATTCCGATGACAGATAAAAATTATTTCAGCGATAAAACTTTTTCAGATATAGATTATTCAATCAAACCTTTCAAAATTGGAGAATATGAAAACTGTATTTTTAAATATTGTAGATTTTCAAATACTGATCTTTCCGGCTGCGCTTTTGTAAATAGTGAATTTACAGGCTGTGAATTTAACAACACAAAGATTTCAGAAACTGTTTTCCATGATGTTGTTTTTAAGGAAAGTAAATTATTAGGATTGCAATTTGATACTTGCAGTAAATTATTAATATCGATGGAATTTGAAAGATTCACAATTAAATATGTGCTCATTCTATAACTTGAAACTCAATAAAATGAGTTTCAAAAATTGTGAATTAAAAGAAATTGATTTTGGAAATGCTGATATGACGGGCTCTAAATTTGACGAGTGTGATTTAACAAAATCTATATTCGACAATACAAATTTAACTAAATGTGATTTTAGTAGTGCATATAATTATTCAATCAACCCTGAGAAAAATAAAATTACCAAATCTAAATTTTCCATTAACGGAATAAGCGGTTTGCTTGATAAATATGATATAATAATAAAACAATAATTTTTATTATCTTTTAGTTATATTTTATATCATTAAAACAGTATTTAGAAGAAGACTCACATGACTATAAAAGATCAAGTGGACTATTGGATTGAAATCGCAGAACATGATCTGCCTGTAGCTCAAAATCTTTTTGAGAATGGATATTATGTATGGTGCTTGTTTATAGGCCATTTGATATTGGAAAAAATAATCAAAGCCCATTATGTTAATGATACAGGCAAAACTCCTCCTAAGATTCACGATCTTGTGAAACTGTCTGATAAGACAAATCTTAGTTTTTCTAAAGAACAAAAAGAATTTTTGTTAAAAGTAAATAATTACAATTTAGAAACACGATACCCTGACTTTAAAATGTCGGCTCTTAAAGCTTATGATAAAACTTATGCCGAAGAAAATTTTAACAAGATAAAGGAAATGTATCAATGGCTAAAATCTCTTCTAATATAATTAATGTTCTGAAAAAATTTTTGGAAAGATTAGAACACGAAAACATTAAAGTTCAAAAAGCTATAATTTTTGGTTCATATGCTAAAGGAACTTTCAATGAATGGAGTGATATTGATTTAGCTATTGTATCAGATGACTTTGTTGGTAACCGGGTGCTTGATAAAGAAAGAATGATTAAATCAATAGTTGATATTGACACAAGTATTTCACCACTTCCATACAGGCCTGAAGACTTTGATGAGAGCGACTTGTTTGTAAAAGAGATTATAGAAACCGGAGTTCAAATAGTTTAGTTACTTTTTATAAAGGAACTCTAATTGAAATTTGTATTTAGTTTTTTTATTCTCATCTCATTTTTAATTTCTCCGCAAAATAAAACTAAAATTAATTCTTTAACAAAAATTCCAGACTATTACCAATTTGATAACTCACTTTCAGATTCACTTCTATCAATTGTAAAACATGTCGGACTTGACAGAAGTTATGATGTTGGCGAAGATGGAATTGAGCAAATTTCATTTGCAGTGATTGATTTGAATTCAAAACCTGCAAAATTTGGGGGTGTTCATTTTAATAATTTTATATACCCTGCAAGTGTTTATAAAATGTATGTTGCTGCAGATATTCTCAAACAAATTAGCGAAGGTAAATTTAATTTAGATGATACCGTTATTGTCAAATCTCCAAACGATGTTGATAAGTCAAGAGAAATAAACAGTGATCCCAAGACCATTATTAAAAGATGGCGATACAGTAACAGTAAATTATCTTTTGGATTTAATGATTACAAGGAGTGATAATTCAGCAGCAAATTGTTTAATTAATAAAGCTACTCGACCGGAAATAAATAAAATGATGCATGAATATAATTGGAATGGAAGCGAAGTAACCAGGAAATTTTTAAGCAGGAAATATGAAGACCCCGGTTACGATACGATTAGAGGAACAGAAACAAATGCTCTTCATGCAGCGGATTTTATGTATAAAATATATAATAATGAGTTGGTTAATCCATGGGTTAGTATGCAGATGAAAGCTTTGTTAGGAAGGCAATTGGATATTACAAAGCTCTCTGCTGGCTTGCCTAAGAATGTAATGTTCTATCATAAAACCGGTTGGTGGAGCTATTATACAAATGATGTCGGAATAGTTGATGATGGAAAAGTTAAATATGTGATTGCATTATTTACTCCTGTTACAGAAAAAAAAGTATTGCCAAAAATGAAAATGCTTTCAGCTAAAGTTTATGAGTTGATGAAAAAGAGGTTGACAAATAATTAAAATAACTTTTAAAAAAAGTAGGACAGACATTCCTGTCTGTCCATCAGTGTATGCAAGACAATAAACATAAAGAACAGACAAGAATGTCTGTTCTACTAGAAATTAATTATAATTTTTCATATTAAAATTTCCTGTGTCCTTTTAGATCGCGGAAATCTGCTTTTAATTCCTTGCTTAGTGTTTACAGCAGTTCCTAAAATATAATCCTGGTATTTAATAACACATTGTCCGGGGGAACCAAAATCTTTTTTAATAATTCCGCCTTCAAGATATTTTTTAAGATCGTCTTTTACTTCAATCTCAAAAATATTTTTAGTTATTTCATTCTGTAATATTTGCGCAGCATTTGTGTAAAGTATTGTTTGTCCCTTGTGATCAACTGAACCGAATTTAGTGCCAATTCTTTGAAACAATCCTAAGTTGTCGTCATTCCATTCTTTTGTAACAAAGAAAATATCGTTTCCTTTTAATAAAAATTTGTAATTTAAAAATGCATCCTCAATCAAACCAAAATCATCTTTAAGATTAGAAAAAGTTTTTCGTAATTCTTTATTTGTTATATCAACAAATTTTAGATCTCTTTTTTTCGGAATAATTTTATCCGGCGAATTTGTACTTCCGGTTTTTCTCAGCTTGATTATAAAAAAACCATCGCTGTCAACTTCCCAGGGAAAAATTCTTTTTGCTTTGGAAAGATTTTGATTAAATGATTTATCTTTAAATGAAGTGAAAGCTTCATAGCTTTTAACCGGCAAATCCATTTCAATTGCTTCAACAGGATACTTATTTAATATGGTATTCAAAACCATTTCATTTTCTTCAATGTTAAAGTGCAGGTCGAATACACTACTTCTCCGCCAACCTTTAACATTTTAATTGCAGCGATTAGCAGCCTTGTCTGTAAATCGCCCAATCTTTCAGCTCTATCAAGTGACCACCAGTTGCTTACTTCACCTTTCTTTTGAATAATTCCCAAACCGCTGCAGGGAGCATCAACTAAAATCTTATCAAAATGATCTTCATAAATTTTGCTAAGCATTTCTCCTTTTGAATGAACAACACCGGTGTTAATTACATTCATCCTGTCAATATTATAAACCAGCATTTTAACTCTGTCCAACTGAATTTCATTTGCTATCAAAGTTCCATTGTTATTCATCAATTCTGCGAGCTCGGTTGTTTTTGATCCGGGAGCTGAACAAAGATCAAGTACAATATCATTCTGTGAGGGATTTAAAACCAGCGGGGGAAGCATTGAAGATAATCCTTGAATGTAATATAAACCGGTAATGTGTTCTATTGATCTGCTAACATATTCGCTTTTATTTTTAATCTTCAATGAGCTGGTAAGAGAAGGAATAGATTCGGTTTCAATCCTATAATTATTTTTTAGTATCTGAGCTAATTTATCCCTTTTAATTTTTAATGAATTAGTTCGTATGTATTGAGTTGGTTCTGAGTTGATAAAATCCAAATATAGTTCTGAAGAATTCTTCCCATAAATATCTTCAATATATGATAAAACTTTTTCACTTACTTCTGTCAATTTTAATCTCAGTATTTAATGATATTTAAAATTCTAAATATTTCATTCACGGTTTCGTTAGAATTTTTTGACGATGGGAAATTTTTATTGTAATCGGATTTTATTTGTGAAATGATTTCTTCAAGATATTGATGATAATTACTAATAGCAGCTTTAATTTCTTTTTCAGATTTTGGAATTAGAACTTTTCCAGGCTTGTACCTGCTTGCATAAACCAGGTATTTAGCTTTATCATGGCTTTCTACCTGCATTACAGATGTGCCGTCTGTTGTTAAAATTTCATGATGTCCGAAAAATTCATTCCCAATAATCAAAGGTTTATTTAGCAGTTGTATTTCTTCTGTTTCGCAGTTGGATAAAAAATCGTCCGGGAATGTCTTTATTCCATTGTTCCGAATCCGCGTACACCAATTTGAAGTAAATTCTTTTGAGGTCAATCCAAAACCCAGTTCTTTTTTGATGTAACCCAATTATTCCATACTTGCTTCAACATTTTATTACTACAATCAGAAATGAAATTTTTGGATAAATCATAATAATTATTTTTTCTTGCAGCTTCTGCAAGTATTATTCTTAATAAGTTTAAATAGCTTTCTGGCGCATTTTTCCAATTTGACAAAGTTATTAATTTTTGTCTGGATACATTAGTATTAATTATTTTTTCTATTATTTCCGCAAATTTTTTAAATAACTTGGTAGATAATTTTTTATTGACAGATAAGATATCATTATTTTTTTCAATTTTTACATCCTTAAATTTTGGAAATTCTTTTAGATTTCTAGTGTACAAATGTAAACTATCACTAAGTTGATTATAAGAACCGACTTCGATATTTAACCAACCTGCTATAATTTCCTGTAAACTAGTGAATTGTAAAATATTATACGGTAATCCTAAAAATAAATCATTACTCCTTAAAACTTGTGTCCATTCAAGTCTATTATTTCTTACTTTTAGCATTGATATAATATTACAAGGTATATCTGGATTTCTAGGTTTTCCTTTTGAATTTGGAAGATCCAAGCGGGAATCCCATATTTGTAATACAACTTGTCTACTGTAATTATTATTTTTCAAAGTATTATATGCAGAATTTAATTGATCAAATCCGAGATTATATTTCAATCTATAACCATAGGCCCCGTAGTATTTATTACCTTTTCCGGCATATGCGGGTAATTTCGAATTCCAAAAATTTAAAAATTTTGAATCATTTCTTCCATTAATTATCCATACAATCTCAGCAATTGAAAAAGCAGGGTTAATGGTTGGGAATCGATTTATTACCCAACGATCCCTTGGGTTATTAATTGTAAAAAAAGTATGTAACATTTCAATTGTATTACCTGCTCGACTTTCTATAATATTTTTATGTAAACCTTGATTATAAATATTTTTGGCAAGCTTCAACCATATTTTATTTGCGGTTTGGGCTTTAAAATAGTTGTTCATTAGGATATTCTTTTTTTTCAATCAAATTATTTAAATTCCATTTAGGAGGATACCAGTATTCTATTGGTAAATTATTGTATTTGTATGTTTGTTTTATGCGTGTTCTCCCACTAACTCCTTGAATATCAGGATGTGCTATTCTTGAATATTTGTCTACTTCGCAAAATAAATTTTGACAATCAATAAGTTGTAGTTTTCTTCCCCAAAGGTTCTTAAAGGATAAGTTTAATCTTTTGAATTCTTCATCTTGTTTTTCAGCAACTAATTTTATTATTTCAATTTCATTTAAACCACCCAAGTCATAAAAACATTTTTTTATGCCATCCAATGCTCCAGGGCCAGGCATAACAAATGACATTTCTGAAAAATCAGTTAAATTACTATAATTAATATCAATGGTAAGTTGATAAGCTAGGAAATCTCCTATGGTTGGATAAGATTTTAGAAGTTCAAAGACTTTCATCATTGATTTTGCATTTATAATTTTTTCTGGTAATTGATCAGTCATCATATTCTCAACTAACTTCAAATGATTACTGTGTTTTCGTTCGTAACCAAAAAAATTATTTCCAGAACTCATAATATATGCGGCGGAATAAATTCTACGGCCTTTGTTCATTAATCTATTAAATATTGTATTAAATTTTTCAAATGAATAATTGGAATATTTTAACTCTCCAATCTCGGATTTCAAGTTTTCCCAAGTCTCAATTTTATTGAACAGCTTAAATAGAATTATTCGAAAAAATACTTCATTAATGGTTTGTTCTCCCTTATAAATAACTTCTTTTATTAAATATTGACTTACCCTATCAGATGCTCTGAATGCATTAGTAAATTTATATTTTTGGAAAATAGGATCAGTTGACCATGGTAAAGATTCATTATTAAATCTCTTGAAAAATATGTTTTGCCTTTCGGTAGCAAAATACCAGTATGTATCCAATACTTTAGTAGGTTTTGCTGGTTTCCATATGTCATCTTGTTTTTTATATCCTATTATTCGATTTACATTAATTGTTTTTTTCTCATTATATAGTGTATTAATAATGTTTTTTTCAATTGAGTTTATTGTATTATCTAAAACGTCATTTTTTATCCTAATAATATTACTTTTATAATTATTTTGTTTTGATAATGACAAATAATTATCTAATAAATTATGATAACTTAGTTTTTCATTAGCATCAGTGAATATAAACTTTCTTTCAATTAAGAAAATGATTGCTGGGGTAATATTCCCCCAGACTAACTTCTCTAATTCTATAAGTTTTGATAAATATTTTTCTGAGATTCCAGATAGTTTACCATATGCTATTGTAGACCACCAATATCGATCAAGTAAAAATAATATATCTTCCTCTTTAAATGGTTTGATTTGTTGTTCTATAATATCAATATGAGAGGCAACATGTAATGTTTGCAAACTATAAGGAGATATCTTTTTTATATCATATTTATTAGGATTATGATGTAAATTATATACTAGATTACCAATTGTTCCTTCTTCTTTACCAGGGAACGAAAGTATTTTACAATTAATTTTTCTTTTTATGAAATTATTTTTAAGAGAACTAATTATTGTAGATTTACCTACATTATCAGGGCCTTCAATCGCCACTATTTTGCACATTAAATTCCTAAAGTTTTAGCTAATGATTTTATATTTTTATTTTGATCAGATGATAATTTAGCGACACAAGAAACACATGTAATCTTTGCAAGATTTAATTTCATTTCATGAGCCATAAACTTACCTAAATTTAATAAACCAAGATAATTTCCATATGCTTTCTCGACTATTGTTTGGTTTGCATAGAATGCAATTATTTCCAATCCATTGCATCCATTTTTTCCCAATGGATTAAATGCGAGTTGTTGTAAACAAGGAAATTCTCTCCTTCTGCTATGATTATGATCTGTTCTTGGATCAAATATAGAGGCTTGTAATGCACTCCGTAAATGATTTCCATTATTCCAAGTTGTGATAATATGTTCAAGTTGATTGAATGGTTCAGTATCTTTTAATGAATTATAATCAATCATCCTCTGAAAATAAGTTCCTTTATTATTTGGGAGATATGATCCATGATAATTTGGACGGAAACGTTTTATTTGTGGCCAAATTTTTTTATATCTTTCAAATAAAATATTTCTTTCAAGATTTTTGTTCCATAAAGATATAGGGAAGATAGTATTTGCAACTGTATGACAATCTTCACCTTTATTTAGAAATGCATCTAATTTTTCTCTTACTCCTTTAATTTCATTCGTTTCATTACTGACATTTATTTGGACAATCAAAGGGGATATTTCATGAGGTGGATTTAAATAAAGTGTTGAAAATACTTCTAACCAAACGTTGGATAAATTATTTCCTGTAATTATTATATTTGACATTACTCCTCCAAATGTCGATAAATATTTCTGCCTTCATATTCTTTTCTACTTACCCTTATAAAAGAAGACCATTTTTCTCCAATTGCAAATTGTCCTATTCCTATTTGATTTCCCTTATAAAATGAAAATTCAGAATTCTGATTAATTAATTTTAAACAATTGCCATTATATTTGGCACTTTTATCTATCATAATTAAGTCATCGATACATATATCAATAGGTCTTCCATTCCAATGTTTATCAACAATAAATAAATCTGAATTTATTTCTTGATTAAGAATCTTCTTCCGCAATTTCTGTGGATTACTTTTTAATAGCTCTTTAGCTTCTTTTTGGGAAATAAGTTTTAAGCCCCAATACATGTGGCTAATAAGCGTAGAATAACCCACTCCAAAATTTTTAGCTATTGTATAAAATTGAATTGGAGAAGCGTCTTTAATTTTTAACTTTCGTTTACTAAAAGCGTTATTAATAGCTATTTTCGGCATTAACAAAAATCCAGCAAATACATTTGCCAAAAATTCCTCTTCAATATTATCGTTATTATTTGTATAGTTCATTTCATCAATTTTGAATCTATGATTATAAAAATGATGTCCTAATTCATGTGCACATGTAAATACCTGTCGTCCTGGTGGTCTCAAAGAACTTAAGACAATTATTGGTTTATTATTATTAGTGTATAGTCCTTCCATACTAGCAATTGGACTAAATATCAATTCTATATTTAATTTTTCAACTAAATCGTATATGCACAATGGAACCCAAAGCTCAATGTTGTTTTTTGCTCTTATGTTTAACGCAAGACTAAGTGCATCTCTTGCTAAATTACTTTTTTCAAATACCAAATTATTTATCTCTCTTTAATGTTGATAAAAGATTAATCACCTTTTCTAAATCTTCTTTTTTTAATTTCCCTAGTTCTCTTGCAGCAAACTCCAATTTCTCTTTGGAGGGATTAAATTTTTTATCAGCTTTATTTAATAGCCATTCAGTGCTTACACCGTATATTTCTCCAAATTTAATAACTTCTTCAGATGTAACTTTTCTTCTCCCTGCTTCAATTTCTGATATAGTTGGCCTATGTAAATTTAACAATTTGGCAACTTGTTCTTGTGTTAAACCAGCTTGCTTTCTTGCTAGAGAAAGTCTATATGAAATTGTTTCCATACTTTCACTTTTGCTCATCTTTAACTCCTAATATTTCATCTGAAATATTTTCGATTACTTGACTAAGTGAACCAGCTCCTTCATATTTCGAATAAAAGATATTTTTATTAAAGTCGATATCTTTGGCTAATTGTGCGCTAATAGTTGTTTTAATAATAATGATAGTTTCCTCTTCTCTAAGGCTATCAAAACCTACTAAACAATCTCTTGGAATTGAGTCCAATTCAATTTCATGATATTCGTCACCACTTAAATCTTGAATAGCTTTTATGGAATCCAAAACAATTTTTGTAATTTTATTTCTGTCCATTGTAAAAACTCCTTTATTCTTACATATGGTAAGATAATCTTACATTATTTAAAAGTCAAATCAATAATATGGAGGTCACATGCCATTCTTAAGTACAGAGACTTTAAAGAAAATTTTAGTTAATAATAATATAATTGACCCTTATAATCCGGAAAACGTCAAATGCAGTGCTTATGAATTAAATTTAGGTGATGAAGCATATGTTACAGATAATAAATCTAAATCACGTAAATTGCTTAGGAAAAATGAACAAATTGTTATTCCACGTGGTCAATTTGCCTTACTTATAACTAAGGAAATATTGAGCATTCCAAATGAATATATTTGTTTTATATCAATGAAATATAGCTATAAGAAGAAAGGACTGATTAATATTTCTGGATTTCATGTAGATCCAGGCTTCAAAGGAAGACTACAATATTCAGTTTATAACGCTGGCGGGAAAGATATAATATTGGAACATGATAAGCCACTTTTTTTAATTTGGTTTGCAACTTTAGATACTCCAAATTTAGAATCTTATAAAGGGACTCATCCCAATCAATATTCAATATCTGCCGAAGATATTATGAATATTCAAGGAGATGTAGTTTCGCCCTCATTTTTAAAAGAACAGTTAGATAAAATAAAAACTGAAGTAAAAAACCTAAAAACATTAGTTTATATAATTATTGCTTGTTTGTTTACGTTATTAATATCTCAAAACTTAAAGTGTAATTGTAATTCTGCACAACGAGTAAGCCACAATTCTTCCACAAATCAGCCAATTAAAAATGATTCTCTTTATTAAAATATAGTTTTAAAATTTATCTTGTATTACTGCAATAAATTTGTCTATGTATTTGAGGCATTCTTCAGTATCTGAATATTTCTTTAAAGCAAGTAAATTAGAATTATAACCGTCAATTATTGGGGAGGATTTTTCCACTGAAGAATGAACGAGCGCAAGCACCGGCATTTTTTTTTCATAAATAGCATATCCTATTTCAAATCCAATATCTGTATTTGGAGTTGATATTTCTGCAATCACAATTTTACTTCTTTCAATCCATTTCATATCACGCTTATACATTTGAGCCGACGTAAGGGGAATTGCTGATTTAAAATCTTCATTCAATTCCGATAATGCAGTATGTTTTAATGAAGATAGATGCTCGATAATATCAATATAAAAATTTTGAAATGTTGTATCGCCTTTTATTGGTCCGGCGCAATAAATAACCATAACTATGAATTTAATATTGTATTATAATGCTCTTCATAAAGAGGAATTACTTTTGACTTATCAAAAACATTTACAGCCCTGTTGCGTGAGTTTTGTGAAAACAACTCATATTTTCTATCATTAGTAAGTAAATCAACAACGTATTTTGACATCCTATCTATATCTCCGATTTCGGCTATGAATCCAGTTTCGTTATGTCTAACTAATTCTGGCAGCCCGCCAACACTTGAACTAACAACCGGAACCCCGCAAGACATTGCTTCCAGAGCTGATAATCCAAAGCTTTCAGATTGTGAAGGAATCAGAAATATATCTGAAGCAGTTAATATTTCAACTAATGCGTCCTGCTTTCCTAAAAATTTAACATGATCGCACAAACCTAATTGTCTGCAAAGCCTTTCACATTCCGATCTATCCGGGCCGTCGCCTACCAAAAGTAATTTTGCAGGAACTTCTTTTATCACCTGTTCTAAAATTTTTATTGTATCACTGACTCTTTTGACAACTCTGAAGTTAGAAGTATGAACTAAAATTTTTTCACCGTTTGGAGCAATTTTTTCTCTATATGGATTATCTTTATTAGGCTTGTAAAGTTCTGAATCAATAAAGTTTGGTATTACTTCAATATTTTTTTCAATTGCATAATTAGTCAAAGTTTTTTCTTTTAAGAACCTTGATACAGCAGTAACTCCATCACTTTCTTCAATGCTGAATTTTACCAATGGAAGGAAAGATGGCTCTAATCCAACTAAAGTAATATCTGTCCCGTGAAGGGTAGTAGAAATTTTTAAATCTCTTTTACTCTTTAACATTTGCTTAGCAAGATATGCGCTGCTTGCATGAGGAATTGCATAATGAACGTGAAGCAAGTCTAATTTCTCATACTCAGCTACTTCAACCATTTTACTTGCTAAAGCTAGGCTGTATAATGGAAATTCAAATAATGGGTAGCTGCTAAGTTCAACTTCATGAAAGACTACGTTTTGAACAAAATTGCTTAATCGAAAAGGGAGAGCATAACTAATAAAGTGTACTTCATGGCCTCTTTGCGCTAATGATTTTCCAAGTTCTGTAGCAACGACACCGCTTCCTCCGTAGGTGGGATAACACGTAATACCGATTTTCATACTTTTTTTATATTCTTTAATTTTGATTGGCTGAAATAAACATAATTAACAATTACTAATATATATTTTTTTGACTGAATTAAGAATTCATTTAATTAATACTTGAACTTAGCGTCAGAATATTTATAAACTTTTCTCTAAGAGAAATTATTAATATGAAAATACTTTTAATCGGACATTCAGTAGAAGATCATCTTTTATCAAAAGATAATGAAATAATAACACCCGGCGGAATATTTTATTCTGCTCTTGGTTATAAATTTGTAAATCAGGATGATGATGAAATATTGTTGAATACGGTTGTTGAACAGAGTAATGAGAATTTATTTTCAGTTGTTTATGATAAGCTAAATAAAAAATATGTGAGAATTGAAAATGAAATTCCCAAAGTATTTTTAACAATTCATGAAGATAAAGAGCGTGATGAATGCTATAATAAGGTTACTAAAAATCTTGAAATAAATTTTGATGATTTGAATACATTTGATGGAATTCAGGTAAACATGGTAACCGGATTTGATTTAACAGTTAATCAAGTTGAAGAATTAAGAAAAAACTTTAATGGATTAATTTATATTGATGTGCATACACTTTCACGCGGCCTTGAAGGTGATATGAAAAGAGAATTTAGAACCATCCCCGAATTTGATCGATGGGCGAAATCTGTGGATATTATTCAGGCAAATGAAAATGAGCTTGTTACAATGGATAATGAAAAAGATTCAATGAAAATATTAAATAAAATTTTAAGCCTGGGAGTGAAGTTTATTATTGTTACAAAAGGTAATTTAGGAGCGAGAGTTTATTGGCTCAATAATGATGAAGTAAATTCCATGTTTGTTAGTGCGTTGAAGATAGAAAAAGAACATAAGGAAGGCAAATCATCCTGGCAGGTTGGCTGCGGAGATATTTTTGGCTCGGTGTTTTTTTATATTTATCTTAAAACAAATGATTTAAAAACTGCTTTAAATAAGGCAAATTATTTTGCCGGATTAATTGCATCAAAAAATAATTTTTCCAAAGGATCCTTTGGAGAAGAATTACTGAATTTGAGGCCCAATGTTTTCGAATGATATAATAAAGAAAAGAATTTTAATTGTTGGTTCAAACGGTATGCTTGGCCAAAGAGTTGCTCATTATTATCTGCGGAAAAATAATGTGCAGCTTTTCGGATTGTCGGCTGAAGATGAATCTGTTTGTGAAAAAATTGATTACTTAAAAATCGATATAACAAAACGTGATGAATTGAAAAAAGCTGTTTATGATTTTTGTCCCGATTTTATAATCAATGCTGCTGCTTTCACAAATGTTGATTTAAGTGAAACGGAAAGAGAAATCGCCTGGAAGATAAATGTTAAAGGAGTTGAATACCTTGCTGAAATATCACGTGTGCTTGATTCGCACTTAATTCATATTTCTTCCGATTATATTTTTGACGGAAATAAAGGGCCTTATACAGAAACCGACAAACCGAATCCACAAGGCTATTATGGAAGAACAAAACTGGCAAGTGAAAATGCATTAAAGATTAGCGGTACTTTAAATACAATTATTCGTACTAATGTTCTTTATGGAATTGCCGACAGCCGGCCGGATTTTGTCCGGTGGGTTGTAAAATCATTAAGAGATAAAAAAGAAATTAGAATAGTTACCGATCAAATAAATAATCCAACCTTTATTGATGATTTAGTTCAGGCTATCAGCAAAATAATTGAATACAAAAAAACGGGGCTTTACAACATTGGCGGAAAAGAATTTTTATCAAGATATGATTTCACGATACAGATTGCTGATTATTTTCATCTTGATAAAAGTTTAATTACTGCGATCAAGACCGAAGATTTACACCAACCGGCAAAACGTCCCCTTAATTCAGGACTAATTACAATCAAAGCAGAAACAGAATTAGGTTATAAACCACTTTCAATTCGTGAATCATTATCAGTGATGAATCGAGAATTATCTGTATGAAAATCATGCTAATTTCTATTCTATTACTTTTATTTTCAATAAGTATGTATTCACAAAATCAACCTGTCCAGCAAAAAGATAAAAATCTTGATTGGGCAAGAGGAATTGTCTGGTATCAAATATTTCCTGAACGTTTTGCTGATGGAGACACGACAAATGAACCAACTGCAGACAAAGTTTTTATTAATTCAAAGCATAAAATAAAGGATTGGAAAGTTACAAGATGGACAAGCGATTGGTTCGCAGAAGACAAATGGGAAAAAGAAGTAGATGGCAAACATAGAAATTATATTTTCGATAGAAGATACGGCGGGGATTTGCAAGGGATTATTGAGCATCTTGATTATTTAAATGATTTAGGAATTGGAGCAATTTATCTTAATCCGATTTTTGATGCAGTATCACTTCATAAATATGACGGTTCAACTTATCACCACGTAGATATAAACTTCGGTCCTGACCCGGAAGGCGATAAAAAATTAATTGAAAGCGAAACACCTGACGATCCTTCAACATGGAAATGGACTTCCGCGGATAGTTTATTTTTAAAATTGATTAGTGAAGTTCATAAAAGAGGAATGCACATTATTATTGATGGAGTTTTCAATCATGTTGGCACCCAGTTTTGGGCTTTTAAAGATATTGTAAAGAATCAGCAAAATTCTAAATACAAAGACTGGTTTGAGATTAAATCATTTGATAATCCTAAAACAAAAAAAGATGAATTTGATTACAAAGGCTGGTGGGGCACTAAATCTTTGCCTCAATTTAATAGAAATGATACAGATTTAGCTCCTGGCCCGAAGCAATATATTTTTAATGCAACGCAAAGATGGATGGATCCAAATAATGACGGCAATAGTGAAGATGGAATTGACGGCTGGAGATTGGACGTAGCCCGCGATGTTCCTATGGGTTTCTGGAAAGATT
The DNA here is from genome assembly GCA_963775245.1 of uncultured Bacteroidota bacterium. Classification (GTDB taxonomy): domain Bacteria; phylum Bacteroidota; class Ignavibacteria; order Ignavibacteriales; family Ignavibacteriaceae; genus CAVSWT01. The sequence continues at coordinate 189,366 of CAVZID010000015.1, forward strand.
GGAGTAAGCTTGTAAAATCAATAAATGATAAAGCAATTATTATTGGTGAGCTTTGGGAACTATCCCCGGATTTTATCACAAAAAATAAAGTCTTTGATGGATTGATGAACTACAATTTTGCTTATGCAGTAAAAGGATTATTTATCGATAAAAAAAATAAAATTACAGTTACTGATTTTATCCACAAGCTTAATGATATTGAAAAAACTTATCCTAAAGATAATTTAGACTTGCTTCAAAATCTAATGGATAGTCATGATACACAAAGATTAGCTTCAATGATTGTAAATCCTGATAGTATATATGATCACGCAAGTAATGAAAGCAATAAAAATTATAATCCTGGAAAACCGAGTAAGAAAGATTATGAAATTCAGAAATTAGTTGCCGCTTTTCAAATGACTTATAAAGGAGCACCGATGATTTACTATGGCGATGAAGTCGGTATGTGGGGTGCAGATGATCCGTATGACAGGCAGCCAATGGTTTGGGATAATTTAAAATTTGATGATCAAGTGATCACCAAAAAGTCCGGGTTCAAAAAAGGATTTGGGAGATATACAGTAGGACAGAATAAAGATCTTCTAAAATTTTACAAGCAAATTATTTCGATCCGGGATAACAATCCTGCCATTCAAAGAGGCGATCGTAAAATTTTTGTATTCAAATGACAGCACATTAACATTTGCATTTGAACGGCAGTTGAATGATGAAAATATTATTGTTGCTTTTAACCTGGGAAAAGAACAAGAGCAATTTGATTTACCGCTTGACAACAATAAATATACTTACAAAGAACTGATGTCGTCGGAAGAAGGAACTTTGTATTCGTCCAAAAATGAAGTGAATTTCAAAATTGATATAGCACCGAGCTCATTTAAAATTTATAAACTGTATAAGCTATAGCTTATATCTTAGTTTCAGATTATTTACAGAAGCTGCTCAACTTTGAAAGATTGACATCTTTTCAAAAGATGTCATCTTTATGCTAATAAGATTTTTTAAGTAACTTAAATCAGTTATTATTATAGTGATAAGCATTGTAAAGAGTTAAACAAATCTTTTTAACTCTTGGACTGTCGTCAAATCTTGCAGCACCTTTTAATTGATAAATCCCAATTCCGTTTCCGATTTTAAATAAAGCCAATGCTGCCGAAATTCTTTCTTCTTCAGTATTTCCGCTTTGAAGCATTTTTAACAGAGGTATCAGCGCTTTGTTCGCATCATCCCTTGAAATAAGGTTAATATCAATTAACCTTCCAAGTTGTAAAGCAGCACTTGTCTTTAATCCGTAATTCTCTGACGAAATGCCGTTAGCCAAGCTTTTAACTATGGCGTCTTTTTTATCCTGGTTTAATACTTCTGCATTGAGTGACGTTACGAAAACAATAGAGATCGCTAAAACCAGGTATGCAAATAGTAACTTTTTCATATCTGTCTCCTGTAATTAAATAATTTGTCTTATCCAAGGGATCCTTCGGATAATCTGCGTTGATAACTAAATAATAAAAATAGAAGATTGCCATCTTATTGTTATAGAAGGTAAATTCCATAAACATGGTAAATGAAATTGCTGATGATTGAAAAAGGAATATGTGAATGGATGAATGATTGAATGACAGAATGAAAAGGTGGAATTTTGGAAAATTGGAATGCAGAAGAATGTTCGGTTGGAATGGTTGAAAGATTACAAGATTGCAAGAATAAAAATTATGCCGTTGGCGATTTACGGAAAGATCAGATGAATGATTGGGTACTTGAACATGAACTTACTCTTGAACTTGGTTAATATCATATCTTCAAATAAAAGATTATTTTAAATTCATTCTTATTGAAATGATTGTAAAAAATAATTTCCTTCTCCCCAACCATTTTTGTTCTCTATAGTCTAATTGAGTAGAATAGGGAAAAATATGACGGTAACTGAAACAGAGTTAATTATGAATGCCCAGCAAGGCAATATAGAAGCTTTTGAAAGCCTTATATATAAGTATGATAAAAACGTGCTTTCATTGGCGCTTAAGTATGTTAATAATAAGGATGATGCAAAAGATATTTACCAGGAAGTTTTTCTTAGAGTATTTAAAGGACTAAAAAGGTTTCAATTTAAAAGTGAGTTTTCAACCTGGCTGTTTAGAATTACGACTAATGTTTGCTTAACTCACAGCTCAAAAACACGAAAAAAAAAATTCATCTCGATAAATGAAGAAGGTAGCGATGATGAAAATTCAAATGAGATATTGCAACTGCCGGATGAAGGAAATTTTACTCCCGACAAGCTGGCAGAAAAATCCGAAATAAAACAAGTAGTTAATGCGGCGATGGAAACATTATCACCAAAACAAAAGATGATTTTTACTTTAAAGCATTACGAAGGATATAAAATTAGAGAGATAGCTGAGATAATGGATATTGGTGAAGGAACAGTTAAAAAAACTTTATTCGAAGCTGTTCATAAGATGCGTGATCAATTACAAAATTATTATCGATGAAAAAAGAGCCAGGAGAGTAAAAATGAAACATGAAGAATATAGAGAGATGATTTATTTATTGGCGAACAATGAATTGAATGCCAATGAAAAATCATTGATGGAAAAACATATAGAGGTATGCGAAAGCTGCAGAGCTGAATATGAAGAGCAGTTAAAGCTAAAAACTTTTTTATCAGGAGACAAAGAGTCCGATTCATTTGAACAACTGTTAAATGAAGCAAGACTTGATTTGCATACTACTCTACGGCTTGAAAAAATTAAAATGTCTTCAGGCGATAACTTTTCTGCTAAGCTTATGTCGTTTTTTGCTCAGCCGTATAAATTTTCAATTGCTTCTGCTGCTATATTGGTCGCGGGTGTTTTTATCGGGTTTTTAATTTTTAACAATCCTATTAAAGAAAATCAAAATCCAATTGCCCAGCTTACTGATAATTCAAATATTCAACCTGCAAAAAACTCGGTGAACTTACTTCAGGACAATACGCGTATAACAAATCTTAGATTTATAAACCAAAACTTAAAAAGCGGGGAAGTAGAATTCACATTTGATGCTGTAAAACCGATGACTATAAAAGGAAATGTGAACGACCAAAAGATTCAAAATATTTTAACTTACTCCATGCTGAATGAACAAAATCCCGGGATAAGGTTAAGCTCCATTAACGCAATAAGCAATAACCAGCCGGGCCAGCTTGATAACGATGTTAAAAAAGCCTTGATATCTGTAGTTAAGTTTGATAATAACCCCGGTGTTAGAAGGGAAGCATTAAAGCTGCTTCAAAAATATCCTTATGATGAAAAGCTGAAAGAAACTTTTTTGTATGTGCTTCTTCATGATTCAACTTCCGGAAACAGGATAGAAGCGATAAACAGTTTGGTTCAAGCAAAAAATAACGGACACACATTTGATAAAAATGAAATGTCAATTTTCCAAAAAACAATGCAGACGGATGATAATAATTACATCCGTTATAGAGCACGAAATGTAGTTGAGGAGAGAAAATAAAATGTTAGCCTATGTTAAAACTCTGTTTGGTGGGAAGAAATCTTCAATTTGGCTGTTTGCAATAAGCATGATATTAACAAGCCTAGCTTTAGCGCAGACAAAAGAAGAGACTATAAAAGTAAGTAAAGGTGGAAGTCTTTCAATAAAATTAATTGGTTGGTGATATAAAAGTAACAACCTGGGATAAAGATGAGATAAAAGTGAAATATGAAGCTGATGAGGATGAGGGTATTGGTCAGTTAGTTATTAATAGAGATAACAATAATATTGAGATAACATCTTCATCAAATTATTATGTTGATGAAATTAAAATTTCAATGCCCAAGAAATTTAGCCTGGAAGTTTCTACAACCGCCGGAGATATAAAAATAAACGGTGATGTAAACGGAAAAGTAAAAATAAAAACTTCGGGCGGCGATATTAAATTAGATAATATTGACGGCAATGCTGAATTAAAAACCGATGGCGGTGATATACGTACCGGCAAAATAAATGGAAATGCTCAAGTAAGCACTGCTGGCGGCGACTTGCATATAGGGCTTGTTACCGGTGAAGCTATAATAAAAACATCGGGTGGAAGTATAACTGTTGGTAATATAGGGAAAAGTGCCGAATTAAAAACTGCCGGCGGTAATGTATATTCAAAAAACATTGGCGGAGATGCTAAAATTACTTCTGGCGGCGGCAATATTGATGCTGATGAAATTGGCGGTAATGCTGAACTTAAAACCGGCGGCGGTAATATTAATATTGAAAGAGCTAAAGGAAAAGTAACTGCAAAATCCGGTGCTGGAAACATAACTTTGAATAATATCAACGGGTCAGTAAATGCATATTCCGGTGCCGGTGAAATTTCCGTTACTCTTTTCCCGGGTGTGTCAGGTGAAAGTGAAATTAAAACTTCTTCAGGAGGAATTACATTATCAATACCTGGTGATGCAAAAATAACTGTCGATGCAAGTACATCCTCTGTATCGGCATGGGGAGATAATGATTCAAATGATATTATATCGGATTTCCAATCATCGGAAACTGAAAGTAATCGTGGCCAGAATCATAAAATTTTTAAGATAAATGGTGGTGGAAGCACAATATCTTTACAAGCGGTTTTCGGTACTATAAAAATTTTGAAAATCAAATAAAATATAATGATAAATGGTGGAGTAATAAGTAACAATTAATAAACCCTCTGAGTCTAATTGAATAAATCTATTGTGGGCTTGGTATGAAAATAAAAATACTTTTACTAATTCTCTCCTTCACCTTTTGCTTAACAGCAGCAGAAAAAAAGATTAAAAATGATGATTTAAAAATTGATGCAGAAAGAATTAATACCCAGATTAAAATTGATGGTAAGCTGAATGAAAAAGTTTGGGCATTAGGTAAAGGAGTTTCCAGTTTTATTCAACACGATCCGTTAGAGGGAACCCAGCCTTCAGAAAAAACAACCGTTAAAATCTTATATGATGATAACGCAATCTATATTGGCGCAAGAATGTATGATGACCATCCTGATTCAATTGTTTCAAGACTTGCGAGGAGGGATGTAGATGTAAACTCGGATTTGTTCGGTGTGTTCTTCGATCCATATCATGATAAACGAAGCGGATATTATTTTGGATTAAATGCTGCCGGTACATTGTATGACGGAGTTTTATATAATGATAGCTGGGATGATAATTCATGGGATGGAGTTTGGGAAGGGAAAGCAATTATAGATAATGAAGGATGGACTGTTGAAATAAAAGTTCCATTTTCTCAAATGCGTTTTCAAAATAATAATGTTAATGTTTGGGGCATAGATTTCAGAAGAGATATTGCCCGCAAAAATGAAAAAGACTATTTAGTGTATATTCCTAAAAATGAAAGCGGATTTGTATCTCACTTCGCTGAATTAGTCGGCCTAGACAAAATAGAAAATCATGAAAATGTCGAAGTGATACCTTATGTTACTACACAGGCTCAATATGATCATCCGGATGTAAATGATCCTTTCAACAGTGGCTCAAGTTATAAACCGGGATTAGGTGCGGATTTGAAAATGGGAGTTGGCTCAAATCTTACATTGAATGCAACTATCAATCCTGATTTTGGCCAGGTTGAAATTGATCCTGCTGTAATTAATTTAAGTGATGTTGAAACCTACTTCCAGGAAAAACGCCCTTTCTTTGTTGAAGGTTCATCTATATTTAATTTCGGCCAGGGCGGCGCAAACAATTATTGGGGATTCAATTGGTCAAATCCAAATTTTTTCTATAGCCGGAGAATTGGAAGAGCACCTCAAGGCAGCATTCCTGATAATGACTATCAAGACGTTCCTGATGGTACGCATATACTTGGTGCGGCTAAGCTAACAGGCAAGTTTGCTGGTGATTGGAATGTTGGAGCAATTGAATCTATAACTCAAAGAGAATTTGCTAGAATTGATCAAGAGGGTAAGAAAAACGAATTGGAAGTTGAACCATTGGCATCTTATACTATTTTAAGAGGCCAAAAAGAATTTGATAAAGGGCGGCAGGGTTTAGGATTTATGTCTACTATCGCTGCAAGAAGTTTTCATGATGAAAGGCTGCGAAATGATTTTAACAGCGGCTCTTATGTTTTAGGTGCCGATGGATGGACATTCTTAGATTCTTCAAAAACGTGGGTATTTACAGGATGGGCCGGTATCAGTAATGTACACGGGAGTAAAGAAAGGATGATTGATTTACAAACTAACTCGCAGCATTATTTTCAACGGCCAGATGCAAAAAGTTTTTCGGTGGATAGTTCTGCTACATCACTAACTGGTTATGCCGGAAGATTTTATTTAAATAGGCAGAAAGGAAACTTTTTTGTTAATACGGCTTTCGGATTTATTTCACCAAAGTTTGATATTAATGATTTAGGTTTTTTATGGAGAGCAGATGTAGTAAATATGCATTTAGGAGCAGGTTATTTTTGGTCGGATCCAACTAGTCTGTATAGGTATCTTGAAACTGGATTTGCACTTTTCCGTAACTATAATTATGACGGCGATATTAACTGGGAAGGAATTTTTAATTTTGGTAATTATCAGTTTTTAAATTACTATTCAATCAATTGGGATTTGGCTTACAATCCGCAGACTGTAAATACAAGACTTACACGCGGCGGGCCTCTGGCTTTAAATGAACCCGGCTATCAAGTTGATTTCTCAGTGCAATCCGACAGCAGAAAAAATTGGGTATTGGGATTAAGCTATTTTATATATCAGCAAAAGCATTCGTATGATTGGCAGATAAGTACAAATATTGAGCTTCGCCCATCATCAAATGTTTCACTTACTATTAGTCCGGCTTACGAGAAGAATTTAAATTATTCTCAATGGGTTGATTCTTATGACGATCCTTATGCTGCTGTAACTTACGGTAAGAGATATGTATTTGCAACAATGGATCAAAATACAGTAAGTGCAGGAATAAGATTGAACTGGACATTCAATCCGCAATTGAGTTTACAGATGTACGTGCAGCCTTTAATTTCAACGGGTCATTATACAGACTATAAAGAATTGGCAAAGCCAAGAACATATCAGTTTAATGTTTATGGTGAGGGCAATTCTACAATAAATCTTAAGTGGTAGGACAATTGATCCAGATGGAACTGGCCCTGCGCAGGCATTTACTATTAGTGATGATCCTAATTTCAATTTTAAATCTTTGCGTGGTAATGCAGTGTTAAGATGGGAATATTTACCCGGTTCGGTTTTATATCTTGTTTGGACACAAACCAGGACAAACGAAGATGACATTGGCGAATTTCAATTCAGAAGATCAGTAAGACAGCTTTTTAAAGCCATACCTGAAAACATATTTATGGTTAAGTTTACTTATTACCTGAACATGTAAGCTTAAGTCAAAAGGCAAATCTGCCTGCTGGTAGACATGAGTCAAAATTCAAAAGTTGCTGCTGCAGGAATTTTCAGCATGAAGTTTGCAGAACTTTTATTAATATTTGCTTTTTTAGAAATACAACTATAATTTTATTTACAGTTATTTATTTGGGAGAAATTTAGAATAACTATAAAATAATCGGGAAAAACTGTTTAAGAGATTTTATTAATTGCCTTCACTTATTAAAAGATTTAAAGATAGTTCTATACTTGAATATGATTCAGGTAGTTTTGATAATTGGTGTATTTATATAACCCGGCCAAACTTACAACGCTATGCCCCCAGAGATACTGAATATTTTAATTTTATAAAATCACTCTCAAATGATTTTTCTGCTAAAATAATTTACTCGGATTTTGTAGCCGTATTTAACCTTACAAAGAAAAACATTGACAATTTTGTTTTAAACAATATCACAGCGATGTCTTCAAAATATAAAACTCAAGCTCTAAATTTTAATATTTGGATGACTACAATTTATGCCAGTATGGTTGCAGAAGAAAATAAAGCTAATGCCAGGTTAGGGAAGAGAATTAAAAGGCTTGGTATTCATCAAGTGTTAATGGAAAATATTGAGCCTGATATAGCTGCAAATTTTAGTCGTGGAAAAAATTGGCGCAAATTAGATTTTATTTGCCGTGAAAAAGGTTTTTAATCAAGTGAGAAGAATACATTTGTAAACCTTTCAGATAAATACAAACTTCGCTATTTTTATCAATCAAAAAATTAAAAATAACCTGCCCCGGTAGCTCAGCAGGATAGAGCGTCGGTTTCCTAAACCGTAGGTCGGAGGTTCGAATCCTCTCCGGGGTACAAAGGATAATTTTTTCCCTGAAGTTTTAAGAATTTTTACAAATAAATTATTTTTAGTGGCATTCCTTAATTGCTACTATAGAAAAGATTGGGAATTAATGAATCCGAAGGACCAAAAAACTTGTACCTACCCTGATTGTAACTTTCCAGTAAATTCACCCCATGATGAAAATTTGTGTTTGGGACACGCCTCAATAGAAAATAAAAAAAGTAGTCTAGATCAAATTGATACTTTTTTCAGACAAATATTAAGAAGTGGTGATTACCATTTTGATGGTTTTATTTTTAGTACAACCGAGTTTATAAATTCTCATGAATTTAGCAGTTTGCCAAGGGAAGTTAAATTTACTAACTGTAAATTTTATGGAGAAAAATTAATTGGGAATGAAAAATATTCACTAAACATTTCAACTATCACATTTAGAGATAATCTAATATTTGATAATTGCGAATTTATTCATTCTATAATCTTTAATAATTGTAATTTTCAAAAATATTTAAGTTTTAATCAATCAACTAAAATTAATGGGAAATTAGTTTTAAATGGTGGAAGTATAAAACAACTTGAAATTCAAAATTCATTTTTTTCAGATTCAATTGAAATTAAAAACAATATAGATTTGAAAGAATTTAAGATATTTTTTTCAGAATTAGGGGGGATTAATTTTGAAAATAAAAATGAAATAATTCAATCAATTATCGCCAATGAAAATACCTTTAAAAAAAGAATAGTTATAAGAAATAAAATAATAAAACAAAAAGTAAATTTTTCTAAGTGTACTTTTAATGAAGAATTTAATCTCAATTATTCGAACATAGAAGGTGATTTTATTATTAATAATTCAACTTTTAATGGAATAGCAGATTTCGAAAGTACAACATTTGAAAAAGCTGTACAATTTGCGTCAACGACATTTGTCGATAATTCAATTTTTAGTGAAGCAAAATTTAATCAAGAATCGATTTGGATTGAAACAATCTTTAACAAAGTATATTTCAATGGAAGTATTTTTAAAGGAGAAGCTGATTTTTCAAGTGCTTCTTTTTGTGGTTACACAGAATTTGTCAAAACTGATTTTCGAGAAAGAGTTTCATTTTCAAATGCTTCATTTTTAATAAAGAGAAAAAAAATAATAAACTCTTCAGGAATTGTTGTTGTATTTCAAAATACTGTGTTTAATTACGTCGTATTTAAGGGAATTAAAATAGCTGGTTGTATTTTATTTGACAAATTATATTTAATAGATAAATCTACTTTCTATCTTCAAGAGGTGGAATTTGTAAATTGTGGTCGTATTATATTTAAGAATACATCTTTCCCTTCTTTTTCAGGATTTTTCGAGTCAATATTTAAACCCAAAACAAACAGATTTCTACCTTCAGTTTTGGCTTTCCGCAATTGTAATTTAAATGATATTTATTTTACAAATAACGATATGTCATTACTTTCATTTTATAAAAGTGCTTACGAAAATGCTATTTTTAATTCTAACAGATGGGATAATGTTAAAGAAAGCATTTTTTCATTTAAGCATAATAGGAGAAGTTTAATTTTTGAAGACCAATTGCTAAATCAAATAAATAATCTAAATACTTCGAGAAAAAAAATAATACTTGAACTTTATTCATTAGAAGACATTAATAGTTTTGAAGAAATAGCAACACTTTATAGACGTTTTAAAGTGGCATTAGATAATACTAAAGATTATGAACAGGCTGGTTGGTTTTATTTCAATGAATATGAAATGAAAAGAAGAGCATTCAAAGAACAAAGTAGACCAAAATATATAGTTTATTCTCTTTACAAACTATTTGCTGGTTATGGAGAAAAACCCCTATGGAGTTTTTATTGGTTTTTAATTCTACTTATGGGATTTACTTTTGCAAATTTATTCTCTGGTATTAAGTTAGCAACTGGAAGTATAATTAACTATGATTTTTCATTTTCTTTAAATGGATTAACAAATTTATTTACATCAAGCTTTTGGTTAGATGTTTATTATTCTTTTTTATTCACTTTGTTTAGAATTATTCCTATTAGTTATTTACCTGTTTCAAAAGAACAATTTCTTCCTATTGGGGGAGACGGTTATTTCCTTGCTTTTCTAAATACAGCTATATTAATTCTATTTATAACATTTATAGCGATTGGTCTTAAACGAATTTTTAGAAGGTTTTAAGCTAATAAGCTTTCAATAAAATTTAGAGAAACAAATCAAATTTATCTCCCTCAACAAATAAACATTAAAAATTCTTAACTAAAAAAGATTTTATAGAATTGGTATAATACCCAAAGATTGATTACGTTTAGAAATACGCTGAACAATTTTCAGTTATTTTTGAATAGTTCTTTAAAAGGAAATTAAAATGTACACGGGAATTTTATTAGTCTTATTAGCAATTTCATTTTTAATTCTGCTAAACGGCATAAGAAAGAAAAATAAACTAATTATTGTTTTGGGAATTATTGCCGGCCTATTATCTTTAGGTATTTTCTGGTTCATGGATTTTTGGGGAGAAGCATTGTGGTTTCAAACTTTCGGATTCAGCAGCCGTTTCTGGCTGGAAATTGTTTACAGCATAGTGCTGGGGGCAGTTGGTGCTGTAATAGCTTTTGGCGTGATGTATTTATTAACCATTCCACTTCCCAAATCAGTTAAGTATGCAAGATGGATTACAGTTTTAATAGCGGTTTTTGTCGGTGCTGTGTGGGGATATTCCAACTGGGATGTAATCCTAAAATTTTTTGATAAAGTATCAGTATCTTTAACTGATCCGGTTTTTGGAAAGAGCATTGATTTTTATCTTTTTACTTTACCTTTCCTTGATACCATATATATTTTATTGTTTTCTCTTTCTTTCATTGGAATAGCGTCTTCATTTGTTGTTACTTTCGTAGGAATAAATCCGCAAGGGCTTTACTTTTATATTCCTCCTTCAGCTTCTGAAACAACACAAAAGCTGCACAAATCTCTTTACATGAATGCAGCAATATTTCTTTTAGTGCTTGCCTTTGGAAAATATTTAGACAAGTTTCATTTGATGTATTCCGGCAGCGGCGTGGTATACGGGCCGGGATGGACGGATACAACAATTATAGTTCCTACCTATAATATTATTATAGTATTAATGATATTGATAAGTATAACACTTTTTGTTCCTGCTTTAAGAAATAAGTATCAGAATTTGTTTAGTAAGTTTAGAGTGACATCTTCGACTGCACCAATATATATTTTGTCAAGTGCGGTGGTAGGAATGATTTTGATTTGGTTTATAGGCCTTACAGCAATTCCAGGATTGTTTGAAACTTTTATGGTAAAGCCGAATGAAATTACTTATGAGCGCCCATATATAATGAACAATATAAAATTCACCCAGCATGGGTTTGGGTTAGATAAAGTAGAAAATAAGGAATTCCCGGAGAACGGAAAATTTACTATGAATACGGTTAAAAATAATCCGGGCATCTTTAACAATATTAGGCTGTGGGATTGGCGCGCTTTGGATGCAACTTACCGTCAGTTCCAGGAGTTGAGGCTTTATTACCAGTTTTCAAGTGTAAATTTAGATAGATATAATGTTGACGGCAGCTTCAGGCAGGTTATGGTATCAGCAAGGGAAATGAATATTAATAATCTACCTGCACAAAGCCAGACTTTTGTTAACAAGCGTTTTCAATACACACATGGCTACGGTATTACAATGGCGACCGTAAATGAATTTACAACTCAAGGGCTTCCACATTTATTAATAAAAGATATTCCAACAGTGAGTGAAGATTCATCTCTTAAAGTAACACAGCCGCGTATTTATTATGGTGAATTGACAAATACTCCTGCTGTAGTTAATACTAAACAAAAAGAATTTGATTATCCAAACGGTAATGAAAATGTTTATACAAGATATAACGGCAAAGGCGGCGTATTAATTAATAGTTTATGGAGAAAATTTTTATTTAGCTGGAAATATGATGGAACTCGATTATTATTTTCAGATTATCCGACAGACAGCAGCCGTATAATGTTTCACCGTCAAATAGAAGAACGTGTAAAGCTTTTAGCACCATTCCTAAAATTTGATAACAACCCATACATTGTTTTAGATAAAGGAAAACTTTACTGGATAATTGATGCTTATACAACTTCAGATTATTATCCTTACAGTGAGCCTTTTAATTCTGATGAAGCAATTGGTTATAAAGAAGGGAATTACGAAAGAAGTTTGTCTGCTAGCGTAAGTGAAATATTTAACGGTGCAAATTATATCAGGAATTCAGTAAAGGTTGTTGTTAATGCATTTGACGGCTCGGTAGATTTTTATATTATCGATAAAAATGATCCCATAGTAAAAGTTTGGAGCAAAATATATCCGAAATTGTTCAAGCCGATTTCAGAAATGACAAGCGGCTTGCTTGCGCATATACGTTATCCTCAAGATATGCTGTTAACACAAGGATTAGTTTATGAAAAATATCACATGACTGATCCAACAGTATTCTATAACCAGGAAGATCTTTGGGTAAGAGCCACGGAAAAATATTATAATAACATTCAGCCGGTTGAGCCATATTATATAGTATGGCAACTTCCGGGTTCTGATAAGCCCAGGTTTTCTCTTATACTTCCATTTACTCCTAAGAACAGACAGGTGCTTATCGGCTGGATTGCCGGAATGTGCGACCCGGATAATTACGGAAAATTAATTACGTATCAATTTCCTAAAGGTAAAATGATAACCGGTCCGCAGCAAGTGGAAACTAAAATAGATCAAGACAGCTTTTTATCCGGTCAGCTTACTTTATGGGATCAAAGGGGTTCAAATGTAATTCGTGGAAATGTACTTGCAATACCTGTTGCTAATACTTTGTTTTATGTAGAACCAATTTATCTTCAGGCAGAAACAGCAGCATACCCGGAACTAAGATTAGTTGTGGTGATGCATGGAGATGATATGAGCTATGCAGATTCTTTTGATAAAGCATTAGCGAAATTTTTTAATGCTTCAATTGCAAGCAGTAATGAGGTTTCACAACAAGCTTCAACAAATCAGAATAACACGCCATATAAAGGATTGATAAGACAAGCTAACGAAGCCTTTAATAATTATTTAAAATATTCCGGGCAAAAGAAATTTCCTGATGCTGCAAAAGAATTGGAAAAATTACAGGAAGCTTTGAACAAACTTGCGAGCGATACGAGTATGATTAAATAACTGAAGTTTTGCAAACCGCTAAAAAATAGAATTCGTCATTCAGAACCTGCTTGCAGCAGGCAAGCTTGTTTCGGAATCATTATTTTTAAATGATTGTTATATGCTGAAACAAGTTCAGCATGACATTTGCCTATCTTCAATTAAAAATATTAATAATAAAGTTGACATCTTTTTATTGCATACTTTATTACTTTACTGCTTTAACTGATTTAATGCAAATTATGCATTAGAAAATTTAGTCAGACTGAGGTTGCCGAAGTCTGACATTAATTGTTAATTCACACTTCAATTGATTCAGTATGACAGTTTGAGTTTCTTAGAACTAATTTTCCAGACATCTCTACTATCTATTTTCACACACTACTCATTTTATAATTTCCATTTTTCTAATGCTAATTTTTTTTGAAATTAGATTAAACACCGCAATCATATTTTCATCTCTATTTACTTGATTTCGTCTAAACATGAAAAATTATATTCCGATAATTACATAAAGCGATTAATTTCTGAAAAAATAATTATTTAAATGAAATCAATTTTCGTAATCAGAGGTAGTAATGGTTTATGCAATCTTTCGTTATATGAAATATTTTAATTCGTTAATCAAAACACAAATATTATTTATTCTCACAATTTATTTACTCCTTAATGGAAATTTAAAAGCTCAACAACCAACTCTTTTCCCGGATGCCACCTGGCTGCAGGATGTCCACTTTCCAGGAACTGTTTATGCAGGAATTCCCGGGCCAATAATGCCAAGTGTTCAAGCTCATTTAGAAGGTGTAGAATATATGTTTCATGTTAAAAGTGATGTTGAAAAAGCCAGGCCTTTAATTGATGCTGTACATGCACAGGGGAAAATGTATTGGGTAAATCTTGACGGAACTATTTTGGAAGGAAATGTTGATTCAATAATTAATGATAATCAAGGAATTACAGATCCAAATTTTGGAGTACAAATAAGTTTAGAAGGAAACATTATAGAAATTGGCGGCAGCACTGCAAGAAGTATTAATAGACCGGAATGGAGAAATTTTTTAATTAGTTGTATTAAACGAGCAATTGATGCCGGGGCGGATGGTTCTCAACATGACGGCGCAGCAGTTAACTTTAATTCTTTTGATGATGATGATGTAGCAGCTTTTACACAATACATAAATGATAACGGAATTTCGACCGGTGACTGGAATCCTTCGGCAATGAATTTTCGTGAATATTTGTTGAGTAATGGAAAAAATGACAATAATGTATTTAATAATGAATCTGATCCACAAAATATCAAAGATTTAATTCAACACTGGTATGATTTTAAAGCTGTTAATTCATTGAAGTCATGGGAAATTCTAAGAGATAGTTGCCGCCACTATGCTCAATCAAAAGGAAAAGATTACACGATAGCTTTAAATGCCGGAAGTACAATTGGTGAACGTAGTGGAAATGTTTACTTTGCAAGTGATTTCGGAATCGGTGAATTCTTTCAGTGGGGAAATCTTTTTCCTTATACAGGAACATTAGCTGCGAAGTCGAAAATATTTGAAGCATTTGGTAAAAGATTTATTGATTGGTCCGGGCCAACGCTCGAAGATATTCCATTGGCAAATCCAACAGATAGTTACCCACTTGATATTCAAAATGAAGCTAACAAACAATTAATTGCTACGCTTTATGCAAGCGGGGGATTGCCTCAGTTTTTTTATCCTTCTGACCAAACATATCCGGTGTATTTTTTAGCTCAAGTTAATAGGGAGATTCTAAATTCAGTTTCTTCAGCAGGAAAAATTGGCGTTGTAATGTCTCATGCACAAACTTTGGTTGACGAAAGAAGCTTGGAAGGATTGGTTTCTTTACTTCAAGATATTAATAGAAGCTTTAAAGTAATTTTTTTCAAATCAAATAGATTAGGTTTAACTGACGATATCATTCAAAATGACTTATCTCAATTTAAAGTGATTTTTCTCCCGGAGGTTTTTTATTTAACAGATAATCAACGAACACAGCTTTTAACTTTTATGAATAATGGCGGAACTGTTGTTGCAGTAAGAGGAAATGTTGAATACTCCGGAAATTATGACGAAAATGGAAATGCTCAGACAAATGGCACCTGGGAATCATTGACAAATGACAATCAAAGTGAAGTAAAAACTTATGGTCAAGGAAGATTTATTAATATTGCTCATAATATAAAAGAATCAAGTGGTTATCCGCCTTCCTATTACGGATTAGCATATATAAATTACAAATCAAGTTCAGACCAGGCTGAGGCATCCATTGCAAGTAGTATTAGGGATACAATAAATTATTGGGTGAACATAGCTTTACCAGAAAAAGATGTTGTTTCAAATAGTCTCCCACAAAGTGTTAATGTTTTTAGATATCAGGATACATTATCAAACCACTATGTTTATCAATTACTTTCAGATTCGGTTGAGATACCTTCAAGAAAAGCTATTTCGGTTGGACCGTTTACAATGGAATTGGCAGTAGCAGTTTCTTCATATAACAAAGCTTTTAAAGCAACTTTCTATACAATTGATAATCCTTATGGCATCAATTTAGGAGATGCTATTTCTGTAAATCAACAAACAGGAAGAGTGACAATAAACGTTCCTAAATTTTCTCGCTGGGGATTTATTGAATTAACGGAATCTCAAGCTCCCAGTTCGCTAAATATTAGTAATTTATTAATTAATAATTCTGCAACTCCTTATAGATTACACAGTAATTCTGATATAAAAGCGACATGGAATTTAGACAGTGGAAATCCAAATGAATATCAGTTGGAGGTTTGGACAAATCTCAAGGAAGTTGGCAATCCAATTCTAAATAATACAACCTCTTCTCCGCAATCATCTATCTCTGACAACGAATTAAAAAAAGCAAATAAGATTTACGCTAAAACTTTTACTGTTTTAAGCAATACAGAATATCTAATTCATGCTGGGGAACTTCACGACAGTACAGTTTATTTTATGCGTTTGAGAGCAATTGGGCAAAGTGATACTTCACAATGGCTGCAGCAATTTTTCTATAGAAATGGAAAACCAGCTCCGCCAACGCAACCAAAGATTTTTACCTCAAATCAAAATTTGTGGTATTTCTGGAATGGGGCAACGCATTTATGCCCAACGGATACATCCTCAAAATTAATTTATAGTTTTTCTAAAGGCTGTGATAGCAGAGGCTGTTATGGCGGCGATTTTGAAATGGATACATTGCGATACGGCGCCGTGTTTTATACGGATAGCTTAACCGGAAGAAAAGATTCTGTCCCGAATAATTTATACGCAATAGATACGGTTTGGATTGTACGATATGCTTTTAATGAAGGGGGGGATATAACAGATACAATTAATTTTCAAAATAAATATGAAAATTTCGGAATCTACTTTCAACCACTCTCAACTGATGATGTTGATACAAGTGATCTTGGAACGCTATTCGGATTTTGTCTTGACCGAAAAAATGATCCGCCCAATGAATTTGATCTTATTTCTCCTTTGAATAATAGTTATACCCAAAATCAAATTCCTTTTAGTTGGAAAAACAACGGCGATCCGGATCCATTTAATAAAGAGAATTATAATATTAGAACTGTTGAATTGTTATTTGATAGTGTTTCAACTTTTGATTCTCCCGGATTAAAAACATACGGAAAAGATAGAACAGGTCTAAGTTTTGAGAAGGATACAATAACGATAGATCTTCCACCGAATTATCTCCAAGTAGAAGGTTTGTTGAATTACAAGAGAATTTATTGGAAAGCAAAAATGTGGGATTATGATCGTGATGGGGCAGAAGGTGGAGGAAAAGGTTCGCTTAGTAGAGAAAGTTCAGACATATATATTTTAAACATTGGAGCTGCACCAGAAAAACCAACAGCCCCAATTTTAAAGGGACCAAAAAATGGAGCAATTTCGGTTAAAGTAAATCCAACTTTAAATTGGTATGAAGTTGCTAACGCTACAAATTATGGGATTCAATTAGCTAAGGATTCTTTGTTTAATAATGTAATAGTAGATGATCAAAATCTATCAGTGACTTCCAAAAGTATTACGGGGTTATCTCACAATATGAAATATTTCTGGAGAGTTAAAACTTATAATAGTGGAGTAGAAAGTGATTGGTCGGATGTTTGGGAATTTAGGACAATTGTAAAAATTCCTGATAAACTTGTTCTTGAATTTCCAACCAATAATTCAGTAATAAGTTCAGATTCAATCGAATTTGTTTGGTATAAATCAAGCACTGTTGTTGATAATTATTGGTTTGAGTATTCTACTGATTCTTTATTTTCAAACTCAACAGTTGATTCAATGCTAACAGATACAACTAAAGATTTAATTAACATTACAAGTAATAATAAATATTGGTGGAGGGTTAAAGCTCATAATGCAGCCGGTTGGGGAGAGTTTTGTGATCCATCTACATTTTCTGTTATAATAACGGGTTTATCGGATGAAAAGACTTTGCCGGATCATTATGAGTTGAGTCAAAATTATCCGAATCCATTTAATCCATCAACAACAATTAATTTTGCAATTTCTAAAGCATCTCATGTGGAATTATTTATTTATAATTTGTTAGGAGAAAAAGTAACTGAAATTGTAAATGAGTATTTGAATCCGGGAAATTATACAAGAAATATAAATCTTCAAAATTTATCCTCAGGAATTTATATCTATAAGTTACGGTCAGAGGATTTTATGCAGATTAAAAAAATGATATTATTAAAATAATCATTCTTTGTTCTTTTATATGTTATATAATAATTAAGTGGTGTCCTAATTTCAAAAATGTAAATCACAAACTGTTTTAGTCTCGGATTAAAAAAAGAATTTCTATCGGATATTTATATTTCATAAATAAAAAATTAAACGTAATAGGAGTAATATTATATTGTTATTCTTTTCCAATTATGTTATTATATTAATCAATACAATTTGAATTCTGCAATTTAATACTGACTGAATTGCTTTACATAATTTTCTAAAAGTTTAATACTTTCAACACAAATCCTTCCTTTTCTGATTTCCCTCTTAGCGAATAATATAACTATTTAATCACTTAACTTTTGATATAACTTTTTATAAATAAGAAGTTTATCATGAAATATAATATTATTAACTATAATAATAATAAAAAGTTCTTGACTTAGCAAAATTAATATGCTAACTTCTTATAAGAAATATAAAAAGTTAGGAGAGAATATATATGATATGAATCTACACTTTTTTTAAGGGGACTTATAAATTAGTATTAAGTCCAGTCACCAATTTCTAGCATTTTATCGTTTTAAGGGTTTATACAAGGGCGTATGAGAACCCAAAATATTTTCGATAGAGTAATGTTAAGTTCTATTTCGGCAAGTATTCAATTTTTAGTGAGAGTAATTACAATTCACAAATAATATAAGGAGATAGAAATGTGTAAACTATTTTCTACCAAAAAACTTTTTCTTTTCTTCGCGTTTCTTTTAGCAGCTTCTACATTTACTTTTTCTCAAAACATTGCAATCGGTAATTTTGATAACTATGTCAATACTGATAGCTTAAAAGCTCACTGGAGAGTATTTGGCTTTTCTTCACTTGATTTTGCACTTCATATAGATTCAACTAATGCCCCAATGGGCACACGTTATCTCGATTATGTATACAGCGGCAACTCACAAACTACATGGGGTGGTGCTCTTGAAAGAACAGATCTTGCTTCAGCTCCCCTGGATTTATCTTCAGCAAACAAAGGCATTGAATTTTATTTAAAGGGTGATGGAACTTCTAATAAAATATATGTCCGTTTTTCTAACGGAACAAGTAATTGGGCTTCTAACTTTATTTCTTTGGCAGACACAAACTGGCATATTGTTTTAATTCCTTTAATGGTTGATACTGCTAATGGCTTTACAAATGGTTCTCTAACCGATACAGATTTGCAAAATGATCTTGCAAATGTTACTGACTTTAGAATTTATATTGATCATCCTACAATTGATAATATTTCATATACAATTGGCATTTCAACAGTCTATGCTATGAAATCTCTTCCTCCTGATGGAATTGTTATTGATGATTTTGAAAATTATAATACTACTTCTGAAGTAAATGGTATCTGGCAGTTTTTTGGCTTTGCAACAGCAGATTATAATTTAAGAAAGGACGCTGAAAGTTCTCCTTTAGGTTTTAAATATCTTGACTACAAATATAGGCCGGGCAGCACAACAACCTGGGGAAGCGCCTTTAGATTAAGAGCAATGGATTCTACTGATATGTCTAATATTATGGCGGGTATAGAATTTTACATGAAAGGCGATGGAACTGATAATCATTTATATTTTAGATTAGACAACGGCAATGAAATGTGGGCTTCCTATTTTATTCCATTAAAAGATACCACCTGGCATTTAATAAAAATTGGTTTCTTTGCTGATACTTTAGTTGGTTTCCGCTATGTGGGAAATGACCCAAACAACGGCCCTGTATTTTCAACTAATATTGGAACAACAGAAGAATTATATAATCATTTAAAAGGTATTAATGGTTTAAGAGTAGTAGTTGATAAACCTGTTAAAGATGATGTCTTAAGAGACTTAAATTTTGATGCCTTCTATGCTGTAAATGCTTTTTCAGATGGAACGGTTCTTCCTGTTGAATTAACTTCATTCAATGCTGTTGATTTAGGTTCTTCTGTAAAATTACAATGGACAACAGCAACCGAAATAAATAATCGCGGCTTCGAAGTTCAAAGAAAAATAAACTCTGCCTGGGAAACACTTGGTTTTGTAAATGGAGAGGGCACTTCTACAAAATCTTCAACTTATTCTTATGAAGATAACATAAGCCGAATTAATGCTTCTTCTATTTCTTATAGGTTAAGACAAATTGATTTCGACGGATCGTTCAGCTATAGTAATGTAGTTAATGTAAGTAAAACAGTTGTATATAAATATAAACTATCTCAGAACTATCCAAATCCTTTTAACCCCACTACACAAATTAAATATGCTGTAGCTAAAGAAGGATTGGTTACGATTAAAGTTTACAATATTCTCGGTAAAGAAGTTGCAACTTTGCTTAACGAAGTAAAACCAGCAGGCAATTATGAAATAAAGTTCAATGCTTCACAATTAAGCAGCGGTGTTTATTTCTATTCTTTGCAATCAGGAAACTTTACTCAAACTAAGAAATTAATGTTAATAAAATAAGATCCAGTTTAATAAGGATGCGCCTTAGTTGTAACTAGGCGCATCTTTTAATTATAAGTTTTTATAGTGAAAATTTCTGCTATAGAGTTATCAAGTGAAGATTAATAAAGATTTTATTATTTCTATAAGGAGGCAAAATGAGACTTCGGCAAATTAAAAAATTTCTTTTAATATTTTCCATTTTACTTTTATTTTCAAGTTACCCGCTATTTTCTCAGAACATTGCAATAGATAATTTCGAAAACTATCCAACAAAAGATAGCCTTAGTTCAGTTTGGAAAGCATTCGGATTTTCTACTTTGGATTATGATGTCGATTCCGCAATAGCTCCTATTGGTAAGCAGTGTTTCAAATATGTATATAGCGGTAATGATCAAACTACCTGGGGCGGTGCAATTGAAAGATATGATCTTGCAGATAATCCGCTTGATCTTTCTTCCACAACCGGTGGTATTGAATTTTATTTAAAAGGTGATGGCACCTCAAATATGATCTATGTTAGATTTTCAAACGGTACCTCCAATTGGTCATCAAACAAAATTCCTTTATCAGATACTACCTGGCATGCAGTTTACATCCCGTATGCTGTTGATACTGCAAATGGATTTACTAATGGAACACTTACAGATATTGATTTAATGTCTGACCTGGCAAATGTTACAGATTTTAGAATTTATGTAGATCATCCTGTGATAGAAAATATTGCATATACAATTTATTTTGATGATATCTTTTCTGTTAAAAACCTGCCGCCGCAAAATTCTGTTATGCTTGAAGATTTTGAGACCTATAAAAATAGGGATTCATTATTAATTAACTGGCAGTTTTTCGGATATCCAACCAGAGATTATACAGTAATGTTGGATCCTGAAAATGCACAAAGCGGTTTTAAATATCTCAAATACATTTATTTAGCTGATAATACAACTACCTGGGGCAGTGCTATGAGTACAAGAGATGGAAAATTTACCCCTGTAGATATTTCCAGCAAGAAGGGCGTTCAATTTTATTTAAGGGGAGACGGTTCGCCTAATACTTTTTCATTCCGTTTTTATAGTGGAACGGAAATGTGGACTTCATACTTTATACCTCTAAGCGATACAACCTGGCATCTGATAACGATTCCATTTATTATCGATACTTTAAAAGGATTTCGTTATTTAGGAAACAACACAGACAATCCAGTTATTGGTCCCGATCTTGGGACTATAGAAATGTTGAAAGCTGATCTGGCAAATGTTACTAAAGTTCGTTTTTATGTTTACAAGCCTCTAATTGATTTTGTATCCTATACACTTTATGTCGATGGCCTCTATGCTGTCGATAAGTTTCCTCCACTACCGCCTGTTTCTGTTGATAACTTTGAAACATATTCAAGCTCAACAGATCTTAATTCAGTATGGCAGCCGTTCGGTGTTGACCTAACTCTTACTTCAGATCCGGATTCTGTAAAAGAAGGAAACAATGCTGCTGTTATAACTTATAATGTAACTCCTTCCACTTCATATACTTTAATTAGGATGAACAATATTATTCCCGGATTGAATTTTTCTGAACTGAACGGCGGCCTTCAATTTTGGTTGAAAGGCGATGGAAGCAGCAATAAAATAAATGTTCGATTGTTTAACGGAAGTGAGATGTGGGGTTCAAATTCATTTTCATTAAAGTCAACTGATTGGACTCATATTGGAATTCCATTTGTTGTCGATACAACAGCCGGATTTAGATATCTCGGAAATGATCAACAGAATCCAAATTGGTCAGGAGATATTGGAACTCAAGAACAGTTTATGGGTGATCTCGCAAATGTAGATCAAATCTTTTTTGAGATAAGAGACGCAGAACAAAATAGTACTACATATTCAGTTGTTCTGGATAAAATAGAAGGAGTGGATAATCTTTCCAGTGACGCTATTATTTCGGGAATATCCGGGAAAGATAATTCAACAACGCCAAAGAAGTTTCAGCTAAGCCAAAATTATCCGAACCCGTTTAATCCCTCAACCATGATAAGGTATCAGTTGCCGAAGAGTGCATTGGTTAAGTTGACAATTTATAATTTACTCGGTCAAAAAGTTGCTGAATTGGTAAATGCACAACAAAATGAAGGATTACATCAAGTGACTTTCAATGCAAGAAATTTATCAAGTGGAGTATATTTTTATTCAATCAAAGCAGGAACATTTACTTCAACTAAAAAGATGATGCTGCTTAAGTAAGCTGTAGAAACCTCCGGGGTTTTCTCACATAGTGTCTCATAGCAGTAACTATGTAAATGGTTATACTAAGAAACCTAGGAGGTTTGAGCAAGGTGCCTAATAGCACTATTAAAAATAATATTTAGATTTGGGGCTCGCTGTTTGCGATTCCAGTATTTTGTTGAAAGCAAATTGCATTGTTCTATTTACAGTTATGCTTTTTAAGTGAGTCCCTTTTAATTACATGTTCATTTTGAAAAAAATAATCTGATGTGATTTTGAAGGCTCCTAATATGGTCTTTGGTTTACAAAATAAAAACTATTTATTGATTATTATTTTATTTATTGCTATCGGCCTTACATATAAATTGTATGCTGGTAATACAGGCAAAATAGCCGGAACAATAGTCGAAACCGGCAGTGGGGAAGTTCTAATTGGTGCCAATATTTTAGTTATGGAAACAGGGCTTGGTGCTTCAACCGATGTTAATGGAAAATATTTTGTTATAGGAATTCCTCCCGGTACTTATTCAGTTCGAGCTTCTTATGTCGGCTATCAAACTGTAACTATGACAAATGTAGTCATAAGTCCGGATCATACAACTGAATTGGATTTCAAGCTTGAACCCGCAAATATTACTTTAAAAAATGAAGTTGTGGTTATAGCTAAGAAACCACCGATTGAGCTAGACGTTTCTTCTAGCAAGCAGGAAATAGATTTACAAAATATTAAAAATGCTCCGCTGCAAGATTTTAACAGTGCTCTTAACTTGAAAGCGGGTGTAATTTTTAGAAATACCTCTAATGATGTTGCTGAGCAAATTACACCCACGCTTTCTATTCGCGGCGGCACCAGCGTCGGAGTTTTTATAGATGGAATGAATGTTACGGAAGGTATTTACAGCGGAAGCTTAACTAACTTCAACTTAAGCTCTTTAAAATCTGCAGAAGTATTGACCGGGGGTTTTAATGCGGAGTATGGAAATATTAGGTCTGGGGTTATAAACGTAATAACTAAAGAAGGTGGAAGTAAATATCATATAAGCCTGGATTATAAAAACAGTCCTGCTCATTTAAAGCACTTCGGTGATAATATTTATGATCATAATTCGGCTCCTGAATGGTATTGTATGGAACTAATACAGCACTTTATGGGCAATGATGGAATACATGATGTTAATAACCCTGACAGCTATTGGGAATTATTTTCAAAATATGATTCGGTATATCACTTTACTCCTGAACAAGCTCAAGAAGTTTGGAAATGGCAGCACCGCACAAGAGCTTACGGAAATAAACCGGATCAAATTATTGATGCTTCAATCGGAGGCCCAGTTCCGTTTGTTAATGATCTAAATTTATTAAACGGCATTGATTTCTTTTCAAGCATAAGATATGAATACAACATGCTTGCAATTCCGCTTTCAAGAGATCATTATACAGATGTTAACTGGTTTTGGAAAGTTACAACTCATCCTTCTTCAACATTAAAATTAAATGTACAGGGAAATTATCAGCAGAACTTTTCCTCGGTTGCATATAACACACCAGAAGTTTCCGTTGCAACACCAATTCAAGCTGTTTACTGCTTGCAGTATTTCGGTACCAAATATTACGATGGCCAGCAATCTGTCGCGGATAGATATAGAAATCAAATCGGGCTTGCTTTAAATCATGTTCTCTCCCCAAGCACTTATTATGATTTTCGAGTAAACTATTTATTACGCCGATCTTTTGTCTACCCAAAACCTTTTACAGGCGGGCCTACTTTTACCATAGGTGGGTTTACATTCGATGCTTCACCGCAGCAAGGATGGATTCAGCAAGCTACCGGAAGAGATTTTGGAAATAGAGAAAGTGATTTCGGGTTGACAAGCCAGGGTTATTTTTTCACAATGGGCGGCATGGGCAAGCAAAGGGATTTTTCAAGAGAGGTATTAATTACCTCGCGTTTGGATCTTGTTAGCCAGCTTGGTGAATATCATCAAGTAAAAACCGGATTTGAACTTAATTATGATGACCTTCATGAAAACAGCGGTGTTGTTCAGCTATCTCCTCCTTTATATAAGATGGATGTTTTCCATGTTATTCCTTTAAGGCTTGCATATTATGCGCAGGATAAAATTGAATTTAAAGGAATGATCGCAAACTTAGGTGTGCGCATGGATTATACAAACAGAAGATATAATTACTACACAAATTTATATTCTTCCGATTACAATGTGGACAGTTTATCTCAAGCTCCAGTTGCAAGCATAAAGCCTTTCTTTTATGTAAGTCCAAGAATAGGAATCTCTCATCCGATAAGCACAAAAAGTAAATTGTTTTTTAACTATGGGCATTTTTACAGTGAACCTGATGTTAGCACATTATTCACAATGCGACAAAGAGAAGCAGGAAATTTTGATAGAATACCCAATTCAAACTTAAAGCCTGAACGTACAATTGCTTATGAATTAGGTTTTGAACAGCAATTCGGCGATGATTATTTACTTCACATTTCGGGTTATTACAGGGATATAACAAATCAAATTAAGGCAGTTCAGTATGTTTCCCATGCAGGCAACATTATTCAATCTTACACCAATGAAGATTATGCTGATATAAGAGGCTTTGAAGCAATCTTTGAAAAAGAGCTTGGAGATTTTATTACCGGCAGCTTAAGCTATGATTATTATGTTAAATCTGCCGGTGATGTTGGTTATGATATTGTTTATGAAGATGTTTATAAAACTCCGCAGTATACCACTAGCACTCAAAGTACTCCAGGCTCTAATTATACTTTTCTTGCAAATATAACTTTCAGCACTCCGGATAATTTTGGTCCGGACATTTTAGGTGGATATCTTTTATCTAACTGGCGGCTAAATGTTACTCATGAATTAAGAAGCGGTGCAACTTTTACCTGGAATCCTCAAAACCTTCCGGGATTAAAATATAATGTCAGGTGGAGAGATCATCAAAATACAAATATCAGGCTTTCAAAAAGTTTCATTGTTGCCGGAACTTCAATGGAAGCTTACCTGGAGGTGTATAATATCTTAAATAGGAAAGAGCTTACTCATTATATGCGTTCATTACTATTACCAAACTTGAAGGATTGGGAGAATTATATGAATTCATTGAAACTTCCTTCAGAGGGAGGAAACGATCAGCCTGGTGATTATAAGCAGTCCTATATCCAATTGCCACCGGCAGGAGATTATCCAACACAATTATTTTTTCTTAATCCAAGATATTATTACATCGGTGTTCATATTGATCTTTAACCGGAGAAGAAATGAAGTTTCTATTTAGAATTAAATTCATATTGATATTAAGCATATTATTTAGCCAGGAGTTTTCTGCACAAACTTATTTTCAACATCATATAAACCGCATTGCCGCTGAAGTTTCTGATAATGGTTCATTAATTTATAGGCGAAATACAATTCTTTACACCACCTGGCCTTACGATTCACGTTATTTCGATATGACTTCAAGAAAATATTACCAGGAATCATGGGGTGTGTGGACAGGTGTATCAAACTTTCTTGGGGTTAATGATACATTGCCAAGCACTTCTGTAATTGCCTCTGGTAATTTTAATGTTGATTATAGTCAATTGACCCCTTTAAGTTTACAGAAAAGAGTAAAGTATGCTTATCCAAATGTTATTGTTACAGATGGGATGACAGCAAAAAATGAAGCTTTTGACGCTGCTACTGTAGTTCCTTCATTACAATGCGATGAACAGATTGAAAGTGATTGGACAAATTCACAAGGTATAACATGTCAATTAAAAACTTATGCTTACGCTACAACCGGCTTTAAGAATTTTATTATTTATGACTACCGTTTTATCAACACAGGTAATGTTGATGATAATACACAAACAAAAGAGTTAAATAATGAATTGAAAAATGTTTGGTTTGGTTTTCCATTTTCAACAGATATAAAACCAAAATTTGGCGGGGTTGAGTATAATGATTATTACAAATATTACGGAAACACTTATTACAAATGGGTTGCGGGGGATAAATCTGCAGACTCAATGAGGATTATATATTGCTGGGACGGGCCGGTTGGTTCAACTCAATATTCTCCGGATCCTGTTACAAAGGAACCACTCGTTCCTGGATATTACGGAGTTGGGATATTGCATATTGATAAGCAGGCGCAAGATGATTTGCTGTTCGGTGCATCAGATGATCCTTCAGAACCTAAAACTGTTTCTACCAATTCAACACTAGTAACTTCCGGTTCAGCACGCTACCAGGTTTTAACCCAAGGAACAAACCAGGATATTTCAGGAATTGGTGCAGAGGATTTGATATTAGCCTGCGGCCCTTATGATATGAAAATAAATGATGATGTTCGAATTGTATTGGTTCAAATTATTGATGGCATATCAAGAGAAAAAGCACAAGAACTTGGGATGAAACTTTTAAGCGGACAGATTACACAAGATGATTATTTAAATGAAATTTCAACCGGCAAAGATTCACTTTTTAAATCAATGTCAAATGCAATGATGGTTTATAAAAATAATTATAAAGTTCCTTTCCCTCCTCCTTCTCCCGATTCTTTAGCTGTAACTACAGGTGTTGGAAAGAATATATTAACATGGTCGAAAAGTGCTGAAAGGGCAGTAGATCCTATTACAAATAAAATGGATTTCTCAGGTTATAGGATTTACAGGGTTGCAATTACTCCTGACAACCTGTGGGAGAAAATATTTGAGTGTGGCGGTAACAGTGTTGTTCCAGTTACTCATACTTTTATTGATACAAACCTGGTGATGGGTTTCAATTACTATTATGCTGTAACAGCATTTGATGATGGAACCCAAAATTATTTAAACCCAGGGCAGTCTTTGGAAAGTTCCTGGTTAACATCTACTGCTTATATTGGAGCTGCTGCAGCAAGGCATGCTGAAACTACGTATTCGGATTTTTCAAGTAATCTTAGAGTTGTTCCTAACCCTTATAATATTCGTTCACAAAATTTCGGTAACCCAAATGATCCGGGAGATGTTGAAAACAATAAGCTCCTATTTGTGGGCTTACCGGGCGAATGTACAATTCGAATCTATACTGTTTCCGGTGATCTGGTAAAAACAATTTATCACACTAACGGTTTGGGATCAGAATCGTGGAATCAAATTACCGACTCAAATCAATTTATAACCAGCGGGGTTTATATAGCTCATGTGGAATCAAAGCTGGGGAATGCTATTATTAAATTTGTGGTAATCAGATGAAGAAGATTAATAATGTATTTATTTCATTACTAACTTTAAGCATATTACTTTTTATTTCCGATCTTCATTCGCAGGATAATTTCAAAAAAGTAGCACAGAGCGGAATGCAGTATTTAAAAATTGGCATTGACGCAGAAATGGTTGGAAGGGGAGAAGCTGGAATTTCAGCAGTGAAGGGTTTGTCGGCAATATTTTGGAATCCTGCTGGCCTTTCATTTTTAGAAGATAAAGAAGTGTATTTTTCTCATAACTCGTGGATAGCAGATATTTCAATGGATGCAGCAGGAGTGGGAATTAACTTTGAAAATTTTGGAACTTTTGCTTTAAGCCTGGTGTGGATGGATTACGGAACTCTAAAAGCAACGTCTGTGGCAACTACAACTGCCGGTTCAAATCAATTAGGCTATATAGATGAAGGAACTTTTTCACCTACGGACCTTGCATTGGGATTAGCTTATTCAAAGAAAATTTCCGAACAGTTTTCTGTTGGAGGCCAGGTAAAATTTTTATATGAAAACTATGGGCACAATGTTGTGGTAAACACCAACGGGACAAATGAATCCGTTGATAATATTGCGAAAGCTGTGGCATTTGATTTAGGAACAATTTATTATCCCGGTTATAAAAGTTTTGCTTTCGCAATGTCAATTCAGAATTTCTCAACCGATATAAAATATGAAGAAGAATCTTTTGGAACGCCGCTTACTTTTAAGCTCGGTGTTTCAATGAACATGCTGGATATATTTGATGAAAACTCTGCCAGCAAATTGTTGGTAGCTATTGACGCAATACATCCGAGAGATTACACCGAAAGATTAAATTTGGGAATTGAATATGATTATCTTGGCCTTATTCAATTACGCAGCGGTTATAGATTGAATTATGATATTGGAAACCTTACAGCGGGTGTCGGACTAAATTATTCTATATCAAGTGGGACAATTATTAATCTTGATATGAGCTATATGGTTGATGCAACAGGAAGATTTACTAATCCGATTCAAATTACTGCAGGATTAAAATTTTAAAAAGTTAAGACTAAGTTTTTTGATAGTTTAATAATATCTTAGCTAAAAGATTAAGATAAAAAGAAAAGTTATGTTATCGTTTAGTTTTATTGACAATAAATCCTTCTCTTTGCTAAAGAGAAGGAATATCACATAGTGATCGCTTTGTAACAGAATGAGTTCTTTTTTTACACAAGGAATGAATATTATTTTTAAGCGGATTTTAAAATGATTGAAATACAAAAAAGAAATAATGGTGGAGGTCAGTCTTATTTTCGAGCAAGAAATATTTCTTTGGTAATTAATACCATAAACCAGTTTGAACCGATTACCAAAAGAGACCTTGTGGATAAAACGGGATTAAGCTTTGCAAAAATTAATTCTATTATTCAAACATTAAATAAAAACAAGCTGACTTTTGAAACCGGCAAAGAAGAATCCGGCGGTGGAAGGCCTTCAGCTCTTTATCAAATAAATCCTAATTACAGGTACATTGCCGGGTGTGAACTTTCACATAATAAAGTTCATACTATTATTGGAAACTTGAAAGGAGAAATTCTTTATAACAAATCAGTTTACTTTGAAAAGTTTTCTAGTAAAGAATTTGTAATTCAAACTTTAATTGAGAATATCCAAGAAGCAATAAATGAAACTAAAATAACTTCTAAAAAATTAATTGGGGTAGGAGTAGCAGTTGCAGGGCTTGTTAATCCAAAAGATGGTGCGGCACGACCTTTCCCTCATCTTGCTGATTGGGGTGACATTTCAATAAAGCATTTACTCGAAGAAAAATTAAAAGTTACTGTTCATGTTGAAAACGTAGCTAATGCAGCTGCTCTGGCTGAATTAAATTATGGCAAAGGAAGAGGGAAGAAAAATTTATTGTTTCTTGATGTTGGTACCGGTGTTGGAATGGGAATAATTTTAAATGGAAAGTTGTATGCCGGCGCATCAGGTTCTGCGGGTGAATTCGGGCATATTACTGTAGATGAAAACGGGCCTATATGCGCTTGCGGAAATGTAGGATGTATTGAAACTTTAGCTAGCACCAAAGCGGTTGTGCGCAAAGCAAAAGATATGATTGGGCAGGGAGTTTTATCAAGCTTGCGTGAATTATCATCTGGAGATATAGAAAAAATAAATTTCAAAATGATTTGTAATGCAGCAAAAACTGGTGATAAGCTTTCCTTTAATCTGCTTGATGATATGGGAAAAAATTTAGGTGAAGGAATTGTAACCATAATAAATTTATTCAACCCTGAAACAATTGTACTTGGTGGCGAAATAGATCAAAATTGCGAGCCGATACTTGATTCAATTATGAATGTAGTTCAAAAACGTGCACTGGAAGTCCCTCGTAGAGCAACGGAAATATTGTTTTCTTCATTGGGGGATGATGTTAACGTTATTGGATCAACTATCCCTTTGATTGAAAAGTTTTTTTCGACATCAACCGGAGAATTGAATTAGATTCAATTATAAAACCAAAATCTTAAAATGAAATTTAAATTATTTTGTTTTCTCATCATACTAAGTTGTGTTTTTCCATCGCCGCTCCTATCGTCAACAAAAAATGGAAATGACATGAATGAACCATTAATTGTTTTTCATATCGACCTTAACTCTGTTGCTTTGAAAGAAAGTTACATTAAGAAATGGCTGAAGAAAGCTTCGGATATGGGATACAATGCAGTTCTTTGGGAAGTGGAAAATAAAATTAAGTGGCAAACCTGTCCTGAATGTGTAAGCCCTGATGCATTATCAAAAGATGAATTTAAAAAATTATTAAGTTACTCACGGTCATTAGGATTGCAGCCTATTCCTTTGCTTCAAACAGTTGGTCATGCTGAATATGTATTAAGCCATAAAAAATATTTTTCTTTCAGGGAAGATACCAGCAGATATGATTGTTATGCAACCTGCAAACCTAAAGTTCGAAAGTTTATAAAAGATTGGATAAAAGAATATATAGAATTATTCGGTGATGTAAAATATTTTCATTTGGGTGGAGATGAAGCCTATGTTTTTGCCACAAGTCCTGAATGTTCTGCTGAAGCAAAAAAAATAGGTAAAGGAAAACTTTATGCGGAATATATGAAAGATGTATCTCATCTTTTATTAGAAAAAGGAATTCGCCCTTGTATATGGGATGATATGATTCTTCATTATACTGACGCACTCCCTGCAATTCCAAAACAGTTTGTTATATGGGATTGGAATTATTGGGACGGAGACTCCACACCACAAAAAGTAATGCTCTGGGAGAAAGGCGGATATGTTACAAAGGAACAATTTACTGATGAAATTAAAAAAGAGTTTCCTGAAATAACAGATAAAAATGGAAATCTAAGAGCATTTTATACAAGTGATGTTTTAAAGAGATTTGGATTTGATGTTATGTTGTGCAGCTCTTCAAGGTCTCACGGTGATGCGGTATTTGCCGGGAGAGAAAATCTACACGCTTCCAATATAATTGGTGCAGCTAAAAAAGTTGTTGAAGATAATTTGCTAGGGACTTGCGTTACAAGCTGGGCAGTTAGAATCCCAAATTATGAAACACAAGAAACGTGGTTTTATCTAGCTCCTCTGACTATTAATAATAGTAAGCTTTCTCACGATGAACTTCTTTCAAAAAGTTGTGAGTATACTTTTGGTGTTTCGAGTCTCGAAGCTGAGCATACTTTTGAAGATATCGGTTATCCATTTCCTTTTGTTGACAAACAATCAACTGGAATAGGATGGACAGGAATGAAAGATTCCAAACCGGCACCCCCGGGCTATATTAAAAGTCTGATAGAAAAGTGGAAAACCAAAAATGATGGAGCACAATGGAATAACAATATTTCTTTAATTGAATCTTCAACCGAAAAAATTTCCAAAGGTACAAACGAATTAAATAGTTTTATTCCTAAAGCCGAAAAAGGATTTGATGTATTAGAGGCATGGAAGAAGGCTGCGTATTTTCAATTCTGGGGTTCAATAGTTGCAAATGAAATTGTTAATAATGAATTAGGAAAACCTGCTAAAAGTAAAACTGAAATTTCATCTCTTCTGAAAAATTTAAGAGTCGATTATAAAACATGGGCTGAAAACTGGATGACACCTTATACAGCCGAAACGAACGCAGGTTTAATTTACGATGCTATCATTAATTATTTTGAAAACTTAAAGCAATGATTTGTTCTTTGAAATATGAACTTACATACATAATTCCCGGAAAGTAATATGCTGTTAACCTCTGCTGATTATATAGTTGTTCTTATCTTTGCACTTCTTATGATTCTTCTGGGGATTTATTCCAAAAGTAAAGTAAAGAATACTGAAGATTATTTTGCCGGCGGTAAAAGAGTTCCCTGGTGGATGGCCGCTATTTCACATCACATGTCCGGCTATAGTGCTTTTGCTTTTGTCGGGCATGCAACAATTGCTTACTTATACGGCTTTAGTGTCTGGACATTCTTCGCATTACCAATTTTTATTGCAATGATTATCGGCGCAAATGTATGGGCTCAAAAATGGGTGAAGCTGAATGTCATTACCCCAATCCAGTATCTTGAAAAAAGATTTAATCCTTTAACAAGACAGCTTTTTGCATGGAGTGGTATCGGGATAAAATTTATTGATGAAGGGGTGAAGCTTTACTCACTTGCTATTGTTGTAACTGTAATAACCGGCTTTCCATTAGAATGGGTTATTATTGGTTGCGGAGTTATTACTGTGTTTTATGTTTTGTTCGGCGGACTTTGGGCAACAATGTTAACCGATTTTGCCCAGTTTATCATCCAATTTGGTATGTCGTTTATTCTGGTTTATCTTACTTTAAATTTTGTAGGCGGCTGGTCATCGATGTGGCACCACATGCCTGAAGGCCACACTTCATTTTTCAGTACAGCAATTTCACCATGGTTTTTAATTGTATATACTGTTGTAATTATTCTCAGCTATAATGGCGGAACCTGGGGATTGGCCCAACGCTTTTACTCAATCGGTAAACCCAAAGATGCAAGAAAGGCTGCGTATCTTTCAGCCTCATTGTACCTTGTTTATCCATTGGCATTATACATTCCAATGTGGGCGGCAAGACAGGTTGTGGGTACAGTTGATAACCCGGAACAAACTTATGTTTTAGTTGCAGAAAAGTTATTCAGCTCTTTTTCTCCGGGAATGATTGGTTTATTTGTTTCAGCTATATTTGCTGCAACAATGTCAATGATAAGTGCAGATTTAAATTCTTTAGCAAGTGTTTTTACAAAAGATATTTTTCAAAGGACAATGAATAAAAATGCGAATGATAAAACATTATTGAAAGTAGGAATGATTTCAACAATTGTTATTGGAGTATTAACAATAGGTTCAGCTATTATTACCATTCAGCTGCATGGTGCTTTTAATGCAATGGTCGAATGGTACGCTGCTATCTTGGGCCCAATCTCCATTCCTCTTCTTTTTGGAATGGTTTACAAAAGGGCAACCTGGCGTGGAGCAATTGCATCTTGGGCTTTAGGGTTTTTAACATTCATTGTTGTTAAATACGGTTATGCAGCATTGACCGGAACGGATACGCCTTTTGCTCTTTATACAGGTGCTGAGTTAGTCGTTTCATTTGGAGTATTCTTTATTGAAGGTTTTATAAACAAGCTTACCCCTGATGAAAAACAAAATGTAGACGAATTATTTTTACAGATTAAATAGATAATTAAAAAGTTAAATCTTAGATGAATAAGAAAGTAATTATAAAAAACGGAAAAGTTTTATTACCGGAAGGTTTGAAGTCCGTTAATATTGTTATCAATGATGGTACTTTTCTGAATATAGCTGAAAGTATAAAAGCTGCAAAAACTGATGTAGTAATTGATGCCAAAGGGAAATATGTTTTACCTGGATTTATAGATGTTCATACCAATGGTATTGCCGGTTTTGATTTAACTAATGGTGTGTATGAACTGGAATCAGGTAAATTTATTTCAGATGAAGAAACATATTTAAATGGATTAAATAATGCTTTAAAAGAGTATGCAAGAACCGGTGTTACACGGGCAGTTCTTACAAGCTTGGCTTCACCGGTTGAACAGCTAGAAAAAGTTTTTAAATATGTAAGTGAATACAAAAGAAATCATATAGATTCACCATGGAAAGAAGTGCTTGCCGGACTTTTTGTTGAAGGTACTTTTATGAAGTTGGTTGACTACCGCGGCGCGCATAACCCGGATTATTTTTATGAACCTTCCATTGAATTATTTAATAAACTTCAAAATGCATCCGGTGGTTTAATTAAAGTTGTGAATGTTGTTCCCGAATGGGACGAGCCTGCTTTTAATTTGATTAAATATCTTTTTGAAAGGAAGATAGTCTGCGCTGCCGGTCATACTGGAGCAATTGGTTTTCAATACGATAAAGCAATTAAAAATGGATTGAGATTGGCGGTGCATTTTTTAAATGGCCCTACAGGTTCTTCAAGCAAATCTCTCGACGGCGGCGGTGCGGTTGAAAATGTTTTAAAAGCTAAAAATATGTTTGTAGAAATAATAGTTGATGGATACCATGTTGATAAAGCTTATGTGTTAGACACTATTAAGAGAAAAGGCTTCGATAAAGTTTGCGCCATAACAGATAGTATGTTTACGGCTTCATTCAGTGAACTTAAAAAATTTAATATACTTGGTGTTAGCGGTGTTGTAAGCGAAAATGGAGAGTATTTACAAATCGCAGATAGAGAATATTCTTTGTTTGGAAGTATGCTTACAATGGATACAGCATTCTCAAATGTTTTAACCTGGCTTACAACACCGATTGAAGGTATCTGGCATGCAATGCATAAGCCGTTGAAGTTTGAAGATGCCTTAATTAAAACTTCAACTTTATGCAGTAAAAATCCTGCTAAGATATTAGGAATATATCAACCTGAATCAAAGCAGGATAAAATGTTATTAAAAAATTTTACCGGCAGTATTGAAATTGGAAAAAGTGCAGATGTAATTATTGCTGACATAGAAAAATTAGAAGACAGCTACAAGCTGAAATTAGAAAATGTTTTTGTAAAAGGATATCAAATATCCTAACAGATTTTATTTATTTAAATCAAACGACATGAATGTAAATCATAATAAAGGGAATTAATAAATTTGAAATATTTATTTATCATAATCCTTACTACAATATTTTTTGTTAATGATAGCTATACGCAAAGCAAGACTAGGGCTATGTGGGTTTGGGGCAGTACAAGTAGCATTATTGCTTATTCATCAACAAGAGATGCATTTTATAATTTTTGTGAAAACCCGCCTGGAATGAATAATATAAATGCTATTCCAGGATTCCCTCGTTCTATAAATTTAGTTTTTATTTCTGCTCATGGTTATATAATTGGTGATTCCACAAAGAGAGCAGACTTGCATGCTTTTCTAAAGGATGCACATTCAAGAAATTTAAAAGTTGAATATCTAGACGGAGACAAAACCTGGGCTACAACAAATATGAGTACAGGGGAAAATGTAATCGATTATTTAGTAAAGTTTAATTCTGAAGCTGCAGATTCAACAGAAAGATTTGATGGTGTTCAATATGACGTTGAACCATATTTACTTTCCGGCTGGAAGGACCCGGCATCAAGAGAAGATATATGGAATGGATTTATTGAGCTTTTAACTTATTGTCAAAATAAAATCGATTCATTAAATGACGGAACATATTTCGGTGTTGCTGTCCCGCGTTGGTATGACAGCACTACAGGCTGGCTTAATAATAAATCCGGTATTTATTATATGAGGCAGCTAATGGATTTGGTTGATTATACCGCAATCATGGATTATGTAGATAAATCAAGCAGAATAATTAGCGATGCCGGAGCTGAAGTATTGTATGCAGATCAAATTGGTAAACGTGTAATTATTGGTGTTGAAACTCAATCCGTTAGTCCCTCGACTTCAACTTTTTATGAAGAAGGATGGGGAAATATGGAAGCAAGCTTGTATGAAGTTGACCAATATTTTAAAGAGCATTCTGGTTATGATGGAATCGCAATTCATCATTATGATTATTACAAAAGTTTCCCGCAGTGGGGCACTGATGGTGTTGATATAAATCCGCCGGAATTAATTGACAGCAAATTTGTTAAGAATGCGGATTCAAGTTATTTCCAATTTCATATAGTGGATATTTGCGGAACAGGTTTAGATGCAGATTCAACTATATCCGGGACAAAAGTTGTAAATGCTTCAGAAGGTAATGTAGAAGTCCAGGGGACATGGGTTAAAGATTCTTTAAATTATATTTCTTTTTATCCTAATAGTTCAATTCAAAATAATGATAAATATTCTTTTACTATACATGCCATTGATTCTTCTAGTAATGCTTTAGATATAGAAGATGATATTACTGCAATTCTAACTTCTATAAATGATAAAGAGGGAATTTTGCCGGACGGATTTAAGTTAATGCAGAATTATCCTAATCCATTTAATCCAAGTACTAAAATTAAATTCGAAATACCTTCGGGAGCAACTTCATCTATGAAGTTCGTACAATTAAAAGTATATGACACTCTTGGTAGAGAGGTAAAAACTATGGTTAATAAAATATTATCTCCCGGCGAGTATGAAATAAATTTTAACGGAAATGAATTAGCTTCTGGCGTGTATTTTTATGAATTGACCTCAGGGACTCAAAGCTTAATAAAGAAAATGATTTTATTGAGATGACTTTGAAAATCATTTTATAGAGAGTAAAAGAGAAAAGTAATGCTTACAAATAATAATATTACAAAATTCATCGTAAGTAATTTAGAAGTAAAAATATATCCTAGTAGAAATACTTTAGGAAAAGCTGCTGCAAAAGAAATACATGATAAAATAATTGAGATTTCAAAAAAGAAAAAAGATATTCGAATGATTTTTGCTGCAGCTCCATCACAAAATGAAGTATTGCTTGAACTATCGCAAATGAAAGATATTTCCTGGAATCAAATAACTGCTTTCCACATGGATGAATACATTGGCTTGTCTTCAGATGCTCCACAAGCTTTTGGAAATTTTTTAAGGGAAAGACTGTTTGGTAAAGTAAACTTTAAGAGAGTGAATTACATTAATTCAAATCCT
The DNA here is from genome assembly GCA_963775245.1 of uncultured Bacteroidota bacterium. GTDB lineage: Bacteria > Bacteroidota > Ignavibacteria > Ignavibacteriales > Ignavibacteriaceae > CAVSWT01. The sequence goes on from CAVZID010000015.1 coordinate 226,540, forward strand.
TTAATTGTCGAAGATGAATGTAAAAGGTATTCAAATTTATTAAGTGAAGAACCAATCGATATTGTATGCTTAGGTATTGGGGAAAATGGACATATAGCTTTTAATGATCCGCCCTATGCAGATTTTAATGATACTGAGAAAGTAAAAGTTGTTTTACTCGATAAAGTTTCCAGGCAGCAGCAGGTTAATGATGGCTGTTTTGCGGCATTCGATGATGTTCCTGAAAAAGCAATTACATTGACAATTCCAATGCTTTTTTCAGCAAGTAATCTTTTTACCATTGTGCCGGGTAAAACAAAAGCAAATGCTGTTGCGGAATCTTTATTAGGAAAAATTTCCGAATCATGTCCGGCCTCAATTTTGAGAAAACATGAAAATGCAAAATTATATATTGATAATGACTCGGCATGCAGTTTTTCAAAATAAATTTGCTGGGGTTCGATTGAATTCATCAAAGGTAAGATCTAAAAATTTTTTTTATACTCTTTATGATACTTCGAGAAACTTGGTATAATAATGTAAGTATCACAAGGTTACTCTAAGTTTGCACAAAGTTCCACAAAGATGGGAAAAATTGAGTATCTGTCATTAGAAACTTGTTTCTGAATCTTTGTTTTTTAACGATTTTGAGATGCTGAAACAAGTTCAGCATGACGTTTGAGTAATTCAGTAAATAATTTTATATTTTTACTTTAGATATTTAAAATATCAACCATTTTCAATGATTAAAATAGACGAAAGCCATTCCAGATGAACACACAAAAATCATTAAGAATTTTATTTGTTTTATTATTCTTTCTAAATTTTATATCGCTTGCACAAAGCGGTAGTGAGACTTTAAATTTGATGCCTGTACCGGCAAAGATGGAAGTAACTAATCAAGATTTTAAACTTGATTCTAATTTTACCGTTATAGTTACAGGCAATCCTGCTGAACGAATTTATCCAGCCGCAAGTAGAATGCTTAGAAGGCTTTCACAAAGAACAGGAATTTTTTTCAAGCAAGATTATATTACTCCGGAAACTAAAGTAGATAATCCTTCAATGATTATTGATGTGAAGCATCCTGGAATAGTCAAATTAAATGAAGATGAATCATATCAATTAAACATTAATAATGATAAGATAAAATTATCGGCACAAACAGACATAGGAGCTTTAAGAGGTTTCGAAACATTTTTACAATTATTAAAAGTAAAAGATGGCGACTATTTTATTCAAGGAGTAAATATTGAAGATAAACCAAGATTCCCATGGCGTGGTTTAATGATTGATGCAAGCCGTCATTTTATGCCGGTTGATGTAATTAAAAGAAATCTTGATGGAATGGCTGCTGTTAAATTAAATGTTCTTCATTGGCATTTAAGTGATGATCAAGGATTTAGAGTTGAATGTAAAACATTTCCAAATTTAACCGGAATGGGTTCAGACGGATTATATTATACTCAGGTTCAAATAAAAGATATAATAAAATATGCAGATGATAGGGGAATTCGTGTTATTCCTGAATTTGATTTACCGGGACATTCCACAAGTTGGTTTGTAGGTTATCCTGAATATGCGAGTGCACCAGGCCCATATAAAATTGAAAGAAAGTGGGGAGTGTTTGATCCAACATTTAATCCAACGCTTGACAAAACTTATGAATTCTTTGATGCTTTCTTTAAGGAAATGGCCGGACTTTTCACAGATGATTATATGCATATCGGTGGAGATGAAAACAATGGAAAACAATGGAATGCAAATCAAGAGATTCAAAAATTCATGAAGGAACATAATATCCAGGATAACCATTCACTTCAAAGCTACTTTAATCAAAAACTGCTGGGCATTCTTACAAAGTATCATAAAAAGATGGTTGGATGGGAAGAAATACTTCATCCCAATATGCCGAAAAATATTGTTATTCAGTCATGGCGCGGCGCTAAATCATTGAAGGAAGCGGCAACTACAGGCTACCAGGTTATTTTATCAAAAGGGTATTATATAGATTTGATTCACTCAACTGTTGATCATTATTTGGTTGATCCTGATCCCGATAGTTTAAATTTAACAGGGGATCAAAAGAAATTAATACTCGGAGGAGAAGCCACCATGTGGGCTGAGTTTGTTTCGCCGGAAAATGTTGACTCAAGAATATGGCCCCGTACAGCAGCAATTGCAGAAAGGTTTTGGTCCCCTCAGAATGTTAGAGATGTTGATGATATGTATAGAAGGCTTGATATAATATCTTATGAATTGGAAAACCTTGGGTTAATGCATATCAAGAACCAAAAGATGATGATTAGAAGATTAGCAGGAAATAATGATGTAGGTGCTTTAACAAATTTTATAAATGTAGTTGAACCGTTAAAAGATTATAACAGGTCTCGACATAGATCCGATTATACTTCTTTCTCTCCTTTAACAAGAGTTGTTGATGCAGCAGTTCCGGATGCAGAAACAGCCAGGAACTTTAGAAATATTGTTGATGATTTTCTTGCCAACACATCAAGCAGCTCATTATCTGAAATAATAAAACAGCAGTTAACAATCTGGAAAAACAATGATGCTAATCTTGAAGAAATAATTAATGAATCTCCTATATTAAAAGAAATTCAATCTATGTCGATAGATCTTTCCACTATTTCATCAATAGGATTAAAAGCTTTGGATTATATTAATAGCAATAAAAATGCAGATGAACAGTGGATTAATGAAAGTATGCAGGAAATTAATAAAGTAAAAGAATCACGTGGACAAGTTCAATTAATGGTAGTGGCGCCAATTGAAAAATTAGTTATGAAAGCTGCCATGGAAAAATAGTTCCATCTTAATTTTTTTTTTAATGGGATCATTAAAAAAAATTAATATTATTTTAACATCAGATTGTTGTGCTTATAAATTATTTCTGTAAAATGGATTAAGAAAAAATTTCCCCTTCAAATTAATACTTCATAAAATCTTTTCTAAGAAAAATTATAATTAATTACTTGACTTTACAAAAAAAAAATGGTAATTAGCTAAAGCGGTTTAGTAATACTTAGTCAAAATCTAATAATTCCATATAAAATAATAAGTTAGACGAAAATATTTAAAAAATAGAGCGTTTTAGTATATTTTGTAGATTTTTTTCAATTTAAGATTTGTAAGACTTTGGTTCTGTTTTAACTCAAAAATTAAAAAAGGCGTATTTAAAAAATTTTGGAGATTATATGAGACCTAGGGTACTTTTTCTTAAAATTTTTATTACTTGTACTCTTCTTATTCCCTATTCCATTTTCGCCACAGGCCAGCTTAAAGGAACTGTTACCGATTCCCTCACAAGTGAAACCCTTGTAGGTGCAAATTTAATTCTAGAAGGAACAAGCATTGGTGCTGCAACTAATATTGAAGGAAATTACACTATCAATGCTATTCCTCCCGGCACCTATACTATTAAGTGTACTTATATAGGTTACAAATCAAAAGAAGTTAAAATCAATATTGAAGATGAAAAATCATTAAAGCTGAATTTTGCTTTAACTGAAGATATAGTTCAGGGACAGGAAGTTGTTGTTACTGGTCAAGCATTGGGGCAGGCTGCTGCTATTAACCAGCAGATCAACAGCAATAATATTGTAAATGTTATCTCGGAGCAAAAAATTAAAGAGTTGCCGGATGCAAATGCAGCTGAAGCTTTGGGCCGTTTACCTGGTGTTTCAGTTGTTCGTTCCGGTGGAGAAGCTAATAAAATTGTACTACGAGGTTTAAATCAAAATTTGACGACAGTAACCGTTGATGGAGTTAAATTATCACCAACTGATGCCGATTCAAGAGGAATTGATTTAAGTACAATTTCCCAAGGTTCATTATCCGGTATCGTATTATCAAAAGCTATTACTTCCGATATGGATGCCGAAGCAATTGCAGGTAACGTTAATTTGGTTACAAAAACAGCACCTGAAACTAGAGAGATAAAGGTAGATGCTTATGGTTCCTATGGCTCTATAGACAAAACATATAAGCAATACAATTTTCAAGGCCAGTATGGGGAGAGATTTTTTAATGATCTTCTTGGCGTTCAGGTATTTGGCAATTTTGAAAGAAGAAACCGCAGCAATGAGACCTATGGATTAGCTTATGATTTTTATAATAATGGGGCTAAATATCAAATACAAAATTTTTCACTTTCATATGTACATGAAATAAGAAGACGAGGAGGGGGAAAGGTTCTTCTGGATTTCAGAACCCCTGATAACGGTGTTATAAAACTTAATTCAGAGTACTATAAAACAGAGAGAAGATTTTCTACAATATCAAGAAATTACCCAACCACAAATTCTGACGTTGGGTATGACATTGATGGCGAAGATATTAATACTGAAATAAAAAATATCTCACTACACGGCCAGAATCATTTATTCGGTTGGGATGCAGATTGGAATTTTTCTTACTCTGGATCCGGTTCTGATAATCCATATAGTAATGTGATGCACTTCAACGAAGTCAATTCATCAACTTCGGGTATGAGATTTGTCCCTGAGTCATTAAGACATGGGCCTTATGAAGCACTTATTCCTTATGCTATCAATAACTTCAACCTAGCATATTTCAATAGAACGGAAGCAAGAACTTCTTCAAATTTAGATTTTGAAAAAACTTTTTTTCTCAATTTAAAGAAAGACTACAATCTTTTTGATATGTCCGGAACAGTAAAGTTCGGAACTAAATACCGTTCCAAATATCATAGAAGAACTGCCACTTTAACTCAGGCAAGATACTATCTCGGTACCGGATTTTATAGTTCTGTATTGCTTCCGGACGGAAGCATTGTTCCTAAAGATGCTGCTCAATATGGTTTTCAAAATTTGCAGATGTTATCAGGTCAAATTCTTCTTCCAAATTTTCTTAGCGATGCAACACGTGATGTTTATGGTAAATATTTGTTAAATCCGGAGATAGATCCAAATCGTGCTAGAGCTTGGTGGGAAATGAATATAAATGGTATTAACCCAACAACACATGTGCATGAATATATTCCTGATCATTCCGAGGATGGCACGAATTATAATCTTACTGAAAGTGTAGCTTCAGGTTATTTAATGAACACTCTGAATATGGGAACATTCGCAACTCTAATTACAGGTTTAAGAATAGAAGCTGATAATAACACTTATAACGGCCTTTATTATCCTTACATTGCAACTGAATGGGCCGTTTTCGATGACACTACTTCACATCATACAGAAGCGATTCTATTACCTAATATTCATTTAATTTTAAAACCTACAGATTTCTTGAATATTCGATTAGCTGCATACGAAGGATTGGAGAGGCCAAACTTTAATTACAGGCTTCCGACTTATGTAATTGGAAATCAAGGTTCTGCGTTTGATGATGAAGCTTTTGTAATATTAGGTAATACAAACCTGAAAAATGCTCAAGCATGGAACTATGAGATAAATTTGCAATTATTCAGCAACAAAATAGGTTTATTTTCTGTTTCAGCGTTCTATAAAGATATTAAAAACGAAGTTCATCTTTTAAATCATACTAAAATTACAAGTAAAGCTATTTCAGATAGCATGGGTATCAAATTCATTAATGATACTCCTCCATTCAGCGGCACGCCATATTCGATAATTTTTCCGTATAATTCCAATAAGCCAACACAAGTGTGGGGATTTGAAATTGAGCATCAGGCTAATTTTCGATGGATGCCTGGATTGTTAAGTAATATTGTACTTAGCTATAATTTTTCAATTTTACGTACTGAAACATATACACCAAAAATTACAACTAGGAAAGATACTGTTCAATTGCCTGGGGCACCTTTCCCAACAATAAAAACAACTACAATATATTATGAAGATAAAACAAGAATCGGGGATTCACCGGAATTTTTTGGGAATATTTCTTTGGGATATGATATAGCAGGCTTTTCCGGGCGTATTTCTTATTTCTACCAGGGTGAGTACTATAATACATTTTCATCTTTTGGTACTTCTAACAATATACAAGGGAAATTCGGCAGAGTGGATTTATCACTTAAACAGGAAATTACTGATTATTTATCTCTCGGATTGAATGTCAATAACCTGACAAATACAAAAGAAGGAACTTTGCTGGAAGACGTAATAAACAATTATAAGCTTGAAACTTCAAGCTACAGGTACGGCACTTCAGCAGAACTTTGGTTAAGAGTTTCGTTATAGAACAATAAATAAAATTGAAGTTAAAATATGTTAAAAAATAATCCAACTATTTCATATCAACTTATTAGGAGGTTCAAATGAAAAAATCTTTCAGTGTTCTGTTCACTTTGGGGTTCATAGTGTTTTTGGGTGCAAATCTATTTGCACAATCTCATGAAATGTTCATTCCAGCACCTACTTCGGAAACTTATATTAATCAAATCATTATGGGTGATACTGCTTCTGACGGCAGCAGAAAAGACCTGCAAAGAGTTTATGTTTTACAGCGCGGCGGTATTTGGTTCTTTAATGATGTAATAAAAAATATTGACTGGGATGTAAGAATAAAAGCTGAAGACGCTGCTGGCGCAAAACCGATAATATATGGCGCCGTAGCTGATAATAGTACTGATGTTCCGATTGATTTTATTGATTCTCAAGGTAGTGTTTATCTTAAAAATATTTGTGTAAATGGTATTAAAGATTTTGATCCTGATTACACAAATTGGCAACATGCTGCACCAAGAGAATTAGTTGTTTGGAATGTTTCTGGAGATTATACTTTGGTTGTAGATAGCTGTATTCTTTTACATGCTTACCAGGCAGACCTTAGAACTTTTTCCGGCATCCGTTCAATTGTAGTTACTAATACTATCTTTGCAAATAGCGGTACAGGCACTTACGATAACATGGGTGATGGTAGAGCTGTTGACCTAAGAAAAACATCATGCGATTCTTTAATTATGTATAACAACACTTTTGTTAATGGACAAGATAGAGTTGTTAGACATATTTCCAGTACAGCAAGTTTGAATTTCTTTGTTTTTGAACACAATACAGTTGTAAATAATGGCGGCAGATATGGTGTTATGGCCATGGGCTTACTCGGAAGTGGCACAAAAGTTCAGATTAAGAATAATTTGTTTTTAGATCCAATGGCATTCGGTGCTGATACTGCTTCACAGCGTCAATACGATTTCTTGGAAGACGGAGAACCTTATAGCCCTACAATTTTAGATAAAGCAAATCAGGTTATGATATATCATCAAAGAGATACATCAGCAACTTCTGTAGATAATACTCTTCAATTCGATATCTCAAATAACGACTATGCATTCACAACAGACATTCAAAATCTATGGACAGATCTTGTAACAAGTGTTCCAAACCCAACTTTACATATGCCTTCTCCGCTTTCTAATTTTATCCAGGATAAAGTAAGCGCAGATGCTTTTACAAAAGTTGATCCGTTCTCATTCACTAATGTTCCCAACACAATGGTTGGATTGGTTAATTGGAATCTTTCTCCATTACCAGAAGGTGCCGGAGAAAATTCTAGCGGAGGTACAAATTTTGTCGACATGGATAGAAGACTAACTACTTATTATAGAGATACGCTGGATTGTTCTTATTCAACTTCATTACCTGAGTATACTGCCGGTACTGTTGGTTATCCTCTTGGCGACTTAAATTGGTTCCCGGATAAAAAAGCTGAATGGCTTGCTGCCGGTGGTTGGACAGATGTAAAAACCATTAAAACAGCTCCAACTAAATTTTCTCTTGAACAAAATTATCCAAATCCGTTCAACCCGTCAACTATGATAAAGTTTAGTATTCCACAATCAAATAGAGTTTCTTTAGTTGTGTATAATTTACTTGGACAAAAAGTAGCAACTCTTATTGATAATGAAATGAATGCAGGTGAACATCAAGTTAATTTTAATGCAGCAAATTTAAGCAGCGGTATTTATTTCTATTCAATCACGAGTGGCTCATTCAATATGACAAAGAAAATGATGCTGCTTAAGTAATATTTATAGAAAGTTAGATAAAACCTTAGTCAACCGGTATTGAACAAATGCCGGTTGACTATAGATAAGAACTTTAAGATCAATATTATTTTCAAATCGTAATTTGTATTAGCTCTTTGACATATTGATAGGACAAGATAATTATTAACAAATTCAGAAGAGTTTCTTGCTTTTGTTTATAACTGTTAAAAGAGTAATATAATTTGCATGTCCTGGAAAATAAATTCCTCAGTAAATATTGATTTGTTTTTTCTGAATTATTTTCAATTAAAAATTGATTCTCCTTATAACGCGTCTCCTGTAGAACCGGGGCCTCTCATTTCCCCGGTTCTATTTTATATGCAGGTTTAAAAATTAAAGACTGTTTCTTCAAGAATATCCTTGCAATATGTTTTTATTAATTAGATGCATTTGATTTTTTTTATATTGACTTATTTTTAAAAAAAAATTAAAACAGATATTAAAATAAGAGTTATCACTAAATCGGTTAAGTATTTAATTTTTATTATATTAAATTTTATTCTGAAGTTTTATTAGTTTTGAAACGGTTTAATTCATGAAAATGACAATCTCAGATATTGCTAAGTTAGCAAATGTATCAAAATCGGCTGTATCCATAGTACTGAATAATAAGAAAGGCGTATCGGAAAAAACCCGTAAGAAAGTACTAGATACAATTAAGAAATACAATTACAATCCCAGCCATATTGCTCAATCACTTGCCGCAAAAGAAACTAAAAGTATTGGCCTTATTATTAAAGAAATAGATAACCCTTATTTTGCAAAAGTGATGAAAGGTGTTTATGATACTTGCTCTAAGCTTGGATATTCAGTTTTGTTGGGAAGCTCTGAATTGTCAAATGAAAAAGAATCAGAGATTGTAAATGCTTTATTAAATAAAAGAGTTGACGGCTTACTGCTATCCCCGCTTCAAAGTGAGGAATCAAATTATAAATATTTAGTTAATTTGATTACAGATAATTATCCTTTGGTTATTCTTGGAGAAGTTAAAAACTATTCAACTAATATTGTAGACATAGATAACATTTCAGCAGCTTATGACGCGGTTTCATATTTAATTAAGTTAGGCCATACAAAAATAGCTCATTTCGCTGGGCCGGTTCATTCAGGGCATGGACAAAAGAGGCTGGAAGGTTATAAGCAAGCTTTAATTGATAATCACATTCCAATTAACACAAATTATATAATTCCTGTTGAACCTTATACTCCTTTTGGATATAAAGCTGGCTTAGAAATTTTTTCTGAAGATATTGATTTGCCGACAGCAGTATTTTGTTATAATGACCTGGTTGCTATTGGACTTATTAAAGCTCTGCTGGAGTTAAAGATTCCGGTTCCGGAAAGGGTTTCCGTCGTAGGTTTTGATAACATTGATTTTAGTGAATACGTTAAAATTCCTTTAACAACAATTCAAATGCCTGCTTATGAAATAGGTAAAGCTGCGTCGAATCTTCTTGTAAAGCAAATTACAAATTCCTCAAATCACCAAAACGAAAAAGTAATCTTAGAGCATAAATTGATAGAAAGAGATTCGTGCAGTTCAATAACTAAATGAGGTGTTTGTTTCATTTATGTTTATTGATGTTCAGAATTGTTCTATCGCAGTTTATTGCAATGCATTTATTTTAGGAATATTTTTTTACAATTAATTTATTTAAGGAATTATTATTTAATAATAGCAGAACTATTAGACTATTATAAATAAATAATACATGACGTGAGGTTAAGTTGTTCAGTCAAAATCCACTAATATCTCTTAATTTTATTATAAGGATTTGTTTAACATCCATTCTAATTATTTCTTTAAACAATTCGTTATTAGCTAAAATAAACAATGAGTTTAATATTTTACAATTTGGTGCTGTCCCTAACGGAAAAACTTTAAACCAGAATTTTATTCAGAAAGCAATTGATGAAACACATAACTCAGGCGGAGGAACAGTAGTAGTTCCCAAGGGACAATTTTTAACTGGTTCAATTATTATGAAATCCAATGTTGAACTTTATCTTGATGAAGGTGCTGTTCTTTTAGGATCAACTGATATAAATAATTATGGAAGTTTAAAAAGATGGAAGTCTCTAATTTTAGCTGATGGTCAAACTAATATTAAAATTTCAGGTAAAGGAACAATTGATGGACAGGGAAGGAAGCTTGCACTTAATATTGATAGTCTCTTTTACGTTGGTCAATTAGATACTAATCTTTATAACTTACGAAGAAAACGACCCAACGAGTTGGCGAGGCCTCAATTAATTGAATTTGTAAACTGTGAAAATATCACCATCTCTAATGTGACGCTTAAAAATTCTTCATGCTGGGTTCAAACGTATGAACTATGTAACAACTTAACAATAAAAAATATTGAAGTTAATAGCGACGCATATTGGAATAATGATGGAATAGATATTAATGATTGTAAGAATGTATCAATTACTGAATGTAAGATTAATTCTGCAGATGACGGGATTTGTTTAAAATCGACGCATTCGGAAAGTAGCGATGATAGTATTTTTATTGCGGACTGTACGATAAGATCAAGTGCGAATGCAGTCAAGTTTGGGACATCATCAAATGGCGGTTTTAGGAATGTAAAGATTTATAATATTAATATATTTGACACATTTCGATCTGCTATCGCGATAGAGTGTGTTGATGGAGGTGTACTTGAAAATGTGGTGGTAAAAAATATTTTTGCTGTTAATACTGGAAATGCAATATTTATTCGTCTTGGAAATAGAAATGATAAAGTGTCAACTGGAATATTAAGAAATGTAACAATATCTGATATTAGAGTTCAAATTCCTTTTGATGTACCGGATAAGAATTACGAGATAAGAGGTCCGGAGCTTCCATTTTTCCACAATCCATTCCCTGCTTCAATTACTGGAATCCCAGGCCATTCAATTGAAAATTTAAAATTAGAAAATATTGATATTGTTTATCCTGGAAGAGGGAATAATGGATTGGCAAATTTACCTTTAAATAGGTTGGAAGAAGTACCGGAAAATAAAAGTGATTATCCGGAATTTCATATGTTTGGTGAATTACCCTCCTGGGCATTCTATATTCGCCATGTAAATGGATTAATAATGAATAATATTTCAGTTAGAGCAGAAAAGACAGACTATCGGCCAGCATTTGTTTTTGATGACGTGAAGGATTTAGCGTTAGATAAAATAGAAATAAATGAGGATATAAAAAAACAAGAAATAGTTTTCAAGGAAGTTAAGAATTCAAAAATTGATAAGAATATTTACCAAAACATTAAAGTAATAAATAGATGAAACTTTCTTCATTTGAGCTATTAAAAAATGCTTATGGCAAGTATGGTGTGGCAGCATTCAATGTTTTTAATGCTGAACAAGTGCATGGTGTTTTTGGCGGAGCAGAACTTGCCGACTGTCCTGTAATAATCCAAATTACTCCTGCTTCGCGAAATTATATAAATCAAAAATTTTTAGAAGGTATTATTAACGCCGCACAAAAATTATATAACTCTGTTGATTTCTCAGTTCATTTAGATCACGGCAATATTGAACATTGTACTGAAGCAATTAAGTCCGGATTTTATAATTCTGTTATGATTGATGCATCGCATGAAGAATTTGAAAAAAATATTTTTATCACTTCAGGTATTGTTAATATGGCTCATGACAATGGAACAGCAGTTGAAGCTGAGCTTGGTATTTTAAGCGGTGTTGAAGATGATATGAATATTTCCGATGAAAAATCTAAATACACAAATCCGGATCAAGTAGTAGAATTTGTAAATCGAACTAAATGCGATTCACTTGCTGTTGCAGTTGGAACAAGCCATGGCGTATATAAAATGAGCGGAGGAAAAGGGCTTCAATTAGATATTTTAAAAGAAATTCAAAATCAGTTGCCAGGTTTTCCAATTGTGCTTCATGGTGCTTCAAATGTTCCTAAGGAAGAAGTTGAAAGAATAAATCAACTTGGCGGCAGATTAAAATCAACAGCAAAAGGTGTTGATGAAGAAGAACTGCTTCAAGCAATAAAATATGGTGTAACAAAGATTAATATTGCAACCGATATGAGGCTTATTTGGGCAAGGGTTCACCGTGAGTTTTTTAGCGGCTCACCTGAATTATTTGATCCTGTTATTCCGGGTAAAAAATATATTGAAGAATTAAAACTGTTTGTTAAACAAAAATGTTTATCGTTAGTAATAAAGTAGTTGAGAATTAAATTTAATAACTCATTGGAGATACTAATGAATAAAAAATACAATTTATCTCTTATCAAGAAATTTATAATATTATTTGTTGGTGTAGCTTTTTTATATCCTGCACAATATAGTTTTGGCCAGTCAGATATAACTTTAGATTCATTGAAGAAATTAGAAAACACTCATGATCTTAGCTTGCCTGCCTGGGGCCCATATACAAAACGTTATATCGGTATTTCACATATCCCCGATATAAAAAGCGGGCTAAGATTTGACCTTAGTGTCTTCCCAGGTTTTTATAGAAGAAAAGTTGATGTCCCCGATGTGCTTTATGAAGATGATTTTCATCCCTGGAATGCTTCTCCCAATTTAGAATATTTTAGTTTTCGCCATGAGCTCGAATGGAAGGATCAAGTTTATAATGACATATCGTATTCTAAAATTAATTCAAAGTCCCGGTTAATTAGAATTGAATGTGTTAATAATACAAATGAAAATCAGAATCTTGCTATTCATTTTATGGCTTCAATTAACTTCCCGACTATTACTGAATACAAATATTTTATTCCAATTTATCCGGAACTGGTAACATTGCCAAAAGATGCTCAATGGTTTGATGCGCTTAATTATAATGATTTGAAATTTTTTAAGACCAGGCCCACGGACAATTTGGTTTATGATGGGTTTATGCGAGGAGAAATTCGAGAGAACGGTTTTGTCAACGGCTCGGGAATTGGACTTGGATTTGGCAAAGATAAAGGTGATTTCGTTTCTTATAAACTTAATGTTGAAAAAGATTTTAACAATGCCTTGCTGCTTATTCGATATAAAACGGATTCAACGCAAAATGTATCATTCAACCTTTCAGGAATTACTAATAAAGAAATCACTTTTAACGGAGCAACTGATTTTGCAATTGACACTATCAAGATTGGCAAGTTAGAAAAAGGTGAGCATGAATTTACTTTGACATCTAAAGGCGGAGATGGTGTTCAGTTAGATGGATTTATTACTGTTGAATCAGAGGAATCAAATAAAATTGAATTCAAACAAAAAGAATGGAACCCTGTTCCACAAATAATCAAAGGGCCTGTTAAAAATTCAATTATCCTAAAATACGATGATGTAAACATGTACTACGGATTGCTCTGGCAGTTTGATTCGTTTAAAATTCGTGAATGGTACTGCCGGGATCTTTCTGACTTTTTTAAGCAGGAGGTTAATGAACACGTTCAAACGGTATTTCATGGAGAGGGTAAAGGGCATTATACAAATGTTTTTTTAAGACCGATTGTCATGAAGCCTAAATCAAAGAAAATTATTTATGGAGTAGTCTGCTGCGGCACAAAAGGAGAAGTAGAAAACTATTTGAATGAAATGAACAATTCGCAAGATAAATATGAAGATATATATCAAGCAGCAAAGAAGCATGTTGTTAAAATGGACGGGAATCCGGCAGGCGAAAAATATAAATTCAGCATCGAGCGTATGAATGCTACTCTTAATTGCAATGTGGTCTATCCTGTTTATACACAAAAGAAATATGTTCGTCTTCGTGTGCCTGGTAGGTGGTGGGATTGTCTTTATACCTGGGATGCTGGATTTTCGGGAATGGGTGTGATGCAAACAAATATTCAACGCGGAATTGAAAGCTTGAATACTTATGTTCAGGAACCAGGAGCGCAATCAGCTTTTATATTGCATGGTTCTGTAGTTCCTACTCAGCAGTATTTGTTTTTGGAGTTATGGAATAAAACTCAATCAAAAGATTTATTGGAATATTTTTATCCGCGTTTAAAACAGTACCATGAATTTATGTCCGGCAGGCTCGGCAGTTCATCAACAAATTCGCTTAAATCCAATTTACTTAAAACCTGGGATTACTTTTATAACTCAGGCGGCTGGGATGATTTGCCTCCTCAATTGTATATGCATAATAATAAGTTGGAAGCCACAGTAGCCCCGGTTATTACAACTGCTCAGGAAATTAGAACAGCAAAGATTTTAAAAATGGTTGCTAAGTATCTTGGAAAGACTGATGACATAAAAGAATATGACAATGATATAAAAACATTTACAAACGCACTTCAAAAATATTCATGGGATGAAGCTTCCGGTTATTTCGGTTATGTTGTTCATGATAAATATGGCAAACCATCACACATACTTAAGTATAATGACAAAGTAAATTATGATATGACATTTGATGGTGCTTATCCATTGGTGGCAGGAATTTGTACTAAAGAACAAAAAGATAAAATTGTCGCATCACTTAAGTCTGATAAACATATCTGGTCAAATGCCGGGTTATCTGCTGTTGATCAATCAGCGCCTTATTATAAAGTGGATGGCTATTGGAATGGAACCGTTTGGATGGCTCATCAATGGTTTTTCTGGAAAACAATGCTTGATTTAGGCGAATCTGATTTTGCTTATAAAATTGCTGTTAAAGCTTTGGATGTCTGGAAAAATGAAGTTGAAACATACTTACAATTGTATGGAACATTTTATTATCGAAACCGGGCGCGGTGCAGGATGGCATGCATTCGGCAGCTTATCTTCTCCGGTTGTAATGTGGTACTCAGCTTATTTCCGCCCGGAAATTTTTCTGCTGGTTTTGATACCTGGATAGAAAATAAAAAGTTTGAAAATGATAACACTAATTTCTCTGCTGATTTATTAATGGATGAAGACAATAACAAAGTTTCATCTGTGGTTGCTTGTATGAATCCAAATTATCAATATGCAGTCACCTGGAAAGGAAATGCTATTTCTTACAAATCATTGGCACAAGGAACTTTAAGCATAGATATTCCTATTGATAAAATTAAAGAAGGTAAATTGGAAATTCATAAAAAGTAATACTAAAATTATTTAATAAACTGTTTGATTGATATGATAATCGATTCAAAATGTAAATTACTTGTTCATCCTGAACAGGATGAGTTTGGGAACTATCAAAAAATTTCAGCATCGGATGCTGGTTGGAAGCACTTAAATTTTGGAGCTAAGAAAATTAAAAAAGGTGATAAGTGGTATTACAATACAAACAATAATGAAATTTGTATTGTGCTGCTTGGAGGTAGATTTTCTATCTCATCCAAATGGGGAAATTGGGAAACTGAAAATTCGCGTAAAGATGTTTTTAGTGGACTGCCTCATGCAGTATATTTTCCCCCTGAAACTGAATTTAAATTAACAGCTTTAAGTGAAGATGTAGATTTTGCTTTTGGCTACACTGAAGGAGAAAAAATCTTTAAGGGTTTTTTCATCACCCCCGAAATGGTGAAAAACATGGGAATTGAATTAAGAGGTGGTGATAATGCATCAAGGCAAATAAATTCTATCTTACCTCCTGGTTCTGCCTGCAGTAAATTAGTTTGTGTTGAAGTTTATACTCCTTCAGGAAACTGGAGTTCTTTTCCGGCGCACAAACACGATGATAAAAAAGTTGATGCAGACGGCAAACTGAAAGAAGCAGAGCTTGAAGAAATTTATTTTTACAAATTTGATAAACCTCAGGGTTTTGCCTTGCAGAAAATTTACACTGATGACAGAAGCTTAAATGAAATTGCAGAACCTCATAACAATGATGCTGTATTAATTCCCAAGGGATATCATCCTGTTTCTGCCGGGCATGGTTACAATGTTTACTATTTAAATTTTTTGGCCGGTAGTGATCAAGCACTTGCCAATACTGATGACCCTGATCATAAATGGATTTATGGAACATGGAAGAAAATGGATGACCGGCTTCCACTTGTTACTCTCGAAATGAATAATGAAAAATAATTTTATGAAAAAATATGATGTAATTACTTATGGCCGTTCCTCAATTGACCTTTACAGCAACAATATAGGAAGCCCATTTGAAGAGATAAAAGAGTTCGGCGCATTTGTTGGAGGCTCTCCGTTAAATATTGCCGTTGGGACAACAAGACTCGGATTAAAAACTGCACTGCTTACTGCTGTTGGTAATGATATGGTAGGAAAATTCCTTTTAAACTTTTTGAAAAAGGAAGGGGTTGAGACTGCTTTTATTCCTGTTAAAGATGGTGCCCGTACAAGCGCTGTTATTTTGGGAATTGAACCGCCTGATAATTTTCCTCTGGTTTATTATCGTGATAATTGTGCAGACTCAAAGCTTAACATTGATGATGTAATGAAAGCAGATATTGCTAATACAAGATTAATTGAATTTTCTGCTACAGCTTTGAATATTGAACCAACTAGATCAGCTGCATTTTTTGCTGCTGAAAGGGCAATTGAAAATAATGTCCCTATTCTTGTTGATCTTGATTTTAGAGCCGATCAATGGCATGACCCGCGAGCTTATGGAGTAACAACCCGTGCATTTTTAAACTATTGTAAAATGGCAATTGGAACCGAAGAAGAAATTTTAGCAACTATGTTAAAAGATCCTTCTCAAATAAAAATTAAGAATCAACAAATATCAGCTCCCGAAATTTCAGGCAATGTTGAGGATGCAATTCAAGGAATTTTAAAAACTGGAGTTGAAACATTAATTGTAAAACGTGGAGTTAAAGGTTCAACTTTTTATTTAAAAGATGGAACTGTAACTGATGTTCCCGGATTTCCTGTCGAGGTTATAAATGTATTAGGTGCGGGAGATGCTTTTGCAGCAGGATATATTTATGGTTTTTTAAATGGCTGGGACTGGTATAAAAGCTGTCGCTTGGCAAATGCTTGCGGAGCTATACTTGTAACAAAACATGGATGCGCAAACTTTAATCCTACTTTTGAGGAAGCAATGAGTTTTGTTGAAGCTAAAGGAGGGTTTTAATTGAAGACGATTAGATTAACAGTTGCACAAGCATCAATTAAATTTTTGAAAAACCAATTTGTTAAAAGAGACGGAATTGAGAATCAATTTTTTGCGGGATGCTTTGGAATATTTGGCCACGGTAATGTTGCAGGTATTGGCCAGGCTCTTCAGCAGAATCCGGATTTCAAATATTATCAAACCCGAAATGAACAAGCAATGGTTCATACTGCTGCTGCTTACGCAAAAATGAAAAACAGGCTGAGCACTTTTGTTTGTACTTCATCAATTGGACCTGGAGCGACAAATATGATTACAGGCGCTGCAGCGGCAACTATAAACAGATTGCCGGTTTTATTAATTCCCGGAGATATTTTTGCAAGAAGAAATGTTGCCCCTGTACTTCAACAATTAGAATCTCAGTCTACTCAGGATATTTCTGTTAATGATTGCTTTAAGCCGATTTCAAAATATTGGGATAGAATAAACAGAGCAGAACAATTAATTACATCTCTTCCTGAAGTGATGAGAGTGCTTACTTCGCCTGCTGATACAGGCGCAGTAACATTAGCAATGCCTCAAGATGTTCAAGCTGAAGCTTTTGATTTTCCAATCGAACTTTTTGAAAAAAGAATTTGGAATATTCAGAGGATTCGGCCTGACAAAGAAATTATTTCCAAAGCAATTGAAATGATAAAGCAAAGTTCCAAACCTCTTATTATAAGTGGCGGAGGAACAATCTATAGTGATGCAGTTGATGAATTAAATAAATTTGTTGAGCAAACAGGAATTCCAGTTGCAGAAACATTTGCCGGAAAAGGGGCAATTGCTTATAATAAACCTGAATCTATTGGTGCAATTGGAGCAACTGGAACACCAGGCGCTGCAGCAATGGCAAAAGAAGCCGATTTGATAATAGGAATTGGAACACGTTACAGTGATTTCACAACAGCTTCGAAAACGGCATTTCAAAATCCGGAAGTAAAATTTATAAATATAAATGTTGCTGAGTTTGATTCTTATAAGCTTTCGGCATTACCAGTTATTGCCGATGCTAAAGAAGCGCTTAAAGAACTTAATTGAAGGATTAAAAGATTACAGAGTATGATGCTGAATGGAATAAAAGAGCTGTGGATTATAATAAATCATGGGATAAAAAAGTCTTCGGAATATTATTCCGATAAAAAGCAAAAGCCAATTTCACAAGCAGAAGTTATTGGAGCAGTAAATAATTTCTGTGAAGAAAAAGATGTACTTCTTTGTGCTGCCGGCAGCTTACCAGGCGATCTTCATAAACTTTGGCGGACTCGAGATAAAAAAGGATTTCATCTTGAATATGGCTACTCAACTATGGGTTATGAAATTGCTGCTGGAGTTGGCGCAAAGATGGCATGTCCGGATAGAGAAATTTATGTAATGGTAGGTGATGGAAATTATTTAATGAACAGCAATGAGATAATCACTTCCGTTCAAGAAGATATAAAAATTACAATTGTACTTTTAAATAATAACGGCTTTGCAAGTATTGGCGGTTTATCCGAATCACTTGGAAGTAAAAGATTCGGAACAAAATATAGATTTAGAAATAATAAAACTAATCAGCTTGATGGAGATATTCTTCCTGTCAACTTTATTGATAATGCTAAAAGCCTTGGAGCAAATGTCATAGAAGCAGACAGTGTTGAATCAATTAATAAAGCGTTAGCAGAAGCAAAAAAATCTAACAAAACTACTGTAATCTATGTTGAAACCGATTTGAAAAAAGGTGTTGAAGGATATGCCTGGTGGGAAGTTGCGGTTGCTGAAGTATCTGAAATGGATTCAGTCAAAGAAGCATATAAAACCTACAAAGAAAATAAAAAGAATCAGAAATATTATCTGTAAAATTAAGGATTGCATTTGAGTATGAAGAGATTAAAAAATTATATTAATGGCGAATGGATAGAAAGTAAGTGTGATAATTATTTAACTGTCGAGGATCCGGGCACAGGAGAAATAATCAGTCAGGTTCCCCTCGGAAGCAAACAAGATGTAGAATTTGCAGCTCAGCAAGCTGTTGAAGCTTATGAGCTATGGAGAAATATTCCGGCAGAAAAGAGAATTCAATATCTATTCAAAATGAAAACAGTTCTTGAAAATAATGTAGATGAGATTGCTACCATCTGCACTAAAGAAAGCGGAAAAACATTTGCAGAATCAAAAGCAGAAATTGTTAGAGCCATTGAGAATGTAGAAGTTGCTTGTGGAATTCCAACTTTAATGCAGGGAGAATTTTCTGAAGATATTGCTACTGGTATTGATGAGTTTGTAATTCGTCAGCCACTTGGTGTTGGTGCCTGTATTGCTCCTTTTAATTTTCCAATTATGATTTCATTTTGGTTTTTTCCTTACGCACTTGCCTGCGGAAACACTTACATAGTTAAACCATCAGAAAAGGTTCCTGAAACTATGACCAGAATTTTCGAGCTGTTTGAAGAATTAAATCTACCCCAAGGAGTTTTAAATTTAGTTCATGGAAGCAAGCCCACAGTAGATGCATTACTTGATCATCCTGAAATTAAAGCAATTAGTTTTGTTGGTTCTTCAAATGTAGCTAAATATGTTTACTCAAAAGGAACAGCTAACGGTAAAAGAGTGCAGGCGCAAGGCGGAGCAAAAAATCCTCTGGTTGTTATGGAAGATGCTAATCTGGAAACAACGACAAGAATTATTGCAGACAGTGTTTATGGCTGTGCCGGGCAAAGATGTCTTAGCTGCTTCAACAGTTGTGTTAGTTGGAAAAGCAAAAGAAAAATTTAAAGATAAAATAATTGAATCAGCAAAATCAAAAACTACTTGCTATGGATTGGACGAATCTTCTCAAATGGGTGCTATCATTACGAAAGAAAGCAAAGATAGAATTCTAAGAATTATAAATGAAGCTGAAAGTAAAGGAGCTCATCTTCTTCTTGATGGAAGAAAACATAAAGTTGAGAATTATGAAAACGGCAATTACATTTTCCCATCAATTTTAGAAAACGTTCCGCAAAATGCTGATGCTGATACGACAGAAATATTCGGCCCGGTTATGAATTTGAAATATACAGAGAATCTTGATGAAGCTATTGATTTGATTAATTCCGGAAGATATGGAAATGCTGCTTGCATCTTTACATCAAGCGGTGCTGCAGCGCGTAAATTTAGGCGCGATGTAATGGCAGGAAACATCGGTGTTAATATTGGTGTACCTGCGCCTGTGGCTTATTTCCCATTCAGCGGATGGAAAGAATCTTTTTATGGCGATCTTCACGGACAATCAAAACATGCCGTTGAATTTTATACTCAAACAAAAGTTGTCATTGAAAGATGGCATGATGAATGGACAAGAAAATTTTAAACTTATAAAGGAGTAATCATCATGATTAAAATAGCTAACGCTCCTTGTTCATGGGGAGTGCTGGAATTTGAATTAGAAGGCAAAGCACCTGACTATATTCAAGTTCTAAATGAAATAAAAGAAACAGGATATGAAGGAACTGAATTAGGCGATTGGGGATTCATGCCCACAAACCCTAATAAATTAAAATCAGAATTGGAGCAGAGAAACTTAAAAATGCTTGGAGCTTTTGTTCCTGTTTTGTTAAAGGATAAATCAAAACATAAAGATGGAATTGATGTTGCAGTTAAAACAGCTAAACTAATGAGAGATGCCGGTTATCCAAATTCGTTTATCGTTTTAGCTGATGATAATGGAACAATCCCAGAACGAACTAAAAATGCGGGCCGCATCACTCCTGAATTAGGTTTAAGCAAAGACGAATGGAAAACATTTAGTGAAGGCACAAATGAATTAGCTAAAAGAGTTAAAGAGGAAACCGGTTTAAGAACAGTATTTCATCATCATTGCGGGGGCTATGTTGAAACACCTTCCGAAGTTGAAATGCTAATGAAATCAACTGATCGCAAATTTACTTGGACTTGTACTCGATATGGGTCATTATAAGTTTGGCGGCGGAGAACCTTTAGAAGCATTGAAGAAAATATTCCGACCGTATTTGGCATATTCACTTTAAAGATTGCGATGATAAAATTGCCGCACAATCCCGAAATGAAAAATGGGATTACTTTCGAATCAGTTAGGAATGGTGTCTTCTGCGAACTTGGTAAAGGCTCTGTAGATTTTAAATCAATTGTTAATGAGTTAAATCAAAATGAATTACAATGGACTGGATTGTGGTTGAGCAGGATGTTTTACCTGGAATGGGTGAACCCAAAAAATGTGCAAAGAATAATCGTGAATTTATAAAATCCCTTGGACTATAAAATTAAAGGTGGAATAATAAAATGAAAAAATTAAAAATTGGAGTTATCGGAGCCGGAAGAATCGGAAAGGTTCACACTGAAACAATTGCTCAAAGCATTCTTGACGCAGAGATAGTTGCTATTGCTGATGTTAATATTAAAGAAGCTGAGAATTTAGCGGAAAGATTTAAGGTAAGAAAGTTTACTAAAAATTACGCTGATATCTTGAATGATTCGGATATTGATGCAGTTATAATTTGTTCGCCCACTAATACTCATGCACAATATATTGTTGAATCTGCTCAAGCCGGTAAACATATCTTTTGTGAAAAGCCTGTTGACCTTGATTTAAACACAATTGAGAACGCAATAAATGTTGTGGAAGAATCCGGTGTAAAGCTTATGGTAGGATTTAACAGGAGATTTGATTCCAACTTCAAAAAAATAAAACAGATGGTTGATGATGGCAAAATAGGTGAGCCGCATATTTTAAAAATTACATCGCGTGACCCTGCGCCGCCGCCGGCAGAATATATTTCTGTTTCCGGTGGAATGTTTTTAGATATGACAATTCATGATTTTGATATGGCGCGTTATATAGTCGGAAGTGAAGTTGAAGAAGTTTTTGTTGCCGCAGGAGTAATGGTTGATGAGAAAATTGGTAAAGCAGGTGATGTCGACACTGCATTAATAACTTTAAAATTTGAAAACGGTGCAATGGGAGTGATTGATAATAGTCGCAAAGCGGTTTACGGATATGACCAGCGTGTAGAAATATTTGGTTCAAAGGGAATGATAAAAGTTGATAACAATGCACCGGATAATCATAACTATTATAATGAAAATGGTGTTCACGCTTCTTTGCCCTTAAACTTTTTTATGGATAGATACATCGAAGCTTATGCGAGAGAGATAAAAGAATTTTGTAATGCTATAATTGAAGATAAACCCATTTCAGTTGACGGCAGAGATGGTTTGTTATCAGTAGCAATTGGATTAACTGCAAAAAAATCATTTGCTGAAAAAAGGCCTGTAAAAGTTTCCGAAGTATTTGTGGAAAAAGTTTTGAAATAAAATAGAGAATTAATTATATAAATAATCTGTTACTATAACACAATAATAAAAAATATAATTTCAACTCAGTGGTTCTCTGTTTCCTCTGTGTAATTTTTTCTTAAAAGAATTTTATTGTTTAAATAATAAAAATTTCTTTTTATTAAATTTCATTAGAATCAATTTCTTTTGTTCAATTTCTTCTCAACCCAAATGAAATAAATTTTTAAATGAAAATTTTTGATATAACAAAATATGGTTCAGTTGGCGATGGCAAAAAAGATAATGCAGTTGAAATTCAAAAAGCAATTGATGATTGTTCAAATTCAGGAGGAGGGACAGTTTACTTTCCTGCAAATAATATATTCATGTCAGGGCCATTTGATTTAAAATCTAATGTCGAATTAAAGTTAGAAAAAAATTGTGTTCTTCTTGCAAATCCTGATGAAGCCGTTTATAAAAAAAGTGCATTCAAAGAAAACCTTGGTGAAGGTACAATTTGGATTGGTGGAGAAAATGCTGAAAATATTTCTATAAGCGGACAAGGAATAATTGATGGAAATGGAATTGCTTTCATGGGGCCTGAAGAAAAAGCTTCTTATGTGTTAAAAGAGTTTAATATTGTTGACCCGCGCCCACATTTACTCACCTTAATTAATGTAAAACATTTAAATTTTCATGATATAACATTTAAGAACTCTGCTTATTGGTGTTTGCATTTGGTTGGCTGTGATGACATTACAATTGAAAATGTTCGAATTCTAAATAACCTGAAAATCAGAAATTCCGATGGAATTGATTTAGACCATTCTAAAAATGTGAAGATTAAAAATTGTTACATTGAATCCGGCGATGATTGTATTTGTTTTAAAACACGAAGAGAGTACGAAGAATTTGGGCCAACTGAAAATGTTAGTGTATCCGACTGCTTCATGACTTCAACATCCTGCTCAATAAAGCTTGGCAGCGAAAATATGAATGCAATCAGAAATGTTATTGTAAGCGATTGTGTTATCAAATCAAGCAATAGAGGGATAGGAATTCAAAACCGTGATGAAGGCTTTGTGGAAAATATAAGTTTTGAAAATATATTTATTGAAGGCAGATTATTTGATGATGTCTGGTGGGGCAAAGCAGAACCAATTTATATTACTGCTTATAAAAGAAAAGCAAGCAAAGATAAAGATTCAAATTTAAGATTTGCAAAAGGGCAAACGGAAGGCAAAGTAGGAGAAGTAAAAAATATTTCTTTTACCAATATAAATTGTAAAAGCGAGAATGGAATTTTTATCGGTGGAGAAGAGAATAAAATTAGAAACATAAAATTCACAAATGTAAATCATGAAATAGAAAAGAAAACTAATTTCATTGGAGGCATTTATGATTTACGCCCTTCCGATACAATAGGCCTATTGAAAACCGATACAGCAGGTTTTTACTTTGATAACATAAAAGAAATTTCGATTAAAGATTGTTCATTAAAATGGGGAATGAATAAAGCTCCTTATTATAACAAAGCTATCTTTGGAAAAAACTCTGATAATATTCAAATTGAAAATTTCAATGGACAGGCAGCATTAAATAATTCGGAACCATTTGAATTTATTGACTGTGAAAACATTTTATTAAATAACAAAGCTGCAATATAATGTTTGGACTTGGAATTATAGATATAATAGTAATCGTAATTTATTTTGCTTTGATAATTGCAATTGGAGTTTGGTCAAGCAGGCGCATTAAAAACCAGGAAGATTATCTTTTAGGGGGAAGAAAATTCGGGAAGCTTATTCAAACCTTTGCAAGCTTTGGACAAGCTACTTCTGCCGACGGGCCTGTTGGCGTTGCAACTACAACATTCCGTAATGGTGCCGCCGGAATATGGAGTTCATTATTAATGGTTTTTTCTACTCCGCTTTATTGGATTACCTCTCCCTGGCATAGAAGAATGAGAGTTATGACTATGGGGGATTTTTATGAAGAAAGATACAATTCCAAAAAAATGGCAGCTACTTATGCATTGGTAGCATCAGTGGGAATGATGGGATTGCTTTCTGTGGGATATACTGCTATGAGCAAAACAATTCTTGCAATTACTCCCAAGCAAGTTTCAGAGTTTTCCGTAGAAGAACAAAAAGAATATAAACTGGCTCAAGAATTAAATACACTTGAAGAAAAGGATTCCCGGACTCTTACTCCAACAGAAACTGGACGGTTGAAAGAGTTACGGCTGCTCAATCCTCAAAGTATTTTTTCTCATATAAATGAATCATTACTTATCTGGATTGTTTGTCTCGTAGTTCTCCTTTATGCCGTTATGGGCGGGCTGGAAGCGGCATTTTATACAGACATGCTTCAAGGTTCGTTTATAATAATTTTGTCGTTTATACTTATACCTTTTTCATGGCACAGCATAACTCATTTGTTTGGAAACGGCAGCGGTGAATCAGCATTAAAAATTCTTCATCAAAAATTACCTGAATCATTTTTTGAAATTTTCGGCTCACCAACTTTAATTGATTTTACCTGGTATTTTATTCTTACTGCAGCATTGATTGCCGGGGTTACTGTTGTTACCCAGCCGAATCAATTGGTTACAAATGCTGCTGCAAAAGATGAGCAATCAGCAAGGTTTGGTTTTATCACCGGAGTTTTTCTCAAAAGATTTTGCACAATACTGTGGGGTGTGCTTGGGCTTTCAGCCATACTTCTTTATACGGGAAAAATTCAAAATTCAGATTTACTTTGGGGTTATGCAACGCGTGATTTGTTGGGCCCTGTCGGTTTCGGATTAGTTGGATTAATGATAGCATCATTAATGGCGGCATTGATGTCAACCGCCACAGCATTGATGTTAACTGTATCAGGATTGATAGTACACAATCTTTATCGCCCGCTTGTGACTGGTAAAAGTGAAAAGCATTATGTGTGGGCGGGAAGAGTTTTTGGCGCTTTATTTTTAATCGGCAGCGCATTAATCTCCACACAGTTCACAGGCATATTTGAAATTCTAAAATTCATCTGGGAGTTTTTTGTAATTTTTGCGGCAGCTTTCTGGCTTGGATTAAAATGGCGCCGGGCAAATAGGCAAGGTGCATGGACTTCTATTTTAGCTACTCTTTGTATTTTTTATCTCTTCCCCTTAGTGCTGCCAAATGTAATTCATTCATTAAAGACGAATAAGTTTATGCTGCTACAAACAGAATCGAAACAGGTAAAACGAATTTATACTGCGCGAGAAATAGATGTTAACGAAAGGAACAAAGAAATTTCAACTTGGCATAAACTAAACAATGCAGGTAAGTCGGTTGGTGAATGTCCACAGGAAATTAAGTTAGGCGAAAAATTTACGAAAACTTTTACATTACCGTCTAAAGCAATTTTTTGGTCACAGCAGCCAAAGTTAAATGAAAGCGGTGTACTTGAAGCAAAAGGTTATTTTTATCCGGAACTTATGCTTCTTCAATCTCTTGGTTTTAATCTTCAAAAAAATCCTTATGCTTTAAATGAAACAATAAGAATGCTGACAAGATTAATTTTTCCATTTCTAATTTTGATTATTGTTTCGCTTTTGACAAAACCAAATGATGACAAAATAACAAATGAATTTTTCCTTAAGATGCGGACAAAAGTAAGAGGACTCGGCCCTGACGAGGATGAAAAAGATATTAAAGATTCGTTAGCTAATCCTGAGAAAACAAAAGAGATATTGTTATTTCCCAAAACCAACTTGGAAATTTATAAATGGGACAAACTGGATACCGGCGGGTTTTTAATTTCAATTGTAGTTGTATTTATTGTTATCGGAGCGTTATTCGCGATAGTAAAAGTTTTTTAGTTTTTTTTGCCGCGAATTTCACTAATAACACGAATTAATAGAAATATTAAAAATTAGATTCATGAAATTTGTGAAATTATTGGCTTAACATTATTCTTATTTCAGTAATCCAACTTTTATTCCTTTAATAAACTATGTAAAAGTTAATTTAGTAAATGAACCTTAAATTAATTTATTAATTATAAAGATTATTCAGATGAAATTTATTTTAATATTATTACTAAGCATTACTTCAATCACTATTAATGCTCAACCTTTTTATTCTTATATAGATCCGTTTATCGGCTCGCAAGGCGGCGGACATATTTTTGTTGGCCCTGCCTGTCCATTTGGAATGGTAAAGCCCGGGCCTGATTGCAATCTTGGAAGCAACAGCGGTTATGATCCGGATACATTAAAAACTGTTTTTGGTTTTAGCCAGGTACATGTAAGCGGAACCGGCGGCGGTCCTAAATATGGAAATATTTTGGTAATGCCTTTCGCTGGTGATTTCAATTCAATCAAACAAGAATCGCTTCGTTCAAATGAAACAGCAAGCTGCGGATATTACAGCGTCAATCTTAAAAAGTGGAATATTAAAGTTGAACTGACTACTTCTGATCGAGCCGCATTCCATCGTTATATTTTTCAGAAGAAAAGTAAACAAGGAATTAAAATTGACTGCGGATCTTTTCTTGGTGAAGAGCCAATTCCCGATTCGCGAGAAGCACAGCAGTTCGTTGGCTCTCAAATTCAAATCTTATCAGATACTTCAGTTCAAGGATACAGCAGAATACGCGGAGGCTGGAATAATGGGACGGCATATACGGTTTACTTTTATGCCATCTTCGATCATCCTTTTACAGGTTGCGGGACATGGAAGGGAGAATCAATATTTCCAAATGTAAAATCACAATTTGATTCAGGAGTAAAGACTGGTGCATTTCTTTATTTTAATTCTCAACAAACTGATACTGTTCAATTAAAAATAGGAATATCATTTATCAGTTCTTTAAAAGCTAAATACAATGCTGAACATGAAATCTCTTCCTGGAGTTTTGAAAAAGTTTTACAATCAACTCACGACAAATGGGAAGACTTATTAAAAAGAATTGAAATCGACGGCACACCAGATCAAAAGAAAATGTTTTATACTGCTTTGTATCATACTATGCTAATGCCTGTTAATAGAACAGGAGAAAATCCTTTATGGATTTCTTCAAATCCTTATTATGATGATTTCTATGCTATCTGGGATACTTATCGTTCTTCTCATCCTTTAATTACTTTGATTGATCCTTCGCGGCAGGCAGATATAGTTAATGCTCTTCTTGATATTTATAAATATGATGGCTATATGCCCGATGCTAGGAGCGGTAACTGTAACGGGCGAACACAGGGAGGATCGAATGCAGAAGTTTTAATTGCCGATGCTTATACAAAAGGGCTTAAAGGAATTAATTATGGTTTAGCTTTAAAAGCAATGCTCAAGGATGCAATGGTTCCTCCCGGCGGAAATGAAGAGAAAGAAGGCAGAGGAGGACTAACAGATTACAATAGTCTTGGTTATGTTTCCAATAGATTTGTCAGAGCAGGAAACAGAACGGTTGAGTATGCTTATGATGATTACTGTTTAGCACAAGTAGCTAAAGGCTTGAACCGTATGGGGGAATACAGGCATTTCATTAAGCAATCTGAAAATTGGCAGAACTTATGGAGAAATATTGAAGATCATGGAGCCCGTGGTTTCATTATGCCGAAAGATCCTTCTGGCAATTGGATTGACAGTATTCGATGCGATGTAGAAGATGGAAGATATAACTATATTCCTTACACACCGCTTGCTCAAGACTGGCCGAATTGCGTCTGCTGGTGGTGCGGCTTTTTTTATGAAGCAAGCTCATGGGAATATTCTTTCTTTGTTCCACAGGATGTTCCTGAGTTGATCAAAAAATGCGGAGGCAATAAAGCTTTTAAATCACGGTTAGATACATTCTTTAATAATGGTTATTATAATGTCGGCAACGAGCCTTCTTTTCTTACTCCGTGTTTGTATCATTGGGTAGGAAGGCCTGATTTAAGCAGTGAACGAATACATGAGATTATTAATAAAAACTACAGCAGTGCACGTGATGGAATTCCGGGTAATGATGATTCCGGTGCAATGTCTTCCTGGTTAGCATTTCACATGATGGGATTTTATCCTAATGCAGGCCAGCCGTATTATCTGATTACAACTCCGTATTTTAAACAAACTATAATTCATCTTGAGGATAGAAAAGATTTTAAAATCGTAGCTAATAATTTATCGGATAAAAATGTTTATATAAAATCAGCTACGCTTAATGGAAAACCATTTAACCAGGCTTGGATTGAACATAAAGATATTGTAAACGGCGGTGAACTGGTTCTTGAAATGAGTTCTAAATATGCAGGATGGGGGAGTAAAATACTTCCTCCGACAATTAAATAATTTTTTCAAAGTGATTGCAAATCTTTTTCTAAATATTTAATCACAAAGTGCTCATTATGCGAGAAAAAATCTCTTAAATCTCTGTGGTTCTCTGTGAGTCCTTTGTGTTACTCTGTGTAACTATTTCTTTACCCAGAGAACCGCTGAGAAGGCACAGAGTTCCACAGAGAAAAATGATTTTTTTGCCAAAATATTTTTGGTTGGTTTTTAGATAAATATTTCTCAGTAAAAAAATTATGATCAGAAAAATAACTCTCCTGTTACTCATATTTTATACAGTTAGTTTTTGTTTTACAAAAAACACTGTTGACCAGAAAAGTGCTGCATACGGGGTTATTGACCGGCTGCTTCCAAACTATGTAGATAAATTTACTATTGAATTATTACCTTATGAAAGTAAAGATGTTTTTGAAATTGAAAGCAAAGATGGAAAGATAATTTTACGAGGAACAACTGGAGTTGATGTAATCTCCGCTTTGAACTGGTATTTAAAATACTATTGCAACTGCCAAATTACCTGGTGCGGTGATAACTTAAATCTTCCGAAAACACTTCCTATTGTTCCAAGGAAAATTCATAAGGTTTCTCCATATAAATTTCGTTACTATTTTAACTATTGCACATTCAGCTATACCATGGCGTTTTGGGATTGGGAACGTTGGGAACAAGAGATTGACTGGATGGCTTTGAATGGAATAAACATGCCGCTTGCCATAACCGGGGAAGAAGCTGTTTGGCAGAAAGTTTATCATGATATGGGTTTGACTGATAACGATTTGTCCCAAAGGGATCTCCGAAAAAACTTTTTTGTCGGGCCAGCATACTTTGCCTGGGGATGGATGGGTAATATCGATGGATGGGGCGGTCCGCTTCCGCAAAGCTGGATTGACTCTCATAGAGAGCTTCAGAAAAAAATACTTGCACGTATGCGTTCTCTTGGAATGACTCCTGTACTCCCGGCATTTACAGGACACGTACCAAAGGTATTAATTAAAAAATTTCCAAATGCACAAATAAAGCAATTAGCCGGTTGGTCAGGTTTTAAAGGGACATATATTCTTGATCCAATGGATTCTTTGTTCAATGAAATAGGAAAGAGGTTCATAAAAGAACAAACGGAAATGTATGGAACCGATCATCTTTATTCTGCAGATACATTTAACGAAATGAAACCTGCCAGTGGTGATTCTGTATATCTTGCTGATGTTTCAAAAGCTGTTTCTAAAAGTATGATTGAAGGTGATTCTCTTGCTGTTAATGTGATGCAGGCATGGCTTTTTTTAGATGACAAATTTTGGACGGATGATAGGATTCAATCTTATCTAAAAGCAGTTCCCAACAGTCACATGATATTACTTGATCTTTTTGCAACAGCAGAACCACAGTGGAAAAGAACGAAAGCTTTTTATGGCAAGCCTTGGATATGGTGCATGATTCATAACTGGGGAGGTAAGATGGGAATGTATGGAAGGACGAATGCAATTACCAAAGAGCTCCCTCAACTTATTGGAAATCCGCAAGCCGGTAATTTGATCGGAACTGGAATAACGCCGGAAGGATTAATGACTAATCCCTATATCTATGATTTGATGAGTGAAATGGCATGGCATACAGATACGGTAAATACAGAAAAGTGGACGATGGATTATATCAAACGTCGATATGGTAAAAAATCTGTAAAAGCAGAAGAGGCATGGAAGATTCTAATTAAAACTCTTTACGATTGCCGTAAACCTCGTCATGGCCCGCAAGGCGCACATTATTGTATGCGTCCTACTCCAGAATATTCTGAAGGTTCCTTTGTCCGCTCTGAAGTTTTTTATGATCCAGCAGATATAAGGAAAGCATTAAAATTCCTTCTTGATGCTTCAGATGAAATTGGAAATTCAGAAGGATATAAGTATGACGTAGTAGATTTAACCAGGCAATGCATGTCTGATTTATCTGTTGAAATGCATAAGCAAATGGGTGCTGCTTATCAAAAAGGAAATTATAATGAATATAAAAAGTTAGGCGATAAATGGTTGTCTGCAATTCTTGATCTTGATTCACTTTTAAGTACGCGCAGTGAATTTCTTCTTGGTAATTGGCTTGAGCAATCAAGAACTGCGGCGACTAATGAAAGCGAAAGAAAATTGTATGAATGGAATGCGAGAAATCTTATAACACTTTGGGGTCCGCGTAATTCTCCGCTTCATGATTACGCGCAAAAACAATGGGCAGGCATGATGAAAGATTTCTATTATCCGCGATGGAAAATGTTAATTGATCAAGTTGAACAAAACTTAAAATCAAAGTCAAAATTTAATTACAAAAGTTTCGAATCGAATGTAACTGCCTTCGAAGAAAACTGGACAAAACAAAACAATAATTATAGAACCAAACCGATTGGTGATCCGGTTATTGAAGCAAAAAAGATATTTAATAAATATTTTAAGTAGTTACTTTTTATTGAAGTAAACTTCATAAAATTTATTTCTGATATAATTCATAGTTATAATTTTGTTTATCTTATAAAGACAAATCATAAATTTTAAATACATTTATAATAAAGCTATAAAGAATATAAAATAAAAAGGAGACTTCAATGAATGTAAGAAAAATTCAAAGTCGAAATACAAATTAATATTTATATTACTTAATCGTTTCTTTGTTGATGTTTAATCTTATAGCATCTGCACAAACGGGTAATACAACAACTATTAAGCTGAATACAGATAATGTTTCAAATGTAATTAACAAAAATATATACGGGCAATTTTCCGAACATCTTGGGCATTGTATATATGGTGGTATATGGGTTGGTGAAAATTCACCAATACCTAACACACACGGTATTAGAAACGACGTTGTTGAAGCACTTAAGAAAATTAATGTTCCTGTTCTTCGCTGGCCCGGTGGATGTTTTGCAGATGAATATCACTGGATGAATGGAATCGGCCCGCGGTCAAGCAGGCCCAAAATGGTAAACACAAATTGGGGAGGTGTTGTTGAAGATAATAGTTTCGGTACTCATGAGTTTTTAGATTTTTGTAATATGATTGGTGCAGAACCATATATTACAGGAAATGTTGGAAGCGGCACTGTTGATGAAATGTCAAAATGGATTGAATATACTACCTCGGATGGGGATAATCCTATGTCGAACCTCCGCAAAAAAAATGGAAGAAGCAGAACCATGGAAAGTAAAATATTGGGGAATAGGAAATGAAAGCTGGGGATGCGGCGGTAATATGCGTCCGGAATATTATGCTGATTTAGTAAGAAGGTATTCAACATTTTGCAAGAACTATGGTGATAATAAAATATTTAAAATTGCTTCCGGCCCCAATAGTGAGGATACAACCTGGACTGATGTGCTTATGAAAATAGCAGGCAGCTATATCGACGGACTTGCACTACATTATTATACATGGGCAAACGGTAAACCTGCTGCCGATTTTAATGAGTCTGGCTGGTTTGATGTAATGAAGAAAACTTTATACATGGAAAATTTGATTAATGAACATTCTGCTATTATGGATAGATATGACCCGGATAAAAAAGTTGCTTTAGTTGTTGATGAGTGGGGAACATGGTTCGCAGTTGAACCTGGAACTAATCCATCATTTTTATATCAGCAAAATACTTTACGTGACGCAGTTGTAGCAGCAACAAATTTAAATATATTTAATAACCATTGCGACCGGGTAAGGATGGCGAACATTGCACAGATGATAAACGTACTTCAGGCAATGATTTTAACAAATGGGGATAAGATGGTTGAAACTCCCACTTATTATGTATTTGAAATGTATAAAGTTCATCAAAATGCTTTTCAAATTCCTCTTGAATTAAAATCATCAAAATACGTTTTTAATAATGACACTCTTTCTGCTGTGAATTGTTCGGCATCAATTGATATAAAGGGAAATATGAATATTTCATTATGTAATATCGACCCGGAGACTAGTGAAGAAATTTCATTGCAGTTAAAAAATTTTGATGCTAAAAATATAACAGCTCAAGTTTTAACTTCTAAAAACATGAATGATTTAAATTCATTTGATAAGCCTAATGTAGTTGAGCCGGCAGCTTTTTCTGATTTTAAATTAGCAGATAATAATTTAAAAGTTAACATGCCTGCCAAATCGATTGTTGTTTTAAATATTAAAGGTGGAACAAATTCCAACATAGGAGCCGCAATAGAAGTTAATAACCCCAAGCAGCATTTAAGTTATCAATACTATCAGGACTATGCGAATGAGTATAATAAGCTTCCGGATTTTTCTAAATTAAAAACCAATAGAGAAGGAATAATCAATCAATTTGAATTGCCTGAAAATAATCCGGGAGAAAATTTTGCGGTTAAATATTCAGGATATATCAAAATTCCAGAAGACGGCTTTTATTCTTTTTATACTAATTCAGACGACGGTTCGAAACTATATATTGACGGCAAGATAATAGTAAACAATGATAATAGGCATGCACCAATGGAAGTAAGCGGACTGTCATTATTAAAGAAAGGGTTCCACAAAATAGAATTGGAATTTTTCCAGGGACAGGGCGGACAACATTTAGATGCAAGTATTGAAGGGCCGAATATGAAAAAGCAAATTATTCCGGCTGATATTTTATTTCACTGAAAAGATTTTTATTAAAGTGGGTTTAAAACTTGTCAGCCGGTTGAGTATAAGAATAACCGGCTGACAATCTATAAGGAGACATTATTAACACAGACTAGCACTAAACATATCTTATTTCATAAGAATCATTTTCTTAGTTGTTTTGAATGATTGTGATTCAAGACTGTAGAAATAAATTCCACTTGCAACTTCTTTTCCAAAATCATCTCTGCCATTCCATGTAGCTGTATAGTTTCCAACATGCATCTGACCATTAACCAAGGTTTTAACTTTCTGTCCAAGAAGATTGTAAACAACTAATCTTACGTTAGCAGTTTGTGATACAGAAAAATCAATCTTTGTTGATGGGTTGAATGGATTTGGATAAGCATTTGAAAGTGTGAACTTAGTTGGAACTGTTTTGTTCTCACTCTTTTCAACACCAGTTATCATCCATTGAGCTTTTTGAGAAGGATACCAGTTTAAGTCACCCACAGCAAAACCATCTGTTCCACCTGACTGAAGCGCTGTATTTGAATATGTTAAATCTTCAGGTAATGGCCATGTTGGTGGATATAGTTCCCCGGTTGGGTTATAAAACCAGGTGCTGTCTAATTGATTGGTTATTATCTTTCTACAGTAATCAATTAATTTAGGAAGATGAGCTTGAATATCAGAATTAAATCCAGGATCTACACTATCGTTGTTAGCAATTGCAGTTAAAGGTGATTGTTTTGATAGTACACTATCGATAGTATATTTAGTATAAGCGCTCATCCAGGTTGGTAAATAAAATCTTCTTTTTAAAAGTTGTTTACTTCCATCAGGCATATCAACGCTGTCGGCAACAGTTACTGTATCATTATATCCCTTGACCCAATTCATATATTGACTTGGCCACCAGTAAGCATTATTTTGAACTGTTGTTACTCTTCCGGCAGGATCAAACATCTGAGGATAGACACCTGCTGCAGAATCTACATAAGCTTCTGGACCTGTAATAGTGGCGCCCCAAAGTTTTGACCAATAACTTGTACTATCATTTGCTCTTAATCTAACTACAGATGCTGAAGCGGTATCTGGGTAATTTAAGAACCATGCTTGTATTACTTGTTCCGGATCTCCGCCCCATGCATGAGTTGAGTAAAATATGTTGTTATCTACATGCATGTTATATCCAGCTCTCATAAGCAATGGGTCAACAACGCTATACACGATAGTGTTGTGCTGAAAAGATGCGTAAGTGTTGTATCCGCGTATTGACCACATGTATGAATTATCACAGAAAAAAGTATTATTAATAAATTTACAAGTATCCATAGCTGTTGGTGCATCTGAGAGAAATGGTTCGCCGCCAAAATAAGAGCTTGCATGCTGAACATTTCTGAAGTAGCAGTCCTGCACATCCATTTTAGTCCATTGGGAATGTAAAAATATTCCACCATGTGTCCAGGCTTCAAACACGTCACCTCTTAACTTAAGAGAAATACTATCAGCATTCAGACGAATACATTCAGTCCAACCATAAACTGATTGATCTCCACGAACATCAGTCAAATAAAGACTGTCTATTTCAACTTTAGCTCCTTTACCGTTTAATTCAAAATAATGATCAATGGAAGAATTATCTGTAAGAATTGCTGGAGCTAAAACAGGTGGCCTTAATCCATCAATTGTATCATTATCAACTATAGTGATTGAACCATTGATCACCATAGGTTCATCTACCTGATATACAGCTCCACGCTGTAACATGTAAATTCTGTTTGGATGTGCTCTTACACCACCGGCAAGTGTATCTCCATTAATAACTTTATTAACGTTTCCTGGCGGAAGTGGCGCGATTGGATAATAATCCTGTGCGAACGTATTCATAGGTGTAACAAGTACAACCATTGAAAGAAAAGCTATATAATATAGCAATCTTTTCATAACTGATTCTCCTTTCTAATGAATGAAAAAATAATAGCCTTATTATTGGCTTAGAAGTAATTTAGATTTAGTTTTATTAACACTAAAAGTAAAATTTTTATTTCACCTCCTTTGATAACTTCAGATTTTTAAAATTAGTTTTTAATTTTGTTAATTATAAATTGACTCTTAATCCTAAATCTGCAGACATACCATAACGCTGTTCTGCTGCAGGGAAGCTTGTTTTTTGATTAAGATCAATGTCATTTGCTCCATTGATATTATTCAGATTAAAGAATAACTGGATTCCATACCATGGCAACTTTTGTCTAACCGATAAATCCCACCGGGTGAACTTGTCTGAAATAACTCGTTGCTGCAACCAAAAATCTGGTTTTTTAAAAATGTTATTCCTATAAAGCATTGAAATTCTAGCAGAAAATCCGCCAACATCATAACCAAGAGATAAATTAAGAACATCGTTAGGTTGGTCTAATAATCGAGTAGTATAAAAAGTATCTACAATAGTTTGTTTGATTGTGCCATCCGCATTATACTCTGTGTTTATTATACTTTTAGGATAATTGGCTTGAGAAAATATATGAGAGTAATTTATGTCAAATATTAAACCAGATAATATTCCCGGTAGATACCAAAAATGCGTTTGCCAATTACTTTCAATTCCATAAACATCAACAACATAAGGGCTATTAACATATGTATTGAATTGATAAATAGTATTTCCACCCTGGGGAAGTTCCGGATAAGCGCTTAAATCCTTTGTGTATGTTTGTGAATAAAATATTAAATCTTTAATATTTTTTGAAAATCCATCAAACGTAAGTAATCCTATTTCATTATTATATATAGATAAAACTAGATCATAATTTTGAGATCTGGCCGGTTTAATTCTGTAGTTGTTGTAATCTATAAAACTTGGAGCTACATAATATCTAGGTGTTACTGTGCTAAACCCTGGATAGTTCAATGTATTTGTATATGCAAAATGTATATTAAGCCAGCTATTTGGCTTATAAATAAGGTGAACCATTGGTAAATAATATCCATGAGATTCCGTAACAGTTGTATCATAATTATGATAACCAACTGGTGGCTGCAAACCCGATGGAGTAGAAATTCCTCTGGCAGCTTCATATGTTGTAGAAAAGTTCTGGTATCTTACCCCAGGTAATATTGTAAAATTTTCTCCTATGTTTACAGTTGCCATAATATAAGCAGCATCTTTTTCCTCATGACCGGAATAATCATTAATTATAGAAGCAAGTTGATTACTTTTATATCCCGTGCCGATAACAGTTGTGGGTCTTGCAGCAAGGGCTACTGGAACTAGCTGCCACATTAAATCTGAGTTAAGTGGGTAAGCTAAACTATAATCACCATTTAGAAAAGTTCCATAATCGTAACCATTGTATACGAAATTTGCTAGACTTAATCCTCCATTATTCGTTCTTAATTGAGGATAAGCCCTTTGGAATTTAGTAATTATTGCATCACCACCATCATAGATAGTTGAACCTGCAGTTTCATTGTAATCATAGGAACGTCTTCTATATTGATAGAATCCGCCGAATTTAATTTTTGCTGAAACTAAATCTGAAAAAGAGAATTCATGTAGAAAATCTATAGCGGCAGTATAAGCTGTAGTTTTAGATACAGAAGATGAATTAGTTATATTTGTTAAATATGCAGCTCCGGAATCAGGGTTAATATATGTAGCCATATCCTTGGGCTGTAGTTTTATTATTGATGTACTTAAACCAGTAAATCCGGCATATTGCTGAAGAAAATCAAAAGTCGCATCTCCAGGAGCATTAGATTCAGAATATGCATGTGATAATCTTAAGTCGACATGGAAGAAAGGGATATCTTGTTTTACATTCAGCAGGTTACTTACAACATTTAATTTAGTTTGACTGCCTATTATTCGATAACGTAATTGTGAATTTGGAGATTGAGGATATGCGGATTCTTGTCTGCTGGTAGCTTTTGTATTGCTATTGCTGATAAAATTCATCAAACCTATATTAGTACTACCACTCTTATAATCAAGAACAACAGTACCTCCAGAACGTGAACGTATTCTGAAAACATCTGTAAGATTTAAAGTATTAAGAATTGGTATACCTTCATCACCATGGGACTTGTCCACTAAATTATAATTAACTCCAAGTTCATTATTACTGAGGTTTCGCTTTTCTGTAGATACTTGGGCAAAAATTCCAAATCTATTGCCAAATAGTCTTTTTTCAATAGTACCTGAAAATTTATAATTGTTGGATGTTGTTTTTAAAGCATTGTATTCACCTTGTGAAAGGAATTCAATCTTTGGTACTAATCCATTTCCTCCAGAACTTTGTGAAGCTCTTCTCATATCAAAATTTACTACACCGCCAAGTACAGCTGCATCCATATCCGGCGTGATTGCTTTAATTACTTCAATACCTCCAAGCATATTGGAAGAGATCATGCTTAAATCAACTCCTCTATCACCCAATACACTACCTGTAGCTTCTTGAGCTCCGGCATCAGTCGAAACTATATTATTTGCAGAAGATACATCACTGGGCATTTCAACACCATCAATAGTAACCTGGTTGTATTGCGGGGAAAGTCCTCTAATAACGACTTTGGAACCTTCTCCTCCCTCTCTAATAAGAGAAACACCTGGAAGTCTGCCAACAGATTCTGCTGCATTTGCATCTGGTAGTTCTTGTATCTTAGCCTGGGATACTACGTTCTTAATGGGGATAGAAGAGAGCTGTTCATTTATAGCTTTCATTTGTCCTTCTGCTTGTGCAGTAACCACTACGGTGTCGCTAACCACACTCGCTCCAGCTAAACTAAAATCTTGCTCAATCGTTTGTCCATCTTTGACATTGACTTCAATGTCATGAGATTTATAACCTATATAAGAAATATGAAGAGTGTAACCACCTGCCGGAATGTTACTAATAACAAACTTTCCATCCTTATCAGCCGCAGTACCTAAACTAGTTCCTAGCAAAACAGCGTTAGAATAAGGGAGTGGCTCATTTGTTGCAGCATCTCTAATAGTTCCCTTAATAGTTCCTTTCCCGGCGGAATATATAGATACATTATTTAGCAGAACAATTAGGAAGGTAGTTAATAAAATAGTGGTAAGTTTTTTAATCATAAAAACCTCTTGAACTTTCTACTAAATATTTTTATGAAAATGTTTTATTGTAAATTGAGAATTTTAGTGGTCAAATAGGACACTTAGTTTTTTCGAAATAAAAATAAACTAATAAAAATTAAAACGCAAGACTTAAATTTTTTTTATAAATGTTGATTATTTTCAAAAATTAAGTCGAAATATATTTTACAATTGAATAAACCTAAGAGCTTTCAGGAGATTTTGGTCATTTAAGGTTTTAAATGAACATAGTTCACATATGAACAATAGGATATTTATAAATTCAATGTAAAGAAATTATTAATTTTTTCAAAGTAAATTTCATAATAAATTATTCTAATCGCTATTTGCTGACAATCAACTTTATCTCGTGCAAGTCTTTATCAGAGGAGGACGAGCCAATCATTATTGAATAGTTATCCGGCTCTACGGAAAATCCCTTACCATCAATCCATCTTGATAATTTTTCAGAAGTAATTTTAAATTCAACAGTGTTTGTTTCTCCTGGATTTAAGGAAATTCTTTGAAATCCTTTTAATGTTTTAATTGCCACTTTATCTTTATCAGCTTTTACATATAACTGCACGACTTCTTCTCCGCTGACTTTGCCCGTGTTTCTGATATCAACTGATACAACCGTTGAATCATCAGGTTGAATTTGATTTTTTTCAAGTTTTAAATTTTTGTATTCGAATTTTGTATAGCTCAATCCATACCCGAAAGGATAGAGAGGAATGCCTTTGAAGTATCGATAAGTTCTATTCGTCATGTTGTAATCCGTGAATGGAGGAATTTGATCAACTGATTTGTAAAATGTAACCGGCAGTCTTCCGGCAGGATTATAGTCTCCTGAGATTACATCGGCAATAGCAGTACCTGCAGCTTGTCCTGGATACCAGGCCTCAACAATTGCGGGTATGTTTTTGTTTTCCCAATTTATTGAAACTGCACTGCCGTTAAGTAAAACCAGCACAATTGGTTTTCCTATTGCATAAACTTTCTTAATAAAATTTTCTTGGGTCTCCGGAAGATTTAAAGTCAATCGATCTCCTCCTTTAAAACCTTTAACATCAACTTTCATTTCTTCGCCTTCAAGCCGCGGAGATAAACCCATAAACATTATAACAACGTCGGCATCTTTTACTGCTTGAATTGCTCTTTGCTCTTTATTTTTATCCGGCACTTCCCAAATAAATTGCATGAAAGAATAGCGAAGGTTTTTATAAAATTCGATTTTTATTTTGTACGCTTTGCCCCCAATTAGATTTAAATATTTATAAGTTTTAACCGGATCAAATTCGCCATCAAATCTAACAAGTAATGAATCATCAATATAAATTCTGAAACCATTAAATCCATATCCGCCCAGAGCGTAATTTCCTGTTTTAGGTGGAACTAAATAACCTATCCATCTAATTCCAAAATTATAGGAGCCTACCCCCCGGCCCCCTTCCAAAGGAAGGGGGTGTTTCAAAGCCCCTTCCCTTCGGGAAGGGGTTGGGGATGGGCTTTTATCCCACCAGGCAAAATTT
The DNA here is from genome assembly GCA_963775245.1 of uncultured Bacteroidota bacterium. Classification (GTDB taxonomy): domain Bacteria; phylum Bacteroidota; class Ignavibacteria; order Ignavibacteriales; family Ignavibacteriaceae; genus CAVSWT01. Next base: position 266,346 of record CAVZID010000015.1, read on the forward strand.
ATTTGCTTATCGATACGCGTAAATGAAGGGTTTCCTTTTAAATCACTATTATTAAAATATTCTCCAACCAAACCATTTTGCTTTTTATCTTTTGAAGTAAACAGATACTCACTTTTTATTACTCGAAATGAAGGCATGTTTTCAGCAAGGTCGCATCCCCGTTCATAAATCACTTTTGAGTTTTTAAATTTACTTTTTATTCCTTCTAATGGAGTAACCGGATTTGCAGGAAAACCATTGTAATTTCCAAGCAATACTTCTTCATCATCAGCATTGGGGCCAAGTACTGCTATAGTTTTAATGTTTTTTTTAAGTGGAAGTAAATTATTTTTATTCTTTAAAAGAACAATTGATTTTCTTGCTGCTTCAAGTGCTGTTGCTTGATCTTCAGGTGTATTAATTTTATTTAACTTTGAATAAGGAACCATAGAAGGCGGATCAAACATACCTAGTTTGAAACGCGCTGTAAAAATTCTTTTAACCGATACATCAATCTTACTTTCTTTAATTAATCCTTCATGCACTGCATTAACAAGTGAAGGGTAGGCATTTCCGCATTCAAGATCAGTACCGGCTTTAACTGCAATTGAAGCAGCTTCTTCAGGTGTCTTAACAATTTTATGTGTATTGTACATATCTGGAACTGCCCAGCAATCAGAAACAATTAAACCTTTAAATTTCCACTCTTCTCGAATTATACTATTTAAAAGTAGATTACTTCCACAGCAGGCATCTCCTCTAAATCGATTATAAGCGCACATTACAGAATAAGCTTTACCGTCAACAATGCATTTTTTGAATTGCGGCAAATAAGTTTCTCTAAGATCATAATCACTCACTTCAGCATCAAAGGTGTGACGCAGCGGTTCAGGGCCGCTATGTACTGCGAAGTGTTTTGGAGTGGCAATTGTCTTTAAATATTTGGGGTTATTTCCCTGCAATCCTTTTACAAATTGTTCTCCCATTTCGCCTGTTAAATAAGGGTCTTCTCCATAAGTTTCCATTCCTCTTCCCCAGCGGGGATCACGGAAAATATTTATATTTGGCGACCATAAAGTTATACCCTGGTAAATCCCATGTTTATTTCTGCTCAAAGCTAAATTATATTTTGCACGGGCTTCATCAGAAATTACTGTTGCCACTCTATACATTAAATCTTTGTCCCATGTTGCCGCTAAACCGATTGCTTGAGGAAATACTGTTGCAATTCCGTTTCTTGCAATACCATGTAAAGCTTCATTCCACCAGTTATATGCTGGTATTCCAAGTCTTTCAATAGCTGGAGAATTATATACCATCTGCGACACTTTTTCTTGAAGAGTCATTCTTGATATAAGATCATTTACCCTTTCTTCAATCGGAAGATTGGGGTTTTCGTAAAGAAGTGAATCCTGCGAATAAAGTGGAAATGGAATTAGAATAAATAAAATGAATACATAAACTTTGAATTCATAATTAATTTTATATTTTATTTTACTAGAAATGTAATGAATGATTAAAATTTAAATTTCTTTTTCGAGTAATTCTGGGGTTTTTCATGATACAGCTTGAATATTAATTCACCAAATAATGAATTAGCCCAGGCAAACCAGCTTCGTGTATAATCATGTGCATAATCTTTATCAAAGGATTCATGCATGAATTCAGTGTTGTCATCAGTTGTTTTTAACATTTTTAAGCAGTGAATAATTTCTTTATCATCCGTACTGGTAAATGCTCTCATTGCAATCCCGATTGGCCAAATTTTATTCACAAGTGTATGCGGACTTCCAACACCTTCTGCGGCTTCGCCTTTAAAAAAGTAAGGGTTATTACCACTTAATATTAATGCCCGGGTATTTTTATAAATCGAATCATTTTCATGGCAGCAGCCAAGATAGGGAAGTGAGAGTAAGCTGGGAACATTAGCATCATCCATATACAATTTATTCCCGAAGCCATCAACTTCATAAGCATAGACTTTTCCAAAATCTAAATGCGCGGAAATTGCATATTCATTAATTGCATCTAAAACAGTATTTGAAAGTGATAAACATTCAGATGCAAAAATTTCATCCTTAATTACTTTAGAAAAAATTTCTGATAAATTCTTGAGAGACTTAACAGCAAATAGATTTGAAGGGATTAAAAAAGGAAAAATTGTAGCATCATCAGAAGGCCGAAAAATAGACACTATCAATCCTACTGGTTTAACCGGATTTCCATATCCGCAGCCCGGAACTGTGTCTGTACTCCATTCAGTTTTTCTCATAAAGTTATAAGGGCCTAAGTCATCGATTCTTTGCTGCTCCTTAAAAGTTTTAACTACAAGTTTCATTGCCTTTTGCCAATCAGTATCAAAGCAAGATGTTTCCCCAGTAGCCTTCCAAAATTTATAAGCAAGATGTATAGGGTAACAAAGAGAATCAATCTCCCATTTTCTTTCATGGAGCTCCGGTTTCATTTCAGTAACATCTTTTTCCCATTCACTGCCTGTCGGGCCATAGTTAAATGCATTTGCATAGGGATCAATTAAAATACATTTAGTTTGACGGTTAATTACTCCCATTAACATGTTTTTTAGATTTTCATCCTTATCTGCTAAAGGAATATAATGAGAAACCTGTGCGGTTGAATCCCTCAGCCACATTGCATTTATATCGCCGGTAATTACAAATGTGTCGGGCTTGCCATTTTCCATTTTGAAATTGACAGTAGTATCAAGAGTGTTTGGAAAGCAGTTTTCAAATATTCGGGCAAGCTTTTCGTCTTTAATTGATTTCTTTATTTCTGTGATTGCATTGTCAACTGCTTCGCTGACAAACTTTCTATCCTTTGGTGTGGGCCTTTTGCTCATGAAAATATTTTTTCTATTTAATGATTTTAATATAAAATTATTGCTGCTTAATCCGGCAGTTGCTAATGCAGCAGTTTTAATAAATTCTCTTCGGGTAGTCAATGTTTACTTTTGCTTTGGTTAGGACAAACACTATATCTTAAATAATTTAATTCATTTAAAACTTTTTAAATGTGATATGCTAATTTTTCCATTACAATTTTTTAAGTTTTCAATACCTTCATTATTGTTGAATAAATATGAGCAGGAGGTTTAGATTAAACAGCAACAGGTTTTAAAATAAAAACCTTTGCTTTTTTTGATGCTTCTTTAACATCCCCCTTGCGAAGAGCTTCTCTAATTTCATCCAGTTTATTAGCTTCTTCAAGTGATAAGTAGGGAGACCATCCTTCACCAGTTTCAACCACTTCAATACTAACTTCTGCAACATAATTCCCCTCACGTACAATCTTTGTGTGTTTTCTTTTTGTCATTTCTTTCTCCTTGTAAAATTATTAATCCAATTATTCTCATCTGGTCGATATGCTGTGACTAAAACGGCTGGAGAATCAGCATCTTTAGGTATCCCCCAGACTACATGTATTGGATTTTTATTAATATCTTTTTGTAAAACAAGTACACACGGGCCTTTAGGATAATTAGGATAATCTTCTATTACAACACCTTTGCTCACATTTGAAAGTATATCTTTAACTAAAATATTATCTTCTGCTAATTCATCATATCCATGCATCGATATTTTAATTTCATTATTTTTTATAAGTCCTAATATTTTTATGAACGTTTTATTTGTCATTATTATTGAACCACAAAACTATCAATCATTTAAAATTTTAACGTTAAATTCTTATTTAATTTACCATTCCAATATACTAAATGCAAAGCGAGTACACCTTACAAAATGGGGACTAATACTTACTTTTCTTTTGTAATCCAGGTTAATCCATCATTTCTTATATGAATTTTTTTATCACTATCATTGGATTGAAGATATGCTTCAAACATGTCTGAAGTACATTCAATTACCGGCGATTTAGAGTAACCTTCAATAGATGATACTTTTAGTCCAAGGTTCTCAAGATTTTTAGTGAACTTTCCATGTGCTTCAAAATAATTTCTTTCTTTATAATAAATCATTCGCAAATACCATTTTGCAGCTTCATCTTTATTTTCAACGAAGGAAACTTTATTACTGCCAACAGCTTTATCTGAAAATTGTATAAATCCCCACATCTCAGGATAATGCATATTTACAACACCCTGCGGTGACCAAACCCAATTGTCTTCCGGATAATTTTTGTTTGTCGACGGATTAATTTGTTTAAAATATTTGCCGTCTTTTACTTCTGTTTTCCATTCGACGCGGGAAAAATTTAGCCTCCATTGATCTTTATCTTTTGGAGGTGCATTTACTTCTGCAATTTCCTTAAATGATTGCCATGGGAAAGCAACTTCAACAGTCCAGCAGCTATCTTTATCATTTGGATTATTTATAGTTCCATAAATTGAAACAGCAGTTTTTAATCCTTTGTAATCCCAATTATTAACAGCTGCATTCTTTGTATCGCGGTAAGGTTTTATAAAAGTAAATCCCAAACAGTATTTAAAGCATTCATTTCAAATTCGGCATACTCATGAGTGTTGCCATCCGGATCAATAAAAATTTCAAAATCGTTATCTCGAAAAATTACCTCATCACGATTTTTAATTGTTCCCCAAATATCCGGTTCATCTATTTCGGCAGCGACGTAAAAATAATTTTCATCCCAAAGCATCTTTGCACGGGTTCTAAATCTTGGAATAGGTTTTACCGGTCCTTCAATGTCAACAAAATTATCTGTCCATTCTGCTTTAGTCCAATCCGATTCATTTAATTTGCCATCAATATTTATTGGTTCACTTGCTTTATAGCAGATATAATGTTTAGGTGAAAATTTAATTTGAGGAATTGGAAGAATTTGTCCGTAACAAACAACACTAACTAACAAAATTGGAATTATTTTCTTGACCATATTTTATAATACACTTTTTAGTTTAGAAAATAGCACACCTAATCAGTATGCAATTGTTATTATTGTTTGGCTGCTTCAATTAGGTCATTAATTGTTGAAACAGCCAAACCTATAGAGGTATCTGCGGCACCGTAATAAACCTTTACTTCGCTTCCCGGTAGTGCAAATCCGTTTTCATCATATTCTTCTACAATCAATCCACAAGGAAAAACTACATTGGGAACCTGTCCAGTCAATTCATATAATTCACGAGGCTCTAAAATGTTGTATTTACCTCTGATACAAAACAATAGACGGATCATTCAAATCATGTAATGCAACACCAGCTTGGTAAATATTAGAACTTGCGAAGTGTAAAGCTACTCCATGATAAATATGCAGCCATCCTTCTTTTGTTTTAACAGGTGGCGGTCCTGAACCAATATTTTCGTCCCAGTAATGAAACCTTCCATTCATAACCGGTTTTATTGTTTTCCATTTAAAAAGATCTTCTGATTCCGATAAAACAATTGTACTGCCAGAAGATGGGCCGCCTTCTAATTGAACTTTATTTGGGCGATCAAAACGCAAATATTTACCATTAACTTTTTCAGGAAATAACACTCCGTTTCTTACATCGCCTTCAGAAACAATTCCAAGGAACTCAAACTCTTCAAAATCGTTTGTCTTTGCTAATCCAAGCTGACATCCTTCGTCCATATCCATTGCGAACATGATAAAAAAGCTATTTCTAATTTTAGTTATTCGAGCATCATATATGTGATAGATTTTTTTTTCAACTTTTTCTATTCCTTTAAAGTCAACCATTTTATCATCGACTTTAAAATCAATTCCATTGTCGCTTTCAGCTTTAACTATAAAAGTTTCTCTTCCTCTATTTTGAACTCTAAGAAGAAGAATATATTTGTTATTAAATTTTATCGCACCAGGATTAAATACTGAAGTAACATCTACCATATTCGGTGGAATATTCGGAATATCATTTCGTGTAACAATTGGGTTTTTTGAATTTCGTTTTAGCATTGTCTTGATTATTTATTTAGTAGCATTTTGATTGTTTGTATATATGATTTAGAATTATTTGAATGAAATATTAATCTAGCTAAATATAAGCCGCTTGCATAATTTGAACCGTCAAAACTAATTGAATATTTACCTTTTGCCATTTCCTTATCAGCTAAAGTTTTTACTTCTCTACCTAATATGTCATACACTTTTAATGTCATATTACCAGCCTGAGGTAATATAAAAGAAATTTTTGTTGATGGATTAAATGGATTAGGAAAATTCTGAAATAGAGTAAAATCATCTGGAACGTTTTTAATATTATTTAGATGTTCATTAGCATCTGTTACAGGAACAACCAGAGATTTGAAAACTGAATCTGTGTATGATTTAAGATTATTAGCGGCGTACACCATAATGCCTGCTTTAGGCCCTGATGAAGGCTGCCAGGCTGCAACTCTAGCCGCAAAATTCAAATCATTATTATCAATAAGAACCCCAATCATAACTTTAGTAGAACCAATAGAATCTGCCCATTGATTAAAACGCCCAACATAATCAGAATTAAAATAAGCCATATCCATAACAAAATTTAAATGCGACATAATATCTTTTGATCTGCCAATATCAAAACCAGGTTGTCCCCAGTAACCTTTATACATTGCTCCTACATACATTTGTGAATCGCTGTTGGAAGACAGAGGGCCAAAATATTTTCCTATTTCTTTTAATAATGATTTGTAAAAATCATTAGCTTGAGCTTTATGTTCAATGTCAAGGGAAATCCCATCAAGATGAAGTGAATCTACAGCACAGGTTTTAATGAATTCAGCAAATTGTTGATAATCATATTTAATCCCGTCATAGGTTGTAAACGGAGTTGAGGTACTCCAGGAAGGAGCATCATCAACATTCATTAAAACTTTAACACCTCTTGACTGAAGTATTCTAACGTCTCTCATTATTTCACTATAATAGTGATAATTCACATTTCTCATCCAGCCAGTTGAATAGTGAACTGAATCAGCTAATTCCCATAATTTGCCTTCAAACAATACCACAATATTTGCCTCATCCGTGAAAGAAGTAAGTGGGAAATGATCGGGCCCACCGGAATCAAAAACATAATAAGCTACTTTATTATTTGTCGCTGAAGGAATTTTTGATCCGGATAATTGTAATGCTGGTACAATATTATTTAATAATAAAACTAACATTACAATTTTTATGAAGTATACTTTTCCCATAAACATATTATTTCAACTAAAGTACAAATAATATTAACTTTAATAAAAGATTTAAGTCGCTATTATCTTTTGTATTTATTATATAAACTAAAATTTAACATTTAGCCCCATATTCCCAAACATTCCATACCTTGATATTGATACTGGGAGATAAGTTCTTTGGTTCAGGTTTGTTTCATCCGTTCCAGTAATATTGATGAGATCAAGAAAGACTTGTGTATTAAACCAAGGAAGCATTTGTCTAATTGAAAGATCCCACCGAATTGATTTATCTGAAACAACTCTATTCTGCAGCCAGAAATCTGCCTTTTGAAATATATTACTTATGTATACTACTGAAACTCTTCCTGAAAATCCCTTATAATCGATTCCAACTGAAGAATTTAGAATATCATCAGGCTGGTCCAAAAGCCTTGTTTTATAAAACGGGTTAATAATAGTTATCTTATAAGAACCGTCAACATTATAATCAACTTGAAGTTCACCTTTAGGATATGAAGCCTGAGAGAATATATGTGAATAATTAATAGTAAATTCAATCCAGGAAAATGGTTCGGGCAAATACCAAAAATGAGTCTGCCATTCTGTTTCGATGCCCCAGACATCAATTGGGAATGGATTGTTAATATATGTACTAAAATAATATAAAGTATTTTTCCCCTGCGGCAGATCCGGGTAAGGGCTTAAGTCTGTAACCCATGTTTGATTTGAAAACACCAGGTCCTTAATTCTTTTTTTGAAACCGTCTAATGTTAATAAACCTATTTCATTGTTATAAAAAGAAAATACAAGATCATAATTTTCTGAAGTTGCCGGCTTTAAATTAAAATTGTTATAAAGAATGGAACTTCCTAAATCATCAATTGTATATCTTGGCACTATTGCTGAATAAGGCGGATAGTTTAATGTATTAGTATAAGCAAAATGTACTTGTAACCATGAAATAGGTTTGTATATCAAATGGATCATAGGCAGCCAATATCCATGGGATTCTGTTTTTGTAGCGGCTCTGTATAGGTAATTTGCCGGATAAGTTATTTCAATTCTATTACCAGTATAAGTAGTAGTAAGATTTTGATAGCGTATGCCAGGCAGTAATGTTATTAAGTCATCAAAATTAAACTTTGCCATTAAATATCCGGCACTTCTATCTTCTGTCCCTTTGTAATCAGGAATAGTTGATTGAAATTTATCGTTTTTAGTAAGTGCAGGAGTCCAGTACTGATCATAAATTAAATTTAAAAGATTTATATCAATAGGGTAATAAATAGAATAATCCCCATTGAAATAATTACCGAATGAATAATTCTTATCTATGAAGTTCCCAATAACCGGTCTGTAATTGTTAACTTGAGATCCCCAATAGTTGCTTAAAATTTGGGAAATTGAAACCGATGGAGGGGATGAGGGGCCCGACCACTGATTGTAATCGTATGACCGTTTACGGTGCTGGAACATTCCACCGAATTTTATATTGGCAGTAAAAAAATTTGAAACAAAATAATTAGAATTAAAATCAACCATCGCAGTTAATGCTCTATCTCTTACAAAATTTGAATTATCTGAAATTCCACTATACCTGGCGGCATTTTCATTTGGAGTCACTAAAGATGCAACAACTTTAGGGGTTGATTTTGAAAAATTTCCTAAGCCGGATCTTTGACTAAACGAGATTGATAAATTTTTCGGAGAAAGGCTTTCAGAATAAGCATTTGCAAGCTTTAGATCGATATTAAAAAACGGAACATCCTGCTTAATACTAAAAATATCTACAATTGAATTTAATTCTTCATGAATATCAGTTGCTGTATATAACAAAGAATTCTGATATATTGATTCTCCTCTAGAGACTCTTTTAATATCATATTTCGAGAAAAGATTTTTAAATTCTATTTCGCCGGAAGAATACTTATAATCTAATACTGAAGTTAAATCCTCTCTATCATATCTTGTTACATAGTCGCCTAAGCTTACATTTGTGAGATTTGGAATTCCAAAATCACCATGAAGTTTATCAGTTAGATTATAATTTGCGTCTAGAGTATTCCCGCCAGGATTTCTCCTTTCAAAAGATCCTTGTAAAAAAAATCCCAGCTTTTGTGAAAAATATCGTTGCTGATAAGTTCCTGAAAATCTGTAATTATCATAATTATTTTTTAAAGAATTATATCCGCCTTGTGTAATCATTTCAAATGAAGGTGTGTTTGAACTATCTACTGCAGCTTTCTTTTAAATCGAAGTTGACTATTCCACCAAATACTGCAGCATCCATATCCGGTGTAATTGCCTTAATCACTTCTATCCCGCCAAGAATTCCTGATGAGATCATACTTAGATTTGTAGATCTATCTCCTACCAATGATGATTGAGTATATTCTCCGTTTACTGCAATATTAGGGGGAAGCTGAATCCCATCTATTGTTACCTGGTTATATTGAGGGGCAAGTCCTCTAATAACAATCTCAGCACCTTCTCCTCCATTTCGAATAAGTGAAACTCCGGGAAGTCTTGCTGCAACATCTGCTGCATTAATATCCGGAAGCTTAAGTATTCGTTCAGAAGAAACAACATTTGTAATTTGTTCTGAAGACAACTGCTTGTTGATAGCATCAATTTGACTGTTTGAATGTGCTGTAATTGTAACTGTTTTACCTTCAACACTTGCTGGTTTTAATTTGATTAGAATTTCAATTGTTCGCCCTGCTATTAATTTTAAATCAATTTCATTCTCTTTAAAACCAACGTAAGTAGCTCTGATTTTATAATTGCCTGGTGGAATATTTCGGATTACAAATTTTCCTTCATTATCACTTGCGGTTCCTATAATCGTACCAACTAAAATTATATTTGCTCCGGGTAAAATTTCTTTTGAGATAGAATCAACGACTGTTCCTTTTAATGTTACTGTTTGGGCCGAGATAGTATTTATAAAAGATAAAAATATTAATAAAATAAATTTGTCGATAACTTTTTTATTTCTCTTATTCAAAAGATCGCCTCACCAGAAAGTATTCTATAGAATTTAATTATTTTGAATTGAGATATTCATTTCTTGTATTTGAAATAATGTATGTAAATAGAATCACTTTAAGATTTGGCTGTACATTTAACCAATCTAATAGATTATTTTTATTAATATTATTTTCTTAAATGGATTTTGATAACCCAATTGGCTGATTTGTTTTTTCAATTAACTCTTCCCCCATATTAACTTTTACATTGCATATTTTATTTTTAGTAATGGGAAGAATATTCCCTTCTATCTCAACATTATCTACAGTGATAGAATTTAAACCATGTTCAATTCCATATGGGTTTTCTACTTCAATGATATATTTAGTCCCTCTGAAAATCCTTTCAAGCTTAAATGATTCCCATTCAGATGGAATAACAGGATCAACTAATAAACCTTGATAAGTTGCTCTAACACCAAGAATATAATCAAATGCAATTCTGTACATCCATGATGCTGTTCCGGTCTGCCAGGAATGGCTTGCTTTACCACCGCTTTCATGTTCATCACTTGTAATATACTGCGAATAAACATATGGTTCTGCTTGATAAATATCTGAATCTATTCTATCTGGCAATAACTTTTTATAATATTCAAATGCTTGATTTCCTCTTCCCATCATGCACTCTGCTTGTATTAACCAGGTGTTCGGATGATTGAATACAGACGCATTTTCTTTTTTCCCGGCGACACATCTGGTAATTAATCCAATGTTAGGATCAATTTCTCTAAATGCCGGGGCACAAATTTTAGGGCCGAATTCAGAATCCAGATGTTTCTTAGCTGAATCCAAGGCGGATATTAATCTTTTTTTATGTGGGAGATTAGCTAAAACAGGCCAGCTTTGAGTATTAACAAAAATTTTACCGTACTTATTTTCTTTTGAACCAATCTTAATATCATTTGCTCCAAAAGCTCGAATGTACCATTCTCCATCCCAGCAATGCTGCTCTATACTTTTACTGATTGTATCTCTTAACTTTTCAACCTGGTTATCATAAATATGTATGTTAGTTAAAAGATCGATTAATTTATTAAGCATTGATACGTAAAACATCGCACCCCAAACGCTTTCGCCGCCGTCATCACCGCCAATATAATCAAGGGTATCATTCCAATCACCGCGTCCGAAAATTGGTAAATTATGTTTTGCAAGATTGTTTTTTATAAAATTAACAACAGCAAAAAGGTGTTCGAGTATAGTTCCTTCATTATTATCTGCAAAAGGAGCAACTTCATCAAGAATAGTAAAGTCACCAGTCTCTTTGATATAATCTGTAACAGCTAAAATAAACCAAACCGGATCATCACAATGTTTGGTTAATTCACCATGGCCATCTTCATTATAAAAATGATGATAAGCTCTGCCGTCACTAAACATTTGTCTGGCTAAAAATAAAATTCTTTCATGGGCTTTTTGCGGCTGCGAAATAGTTACTGCAATTACATCCTGTGAAGTATCCCGAAATCCGAATCCTCTGCTTATCCCCCAATAATAAAAACTGGCAACCCTGCCAATGTCAAAAGCAACTTTTGCCTGATAAGGAATCCAGTAATTCATAAAAGTATTTACTTCTTTATCCGGAGTTTCAGCTAAAGTATGATTGAAAAAATTTTCCCACTTTGTTTTTATTTCTACTAAAGCCTGATTTATTTTTTTGTTATCATTAAAAAGGGGAGGAACAACTTCTTTCTTTTGTTCGAATTCATTTTTAGGAATAACGCCTAAAGAAAATACAACATCTTTTGATTCCCCGGGTTCCAACTCAATATCAATTTGCAGCGCTCCAATAGTATTTCCATAGTCAGTATCTGTGCTTGATAAATTTCCTTTTTCAATTGCTTCGGGACAATTTTCATTTCGGTATAATCCTATAAATCTTTCCCGTAAAGTTTCGTATTTCACAACCGGATGGTTAACTGTAAAATAAGTCCATTGATCCCATTCTTGATTTTCCTGCTGCTGCGTTCCGCTTGATTGCGTGACCCAGTAAGTTTTTGTTGCAAATAAGGTATTAATTTTTTTATCAAACAAAACTCTATTAAAATGCTGATCGTCGCATTGATTAATAATATCAATTAGTCCGTGTCCAAGTGCAAATTCCACATAACCAAAAATAGAAAGATGTCTTTTTTTATTTGATTTATTTGTAAGAGTAGATTTCCAGATTTCCCGGTTGTCGTTTAAAGGTACAAAATAGAGAACGGACGATTCAATTTCATTTATTTCAGATTCAATTCGAGTATAACCAAATCCATGAATTGCTTTATAAGCCTCAGGATTTTTGCCAACCGGCTGCCAGCTTAAGCTCCAAATTTCATTACTCTCTTTATCTTTAACATAAATATATTTTCCCGGCCTATCTGGCGGAACATCATTAATTCTATATCTTGTTATTCTTCCATGAAGCGGATTTTTGAAATAACTGATTCCTCCACTGTTATTTGAAATTGTGGCAAAATAGTTTTCATTGTAAATATAGTTTATCCAGGGGGTAGGAGTTTTAACATTGTTAATTATAAATTCTTTCCCATCTTTTGAAAAGTAGCCATACTTCATATCTTTTCTCCGCAATAATATTATGGTTGCATCTTTTATCCTTCTCAATAAAACCTGCAAAATATGACTATATAGATTCTCGCCTGGTTAGGTAGTTTTTCTATTTTGACAGTAGTTACCCTTAAAATATCAACGCAAACGTTATAATTTTGAGAAGAATTAAAACTTATATCGGATGTTTATTTTATTCTAAAATTAACTGAATTGTAACATAGAGTTTCTTTTTTTAAAAGGCAAATTTAATTTGAGTTATTTTAATAAAATTTGATTTTAGTTAAGTAAATATAGATTGGTTTATTTCTTATTGAAATTTTCATTATTTAATAACTCACCATACGGAAAAAAGAGAGGTGAAAAGATGGCACTTTGTTTCTCAAACATAAATAAGATAAAGCAACATTTTTATAAAAGAGCCAGAATACCTATTTTATTAAGAAAAGATGTCATCTTTAAAAGCTGTGTAATATGAGTTTATAATCAAATATTTATTGTTAATTCTGTTAAATTGATAAAACTAATTTTGTGGTTTTGGAAAGATTAATCTAAGATTACGTGATTTGTTATTGTCTTACGGTTGGCAGCCGGAAGTAATTTTCTAAAATTAATGATGCAGCACCAACAGCAACTGCATACTGATGATATTTATCTACTGTTATATTTAGAGCATTGCAGGTAATTGATAAGACTTTCATCTCTAATACCTGTCTTATTGCTTTAACTATAATTTCTTCCTGTTCAGAAATAACGCCTGTAATTATCAAAGTATCGGGATTTAATAATGCAACTGCCGGAGCAATGTTTTGTCCAACAATATCCCCTATAATAGAAAAAACAAGTTTAGCAATTTCATCACCTTGTTTTGCAGCATCTAGTAATATTTTCATATCGATTGATTCAAAGGATGAAATATATTCTTTGAAAATTTCACTTTCAGCAAACCGGCTTCTAACAGAAGATAGAATTTCTTTAAGTGTCGGCAGGTATGGATACAATTCTCCGGCACAATATGACGAACCTCGGTATAGTTCCCCTCTGATAACTATCCCGATTCCTAGCCCACTTACATTTTGATCAATTTCAGCGAGTACCGTAATATAATTTCTTTTTGCTTTATCATTACCATTCCATTTTAAACCGACTGCAGCAGCATTGGCATTATTCTCAATAATAACGGGGAAGGGGAGATCATTTAATTTTTCCATAAGCGGAAAATTCATTTCAGGTAAAACGCTGGACATAACTACTATTCCTTTTCTGTAATCTACAACTCCGGCGAAAGCTATCCCAAGCCCCAAAATTTTTTCGGTATCAATTTTATTTTCAGATATGATTTCTTCAACAACTTTTTTTATAGTATCGGCAAACTCGTCAACAGTTCTGCCTGTCTCAAGCTTGAATATTTTTTTTGCAAGAATGGCTCCGCTGAAATCGAGTATAACAGAAGTCATTTCTCCTACTTCAATATCCAAACCTATAACATAAGCTGCTTCTTTGTTAAGTGTCCACATGAATGGTTTTTTTCCGCCCTTATCTGTAGAATCACCTTTGCCATAAAATGATACAAGAGATTTAGATGAAAGTTCTTTAAGGATATTAAAAATGGTTGAAGGGCGCATCCCTGTAATTTTAACCAGGTCAGAGCTTGAAATTATTTCATGTTCCTGGATTACTTTTAATACTAATTGTTCATTGATATCTTTGACTACCCTTGCGTGGAAGGACAGCAGCTTTTTCTCTGTCAATTTATTCAATTTTTTATTTTTCAACTTAAAAGATAATAATTTTAATTAACATTATTAGTCATTTTATAGTAATTTCATCTACAAACAGCCAGGCTTTGCTGCCGGCAGCAACATGCCACGGCGGGCAAACCCCAACATTTTTAGCAACAACCTTTACATAACGTGCTTCAGTTTTGTTAAGTTTTTTATCAAAATCTTTAATGCCAGGTTCGCTATGTGCTTGATCATCTATGTTTACAGTATTAAATACTTTTGTAAAGTTTTTGCCATCAACAGAAGTATAATAGTCTATTTCTGCTGGATAGAAAATCCATGATCCCGTATTTTGTAAAAATGATGCATCGATTAAAGATATTTTTTCAACTTTACCAAGATCAACTATAGCATTTAAATCATTTCCTTCATAGCCCTGCCAGGCATCAGTATGAAAATTTGATGTACCTTTTATTCCGTCAATTAATCCCAATGCCCCGCCGCCGGTATAATTGTGATGATATTTTGTGTTAAGTGTAATTGTTCTTCCTGCAGGAATTTTATTAAATCTTGAAGTTACTACTTTGCTAAACATTCCATCTTTATAACAAACAGATTTTAAAATGCCTGTTTTACTAAAAACAATTGGATTTGTATAACTGTTTTTATTTTCTTTTGGATCAGATCCATCAGTTGTAAAATATATTTTTGAAGAACTATCAATTGATGCTAATCCAACAGAAGTCGAATCCTTAAATACTCTTTTGCCGGAAGTTAAATAAGGAACAGTTACGAAGGGATAGTCGATATATGAAACGGGCCTAGAGGAAACTTCTTTTCCCCAATTACCTGGATTCGGACCCATTTCAAAATCAATTTCACCACCATTGTCTATATCAGAATATTTTATATATGAATATGGGTACTCTTTTCCATTCAGCTTAGCGGACTGAATGTAGTAATTTTTATCAGATAAATTATTTGCTTTGATGATGAACTTTTTGCTGCTGCCGGTATTAATCTCAGCTTCATCAAAATTTGGAGTTCCTATAACAAAAATGTCGCTGCCAGGAGTTACTTGATATATCCCCACAGCACTCAAAATATACCATGCTGACATTTGCCCGCAATCTTCATTTCCGCAAAGACCATCAGGTTTATCCACATATAATGTACTTACAATCTGATGAATTATTTTTTGTGTTTTCCAGGGCTGGCCGGCATAGTTATAAAGATATGCCATGTGGTGGCTTGGTTCATTACCCTGTGCATATTGTCCAATCATCCCGGTAATATCTGATTGAAACCTACCGGTTAGTTTTGGATTTGTTGTGAATAGCTCATCCAGCTTGTCAATAAATTTTTCATCCCCTCCAATTAACTTTATTAATCCATTAATATCCTGCGGGACAAAAAAGCTGTATTGCCAAGCGTTAGCTTCAGTATAATCGCCGCTGACAGAAAATGGATCAAAGGGATGAACCCATTTTCCATTCTTTTTGCCCCGCATTAAATCTGTTGAAGGATCAAATACATTTGAATAGAATTTTGCTCTATCTATAAAATATTTATAATCATCCTCTTTGCCCAAAGCTTTTGCCATTTTTGCGATACACCAATCATCATAAGAATAAGCAAGAGTTTTAGATACACTTTCACTTTCAAGATCAGCAGGGATGTAGCCCATTTCTTTATAATATTTTAATCCTAAATGATCCTGCATTGCACTTTTCTTCATTGCTGTTAATGCTTCTTCTGCATTAAAATCTTTTATGCCTTTGAAGTATGCGTCAACAATAACTGGAATCGAATGGTAGCCAATCATAGTCCCGGTTTCATTCGAAGCTAATTCCCAAACCGGCAGCAAACCGCTTTCTTCATATTTAGCAATTAAAGATCTTACCATGTCAAGATCTTGCTGCTTTTCAATTAAAGTGAAAAGTGGATGCTCAGCTCTAAATGTATCCCACAAAGAAAAAACAGTATACATATCATGATTTTTTAAAGAATGAATTTTATTATCCATTCCAATGTAGCTGCCGTCAACATCGGAAAAAATATTTGGCGTAAGCAAGGAGTGATAAAGAGCAGTATAAAAAACTTTTTTATTTTCTTTACTATTTGACTTAACATTAATTAATGATAACTCCTTTTCCCATGTTTCATCAGCTTGCTTTCTAATTTCATTAAAATCCCAACCAGGTATTTCGGCTTGTAAATTTCTCTTAGCACCTTCAAGGCTTGCAGCGGAAATTCCAACTTTAATCAATACGACTTCATTTGATGACGTGCTGTATTGGACATAAGCTTTTAAATCTGTTCCTCTAACTAAAGAGATTTTTCCTTTAATGTTTTGGGTCTGGTTTAAAGTCCCTTCCTTTTGGGAAGGGGTTTGGGATGGGTTTATTCCGTATGACTTAAACGGTTTTGAAAACTCAGCGTAAAAATAAATACAATGATCTTTTGCCCAGCCGGTTGATCGCCTGTATCCTTCAATAGTTTTGTTGTCAACAAATTTAATTTCCGAATCTGTGGTTTTATCCTGAATTCCATGAACGAGATCTATAATAATATTTGCTTGGTCAGTTTTAGGGAAAGTATATTTATGAAATCCAGCACGAATTGTTGCTGTTAATTCAGCTTTTATATTATAGTCATCAAGAATAACAGAATAATATCCTGGTTTTGCAATTTCATTTTTGTGACTGAATCTTGATCGATAACCCAAGTCCGGATCTTCTTTAGTTCCAGGCTCGGTTTGAATTTTTCCTGTAGTAGGCATAAAAAGAATATCGCCATAATCTCCAATTCCTGTACCGCTTAGATGTGTATGACTAAAACCCATCACCGTACTGTCAGAATAATGATAACCGGAACACCAGTCCCAGCCTTCAATATCAGTATCAGGACTTAACTGCACCATTCCGTGGGGAAGGGAAGCCCCAGGAAATGTATGGCCGTGGCCGTCTGTTCCAATCATTGGATCAACATAATCGGTTAATTTGTTTTGCGCCGAAAGATTAATACTGAAGATTGAAATAAGAAAAATGAAAACGCAAGTTTTCCACAAAAACCAATTTTGATGTTTTACTAAAATAAAATCTTCTCTCATCGAATTTCCTTAAAACTTTTTAGTGAAATTGGTCGAATAAAATTTAATTCATTATTAAATCAAACTTACTTAGTTACAAAATCTCCTTTATCTAAACTCCAATCATTTCCAAAATAGCCAGTGAACTTAACTCCGGTTTCATCAGATTTTAAAATATCTGAATTGTAAATGATAACATCCGGGTAGCTTACATATTGATCAAAATAATCTGCTAAGTTAATTAAGTTCATTCCTTCGATTCCTGTTCCTGACACAACGCCAACACTGGCAACTTTGCTATCAGTTCTTGGACGAATCATTAGACAAGCATAATCACTTCCTTCATATTTTTTATTTCCAACTTTAATTTCATCATCATTTATCTGTACCGGCGAATCTTTAAGTAAAGAATTCCACGCAGAATTGGTTTCTGAATTTCCAAATAAAATTACACTCCTATCTTTATATTTAACCGGATCAAATTCATCATCCTTTATTGTTTCTATTGACCCGTTGCCTTGATACCAAATTTTTTCTGCATCGTACCTTGATTTTTGAAAAGCCCATTTATTTTCTTTTTTATTTCCATGAGTACCATAAACAAAAACTACATCATGATTTAATGCTTCCCTAAAATTGCCGCAGCGTGCCGGGGTTTTATTTTCTTCATTTGGCTTGCTAGATAATTCCCATTTGTTATCCTTTTTTAATAGAAAAATTTTAGAGTCGTTTGAAATTGTTACATTAGAAATTGTCTGGCTGTCTACTACAACTGTTACCGGTTTATCATTTGAAAGCATTGAAGCATCAATTGAAAACACTGCTATGTTAGAAGTCGATCCAATAAATTTTCTAAGGCCCGGCTGTAACTGAAAACGAATATGGCTAAGTGTTTGCTGTTCATCCTGATTAATAATTTGAACCCAATAATTTTTTGAAGCAATAGCAGTATTAGCAGTGGTGAAATCTACTATCTTTACTTCATTGTTATTTGCTACTGCATGATGAGCAAAGAAATCGAACAACGGAGGCCAGTCAACACAATCAGCGCCGGGTTCATCCGAAACATCCCACCAATGGTTTGCACCAGGCTGAACATAATAAATAAAATCTTTGTGGAATTTAGATAAGTTTGCAACCATCGACTCAGCTTGTTCCGGAGGAACATTATCATCAATTGCTCCTTGAATAATATAAATTCCATCAGGCTTTAAATTTTTTGTAAAGGCATAAGTATCGCTTTGTTTGGTTGCCCGCAGCAGCATATTTTTTACTTTGGTAGAATCTGTAACCGATCTAATTCGGTAAGACCATAAACTTATCCAACCGGCACTTGGGCCAATAGCTCCAAATAAATCAGGATAATTAATTCCAAGATGCCACGTCCCATGTCCACCCATTGAATGGCCTGTTAAATATACTCTGGCAGGATCAATATCGAATTCTTTTTTAGCGATATTTAAAACTTCAAGAGCATCAATTCTTCCCCAATTTTCCCAGTTATATCCATAAGGCCGGCGGTTTGTCGGGCAAACAATGTAACCCCAATCTTTATGGTAATATGCATGAGCTTGATTTATTGCTTCCACACCAGCTCCATGTAGACTTAAAAATAATGCAGGCCTTTCTACGTCCAAATGCTTTGGAGGATTAACTGCATAGTATTGAACACTACTGTCCATTTCGCTAATAAAAGTTTCTCTAAATGTATCATCAGGAAATAGTATTTGAAGTTCAATACTTGTTGAAGTCAAAGTTTCTTCGTTAGGCGTTTGGCCGTTCTTTACAATAGCAATATTAAACTTTACTTTTCCTGTATCCTTCTGAGCCTGTGCTTTTATATAAAAAGGTGTTTTGAATATTGAGAGCGGGTTTAATTCTTTCATTGGATAATAAGCAGGTGTTGCTCCTTCAATCCATGTTTTAACCATCAAACCTTTATAATAATTTTCAGTAGCATTAACAATTGGAATTGCTCCATAAGTATCAGCTGCTTTGTTTACAATTAAATCCGGGATAGTTAAATCATGATGATTAAAAATTAATCCGTGTTCATTTGGATGGATAACTGCTTTTAATAATCCTCTTCTGCAGAAAAATAAAAATTCATTAATACCTTTTTTTAATTTTACCGGAATATAAGAATAATCAAATCTTGGTTCCCATGGATTGTAAACATCTTGATATCCATAAGGATTTCCTGAACGGGGAATTCCATTAACATAAACCATTCTATTGCCTCTTTGTTCTAAAATGGCATTGTCCTCTTTATCTGATTTATATTGCAAATAAACATAGGCATTATACAATGAATCATCTTTATACCAGCCTTTATCGTTTGTAGTTATTTTTTCCCATTTCCCAATTACTTTACTTCCTGATTTTACTTCTTTGTTTTCTTTTGGTTCTTCCCAACTATCAGTGACAATTGAAGCTTCGATAACATTCGGAGTAATAATTTTATTTCCATCAGGCCTTCCCATTCTCAAAACCAATCCTTGATTCAGTACAATTGAATCCTGGGTTTGGCAAAATGCAATGGTAGAAAAAGTTAAGGTTATTAATAGAGCAAACGAAAATTTTTTCATGTTATAATTCCTCTTCAGGTTTTATTTCCGAAATAACAGTTTCTTGATTTTCTTCTTTATGAACCTCATGTTTTACAGTGCCGTCATCTGTATGATCACGAACCGAGTTTTTGAGCCTATGAATCATATCTTTAAAATCTCTGAACCCACCAATTGTAAACCAAACCACAATTATTGATGATGCTCCAAGATTTATTAAAATAAATGTTTCCCAAAAGTTCATCCATGATTTGTTGGGAACATTGCCGCTTAAGTTAAAAATGGTTCCGATAATAAATACTACTACCCACATAAAGGTCCAGGCATAAGCAGCGATATAAATAATTTTATCACCTCTGGTAAATTCTTTTCCCATTCCCAGCATCTTCCATCCTTTAAGAGGAACTTTGTCTCCAATAACTTCATCTTCTTTAATTTTATACTTACCGCGGTGAAGCATCTTTTCCATGTTGAAATTTTCTTTACAAGTAACTAAAGAGACTATGACATATACTAAAGTAGATGCGCCCATAGCAATGCCCCAAAAAACTTGTCCGTTGATAGGGAAGTTGGGATAAATTTGTT
Organism: uncultured Bacteroidota bacterium; assembly: GCA_963775245.1. Lineage (GTDB taxonomy): Bacteria > Bacteroidota > Ignavibacteria > Ignavibacteriales > Ignavibacteriaceae > CAVSWT01. The sequence continues at coordinate 286,977 of CAVZID010000015.1, forward strand.
GAAGAACTATTCCGGTTACAGAAATTACAGAACCAACAATTAATGCGCTCCAGGCTGCGGTTGTAGTTCCCTTTTTCCAATACAATCCTCCAATAATTACAGCTCCCGAGCCTCCAACAAAGATAGCAGCAGTTATTGCGAAGTAAAGAAATATATATTGATTTAAAGGAAAGAGTAAGCTGAAAATAAATATAAAAACAGCCACGCCTGTAATTGATAATCTTAATACTTTCAAATGTTGTTTTGGTTCAAAAGGTTTTTTGCGGAACGGCATTATAATATCTTGAATAAAAATGCTGCCCCAAGAATGCATATACGAATCATGAGTAGATATTGAAGCAACCATCATTAAAACAAAAAATGCACCCATGAGTCCAACAGGTAAAATATTCGAAAGCACCATTGGTATTCGCAATTGATTTTGTACTTCTGTGTTTCCAATTCCTGAAATTATATGTTGAACACTATTTGCAATTCCACTGAAGTCCGGGTTATGAAGAATGGTATAGGCTATTACCGGAATGAAAACTAAAAAAAGCCATTTAGGAATATCGCGCATATTGCCAAGAACTTCACCCATTTTTGCTTCATGTGCCGATTTAGCAGATGAATTAAATCCCTGTGCACCCTGCCATGATAGTTTTACATAAATAACACCAACAACATTTATAAGAAAGTACCAGATATTAAAATCGGGAACCGCGCTTGTTTTATAAGGATTAATTAATGAAGCATCTTTTGGAGCTGTAATTACTGCATGAAATATTTGATCCCAGTTAACAAAGAACAAACAAAATATTATAATTAATAATACAGCAAAATTTGTGAACACTCCCTGCATAAATTCCGTAATTAACACAGCAATTTGCCCACCGGTAAAAACAAAATACAAAGCAATTATTAAAAGCACTGCCATAACTACCGGGAATGTTGATACTTCAATACCTGCTACATGAAACGAAAGAGGAAAGCCGCAAAAATAAATAAAGAATCTCGCACTAACAGCAGGAAAAATTCCAAAGTTCAGTAAGCCGGAAACAAAAGCTAATATGCCGGCAAAGATTCTAAAATTTCTGCTGTAACGGACTTCAAGAAATTGGGCTATTGTTAAAGCACGTGTTTCCCTAAACCTGTAAAGAACCCATCCCGATACGGTAATAATTAATAGTATAACCGCCATTGTAAATTCCCACCAACGTAAAGCAAACCCGGCAACATAATTTACTTCCCACTGGCCGACAATAGTGATAGCACCAACAAATGCCATCCCCTGAGACACCGTAATCATATATCTTCCGGCAGATCTTCCGGCAGAAAGAAAATCAGCTACACTTTGAACTAAATTTTTACTTATGCGGACTGTGAGGATAAGGCCAACTAAAGAAATAACAACAATTGACCAGTCGATAAAAGATAAATTCATTTCGACCCTTTAAAAAGTTTTGGATTTAGGTTTAGGTTAAACGGCAAAATTAAAATTGATATACTTTTAAATAAAAAATTAAATTCTAATTATTCTTAGCTAAGAGATATTTGCATTGAAATTCTATTATAGAAAAGAGTAAGCTAAAGTGCATGTGTTTTTCTTTTATTAAAATAAACTAACCGAATAGTGCAAAGATAATAATTATTTTTTCAAAATAAACTTAAATATTTTGCTATTATTTATTAAAAAATACCTGTATTTTCTAAATGATTATTTTTTTAAAAAACATTTGATAAATAATATTACATAGCTATGATAAATTAGTCGCGAAATATATTGTCTAAAACCAAGTTTATTAGAAATTTTTTACCCAACTTCGTCATTTAAATTATATAATGAACATATTAAAAATATTGTTCTATATATCTTTCCTAATTTTTTTTGCAAGCATCTTTATGAATGCACAATCGAACTGGATTAATGGATTTGAACAAAGAGTTGCCGGAGAAAACCTTGATTATCATTCCTGTCATCCCGATGCAAATCTTGCTTTATTAATTAGATGTCTAAATGATAAAGATTTTATTGAATGGAAAACTGATTCACTTCCAAATAACTTTGAAAATGAATTTGTAACCTTTGCCTGGATTGCAGGATATTCAGTTGGAACTTCAACTGCACCGCATAAATTTTTTCTGTATGTGAATGATAAACAAGTAACAGAATTTTCAACGTCACCAAAAGATGCCAGGAAAGATTGGGAAATTACTTCGGCAAATGGAGTAAAACTTCATTTCAAATTTATTAATGTTGATGCTGTAGATGATTTTTTCGGTTACATGGTTTTAACCATTCCTGTTGAATTATTAGATGGACAAAAGTTTGCAAGCATAAAAATAAAAGGCGATGCTTCAAACAGTAAAGACTGGTACATGACAATGCAGTATCCGTTAATTCCCAAAATAAGGATCACCCCTGAAAAAGTAGTTTCAAAAAATTCAAATGGGAATTTGCTTCAGCGTGTTAAAGTATCGATAGACCATTTCGATTCACCAGCTCTTGCAAATATTTATTCTGATAACGGAAATAATATTTCATCGGAATTAAAGCTTGGAATGAATGATTTTTATTTGAATTTTCCCGCACCTCAAAAACAAGAAGAAGTCAAAATAAAAATTTCTATTCATGGAAAGACTAAAACTTATAATACAATTATTAATCCGGCTAGAAAAATTACATTCTATTTAATTCCTCATGCACACGTTGATATTGGTTATACCGACTTGCAGACAAATGTGGAAAAGAAACACTGGGCTAATTATGATAAAGCGATTCAACTCTCAAAAGAATCAGTTAAATATGGTGAAGATGCAACATTTCAAATGGAATGTGGAAGTGCTTTGGGCAGTAAAAAGTTATTTAGAAAAATTTCCGAAAAAAAGAAAAGAGTTTTATAATGCTGTAAGAAAAGGGTGGATTGGTTTAGATGCTGATTACGGAAATGTTATGACGGGACTTTGCAGGCCTGAAGAATTATACCGATTAGTTGAATACTCAAATGAGCTTGAAAAAAAGATTGGTGTAAAAATAGAAGAAGCTATGATTTCAGATGTTCCCGGCTACACCTGGGGAATTGTTCAAGCTTTTGCAGATAATGGAATTAAAGTATTTTTCTGTGGGGCCAAACCCTTTTGATAGGATTGGATATACTCTTAAAACCTGGGGCGACAAACCTTTCTATTGGAAATCTCCAAGTGGAAAGAAAAAGATTTTAATTTGGCTTGCCGGGAAAGGTTATGCATGGTTTCACCAATGGAGATTGACGAGAGATGATTTTTCTCCAATTGCAAAATATCTTGATGAACTTGATAAAGAAAATTATCCTTATGACATGGTTCATTTAAGATATAATATTGGGGGTGATAACGGATTTCCCGATTCTTCGCTCTCCTTGTTTGTAAAAAATTGGAACGATACTCATGTTACCCCGAAATTTAAAATCTGCTACCAATGAGCAAATGTTTAAAGATTTTGAAGCTAAATATTCTAAAGTCATTCCATCTTACTCAGGAGATTTTTCACCTTACTGGGAAGACGGTGCCGGTTCTACTGCTAAAGAAACTGCAATGAATAGAAACACCGCCGAGCTATTAACTCAATTAGAAATTTTATATTCAGAATTTCAAAGAGATAATTTTCCTCAAAAAGATTTTGATGAAGCCTGGAAATATGTTTTGCTTTTTTCAGAACATACCTGGGGCGCATGGAACAGCATTTCAGATCCTGAATTAAAATCCGTTGTTGAACAGTGGGAAATAAAAAAATCCTATGCTGTTAAAGCAGACAGCTTGGCTCAAAAGCTTTTACAAAATCTCACAAAGCAGAATGAATTAAAAAATCATTTTTATGTTTGTAATTCATCTTCATGGGAAAGAAGTGATATTGTAACTATTCCTTTCGGGATAATGTCATCAGATTTTTCAATTGCAGATGAAGAAGGAAATTTAATACCAAGTCAAAAATTATCGAATGGAGATTTAGTTTTTACTGCAAAGAATATTCCTCCGCTTGGTTACAAAGAATACAAGATTATTGAAGGAAAAAATCTAAGCAAGTTGAATTCACCTTTAAATGGGAATACGCTTGAAAACAAATTTTACAAATTAACTTTTGATGATAAAACATTTGCAATAAAAAGTTTGAGTAGAGTTGGTAATGAATTGAATTATGTAAACTCAAAAGATGAATATGAACTCAATCAATTTATTCATACCGGAAGTAACGCTGAAAACCCGGTGATAAATAGTAATCCAAAAGTAGTTAATTATGAAAATGGCCCTGTCTTAAAATCAATTACTATAAAATCTAAGGCTGAAGGTTGTAACGAACTTTTGCAAAAGATAACTCTCTTTAATGAGCTAGATAAAATTGAATTAGAAAATACGGTTGACAAGAAAAAAGATTATAATAAAGAAAGTATAAGGTTTGCGTTTCCTTTAGATATCAACAATCCTGTTTCAAGAATTAATATTGCCTGGGCAGTAATTCAACCTGAAAAGGATCAGCTTGAAGGTTCTAACAAAAATTATTTTACAGCACAGAGATGGGTTGACGTTTCGAATGATAATATAGGGTTAACAATTTCAAATCCCGATGCACCATTCTTTGAATTCGGTGGAATGAATGCAGAAGCATGGATGGCATCTCCCGACAAAGATTGGGCTGCGCATACTAAATCATCGGCACTTTGCTATTCCTGGGCAATGAATAATTCATGGCATACAAATTTTAAAGCTTCGCAGGAAGGTCTTGTAACATTTAAATATTATTTAAATGCTCATAATCAATTTGATTATCTCTCCGCTTATAAATTTGGCGTAGAAAACTCTCAGCCGCTGCAGGTTATATATTCTGATAAAGTAATTAAAAATTATTTACCACTATTTAAATTAGATTCAGCTTCATCCTTGGTTGTAACTATGATTTATCCAGCCCGGGATGGCTATGGTTTAATGATTAGAATATTTAATCCAACTGAAAAGGAAAGTTCTTCGGTTATTAATTTTGAAAGGAATAAAACTGCACAAATTTATTTAAGTAATGGCGATGAAGAAGAAATCCAAAAAATTTCAGATAAAATTAGTCTTGACCCTTTTGAAGTAATAACTTTAAAAATTAAAAACTAATAACTCAATGAAATTAATATGAAAAAATTATTTTGTTTAATAATTCTTACAACAGTTATAACCATGCCTGCGTTTCTACAAGCACAGAACCAGCTAATTCCCAAACCTCAAGAATATAAATCTCTGGATGGTGATTTTATTTTTTCACAAGATATTAAATTTTCATCACCGGATTTAAAAGTAAATCTTAAGGAATATTTTAAACAATATCTCAAAGAACTTTATGGATTTAATTTTTCTAATAATGAAAAAGATAATTCATCTTCAATTACTTTGAAGATTGATAAGAATTTTATGAGCAGCAATCCTGAAGCATATTCTTTAAAAATAGAACCGGATAAAATTTCAATTGTCTCTTCAAATGAAAGAGGATTGTTTTACGGGATACAAACAATTTTTCAGCTTCTGCCTAAAGGGAATTTAAATGGTAAGCAGCCCAAAATTCAATGCTGTGAAATAATCGATTATCCAAAATTCAAATGGCGCGGGCTTAATCTTGATTGCGCCAGGCATTTTATGTCCAAAGATTTTGTTAAAAGATATATTGATATTCTTGCTTATTATAAATTTAATACACTTCACTGGCATTTGACTGATGATCAAGGTTGGAGAATAGAAATAAAAAGATATCCCAAACTAACACAAGTCGGTGCCTGGCGTAAAGAAGCAGACGGCTCAATTTATGGCGGGTATTATACTCAAGAAGATATAAAAGAAGTTGTTGCTTATGCGAAGAGCAGGTTCATTAATATTGTTCCTGAAATTGAAATGCCCGGGCATTGTACAGCATCTCTTGCTGCTTATCCAGAAAATTCATGTACCGGAGGTCCGTTTGAAGTACCAATTACCTGGGGAGTATTCAATGATATATATTGTGCCGGAAGGGATTCTACTTTTATTTTCTTAGATAATGTTCTTGATGAAGTAATTTCATTATTTCCCGGAAAGTATATTCACATTGGAGGTGATGAAGTTCCTAAAATTCGCTGGAAGGCATGTCCGCTTTGCCAGGCAAGAATAAAAGCTGAAGGATTATCCGAAGGATTTTTGGGAAAAAATGAAGAAGAGCTGCAGAGCTATTTTATAAAAAGAATTTCAAACTACTTAGCCACCAAAGGGAAAAATATAATTGGCTGGGACGAAATTATGGAAGGCGGACTTGCACCAGGAGCAATGGTTCAATCCTGGCGCGGCTTTGAAGGCGCTGAAGCTGCTGCAAATCTCGGACACTATGTAATCTGCTCTCCAACATCACATACATATTTTGATTATGATCCAGACGGATTGGATTTGAGAGTTGTGTATTCGTTCAATCCTATTCCAACTGATTTACCTGATAGTGAAAAAAAATATATTGTGGGCAGTGAGGCAAATTTGTGGAGTGAGCGTGCGCCTATGGAAGTGGTTGATCAAAGGTTATTTCCTCGAATGCTTGCTTTATCTGAAGTACTTTGGACAGCACCTGTAAATAGAGACTTCGATGAATTCCACAAAAGAGTGGAGAATGCTTATTCCGATTTGGATGCTCGCGGAATTAAATATGGCCCTGAAACAAAAGCAATGACTTTTTACACCAGCTATAATGATAGTGAAAAACAATACGATGTAAAAATAATTCCGGGGCAAAAAGATCTTCAAATTCGTTATTCCGAAAACGGAGAAGATGCTGATTCAAATTCAACTTTATATACCGCACCTATAGAAGTTGATAAATCCGAAAAATTATCAATTGCTGCATTTAGAGAAAGCAAATCTATCGGGAAGAAAATTAATTTATCATTTAGTTTTCATAAAGCATTAAATGCAAAAGTAACACTGTTAGATCAATTCGATGAAAGATACAGAGGCGGCGGCGAGCATGGCTTAGTTGACGGCATTCACGGAACAACAGATCTTCACGATGGTTTATGGCAAGGCTATGAAGGAAAAGATTTTGAATGTATTATTGATTTGGGAAGTGAAAAAGAAATATCAAAAGTGATCCCCAGGTTTCTTTTAAACTCAAGCTCCTGGGTGTTTTTGCCGTCAAAAGTAATAGTATCGTTGTCTCAAGACGGTAAAAATTATGGCCAAGAAAAAACGGTCGTAAATGATGTATCGCAAAAAAATCCTGATGTAGTACTAAAAGATTTTACTGCAGAGTTCGACAGCACAGAAGCAAGATATATTAAAGTTCATGCAATAAATATAAAAGTTTGTCCACCATGGCATCCGGGTGCGGGTGGAAAAGCATGGTTATTTGTTGATGAAATAGCTGTACAGTAATTTTTTATTGATTGTCTATTTTTCTTTTTGATAAATTTTTAATTCAATAGTGAAGAATAATTTTTTAATATTTTTAATTTTTAACATCAGTGTCACGCTTGCAAGTTCAAAATCAATTAACATTGTAACAAACAATTCGAGCAATTATAAAATTGTTATTTCTTCGACGGCATCTCATTGGGATTCACTTGCTTCAACAGAGTTTCAAAAATATATCGAACAAATTTCAAATGCATCTTTGCCGATTATTAATGATTCAACTCCAATTGATAGTTTTGAAATTGTTTTAGGTGAGAATAATCATTCTGAAAACATTAATACTGGCCTGGTTAAGGATGATGGATTTATTATTAGGACAATCAATAATAATATTTATTTGATCGGCACAAGCGGAAAAGGTACATTAAATGCTGTCTATACTTTCCTTCAAGATTATCTTAACTGTAGAATGTATTCATCAAAAGTTAAAATAATTCCAAAGCAGAATTCCATTTCAATCCCGCAAATTGATAAAATTGAAAACCCTGCTTTTGCATATCGAGATGTACATTACTATGAATCGACAAATAAAGAATATGCACATTGGCAAAAACTTGTTGAACCTGAAGACAAAAAAGTATGGGGAATGTTTGTTCATACTTTTCAAAAGCTTTTACCGCCGGAAAAATATTTTAAAACTCATCCTGAATATTTTGCATTGAGAAATGGAATTAGGGTTCCCGAACAGCCTTGCTTGAGCAATCCTGAAGTTCTGAAAATTGTGACTGCTGAATTGAAAAAGAGAATGAAAGTAAATCCGGATGCAAAAATTTGGTCGGTTTCGCAGAACGATAATTATTCGTATTGCCAATGTCCGGAATGCAGTAAAATAGATAAACGTGAAGGCTCTTCCTCAGGATCTATTATTAATTTTGTTAATAAAGCAGCAAAAGAATTTCCGGATAAAATTATTTCAACTTTAGCTTACCAGTATAGCAGGAAAGCGCCAAAATATATTAAGCCTCTGAAAAATGTTAATGTCATGCTTTGTACAATTGAATGTTACCGGACTCATCCAATTGCAGAAGACACTTCAAGTTCGGGATTTCTAAATGATTTAACTGAATGGTCAAATATTACTAATAATATTTTTTTATGGAACTATGTAGTTCAGTTTACAAATTTTATAAGCCCATTTCCTAATTTTCAAGTGCTTCAACCAAATGTTCAATTGTTTAAAAAGTACGGTGTTAACATGATATTTGAGCAGGGTTCAGGAAGCAGGCAGGCAAGTGAGTTTGAAGAACTTAGGTCTTATATAATTTCTAAGCTGCTTTGGAATATTCAAATAAATGTCGATTCACTAATCAATGATTTTATTTGGGGCTATTATGGTGAGGCCGGGAAATATATTCATGATTATATTTATTTAATGAAAAGTGAATTATTAAAATCTAATTTATCATTAAATATTTATGGAAGCCCTGTTGATGGAATTAATAATTATCTAACTCCGGATTTAAATGACAAATACAATAAGTTGTTTGATCAAGCTGAAGATGCTGTTGCTAATAATTCTGTGTATTTAAATAGAGTTAAGATTGCTCGTCTGCCATTAAAATATGCTGTGCTGGAACAAGCGAAATTTTATAGAACCGGAGAAAATGGTCTTGTGATTAAGAATAGTGGAAATACATTTATTACAAATTCTAAGATAAATTCTTTGCTTGAAGACTTAAACATTGATACAAAAAATATTGACGATGTTTATTTGAATGAAAAAGCTCTTACTCCAGAAATCTATATTAATAATTATAAAACTATGTTGTCAAAGACAATGATAAATCCTTTGGCATTATTTAAACCGGTTAAATTTTTAACCACACCAAATTGGAAATATCCAGCGAATGGAGAAAAATCTTTAACTGATGGAATTCATGCTGATTTAGATTATCATTTTAATTGGGTCGGTTTTGAAGGCAACAACATGGAAGTTGTAATTGATTTGGAAAAAGTTTCTAAGGTCAAAAAAGTAAGCGCAGACTTTTTACAAAATTCTTTTTCTTGGGTTTTTCTGCCAACTCAGTTTGAGGTGAGCCTGTCAAGCAATGGAGAAGAATTTAATAATGTTTCGGTTATAAAAAATAAAGTGCCTGTCACTAAAGAAGAAACCGTTTCACCTCAATATGCTTTCATGAAAAATTTTTCGTGTGAATTTAATAATGTTGAAGCAAGATATGTAAAAGTGAAAGCCGTTAATATGAGGATTTGTCCAAGATGGCATCCCGGCTATCCTTTTAAAGCTTGGATTTTTACAGACGAAATAGTAGTTGAATGAATATCTTTATTAAAATTAAAAATTGAAATTAATAATGAGTGATAAACAAGAAAAAGAATCTTTACATGCCGGTGCGGTTGAAATTGATAAAGCAATAAAAGAGTATTATCCTGAAACCGATAAGTTTGTATTAAATAAAATTGAGCAATGGCAAAATTTAAAATTTGGTTTGCTCATGCATTGGGCTCCTTCGAGCCAATGGGGAATTGTTGAATCGTGGTCGCTTTGTTCCGAAGATGAAGATTGGTGTAAAAGAAAAATTGAAGATTACCGCGAATACAAAAAACAATATGAAGATTTAAAGAAAACTTTTAACCCCGTAAAATTTAATCCTAAAAAATGGGCTGATGCTGCTGAAGCTGCGGGTATGAAATATGTGGTTTTCACAACCAAACATCATGACGGATTTTGTATGTATGATTCGAAATACACAGATTACAAAATTACAGATGAAGAGTGTGCGTTTCATTCCAATCCAAAATCAAACATTGCCAAAGAAATATTTAATGAGTTCAGGAAAAAAGATTTTATGATTGGAGCTTATTTTTCTAAACCAGATTGGCACTCTGAATATTTTTGGTGGAACAAATTTGCTACTCCAGATAGAAATGCAAATTATGAAATAAAAAAATATCCTGAACGCTGGGAAAAATTTGTTGAATTTACCCATAATCAAATTAATGAGCTGATGACCGATTATGGAAAGATTGATATACTTTGGTTAGATGGATGCTGGGTTAGATATTATTCCGAAAGAGATTTAGAAGAAGAAAGAAAGCTCATCAATTATAATATTTATAGAATTCAGAATCAGGATATAAATATGAAATTGATAACGCAAAATTCACGCAAGAAACAGCCGGGATTGATTGTAGTAGACAGAGCTGTTCCAGGAGTTTATCAAAATTATCTTACTCCTGAAAATCAAGTTCCGAATAAAACATTGCCCTACCCTTGGGAAACATGTATGCCTATTACTCCAAGCTGGTCCTATGAGCCCGGACTTAAATACAAATCAACAAGGCAACTAATTCATACTTTAGTTGATATAGTTGCCAAGGGAGGAAACTTTTTACTTAATGTTGCGCCAACTGCCGAAGGTGATTTTGAAGATGCGGCTTATGAAAGATTAAAAGAAATTGGTGAATGGATGAAAATTAATGGGGAAGCAATTTATAATTCACATCCTCTTCCGCCATATAAAGAAGGAAAAGTTTGTTTTACTCAATTAAAAGATGGAACAACTTATGCAATTTATCTTACTGAAGATGGCGAAAATATTTTACCGGGAAAATTAATTTTTAAAGAATTCAATCATGGGCTTGATAAGGAAATTGCCTTGTTGGGAACCAACGTTGAATTAAAAGCGATAGTAGAAGGAAATAATTTTATTATTGAATTCCCTGAAAGCATTCGAAAAAATGTTTCTAATAAGTATGCTTGGGTTTTAAAGTTTCAAGGGAAGTAAAGTAACTATATTTTTTCTTTAATCAGCTTTGATAATAATGCCCTCACCTTAATCCTCTCCCGAAAGGGAGAGGAAATTCCCTCTCCCTCTGGGAGAGGGTCAGGGTGAGGGAAATCTGTACACATTAAAAGTTATACTAAAATGAATAATAAAATTATAATAACTTTCATTTTTTTAATTGTTCTATTAAGCTTTATAAGTTTTGCGCAAGAGAAATATGAATATATACCTGAGACAGATTCACTCGTTCTAAAAAATCTTGATCATTGGCAGGACTTAAAATTTGGATTGCTAATGCACTGGGGAACTTATTCGCAATGGGGTGTTATTGAATCATGGACAATTTGTTCTGAAGATGAACCATGGTGCAGGAGAAATAGTGATAACTACGAACAATATAAAGCTGATTATGAAAAATTAAAAAACACTTTTAATCCAACGGACTTCAATCCTGAAAAATGGGCAAAAGCAGCCAAGGAAGCCGGGATGAAATATGTCGTATTTACAACCAAGCATCATGACGGATTTTGTATGTTTGATACTAAGCAGACGGATTATAAAATTACATCTGAAGAATGTCCTTTCCATACTAATCCCAAAGCAAATGTAGCGAAAGAAATTTTTAATACTTTTCGCAGTGATGGTTTTATGATAGGTGCATATTTTTCAAAACCTGACTGGCACAGTAATTATTATTGGTGGAGAAATTTTGCAACTCCGGATAGAAATGTTAATTATGATATTAATAAATATCCTGACCGCTGGCAAAATTTTGTTGACTATACTCATAAACAAATTGACGAACTAATGACTAATTATGGAAGGATGGATATTCTTTGGCTTGATGGAGGCTGGGTTCATAAATATTCTGATGAAGAAATTGAAAAATTAAAAGCTGACCCGAACAACCACATGTATAGAGTCCAAAGCCAGGATATAGACATGCCGCTTATAGTAAAGGATGCGAGGGCAAAACAGCCCGGATTAATTGTAGTTGACCGTGCGGTTACAGGTCCATATCAAAATTACCTGACTCCTGAAAATAAAGTGCCTGATGATTATATCCCTTATCCTTGGGAAACTTGTATGCCTATGGCTTCAAGCTGGTCTTATAAACCGAATGACAATTATAAACCTGCAAGAAGATTAATTCATTTGCTTGTTGATATAGTTGCAAAGGGAGGGAATTTTCTTTTAAATATTGGCCCAAGCCCTAAAGGTGATTTCGACCCGGTTGCTTATGAAAGGCTAAAGGAAATTGGCGAATGGATGAAAGTAAACAGTGAAGCAATTTATTATTCCCGTCCAATCGCACCATATAAAGAAGGGAAAGTTTGTTTCACTCAGTTAAAAGACGGAACCACTTATGCAATTTACCTTGCAGATGAAAATGAAAATTCATTGCCTGAAAAAATAAATTTACAAAATATTGTCCATCAGTTAAATTCTAAAATTGAATTGCTGGGAACAAATCAAAATATTAAATGGCAAAAAATAAGATAACGGATGTGAAATAGAAATTCCTGAATCAGTTAGAGAAAATCTGCCTTGTGAAGTATGCATGGACATTTAAAATAAAATCCCCTTAAGTGCCTCGCTGAATAATTTTATGTTTACTGTTGAATAAGACTAATATGTTTAATCTTTTTTTTGAAAATTTATTGTAACAAATTTTCTATTTCATAATCTAAATGTATGATTAATAAAAAGTGTTTTGGAAAAAGAAAAACTTTATCAGAAGATAATTAATGATAATAAAGACAGAATATATAGAATCTGTTGTTATTATTTTTCTGACATTGATTCCAGGAACGAAGTTTACCAAGAAACATTAATTCGTATTTGGAAGGGGTTAGAGTCATTTCAGAATAAATCTGAAATAAGCACCTGGATTTTTAGAATAACAGTTAATAGTTGTCTTTTATATTTAAAAGCTGAGAAAAAAAGAAATTCTTTATTTCATTATTCAGACTCTGATGAACATAATAATATAGGAATTAACAGCATTGGTAACGCCATTGAGAGATGATGAAAATATCTCGGTTTTATATAATTCCATAAATAAACTGAATATTGTAGATAGAACAATTATCGGACTTTTATTAGAAGATATGAATTATAATCAGATAGCGCAAATAACCGGACTGACTGAAGGAAATATTAGAGTTAGAGTTCATCGAGCAAAACAACAGTTAAAAATATTAATGGAAGAATATTTTGGAAATTGATGAATTAAAAAATATTGCCAAACAAAAGAAGGCGCCTGATATGAAATCGTTAAATCTAAATTCATCTTCACTTTCGATTGATGATCTTATTATACAAATAAAAAGGATTGATGCAGCAGATAAAAAACAAATTATAGGTGGAATAATATTTATAAGCATTCTTACTATCTTATTTTATTTTGTAGGAACTCTTGAAAGTTTGGGCTTAGTTTTTCTCGTATTAAATGGGTTTCTATTATTATTTATCAGGTATTTTCAATTTATAAAAATCGATTATTCAGCACCTTCACTTTCTTTTCTGAAAGATGCTGAAGATAGATATAATTTCTGGGGGAAAAGAAGAATCAAGCTGCTAATATTTTATTGGGGTTCGGTTACATTAATATTTGTTATTAGTAAGATTGTTTCCAATCAAGATAAACTAGTTAATTCAATAATCCCTGTCATTCTTATAATCTTAATTGTATTATCAGTTTCGTTAATATCTGGGAAGCTTGAATGGAATAAAAAGAAAAAACCTATTTATGAAAAAATTTTAAGATTAAGAGAAGAATTTGAAAATAATATAAAGTGAAAATTATTATTACTTTCTAAGTTAGATAAATTTAATATCTGAAAAATGAATAAATTATAATTTAATATGACATTTGTAATTCTCTTATCAGTATTAATTACCATTATCAGTAATGCACAACAAAATAATTATGTTATAATTAATTCAGAAGACACACCCCAAGAGATAATAAAAAAAGCTGCTAATGTTACTCCTTCAAATCGGCAATACGAATGGCAAAAAATGGAATTCACTGCTTTCGTTCATTTCGGCATAAATACTTTTGATAATGTTGAATGGGGGAAGAGAACTATGGACATATCTAAATTCAATCCAAAAAAAATTAATGTGAAGCAGTGGGTAAAAGTTTTTAAAGATGCAGGAATGAAGCAAGTAATTTTAACTACAAAACATCATGATGGTTTTTGTTTATGGCCGACAAAATATAACAACTATAATATTTCAGACACTCCTTTTGAAGATGGGAAAGGAGACATTGTTAAAGATTTATCTGGGGCTTGCCATAAAGCAGGATTAAAATTCGGAGTTTACTTATCGCCCTGGGATATGCATGAAAAAACATACGGCACTCCAGCTTACAATACATATTTTGAAAATCTGTTGACAGAACTATTAACTAACTATGGAAATATATCTGAAGTTTGGTTTGACGGTGCAAACGGAGAAGGGCCGAATGGAAGAAAACAAATTTATGACTGGCATGCATATTACAAATTAATAAGAAAGCTTCAGCCGGATGCTGTTATATCTATTATGGGCCCTGATGTCCGCTGGGTGGGAACTGAATCCGGTTATGGAAGACAAACTGAATGGAGTGTTGTTCCCGGTTCAAATACTAATCAAGAAAAGATTGCAGCTAACTCACAGCAGCAATCATTAGAAAGCGCTTTTGTTCCAAAAGACTTAACTAATGAAGATTTAGGAAGCAGAGAAAAAATTGAAAAAACTTCTTCATTAATATGGTATCCTGCTGAAGTAGATGTCTCAATTCGTCCCGGATGGTTTTATCATAAAAGCGATGATGAGCAAGTAAAATCTCCTTACAAGCTCGTTGATATTTATTATAACTCTGTTGGCTTGAATGATGTGCTGCTTCTTAACGTCCCGCCTGATAAAAATGGTTTGATTACTAATTATGATACTAAAAGTCTTCAAGGAATGAGATATATCCTTGATGAAACTTTTAAAGATAATTTTGTTAAAAATGCTTCTGCAATTTCATCAAACGAGAAGAAGGGCAACGAAGCAAAATATATTCTTGATGATGATTTAGAAACATACTGGACTACTAAAGATACTTTTAGTATTGCTTCTCCGAAAGGAGTCCATTGGACAATAGAAGTTAATCTTGGGAAAGAAAAAACTTTCAATCGCGCAATGCTTCAGGAAAATATTTTAGCTGGACAAAGAATAGAAAAATTTCATTTAGAATTTTGGGATGGACAGAATTGGAATAAATTTGCTGAGGCTACAACTATTGGTTATAAAAGGCTTCTAAGATTTAATACAATTACAACAGACAAAGTTAAAATTGTAATTTACCAATGCCGGACAAATCCAACTCTTTCCTCTTTTGGTTTGTATATGGCTCCGCCAGAAATAAAATTTGAACCAAACGGATGTTCATTTGGGGACAGCACTTTATTTAAAATTTCAAGTGACGATAAAAACTCGGTAATTTATTATACGCTTGATGGAAGTCTGCCAAGTGTAAATTCAAAAAAATACATTGATAGTATTTCCATAAATAAAACAGTAACAGTAAATACGATTGCAATTTCTGAAGATGGAAAGGAAAGCCTGCCAACATTAGCGGTTTTTCACAAAGCAAAATACAATATCAAACTCAACACAAATTATGATTCAAAATATCCCGGTGGTGGAAAGTATGCTTTGGTAGATGGAGTTCATGGCAGCAACAATTTTAATGATGGTAAATGGCAGGGATATAACGGAACTGATTTAGATGCAGTTATTGATATGGGGAAAATAAAGAGCATAAAGAATATTTCATCTACTTTTTTAAGCGATGTGAACTCATTTATATTCTTGCCTGCATCTGTTGAATATTCAATTTCAGATGACGGGAAAAACTTTAAGAAATTATGCGAATTAAAAAATAATATTTCTGAAAAAGATAAGAATGCATTTTTACATTCATTTGATTTTAATCCTAAAAATATTTCAGCAAGGTATATTCAAATCAAGGCAAAGAATATTGGAGTTTGTCCAAAATGGCATAAAGGAACTGGAGAAAAAGCCTGGTTGTTTGCGGATGAGATATCAATTGAATAATTATTATTTTTAAAGTCGAACTTTAAAAACCCTTTCAACAAAACATTATAGATAATTATGAATTTACGACGCATTAAACTAACAACAATAATTTTTCTTTTTTATTTTTTGCAAACGTTTGCACAATACAATGGAATTAATATTGATGACTATATTCAAAACCCTGAGGTTATCGCTGTTAATCAATTAGACAAAACAAATCTATTAGTTCCATTTAAAGATTTTGATTCGGCGGTAAAAGAATATTATACAGAATCATCCTATTATAAATCATTAGATGGAAATTGGAAATTTTCTTTTGAAAACACCCCTTACAAATTTCCAAAAGGATTTTATAAGAAAGACTTTAGTGATAAACTATGGAAGGAAATAAAAGTCCCCGGTGATTGGCAAATGGAAGGATATGATCATTTGATGTACAGAAATATTCCGATGGAATTTTATCCCTATGATCCTCCCAACGTTCCGAAGGAAATAAATCCAACCGGGTGCTATAGAAGAACCTTCAGCATTCCAAAAGATTGGACAAACAGAAAGACTATTCTTCACTTTGATGGCGTAAAATCATGCGACTTTGTTTGGGTAAATGGAAAATTTGTCGGTTATGATGAAGGTTCCATGACTCCTGCTGAATACGATATATCAAAATATTTAAGCGAAGAGAATAATCAAATTACTGTTTTGGTTACACGATGGAGCAGCGGTTCTTATCTTGAAGATCAGGACATGTGGCGGTTCTCAGGAATTTTCAGAGATGTTTATTTATACTCAAAACCTTTAACATCTTTAAAAGATCTTTTTGTTCAAACAAATTTTGTTAATGAATATAAAAATGCAACCCTTAAGATAAATGTAAAACTCAACAAGTCTACAGATGAAAATTACAAAGTAAAATATACTTTACTTGATAAAGATGAAAAGCAAATTTCAAGTGAATCATTTGAGACATTAAATAAAGACACTCTTTCAATTTCGAAGTTGATTAACAACCCTCATCAGTGGTCAGATGAAAAACCATATCTTTATACTTTGGTGATGGAATTAATAAATTCTCAAGGAAAAGTCGAAGAAGTTGATAAGAAAAAAATTGGCTTCCGTGAATTGAAAATGATAAACGGCTTGGCGTGTTTGAATGGAAAACCACTTGTAATAAGAGGTGTAAACCGGCATGAACATAATCTTGATTTAGGCCGCACAGTTTCAAAAGATATTATGTTAAAAGATATTATGCTAATGAAGCAAAACAATATTAATTCCGTTCGAACATGTCATTATCCGAACACACCAATATGGTATGACTTATGTGATGAATATGGAATTCTTCTTATGGATGAAGTTAATGCTGAATGCCATTATACGGAAAGTAATTTTTCGTCAAGAGAAAATTATTTCAAATCATACATGGATAGATTTATTGGAATGGTGCAACGGGATAAAAATCATGCTTCGGTTATAATTTGGAGTACCGGAAATGAATGCGGTTTGGGCAAGCCTCATTATATGATGAACGATTATACCCGGGCAAATGATCCAACAAGATTTGTAATGCATCAATCAAATGTGCCGGATGGTGAAGCTCCGTATGTTGATATTATTGGCCCGCGTTATCCAACTCCTTCAACTTTGATGCATATTGGATTAACTTCTGCCAAACCGGTTGTAATGGGAGAATATGAACATGCGATGGGAAACAGTGTCGGACATTTTGATGAGTTCTGGAATATGATTTATACTTTGCCGAAACTTCAAGGCGGATATATCTGGGATTGGGTTGATCAAGGTTTAAATGAACAATTGACTTTAGTAAAAGATAAATCAAAATATAATATCCAAACTGTTATAATGGGAAGGCCTGAAATAATTGACGGCGTTTCCGGCAAGGCACTAAAGCTTAGCGGATTAGATGATTGGATAGAAGTATATAATGATCCGATTTTTGATTCTTTATATAATTCGCTTGAAATTGATTTCACAATCAAAGCTGATAAATGGTATTCTCCCAATACAATTATTTCGAGAGCGAGTCAATTTGGAATTAGACAGCCGTCAGCGGACTCATTAAGTTTTTATATTAACAATTATAAAAATTGTGTTACGGTTGGTGTTCCAAATGAATGGACAACCAAATGGCATAATGTAAAAGCTACTTTCAATGGAGATGAATTAAAATTATTCATTGATGGAAAATTAATAGGAACAAAAAAATATCACTGGCATTTAAACTATTCTCACTATCCAATTAATATTGGAAGAAACATGGAAGAAGATGCGGAACAGCATCTCGGCTGGATTTCAAATTGTGCTATTGATGAAGTGAAAATTTACAAAGACTTAAATGAAAAAGATTTAATTCTTAATTTTGATTTTTCACAAAGTGATCGATTCCGAGAAGATTCAAGCAAAAAAGTTACTGCCGATTTTTATGGTTCAAGCTCTTTTGATTGTAATGGTGTGATATTTAGTAACCGTGTTCCACAGCCTGAGTTATATCAAGTAAAGAAAAGTCAATCACCAATACGTTTTGAATTGGCGGATACTAAAAACGCTAAAGTGAAAATTAAAAATTATTATAACTTTACCGACTTAAATGAATTTAATTTTAATTGGTATCTTTATGAACATGGTAAGCTAATAAGCAACGGAAAGGTCGATGTAAATTGCCGGCCATTAAGAGATGTTTTGGTAAATATTCCTGTTAATTTAAATATGGATAGCAACGAAAAAATTTTAGAAATAGATGCTGATTTAAAAGAATCGCAGTCCTGGGCTAAGGCAGGATATGAAATTGCTTTTGAACAATTTGAAATTCCGGGTAAACAATCAGAAAGCTTTTTAACAGATGGAAATGAAAAAACAAATTTGTTTGAGAATGATAAAGGCCTCTTAGTTAAAGCCGGGAACTTTACTTATAGCATTAATAAAAATAGCGGCGAATTAACTTTAGCTTCAGGCAAAGATTCAGATATTAAATCCATAGGCCCTAATTTGAATGTTTGGCGGGCTCCAATTTCCAATGAGCTTGTAACCTGGGGAAAAGCCGAAGCGGAAGATTGGTTTAATCAGGGCTTAAACAGGTTGGAATTAGATTCAAGCACTTTTCACTATTCAAAATCAACTGATCAGCTTGAGGTTGAGTTAAAACAATTCTTTAGAGCTCCAGGAAATAATGACCTGGTTATAAATAATTTCAATTATACTTTTTTAGAAAATGGTTTAGTAAAAATAAATCAGCAAGTTGAGTTCTTAGGTTCATATCATGTAGATTGGCTGCCGAGAGTCGGAATGAAATTTAATCTTGCAAAATCATTTGAAAAAGTTAAATGGCTTGGGCGAGGGCCATTCGAAAATTATCCTGATAGAAAAACCGGCGCAAAAATTGGCTGGTATGAATTGCCTGTCGATTCATTTTTTGTTCCTTATGTTGTTCCTCAAGATTACGGAAATAGGAGTGATGTTAAAGAAGTACAAATGGAAAATACTGACGGCAGTTCAATTAATTTTTACACTGAAGATGAAATGAATTTTTCAGTAAATCCGTATACCAATTTAGACCGGGCAGTTTATCCTTTTCAGCTTCACACCGGTAAATATTTAACATTAAATATCGATACTAAAATTGCGGGGCTTGGAGGTACTCCTGTTCCATTAATGCCGTCTTACAGAGTTTATCCTGATAAATATAATTATACGATTTATATGCTGGCAAAGGAAAATAAATAATAATTATTTTATACTGACGTCATGCTTTAATTGCATGAACCGAAAGCAAGTTTGGGGTTACATAATAGAAAGAATTTAAAATGAACTTTGATTTGAAATCTTGTTTGAAAAAATTATATGGCAACGACAATGAAAAACAATTAGAGAGGTATAACAAACTTCTTAAGTTGTTCAAACAAAAATTTTCAAGTCAAGATTATAAATATTTTAGTGCGCCCGGCAGGACAGAAATTTGCGGCAATCATACAGACCACAATCACGGGAAAGTTGTTGCTGCCAGCATCAATCTTGATGCAATTGCAGTTGCTTCAAAAAATAATGAAAATGTTGTCAATCTTTTTTCATCTGGTTATGATAAACGTTTTTCAGTTGAGCTAAATAATCTTGAGCCGGTAAAAGAAGAAAAAGAATCTACCGAAGCTCTTATTCGAGGAGTTGCAGCAGGTTTTTCAAATCATGGATATGAAGTTGGCGGATTTAATGCAGTAATGCAAAGCGATGTATTGGTTGGGTCAGGGTTAAGTTCTTCGGCGTCTATCGAAGTTTTGTTAGGAAATATTTTTAAACATTTTTATAATAATTGCGAGGTTGCTCAAACAGAAATTGCAATCATTGGGCAATATGCTGAAAATAATTTTTTCGGGAAGCCATGTGGACTGATGGATCAAGTTGCCTGTGCAACCGGTGGAATAATTACAATCGATTTTTATGATCCTAAGAATCCATTGATTAAAAAAATTGATTTTGATTTTCAAAATACCGGATATAAACTAATAGTAGTTGATACAGAAGCTAGCCATGCTGATTTAACAGAAGATTATGCTTCGGTTCCTAATGAAATGAAAGAAGCAGCAAGATTTTTCGGCAAAAAATATTTAAGTGAAATTAATTTTGAGCAATTAATTTCAAATTTAAAACCACTTAGAAAAAAAATAGGCGATAGAGCGATTTTAAGAGCAATTCACTTTCTTGAAGAGAATAAGCGGGCAGATAAACTTGTTGAGGCATTATGTAATAATAATTTTAATGATTTTTTATCTATCGTTGATGAATCCGGAAATTCATCATTTAAATATTTACAAAATATCTATTCAACTCATAATTATAACGAACAAGGTGTTTCATTAGCTTTAGCGCTTAGCGATTTGTTTATTAGAGAGCATGGCGTTGGAGCAAGCCGGGTTCACGGCGGCGGCTTTGCAGGAACGATTCAAGTTTTTTTGCCTGAAGAATTAGTTGATGAATACACAAATTTTATTTCAAATGCTTTTGACAGAAGTTCAGTGAAAGTTTTATCAATTAGAAATTTCGGTGCGGTTTGTTTGGATGAATTATAGCTGTTGAGGTTTTAGTTTTCTTGAAATTAAAACTTTTATATGTTTGAAAAACAACACTAAACCATCAAGATAGATCATTCGTTCAGAATTATATTAGCCCAGTTTACAAAGCGAATAAAGTGCTTATTGAGCTTATCCATATCGGATTTGCTATAAACATCTCCTGAATATGACACTATATTTTTATGATCAATCAATTTCTTGAAATGCTCTAAAGCTGAATTGTTCATCTGGTTGGGCGGTATTACGTTCTTTAATAAAGCGATAATATCATAGTGACTATCACCGCTTATCTTTTGAGATGATAACTTTATTGTTATTGCATCTGCATAAGCAATTGAAGAATGAATAATAAGTACGCCAGCAGCATTAAAATATTCAAAATCAATTGCTAAGTCAGATGCGCCTTTGAAATTTTCTGCTACTTTCAAAAAATCCAGATATTTTTTATTGTCGTACTTTTTGGAAGATATCTTTTTAACCATTTTTCAATGTATTTATTGATAGGCCTGAAAGCACTTTCCCTTCCTTTAGAATTTTATTTATTGGGGCTTTATTTTTCTTAGCTCTTTCTTTAAATTCTTTTTTAGTAATATAAAATGGAGCTAACGTTACTCCGTATTTATCAGAAATGTCATCTCTTAGTTTGTTGTTAATTTTTTCAATTACGTTCTTCTTTTTGGAATAAACTATACAAATATCGAGATCACTTTCGATATTTTCCTCTTTTCGTGCTACGCTGCCGAAAAGGATAACACTATCAGTTATATCTTTAAGCTTAACAGAAATATTTTTATAAAGTGAAGTTTTAAATTTTTGTTCTGCAGAAAAAAGATTGGATATAATTTCATTTGTTAAAAAGTGGTCTCTATTTAGTGTAAATAAATGCTCGCGTCCTCCTACCTGGCGTTTTACAACTTTTAGGTTTTCAAGATTAGTAAGTGCAATTTGAGCAGAACGCAAGTTTATACCGGCAAGACGTGCTGTTTCTCTTCCCGAAATACCAGCTACTCTTTCATTCAAAATTCGGAGCACCGATATATTGGCGGTGCTGGTAAAAATATAATTGAGTATATTATTTATTATCATAAATAAGTGAATCATATTTTAGTCATATGACTAAAATTGTAGTCGTTAAAATATGCTAATGAGAACAGAATTACAAATATTTCCGCAGATTACTCTAAGATGATCATGTCAACAAATCTCCCCAAATTTGCAGGGAATTAATCATTTTTTATCCATTCAATTATCGATTGAAAAACAGTTTTCCCGCTAACTTTATTCTTTGCCTCCACAATATAAATCAATTCAGTTGAAGATTGATTTGACATTGATACTTCAACTTCATCACCAAAAAAACTTTCTGCTTGGAAAGACACAGCAATATTTTTTATTACTTGAGAGGAATGAAAATCTTTTAAGAAACAATCTAAAATCATTTCAACATACTTTGTATTGTTAACATGCTGATTTAAATCAAGGTCACTGTATTTAAATACTTTGCTGTCAACGATTTTATTTCCCTCACTTGAAATTATTTTTTCAGGAAAAGCTGTTAGTGCATTTTCTTTGGTTTCATCAGGTAATTTTACTCCCATGCTTTGAAGGTCAGCTATTCTTTTGGTTTTAATATTTATTGGAAGCCAGGCAGTTGTAGCTTTAATTATCACATTTTCTTTTTCATCATAAATTAAAAAATCTCTCATATAATAAAGTTTGTATTTACATTTAGGCCAGGTTTTAATTTTTATTGTTTCTGCATATTTGGGATACTTTTCAATTTCAACTCTGACCCAAGACAAGACCCAACCAAGATTCTTTTTTAATAAATTATTATATCCAAGTTGAAGCTTATCCGCATGTGTCGCAGCGATGTCTTGCAGAAAAACAAAAATAGAATTTACTTTTAATCTGTTATTAAAGTCGGCATCGTTAGTGTGGATTGAAAATTCTTCTTCTAAAAATTCTTTCAAAATACTTCCTTAAATGGTTATGATGAGAAAACCTTTTTTCAAATTTATGTGAATTTGATGAATAAGTCTAAACAACCATTAGATTGATGAAAATAAATTTAATCTTGAAGTCAATAACAAACCACTCATTTTAAAATGCTTCCACTCAAATAAATCAAAGTATAACTTTCATAATCATATCTTATTATTCGATAAACTTTTGGGGATAAATTATTTCTTCGCCTTAAAAGTTGTAACAATTTTAAAATCACTTTCGTCTCTATGTAAAGATGCTTAGCAATCTTAAATACAATCTGCTGTTAAAGCAATTTAAGAATAGAATATACAGCTATTCAATGTATATGCTTCGAAACGGCATGGACGCAGACGATGTAACGCAGGAGGTTCTGGTAAGATTGTGGAAGAACATTGACAACTTTAATATTAATTCGGCAAAGTCATATATAATGAAAATGACCCATAATCTTTGCCTGGATTATTTAAGACGAAGAAATTCATTTGGTAATAAGGAAATTGAAATTGATGATTATTTTGAGGAGACTTATTCAACAATAAATAAAGCTGATAAACCCGATGAGATGGCAAGCAATGAAGATTTAAATCAAAAAATAAAAAATGCAATCGAGTGCTTGCCGGATAAATTGAAGAGTGTTTTTATCATGTATCAATTACACGGAATGAAATATAAAGAAATTAGTGAAGCTTTAGATATTCCTTTAAACAGTGTGAAAGTTTATTTACGACGGGCAAGAATGAAGCTTCAAAATGAACTAAAGCAAGTTAGAAATGAATATGCAAATTGAAATTAACGATAATTTATTGAATAGAATTATTACCGTTGCATATGGCGATGCCGGGTTAATTGAAAAAATAAAAATTCATCTATTAGCGATAAAGCATACAAGAATTAAAAATATTTTAAATGAATATAAACAAACCGCTAAAGCTGTTGAGCAAATTGAAATTGATAAATGCCCTGATGAAATAATTGAAAAAGTTAAAAATAATACCGGTGTTATTAAAGATAATGCATTTGTTGCTCTTTTAACTTTTGTCCGAAGGATCCTTTGGATAAATCAACTTTTACGTAAACCGGTATTCACAGCAGCTATAATATTAATGATAATTTCGTCAGTAGTTTCCTTGTTCTTATTAAATCAAAAAAATCAAGCGCAAATTTCAAATAAGCATGTGGCTCTGGCAGAAAAGCAAGTTAAGCAATCGATTGTTTTTGTTAATAGAATTTTTGAAAGAACAGCCGGCAGAGTAGAAAACGATATTATAAAACAACAGGTTGCAAGACCAGTGCAGGAAGGTATTTCAACAATTAATAATCTCTTTAAGGGAGGATAAGAAAAATGAAAAAGTTCTTTAAAATATTACCAATAATAATCGTGATTTTTTCAATCAATTTAGTTGCTCAAGAAAAAGGCGATTATTCAAATGATCCGGGCTATGTTGATTTCGGAGACCTATCAAAATTCTACAATGATAATGATGTAACCGAAGTCCTTGTCGAGAAAAATTTATTGAAGCTTGTGGCAAACGCAACTAAAGATCAAGACTCTGCACTTTATAATTTATTAAACGGACTCAAATTAGTTAAAGTAAATTCATTCAAAAATAATGGTGCTAATAAGGATGAAATAATCAGTAAAATTGAAAGCATTAACAAAAAACTTACTTCAAAAAATTGGGATAGAATTGTACACGTTAAAAGCGGTGACGAATATACAAACGTGTTTATTAAATCCAACTCTTCCGACGATACTATTGAAGGACTGGCAGTAACTACCTACCAGGATGATGGGGAAGTTACATTTGTTAATATTGTTGGAAAGATAAATCTTGAAAGTATCGGAAGGCTCGGAAAAAAGTTTGATATTCCATCGCTTGGAGATATCAACAAAAATAAAGGGAGCTAAAAATGAAAACGAAACATTTTATTATCCCGCTTGTAATTGGTTTAACCGCGTTAACATTTACAGGGTGTTTTGGCGTTGACGGAGATTTCGTAAAAGTAAAATCAATGGTGATGAGTTCGGTTGATGGCGGATTTAAAAAAGATGTGGAATTTTCTGTAGGCTCTGTTGGAATGTCTTTCGCAAGGCTTGTAGTAAGCATTGATGACGATGATGAAGATGCAAAAATGATTCTTAAAAATATTTCCGGGGCTCAGATTGGAGTATATAAACGAAGTCATTATTCAGATGCAGACTTTAAGTTTTCTTCATTAAAAGATTTGGATAAACGAATGAGAGATGAAGATTGGCAATGCGTAGTAAAACATGTTGAGAGTAATGAATTAACCGGTGTTTATATAAAATATGAAGATGATGAAATTAATCAAGCCTATGTAATTAATATTGATGATGGTGATATAACTATTGTTAGGGTTGAAGGCAATCTGGAAAACCTGATTGAATATGCAATTAAAGAAAAAGGCTTGAAGGATTTTCATTATAATTAAAAACCGTAAACCCAATTTCTTTAAGAAACCGAGCTAATAAAACATAAGCGGTTCAAATACATCTCAACACAACAATAAAATTAAAAAGAGCGAAATAATTATTCCGCTCCTTAAATTTTAATTATTATAAATTAAAATGCACTAAATGCATAACCAACTTCAACCTGGAATTGACTCATTTGTAATTCAATGGTTTGTGCCCCAGGTGCTTCTAATGGATTTGCACCCGAAACTTTTCCTGCCGGTGCATACATCAATCCAAAATTGAGTTCGTTTGATTTATTTAACTCTTTAGAGAAGCCCAGAGTAATATGACTCTGTACAACAGCAGGAGCTAAAATGTTAAACATTATTTGGCTGCCTTCAATAGGTTGAGTGTTGTATGAATATCCACCCATAATTATCCAGCCGTTTCCAGCTTTAGCCATTACGCCAAATTTTACAACGCTAACATCTTTCCATCCAAAACCCCATCCGCCATCTGTTCCAAGAGCCTGGAAGTTAGGATTTGGAGTTCCTGTAGAAGTCACAGGCGAATTAGTTGTTAAATCCATTTTGTTACCAACAGATTTAACCCCGCTGTATAAAATTTGTTGAAAGTCTAATAATAAAGTCCATTGTTCATTCGGCAAAACTGCTACACCTGCAGTCCATGTAGAAGGAACATCAAAGTCACCGGCACCAGCAAATAGGCCTTGGTATTCTTTAAATTCACTCATGTAGATTTTAGTTTGATAGCTTGCACCGAATCTTACCATTTTTCCAAAATGTCCCTGGTATCCAATTTTGCCGCCAAATCCGGTAGCCACACTGTGAACATTTCCGGTAAGGGCTGTTGGGTCGCTTGAGAAACCGGCAAATGAAAGTAAACCTTGAGCAGCAAATCTTTGCCATCCGAAAATTGCACTTACACCAACAGCGTGGTCATTAGATAATTTAATTGCGTAAGTAGCTGCTACAAACATTTGTTCAATGTTTACACCTGTACCGGGAGAAGTTGGATCCCCGAAAGTAGCAGTTGGATAATTTGTATTCATCCCGCCGTTGCCGTATGCGGCTAGTCCGAGAACCATATCTTTATTAATTTTCCAGGCAGCCCCAAGAGTAGGGAAGAAGAAGGTTTTGGAATCACTTGAAATTGTGCCGGGAGCTAAACCAAAAGTCCCCGGGTAACCTGAAGGTGCTCCATTAACTGTATATTGTCTGTCAGGGCTAAACATAGCAACGTTTATATCATATCTGCTGTTGCCATTTAGATAAACAATGCCAGCCGGATTTGAAATTGCACCCAGTGAACTTAATGAAACTGCTACACCAGAACCGGCTAATGCGGAGTACTTGATTCCGTAACCATGCCTGAAGTAACCGTCTGTCGCATAACTTGTTGTTAAAAAAAATAGAATTGTTATGGTGATTAGAATAGTAGATCGAAGTATTTTGAACATGTTACTGCCCCATTATGTTGTTTAAGTTAGTTGTTAGTTAAAAGAATATTTGAATTTTTGTTGTAGAGACACTCCGGTGGAGTGTCTTTAATTTTAATAATTAAGTTATTTATTGAATTTCTTTTATGCTTCATATTTAATTAAGACGCTTCACCGAAGCGTCTCTACTTTATTTCAATATTTCTTCGGCTTCAATTTTATTTTCATGGTTTTCCAATAGCAGAAGCTGAATATCTTTCAAATGTTTTGTGTCAGTTTTAAAATCAACAAGATGATTGATTAAGTAAAACAAGTACGTCGTTGTCAGCCAATTAACAAATTCATCTTTAGTATTTAAATGTTTTCTCATGTTCAAAATTATCCATGAGAAATGCTGCCACACATCAAAGCATGATGAACAATTATTATAATTTGAAGTACAGCATTGCCGTGTAGTTTTTAAATCAGCGTTGTAAGCGAGGAAATGTGGTGAATACGGTTTTGTACTTTTCATTCTTCCTGTATTGATGGGATTGTTTGTGCTGAAATTTGTACAAACATTATAGCCCCATTTTTCATCGTACAATTTCCCGGAAGAAACAATTTCGCTTACGTAAGTCGACATTAAAATCATGTCCGGAAACATTTCAATCATTCTAACTATTTCCCGGTGAACTTCTTCAAAACCATTTTTATGATCGAAAGTATCACCTAAATTTTCTTTATCGCTATAAAAATTAAAAAGTACCCGATTACCATTTTGCACACATCTTGTTACTACTTCTTCAATTTGATTTGCATTCCCTGCAGTTGTTGTATAATAGAAAAATGCTCTCTCATCATTTTTATAATTATTAAGAGCAATCTCGAAAGTATTTATTTTACCATTCCCGCGAAGTAATGTATCAGTAGAATTGTTTCCCCAAACAGCAACTCCAATTGGTAAATTTTCAAATCCTTCATTAGGAATTTTAATAAGGCCGTTTGTCGCTACGCTTAAATTAAAATTATCATAAAGTTTTTTTAATCTTTTAAGCTCAAGTGCAGGTTCGCCGCCAACAATTGTGATAAAATTTGTCCCTCTTTCTTTTTCCTTTTGAATGAACAAATCAAATTCATTTTCATCTATTGGCGAATCGAATAAATTCATTTTTTCAGAAAAGAAATAACATCCTTTGCAGCGCAAATTGCATCGATTAGTTAAATCAATTGAAATAGAACGAATGCTGCCTGCTTTTCTAATTGAAGAGTATAATTCGTTCAAAAACGGGTCTTGTAAATATTCACTCAATTTATTCAGCATAATTTTTTTTCATGATTTGCGTTTAAGATTTCCATTCTATCCTGGTAAGTCTGATTTATAATCTGATTTTCAATATCAGTACATCTTTCATTTTCAATATTTCTTAAAATTGATTTTCTAATTTTATTTTGATGAACGTAATATGAAGCTTTTACAAGCATCTTATTAAAATCAAACTCTTCATAATAAATAAAAGAGTTTGCAGAAATCTTTAGCGGGTGCTTAGAAAAATTATTTGACTCATGTATATCTGTTTGCTTAAGGTATTCGCTATCTATCATCTTTTCTTTCAAGCTTTCAGCGAGAGATTTTTCTTTTTTACACAAGTCGCCTTCAATTACAGGGCGGTCGAAATAGGTGCGTGCTTCTTTTATAAATAAATTTTTAATTTTAATTTGAGTTAAGCTGACGTCAATCTGTTTAATTGTAATTAAATTTTCTCTTAGCGCTTCTAATGCAAGAGTTCTAAAATCTTCGTTAGGACAATTCCAGACAGAGGTCATTGTTTCAAAGTTGAAGTCAAATAAATAATTTCCAACGATTACAACAGCATCATTTATTAAACCGCCACCTGTTCCAGCGATTCTTTTCCCTTCGACTTCAATTTCATTTGGCAGAACAAGTTCAGGATTGATTTTGAAATCTTTTAAAAGACTTGCTGGAAGCGTAAGAAAATGTGAAAATATTTGGTTAAAAGATTTTGGAGCTCTGGAATTGTGAAATATAAACTGATAAAAAAGCTGGTTAGAATCTAAATAAGTTGCCCCGCCGCCAATGCTTCTACGGATGACAGGCAGATTCAATTCGTCGCATTTACTTGAATCAAATATATCCTCAAATTTTTGATGATAGCCCAGGCATAAATATGGAGTTGAAGTCGAACATAAAATAATTGTATCCGGAGAATCTTCTTTCATTAATTCAGCTACAGAATGATAGTAAGCTTGTGTTTTCCACCATTCTATTTTACCAAGATTAATTAAACGGATTGGCCTTAGTCTTGCATTAACAAGCTTCAACTTTTTGATTAATAATTTCAGATAACTGCAATTGATTCTTAATTTCAATTATATCAATAGAGTCAGGTAAAAAAGGATAATCTCTGAATTCTTCCCCTGGACGATAAGAACCGTAAGGGCGATTGCAAGCCATTGAACCATGCCTGTCAGGGCATCCATCCGTCATAAAGGGAATACCTAATTCAACAACATCATTTAAAAGTTTTTCATCTACATAAAGGCAGTCAATATTTTTGTTTTCATCAAAATGAATATGAGATTTAGCAATTAAATTATTTTCAATTAAGAATTTAACAAGCTGAATTCTTCTATGCCTTTTAATAGGTTGTCTTTCAACCAACTGCATGGCAGAATTTGGTTCGGCGTTGAATGAAAAAAGATAAGCGGCAATACTTTCAGATTTTAATTTAAAGAATAAGTTTACAAGGTCGTAATCGGTCTCACCCAGTCCTACTATAACATGGCAGTTTACATTCATCGAACCAAAAATTTGTCTTGCTTTTCTAATCACTTCCCAGTGCTGATTCCATTCGTGAGGGCCTTTAGCACCTCTGCCGCGCGTATTATAAAATATTTCTTCATTAGCAGCATCTAATCCAAAACCAAGAATATCAACTCCTTCTTCTTTTAATTTGTACATCAATTCTTCAGTAAGAGTTGTTGCATTAACTAATCCTGAAATAGGAACATTAGGAGCTTTGGCGTGAATCTTTTTTGTCATTGCCAGTAAATCATCATTTGACCTTGCATCCTGAACCTGCGAAATACAAACGCGTCCAACTTCTTTTTTATTTTCAAGTTCGCCAATTTTTTCAGCAAGAGTATCCATGGAAAACAATGGCCAGCCTACTCTTATAAAAGTATTATCTTCGGGTGAACCGGGACGTTCGCGGGCAAGACCGCAATAACTGCAATTTGCATAACAGCCTTCAGGATAATTTTGAAGAAGGTTAATACAGCCGCAGTCGCTGTCTCTTAAAAATTTCCCGGGCTTTAATCCAAGCTGCATTGCAGCAGCCATACTTATGCGTGCGTGGTCAGGGCTTATTTCAAACATTTCAGCTTGAAGCTTTTGTGGTACATTTATTTTAGGCATCATTATCTCCGTTGACAAGTTTTTTAATTAACGGTACACAAAAATTTTGAATTAAACTTTTCATACTATAACTCCGCAGCAGCTATCAATAAATTCGAAGTCAAAATTTTTTTCACTTACATATTGAACAATTCCTTCTGCAGGAAATGCAATCCCATTTAATCCTGCATCAATAGCAGCTCTATCAATTTTCTGTTTGAAGTCACCCATTGGCCTGGCACAGCCAAGAATTATTGGAATATTCGGCAAGTCATTTCTTGCTTTAATAAAAAACTCATTTATCTCTTCAAAAGAAGGAAGTTTATCCACAGATATTTTTGTTCCGGGAATAGGCATCATAACTAATAACACAAGCATTTTCAGCTTATGGCGTTTAACCATTTCCAATGCTTCATATTCGCTTGACATTTCTCCGAAATAATGTCCAAGAAGTATATGTGGAATTGCTGGAAGGTTATACTTCTCAAGTCTTTCTAAAACGTCTTCATAATCTGAAGGCTTTTTATTTAAGTGATAAATTTCTTTTACAGTTTTTTCGTCACCGATTATATCAAGCATTACGCTATCCAGATTAACTTTTGCAAGCTCTGCACAGGTTTCTTCATCGGGTAAGCCCGGATGCACACTTACAGATAACTTTAATTCCTGTTTTACTCTTATTAAATCCGGAATATATTTTAGCAGCGGTACTCTTCCGCGTTTATCACTTCCACCGGAAAGAAGAATTCCTTTTGTTCCATCATCTGCAAGCTGCCTGCACAAATTGAACAATCCATCTTTGTAGTTGGGAAGGTCAATCATTCCTTTCAATGAATTTGTTTTGCAATGCTCACAATTCAAAGCACAATTAGTTCCGGTTGTGCTAATTGAAATAAATTTATTTCTTTGCTGGTTTTGATATTCTGAAGTTGAATAGCTTTTAAAACCAGGGGTATAAAATTTTATTTTATTATTGAATAAATTTTCTTCATTGGAAGGAATACTTTTATTTTCAATGGTTAGGTTTCCATTTCCTAAATCAACCATTTATTCCTCCCGGATTAACAAAACATCCGTAAGTGTCTGCCTGCGGGGCAAGGTTTACATTATTCTTTGCATTATTGATTGCATTAAAAATTGTTTTTTCTAATTCTAATTTTGGAAGGGAAGATAATTCCCCGTTGCAGCGTGAATAAACATTTGAGATTGTTTCCAACAACAGCTTATCATTGCTTGAATGCCATCTTAAATTTGATTCAAGGTCAGCAACAGCATTTTCAGAAGCAAAAAAATCACCGGAAATAAAAATATTTTTGATTGTATTTCCTGCCATCTTCACTTTTACATCAATTAAACCGTAGCTTGTTTTTAATTTTGCTTGGCCTTCAAAATCGGGAACATCATTAGTCTGGTAAATCCATTCATTAGATTTATATTTTTTTTCTTGAAGATTTTTAATTTCATTTAACTCATCAATGGTAAGTTTCTGTTCTTTAAAATCAATATTAAAAATATTAGAATAACCTTTAGTAATACTTTCTTTTAACTCATCCATTGAATATGAAATTTTAGTTTCGCTTATTACAGTTGTTATTCTATCTTCAACTTTTTTTATTTCTTTATCAGATATTTTTTCAAAATGTGTTTTAAGAATTTTTAGCATTAAAGGAATATCCATATCCAACAAAACAGAAGCGTGGAATAATAATCCGCCTGAAGCATCTCTGTACAAACCAAGTCCGGCTAATTTTTTACCGTTTATTTCAATGTCATTTTTCCCTTTGAAAGCTGAAGCAATTCCTAATTTATTTACACCATTGATTATTCCTTGGGAGAATTTTTGCATCAATTCTTTTACTTTACCGTAATTATCTTCACTTCTTCCCGGGACGATTAATGCAATTCCAAGTTGATCTTCGCCCATAATAATGGCACCGCCGCCTGTAGGCCTTCTATTAATATTTATATTATGATTTTTGCAGAAAGGTATGTCGATTTCATTTTCAATATTTTGAAATCTCCCGACCAAAGCAGAATATGATTTGTAAGTATAGAGCCTTAATGTTGGTAATGAAGTTTTTTCTCCAACTCTTTTGGCAAGAGTCTCATCCGCAGCGAGGCCGTATGAACCAGAAACAGAATCATCAATAAGTAAACGCCAATCCATCAAAATTTAGCTTTCTAATTTTTCCATTTCTGAATCTATCCATGAAGATATTTTGTTACCATAAATGAAAGAATCTTTTTCATTCTGCCAGTTTGTACATTCAACTTTAATAAGCCAGCCTTTATCATAAGGATCATTGTTTATTAAGGAAGGATTTTTTGAAGCTTCAATATTTACTTCAACAATTTTACCGGAAACAGGAGCAAAAATATTTCCAACCATTTTTGCAGCTTCCAGCGAACCGATTGTTTCATTTTTATTTATTGAATCAAGTGATTTGTTAAAACTTACATAGGCAAGTTCGCCAAATGAATCAAGTCCAAATTCATCAATTCCGATAGTGGCAATATTATTTTCTTCATTATACAATACCCACATATGATTATGTGAATCGTAGCTTCTATCTGTCGGTACATTATATTTTTTATCTACATTCATTCGTATCTCCGGATTATCATTATTAATTAATATAGAAGCCAAAAAATTCCAACTGCAATTGCAATGCTGCTAAAGCTGATTGATAAATTTCTATAAAGGTTATGGCTTCTCTCGGCAAATTTTAAGGCAACAATTCCCAATACTTGCGAAAAGAACATCATTGCCAAAATAGTTCCTATACCAAATGAAGTTAAATACATTGCTGCCTGTGTTGTTGTAGGAAGCGCAAGTGCGGGTAAAACCCCAAGCAAGTGAGAGCTTCCTGCCAAACCGTGAATGATTCCAATATATAAAGCTGTTTGAGTATGAAAATGTTTTTGTTTTGTATTATGATTATGAAGATGGAAATGTTTAATCCCTTCATGTTCGTGGATATGAATTTTTTTACGAAAGATTGATTGCAAACCCCAAATTCCTATTCCTATTAATACTATTCCCACTATCCGTTCACTAAAAGCAGAGACAATATCAATTGGAATTAGTTCTCTAAATAGGAAGACAAATATTCCAACAATCAAAACTCCGCTTGTATGTCCTAATCCCCATTTAAATCCAACCCACCAGCTTTTGTTTTTATTTTCAACAGCTAAAGGTGAAACTGCAGCAAGATGATCAGGCCCCATAAGAACGTGAAGGAACCCTGCTAAAAATCCAGGAAAAATTACCCACATGTAAATCCCTAAAAATATTCGAAAAAAAAATAAAGATTTTTCTTGACAAAGTAAAGATTAATATTATAAATTGCTATTGAAAATTATAGCAAATTATAGCATATACAAATATGGCTGATTTTTTAACTGCAAAACAAGTAATTGAGCTTCTTAAGATTGATCGTACAACATTGTATAGAATGCTTAAAGAAGAACGTATCAAAGGCTTGAAGATTGGGAGTCAGTGGAGATTTTCGAAACAGGATGTTGATTCATTACTTTCCGGTAAGTCACAAGTAGATGTAGTAAAATTGCATGCTCCTGATGAAGTACTGCCCATGCATTGTATCCAGCCGATTCAAGATGTTTTTGCAGAGATGGCGCAAATGGCATCATTAACAACTGATATAGATGGAAATCCTCTGACAGAGTTTAGTAATCCTTGTAAATTTTGCTTGATGATTCTTTCCACGGAAAAAGGAAAGCAAGGTTGCTTAAATTCATGGAAGCGTTTGGAACTTAACAAAAGCAATGATGCAAATTTTGAAACTTGTCATGCTGGGCTTAAATATTCCGGTGCATGTATTAACAGTGAGGGAAAACCAATTGCAAAATTAATCGCCGGACAGTATTACATTGAAAAGCAAGATGAAGAAAAAAGAGAAGAAGAAATAAAAAAGTTAGCAGAAAATTTTGGACTTAATCCTGCCGAGTTATGTGAGGCAGAGAAGGAAATTCCTGTTCTTGATGATAGAATAAAAAATACAATTGGGAAATGGATGAACAGGGTAGCTAAAACTTTTGAACAGATTTCGGTTGAAAGAGAACACTTAATTAAAAAATTGAAGAACATAGCTGAATTAACAAACATATAAATAACTAACCAATGTACAGGGAGATTACAAAATGAATGCAGATCAAACATTAGATTGCAGCGGTATGTCATGTCCAATGCCGATATTAAAAACTAAAAAAGCGATAGATGCATTACAAACAGGACAAATATTGAATATGATAGCTACCGACCCGGGCTCAATACCTGATGTTGAAGCCTGGGCAAAAAAAACAGGTAATGAAGTTTTAAGCAGCGAAGAAAAAAACGGTAAATATATTTTCTTCATTAAGAAAACAAAATAAGTGAAACATAAATTTCACTTTTTAAAATAAAGAGGGAAAACATGGAAGAACAAAAAAGTAGAATAGCTATTATTGCCGGACATGGAACTTTAGATGCAGCTTACCCGCCGTTAATACTTGCCACAGCCGCAGCCGCAATGGATATGGAAGCAACAATATTTTTTACATTTTATGGTTTAAATATTGTTAGAAAAGGTTACGCAGATAAATTAAAAGTAGCACCGATTGCCAATCCTGCAATGCCGGTTCCAATTCCGAACATTATAGGTATGCTTCCCGGAATGACCATGGCTGCAACTTCAATGATGAACAGCTGGATGAGAAAAGCAAATGTTGCAAAGTTAAGTGAGCTCTTAGAGATAGCAGTTGAATCAGATGTGAAGTTAGTTGCCTGCCAGATGACGCTGGATGTTTTAAAAGTTAAAAAAGAAGAATTGATTGAAGGCGTACAAGTTGGCGGAGCCGCAACGTTCCTGGAATTTGCCAGCAGAAATGCAATCACTCTATCATTCTAAAAAGAAAATAAAAGGAATTTAAAATGGAAGATAAAGTAAT
>CAVZID010000016.1:0-256963 GCA_963775245.1 uncultured Bacteroidota bacterium
TTTAATTACAACTTGTTTACTTCATTAATATCATCTTCTTCGTTTGTACAAAACCTCCTGCCTGAATTCTATAAAAATAAACTCCGCTGGCAAGATTGCTTGCATTAAAGTTTATTTTATAATTACCGGGTGCTTTTGTTTCGTTAACTAAAGTTACAACCTCTCGTCCTAAAATGTCATAAACTTTTAATTGCACTAAAGCCTCCCCTTTGGGGAGGTTTGGAGGGGCTATTGAATATTTTATTGTTGTTGTTGGATTAAATGGATTAGGATAGTTTTGTGAAAGTTTAAATTTATATGTTCTGGTTTTATTATTTATTATTCCGGTGGTTAATGTATTTTTTAGTATTTCCAATCCGCCGTCAAAATTTGCTACATAAACTTTATCTCCTATTACTTTAACATCAAAAGCATAATCTTTTGTATCATAAAATCCAGCTTCTGTTGGATATGATGGATTAGAAATATTCACCATCTTTAATCCGCTGTATCCGCATGATAAGTAAGCATAATTGCCGCTAACACAAACTCCGACTACATCATCGCCGGCATTATAGTAGCCTATTTCATTTGGAGAAGCTGTATTGCTTATATCAATAATTTCTAAACCTAAATTATCTCCAATGTAAGCATAATTATCCTTTAGAAATATGCATCGTGAATCACCTACTAATGTAAATTTTCCAACTTCTTTGATCGATGATGGTTTAGTAACATCATCAATGCGAAGTAATGTCGGCCCTCCTCCTACTAGAAATGCATTATTATTTGCGACTGAAACATCTTCATCGTTTTCAGCGTATTCATTTAAATATCCATTTGTTACATAGGATATAGAAACTGGATTACTTATATCAAAAATCGATAAACCTGCAGTACCATCAGCTAGGAAAGCTTGATTCCCGGAAATATATATCCCCGCTGCATATCCGCTCGGATTATAATTCCCTTCTTCAACCAGGTTGGCAGGATCGCTAACATCAAATATTCTCATTCCATCATATCCGTCAGCAACATATAAATAATTATTTTGGAAACATGTTTTCCAGGCATAATTCCCTTTATTTGTTCCACCTTTTAAAACAGGCTGTGACGGATTCTCGACATCTATAACTTTAATTCCAAAATCACCATCCGCAACGTATGCATTATTTCCAACTACATTAACTCCAACAGCTTCTCCTCCTGCAGTTTGAAAACCTCCAACTTCAACTGGAGAATTAAGATTATTCACATCCAAAATCTTTATACCCTTATTTCCTGCTGCAAGGAAAGCATAATTCTTATTAACACATACACTTGAAATTTTGCTGCCGGATTCATAACTCGATATCTCCGTAGGTAATAAAGGATTACTTATATCAACTATTTTCAGTCCATTCACATCATCTGAAACATAAGCTACAGCACCACTTATGATAACACCTAAGTCATTTTCAATATCGTTTATATCATAAAATCTTGAAACCGGCTGAGGTAATTTTGGATTGCTTACATCCAAAATTACTAAACCATTAAGCCCATCGGCGAGATAGGCATAATTACTATCGACATAAACTCCACAAGCATTGTCAGGACTTAAAATATCCTGTGAATTGTAAGAACCAATTTGCTTAGGCTGTTCAGGATTGCTTACATCAATAACTTTCATTCCGCTGTCGCTCACAGCCAAGTAAGCGTAATTACCTTTCACAAATATTCCTTTTGCATAACCACCTGATGGAAAATTCCCCGTCGATGTCGGAGAAGATGGATTACTTACATCAATAACCCTCAAACCATCATTACCATAAGCAAGATATGCATAATTACCTTTGATAATTACTGAAGATGCTTCATTACCATTATCAAAAGAACCTACTTCAACCGGTGATTCCGGATTTGTTAAATCGAGAATTCTTAATCCTGCAAAACCATCTGCAATGAAAGCATAATTATCTTGAATAAAAATATCTTCAACTACTGAAGGTGTTGTTAATTCTGCTACTTTTTGAGGAGAAGAAAAATTACTAACGTTTACAATATCCAGGGTACAACCATCTCCAATTAAAGCATAATTGCCAATAATTTTTACAGCATAACATGCACCGTAAGCCCATCTTCCGACTAAAT
The DNA here is from genome assembly GCA_963775245.1 of uncultured Bacteroidota bacterium. Taxonomy (GTDB): domain Bacteria; phylum Bacteroidota; class Ignavibacteria; order Ignavibacteriales; family Ignavibacteriaceae; genus CAVSWT01. Next base: position 2,113 of record CAVZID010000016.1, read on the forward strand.
CAAGATTACTATTAGCTTTGTTTGAATTTACTTTTAATGGTCGTAGTGGTTTGTTTAAATTCATCATGCTTCTTTGATTATCTGCTCCTTGTGCAATAGTTATATACAAAGCAAAAAATACAATAGACAAATTTCCAATTATTTTTATACGGTTCATATTATTTCCAGCTCAATCGTAAATTAAATTATCTATATAACTTATCTTATTAGTTATAAGATTGAATTGATTTTATTTTATCAAGATTAATTTTTTTGTCTGCATATAATTACCGGCTTCCAATTGATAGAAGTAGGTCCCGCTTGATAAACTTGACGCATTAAAATTAATATAATATTTACCAGCAGATTTATTTTCATTTACTAAATCTTCAACTTTGTTTCCAAGAATATCGTAAACGCTTAACCTCACATGAGACTGTTTGGGTATTTGATAATCTATAGTTGTTGTTGGATTAAATGGATTAGGATAATTTTGACTTAGATTAAAACTTTGGGGTAATTGCGATAAATTATTCTTTACACTTGTTGTGTTATTTGTAAATGAAAGATCATCAATTATAAAAAATGTTCCTGCATGAGCAGCGGGAGAATATGGAAAAACAGTAAAACTTATTATGCAAGAATCAGGATTGTTTTGGGAAGCCCAATAAATTGGTATATTAAATTCTGTGTAATCATTTACGGTATTTTTAACAACCATGCTTCCGCCGCCGCCTCTTCCGGCACTATCTTTACTGCTGCCAAAAGAAACAAGAATAACAAGTGAATCACTACCAACCGAAGTGAACTTATAATATCCTGTAAAATTTGCAGGCCTTTCCGAATAAGGAAATACTGAACTTAAAACTGGATTTAACGGAAAACCCTGAAGTGTTTTTACTTCTCCTATCAAGGCATTATTTCCAGAGTGAGAATCAGAAGTGGGGGTTATTGGAACGAAGCTATCGCCTGGATCATTATCAGTTATCCATCCATCCGGGTTTCCATTTGTCCAGCTCTCAAAACCGGCATTTGGAATTTGACCTTCTACAGTAAAGGCTATTAAAAATATTAATACAAGAGTTTTAAGCAAACTCCATGATGTTAAACCAATTGAATTTGAATACATTGAATTAAGACTCTTAAAATCTAATTTTGTTTTAGATATAACTTTCATTATTTCCTTTCTACTTTTTTTAGATTTATTTCTTTCATAATTAATTTTTAATAAATAAACGGGATTAGCTTTTTTGTGTTAGCAGCATATTCCGTGAAATCTTTTCCGTATTTCTCATTAAGATATTTATCGAGTTTTGGTATGTTAAAGAATACAAAGAAACAGAAAAGAAAAATTGGAATTGTTACTGAATACAAATTCCTGGTAATCAAAGCATAAGCAGAGACCCAGAGTAAGTCACCAAAGTAATTTATATGCACAGAATATTTGAATAATCCTTTTGTATATAACTTCCCTTTATTTTCATATTTTTGTTTCCAAATATCCCTTAATAATTCACTTGCGGTATTAGTGAAGCATCCTTCAATAAAAATTGCTATGGCAAGAAAATCTAACCAATCTATGTTCTTATTTATTGGAAGAACAAACAATGTGAAACCGAGATAATACAATGCAAATGCGAATGGAACACTTATGCTTTCTTCCCAGGGTATTTTTCTTTTAAGCAGATAAAACATCATAAACCCAAGCCTGAAAAAAATCACAATGTTGAAAAGAAAAATTATTATTCTCCTATTAAATGCATTTACAGCATTATATATTCCAAGCTTATTTTGAATGAAGTCTCCACCGTGAAGAAATAATATCCAATACGAAATCATTATAAAAAAGATTTCAAGTATATGTATTATAATCTTTTGCGGTATGCTTTTACTTTTTTGGCCATACAATTCCATAATTATTTAATCCCATTTTTTATTCTTAATTAAATTTTAAAAGTTTTATAGTTAGTGAATTTTGGTGGCAAAATTAATCTTCAAGGATGGGCGTTTCAATAGAACAAATGTTATAGTTCATTCTATCTATATGGTATATAACCGTTATAAAAGACTCGTAAATTATTAGTTGACGCTGCTGACATATAACTAATATTATATTGAAGGCAAAAAATATAATTGATACATTTATTAGCAGTGAATAGATGTATTCATTAAAAGAAAATTTTATCAAATAAATACTTTGACACTAATATGGAAGAAATAAATATTCCGAAATATGATACTATTATTATCGGTTCGGGCCAGGCGGGATTATCCGCTGGTTACTATTTAAAAAAGTCAGGTCAAAATTTTATTATTCTTACAAAAGATAATAGAATAGGAGATAACTGGAGAGACCGCTGGGACTCATTAAGATTATTCACGCCTGCTTTTTATAATAATCTCCCAGGGATGAAATTCCCTTCTGATGATCCGGATTACTTACCTGATAAAAATGAAACAGCAGATTTTTTAGAAAAATTTTCAAAAGAATTTGATTTGCCTATTAACTTTAATACTGAAGTAATTAGTCTTGAAGGGAAAGAACATTCATTCAAAATAAAAACTAATTCGGATTATTATTTTGCAAAAAATGTAATTGTAGCCACCGGAGCTTTTCACAATCCACATATTCCTGAATTTGCCTATGACTTGCCAGATTCAATTTTTCAAATTCATTCCAGCCATTATAAAAATCCAAATCAGCTGATAGAGGGTGATGTATTGGTTGTAGGTGCCGGCAGCTCTGGTTTGCAAATAGCTGCGGAAATTGCTGAACAAAAAAAACCTAGAATAAATGTTTGGCTTTCAGGCCCCAATACCGGGACATTTCCAAGACACATTTTATGGATAGATATTTATCATTTCTATGCAGCAACAGTTTTTAAAATTCCAATAAAATCATTTGTAGGAAAAATAATAAAATTAGTAAGCTACAGGCATGGCGATCTTGCTTTGAGGCCAACTTATAAAAAAATGCTCAAAGCAGGAGTGAAAAGAATTGGAAGAACTATTGGTGTAAAAGAAGGCTATCCTTTGATTGAAAAAGATATTTCTCTACATGTAAAAAATATTATTTGGTGTACAGGATTTAGATATAATTTTGATTGGATCAAACTTGATATTTTTGATAACAAAGGATTTCCAATTAACGAAAGAGGAGTCGTTCGAGAAAGTGCCTGGAATTTATTTTCTTGGTTTACATTTTCAATATACTATTAGTTCATCACTGTTGGGAGGTGTTAAAAAAGATGCTGAATATATTGTTAATCATTTAACAAACAATAAACCATAAACCTAATTATTTACACTCATAGACTTTATTCCCTTCCATAAAATTTATTCACCGCTTCAGTTCTATTTTGCACATGCAGCTTTTCATAAATCTTATGAATATGCTGCCGGACAGTCCCGGTTGAAATATTTAGTTTGTCACCAATTTCTTTATACAAATATCCTTTAGATAAAAGCTGCAGAACTTCTTTTTCTCTATTTGAAAGAATATCAACATCATTACTCCCTTGAGAGGACTTTTGAAATGCAGCAACTACCTTTCTTGCAATTTGCATGTTCATTGGTGAACCGCCTTCATATAACTCTTTCAATGCATCAAGAATTTTATTTTTTGGTGTTTTCTTGAGAAGGTATCCATTGGCTCCGGCTGCCAGTGCTTCATAAACTGAGTTATTATCTTCATAAATTGTAAACATCATGAATTGAGTTTCAGGGCATTTACTTTTTACTTTCCGAATGCATTCAATGCCGCTCATTCCCGGAAGATTAATATCCATCAAACCTATATCCGGTTTCGCTTCCAATAACTTATCAACAGCTTCTTCTGCATTTTCGAATGCACCGACACATAAAAATTCTTTTGATTCATCAAGCAGTTGTTTTACTGAAAGACGAATATCTTCTAAATCTTCAACTACACAAACAGAAATTATTTTTTCCATATTGCATTATTATAAAAATATTTAGTCAGTTTCATTATAACAAAAGTTATATAGTATTATCATCTGTAAATTTTTAGGAAAGGGGAAATTTTATAGCTGCAATGGTTTTTTCAGATTGCAAAATTGAAAACTCCCCACCGATACTTTCCATTCTATATTTCATGTTCTTCAAACCATTTCCAAACTTGCCTATATTATTTAATTCAAATCCTTTCCCGTTGTCACAAATATTTATTTTTAATTCATCATCGACTATAAAATCTAAACTCACTTCCGAGGCTTCCGCATGCTTAATTATGTTATGCACAGCTTCTTTGGCGACCAAATAAATATTCCTCCTTTTCTCTCCACTTAAATTAATTGCAGGTATAAATTCCGGCATAATAATTTGATATTTGATATTATTGTTTTCCAGTACTTGAACCGCATTAAAGCGGATATAAGTTATAAGATCCTCCAAAGTATCATAATCTTTATTCATCGACCAAATTATTTCATTCATTTTATCTACTACAGTTTCTGCCGTATATTTAATTTTGTTTATTGCTGTGGAGTTTTCGTTTTGATTTTTCGAATTTAAATTGCTTGAAAGATACATAATGGTTGTCAGCGATGAACCAATATCATCGTGCATTTCACTCGATATCCGCCTCCTTTCTTCTTCCCTTCCTTCCATTGTTGCTTTAAGTCGAATAACTTCCTGTTCCTTTTGAAAGTTTAATATTGATTGTTCATGTAATTTTTTTCGCTGCCTATATAATCTGTAACTTAAAATGATTAGCAAAAGCAAAATGATTATTCCAATTACAGAAAAAAGAAGCAATGTATTTTCTCTTTTAATTGTCGACTGCTTCTTTTCAATTAATAAATTTTGCTCTGCAATCTGTTTGTCTTTTTGTGCGGCTTTATATTGAATCTGTAATCGATTGATATTTGTTTTTACTTTTGCATTTAAAATTGAGTCATGAAGTGCTTCATACATTTTACGATATTTTAATGCACCTTTTAAATCACCAATTTTTTCAAGAAAAACTGAAAGAGAATCATACATCTCCTGCAGTTCATTTGCGGCTTTTATTTTTTCGCCAATTTTAATTGCCTGCTTAGTGTATAAAACTGCTTGACTAAAATTATGTCCGGTTTGATAAACTCCGGCAAGGGAAAACAAAGCATAAAGACTATAGTCCGGCATGTTTAATTTGTTTGCCATTGATTGGACATCTTCATAGTCATTCTTTGCTTTTTTAAGCTTGCCTTGATTCGTGAAAATTATTCCCCTATTTAATTTTGCATCTGCAATAAGTGTGGCGTCGCCGACCTTCTTCCCGATTTGTATCGCCTGATTAAAATGTTCAAGTGCCGAATTATATTTATCAATATGAATTTCCGTAATACCAAGGTTTATTAAACTGCTTCCTAACTCTGATGAATCTTTAGTAAGCCGCACTAACTTATAAGATTCATTTGCATATTTATTAGCTTGATGATAATCCTTTAATTCAATAAAAACAGAGGCAATGTTATTATCCAGTTTTTGCTGCATCTGCTTATTATTAATTCGATCAGCTAAATTTAACGCCGTCATATAATCTTCAGAAGCTTTTTGCAATTCTCCTAAATATTCATACTCATTTGCTGCATCGTTATATCCTTTTATAAGAGCCACAGTATCTTTTAATTCTTGCCCGATGGAAATTAATTGCTGACTATAATCCAATGCTTTTTCATATTTTCCATTATTATTTAATATTCTTATTGCATATGAAATAAATAATCCAAAACTTTTTTTATCTTTATTTTGTAGTGCAAGACTTTTCGCTTTTTTATAATAGAACATCGCTGAGTCAGGAAATTTTTGTTCAAGACTTTTTCCATACTTAAGAAAATAATCTATACTGTCTTTATAATTTTCTAATCTTTGTTGCGGAGATTGAGTATTACGCAAATCTACTATAGGTTTAAGTGCGGTTAATGAGTAGGAATATAAATTAAGTGTAAGTACGATCTCAAGAAGAAGAAATCGAAAAAGAAGACGAAATAACATATCTAATTACTATGAATGCAAAAGTTGGTAAGGTTAACAATTTGAAAGTAATAAAATGTTTTGGCAGTTTCAATCAAAAAAAAACCTCTGATAAACTTTTAAATTATCAGAGGTTTAATTTATTGATATAATAAAATTTACTTCAACAATATCATCTTCTTCGTTTGAATAAAATTCCCAGCCTGAATTCTATAAAAATAAACTCCGCTGGCAAGATTGCTTGCATTAAAGTTCACTTTATAACTACCAGGTGTCTTAGTTTCATTTACAAGTGAAGCAACTTCTCTTCCAAGTATATCATAAACTTTTAATTGTACATTTCCATTTGATGGAATTGAATAATTAATTGTTGTAACCGGGTTAAACGGATTAGGATAGTTTTGGCTCAGCTTGAATGTTGCAGGTAAATTCTCTTTATCATTAACACCGGTTGTACCTTCTGCATAAGATAGCACTTCCCAGCCTTTATTATTGCTTTCATGTATCTCATCTATTTGATTTTCCGGATCAATAACTGCGTAGATTCTTGGATAGAACGGTAAATTATCCGGCAGCTTCCAATCAAAGCTGATAATTTTACTCCCTCTAGCTGGGATAAAATCATCTGTAGTAAACTCCGATTTACCGCCTGTACTTTGAATTAGTGTCCCGCCGCTGTCTGGATCTCCTACATAAAATCTAACGTTTACCGGCCCGGCAGTATTTAATAAACTGTAATTATGTATTCTTGTTTTAATGTTTATTGTTTCACCTTTCTTTGGTTTATCAGGACTAAAAAGTATTTCCTTTGTCTGCTGTCTTTTGTCTTCCGGTATGCTGAAACCTTTTTCAGGATCTAATCTCCAGGGAAGAATAAATGCAGGATCAGGTTTACTACTGTATTCTTTCTGCCACCAGGTTTGAGGAACATTTATACCCGATGGACGGGGATTAACCGCATAATCCAAAACCAACGCTCCGCTCTTTGCCCAATATGCATAAGGCTGTACCGAATAATAAGTTTCACCTATCCCTAGATCAATTGGGCCGAGGTGAACATCAAGTCCCTTTTTATAGGTAACTCTATTAGTTCTTGTTGAAATTTTACTTTTTTGGTAGCTTCCGTGAATTTCAACATTGGGAATAAATTTAAATGGAATATCAAAACTGGCAGATGAATTAACATCCCAATGTACTTCATTTGTAACTGTAGTTTGAGTTTGGGTTTCATTTTCTAACGACCAATTATATTCGAAGCCAGGCGAACCGTCAAGTGTTATTTCATCAGATGTATTCCATTTTACTGCTGTTTGCAAAGCACCGTTATCAGATGGTGACGCTAACTGCCTGTAAGAAAGAATATTTCCAACTTCATGATCCGGCAAATAATCGGCAGCCTGTGGGCTTTTACTAGGGAACCATGCCTTTTTCGGTGGTCCCGGCGAAACGACTAAGGTGTATCCTTGAACTGTATCATTTGCAATAATCGGATATTCCCAGATATCATAATCAACTATTGTTGCATATAAATAATCATCATTGCTGGCAGAAATATTTTGGCTTACTTTATATGTATTTTTGTTAAAGGTCTGCTTTGAAAAATTTTTCCCGTAATTTGCTTCAACTTTTACTTTTACTCCAACATCAACTATAGGTATTGAAAATCCTCCTTCAACTTTGGTTCCCACACTCCATCCTTTATGCAATTCGGATTCAACCTCTATATCAGTTTCTGATGAAGTATAATATTTTGAAAAGAAATTGCTTGCTTGTCCATTATAACTTTCATTAACATCATAACTAACACCGTTTAAAACATCAAAATGAGTTGGCGGTGCATTGAGGATAACTAGCGGCTGTACAATATCTGTTGCACTAAAATAGCTTGGTGTTCCTAATTTTATTCCTCCTCCATCAAAATCGCCGGCAGTTATAGCCCAATAAAAACCTCTGGAACCTCCAGTAGAATCAATTGTCATTGAAGTTCTTTTGTTCAGTGCAATAATATCCCCTGATGCATCCACAGTAGGTTCAAAAACAGTTATATCAAATGTTGTATAGCTTGGCCCGCTGTCAGGTTGGTGAAATTGAGTTGAAGCAGAAACAATTTCGGGATTCCATATTGAATCTGCTGTACTGGCATCTAAATCAGCAAGCACTAAATTTGTTCCAATTCTATCACTTGAGCCGTAATCTCCGCTTGTATAACCTTGTATAGCTAAGGTAGTATCGATATCGTATATTCTTAACCTGCCATCTCCATTAATTACAATTTCATCTTTACCATCATTATTAATATCCCCGGTAACTAAATTAATGGCGATAGTTTGTGTCCCAAGAGTTTGAAAAATATCTTTTAAATTATTTTTATCAACATTAATAGTATCTAAATTCATTGTAACGGAAGCCGGAAGAAGTTTATTATAAGTTTCGGAGCCGCTTCTATAAAGCACAAAATCAACCACAAATTGATCAAGCGTATTATTTTTAAAGTCACCGGCAGCAACTAACAAATCATTTATATGATGGTACGAATCAAAAAAATCATTGCTAGTAAAAAAATCGTCTTTCTCTGCTTTTGGAACTAAAGTAAAACTGCCGCTGTTCTCCACGTAATCATAAATTTTTACAGACATATTCCAGTCATTATCAGAACGTTCAGTATAGTTTACTAAAACTATCTCATCCCTGCCGTCACCATCAAAATCACCGGCAGCTATATCATAAATCCCGGGATTATTTAAGGAAGGATCATTGTACATATCTGCAATCTTAGCTTTTTCAACCGGCATTAATGTATTTGGATCAACATCATAAACTCTTATTTCAATGTTGCCGTCCTTATTCCAAAAAGCTAAAGCAAAACCCGGTTTTCCGGTTCCATCAAAAAAACCTTTTATTAATTTAAATCGATGAGCATTAAAGTAAGGTGGATTTGGATATAATACATTATGGAGATTTAAGACGTTTTCATCATTCCAGGTTAGACTTTTTTTATCAATATTTTTAGGGACTACAATATTTATTGAGCTGTCTTTTGTTTCCCATGCTGCAACAATGTTATCATAACCATCGCCATTAAAATCTCCGGTAATTGCAGCAAAATTATTTTCAACTTCACTATTGCCGTTAGAAGATGTGCCCAAATCCCCGGAGTAAACTCCTCTTGCCGAAGAATCGAGGAAGTATTGCCCTGAATTTCCGTAATAGTCAAAAACCTGATGCTTTGCTACATAACCATCATTGGTATTCCGCCAGAAAAGAGCTATTTCATCAGAAGTTCCCATGTTATAATGCCCTTGCAAAGGATCTTGCTTTGTTGAACTTGACTGGGCATAAAAATTATATGAAACAATTAATACGAGCATAGTTATAAACGCACTTTTCATTTTACCTGCCTCTTGTTTAAATAAAAAATTCTTACCCTCACTCTATAACGCAAGAAAAAAGATAGGAAGTGATAACGAATTTTATTTTTTTAGATATCGAACTTTGTGAAGCTGAAATGGATAATAGTAAAACTATTTGAAAGAAAAAATTCTTTTTTTAATTTTTGATGAAAATCGTTTATTCTTTCAACAATAAAAATTGCTTTTATATTAGTCTAATTAGAAATATCGAGTGCGTATAAAGCTGTTCGGTTGAAATGCTTTATTAGGCAATCACTATATTTTTATTTTAACATGTCAAACATGAATTGATATGATTTTTAATATCTTACTTTAAAAAATAACGTAAGGTGTTCTCCATGTTTCCTTATTATTTACTATACCTTTCTTATAATTAAGTATCTCAAGTCTTTTGGGTACCACTTTAATGAGTAGATAATCTTCGCTGCGATTCTTATAAAAGCGGCTCCATTCCTCTTTCCACAAACTATCTTTTTTACTTTGCTCATTTACAATTGTAGCAGTACCAGTAATTGATACATAACCCACGCCCTTATTCCCGGTATAGTATAGTGTTACTTTTTGATTGTTTCTAATCTCATTTACTTTTCTGCTTTTAGGGTTTGTTGCTAACCAAACAATCCACTTTTTGTCAGGTTGAAACGGGTCCATAGTTCTTGCATGAGAGTATCCTGTACTATCAATTGTGATCAGTGCGCAATATTTTACATCTTTTAAATACTGTCGCGCAACTGACAAAAGAGTATCACGCTCCAAGTTTGATAATTTAAGTTCCTGGGCATAGATATTTCCTTCAGGCAGATTAAGTAAGAAAACAAATACAAAAATAAGAGTACAGAAATATTTGAATCCGGAATTCATAATTACCTCCCATTTCTAGGTTTATTTGTAGATGTTAGAATTTTCTTTTTCTTTATTGTCTATATTAATCTTTAAATTATAAATTGAATAAATAATATCACTAATTTAATACTACATAGCACCTAAATATTAATTATTCTACACGCCTATTTAGTTAAAGGAATGTTAATATGTCACTCATAGCTGGATAAACTGTATACATACATTTGTTATGCAATAATTTGCTATTAAATCGAAAAGTTATTTTTACATTTGCTTGCCCCATTTCATCGTAACCAATAGAAGAGTTACAATTATCGGAATGAAATTAATTTATTAATCGCATATCTACAATAAAAATTAAATTTTATGTTGACGTTTATTTTGATTTACCTTTTATTACTTCTTCTTTTTTATGAGTTGATGGCCTTCAAAGACTGTCAGCAATTAAGTTACATTTCATAACAAGGGAGTTATTTTCTAACATTAAATAAAACTTGACTTTTTATTGCCATAGGCATGGATACCATTATTAAAGAGGTTATGCATTTACTTGTAACTGCTCATCTTTAATATTTCTTCCGGGTTTAAATCCAATATTGTTTTGTCGGTATATTCAGGATTATTTTTCTTGAATGATTTAAGTATGTTAAACCCGATTGTGTACCCGCTTCCAAATGGGATATCCTGATTTCCAAACATTACCTTATTAATAATTTCAGGCCCTCTTTTGAATATGTCCCCCTCGATTTTATTCCAGACAATCTTTTCCTGCTCACTATTTATCATCGTCGTCCACGGACTCTTAACATCAGCATATAAACTTGTGGCAAATGCATCTGCTCTTCCTTCGAAAATCAAATATTCTAACAAACTGAAATTTGCATCTTTCCAATTTCTAGAGATCCAAGCACTGTGATGATATTCGTGTGCAATTACATACGGCAAAGTATTTTTCCAATTTGGAAATGTAGGGTCTATCATTACAATAATTTTCCCGCTGCCTATCGTAACTGCATTCATGCACATATTATATTTTAAGAAGAAATCGTGCATCGAAGGGTTTGCGGGCATAATAATTATTTTTGTGTCAGGGCCGGGTAACTTTGCTGTAATGTTTTTAAGAGCTTTCTCTAAAATTGATATTAAATCACTTGCCTTTAATAACTCAGTTTCTTTCTTAAGAAGTTCACCCGGCTGATAAGGAATACGGATTGTTTCAAACATAAAAGGAGCTTGAGCATTTTCAATAATTTCTTTTTGAACAGGCCCGAAAATAAAGTCATTGGAAGCTGCAGCTATATCAGAGTTTGTTTGATTATTGTTATAACTTTCAAAAAGAGAAAACGTTGTAATTAGTTCAAACTTTTGATTGTTTATTGTAGTCGTGACTCTTTCAAAGTTAGATGCATTCCCCTGACAACCTAGAAGAAGAAATAGCATAAAAAATAGAAAGTTATTAATAATATTTTTCATAATTCCTTTTCCCTTAATATTAACGCATAACTTTGTTGCGGATAACACTCAGCCCATAACAAGAATGTTGATTAAAAATCAACTGCCAATCATTTAGTCCCAACTTGTCGGGATGCTTTCTTTCATCGTAAGCACAGTTTGCAATTTTATTAATTAGAACAACTACCTTGAACAAGTTAGTCGAAACGGAATGACTAACTTTAAAATTTGTAAATTGCAAAAAGCGAAATCGCTGTCCTCTTGAGTCGCTCATAAGGCGATATTTAACATCGTTGCGCAATAAAAATCATTACCTTGCTGTCTTTGGTGATAGGTTCACGATACCAATTGCCATACACATGTTGTATGCAAAAACCAATACTCTGTAAGGTATTTGTTATCTCTTTAAAATTGCGAAAACGGAGTTCACTCTCCGTCTCTAAAATTTTTCCAGTTTTTTTAAAAACATAATAACTTTTAAAACAGACTATGTTATGACTAATGCTATTTAGTTCTAACCAACATTCTATCAGACCAAATGGTGATTTGATCAGCTTATAGGAGGATTCACGATTCCAATTTTCCCAGGCTTTGGCTGCGGGATTACGACTTTCAAAGGCAATATATCCTCCCTGTCTCAATGCGGTGTAAATAGCACGGAGAGTCGTATACCACTTAGTATCATCAAGAAAAATTTGTGCAACATTACCTGTCATAAGCACAAGATCAGCCTTCTGTGAACCCAAAATAGATGCATCGCCTTTTTCCCATTGGACTGAATCACCGTAGGCTTGTTTCTTGCCATATGTTAACATAGCAGAGGAGGGATCAATGCCAATAACTTGTCGGTCCTTACTCACTAATTTACGAGTAAGAAGGCCAGTGCCACATCCTAAGTCAACAATAATTTTTGCTTTTATATCTTCTGCAAGTTTAACATAAAAATCAGTATCAATACCTCGAGGATTAATTATGTCGTATAATGCTACCAATTGTGGATCAGTATAATGTAAATCAAGTTTCATAATAAATTTTAACGCCTAACGCCGAATTTCACCCGCCTGCGGATGGGCAAAGTGAGCCTCACTTAAAAGTGACTTTGCAGGCAAGGAGTGGTTGAAAAACACAGCGGTAGCAGGTCGGGTGCAAATGCTTGTTAGCCATTTGTTTCTGTGATGTGACGCGTTTCGCCGCTCACTCTTATACTTTCACCTTTATTCCTTGTGTATTGCACGGATAGTCGAGATGGGCATCCCATATCTTCTCCTTGCAGAATATCAAAACTATTTCCACCTTGCCACTCAATGTCACGCAGATAACCCGCTAGAGCGGCAGCGGCGGCACCCGTTGCGGGGTCTTCATATACACCGCCTGGGGGAAAAAGATTTCTGGAGTGAAAGAGTTGGTTTGATTCTACCCATAACATATCAATTGTGACTAAATCTTCCTGTTGCATTAAGGCTTTTACCCGCTCAAAGTGATAGGACATTTCTGCGAGTTTCTTACGCTCTTTCAAAACGACAATCAGATGCTTGGCACCTGCAAAAGCGAAACGTACCGGATAATTTGTATCAATATCAGCCAGTGTCAAATTGAACTCTTTTATTAATTTTTCTGTGTACTCGGTTGGAGCGATTTCCGACCATGTTTTGGGGGATTGCAACGTTGCGACAAAAGCACCATTATTGCCGGATTTTGAAACGCTGACAGTTATTTCACCTTGATTGATGAAAATTTTATATACGCCTTCGCCAAAATGTTCTCCCAATACCGCGCCACTGGCAATCGTGGCGTGACCACAGAATGGGACTTCTATTTCCGGGGCAAAATAGCGAGTTCTCCAACCATTATTTACTTGAGTTAGAAATGCAGTTTCGGAATATCCAACCTGTTTTGCGATTGCAAGCATATCTTTTTCGGTTGGCATTTCATTGCAAATGACTACGCCAGCGGGATTACCACCTTTGTTATTGTGAGAAAATGCTGCAATTCTTTGTATATCCATATTGCTTTTTCCTTGTAAAATGGCTAACTATCACTTATACCGCTTATTTATTTAGCTGCAGGAATTTATATATGCAAATCAATGTTTATATATATTCCAATTTGTTATAAAATGTTTCAAAATCAAAATGTTTTAAAATATAGGTACAGAATTATACCATCCGCCGAATATCGAAAAGTAATTTTCACATTTTCCTGCCCCATTTCATCGCAGCCTATAGAAGAGTTACAATTGTCGGAATGAAATTAATTTATTAAAAGCTTATCCGCAATAAAAATAAATTTTGTACTGCCACTTATTTAGTTATCCCTTTTAATATCTCTTTTTTATTTAAGAGTTGATGGCCTCCAAATACTGTTAGTATTTCTATCGATTTATTTTTTCTTAAGTAAACTATCCGGTAACCTTTGTATAGTATTTCTCTGATTTGTTCTATGGCAAGTTCAGGGACTATTCTTCCCTTTTCCGGGTTCTGAGGAATTGTTTCTGAAATAGATATTAATTTATCTGTAAATTCTATTGCAATCTTCGGGTTATCTTTTGAAATGAATTCTTCAATTTCTTGAAGCCTAATTAAAGCTTCTTTTGTCCAATATAGCTTCATTAACTTCTATTTTCTCTAGCTTTTTTCATTTCTTTTTTTAATTGAGATACTGTATATTTTTCACCTTTCTCCGAATTAGATAAACCACGCGAAATTGAATCAATAAATAATTTTGTTTGTCGCAGCTCATCAAACTCTGAAGGAGATATAAGTACGCCTGCGGGCTTTCCATTCTGAGTTATTATTAAAGAGTTTTTCTTTTCCTGAATTTCTTTAAGATACTTAGCTAAACTAGATTTAAATTGTCCAACCGGAATTATATCACTTGAAATTACTATATCTCTCATTTCACGTATCCTTTATTTGTCTTAATTATGGCCATAATTTAACCTCTTATTACGTCATAATCAACGCGTTTCAAAGACAGAACTAATCTTTAACAACATCATAAATTTTTATAGGTGGAGTTAATGCCTGCTCTTTGTTTGGCTGCGATTGAATTTTACGAACCACATCCATTCCTTCAATAACTTTTCCGAAAGCTGAAAATCCTTGTCCATCGGGATTTCTTTTTCCCCCATAATCCAGCTCCGGCTGATCACCGATGCAGATAAAAAATTCAGATGTTTCAGAACCAGGTTCATTCCTAGCATAAGATATGACTCCATTTTTATGAAGTATACCCGTTTTGTTTGTCGGTTCATGCGGAATTGGTGGAAGCATTTTGTTTTCATTGTCGCCTAATCCACCTTGAATAACTTCAATCTTGATTTTATTATTCGGCTGGTTATCCATGGTAACAGTTCTATAGAAGGAAGTATTTTTATATAAACCTTTATCAACATATTTAAGAAAATTTTCTGCGGAAATGGGAGCTTTGTCTTTGTAGATTTTAACTTTAATGTTTCCGAGTTCTGTTTTTATTTCAACAATTGGATTTGAAGAATTGCATGAAGCAAAGAGAGAACTTAAAAAAATCAGTATTACAAATTTTATTTTAGTCATAAAAATATATTAGTTAAATATCAGTTTGAAATAAAATGCTTTCACTTTAATGTAGATGGATTTAATTTCATTCTACTTTTTCCGCCGGCATATCTTTCCCGTTCTGATGTAAAATTAATTTTACAACTTTGCCGCTGTCATCTTTCACAAAAGTGATCTGTGCATCAACAACCTTAGCATAATACTCCAATTGGGAACTGGGAAAAATTTCAATTTTCGGCTGATTGGTACCCTGTACATATAGTTTATCGCTATCTCTTGTTACTGTAATTGAAAACGCAGGGCTTAATTCATATCTGCCGGTTAATGAATTATATACATTCATATTTACTTTCGCAGCTTCCGGTAAAGAAACTTCAACTCCAAGCTCTTTTAATTTTTCAATCCCGTTCACATTATGAGGATTCAGCTCAATAGATTTTTTGTAATTTGTTATTGCATCTTTTTTGTCACCGCCAATCATTAAGGCTTCGCCAAAACTATCATACACATTATATGATTTAGGATATGCTTTCACATTTAATTTAAAAATACCAACCGCTTCTTTATATTTTTTCTTGTTCAAATAACTATACCCTAAAATATTCATCTGATATTCCGGTATTTTTTCTCCAGCATCGATTTTCTTATTATAAAAATCAGTCGCATCATCTATCCCTTTTCTTTCAAGCATTTCTGTAAAGCTTAACATCAATGGCTTTTGCGGAATTTTGTAAGGCTGTTCATAAAGTATATCGATTATTTTATTGCTCATTTCACTAAGATTTGTAACGCCGGTATTATTTAAGAGAACAATTAAATCCTTACTATTTGTTATCCTTAATATTAATGAATTGAATCCGTTTATCGTACCGCCGTGTTCAACAATATTTAATGTATCTTTTATATTATCCAGATGTTTTTTAGAAATTCCCCAGCCGTAACCATAGCCATCAGCAAAAGGCGGTTTAGAATATGGAGTGAAAATTTTGTCCATATATTTTTTTGAAAGAAGCTTTTCCGTATAAAGCGCCTGATCCCATAAATACAAATCCTCGGCCGTTGAATATAATGAACCAGCAGAATAAGGAACCGACAAATCTAAATAGCTTGTGTTATTATATTTAATCCCGATTTTATCATATCCAGAAGCCCGCTTTGGAATTATTTCTGATGTATGATAATAACCGGAATTGTTCATACCCAGCGGTTCAAAAATTTTTTCTTTTAATACATCTTCATAACTTTTTCCTGTTACTTTTTCAATAATGTAACCGAGTACAATATATCCCGAATTATTATATTGAAACTTTGTACCAGGTTCAAAATCAAGGGGAAGATCCCAAAAGGTTTTGATTAAATCGTGTGGCGTTATCGGATTTTTCATGATAGATGGAAATGACGGCTGATCGGTATAATTAGGAATTCCTGAAGTATGTGTAAGCAAATTATGAATGGTTATCTTATCCCCTTTATCTTTTGGATAATCCGGGATATAAGTTGTAATAGGAACATCGAGCTTTAACTTCCCCTCCTCAACAAGCTGCATAATAAGCATTGCAGTAAATTGTTTTGTCATTGATCCGATTCTAAATTTAGTATCCGGCGTATTAGGAATATTCCATTCCATATTTGCATTGCCAAAACCTTTTTTAAAAATAACTTTTCCTTTTTCAGCGACTAAAGCTGAACCGTTAAATTCTTTAAACTCGTAATATTGATTCAGCAAAGCTTCAATTTTTTCAGCTTTGGTTTGTGAAAAGATAATTCTATTAGAAAAGGCAAAAGCAATTAGTAGAAAGAAAAGAAAAAATTTTGTGTTCGTTTGTTTCATTTTACTACCCTGTCTACAGCTTCAAATAATACTTAAAGATATGCAAAAAATTAAAAAATAGAAATCTATATTTGAGGAATGGCTGGAACGATTTAAAATCAAGTTTGGTAATTAATTTAAAATGAAATTACTATTATGAAATCTTACTAATTACCATTTTAGAAATTTTATCACCAATACTTAGAGAAGCTGTAGCTGCTGGCGATGGGGCATTTAAAACATGAACCATATTTTCATTTTCTATTATCCTGAAATCATCAATTAGTTTTCCATCATTATCAACAGCCTGTGCACGTACTCCTGCTCTAAAAGGAGTAACATCTTCATCTTCAATTTCCGGAATTAATTTTTTAAGTGCATTAACAAAAGCTGTTTTGCTGAATGAACGATGAAATTCTTTGAAGCCGGTTTTATAGTATTTCTTTCCCATCTTCCAGAAGCCGGGAAAACTTAACATCTCGGATATATCTTTAATTGAAAAATCTTTTAATGTATACCCTTCCCGTTTAAAAGCTAAAACAGCATTCGGGCCAGCTTCAATTCCGCCATTAATCATTCTTGTAAAATGCACGCCAAGAAATGGAAACCTTGGATCGGGAACCGGATAAATTAAATTGTTAACCAGATATTCTTTTTCTTTTTTTAATTTGTAATACTCACCACGGAATGGAATGATTTGTACATTTGTTTTTTCACCGCAAAGCTGTGCAACTTTATCGGATTGTAATCCGGCACAATTAATTAAAAACTTAGTTGAGATTTCTCCTCTTGAAGTCTTTAATTTTAAAATTTCATTTGTTTTATCCAATGCAAGAAAGCGGCAGTTGGTTTTTATTTCTCCACCTTTTTCTAAAATAATTTTTTCATAAGCTTTAGTAACTTCGGTGTAATCAACAATTCCGGTTTCTCCAACAAAGAGACCTTCAATACCAACTGTATAAGGTTCGTATTTTTTTATTTCATCTTTATATAATCTCTTGATATTTTTTAAACCATTTTCATTGCCACGTCTTTCAAGCTCGCCCAAAGCAGGAAGCTCGCTTTTGTCAACGGCAACAACAACTTTTCCGCATCTGTCAACCTTAATATAATTTTTTTCACAAAAGCTGTACATTAAGCTTCTTCCTTCAACACAGTTTAATGCTTTGAGCGAACCAGGCTTGTAATATAATCCCGAATGAATTACTCCGCTGTTTCTGCCGGTTTGGTGTGCAGCTAATTTATTTTCTGCTTCGATTAAAATTAATGAATAGCTTTTTTTTTGAAGAAGCTTTAAAGCGGTTGCGGTTCCAACAATTCCTCCACCTATTACAGCAATGTCATATATTTTTGAAGGCATAAATTTTTTTAATGTTAATTGCAAATATAAAAATACAAACCTTGATTTGTAATCGGAAGAAAATAAAAAAGGGAACCTAAAAATTTAGATTCCCTTGTCTTTACTATACCATTAAAGCTTCAATCAAGTTGAAGGGAATGAACCTCCACCGAAGCTGCTCAAAAATTTCCCAAGGAAAGCAATAATGAAAATTATATATAGAACTAATCCAACTATAGTAATAATCATTATAACTTTCTGAATGAAAAAGAATTTGCTTTGTCTTTCAACAGCGTTTTCAAGAATTCCGGTATCTCCACCATAGGAATAGTTATCAAAGAAATTCGCAGACTCCCGGAGCCTGATTCCACAAATTATATATGGGACTCCAATTATTGCACCGATGATTGACAAACAAGTGAATCCACCAACGATGATGTAAAAAATCCCAACGAACCTCATATCCTTTGCCATCTTATTAAGAAGGTTCTGGAACATCGGAGAAATTGTAGCAACGTTTTCTAGCATATTTTTACTCCCTTAATTTTGATTTGGATAAAGCGACTATTTAAAATAAAAAAATATTTTGCTTTTTCCATTTTAAATTATTTTTATTTAAATATAAAAAGCATAATTCAAAAATTATACTTCCGCATTTTTGATGAATTATTTTAACTTAATTCATCTTGTTTTCTACTAATCTTGAATTTATGGTAAGCCAACCAAATATATTTTCTATTATAGGACTTTATTTGTAATTAATATTTTTTTGCATAATTTACTGAAGTTACGCAAGATGACGAAAAGCGAGTATCCATTATGCGAAAACAAGCAAAAAATAGATTTTCACTTTCACATGAGTGACATTAAAAGACATCAAAATGCATTTCTGCGTAACTTCAGTAATTTATTAAAATATATATTGTAACATTAAATTCTTAATCAGAAAATTTGTTTATATATCCCAATTGCAAATAGTATCTTTAAAATGCTGACAATTTATTCTAAGTTACTAAAGATTTAAAAACAAGTTTATTATTAATTTTATATGAAAGAATATATAGAGACAATAGATGCAAATTCTATTTGACTTATTTAAGGACACAGCAATTCTACTTGGCCTTGCATATCTTTTTAGCAAAACGCCTGTCTTCAGATTACTATTAATTAAAGATCTTAAAATTAAAGATTCACTAACGTTATATATTTTCTTCAGCATTATGTCGATGATGGGAACTTTTTTTGGAGTACCTGTCGAAGGAGCAATTGCTAACAATAGAGTTATTGGAACTGTTTTAGCCGGATTAATTGGCGGACCGACTTTAGGATTTGCTGTTGGATTTACAGCAGGTATACATAGATTTTTCCTTGGCGGTTTTACAGCTGTCTCCTGCGGGTTTTCTACTATGGTAGAAGGATTAATAGCAGGTTTTGTTCATCAATACTATAGCGATCATGGCAGATATGAACGGGTGTTTGATCCGTATGTTGTTTTTTATACAACGGTTATTTCAGAATTTATGCAGATGATAATTATCATCCTCATTTCAAGGCCGCTTAATAATGCAATTGAACTAGTTGCAATAATCGCAATACCAATGATTGTTTCAAACTCATTGGGTGCTACGCTCATAATGAGTTTATTTAGAGATCAAAGAACAAATTATGACAAAATAGGTTCTTCTTCATCTAAACAAGCTTTAAGAATAGCACAGAAAATCTTAGGGGAACTTAGCAATGGATTAAACACAGAATCTGCAGGAAAAATTGCCAGTATAATTTTGGAAGAAACAAGTGTGGCGGCTGTAGCAATAACCGACAGGGAAGAAGTGTTGGCTTTTATTGGTATAGGTGATGATCATCATAAAGCAGGA
Organism: uncultured Bacteroidota bacterium; assembly: GCA_963775245.1. Classification (GTDB taxonomy): domain Bacteria; phylum Bacteroidota; class Ignavibacteria; order Ignavibacteriales; family Ignavibacteriaceae; genus CAVSWT01. The sequence goes on from CAVZID010000016.1 coordinate 22,332, forward strand.
CGTTCAATTGCTTCTGATTTAACAAGAGCTGCAATTGAAAAAAATAACATAATATTTATTGATGGTTCTAATCAACATTTTAATTGTCCTATATCGAAAGATTGTACCTTAACCTCTGTTCTAATAGCACCTATTAGAATTAAGGATGAAGTTATCGGAACAATAAAGCTTTATGGCCAAAAGAATAAATTATTTTTTAAGATAAATGAAACATTAGGTAAAGGAATTGCAGAACTAGTATCAAACCAATTACTTATTGCAAGATATGAAAAGCAAAAAAATCTATTAACTGCCTCTGAATTGAACTTATTGCAGGCTCAAATAAATCCTCATTTTTTATTCAATGCTTTAACTACTATTATTTCAATAAACCGGCGAAACCCCAACAAGGCAATTGAATTATTGATTCATCTCTCTAATTTCTTTAGAAAAATTTTAATTCGTAATAAAGACCTATCAACTATTGAAGAAGAATTAGAGCACGTTAATTCATATATAGAAATAGAAAAAGTAAGGATGCAGGATCATCTGCAAATCAACACTCAAATTGATGCAAATTTGCTGGGCTTAAAAATTCCAACATTTACTTTGCAGCCGATAGTTGAAAACGCTGTTAAACATGGCATAGCAAACTTATTGGGAAATGGTTTGGTTGAAATAAAAATATTTAGAAATAATGGATATCTTCAAATCAACATTGAAGATAATGCCGGAGCTTATGACTCCAAAGACAATGAATGGGGAATTGGAATTCAAATAGTTGACAAACGAATAAAGAATCTTGTAGGAAATGAATATGGAGTAGCTATTAATTCTATACCAGACATAAAAACCACCGCGTCTATACTTCTACCTTCCGGAGGAATAAAATGAAATTAAAATCCGTTATTATTGAAGATGAATTTAATGCACGTAGTGAAATTGAATTTCTGTTAGAAAAAACCGGGGAAGTTGAAGTGGTTGATAAATGTGCAAATGCAATTGAAGGAATCAAAGCCATAAATACTCTGCATCCTGATGTAATATTCCTTGATATTCAATTACCCGGTATAAATGGAATTGAAATGTTATCAATGATAGAAGAATCAATTATGCCTAGAGTGGTTTTTGTTACGGCTTATGATGAATATGCAATTAAAGCTTTTGAAAATGATGCAATTGATTACTTATTAAAACCGGTTGAAATTACAAGATTGAATAAAACAATTGACAAGCTGAAAAATTCAATAAGACAAAATCATCCCCAAAAATTAAATATACCTCCACTGAACAAAATTCCCAGTATAGGAAATAATAAAGTAAAACTGGTAAATATAGATACAATCGAATATGTGCATTCAGATGAAACCGGAGTTTTCTTTTTCTGTGATGAAAAAAAATTCTTTACAGAACTTACATTAAAGATATTAGAGAGTAAGACTAAATTATTAAGATGTCATAAACAATATCTCATTAATCCTGATAAAATAGATGAAATTTTATTTGAAGAAAATTCGGCTGGAAAAATAAAAACTGTTAGCCAGCATTTTATTCCTATCAGCAGGCATTATTTGAAGGAGTTAAAAGAAAAGTTAGGCATTTAAATTTGTTTAAAATTTTTTGTCTTAACTAATTTTAAGAACTTTTATTCATCAAAACCTTAAATACAATTTTTTATAAATGCAACTTACCAACCTTATATGACCACTTAATAGATAATACTGCAAGTAACCAAGAGTCTCTTTGAATTAAAAAATCTTTAATTATAACTTGTCGCCGTTAATTGTTGAAAAGCAATTATTAATAAATATAAAACAATCTTCACTTATTGAAAATATTTATTAATTAAAACTTAATTCACTTATTTAAGGGCTTAATCACAATGTGGGAGACTATCTATGAAACAATTCTTTGTACTTGCTTCGATTTTCGTATTTTCTTCTTCTTTCCTTTTTGCACAAAATGTTACAACAGGAGGAAAAGAGAATCTTGTTATAAAGGGGTTTTTTAGTACTACTCTTTTCGGACAAAATCAATCTTTTGGATTTGGTAATGGACAAAATGCTGAATGGCCTGAAGCACCGGAATACACACAAAACCGCTGGTTTTGGGGCGGCGACATTAGAAATACAAGACTTACAATGGCGTTCAATGGGCCGGAGATTTGTAAAGATTGGAATGTGGGAGGTGTTTTAGAGCTTGATGCTTTTGGAGGATTTAATGGAACTGGTGCATTCAGCCAAGAACAGCCTTATCCTAGAATAAGACTTGCTTATGCGGACATTATCCATAAGAATCTTACCATAAGAATCGGGCAAGCCTGGACGCCGCTTTTCGGTAATGTTCCGGTTTCAATGTCTCACATCGCTTTCCCTTTAGGTTATGGGTCTGCCGGCGATGTTGGCTGGAGATTCCCGGGAATATATTGTTATTATAAATTTGATTCTAATGGATCGCCAACAACTTTTAGTCTTGATGCAGCAGTTTTTGAAGGTTCATGGAGCGGTCCTGGTTCTAATGTAAATTTCATGGATGCTGGTAATGCCGGCACTCCACAATTTGAGCTGAGATTAAATGTGAATAGTAAAATTTCTCAAAGTTCAACTTTTAAAGGCTATGTTGTTGGACATTTTGATAGTAAAAACTTATCAGGTGTTAACAACTCTCCAAAAGTTAATTTGACAGGAACTGCTTTTGAAGTTGGAGCTAGCCTAACAGCCGGATCTTTTTTGATTCACGGAAATCTTTATTCCGGGAAAAATATTGGGCAGCAATTTGGTGAGATAACACAAATTCAAACTGTTAATAAAGATTTGTCATCTTTAGGATTTTGGCTCCAAGCTGGATATAACTTAACAAAAGAATGGGCCTTATTTGCTTTTTACGGAATGGAGAATGTTGATAAGACACAAGCCAAAGCAATTTTCAGCAGCCCAAGATTAAGTACGAATTTATTTGATGTATTGTTGCGATATGAACAAGGCCCCTTCGCTTTGGGATTAGAATTACTTTCCAGCAAATTAAATACTGGAACCTCTATATTGAATGAGGGAAATACAGTATTTAATGAAATGACCGTTAAAGGTATGCAGACTGCTTTCAGCATGTTATACAAATTTTAAATATCAGGTTGATTATATATTATTTATCAAATAGTTCTTATCATATAAAAATTTACCCGTTCCTTCTAAACGAGCAATTTTTAATTCCTTATTCATGAACTTACTTAAAAAGGAGCGGGAATATTTTAATGAGGGTATTTCTTTAAACAAATAGTTTAAAAATTTTTTTTTGAATTATCATAAAAATGGTTTGTGATAATCAATTTAATTAAATGAACAATTAATTTCATTTCAATAACAGGAGGTCACATGTCAGAAGGAACAAAGCTGGTTGATACAACTGCAAACCCGGCTCCATTAGGCTTACTTGGTTTCGGTACAACCACGGTGTTATTAAATCTTCATAATGCAGGCTTAATTACTTTAAGCAGTGTTATTCTTGCTATGGGAGTCTTTTATGGTGGAATGGCTCAGGTTTTTGCAGGCTGGATGGAATGGAAAAAAGGAAATACATTCGGCACAGTTGCTTTCACTTCTTACGGTCTGTTCTGGTTAACACTTGTATTTTTGATTGTTATGCCAAAATGGGGTGGCATAAATCCAGCTGATGAAGGCGGAATGATTGCTTACTTGTTTTTGTGGGGTCTCTTTACTTTTGTTATGTGGATTGCTACTTTTAAGCATAATAAAGCTCTTCAAGTTGTTTTCTTTACACTATTTATTTTATTCTGGCTGCTTGCTCTAGGTGATGCAACAGGTAATGCAACCTTAAAAACATTTACAGGTTGGGAAGGAATTGTCTGCGGCTTATCTGCAATTTATTTAGCTTTTGCTCAAGTGCTGAATGAAACATTTGGTAAAACGGTTCTACCAATAGGATAAGAAATTATTTTCATTCAATATAAAATACAGGAGTTAATTTATGGACAAAAGTAAAAATGATGAAGTTTCCGAATCCCAGATTGCGGTTCATTGGAAGGAGGAAGATTATTTCGAACCTACTAAAGAATTCGCTGCTCAAGCGAATATTAAGGATGCAAAAATATTTGATAAATTCGGAATGGAAAATTTTCCTCAATGTTTTTCTGAATATGCAGACATGCTTGATTGGTACTCTCCTTATACTAAAGTTCTGGATTCAGAACGTCCCCCGTTCTTTAAATGGTTTACAGGTGGTAAAATAAATGCTTCGTATAATTGCATTGATAGACATCTGGCAAAATATAAAAATAAAACGGCAATTCATTTTGTGCCGGAACCGGAAGATGAAGCTATCCAACATATTACCTATCAGGAACTATATATTAAAGTAAATGAGTTTGCTGCATTGCTAAAAGATTTCTGCGGAGTAAAAGCCGGTGATACTGTTACTCTGCATATGCCGATGATTCCGGAAATTGCTGTTGCAATGCTTGCTTGTGCAAGAATTGGTGCAATACACTCTCAAGTATTTTCTGGCTTTTCAGGTAAAGCTTGTGGTGAGAGAGTTGCTGATGCAAAAAGTAAAGTTCTGATTACTGCAGATTCATATTATAGAGCCGGGAATCTAATTGATCATAAAGAAAAAGCTGATATTGCTTTCGATGAAGCATTGAAAGAAGGGCAAAAAATAGAGAAGGTTCTTATCTTTGAAAGATATCCCGGAAAATATTCAGCAAAGACTCCTCTAGTTGAAGGCAGGGATTTTTTAGTTAATGATGTAATTAAAAAATACTACCATAAAATAGTTGAACCTGCACAATTACCATCTGAAGGAACTCTTTTTATTATGTACACATCTGGTTCAACAGGCAAACCTAAAGGAGCCCAGCATTCTATAGGCGGATATTTAGCTTATGTTACCGGGACTTCAAAATATATTCAAGATATACACCCTGAAGATGTTTACTGGTGTATGGCTGATATCGGATGGATTACTGGCCACTCATATATTATCTATGGACCGCTTGCCCTGGCAGCATCTTCTGTAATATTTGAAGGTGTTCCAACACATCCTGATGCCGGAAGGCCGTGGCGTGTTGCTGAAGAATTAGATGTAAATATATTTCATACTTCACCTACAGCTATTCGTGCGTTACGCAGAGTTGGGCCGGATGAACCTGCTAAGTACAATTATAATTTCAAACATATGACTACTGTTGGCGAACCGATTGAACCGGAAGTATGGCGATGGTACTACAATGTTGTTGGAAAGAAAAAAGCTGCTATTGTTGATACCTGGTGGCAGACTGAAACCGGAGGATTTCTATGTTCAACTATCCCCGGCATTCATAAAATGAAACCTGGAAGTGCAGGGCCTGGTGTCCCGGGTATTTATCCAATTATTTTTGATGACGAAGGAAAACCTTTACCCGCTGGTAGCGGCAAAGCAGGGAACATTTGCATTCAAAACCCCTGGCCAGGACGTATGCTTACTATTTGGGGAGATGATGATAGATTTGTTAAACAATATTATCAGCGGTATAATAAAGATCCAAAAAGTAAAAAATGGCAGGATTGGCCTTACTTTGCCGGAGACGGTGCCGTTGAAGCTCCGGATGGTTATTTCAGAATACTTGGACGTATTGATGATGTTATTAATGTTGCTGGGCACAGACTTGGAACAAAGGAATTAGAATCGGCTGCTCTCATGTGTCAGGAAGTTGGTGAAGCTGCTGTAGTTCCTGTTGCTGATCCTATAAAGGGCAGGGTTCCCCATATCTTTGTATCTTTGAAGCCGGGTATTAAAGGCAGTCCTGAAATTGAAAAAAAGATTTCAGATACTCTTGCTAAGGAAATAGGGCCTATAGCTAAACCTGGTAAAGTGTGGATTGTATCTGATATGCCTAAAACACGTTCTGGAAAAATAATGCGAAGAATATTATCAGCTATAGCAAATAAACAGGATGTGGGAGATATTACAACTTTAGCTAACCCACAAGTTGTAGAAGAAATAGTAAATATGGCTAAATAATATTTATTAATATAAGGGAGGTTCTTTCACTTGTTTAGAACCTCCTTTTTTTTTATATATAAACATTATTTATAATGGAATTATTAAATCATGTTCCGAATTATTCCTGAAGGGCTTGTTTACAACGAACACGTCTTACTTAAAGATGGACAAGGGGTCCAGTTAAAACCCGCAAAACAAAATGATATCCAACTTGTAGAATCTTTTATGAAGCGTATTTCTCAGGAAAGCCTAAGAATGCGATTTATGGCTTCAATGTCTGAAGTTTCTGATAAAATAATTATAGAACTTTGCAGTGGCGATTTTACTCAATCCGGTTGCCTTTTAGCTTTAACAGTTGAAGATAATGATACAAAAGTTATAGGCTTAGGTAATTATATTTCTGTTGGAAATGGAAGAGCTGCGGAAGTTGCATTTTTAATTGAAGACAATTACCAGGGACGTGGTATAGGAACTTTACTGCTTGAACGCCTTGCTGGACTTGCAGCAGCAAATGGTTTTATTGAATTAGAAGCTGAAGTCTTGCCGGATAACCAACCAATGATGAGCGTGTTTAAAAGCTCAGGATTTGAAAAACATAGAGTCTGGGATTCTGATACAGTACATATTGAACTCCCTGTTAATGGCGCTTCTGCCCTTTGGGAAATTGCAGATTTACGGGAGAGAATTTCTGTTGCCAATTCTCTTGTCCCCTTACTGAAGCCAAAAGTTATTGCTGTAGTTGGTGCATCACGAGATACATCATCAATAGGAAACATGGTTTTTCGAAATATCCTCGCTGCAAACTTTAACGGCACTGTGTATCCGATTAACTTGCAGGCTGCTTCAGTAAATGGGATTAAAGCATACGCAACTGCAAAAGATCTACCTGAGCCGGTTGATCTTGCAGTTATCGCAGTACGTGCCGAAAATGTTCAGAAAGTAGCCGAAGAATTAATTCAAAAAGGCGTTAAAGGATTTTTAGTAGTATCGGCAGGTTTTGCAGATGCCGGCCCTGAAGGAATAAAACGACAAAAGATGCTGGTTGATTTAGTTCGTGCACATGGAACAAGATTGTTGGGGCCAAGTTGTCTTGGGTTGATGAACACCGATCCTGATGTTAGATTAAATGCAAGTCTTGCACCTAAAATTATGTCGCCTGGTTCGGTTGGTTTCTTTTCTCATTCTGCAGCATTAGGTCTGGTGATTATGGATTATGCAAGGGAAAAAGGAATCGGTTTTACTTCATTTGTTTCTGCTGGCAACAGAGCAGATGTTTCTGGAAATGATTTGCTTCAATACTGGGAAGAAGATCAAAACACAAAACTTGCTATTGTTTACCTGGAAACATTTGGTAACCCCAGGCGCTTTGTTAGAATAGCACGAAGAATGACTTACAAAAAACCCATCTTATGTGTTAAAGGTGCACGAAGTATTGCTGGGAAAAAAACAACTGAAGCAAAAAGCGGAATTCATTCCGTGGGGAATGTTGAAGTGGAAGCACTTTTCGAACAAACAGGAATTATTCTCGCTCCTTCTCTTGAAGATATTTTTGATATTGCACTTATTTTATCAAGCCAGCCTTTGCCTAAAGGAAACCGCGTGAATATAATTGCTAATTCTTCAGGGATGGCTACCCTTTTTGCAGATGCTTGTGAAATGAATGATCTTGTAATTGAAAACGGAGGCGTAAAAGATTTAGGAGCTTTCACATCTCCCGAAAATTATGAATCTGCCGTTAAAGAATCATTGAAGAATGAAAATGTTGATTCATTATTAATAGGGTTTGCATGTGTTGGTGATTGTAATGTGGAAAGATACTCCGCAGCAATACGCAAAGGTGTTAGTGCTGCTGAACAAGAAACAGGCATTCAAAAACCGGCACTGCTTTGCTTAATGGGTTCAACCGGAACTGTTTCTCTTGAAACTGATTCAAGTAATACAAAAAGAAAATTTCCAACTTTCCGTTTTCCGGAATCTGCTGTTAATGCTTTAGGTAGAATCATGCGCTATGTTGAATTTCGAAAAAAACCTGTGGGCCAGCTTGTATGGTATGATGATGTTAAAGCTGATGAAGCTCGTAAATTAATTCATTCTATATTATCTAAAGACACATCACAACAAATAATTGAATTGAAAAAAAATACAGATGCAGAATCATTAGTAAATTATTTTGGAATTCAGACAATTGATATTAACGCTGCCTTTTCAGATATATATAGAATCAAAATTAAACCTGATCCTTTATTCGGGCCATTGCTGGAAGTTAAAGCAAAAAATTCTGATCCTATTTTACGTATTACTCCTTTAACAGATCGCGACCTTGATGAAATAATGAGTGAACTACGTTTAGATAAAGATAACGGAATCGGGCAGGTGCTTGGCAGAATTTCTCAAATGGTTGAAGAAATACCATGGATATGGAATATTGAAGTACATGCTATTAAAGACAGCATCCCAATGATAATGCCTGATATTTTTGTATCAATAAAACCCGGCGGAGTTGAGAGGCCGACTTACTGATTTTTATTATTTTTTTTAATTCAAAAATGAAGAAAAAATTTAATGAATTTAACAATTAGTGTTAATTAAAATATACGAGGGGAAAAAATGATTATTAAAGAAGTAATGAAACAAGTATTAACTACAGTTACTCCTGAAACAACATTGACTGATGCCTATGCTTTAATGCAAGAAAAAAATATTCGTCATTTGCCTGTGGTTGAGAATAACAAGTTAGTGGGAATAGTAACAGACCGTGATCTGCGATTATCAACTAGCAAACTGGCTAAACATCCTTTTGAACCAAATGAAGCAATTGGAAATATAATGAGTCAGCCGGTTAAAACAACCCATCCTTCCGATCCGATTGAATCTGCAGCACAGCAAATGAGAGAACTAACGATAGGTTGCCTTCCGGTGGTTGAAGAACAGCAGCTTGTTGGAATTGTTACAATAACAGATATGCTGGACGCTCTTCTCTTATTAACGGGTATAACCCAGCCATCAGGCCGTTTGGATGTTCGGTTAAAAAATAGAACCGGTGAATTAGCTAAGTTAGCGATGCTTTTGGCAGAGTACAAAGTAAATATACATTCAATTTTAACTTACCCTGAAAAAGATAAAAACATTCGATTAGTATTAAGAATTGGAACAATAGAAATAAAATTAATTGCCAAAGCAATTTGTAACGCCGGCTTTGAAGTAGTCTGGCCTACCCAATTAGCATGTGCCAAATAATTTATCATCCAGATTATAATAAATACGATTTAGGTTCAGAACACCCTTTCAGTTCTGTGCGAGCTGAAATGGTGATCGATTTTTTAAAAAGAACCGGAAATTTAAAACAGGTTCTTGAACCTTCTTCGATTACTCCAAAGGAATTAGAAGTAATTCACGACCAGTCCTATATAGACATAATCGAAGAAGCAAGCCGTGGAAATAACTTAATGATGGCTGAGGATTTTGGTTTGGGAACTTTAGACAATCCAATTGTGCAAGGAATGGCTGAAGGTGCCCGACTGCAAATTGGCGGCACAGCATTAGGGGCTCAACTTATCATAGAAAATAAAGCTAATAAAGTTTTACAAATGGGCGGCGGATTTCATCATGCTCACAGAAATTTTGCGGCTGGATTTTGTATTTATAATGACCTGGCATTTGCAATCAATAAAATGGTTAATGCAGGTTTGCATGTTGTTTATTTGGATTTAGATGTTCATCATGGGGATGGAGTTCAAGAGATATTCTATTCAAATGAGCAAGTAATGACAATATCTCTTCATGAATCGGGAGAATATTTATTCCCTGGAAGCGGTTGGCTTCATGAGCTTGGGCAAGGAATGGGAAGATCGCTTAAATTAAATGTTCCATTAGAGCCTTACACAGAAGGCGAATCTTATTTAGAAATAATAGACGGAATTGTTGCTCCAGCTTTAAAATGGTTCAAGCCTGATGCCTTAATTGTTCAAGCCGGCGCTGATGCTCACTTCTCAGATCCTCTGGCTGATCTTATGCTTACTACACACGATTTTGAAAAAGTATTTCATCGTGTTATTGAATTAGGCGATTTATATTGCAAAAGAAAAATACTCTTTACTTTTGGAGGAGGGTATTCAATCACTGCTACACCAAGAATTTGGATATTACTTTATTTTATTTTATTCGGTTTGGAAATTCCTGAGCGATTACCGGATGAATGGAGAACATACTGGCAAAATAAAATTGGTAAAGATCTGCCCGAATTTTTACATGACCCAATCCCATCATTTGATCCTATACCAAGGAAGGAAGAGATTAACAGACACAATAAAGAACTGATTCAAAGATTGATGGATGCAGTTGCTCCTTATTGGTTATAATTAAAAAGTTAAAAAAAGTGAGGCTCATCTTTAAGATGAACCCCACTTGTATATCATTTAGGTAGAAGCCATGGTCATTGCTGCAGCCTGCCTTGCCATTTTCAAATTAAATTCTGATGCCAGCGATTTGTAATTTACCAAATCCACAATCGTCCCGATAAAACATAATCCTGCTGTGAAGAAATATAAAATTCCCATCCCAATTTGGTCTGTTAAAAATCTTTGAATTCCGGCGAATCCTAAAAATCCAACTAAAGTAAGAATTAGAATTAATTGCGGGTCTCTTCTTTTGGAATTATAAATTATTGCAAACTGTTGAATTTGATTATCATTCATATCCTTCACCAAATCTTTAATATATGTCAATTCCAATTCATCTAAGTTAGGCATCAAGTGTAAAAGGTTTATCATGGAGTTTCTCCTTTCATGATAATTTAACTATTGAAATTAAGTTGAGAACTAAAAGACGATTTTATAAGAACATAAATTCTATGTGAAATAATTATCAAAGCTGGTATTCCCAATGGATGCGATTGAAAAGAACCTAAAAAATCGAAATGAAAAATTTTACTTATCGATAACCCTAATCCGCATCCCGGACAAAAATCAAATCCTAAATTCTTTAAAGGGCAAAAAGTAAAATGATGAACGTTATAAGGATTAATCAACATTAAATAGAGTAAACCTGCTATCCACATCCAGGCTTCTAATTTAATACTCTTTAATATAAGTAAATATTTTTTCAACTTGGTTTTAAAGTTAAATGAACGGTTAAGATATGTCAAACCGTTCATGTAAAAGGGTGTGCATTTAAAATAAAAAAAAGCCCGATAGTCTATTAGTTCTCTGCTAAAAAGGGAACAGAAAGGAAAAAGGTGAACTACTCCCCAATGTAAACCACGGGCTTAAATATATTTTTATTTATAAGAGTTCAGCACCTTCATATAATTTGCACGTTCAAATTGTGAAGGATCAGCAACATTCATATAACTCATACTTCCTCTCATCTGGTCAAGAGATTCGTATTCGTTTTCTTCCATCCATATTTTTACTTTTGTAATTACATCGCTGATATGAGTAATACCAAATTTCAATAAACATGAAAGCATTTGAGTAACCTTTGCGCCAACCATCACCATTTTGATAACATCCTTCTCGGTGTAAATTCCGCTTGTAGCAGCAAGATCGGCAGAAATTCTGTTATACAAAACTGCTATCCATCTAAGCGGAAGTCTTGAATCCATAGGAGTGCTTAATAAAACATTTGGAACAACTTCAAGAGTCTGCAAATCAATATCCGGCTGATAGAATCTATTGAACAAAAGTAACCCGGAAGCGCCTGCTTTCTCCAATTCCAAAGCCATGTGTGAAACTGAGCTGAAGAACGGGTGCATCTTTACTGCAATTGGAATTTTGATATTTGCCTTAACAGATTTAACTATATTAATATAAGAGTTGTCAACCTCCTGAGTCGTTTTATTTATATCAGTTGCGAGATTATAGATATTTAATTCAAGTGCGTCAGCACCGGCTTCTTCAATTTTCTTTGCATACTCAATCCAACCGCCTAATGATTTTCCGTTTAAGCTTGCTATGATTGGAATGTCAACAGAAATTTTTGCCTTCCTTATATGCTCAAGATATTCTTCAGGGCCTGTTTTGTATTCATATGGCTCGGGGAAATAATCCAAAGCTTCAGCAAAACTTTCATTATGAACAGAAGTATAATGTTCTAATTCAAGCTGTTCATGTTCAATTTGTTCTTCAAACAGTGAGTAAAGCACAACCGCTGCTGCACCGTTGTCTTCCATCTTTTTAATGTTATCAATGCTTTGTGATAATGGCCCTGCAGAAGGGACAATCGGGTTTTTTAATTCTAATCCTAGATATTTTGTTGAAAGATCCATTTGTTTACCTTTTTAATTTATTTTCTATCTTAATTTTAAACTTTACTCACTTGTATTGAATTCCATAAATGGCATCGGCTCCATCCAACAAAACTGAAGACTCAATAGAGAAGGACAGAGCCAAACTTTTTAATTCAATGCTTTATAAGTGAACCACCAATCATAACCTTTTTCGGTTTTTATTCTTTCCTCAGCAGCATCAACATCTTTTGGAGGAGGAATAATTACTTTGTCGCCAATCAATTCATTCTTAGGCCAATTTTCAGGCATGGCAACTTTATACTTATCGGAAATCTGTAAGGCTTTTAATGCTCTTAGAACCTCGTCAACCTGCCTTCCGATTTCCTGAGGGTAATAAATCATCAAACGTATTTTTGATTCGGGATCAACTATAAAAACTGCGCGAACTGTATTTGTATCTTTACCGGGATGAATCATTCCAAGTTTTTCAGCTACACTGCCTGAATGATCTGCAATCACAGGAAAAGGAATTTTAACATTCAAAGTATTTTTTATCCACTCGATCCATTTAATATGAGAAAACACCTGGTCAATTGACAGCCCAACTAACTCAGCATTTAATTCTTTGAACTTATCATTTCTTTTTGCGAAAGCTACAAACTCGGTTGTGCATACCGGAGTAAAGTCAGCGGGATGGCTAAATAATACCATCCACTTGCCTTTAAAATCACCTGGTAAATTTAATAATCCCTTCGTAGTCTGAACTTTTAGTTCGGGAAATTTGTCCCCTAACAGGGGAATTCCTTTTCTTGATTCCATTTCCATCATAGCACCCTTTCACACTTTGTTAAAATATTTTGTTAACTTTTTACCGTGAAAACGACTAATCATTATTATGAATTATCTTTTTCATTAACCGGATTAAAAGATGCGAGCTGCTCATAAGTTTTCCATTTATCAACCACATCTTTCTGAGCCTCTTCCATTAATCTTGCTGCTTCTTGCGGATGACTCTTTGTTAACATTTTATACCTGGTTTCCATATAAGCATAATCTTTTAGAGCAATCTTTAATCCTTTGCTTTCCAGTTTAAATGGATTCTTATTTTCTGCAGTAAGATCAGGATTGTATCTATAAAGCTGCCAGTAACCTGAATCAACTGCAGCTTTTTGATTATCCATTGCTGTTCCCATGTTTATTCCATGAGCGATACAGTGGCTGTATGCAATAATTAATGAAGGCCCTTCGTAAGCTTCTGCTTCAAGGAAAGCTCTAACTGTATGTGTATCGTTGGCTCCCATTGCAACTTTAGCTACATATACATTTCCGTATGACATTGCCATCAGTCCAAGATCTTTTTTGCCCATCTGCTTTCCGCCGGCAGCAAATTTAGCAACAGCAGCTCTCGGTGTTGCTTTGGATGCCTGTCCGCCTGTATTTGAATAAACTTCTGTATCAAGAACCAAAACATTTACATTTTTACCTGAAGCAAGTACATGATCCAACCCGCCGTAACCAATATCATAAGCCCAGCCGTCACCACCCATAATCCAAACAGATTTTTTAACAAGATAATCTGCCAAGCTTAATAAGTGTTTTATATCTGCGGTTTTTCCATTTTGGTTAGTTTTTAGAGAATCATTTAATATTTCGTTTAACGCTTTAACTCTTTCACGCTGTTCAAATATTCCTGCTTCATCCTTTTGGTCAGCATTTAATAAGCCGCTAACTAATTTATCGCCAATATCGCTTGAAAGTTTTTTAAGAAGATTTTTTGCTTGAAGATTATGCTTATCAATCGCTAATCTAAATCCAAAACCAAATTCTGCGTTGTCTTCGAATAATGAATTTGACCAAGCCGGGCCTCTGCCATCTGCGTTAATTGTCCATGGAGTTGTTGGTAAGTTACCACCGTATATAGAAGAACATCCTGTTGCATTTGCAATGATAGTCCTATCACCAAACATCTGACTTACTAATTTAACATAAGGAGTTTCGCCGCATCCTGTACAGGCACCGGAGAATTCAAATAACGGCTGCAAGAATTGTGAATCTTTTACTTTTGTTATACTTACTTTCCTTCTATCAAGTTCAGGAATTGATAAGAAGAAATCCCAGTTCTTGCTTTCACTTTCACGTAACGGAAGCTGCTCTTTCAAGTTTATTGCTTTAAGCTTTGTTTCTTTCTTATTTTTAGCAGGGCATACATCAACACAAATTCCACAGCCGGTACAATCTTCTACAGCAACTTGAAGAGAATAATATAAATCTTCACCGTAGTCTTTGGCTCTAAATTTAGTGTACTTGAATGTTTCGGGAACATTCTTCAAATCTTTTTCTTCATAAACTTTTGCGCGAATAGTTGCATGAGGGCAAACTATAACGCACTTGTTGCATTGAATACAAACTTCATCATCCCAAACAGGAACTTCGAGAGCAATATTTCTTTTTTCCCATTTTGTTGTACCTGAAGGATAAGTGCCGTCAGCAGGCATTTTGCTTACGGGGATTAAGTCACCTGCACCAGCAATTATTTGTCCGGTTACCTCTTTAATAAATTCAGGAGCATTATCAGGAACAGCCGGTTTCAATTTTATTTTGCTGGTTACTTTATTTGGAACTTCTACTTCAAAAAGATTTTCCAATGTTTTATCAACCGCGGCAAAATTCATCTGAACAATCTTATCACCTTTTGCTCCATATGTTTTCTTAATTGAATTTTTAATTAACTGAATGGCTTCTTCTTTAGCGAAGATGTTTGAAATTGCAAAGAAGCAGGTTTGCATAATTGTATTTATTCTTACACCCATTCCTGTTTCGCCGGCAACTTTATAGGCATCAATAACATACAGCTTCATCTTCTTTTCAATTAAATCTTTTTGAACTTTTTCTGGTAATGAATCCCATACAGTTTCTTTGGATGCAATCGTATTTAATAAGAATGTTCCGCCTTCAACAACATCATCAAGCATATCAAATTTTTCCATAAATACTTGCTGATGGCATGCAACAAAATTAGTTCTATTAATTAGATAAGATGATTTAATTTCCTTTGGCCCAAATCTTAGGTGAGATATAGTTGTTGAACCTGATTTTTTAGAATCGTAAACAAAATAACCTTGTGCGTAATTTTCTGTTCCTTCACCAATAATTTTGATTGAATTTTTATTTGCGCCCACAGTTCCATCAGCACCTAAACCAAAAAACTTTCCGCGAAATGTTTTTGCATCTTCAACAGAAAAAGCAGAATCAAAATCAAGGCTTGTTTTGGTTACATCGTCAATTATACCAATGGTGAAATGATTTTTTGGTTTATCTTTTTTTGTTTCATCAAATACTCCTTTAACCATAGCAGGTGTAAATTCTTTTGATGAAAGCCCGAAACGTCCGCCTGTTATTTTAGGATAAGCAAATGGAAGTTCTCCATTAACATGCATTTCGGAAATAGCATTAACAACATCAAGGTATAAAGGTTCGCCGGAAGCACCTGGCTCTTTGGTTCTATCTAAAACTGAAATTACTTTAACTGATTTTGGAAGTGCATTTATAAAATGTTTAATTGAAAAAGGCCTGTACAATCTTACTTTTAATACACCGACTTTCTCTCCTTTTTCTGTTAGATAATTAACTGTTTCTTCTGCTGCTTCTGCACCCGAACCCATTAGCACAATTACTCTTTCAGCATCAGGGGCACCAACATAGTCAAATAAATGATATTGTCGTCCAACCAGTTTAGCAAACTTATCCATTTGTTCCTGAACTATGTCCGGACAGTTAACGTAATATGGATTTACTGTTTCTCTTCCCTGGAAGTATACATCAGGATTTTGAGCTGTGCCGCGTATAAAAGGATTGTCGGGAGTTAAAGCGCGTTTGCGGTGAGCAATTACTAATTCGTCATCAATCATTGCTTTCATATCTTCAATAGAAAGCTGTTCAATCTTCATAACTTCGTGGGAAGTTCTAAATCCATCAAAGAAATGAACGAAAGGGATTCTTGAATTCAAAGTTGATGCTTGAGCTATCAAAGCAAAGTCCATTACCTCCTGAACTGAGTTTGATGAAAGAAGTGCAAATCCAGTTGAGCGGGTTGTCATCACATCACTGTGATCGCCGAAGATTGATAATGCTTGTGCAGCTATAGATCTTGCTGAAACATGAAATACAGTAGATGTAAGTTCGCCTGCAATTTTAAACATATTAGGAATCATTAAAAGCAAACCTTGCGATGCAGTAAAAGTTGTAGTTAATGCGCCACTCTGTAAAGCTCCGTGAACACTTCCTGAAGCACCGCCTTCACTTTGTAATTCACTAACCGAGGGAGTTTCTCCCCAAATATTTTTTTTGCCTTTTGCTGACCAATCGTCACACCATTCGCCCATATTTGAAGAAGGCGTAATAGGATATATTGCTATCACTTCATTCGTATTAAATGCTACGTAAGCTGCCGCTTCATTTCCGTCAATTGTTACTTTTTTTCTTTCCATTTTATTTTCCGTCTATTCCTTTATTAGATTAATTTATGTTCCCTCTGTTAAGAGATTCTTAAAAAGCCAATAATTATACCAAGCAATTTCATTAGAATAACTAAGTTTTTCTTAAGATTATTTTCAATTTAGATAAAATAAAAAGGGAGATATAGTTGATTTTCTAACAGATGAGAATGGGGTTTTTGAATTAAAAACGAATAATAATTGTTTTAAAATTAGATGTTAAGGGGAGAACTTCTGAAAACCGAACCATGGTGAAATAAATCAAATTTATTAAATATTTCGGTTTTATAAAGTGAAACTAAAACATAATTAAGTATGTTTTTGTGCAGGTAAGAATTCAGTTAAAGAAAATACTCTAATAATTAGTTACAATAATTTCATTAATAGAATTTCTTTTCGCTCCATCAGAATTTATTGCCCGTTTAGCAGGAACACGAATTAAATTGTAACCTTTGTAAAGCATATCGAAGAAATTATCTGACGGATCTGTGTTTTTAGGATCTGAATTACTTAGCATTAACAAACTACCATATTCATTCAACTCATTAAATAAAGCAGCAAGTTGAATTTGTTCATCATCTTTAAAATCATATTTGCTGTAAGAAGTAAAGCTTGATGTTTTGCTTATCGGCCTGTACGGAGGATCAAAATAAACAAATGAAGATTTTTTAATATCGGATTTTATGCATTTGAAATCAGCTTTTTTTATCTCTGCAATTTCTAAAAGTTTGGAAACATTTATCAAATTAGTTTCATCTAGTATCCGGGGATTTTTATAGAGTCCAATTGGGGTGTTAAATTCGCCTTTTGAATTGAACCTGAATAATCCATTAAAGCATGTTTTATTTAGAAATATTATTTGTGCAGCCCTTGGGATCCAATTGTCAGAATATTTTTCATAATCAATATTAAATCTTTGCAAATTAAAATTATGTCTGAAGTCGTAGTAATACTTCTCTTGTTTTTCTTTATTTAGATTTAAATATTGTTTACTAAACCTATGAAGAAATTCCAAAACCGCGATTACATCTTTCTGGATAACCTTATAAGTTAAAATTAGCTCTTCATTTATATCATATAAAAACGCAGAACTGATTTTATAATTTTGGGCAATATCAAAAAATACTGCTCCACCGCCAACGAAAGGCTCATAATAATATTTAATTCTGCCTTCTATTAACTGTTTAGGATATAATTTTTTAAAGATAGGTAAAAGCTGATTCTTGCCGCCCGCCCATTTTAGAAATGGTTTGGCAGTTATAGAATGTTCATTAAATAAATTCTTTTCATTTAGGATATTTTTATTGCTTTGTTTCTTTGGCAATGTTTTTCAAAATTTTAATTATCTCTAAATGTTTAAAAGATTTATTATCAAGCAAATTTTGATTTAGCTTACGCAGACTTCCTGTCTTCGATATAAATCGGTTCGCTTCCCTTTTCTACAACATCTTTTGTGATAACGCATTTATCCACATCTTCTTTTGCAGGAAGCTCAAACATTATATCCAGCATAAAGTCTTCAACAATTGACCGCAATGCACGTGCGCCGGTTTTTCTTTCCATTGCTCTTTTTACGATTGCATCAATTGCAAAAGGATCGAACTCAAGTTCAATTCCTTCCATCATGAATAATTTTTTATACTGCTTTAAGAGTGCGTTCTTGGGCTCGGTTAAAATGCTTTTGAAAGCTTCTTCGGAAAGTGATTGAAGAGGAGCAGTAACAGGTACTCTACCTATTAATTCCGGGATCAGTCCATAACGCAATAAATCTTCAGGCTGAATAAAATTTAAAAGCTGGTCATCATTTACCTTATGCTTTATATCCGAGAAGAATCCCATTTTATTTTTATTTATCCTGTGTGCAATTATTTGATCGATTCCTTCAAAAGCACCGCCGACAATAAATAAAATATTTTTTGTGTTGATGTTTATAAGACTTTGTTCAGGATGCTTTCTACCACCTTTGGGAGGAACTCCGGCAACTGTTCCTTCTAATATTTTTAACAATGCCTGCTGCACACCTTCGCCTGAAACATCACGGGTAATAGAAGTGCTTTCACTTTTGCGGGCAATCTTATCTATCTCATCGATGTAAACAATTCCTCTTTGTGCACGATCAAGATTATAATCCGAAGCCTGCAGCAAATGAACTAAAACAGTTTCAACATCATCACCAACATACCCGGCTTCAGTTAATGTTGTAGCGTCTGCAATTGCAAATGGCACATCTAAAATTCTCGCCAAAGTTTGTGCAAGTAAAGTTTTGCCAACCCCTGTCGGGCCAATTAATAGAATATTGCTTTTTTCAATTTCAACGTCATCAAGTTCAAAAAAAGATGTCTTGGAATTAATTCTTTTATAATGATTGTAAACTGCGACTGATAAAACTTTCTTTGCTCTATCCTGCCCTATTACATATTCATCCAAAGTTTTTTTAATTGTTGCAGGAGTGTGATCAATTGAAGATTTTGCTTTTGTATTATTGTACGCAGCTAAATTATTTTTAAGAATATCAACGCTGCTGCCTATGCAAATATCACAAATGTAAACATCTGGCCCGGCAATCATGCTGCCTACTTCGCTGCCGTCTCTGCCGCAAAATGAACATTTAACTATTTTTTGGTTTTGTTTTTTACTCATTACAATTCTTAGCTTAATTTATTCCTTAATTTAATTATTTCTTCTCTTGCCTTGTCAAGATAAAGGGAGTTTGGGAATTTTGCAAGTAATTTCTCATAAACTTCAACTGCTTTCGAATTATCTACTTTCCCATACTCATAAATTTGGCCTAACAAATATAATGCTTTATCCGAATAAATATTTTTCTCATTTTCATCGGAAATCTTATTTAACAAAGAAATTGAGCTATCATAATTATTCAAAGCTAATTCCATCTCTGCCTGCCTAACTTGCGCCAAACTTTGAAGCATAAATGCCTTTTTGTTGGATGCTAATTCTTTATACTTTTCAGCTGCTTCATCAAATTTTTTCTGTTCAGCAAAAAGCTCTGCCGAAGCAAAGAGTGAAAGATTAGACGAATCATTTATTGATGTGTTCAATAAAAGTGAAAGCTCAATTGCATCATTTGCATTATCGTCTTTTAGGTTACTGATAACTTGTGCTAATTCATTTCTCGCCGCTTTAAAATCACATTTGTAAAAATCAATTTGCCCTAATCTATACTTTGCACTGTTTTTCTGTTCAACCGATGCTCTTCCATTATTTACTATTGCAGAAAAATCCTTTGCAGCTTTATCGAGGTCACCATCAGCAATAGCAGCATTTCCCAAATCGCTGTAAGCTTCTATTGAAAAATTAGATATTGGCGACTCTTTAATTATTTTATTGTAATATTCTATTGCTTGATCCGGGTTCATTTTCAATATACTGCTTTATTAACCCTATTCGCCAAATAGCTTCATAAGCAACATTTGAATGAGGATATAAATTAATTAAATCATTAAAAGCATCAATTACTTTTTGAATATTATCAGATTCATATTTTGGTGATAAATAATAAGGCTTCCAATTAGGAACTGAAGAAGAATATTCCTGACTTAATTCAGCTTCAAGAGTTTTGGCGTATCCTAATTTTGCATTTGAGGCTATTGATGACGAAGGATATTTATCCAAAATTTCATTAAAAGTTTTGGACGCTGTTTTATATTCGCCATCATTTAAAAGCATTTCTCCGAAATTATACAAATCAGATCCTTGATTATTTTGTATCTCATCAATTTTTAAGTATACATCATAAGCTTTGTCGTAAGATTTAGCTTCTATATAAAGTCTGGCAAGAAGATATGAAAAACCAATTTCATCCTTATCCTTCCAATCTTCAACTACCTGGATAGTTTGTTTTAATGCATCAGGTTTATTGATATAAGAAAATATTCTCGCTTGAATAGTTGAAAGTAAGTTGGCATCCTTCGAAAGCATTGAGCAGTAAACTTCCGCAGCATTTTTAAATTGCATCGTTAGCGAATAAAGATTACCGAGGTCATATCCAAATACTCGTGGATCGCTTGCAATTTCATTGCCTTTGTTAAGAATATCAATTGCCTTATCAAATGCCCTTCTTTGGATTGCATAATTTGCAATGGTTCTATAATTAAGCGGGTTGGGAGAAGAATTTTCAAGAGCATTATCCCAAACACTGAAAGCTTTTTTTTCATTCCCCATTAAGTAATAAGTGCTTCCCAGCATCCCGTATAAGTTCATATCATATTTATTTTTATTAATTCTTGCTTCAATTAATTGAATGGAAGAATCATATTCTTTCAATTGGGTATAAACATTATTTAATGCCTCAAAATACTGAACATTATCAGGCTGTGATTTATATAAATCTTCAAAAATCTCCTTTGCTTTATCAAACTGCCCTTCACCTTCATAATTTTGTCCAAGCAAAAACCGGTTATTGATTTCCTGGAAAGTCTGTGGAAAGGCAGAGGATGCTAAAAGAATAAAAATGAATAATTTTTTTATCATAGCTCAAAAATAGTAAATATCGGCGGGGTTTCAAGTGATTTAAGATTACAGGCTGAATAATAATTTTGTTGAGAACATTTCTTGAAAATTCAATTTGCATAAGGGATGACTTTATGGAATGTTGGAAGATAGAATTTGGGAAAAGATCAATTTTTCATTTTTCCAGCAGCACAGTATTCCACCGACTAAAAAGACAGAGTTGTTAAGATAAAACTCTATGTAAATTTTTCTTGAATTTTTGATAATCGGATTTATTTACAGAAAGTTTAGCCCTAAAATTCTATTATTTTAAAAATCTTTCAAAATCTTCAAAAAAATTAAATAAATTAAGTTTTCAACCATTGGCTTAATAATTGGAACTATTTGCTTCGACAAAGATCTAAAATAAGGACTCATTATAAGGGAAAAAATATGAGAAAAGCAATTACCGCTTTTGTGTGGGCATTATTCATAATGTTCCAATTAAATACTTTACTCTTCTCTCAGACACAAGTATTTTTTGATAATTTTAGCTCCGGTACTACTAAATGGGCATTAACCGGAAGTTGGGGTTTAACAACCACAAGTTATCATTCAGCTTCAAAATCACTAACCGACAGCCCGGGCGGAGATTATGCAAATATGCAAAACACTTCTGCATCTTCGATTAGTATTAATCTTAGTAGTTATTTAGGTGCACAATTGAATTTCTGGGCAAAATATAGTCTGGAAAATTCATTTGATTTTGTATACCTGGAAATTTCAAAAGACGGCGGAACTAGCTATACACAACTTGCACAATATAATGGCACTTCTTCTACCTGGCAAAAATATACTTATAATATTGGTGGATATGCCGGTAATGCAAATGTAAAAATTAGATTTAGATTTTACAGCGACCAGTATTTAGTAGCTGATGGAATATACATAGATGATGTAGAAGTTTTAGGTTCAAGCATCGATAATTCTGCTCCATTAATTGTTCATCAAGCTCCGGCAAATTATGAAGGAACTCAGGATGACTATAGTTGTGTCGCTGATATTTCGGATGTATCTGGAATAAATTCAACTCATTTATATTATTATATTGACGGAGACGTGGCGTTACATGGTCAATGGCAGTTATGTCAGCGGAAGCCAGTATTCATTTACAATTCCGGCACAAACACCAGGGGCAAATATTACATATAAAATTGGTGCAGCAGATAATGCTATTCCCTCTAATCAAACAGATACTGCATCAGCAACTGAATATAAATACATATCTGGCAGCTATCTTTCTTATGATGATGGGAATGTTGATGAAGTTGCAACAATTTCAAGCACTTCAGCAGCAGCAGTTAAAATTACAGTACCTTCTGGAATGTATGGAGAATTAGTTTCCGTTTTAATTCGTAATTATGAGGATACAAACTTATCAGGCTCAGATATGTTATTTCATGTTTGGAACAATGATAACGGTGTCCCTGGAACAGATTTAATTACACCTTTTCTTGTTACCCCTGAAGCAACTTTATCTAACCCTTTTCCTTTTACAAGAATTGACTTAAGAAGCTACTTAGATCAATTAAGTGATTTAACCAATGATATTTTTGTTGGATTTACTGTTCCGGCAAATGAAGCATATTTAGTTGTAAGTGATAATCCGCATAACAGATCATATACTTTAAACGGTTCAACCTGGAGTGCATATTCAAAAGATTATGAAGTTAGAGCTATAATGAATATAACCTCTTACCCAATGCCTGTTGAATTAAGTTCATTCACTGCTTCATGCTCAAATAACAAAGTTGAGCTTAAATGGACAACTGCTACAGAAATTAGTAATTACGGTTTTGAGATTGAGAGGAGCCCATCCCCAACCCCTTCCCAAAGGGAAGGGACTTCTGATTCCCCCATTCCTTCGGAAGGGGGCCAGGGGGTAGGCTGGGTTAAGATTGGTTTTGTTAATGGACATGGAAACAGTAATTCGATAAAGCATTATGCTTATAAAGATAATTCATTAACTGCTCCAGGAAAATATTTATATAGATTAAAACAATTAGATAATGACGGAGCTTTTAAATATTCACCTGAAGTTGAGGTGGATTATACTTCTGCAACAAGCTTTACTTTAAGCCAAAATTATCCTAATCCATTTAATCCAAGTACAACTATAAAATATTCCATTCCGGCCGTAGGAACTTCATTAACGAAGTTCGTACAAATGAAAGTTTACGATATTCTTGGAAAAGAAGTAGCAACACTTGTTAATGAAAATAAACCCGCCGGTAATTATGAAGTAAACTTTAATGCAAGTAATCTTTCAAGCGGAGTTTATTTCTATAAACTTCAGGCAGGGAATTTTATTCAAATAAAAAAGATGACAGTAGTAAAATAGTTTCTAAGAAACCTGCGAGGTTTTTAAATTAATAAATCGACATATTCTATTTATGTATATTTAAACATATTAAACCTCGAAGTTATTCCGTTTAAAGTCAATCTAAAATTGACAAGTAAAGCAGAACAAAATAGAGCATAATATCATGCTCTAAAAAAATATTTTTAGTTCTTTGACATATTGTTTTTGACGTAATGAAAAATATTTATTAAGTTTTCTGAACAAAAGAGTGAGAGTCTGATCCCGTATTTAATGATGTTATTTCATTTTGGGACTTCTCTTGCTCTTTTCTTTTTCTATACTGTCTGCTTGATATAGGTGCATCTGAATCAACTGGCTGATAACGTCTGAGTTTGTTGGTTACCTTTTTCTCCGGTTGATTATTCTTCAGCATTTTCTTTGAGTTAGCCCGGTCCTTTTCAGCATTGAAATGCTCATTATTATTAAGCATGCCATACACAATTCTTAGTATCTTATGCATGCATGCAACGATAGCTTTCTTTTTTTTCATTCCTTTTTGAAGATGACGCGCATAAACTTCTTTTATAAGAGGATTATCTCTCAGGGCAGTCAAAGCTACATTATAAAGAATGTTTCTTGCTTCTTTACTTCCTTGCTTGCTTACATGCCACCCGGATTTTCCGTCACCGCTTTCTTTCCATACAGGATGAAGCCCAAAGAAAGAAGCTATTTTCTTGGTGCTGCTAAACTTATCAATTGATACTATCTGAAGCAGCAGGCCAACAGCTGAGTAATCACCAATTCCTTTGAAGCTTTTTAATATTTCTATTTCCGGCAGATTACAGTTATCAGCAATAATTTTTGACTGCTTATCTATCAGCTTGCTTAGATGAATAATTTGTTTTACAAGTGAACTTACCAACTGCCCGGTTATATTATCTGTTGCTGAAGCCACAGAACTCTTAGCACTATCTATCAGGCTTATAGCTCGTGTTTCCTTCAGATAAGGTATTGATGATAAAGCTGCTAATCTTGCTTTAGCCAAATGCTTTGCGGTTGGGTAATTCATGATAACCCTCAATAACCAATTCGGATATCCATACTTGGTGTATCTCAACAATTCCGGGTTGGCATTGTATAGATTAGACTCAAGCTGGTTAAATAGTTGAGTCCTTTGCTTGGTAAGCATTCTTACATATTTCCATTGTCTTCTTAGTGAAGAAAACTTATCACCGTTCTTAAAGACAATCTTGTCTTTATAGTTAATGATATACTCAGCAATATTCCGGGCAGAGTTTTTGTCGGTTATTACCCTTCTCATTGTAGCTTTGCCGCTATGGTGGGTTCCTTTAGGATTTATCCTTGCAACAGATATATCCAGTCTATCCTGGAGTTCCCAAAGACTTTCAAACCAATTATTTTCATAACCACCGGTTGATTCTACTCCGGCAAATATTTTACAGTCTGGATGCTTTGAAGCAAATTCAATAAGAATGCTGTTAAGCAGGTAGTGCCCTTTGGATGTATCATCAAGCTGAAAGCTCTTTAAGACTGTAGTTTTATTTTCATCAAGAATGATAAAATCACAATAGCCTTTGCTTACATCGCCGCCTAAATAAAATTTATTCATATAAAACCCTAAATTATTTTTTATAAAAAATGTCAGGCAACATCACCCTTGTCAAATACAGCATCTCCGTTTGAATAAGCGGGTGCTAAGTTATTCCAAGATTTTAACCTGACGGAAGGAAGAAACTTCGAGACAGGCTCATGGCCTAAGGTTTTTACCTTCTACTTCCGTAAGGAAATATTTTTTTTCATTATGTCAAAGAACCGTATGTTTTTTATCTAACTTTAAACTTACAAGGTTTAAGCGATTTAACCTTTAAGGTTTTATTTTTAATAAACCGGCATCCTTTCATCTTTTATTATTCATAAAATTATCTTCTGTTAAACTTGTCAATCTATCCTTTGCATATCGTACGAGCTTATAATCGGTTTTAGCTGAGTCGGCTAAAAACTTCTTATAGTAATTCATAGCTACATTTTTATCTTTATAAAATTGCTCATATACTACTGCCAAATAAAAGTTTAATACTAATTTGTCTGGTTTTTCTCTTAAAGCATCTTTATAACAATTTAATGCTTCTCTATAATTTTTGATTGAATAATATGCAGCTCCTAATTGAGTATAAACTTCAGCAGTAAAATCATCTTTAAGCAAGTCTGCTGCTTTAGCTAAGTGAATTATTGCTTCACTGTAATTTTTCAATTCTTTATATGAAGCTCCAAGATAAAAATGTGAAGTAGGGTCGTCTTTATTTATTTTTACTGCTGTATTTAAGAAAGCAATGGAACTGTCATAATTACCCAAATAATAATTACAAACACCAATATTTCTAAAATTAATTAAAGAAGAATCCCCAAACTGAATGGAGTTTTTGCAGCTAATTATAGCGTCGCTAAATTCTTTCATTCCTAAAAATAATTTTCCCTTCATACTCCACATGCCGGCCGAAGTTGGATAATCAGCTAATCCGTCATCAATAATACGCATTGCAGAAATAAGATGTTCTTTTAATAAATAAAGCTGACTTAAATCCATTATGGTTTGTTCATTCATGGGATTAAGTCTGTGTGCAATTTGATAATGCACGATTGCATCATCTTTATCATCAAGCTTTGAATAGCATCTTCCTAATTGCTCATAATAATAACTATTCGATGAATCGATATCGATGAGTTTGTTATAAATCTCTAACGCTTTAAGCCAATTATGTTTTTGCATATTGACTTTTCCAAGAGGATTTAAAATCAATGTATTTGTAGAATCCAAAGCGTATGCTTTTGATAAAATCTCTTTTGCTTCACTTAATCTTCCCGACAAAATTAAATCGTTACCAAGAGTAACCATTATTTTAATATCGTCCGGTTTGTATTTCAAAGCTTTAGCTAAAGCATCAGCCGCTTTTTGATAAATGGAATTAGTTTGGTAACAAATACTCAAATAATAATATGCATTAACATTTGATGAATCTTCAATTAAAATACTATTCAATAAATTTATAGATTCATCATATCTTTCTTCCATCAACAAAGCTTTGGCAGAATTTAATTTTGATTGATTATCTGTTTGTGCCCATACACCTTGATGAAGAATGAATAACAGAAATAGAAATGTTATCGACCCAAAAAAATTTTTATAATTCATCGTTTATATTTTATGATTTTAATTTAATGAAATTAATTTGATTGAATCATCACTCAAGCTTAAATTGAATAGGAACCATAACCTGTACTTTTACATTTTTTCCTCTTTGCATACCGGGTTTGAATTTTGTTTTTAATATGGCATCTTCCGCAGCTTCATCTAAACCGGTGCCGATTCCCTTAACAACTTCAGTTCCTGCAACATTCCCGTTTTCATCAATATAAGTCTTTACATAAACTCTACCTTCTACCCCTGCTCTTTTAGCAATTTCAGGATAGTGGACATTTTTTTGAATTGCTGCAATTCCGCCTATTGGTTCGGGCATTTGTTCAACAGCAACGAAATAATCATTTACATTCACATTATTTAGATGTGATTTATTATCATTTGTAAAATACCACCTGTACTGAGCTTTGACACTATTTCCATCTTTCATTCCGGGTTTAAATTTCCAGTTTTCAAAATATTTTACAGCAATATTTGTATAACTCTTTGCAGGGCTTTGAACAACTTCAACTTTTTTTACATCCCCATTTTCATCAATCAAGAGTTTGTAATCCAATCTTATTTGCCCTGTGGTTTTAGAATTCTTTATCTCCTCATTAATTTTGTCGGAAAGGTCTTTTTCATTTCCATCAATTAATTTGGGAGTTGAATCAACTTTATTAAGCGGCAAATATATTTCATCATAATTTGGTATGACTTCGATTGTTTCTTTATCCTTGCAACCTAAAAGCAGCAGCAAGGAAATTGCACAAAGATTAATAAAAGTTTTCATTTTTAACCTCATAAATTTGATTTAATAATAATTTCATTTGGGAATTTTGCTTTAACTTCGGCAGTAGGAAGAGTATTCTGCAATAACAATTCAATTGTTTCGCTTTTAGCCGAGATAACATTAACTGCATTGTCCATATCTTTTTTATATTCTTCGACTCTAAAAAATAAAATAGTGCTTATAACAAGAAGAATAATTGCAATTGCATAAGAAGCCATCGCGAATATATTTCGGAAAGTGAAAAAACTTTTTTCTTTTTGAACTTTATCATCAAGCGAATAATAAATTCTTTCCTCTAAGTTCCAAAGGAAAATCCTCTTTAACTTCATCCAAAGATGTTTTAAGCAGATTCATTTTTTTAAAATATTCGCGTGCTTCTTCATCCTGTGAAAGTGTAGTAAAAAGGAATACTTCTTCTTCCTTTTTCATTTCGTCATCGAAATATTCATTTATTAATTTTTTGATATCATCCGTGCTCATTTTAAATCCTAATAATATATTTTTGCAAATTCGAATTTATGTCATGCTGAAATTTTTTCAGCATCTTTAGCCAAATTAAAGGGAAGATTCCGAAACAAGTTCGGAATGACACATTCATTTAACTACCTTTGAAATTCTTTCAATTAACTTCTGTCTCGTTTTATAAAGTCTGCTCTTAACAGTGTTCTCATCAATGTTCATTATAGCTGCAATTTCTTTATAGCTTAACCCGCTGAATTCTTTCATGATAAATGGTTCTCTTTGTTCAACAGAAATATTTTCAAGTTCTTTGATTATTAATTCTTTCATTTCTTTCAGTTCAAAAATTTCTTCAAGATTTTCCGGGAATTCAGTTTCCAATTCATCAGTATCATAAACATTAAACTGGTCAACTTTTGATTTTTTACTTCTGTAATAACTATAGATTTCATTTCTTGCAGTAACAAAAAGCCAATAAGAAACGTTATTTTTATTTTTAATCGAATCCATATTTTCAAAAAACTTCAGGAAAACATTTTGAACAATGTCTTCAACCTGCATTCTATCGTTAATCATCTTCAATACGTAATTAAAGATTTTATTCTTGTAACGGTTGAATGCTATAGTGAATTCTATTATTTGACTTTTAGATTTACCCACTACTCTTCTTTTTCTTAAAGATGCATGAGATATGGAAATGTTGCTTTAAATATGGAAATAATTTTGGAAAGATTGTATAGGTTTGAGTTTTTCTAAGTGATTCTCAGTGAACTTAGTGTCTTAGTGGTGAAAAAAGCTTTACCACTTAGACACTAAGAACACTTAGTTACACTAAGCTTTTAATAAAAAATATGAAATTGAGCTACAAAAGAATTATTCTTAACATCCGGATGTTCCATTTGGATTCGATACTGAGGACGTATTTCCACAAAGCTATATGGTTGAATTTCCAAGCCCAAAACAATTCTTGAATGATCATCACTACTCAGTTTTATATTTGGATCAAACCTATCATAACGGACAACCGCATCTATTCCTTTTGTCACTGTATAAGCCGCCTGAACCATCATTGCAGTTGTAGAAGAATCAAACTGCATATAATCCTTTGCCATATCAAATTCTCCTTCAAGCACAAACTCGCCTATACTAATTCCGGCAAACCCTCCGAACATATTTACATTTGGATAAATGGTTTTAAAATTCTTATCCAGCCTTTGGTCTTTGAACGAAGCAAATGAACCACCAAATGACAATGAAAATAAATTAGAAACTTCCGGCGTGAATTCTATTCTAGCTGTATAAGTTGGATCTGAACTAAATAAATTAGGGCTTCCATAAAGACTCGAATTTGGATGCCCAACGCTTGCCGTTATAAATGCAAAATCAGAAATATATTGCCCTATCTCAACTCCTGTTTCAACATACGTTGGATCATAAATTAGTCCCTGACGTTTATGGGTTGCAAACAAATATCCTAAGTCACCGCCTTTTATATAAGCAGTGTGGTCATCTATTCTAATTCCGTAATTAGGCATGAATGAACCGCCTTTAATATATCCGTTATTAGGAAGCACCTTTGCAAGCCCATAAGCTTCCCAAATTCCCCAGATAAAATCATACCTCGCATAAGCCTGTATTTTTTGTGCAAGCGATACACTGGTATAAATGGAACCTTCCATTCTTTGAAAATCTGATTTAGTAGATTTAGTAAGAGGTTCATTCTTTCCAATCAAATAATTTCCTCTAAAATCAAATCCGAATTCAATATTTGGAGCAATCTTGTTTGTCATTTCAAATTCTTTATGAGGAGAAATCATTGCTAAAGAATTTTTACTCCAGGTCCAGCCATCATGATTTCGCATTTCCCCGCCGGTTGGATTAACATGACAGTCACTACATTTTCCATCTAATCTCAATGAAAATCGAGGCAAAGAATATGATTGATTGGTTGAAATAATTATAAATATAAAGCATAACAAAAAAAGTTTTATTGTTTGCATAGTACTTCCGATTAAATATTAATTTTAAGTTAGTTTGAATGCGAATAATATAATGATTTATAATTGATTAGTAATCACAAAAGTATAATAGTGCCAAAAATTTGGTATCTTTTTATTAGGACAGGTATTTCATGAAAAGACTAATTTTTTACGCTTGTTAATTGAAAGCTAACCTTTAAATAAACAAGCAAGTACTGGTGAATATTAATTAAATAGTACTGCTGTAAAAGGCCTTCTTTGCTGATGAGAGTGCCCTTGACAGACGGAGGATTGTTGAGGATGTAACTTCTAAATAATCAAGCTCACATTTGTACGCTATAAACCCAGTTTCTTTGAGAAACTGGGTTTATTTAGGCTTTTTGCATAATACGGCTTACTTATTTTTCATTCTTTTCAAATACTAAATATTAATACGAAGTCAATTAATCGTTATATTAATTAACTTATTAAAAATATTTCAAATTATGACAGCCGGATTTACATTGATTAAGTAGGCTTTCTTTAATAGTTTTAGTAGCTTTTAAATAATTGATTATGAAAAAGATATTAATATTAGGTTCAACTGGATCAATCGGGGTAAATGCATTAAATGTTATTCGCAGCTTCCCGGATAAATTTCAAGTTGCTGCTTTGACGGTTAATAAAAGAATTGATTTACTGGAACCTCAGATTGAAGAATTTCGTCCTAATATAGTAGTGGTAAAAGAAGAAAAAGCAGCCGAAGAATTAAGAAAAAAATTAAAGGGTAAGTGCGAAGTTCTTTCAGGTATTGACGGATTAGTTTCAATTGCCGCAAAGTTAGATTATGATATTTTAATCGGTGCCATGGTTGGTTTTGCCGGACTCAAACCGACTATCGAAGCAATTAAACGCGGTAAAAGAATTGCTTTGGCAAATAAAGAAACTTTGGTTGTTGCAGGTGAATTGATTACTAATCTTTGCGAAAAATATAATTCGAAAATTATCCCGGTAGATTCCGAACATAGTGCTATTTATCAATGCCTAGCCGGAGAGAAAAATTCGGAGGTTGAAAAGTTACTTTTAACAGCTTCCGGCGGGCCGTTTCTTAACAAAGAAAAAAAGTTTTTTAAAAATGTTTCCGTGGAAGAAGCTTTGAATCATCCCAACTGGAAAATGGGAAATAAAATTACAATTGATTCCGCTTCAATGATGAATAAAGGCCTGGAAGTGATTGAAGCTCATTGGCTGTTTAATATTCCCAAAGAAAAAATTGAAGTTGTAATTCATCCGCAGTCAATAGTTCACTCCATGGTTGAGTTTGTTGACGGTTCCATAAAAGCTCAAATGGGTTTGCCGGATATGAAGCTTCCGATTCAATATGCGCTTACTTATCCGGAAAGATGTAAAAGTGATTTTGTTAAAACGAATCTTACTAAAATAAAAAATTTAACTTTTATTGAGCCGGACTTTGATAAATTTGAATGTTTGAAACTGGCTTACGATGTTTTAACTTCAGGAGGCACTTCACCTTGTATTATGAATGCTGCGAATGAAATTGCAGTGGATAGATTTTTAAAGAAAGACATAAAGTTTTCTCAGATTCCTTATCTAATTAAAAAAGCACTCGATAATATTGAGAACCATAAAACAACAGATATCGAAACAATTTTTGAATGCGATAAGCAGACAAGAGAATTCATACAAGATTTGAATTAAAGGAGAATTAAAATTTAATGGACTATGTAATTTATTTTATAATCACAATCGGCATTTTGGTTTTTATCCATGAGTTCGGGCATTTTGCCGCTGCCAAGCTTTGCGGAATGCGTGCTGATGTGTTTGCAATTGGATTTGGGAAAAGATTATTCGGCTGGAATAAAATTAATGGTTTTACTTTCGGGGATTTACCAAAAGATTTTGACGGCGGTGGCCATACAGATTACAGGCTTAGCCTTCTTCCTTTAGGTGGCTATGTTAAAATAGCCGGAATGATTGATGAAAGTTTCGATACAAAATTTGCAAATGAAGAACCCAAACCTTATGAGTTCCGTGCAAAACCAACCTGGCAAAAAGTTATTGTTATTTCAGCCGGCGTATTTATGAATTTCCTTCTCGCCATTCTTGTTTTCTGGGGAATTAAATTTTTCCAGGGCGATCAAATAATTAAATCAACTACTATTGGTTATGTACGCTCAAAACAGTCTGCAGATTCATTGGGTTTTAAACAAGGTGATAAGGTTCTTTCAGTTAATGGTGACAAAGTAAATGACTGGGGGGATTTTAGAACGGATTTACTTGTGAATAATATGGGTGAAGAGCTGCATATAAATATTTTAAGAGACGGGCAAAAAGTAACCTTAAATATTCCCTGGAACAAAATTCCGCAAAAAACAATTGATAACATTCTGGCTGTAGATGGATTAAAGTCATTGATCGCAGAAGTTTTACCAAACTCGCCTGCCGAAAAAGCCGGGCTAAAAAGCGGGGATATTATTTTAAAGCTGAATAATGAAGATATAAATTCAAGCTATGAAGCAATTCAAATAATTTCCAGCCATAAACAGCAGACTTTCCCCGTTGAAGTTTTAAGAGATTCCCAGAACTGTCAGCTTATTGGCTACCCCGGGCGAAGATGGAAAACTTGGAATTTCAAATAAACCAGATATTTACAGGGCAAAGATTGAATTTAAAACTTACGGCTTTTTTGAATCCTTCAAATACGGCTGGCAGGACATTGTTATGATTACCGACCTTACCTTTAAAACTGCCGGCAAGGTTATAAAAGGGCAGGTTGCATTTCAGTCAATCTTTCACAGGCCCGATTGGAATTGCAAAGTATGCAACTGAGTCTGCTGAAACTGGGATAATAAGCTTTTTAAGATTTCTTGCCCTGTTAAGTTTAAGTTTGGCTTTGTTAAACATTATGCCCTTCCCCGTTTTAGATGGCGGACATTTAGTTATAATATTAATTGAAGGAACAATTAAAAGAGAAATTCCGATTAAGATAAAGCTGGCAATTCAAAACACAGGGCTTGCACTTTTACTGCTGCTAATGGCGTTTATTATTTATAATGATATTTTGAATTTGTAAGGATTCAATCAATAAGAGATGTAAAAACCAAACCTCCGAGGATTCAGAAACTCCGGAGGTTTTTTTTGAAACAAAGTTACACTTTTACCTTTAAAACCATACATCCCACTATAACTCCGCTAATAATATTAATTCAATATTTCGGTTTTTCTTACTGTAATTTTAGCATGTAGATTTATAATTAATTGAAGTTACGCATGTATTAAAGTTAAATGAATTGACATTCTCAACGGATGTGAATTTGAAAATTCGAACGAGTGTATGTTATAGTTGATGAAAAAAATTGCCTAATTGGGAGTGTTGTGCAGCTCCGGATATGTCATTTCGAAGGAGCCTGCCTACCGGCAGGTAGGTCTTCGACTGAGAAATCTAATTAACCTATGAAGAAAAGATTTCTCCCTTCGGTCGAAATGACATTTTAAAGGTTGTACAACATTCTCTAAAGGGTAAGCAAGTTCAGTTTGATTTTTAAGTAAAATAAGTAACTAAGTCAAAACATCCTGCGGGATAGTCAATATTAAATACACGACTTACAGATTGAGCAAATAAAAATTATCAGAATGATCGCTATGCGAAATATTTTCTTTTAGATACGATAAGATTAAATTAGATGACAACGATTATACATAGTATTGAATCTTTACCGGGCATTAACTTGTTAACGCAAAATAATTATTTGAATTTAGAAAAGAATAGAACCAAGTTCTATTGGCTAAGCCAGTTCGGCGGGTGGATGCTCTTTTCAATAATTAATATTATCGTAATTGCTTCTTATGAAGGTATTACAATTCCGCGGCTTTTGCTTTGGGTTTTATTGGGACTGCTGGGGATTTCATTCACTCACTTCCTTCGTTCGGTAATAAAAAAAAACGGCTGGCTCAGCCTCCCGCCAAAAAAAATTATAGTTCGTGTACTTGTTTCAAGCGTGATTATTGGTGCTTTAATGTTTGCAATTGCGCACGGGTTTAACCTTGCCTTTAATATAACCGACATGTCGAAGTTCAAATTGATAACTCCATTTGTAGTAGTTTTTAATTTGAGCAGTGTGGTTTTAGTGTGGTGCTTGATTTATTTTACGGTACACTATTTTGAAAATTACCAGAAGGCACAAATCGAATCGTTAATCTGGGAAGCAGCGGTAAAAGATTTTGAATTGAAAACTTTGAAGTCGCAGCTTAACCCGCATTTCATGTTTAACGCCATGAACAGCATTAGAGCTTTAATTGAAGAGAACCCGGAGGTAGCAAAGAACGCAATTACAAAGTTGTCGAATATTTTAAGATACTCTTTAAAGATTGAAAGAACCGAGACAGTCCCGTTTGAAGAAGAGATGAAAACAGTGGAAGATTATCTTGCACTTGAAAGTGTTAGATTTGAAGAGAGATTAAAATATAATATTAATATTGGACCCTCTTCGGCAAAAGTAGAAATTCCTCCGATGATGATTCAGACTTTGGTTGAAAACGGAATTAAGCACGGAATATCAAAAATGCAGAACGGCGGCGAAATTTGGATTGATTCAAAAGTGGCTGATTCAAAATTAAAAATACAAATTAAAAACACGGGTAAAATTCTTGAAGATGAAATAAAAAGTTCAACCGGGTTTGGTTTGAATAATACCAGGCACCGCTTGAATCTTCTTTACGGCGAAGAAGGAAAATTTAATATTCATAACATTGATGAAAACAATGTTGCAGTAGAAATTGAAATCCCAATAGGAGGAATAAAAAATGAAAGCATTATTAATTGACGATGAAAGATTAGCAAGAGTAGAGCTAAAAAGATTATTAGCTCCATTTAAGGAAATAGAAATCGTCGGCGAAGCGGTAAATGTTGACGACGCAACTAAAAAAATAAATGAGCTTTCTCCGGACTTAATTTTTCTGGATATTCAAATGCCGGGCAAAAACGGTTTTGAACTGCTGGAAGAATTAGACAGCGTTCCTACAGTAATTTTCACTACAGCATATGATGAATATGCGCTCAAAGCATTTGAGTACAGCGCCCTCGATTATCTTCTAAAGCCAATTGAACCAAAGCGGCTTGAAGAAGCAATTAGAAAAGTTCTCTGCCGCTAACATGATAGAAACTAAAAAAGAAACTCAGAGTAATGCTTTAAAAGAAGATGACCAGGTATTTGTTAAAGACGGTGACAGGTGCTGGTTTGTTAAATTGGCAACTGTAAAATTATTTGAGTCGGAAGGAAATTATGTGAGGCTATATTTTGATGATAACAAACCTTTGATTTTAAAAACACTTAATTATCTTGATGAGCGGTTGGACAATAAAACATTTCTTTAGGGCAAACAGGAAGCATATAATAAATTTAAAATGGGTTGATAATATTGAACCCTGGCTTAACGGCGGCTTGCTGGTAAAATTAAAAGGCGGAAATAAAATTGAAGTATCAAGAAGGCAGGCAGCAAAGTTTAAGGATATGTTGAGTTTGTAAAACTTTTAAAATAAAGCATTCTTTACAAACCCAATTTCTTTAAGAAATTGGGTTTGTTGTTTTTAGCCCGTATGGGCGTAACTAATTAGACTAATTCTAATTTGTACGACTTCCATTATACTGTTCTTTTCTTGACGCAAGAAAAGAACCAAAAGAAACATGCACTGAATAATAAATTCTGAAATTATACTCTTCATCGGAAGTTCTATCTTATCATATAAAGAAAAATAACTCAGTCGCTCTACTCCTTCAAACAGATTTTTCTTTTTGTGTTAACTACCTATAAGCAAAAATGCCTTTCAGTATAATTTCCTGCGAATTTCTTTTTAGGTGCGATTAGTAGTTATGTCATCGCATTCCCGACTCTATCAATTTTATAGAAATGATGACAAAATATTTTAATTAATATCAATGTTCTATACAACTCACTTCAAAAGGGAAAGTCTATTTCGGTATTATTTATATAGATAGGAATATTAATTTTACATACTAACACTTTAATACAAGTCCTCCTTTGAAGGAGGATGTTATAATCTTAATTAATATTTCTTTTCACTACTTTCTTCTTTCTCATCTTCCTCAAATCATAAATAAGAAACAAAAAGAAAAAAATATATTCAACCAGAACCACGGCAGTGTAATCATGCCACTTACCAATATAGCTGAAGCTTGTTAAGCCGACCGTAAAAAATAAACTTAACACGGAAATAAAATTTGTTACAGGGTTTATTGCTGCAAGCCAGCCAAGATACCAGGGGTGCACGGTCGTAGAAAAAATAATGAACGCAATAAAAATTCCAAATGCTGCTCTTGTAAAATCAAGATACATATTTGCAATGATGCCGATTGAAAGCATTAATCCAATCGAGCAAATTAATCTTATCGTGTCGCCGTTTGTGGTGAGCATCTGAAGTAGTTTAAATACCGATGAATTATAATCCCAATTTTCAAGATACCTGCCGAGCGCTTTAAATATTCCTAGCTTATCGCTTACAAAAGGAAGATAAAATATAAGTGTTAATACAGAAAAAATAATTGTAAAGTAAAAAGTTTTTTTAATCCTAATTTTTTTTATAAGCAATGGAAACAAAATAATGGGATAAAATTTTGAAAGGAACGCAAACGTAAATGGTACTGCCGCAATTAAGTGATAGCCTCTCTCAATGTAATAAATAAAAATTATCATGAAGACAATTGCGAATGGCTCAAGGTGAATATTGATAAAGTATTCCATAATTGGAAGCGGAAGCCAGGCATACAATAGAATCAAGTTTAAATTTTTCTTTTTTAGGTTGAGTAGCTTTAACAAATAAATCATTGTTAAAATTTCACAGATGAGATAAATTATTTTCAACCCTATTAGGCTCTCGCCAAATACCGCATAAGAAACTGCAAAGCTTAATTGTGACAGAGGCGGGTAAATTGCTGCCATATCTTTATACTCAACTTTGGCTGGTAGTTGCTGCGAATGAAGGTGATTTAATTCAGGAGAGCTTGGCGGATAATCAAAAGGATTGTATCCGTTGTATAAAACTTTCCCTTCCCAAACATATCTATAAACATCAGGGGAAGTGGTTGGCGAAGTTGGGAAAAGAGAAAGCCTGAATAGTATCCCGAAAAGTAAAATAATAAACGGGATTTTTAATTTTGATTTATCTTCCCCATCAAATGAAATAATTCTTCCAAACCATGAAAGTATTTTCAGCAGCTTTTCATTTTTAGTATGGTTATTAGGCTCTAAATAATTTTTTTGAATCACATACAACGTTATGAATAATACAATGAAAGATTCAAAATAAATGAACATGTAGAGAGGGACATTTCTGTTGGTGCCTAAAAAGACAAAGAGAAGGTAAAATACTTCTGTTAATATTCCCGTGAAATAGATTAAAGTGGTTTTGTTTTTAAGCTTTGAAATCAAAATTTAATTATCTTTTATTGAAATCATTTTGTAACGAAATTAAAATATCTTATCTCTATTCATACTCAATTTATGAGACCTATTTAAAAAATATGGAAAGATAATCCATTTAATATTCAACTACTCTCTATGTCATCCCTTCGGAATTCTGAATTATTTTTCTTCTGATGTGTTATAATAATTTCACGCCTTCGGTGTTTATCTTGTGGAAATTCTTCTTTATACTACAAGCCCAAAGGGGTGAAAAATATTCTTCTACTTTATCTACATACATTTACTAATTACTTGGCAGTTAGATAAATAATCCAATGATAAACATATTATTCAATTTTAATATCTTTATAAAAGATTCTGAAATAAATTCAGAGTGAAGATTTCAAAATTTTAATTAAAAAGTTCCCATGAAACACCGAAATGCAAATTACGCCCACGCATAGGATAATATGGAACAAGATAATATTGTTTACCTAATATATTTTCCCAGGTGAAATATACATAAGCTACTTTTTGTATTTCACCGACCAAAGTGAAATCAACGTGCAAGGAAGAAGGGATAGAAGTGAATATAAAACTTTCACAACCCATTTCACTATTATAATAAAACTTAAATCCTGTTTTTAGATTTAAGTTTTCTTTGAACAAAATGTTCTTATAATAAATTCCTCCTTCAAAATTTACTTTAGGAAACAGATTTAATAGTTCTGATGTATTTTTATAATTATAACAATAGGAGGTTTGAGTTTCTAATAACAACGGTTTTATATCTAAATTAGCTTTTAAATTAACTCCGTTCATAGGTCGGTAAATATAAATATCTGCATCAGTTCTTGGGGAACCTAAAAAATTATAAACATCAATGCTCATTTTTCTATTAAATGCATCTAAATTTAAATTTAAATATGAGTAATTAATTTTAACACCTATCTCTGCTGAGCTGAAATTCAAATTATAAATTGAATTGTAAGTTGAGTAACCGGCATAAAAGCTATAATCATTATTTAAGCAATATGAAATATCTAAACCAAACCCATCTTGATTTTTAATTTGACTAAAATCGTTTGGGACATCAAAAGAATAATTTGTATGCTTATAAAAAATCGAAGGTAATAATTTTTTATTTAGTAATGAAAAAGTAATAATTGGTGAGATAGAAAAATAAGTTGAATTATTTTTGAAATCATATTCTTCATTACTGTAATAATCTAATCTTTGCATAATCGTTTTTTCATAATTCACCAAAAGCTTTACATTTACAAAATCCTTATTATAGTTCTGTTCTAAATTAACTCCATAAGTATAATCCTTATTTTGAAATATTAAATGATTAGAAGTAAAGTCTAATTCATTCAGCCCAAACATATAATAAAAATCCAGCTTCGTAGGCGAGCTGTCCAAGAACTTCCCCAGCATCCCAAGTCTAAAATTATGCTGTTTCACATTCTGCCTAAGAAAAGGAGAAAGAACCGGTGCTGTTAAATTATCATAAAATATTGTTGTGAAATCGGAAGTAGTTTTTAATATGCTGTCAACATCAACTCCGTTATTCATCCCCAACTTTGAATCAACTATAGAATAATCACCGGATAAATTAATTTTATTTGATAACAAATATTTAAGCTTGAATCTCCCCTGCCATAGGCTGTAATCCGAGTTCACATAAGAGCTATCGTATTTTCTATTCGATATATCAACTGTTAAAAGAAATTTTTTAAATACTATCGAATTAAACATTGCATCTATAAAAGCCTCGCCGTCAGCACCCTGATAGTATTTTACTTTTGTATACGGCCGTACATTAATTAAATCTTTAGTAATTAAGTTAACGGAAACGGGATTGTTGAAAGGGCCGTATAAAAATCCCCGTGGCAAAGGAATCATCTCAACCGAATCAACTTGTTCGGACATAAAATTATTTAAATCATATTGATTTGAAATCCTGTTGTTGATTAATATACCATCATCAAAATAGCTTATACCTGAGTTTCCTATTCCATATAAATACAATTCATTCGGCTGCCCAATAAATCCTCTATCGGCAAGAAAAGCAGCAGCAGATGAATTTTGAATAATGTTTGCAGTATAACGGTAATCGTTCATTAAATATTCTTGCCGGCTTATAAAATCACTTACGTTAAAAAGCGGAGTTGTATGCAGCGGAACTAAAGTATCTGCTTTCGCTTTAATTTTTTTTGTACTTAATAATCCTGTGGTATCCGGTACAGCAGTCGTATCATGAGAAGCCGTTGCTAATGAATCCAAAATTCTTTTTGACAAGTCTGTTGAAAGTGAATCAGGGCTTTGTGGATAAAGATTGATGAAAGCAACGAGCAAAAAAATGAAGAATGTTTTCATTAGAAGTACATTCGGAAAAGTTTTTTTCAAAAGTTGGTTATGAAAATAGTTAATAAATAGGTCAGCTACAAAGCAGTTAAAAGTACGTGCTGGAGGGCTTGATAATTAACATGAAAATTAAAATAAATTTTTATTTAAATTAAAATATGTTTATTTTCGATTCCGAAATAACTTTCAACTAATTAAATAAAGGCTAAATACAATGGCAGCAACTAAACCAATGACAAAATCTCAAATCGTTGATCATCTCGCAGCAAAAACTGCAACTACTAAAAAGGTAGCTAACCAGTTTGTTGATGAATTAGTAGCATTGGCTCATAAGGAAGCTAAAAAATCTTTTACAATTCCTGGCTTAGGAAAACTTATTGTAGTTGATAGAAAAAAGAGAATGGGAAGAAATCCTGCTACCGGTGAAACAATGGTAATTCCTGCCAAGAAAGTTTTGAAATTCAGAATTGCTAAAGCAGCAAAAGACGCAATCATGCCTGCTAAAAAGAAAAAATAAAACTTTGTTCTCGGCATAGCGATCACTATGTGGAAAGCCCCGTAAATACGGGGCTTTTTTTGTTTCCTTAAGAAGCAGAAACAAAAAATATTGATTTACTGCTCTAATGTTTTCTTATTTAAGCTCTATAAAACTTTCATTAAAAATATTGAGCTAGTATAACAATCTATTCAAACTAAATTATCGAATTAGTAAAGATAACCCTATCCAACCTTTCCCTTTTGAAGGGAAAGGCTTATTATCAAAAATAACTTTATACTTTTCATTCTATCAATATTCAACCATTTAAAAAATTTTTACTTATAAGATATATAATGCAAGAACATTATCTCCTGTCAGCCCTTTCCTTTGCAAGGGAAGGATTGGGTGGGTTAATTTTTTATAGTGTAATTCTCTTTTATTAAGCTTTGCCTTTTTATTACCTTAAAAATGACAATCTAAATTTTGTGTTGATTCTGTATTTGAATTCAATTTCGGACTAACGAATGGTATCCCCAAATTCATACCCCTTAATATAAATATCACAGCTAATATAACAGCAAATACCGGAGTCAGCTTTCGGATTTTTTGTCTAACATTTAAACTAATGAACTTCCCTAAAACAGAAGCAGCAAACATTGCTGGGAAAGTTCCTAGTCCAAACAAAAACATAAAAGCCCCGCCGCTTACTGCATTGCCTGTTGCAGTTGCACCTGTAAGTCCGATATAAACAAATCCACATGGTAAAAATCCATTGAGCAGTCCTATTAAAAACATTGAAGAAAATGTAGCCTGCTTAAATAGAATTCCTATCTCCCGCTTTAGCGGCTGATTAATTTTTTGAATAATGCTAAGTGAAATAATCTTTCGTTTGTATTTAGAAGGAAGAAAAACCGATACTAAAATTATCACCCCCAGAGTTATCGACAACCCTTGTTGAAAGCCCGAAAAAATAATTCGTCCACCCAGCAAACCAAACACAGCACCCATTACCGAGTAGGTTAATGCTCTTCCGGCATTATATAAAATTCTTCCGGCAATAAAAGACAAGTTAGATGTTTTAGGAACCGGGAGGGCTAAAGCAATAGGCCCGCACATTCCGATGCAATGAAAGCTGCCTAAAAATCCTATTACTAAACCGGCTAATAATTCCATTAATAAATTATGAGTGATTTTTCACAAAAGTAATTTTCTTTTGTCATAACCCATTCTACCTTTACCTGCCAAAAACCTTTTTTCATTTTGGCAGAAGAAATAACCTGCCTTCCTTTTCCATCAACCTGCAATGGCACTGTAAAATCATTTGCTGCATCCGAAGGACGGTAAAAATATAATTCTCCTTTAACCGGAACCTTTTTGAAAGCATCCGGAAATTTAATATTTACTTCATTATTCTCATTTGTGATTTCCAGGCCTTTGACAAACTTTGCGCTGCGTTTTTCCATATCAATTTGGTTTTGGTACTTCAGTGTTTTTTCATAGTAATGATCAGTAACCAAATCTGTCTTTTGATTAACCGACACAGTTACTAAAGCAATCGTAACTCCCATAAAAAATATTATAGCTATTAAAATACCAAAGCCCCAATTGAATTTTATTTTCATTTATTATAATCCTTTATTTTTCTGTCATGCTAAACCTACTGCAAAAGGAGTGTGTTGCAGAACTAATTATACCGTCACACTGTGTCCCGATTAAATCAGGATTTGAATTTATTCTCTAATTTTAGTCTTCGACAAGCTCAGACTGATATTGTTATGTTGAGCCTGTCGAAACATGACAGACACTTTGCACAAGTCATTGTTTCTTACTTTCATCTAGTTGTTCTTATGCGTGAATAGTTCATCACTTTCGTATACTGATAAACTTGAAATGACTTTGACAACTTCTAATTAAGCCTAGCTTAATCACCAATTCTGATGAACGCTTTCCTTAATATACTTTTCATAAATATCATTTACATCTTTCATAACCTTTGCAGAAAG
The DNA here is from genome assembly GCA_963775245.1 of uncultured Bacteroidota bacterium. GTDB lineage: Bacteria > Bacteroidota > Ignavibacteria > Ignavibacteriales > Ignavibacteriaceae > CAVSWT01. The sequence goes on from CAVZID010000016.1 coordinate 64,532, forward strand.
AGGAGGAAGACTTGATGCTTTTATATTTTCTTCAGCCTGCCCTTCCCTTTTTGCCCCGGGAATTGCACATGTTACTGCATCAAACATTAAAATCCATTTTAAAGCAAATTGAGTTAGACTCATTTCTTTGGGACAAATTGTTTTTAATTCTTCAACTGCTTTCAAACCGGTTTCATAATCAACTCCTGAAAAAGTCTCGCCTCTATCAAATGCTTCCCCATGACGATTATAGTTTCTGTGATCATCTTTTTCAAATTGAGAATTTGAATTTAACTTACCGGTTAGCATTCCGGAAGACAAAGGTACGCGTGCTAAAATTCCAACTTTGTGTTTCTTTGCCAAATCAAAAAATAAATCTGCAGGACGGTGACGAAACATGTTAAAAATTATTTGTACACTTTGTACATTAGGATATTCAATTGCTTTTATAGCTTCTTCAACTCTCTCAACACTTACACCATAATAACGAAGCTTTCCATCTTTAACTAAACCATCAAGTATTCCAAAAACCTCGGGCATATAATAAACATCAGTAGGCGGGCAATGAAGCTGAAGTAGTTCAATAGAATCGGTTTCAAGATTTTTTAAGCTGCGGTCAATAAACGATGTTAAATTTTTCCGGTTATAACCTTCTGCGTTATGAGGATTTAATCTTCGCCCGGCTTTGGTAGCAATATAAAATTTTTCATTACTTTCCTTTCGCAATTTAGCTAGAAGTTTTTCACTTCGTCCATTGCCATAAACATCTGCTGTGTCAAAAAAATTAACTCCAAGTTCCAACGCTTTATACAATGCTTTAATTGAATCTGAATCATTAACTTCTCCCCAGGCGCCGCCAATAGCCCACGAGCCGAAACTAATTTCAGAAACTTCCCAGCCGGTTCTTCCTAATTTTCGGTAGTTCATTTTTCAGCTCACTTTTTGATTATAAATTTAATAAGTGTTTTTGTAAATATGACTATAAAAATAAATAATAATCATATAACTATTCACACTATAATTAAACAACTTTTTAAGAACTGATTCTTAAAATTTCCAATTTTATCCGGTATGTTTTTTTAGCAATTTTTTTGAACTAGCTAAAAACTTAAAAATAAATTTATACAAAAGATTTAAAATTTAGATGAAAATCAAGCTCCTTATATTAATAATATATTAATTATGAATTTATTATTGTTTGGAAAAAAAATTTAGATAATATTAGTAATCTGTTTAGGGCAAAGTTTGTATAAACTAGTCAATTTCTTAATTAATCATATTATTCATTTTTCAATATTAAGTGGAGGTGTTATGAAGCGAATTTTTCCAAAGCTTCTAATATTATTTATTTCAATTTTTCTATTTAACACTAATGCGATATTTGCTCAGGGTATAACCACTGCCGCAATACAAGGAACGGTTACAGATCAAAACAATAATCCTTTACCTGCGGCAAGCATAATTGCTGTGCACGAACCAACAGGAACACAATATGGAACTACCACACGCACAAATGGTAAATTTAATTTTACTGCAGTTAAAGTTGGCGGCCCTTATGAAATAACCGTTTCCTATGTTGGTTATCAAACTCAAAAATTACCAATAGACAGATTACATCTTGGTGAAGTTTACACTCTTGATGTAAAACTTTCTGAAACTACAATAGAACTATCTAGCGTTACTGTTTCTGCAAATAGAAGTGCTGTTATAAATGAAAACAGAACTGGTTCATCACAAAACGTCACTGCAAAACAAATTGCAGATATTCCTACTGTTAACAGAAGTTTCGCAAACTTTGCAAAGATGTCCCCAATGTTTTCCGGAGCAAATGATCAGGCCAAAGGAAGTCAAGCTGCTGGAAGAAGCAATAGATATAATAACATTCAAATAGATGGAACTCAGTACAATGATTTATTCGGTTTAGGATCTTCAGGAACACCTGGAGGGCAAGCAAGTACAAATCCAATAAGCCTTGATGCTATACAGGAATTCCAGGTTGTAATCGCTCCTTTCGATGTTAGGCTAGGTGGATTTACAGGTGGTGGAATAAACGCTATTACCAGAAGCGGTACAAATGAACTTCATGGATCTGTTTTTGGATATGGTAGAAATCAGAGCTTAGTTGGAAATAAATACGAAGGACAAGATCAGCCTTTTAATGATTTTAAAGAATGGCAATATGGTTTTCGTTTAGGGGGCCCTATTGTAAGAGATAAAGTATTCTTCTTCGTAAATGCCGAACTAACAGGGCATAACGAACCGCAGCCAAATCTTGCTTTGACCACAGGAACTTCAGGTATTTCAGGTGTTGCAAGTCAGATACAATCAACATTAGCAAGCAGAGGGTATACAACTGGTGGTTTTGGGGAATTCACGCTTAAACGCCCATCTGATAAAGTATTTGCTCGTTTTGATTTTAACCTTTCTGAGAATCAAAAATTAAATCTGCATTACAATTATGTTAATGCCACAGATGATATTCTCGGGAATAGAAACTCCTCTACAGCATTCAGTTTTGATTCTTACTTATATCAGTTTAAAAACAAAACTAATAATTTAGTTGCTCAATTGAATAGCACATTCGGCAATAACATGGCTAATGAATTAATTCTTGGTTATACAACAATTAGAGATAAAAGAGGGCCTGATGGTGCTTTATTGCCTGAAGTTGAAGTTGATGAAAACGGAGTTCAATATCATGCCGGTACGGATAGATTTTCATCAGCAAATAGTTTAGATCAGGATATTTTTGAGCTTACCGATAACTTCTCATATTTTGCTGGAAATCATACAATCACAATTGGAACTCATAATGAATTCTTTTCATTCTCAAATTTATTTTTAAGATCTTTTGGCGGATATTATCAATACGGCAGCTTAGCAGATTTTCAAGCTGGTAATGTACAGTTTTATCAGAGAGTAATTCCAGCAGTCGGTGATGGAGCAGCTTCATTTTCAGTTAGTCAATATGGTTTTTATGCACAGGATGAATGGCAAGTTATGCCGAACTTCAGGTTAACTTATGGATTAAGAGTTGATATACCAACTTATCCCGACAAACCACTAGCAAATGACTCGGTGAGCTATTATTTCCCTGGAATATCAACAGCTTCCGCTCCAAGCGGAAATTTACTTTGGGCTCCTCGTGTTGGTTTTAATTGGGATGTTAATGGCGACAAAACAATTCAATTACGTGGTGGAGTAGGTGTTTTCAGCGGAAGGCCTGCTTATGTTTGGATATCCAATCAATATGGCAACTCAGGTAATACTCAGTTTGAAGTTAGAGGCAGCGGAACTGATTTACAATTTACCCCAAATGCTGCTAATGTACCTGGCCCTGGTGACCCCGGAACTTTTTCTGCTGCAAGAACTGCAGAAATAGATTTGAGTGACCCAAATTTAAAGATGCCCCAAGTGTTAAGATTTGATGCTGGTGTTGACCACCAATTACCTTTTGATTTTACCGGTACAGTTGAATTCCAATATTCAAAATCTGTTAATGATTTTGTTTATGAAAAATTAAATATAAAAAATCATGATAATCCATCAACTTTAACTGCAAACGGTCCGAATGATACTAGGCCGCTTTATGGTGGCACCGATAGTAAAAACAGTAATTTCTTTGATGTAATGAATTTAAAAAATACAAATCAAGGTTATTCATACAATCTTACCTTCCAGCTTCAAAGAAACGTTTCCAGAGGACTTTCGGTTAATACAGGTTATACTTATGGAAGAGCAAAAGATTTAAACAGTGTACTCTCCTCACAGGCTCGTTCACAAATGAGATATAATCCAATTGCCGGCGACCCTAACAATCCTGAGCTTACTACATCAACGTTTGAAATTCGCGGCCGTATTTTTGCTTCTTTAATTTACACCGATGAATTCTTTAAAAATGCACCAACTACAATATCATTATTTTATAATGGACAATCCGGTGCTCCTTTCTCCTTCATATACGGAAGTGATATTAATAATGATGGTTTTGATCAAAACGATTTATTCTACATACCAAAAGATGATAACGATATAGAATTAGGAAGTGTATCGGATGGTGTATTCACCCGCAACCAGGCAATGTATGATGCTTTAGATGGTTTCATCGCCAATAACGATTACCTAAGCTCACACCGAGGCCAAATTGCAGAACGAAATGCCGCAAGAAACCCATGGGTAAATTATATTGATCTTCATATTTCCCAAGACATTCCTATTATTCCAGGACATAGATTCACTGTTAATTATGATGTGCTCAATTTATTGAACTTACTTAATAGTGACTGGGGCTGGGACAGCAGTGTATTCAGCACTTATATAATGGCAAGAAAAGCTGGAACAGATGCAGCCGGCAGAAACGTTTATACTTTTTCTGCTCCTAAGAATAATACTCCATTTACCGCTGACAATATCTTTTCAAGATGGAGAATGCAGTTAGGTGTTAGATATACCTTCTAATTATAACCTAGTTTAATGTTCTTATTAAAGGCCTTTAGAAAATTTCTAAGGGCCTTTTTTATATGTAACAACTTAAATATTTTCACTACTTATTTTCTATTACAACCTTAAATAAAAATTATTTCGCGCAGCAGTTGTTTGCATTTAGGAAGTTTGAAGAAGGCGAACGAAACAATTCTTTATAATTTAAATACGTAATTTCACCCCATAAAAAATTAATGGATAAGAATATTGCAATACATTATATTTTATCAATAATTTTCTTTCGTTTTTCAATTCTGTTAAAAATTAGGGAGATTAGTTGCAAAGTATCCTTGAGAAAATTAAATACATTCCAAAATTCGCACAACTAAAAAAGAAAAATGGGGCTTCATTTATTCCTTCCATTTTTGATTATTTAAGTAAAAGAAGTAAGAACAAGCTTGGATTTTCAGAATATTTTAATTTTAAATTATACGATAAAAACTATCCAGAGGAATATAGAAATAATTTTTTAGGCTCTATAAATCATAAAATCTATCTTGATTATTTAAACCCTAAACACTATTCACTATTAGCAGGGAATAAATATCTTACAAAAATTTATCTTCAATCTTTAAATATTCCAACCAGCGATTTATTATTTGTATTTGATGCGGCGGCAGGTAAATCCACAAAAAACATATTATCTAATGTAAATGATGTTAAAGATTTTTTTAAAAAGAAAATCCATTTGAGTTTGTCTGCAAACCATTAGCTTCTTCACATGGAATTGGTGTAGATGTTTTTACCGGATGGATAATTAAAAATGATAATGTGATTCTAACCCATATAAATAGAGAAGAAATTTCTTTAGATACCTATTTGAAGAACAATTCAAATTTTAAAACATTGATATTTGAAAAACGTATTAAGCAAACTAACTATATAAATGAATTAAATTCTTCATCGGTTAATACTTTACGAATTGTAACTTTGCTGTTTCCAAATAGGTATGTTGAAATTCTAACTGCTTTCATTAGAATTGGAAGGAAAGATGTTTGGTTTGACAATGCTTTTAAAGGAGGAAATATTGATGCAAGCATAAATGCTTCTACAGGCCAACTGGAATATCCAATATCATTTAGAAGCTTTGATGATATCGTTGATATAACTCATCATCCCGATAATAAGATTAACCTAACAAATTTTTGTATTAAAGATTGGGATTATCTTATTAAGCAAGTAAAAGAATACCAGCAAAAAATTTCTTTATTAAAAGCAATTGGATGGGACATTGCCTTAACAGACAATGGCCCGGTAATAATTGAAATAAATCATAGATGGGATTTAACCGGACAAAATTTTGTCCGCAAAGGCTGGTATTCACATTTAAAAAAATGCTACGATAGCTGGATAAAATCTACAGCTACTAATTGAAATATTTAGGAATTTTTAGTCGAGATCGATCTAATAAATTTTATCAAACAACCCCTCTCCCCACTTTAACTTCTAGCTATTAATAATTTTAATATTGATTATATACTTTTCTTATTTTCTTTTAGCGTATTTATATCCTTTACCGGTTCAATTTTCTTTTCAGCAGGTTTCATAATAATTAATGCCAGAATAAAACCGATTACAATCCCAAGCAAGCCGGTTAGTAAAATCATTATTATTCCAGGAATTTGAAAACCCCAAAACAAAACATTTATTGGGAAATCGCTGGAGTTTTGTGAAATAAAAATCGTCAAGAAAATAATTAAGATCATTACAATAAAAATCTTTGCTTTCATTGCATTTTCCAAAAGTTATTTAAATATGGTTAGTTATCAGTTGATTGAAATATAGCGGAAAGTTTACATAAAAAAAATTAACGAAGAATACTATCTGAATTACAGAAATGGTTTTAATTACTTTTTTGAGATAAAATTCTTTTTACTTTATCAATATTACTTTTATTGACCAAAGTTAATATTGTATCTCCTTCTTCCAATATTGTTCCTCCGCTTGGAACAATGCTTTTTTCGTTTCGCCAAATTAGAACAATTCTGCTGTCATCCGGAAATCCAAGTTCGACAATTGGTTTCTTGGTAACACCGGAATCATAAGGAATTATAAAATCAATCAGCTCTGTATCAACTCCTTCTATCGGATTAAATTCAATTGGATATTGTTTCTTTTTTTCCAAAGGAGCATCAACTCTAAGTATTTTTGCAGCGGGAACTAATGTCCATCCTTGAAGCAATACTGAAGTTAAAACAATAAAAAATACAACATTAAAAATTATATCTGCATTTACTACGCCAGCCAGCAAAGGAAATGTTGCCAAAATAATTGGAACAGCGCCTCTCAATCCTACCCATGAAACAAATATTTTTTCATTCAACTTAAACTTAAAAAACGACAAAGAAATAAAAACACTTAATGGACGAGCAATAAAAATTAAAAATGCTGCCACTAATAATCCTGTTCCTGTTACTGCAATTAAGTGAGAGGGGAAAACAAGAAGGCCTAAAGTAAGAAACATAGCAATTTGGCCAAGCGTACCAAGTCCATCAAAAAAACGAATCATACTTTTTTTGTGAACAAATGAACTATTGCCTACAAGCACCCCGGCAATATAAATAGCTAAAAAACCACTTCCACCGATCACATTCGAAATTGAAAAAATTAATACACACATTGCTAATGAAAAAACCGGATAAATTCCTTCATAAGAAAAATTCAACTTGTTGATTAGATAAACCATAAGTTTTCCAAATGCCAAACCAAATCCAGCACCCAAACCCATTTGTAAAACAAACATTAATATTAATTTTAAAACATTGCTTTCAGGATATAACAATAGCTGAATAGAACTTATCGTTAGAAAAACAGCCATCGGATCATTACTCCCCGATTCTAATTCCAGTAATGGTTTTAGATTCCCTTTAAACTTATATTTCTGGTTTTAAGAATAGAAAAAACTGCTGCAGCATCAGTAGATGATATTATTGAACCAAGAAGAAGCCCCCAAACAAATGATACGTTTAGAATTAATGAAATAAAAACGGCTATAATTATAGCGGTTAATAAAACTCCAAAAGATGCAAGAACAGACGCTGGTTTGATAACGGTTTTCACTGAATGCCAATCAGTTTCCAACCCACCTGAAAACAAAATAAAGACCAGAGCTATAAGACCAATAGCCTGAGCAAGTGTTGCATCATTAAAATATATTCCGCCTGGCCCTTCCGAGCCTGCAAATATTCCAACACCAATAAAAAGCAATAAAGCGGGAACACCGAGGTTATCGGAAAATTTTGCTATTCCTACGCTAATTAAAATTAAGCTTGAAGCTACGAGTAAAAGAACTTCAATCTGAATCATTCTTTGAAGAATTTTTTGTAATTTCTTTAAAGTTCTTTATCAAAACATCTCTCTGAGGGAACGGTATTTCTATATTATTTTCCCTAAACTTTTTAAATATTTCATAATACAACTGGCTCTTCAAAACATTAGGACGATTTATATATTCTCTAGTCCAAACCCGTAATTTAAAATCTATAGAGCTGTCACCAAAATCAGCAAACAAAACATCCGGCTTTGGTTCCTTCAAAATAGCATCATTCGAATTTGCAACTTCCAATAATAACTTTTTAACTTTTTCGGGATCTTCTTTATATGAAACTCCAACTGGAAAGTTGAAACGAATATTTCTATCGATATGGCTCCAATTAATAACTTTCGAAGAAATAAAATCTGAATTAGGAACTATAATAGAAATATTATCATTAGTAATTATTTCTGTTGAACGCATTGAAATTCTAACCACATCGCCGGAAACATCTCCCAGCTCAATTCTATCACCAACTTTAATCGGGCGCTCAAAAAGAATGATAATACCACTGACAAAATTGTTTGTAACATTTTGCAAACCAAAGCCGATACCAACTCCTAGTGCACCGGCTAAAATTGTAAGCGCACTTAAATCAATTCCAACTGTCTGAAGAATTATAATGAAACCAATTACTAAAATTAAATAACGGGCAATAGTTCCGACAGCAATACGGACACCGAGATCAATTTTACTTTTCGAGAGCAGCTTATAAACAATCCATTTGCGCAGCTTGGCGGTAAGATAAAGCAAAAGAAAAATTAAAATTAAAAAATAAGTAATATCCCAAATCGTAATTGGGCTTTTACCTATTGAGGTAATAGGAACATTTAAGAATTCTTTTATGCTGTTAAAAATCTGTTTTATGTCTTTCAAAAGTATAATCTTTTATAAAGGATAGAAAACCGGTATTAATAATGTTGCTAAAATCCATAAAATCAAATCAAGCGGCGCACCTACTTTTAAATAATCTTTAAATTTGTAATTACCCGGCCCCATCACCATCATATTAGTTTGATATCCAACCGGCGTCATAAAGCTTAATGAAGCAGCAAATGTAACCGCCATTAAAAAAGGTCGCGGGTTTAAACCAAGCGATTGAGCTGTTAAAATTGCAATGGGCGCAAACAATGCTGCTGTAGCATTATTTGACATGAAATTAGTAAAAACCAAAGTAAAAAAAAAGAATGCTGATACCAATGCCTTATTTCCTAATCCTCCAACTAAATTAATTATAGCAGAAGAAATTAATGAGGCCCCGCCGGTTTTTTCCAAAGCAAGGCCTAATGTTAAAACACCCGCCAATAAAAAAATTACTTTCCAGTTAATTGCTTTGTATGCTTCATCTAATGAAATACATCTCGTTAAAACCATAAGCACACTTCCAATAACTGCACTTTGAACAATAGGAAAAATACCTAATGCCGCAGTTCCAACCACGCCAAATAAAATTAAAACAGCAGTAAGTATTTTCCCTTTATCGACTTCTGTTTTTGTAACATCGGAAACAACTATAAAATCCTGGTTTTGCCTTAACCGCGTAAGCCAGTCTTTTTTAACTTCAATTAAAAGAACATCGCCGGAGCGAATGCGCGCTCTGCCAAGTTTTTCATGCATTAATTGCCCGCGATGTTTAATTGCCAGTACCGTAGCTCCATATGTTTCGCGGAAATTAATTCCCTTAATCGTTCTGCCTTTTAATCTTGAATTATGTGTAACAACTGCTTCAACAAGGGCGGCCTCGGCTAAATTTAAATTGTTATTACCATTTTCTTTTTTAGGCCTTATCATTATACCTTCCCGTTGCTGAAGATGTTTTAGTTTATCGATATCGGTTCTCACTTTTAAAATATCATTACTTTTAAGAACAGTCCCAGATGAAGGAAAGAATCTATAATTATCTCCTCTTCTAATTTCTATAATGTCAATATCAAGGTCATTTACCAGGGGTGATTCTTGAATTTGCTTTTCAACAGATTCCGCATTAGGTAGTAAAATAATTTCTGTAATGTAATCTGTCATTTCATATTTTTTTATCAAACCTGTCATTGAATCTCTATCCGGCAGCAATCTTATTCCAATAGTCAGCAAATAAATAATTCCAACTACTAAAACAACTATTCCGAAGGGAGTCATTTCAAACATATCAAAAGCATGCATTCCGTGTTTATAAGCGATTGAACTAACCAGGATATTTGTGGAAGTCCCGATTAAGGTTCCAACTCCCCCAAGCAAAGCACTATATGAAAGAGGGATTAACAATTTTGAAGCGCTAATCTTTGCATCTTTTGAAACTCCAATTAATACCGGCATGAATAAAGCAACAACAGCAGTTACATTTATGAAAGCAGAAATCACTGAAATGATTAACATTAAAAAGAGCATTCCGGTCCAAAAATTTTTGCTAAGTGAATCTTTTAAAAAATCGCCAACAAAATTTAAAGCCCCGGTTTGGAATAAAGCGGCACTTAAAACAAACATAGCAGCAACTGTTACGGTAGCAGTGTTACTGAAACCTGCGATACCTTCTTCGGGAGTGATGATGCCTGTAAGAAGCAAGGCCGCCATTATTATCATTGCGGTTAAATCAATGGGAACTTTGTCTATCATAAACAAAACAATTGCACCGCACAATACAATAAGGACTATAACCATGTCTAATGTCATAACCGCCTTGGATTTTGTTTTGTGTTTTTTGAAATAGAATTAGGAATGAGCGAGATCATTCCCGCAGCACTAAAGGAATTTTAAAAATGAGATGCTATAAGATATGAGAATTTTTTTCATATCAAAATGGGAGGATTACAAATTAAAAAATTACGAGATTGCAAGAATAAAAGATTGAAAGATTTTTGGACTGGTAGGATTATTTTATTGGTTTAGTTATAAAGATAAAAAAGTGAGGCTCGCCTTGTGGCATAGCCATCGCAATGCGAGAGGTGAACCCCACTTGCTGGTTACTGCACACTAATCAATTTCTTACTCAGAAAACTTAATTTATTATCCACTTCTTTTTTCTGCTGATCAGAAAGAGATAATCCTTTTATGGAATTGAATTCATGGTATGCTTCTTCATATAAACCAAGAGTATTTAAATTGTCTGCAAAGAAAATTCTCATTGATACATTGCTTTTTGATTCGGGATATTTTCGATAGGTTTCTTTTGCTGCTACAATTGCCGATTCTTTAAATCCATTTTCAGATAGCTGCATTGCACCGTTTAATCTTTTCATTCCAAAGTTATCATCAGATACTGCCAACTTCTTATCGCCTTTTTCTTCGCTTCCATATACGGCAGTATTCTCTGAATTTGTTTTTTCTTCTTTCTTTGGAGCATTTATCATATCTTCCATAGCAAGGGCCAATATTAAATCATCAAGACTCATCTTTTTGATATCGCTTATAGACAAAACTGAATTTTCTTTTAATACAAATTTTGTATCGCTGTTAACTATTTGAAGCGAAGAATTTTTGCCTGTAGAAAGAATTGTATTTGCATTTAATTCCATTCCGTCTTTTACTGTAATCCAATTTTCACTTGCGCCAATTTGTGCTTTAACTTCTCCTTTTACTTTTTCTGCCTTATAGCTTTGCGCAAATGAGATGTCGGTTAAAATAATAACCAGAAATAAAATTACGGTTATTATAATATCGGTTTTAATTTTTCGGTTCATTTTTTAACTTCCTTCTATTTCTTCTCTGTGTAAATCTTGCCTTCCTCTGTGGTAAAATAATTTCCCTCACCACAGATTAGCACAGATATTTTTTTTAATTATTAATCTCATTCAACATCAATTATTTGAACTTTGCCTTTTGCCAAACCATAATTATCAAGCGCATCTGTATTAAATTTTTCTGTACCTATCTCCCATGCTTTTTCAAAATTTGTTAGCGACGTTGTTTCAACAGGTATCCAAACTCTGTCTTTACCCAAATCATTTTTACGAATAAAATATTTTGAATCATTATTTGTAATTAATCTTGCCTGCTCAGGGGAAAGTTCTGTATTTACTAAAACATTCACATGTCTTATTCCGGTTCCGGTTTGATAATCAACAAGCGCAGTTTCAATTCCAACACTTTCCAGCAGCGAACTAAACAGTACACTTAAATCGTCACAGTCCCCGCCTTTTAATTCTAAAGTCTGATGAGGGAATTGAACATACTCTGCAGAAGCACGCGGATCAGATGTATAAACGATATTTTTAACTATAGAGTTAAAAATAAATTTTGTCTTGTAGAAAGATGCATAAGCATAATTTAATGTATCAAGCTCAGCTTTGTGTTCGCTTAAAATCTGCTTCGCATAAGTCATTGAAAAGTTAACATCCTTCTTAATAAAATATTTTAAATTGATTACTTTTCCATCCCAGGCATTTACACTGTTCACCAAAATCGGTTTTTGAAATTTATCTTCAGGGTTTTCTTCAGATTCAATTACATAAAAATCTGCATAAGAGATTTCAACTTTATTCTTTGCATAATCATCCGGCACAATTGTGTAGAAATCAACTTCTGCTGTATCGTTCGGTGCAATTGAAATTGATTTGGATTGAATTAAATCTTGATTCAAGCCTTCAATCTTGCTCATCGGTTTAATAGTAATTCTTTTATCAGTTAGATTAACAGCTTTGCCTACAGCAAATGGATGGTCAAGATAATTTTGAGTTAAAGTAGGAAAAATATTATCAAGTATTTTAACATCAATCAGCTCAACGGATTTTTCTTTAATAGTGTTAAGCTTAAAAGCAATATTGAGCATCGCTTTATCAAAGCTGTAACGATTGTTTACAATATTTGTTAGCCCTTCGTTTTCAAACAAAGTAAAATCTTGCGAAGCTTTTCTATCAGAAAAATATTTTAGAAATGAAAGTGACACTGAAAAAAGTTTTGAGTTATAAATTATCGCCGGGATTATTCCTGCTAAGTATGGAGTTTGATACTTATCATGAAAAGCAGTTAGACTAATTCCCATTTGGTCATTAGAAATATTAAAAAAGCCTGTGCAGCCAAGCTGAAACGAATTTGAAGTTTCATACAAAGCATTTAAAGAAACAGGATTTACAAAAGCATAAGACAAACCAATAAGTGCAGATTTTGTTTCCCTAAGCTTGAAGCTGCTGAACTCGGGATCGTCAATATTCTCACTAAAATCCAGCAAGTTATTAGAAGAAAATGATAGCGAAAGATTTTTTACAGGAGTATAATTAACTCCAAAATCTAATTTCCATAGGTTATATTTTTTAGTGTCGTTACCAATTTCAAAATGCGTTGTATCCGAAAAAACATAAACAGCAGATTGCCGGTTGAATTCCTGATTAAAATATCTGAATGTTAAACCTGAACTAAATTTATCTGAAAACTTATATGAATATCCTAATCCAAATAACTCTTTATAAGTATAATTTGATGATAAAGATTGCGCTGACGAATCATTAATAAAAATTGATTCACTGTTTGTAAAAATAAATTCTTTTTGATAACCGGGAGTATATCTTAAAGAAATTGTATTTCCATTAATTTTTTTTGACAGAGATAAAAGATATAAAGTTGAAGTAGTGCTGTTTCCCGTCTCGGCACCGTAAGAAAGTGTAACCCCCCAATCTTTTAACAGCGAATAATTGGACGGATTACTTTCAAAGCTATTCAATAAATTGCCTGAGCTGTTTAAGCTTCCCCAATAACCGCCAGGCTCAAAAGAATTTTGAGATAATATGTTTGATGTAAACATCATAATTATACTAAAAGTTATACATAAACTTCTTTTCAAGGAGACTCAACAACTAGTGAATGAATACTTTGAGAAAGCACGGTAAGTGTATTTAATCTAAATGTAACTGTCTTATCATATTGCCTTATTAGTGTAATAATCAATTTATTAAAAATGTTCGGGGGAATAGCATCCAGAATTTTTTCTGGAATGATAAATGCTCCATCATCACGGGTCTTCAATTTAAATAAAGGTATTGAATTATCCTTACCTTTTAATTTCCCACTGATAATAATTTGAATTTTTGTATTATTATCTTCCGCATCCCAAACCAATTTTGCAATTAAATTATTATTAGCCTTACTTCCAGTTACTCTTAAATTTGCAGAAATTTCTTTCGGCGTGGGGATATCAAAACTAGTTGACTTCCCGATAAAAGGATTCAATTTAAAGTTGACGACAGAATTATATTTATAATTAAATGGATGGAAGAGAGAAGTTCTGCCGCTGTATAGTAAGTGAAATAATCCTAATGATGAATCCTGAATTACACTTTGCGCATTTCTAAATTTTACTTTGAAAGGTAGTGTCAACGCTTTAATGCCATTAAATTTCACCACACCTAATAACTGCGTTTGGTAACCAATTAAATTTCCATTATCTCTTACAGGCATTGCTCTATCAAAAAAAACGGCTTCCGCTGTTGATATTTTTGTAGTTATAGAATTTTCTGAAATCTTAGTGCCGCTTACAACAATCACATTTGAATAGCGGGTTAAATTATCCGAAACACCGGTTGTGTCTGCTCCATTACTATAGATTTCGTCAGTTGGACTTTTAGCTATCGTTTCATATTCAACCGGGTCATCCTGTGATTGTGACGAAACAATTAATTCTGTTGGAGCAGGCTTATCGCATCCGCTTATTAATGCAGCAAATGAAACAACTGCTAAAAAATAAATTATGTTTAAATATGTTTTCATTTTAGTTTCAAATTAGTATTGAAAAATAATAATTTCAATTGATTTAACTTCAGCTAATTTCAAATTTGTATTTATATTTTCTCAAAAATAAAAGTGAAGAACCCCGGGAAAAAGATTCTTCACTTGTTTTCATCCACCTGTCTCCTTATATCACTTCAATTAATCCCGCTTCGCTAAAACTTAACTGCATACGGGATACCCCACATGCTTGTTTCAACAGATGCTGCGTCATCAAAAATTACCTGTTTCGGGAATGCATTTATAACTGCATGGAAGAATCCGCGATATGGATTTGCTTTATATGTTTGCTCATAAACTTTTGTATAGAACCCATTACCATCAGGTGTTGAAGAAACTAAGTCAAATTTTTTCTTAGCTCTGTGCAATCCTTTTAAGTCGGCACCCCAGGTTAATGTTACGAAATCTGTATCAGCATAAGCGCTTTTAACAACAACCTGAATTTTTGCAGACTGGTTCATGTGTAATACAGGAATCGCTTTCCACCAACTTTTCCATCTGCTTAAGAAGTAATCATTCGGGTTATCAATTACTAAATCATCCTGGCCATCAATTGAAACAGTTACTTTTTGAATTTCAATATTTGCACTGCCGGTTCCGCCTTCAGGTAAAGATATTGCTGCGAGCCTCCAGTTTAATATTGGCCGTGCAGTACTAGCTACTTTAATAAATATAAGTTTTCTTGTAACCGTTGTTATAAATGCTTTTTGAATAACAGTGTCAGGAGCAGATGCAGTATCCGAATAAGAGCCGGCTATTAATAATACGCCTTCATAAGTTTTTGTTAATGTACCGATTGCCGAATCACCCTGGAATTCAACATTTAAATTTTTATTTACTAAACGAACTTTATGTCCAACACGGAAAGGATAAATATCAGTATTTACTTTTGCAAAGCTCATCAAATCTTCGTCATTAAAGTTCGCTTCAAATGAAGCAAGAGAAGAATCATTATCGGCAATTTTCTGCATTGCCGCCTGGTCCGAATTTGGTTCTGAATTATCAACAACATCTGTAGGTGAATCTTTACAGCCAATCATTAAAGCCAGCATTAAAGCTGTAAATATTGCCAGCAAGTTTTTCAAGATAGCTCGTTGTTTTTTCATTTTGTACTCCTTATAGTTTGTTTTGAAATTGTTTTTAAGTTTTTTTCAAATTTCATTGCCGGCTAAGGAGTAACAATTATGCCAATGAGTGGTTGGCTAATTAAGTTATTAAAACTAATGAAGTTAAGTGAGTGCCTGGTTTGAAAAGAAATGCCTGGAGATTGTGGTTAATTGCCTGAAATTGAATTATTCAGGTTAAAAGAACCCTATCTAATCTTTCCCTTGGGAAGGGAAAGACTTATTATCAATAATGTCTTTACATATATTGTTCTGACATTTAATTAATGTTGAGTTATAACTTTTTTACAAATGGACAGAATTACAAATATTTAGTGATAATCTCAAATAAGCCCTTCCATTTTCGAGGGAAGGGTTGGGATGGGTTTGACCCTCTCATATAAAATTTATCTAATGTAACTAACTATTTTATTCAAACAATAAAATATAATTATGGAACTCTATCATAGTTGTAAGATTCACACTAAAGTATGATAAATTAATGATTCTATTATTTTAACTTAATTAAAAAATAATAACTCATTTTTTTAAAAGTCTTTGCCCGGCAAATCGGGGGAAATTAATCATTCATAAAATGCTTTTACTTTTTAATTTCCTTCGGTGTGTATCCAAATCTTCTTTTAAATGCAGCAGAAAAATGATGAGGTTCACTGTAACCTAATTCCATTGCCACTTCAAATACATTTTTCTTTTCATCAAGAAGCAGCCTTTTTACGTATCCCATTTTTAATTCATTTAAATAATTAATAGCTGTTGTTCCGAATAATTCTTTAAAACCTTTTTTGAGCTCGAATTCATTTATCCCCACCATGTGCGAAAGTTCCGGTAGTGAAAATTCTGCAAGCATATTTTTTTCGATAAATAATTTTGCTTCATTTAGTCTATCAATATCTTCACGTTTAAAAAGAAAAAGCATTTGAATAACAGGGAAATTAAAATCTACATTAATTATTCTTTCTTTTGTTGCCTGCTGCTCTGTGTAAAATATATTTATTCCGTCCATCATTATTTCAGAGAAATTTCCCGCTGAAACTTCATCTTCATACCCGAAACCTTTTTCAATCACCCCTTGCTTTTTTTCAAAATGAAAAGAATGAATTTTTCCATTACTACCATGCAAATTTGATTCTAAAATTGATTTGTCCGGTTCCCGCTTTTGTGAGATAATTTTTAAACGGTTACTGTTTACTCTCTGCATCATAATAAATCCTTTATCCGGATATAAAATTCCGCTAATGATTTTGCAAAGGGGTTACTTAATTTGAGTTCACGAAAATAGACAACGGACATTTATGATTCAACAAATAAATGATAAGTTGTGATTAAACAGGCTTAAGCGGTTTATGAAAAAAAAAATGTAAACTATTTTCTTAACCTATAAATTTTTCCTTTACTTTTGAATAATTTTGATCTTATGTTGCAATTCAAAATATCAATTCCAAATTCAATCTATTTTAATATTTGAGGGATAAATGAAAAGAGCTATCTGTTTTTTAACTTTATTCATTTGGTTTGAAAGTTTTGCAGGACCATCCACAAAGTTATTTGCACAAACAAATTCACAAAAAGTTATGTGCAGGTATCCAACTCTGTATGGAAATACCATTGTGTTTGAATCCGGCGGGAACTTATGGAAAGTTGAGAGAAATGGCGGAACAGCAAACAGGCTAACCGTAGATGATGGCTTTGATATTATGCCGCGATTTTCTCCTGATGGAAAGACTATTGCTTTCACAGGGAGTTACGACGGAAATATTGATGTTTACACAATCCCCGCTGATGGCGGAACTGTTAAAAGATTAACCTTTCATTCTGATGTGGTTAAAGAAGCAACATTAAGATGGGGCCCCGATAACATGGTGGTTAACTGGACGCCTGATAGTAAAAATATAATTTTCCTTTCCAGGCGAAACACTTATAATTCATGGTTTGGGAGACTTTTTTCAGTCCCTGTAGAAGGCGGTTTACCAGAACAGCTTCCTCTTCCAAAAGGAGGATTATTATCATATAATTCTGATGGTGGGAAGATAGCTTATAATAGAATTTTTAGAAATTTCAGAACCTGGAAAAATTATTATGGTGGATTAGCACAAGACATTTGGGTTTATGATTTTAACACAAAAAAGATTGATAGAATCACAGATTGGAAAGGTACTGATACTTACCCGATGTGGTATAATAATACTATTTACTTTGCATCCGATAGAGGGCCTGAAAATAGAATGAATATCTGGGCTTATGAAATGCAAACAAAAAAATTCCGCCAAATTACAAATTTCAAAGATTATGATGTTGATTGGCCAAGCCTCGGCAATAACGGGATTGTATTTCAGTGTGGGGGTTCAATGTATGTAATTGACCTCCCTAATGAAAAGCTGCATGAAGTAAATGTAATTGTTCCAAATGACGGAAAACAAATCCGGCCTCGCTGGGTAAACGCAAATAAAAATATTGTTACTTATGACATAGCTCCGAATGGCAAGCGAGGATTATTTGAAGCAAGAGGTGATATTTATACAGTTCCTGTAGAACATGGGAATATTAGAAACATAACACAAACTTCCACGGCGAGGGAAGAGTATCCTGCCTGGTCGCCGGATGGAAAGTGGGTAGCGTATGTAACCGATGTTACCGGAGAAAGTGAAGTTGCAATCAAACCATCTGATGGTTCCGGCAAAGAAGAAATTTTAACTGAAAGTAAGAATGGGCATTATTATAAACCACGTTGGGCTCCCGGAAGCGATAAGCTTGCTTTTTCCGACAATGAAAAAACTTTGTGGTATTTAAATGTTAAAGATAAAAAATTAGTTAAAGTTGATAATTCAAAACGAAACGAAATTCAAGATTTTACCTGGTCTCCAGACGGTTTATGGATTACATATACTAAAGTTTCGGATAATAATTTGGGAGATATTTATTTATATAGTTTGAATGATGATAAAGCAATTAATATCAGTTCGGAAATGAATGATGATTATGAACCTGTTTTCAGCACCGATGGGAAATATTTATTTTTTATTTCGTCAAGGCATGAAAACCCTGTAAACAGTCAGGTTGAATTTAATATGGCTACCCAAAAAATGGCTGGCGTTTATGTAGCAACTTTACAAAAAAGTGAGCCGTCCCCGTTTGAACCCCGTTCGGATGAAGGAGTTTCAGAAACAAAAAAAGATACAGCGAAAAAAGCATCATGGAATGCAAAGGCATCAAAACCTATTAAAATTGATGTTGATGGACTATTATTAAGGTCGGTTCCTTTACCAATCTCTGCTGGAAATATTCATAATCTTCTTACTTCCAATGACATGGTTTATTATATGACTTCACCTTCAACATTAGTTGATGGGCCCCCGCTTGAAGGAGAAAAAGATACGCTGCACGTATTTGATATGACAAAAAGAAAAGAATCAAGTTTGGCTGCTTCACTTGGAGGATATGAATTAAGCGCAGATGGAAGTAAAATTATTTACCAGGAAAAAGATAAATATATTATTAGCGATTCAAAACCAGGTCCAGGCGAGAATAAGAGCCGAAAGATTTTAAATTTATCCGATATGAAAATTCAAATAAATCCTGTTGAAGAATGGGACGAAATGTTTAACCAGGCATGGAGACTTGAACGCGATTTCTTTTATAATCCTAAAATGAACGGTAAAGATTGGGATGAAATTAAAACTAAATATGAAAAGCTTCTTCCTGAATTAACCTGCAGAGCAGATTTAAATTATGTAATAGGAGAAATGATTGGCAGCCTTCAGAATTCGCATACTTACGTAGGTGGAGGTGATGAACCCGAAAATGATTATAACCCGACAGGGCTTCTTGGTGTAGACTTTGCATTAGAGAAATCATCAGGAAGATATTATTTTAAGAAAATTTATTCAGGCGATAATACAAGAGAAGGATACCGCTCACCTCTTACCGAGCCTGGAATTAGTGCAAAGAAAGGAGATTTTCTTTTAGCAGTAGATGGGCATGAGTTAAAAGCTCCCGAAAATCCTTACAGCCTTTTTGTAAATACTTTAAATAAAACAGTTACGTTAACTCTTGCTGATGATGCAAAAGGTTCAAACAAACATGATGAAATTGTAAAGCCAATTTCCAATGAATTGAATTTAAGATTGAAGGACTGGATTGATAACAATCGTAAAATTGTAAGTGAGGAATCAGATGGAAAAATCGGTTATATCTATTTATCCGATATGGGTGATGTAGGAATAAATCAATTTGTAAATCAATTTTATCCGCAAATCCGTAAGCAAGGTTTAGTCGTTGATGTACGATATAACGGTGGCGGAAATATAGACCAGATTTTACTTGAGCGCTTGCGGAGAGTTTTAATTGGTATGACAACAAACCGGCAAGGTGGAACCGGAACGATTCCAGGTGAAGTTGTTCAGGGTTACATGGTTTCATTAATAAATCATTATTCAGCTTCGGATGGTGATATCTTTCCATTTTACTTTAAGAAATATAACCTCGGCCCGCTTATCGGGACAAGGACCTGGGGTGGCGTAAGAGGAATTCGCGGTTATTGGAAACTTTTAGACGGCGGTTATATCACTGTACCTGAATCTAGTATTTTCGGTCTAAACTCTGATTGGGTAATAGAAAATCATGGGGTTGAACCGGATATTGAAATTGATAATCTTCCCGGAGACGAAATAAGCGGTAAGGACGCTCAACTTGAAGAAGGCATAAATCATATTATGAAAAAAATTAAAGAACATCCCTTAGAGATTCCTAAGTCACCATCACTACTTCCTGCATATCCGCCGGATGGAAGATAAAATATTTAAAATAATTTTTTGTAAAAGCATATAGAAATAAAACTCTATATGCTTTTTTATTTTTTCTAAACGATGGAGTAGAAATCTCATAACTAATCATGATGCATCGGCATACCTAAACTTTATTAAAAGTAAGACTTATTTCCCGTGTTAACTACAGAATAACAATTATATTTTTTTTAGAAACAAGCTTCCATATATCATTCTAAATCAACATTTATCACAGAGAGAATACTATTCATAACATATTATCTTGACAGACATAGTAATGTTACATATATTGCAATCATAATTGAAGAAAGTTATGGACGAACAAAAAATATCTTCTGATTTAATCAGAGGGCACATTGATACAATTATTTTAAGCCTGTTATCCAAAGGCGATAAATACGGCTATGAAATAACAAAATTAATTTATGATGCATCCGACGGCGAGTTTGAATTAAAAGAAGCCACCATGTACTCAAGTCTTAAGCGAATGGAGAAAGATGAATTTATTACATCATACTGGGGGAGTGAAACTCAAGGAGCTAGAAGGAAATATTATAAAATTACATTGGCTGGAAAAAGTAAATACAAAGAAAATAAAAAAAGCTGGGAATTTATTAAACAGTTATTCGATAAACTAATTTAATACTAAGGAGAATTCATGAACGTAAATGAAAAAATAAAAGAATATCTTGACGATATTTTTAAGCCTTATGAAAATACAACCGGCATTAAAGATTTAAAGGAAGAGCTGCTGAATAATATGAAAGAAAAATGCAGCGACTTAATTAACAACGGCAAAGATGCCGAAAGTGCATTCAAGCAGACAATAGATTCTCTTGGGGACATTTCCGAAATAATAGAAAGTATCTCCGACAAAACCAATGAGCTGCGTGAGCGAGTAACCTGGAATTTATCAATGAGTCATCTTGAAGAAGCGCAACTTGATTCAGTTGATTTGAAATCCGGGAAGTTTAATTACAGTAATCTTGTCAATTCAGATTTTCATAATTCTGATGTATCAGACAGTACTTTTATAAGCAGCGATTTGAAGAATACAAATTTTGAAAATGCAAATCTTAGTAATTCCAAATTCAAAGCTTGCGAACTTTCAAATTGTAAATTCGATGGAGCTAATCTTAACAATAGTAAATTTACAGCTTCAAATCTTAGAGGAGCTTCCTTTAAAAATACTTCACTTGATAATGCTGAATTTAAAACTTCTGAATTATCCGGTGTCTGCTTTGACAACATGAAATTGAAAGGAACTATCTTTGATTACTCTGCACTAAAGAAAGCTTCTTTTAGAAACACTATTCTTCAAAATGTTTCGTTCAAGACAAATGTTAAGAAAACAATTTTTGACGGCGTTCAAATGGATAAAGTAACTTATGCAATTCTGAAAGGTTATAAAGCAGATTTAAGTAATGTTAAGATTATTTAGTCTTTTCCACATAGGGCCGCTTTGCGAGAATAATTTAATCCTTATTTCGTTTTTTTAAATCATTTTATGGTTGATTGGAAGGTGGAGCTAAAAAGTACATTTGCTTTTTAATTTCATCATAAATTTTTCATTTATTATATATTGGAAATTGTCTAAAATGTCCAATTTTAAGGACCTCATTTGTTACTAAATTAGCGCATCAATACACCCAATTACTTAAAGAAATTGGGTTTATAGACAGCGATTATTGTCAATTTACATTAACTGATTAAATAAACTTTTTGCCGTAATCAGCCCCTTAAATTGACGTAATCGCACCTACTAAAATTTGTGACAAGAAGTTAATTTTAATATGCAGCCAATTATATATTAAACATAAACAGAAATATTTCATTTAGTTTCTATTAGGAAGAAAGTATTTGAAGTGAGGAGAAAATGAATAACGTTTTAATTTTCAAAACAAATGTAAATTCTAATTACGACGTTACAAAAGTAAATTCTATTTTATCAAGATTCCCTCAAATAAAAAGAAGCACTATTGACTTAAGAGATGTTGATAAAGTATTAAGGGTTGAATGTGGAAATAATATTGAAATGGAGTTAATAATTAATAAAATAAATCAGCTTGGATTTTCTTGTGAAGAGCTGCCTGATTAAAGTATGTTACTTAAATATTAAAAAATAAATTCATCTTAAAATAAAAGTAGAATTAAAAATATTTTTGGTTATTTTATACACTAATTTTTGATTCCCTTTCATAAAAGATTACAACCGTTTATTTTTTTTTAATGTTGATAGACATAATTAGAAACGTTATCAGTCAAAGGATTGATAGTTTTAGCATCAAAATTTTAGGATATAATTAATGAAAAAAGATTTTGAAAAATTAACTGATGAAGAACTTGAAAAATTAAGATATCCAGTTGGAAGATTTGAATATAAACCTGATGGGAATTCTAATAGTGTTTTTATATTTGATATTGAATCATTTCCTGCAAAACTTAGACAAGAAGTTGAAAATCTTGATGAAGAACAATTGAATACAAAGTATCGTCCAGGCGGTTGGACAATTAAACAGGTTGTTCATCATGTGGCTGATAGTCACATAAATGCTTATGTAAGAATGAAACTGGTTTTAACAGAAAATGACCCGGCAATCAAGCCTTACTTTGAAGACCGATGGGCAGAGTTGGTCGATACTAAAAGCGACATAAATATTTCTCTTCAACTACTTGAGCCGCTTCATAGAAGATGGGTGATGGTTCTTAAAAATTTGTCGGAAGATGATTTGAAGAAAAGATATTTTCATCCTGAACAAAATAAGTTTGTTTCTTTAAATGAATTCATCGCTACATATTCATGGCATTGCAATCATCATTTGGCTCATATCACATCATTGAAAAAGAGAATGAATTGGTGATAGAGATTTTTTTAATTTGATATAACAAACCCGGTTTCTTAAAGAAACCGGGTTTATGCACCATGTTAAACATTAACAAACATAAAAAACTGAAAGTACTATTTTGGAAAATAAAAATAATGATTTATCCTCTTTAAGAATTGACAGAACTCAGGCTAAAAATCCTGAAGGCCGAAGCAAAAAAATTAATTTAATTGTAACTATAGTAATAATCATTTTGATTTTAGCCGCTGCTATCTGGGGTTATAATTCCATCTTTAATCCGGCTGTTGAAGTACATTTAACAACTGCTGTAATGCAGTCGCCTGCTCAATCATCAGCAACGTTAACAGCAAACGGTTATGTGGTTGCTCAGCGGAAAGCTTCTATTGCTTCTAAAGGAACCGGCAAGCTTATTTATCTTGGAGTTGTTGAAGGTGACAAAGTTAAAAAAGGACAAATAATAGGAAGGCTTGAAGACAATGATATTCAAGCTGCTTTGGCTGGAGCAAAAGCGAATTTAAAGCTTGCCGAAGCTGATCTGAAAGATGCAGAGAATAATTATAACAGACAAAAGGCTTTATATCGAACCGGCTCGGCAACACAAATGCAAGTTGATCAAGCAGAAGCTACATACTTAAAAGTAGTGGCTTCAATTGATGTAGCAAAAGCAAATGTACAAGCACAGGAAGTTAACATTGAAAATACTCTTATTCGCGCACCTTTTAACGGAACTGTATTAACAAAGGATGCTGATGTAGGTGAAATAGTTGCTCCATTTGGTGCAAGTGTAAATGCTAAAAGTGCAGTTGTAACATTAGCTGATATGAGCTCGCTTCAAGTAGAAGCCGATGTCTCTGAATCAAATATTGAAAAAGTAAAAATTAATCAGCCGTGTCAAATTACGCTTGATGCTAATCCTCAAAAAAATTATGAAGGATATGTTGCTAAAATTGTCCCTACTGCTGACCGTTCAAAAGCAACCATCATGGTAAAAGTTGGATTTAAAGATTATGATGAAAATGTTTTGCCTGAAATGAGTGCAAAGGTTTCTTTCTTTACAAAACCAATTTCTAAAGAAGAGCAGAATGAAAAGCCTGTACTTGTAGTTCCATTTACTTCTGTTGTTAATAGAAGCGGTAATGATGTTGTATTCAAAGTTAAAGATGATAAAGCGGTTAAAGTTGATGTTGTTAAAGGAAGGGAACTGAATAATTATGATGAAATAAAATCCGGGCTGCGCGACGGTGACAGAGTAATTGAAAAAGTAACTGAAGATATAAAAGATGGTACAAAAGTAAGTAAAATTAAACAATAATAAATATTTGAATTTAAAATAATTTCGAAAGTATATCTATGAGCGATATAATCAAAATACAAAATCTTTCAAAATCATATTGGAGGGATAGCCTTGAGATTCCTGTTTTATCAAACATAAATTTAAATATTAAAGAAGGTGAATTCACTGCTTTGATGGGGCCTTCCGGTTCAGGCAAAACTACTCTCCTAAATTTAATAGCCGGTATTGATAAGCCTACGCGCGGTGATATAGTTGTTGGTGAAACAAATATAGGCCAATTAGGTGAATCTGCTTTGGCAAAATGGCGTTCATCAAACGTTGGATTCATTTTTCAGTTTTATAATTTAATCCCTGTGTTATCAGCTTTTGAAAACGTAGAGCTACCATTACTATTAACTCATTTAAACAAAGCTGAAAGAAAGCGGCAGGCAGAAACTGCTTTAAATATTGTCGGGCTTGGAGACAGAATGTATCATTCGCCAAAGCAGCTTTCAGGCGGACAGGAACAGCGTGTAGCAATAGCCCGCGCTATTGTTACTGATCCATTAATCTTAGTTGCTGATGAACCAACTGGCGATCTTGATAAAAACTCTGCAGATGCAATTTTAACTTTGATGGAAAGGCTTAACAAAGAATTTAATAAAACAATAGTAATGGTTACTCACGATCCGCATGCTGCAGAGAGAGCCTCAATAATAAAACATCTAGAAAAAGGCGAGCTTATATAAGGAGCGTTATGAAAGTTTTAAAATTAATATTGAAAAATTCTGTACGACATAAATTAAGAACTGCATTAACAATTCTCGGTATCGCTGTTGCCTTAATTGCTTTTGGAGTTTTACGCACAGTTGTTACTGCTTGGCATGCCGGGCTTGATGCATCATCTACAACCAGGCTTGTAACAAGACAAGCAGTATCATTTATTTTTCCACTTCCCTATTCTTATAAAGAAAAAATTCAAAATATTAATGGAGTTGAAGAGGTATCTTATGCAAATTGGTTTGGTGGTGTGTATATAGATAAAAGTAATTTCTTCTCCAGACTGGCAATAGATGCTGACACTTATCTTGATGTTTACCCGGAATATTTATTAAGTAAAAAAGAGCTTAATGATTTTAAAAATGAAAGAAATGCATGCATAGTTGGAGAGTCAATTGCACAAAAATACAATTTAAAAGTCGGTGATAATATGACTCTCGAAGGAGACATTTATCCCGGCAGATGGGATTTTGTAATAAGAGGAATTTATAAACCGCGAGACAAATCAACAGATGCCACACAGATGTTTTTTCACTGGGAATATTTAAACGAAAGAATGAAGCAAGAATATCCAGGAAGGGAAAACAATATTGGTTGGTTTATAATAAAAATTAAAAACCCGGATCAAGCAGCAGCAGTATCGGATAAGGTTGATGCATTATTTAAAAATTCAGCTAATGAAACAAAGACTGAAACTGAACGCGCATTCCAGGCTTCATTTATATCTGCTTACAGTTCTATTTTTACTTCAATGAATGTTATGTCATTTGTAATTATCGGAATAATTATGCTGGTGCTTGGCAATACTATGATTATGGCTGCAAGAGAAAGAACACGTGAATATGCTGTATTAAAAACTCTCGGCTTTTCTGCTAAACATATTGCTGCTTTGATATTCGGCGAATCGATGTTTATTTCAATTTTAGGAAGCGTACTTGGGTTACTTTTAACTTTTCCATTAGTTCATGGGATAAGTCAGGTTATACCAAAAGGATTTTTCCCGGTCTTTGAGATTGAACCAATTACTTTAGTCTTTGCTGTTAGTGCGGCAATATTAATTGGAGTTGCATCTTCAATATTCCCAATTCAAAGAGCGTTGAGCACAAAGATTGTTGATGGATTCCGGTTCGTGGGATAATGAATTTAATTAAGATTTTTTCTAAGAGAAGAAATTCTTCGGAGCTTAAATGAAAATACCTGTAAAATATATTATTAAAAATTTCACTACAAGAAAGCTCACCAGTGTAATTACAATTTCCGGTGTTGCTTTGGTTGTATTCGTGTTTGCTGCTGTGCTTATGATGGCAAATGGAATTGAGAAAACTTTAAGAGCATCCGGCACAGATGGGAATGTTATGATTACAAGAAAAGCAGCCAATGGGGAAATCTCAAGCTTAGTTGACGGAGACACTCAAAATATAATAAGCACATTACCGCATATTGCAAAAAGCGCCGATGGTGTTCCATTAATCAGTTATGAACCGGTTGTCATTATTAATTTAAATAAGATAAGCGGCGGATTGAGCAATGTAACTGTAAGGGGCGTATCTCCAACAGTATTAAAAATAAGGCCTCAGGTAAAAATCACTCAAGGAAGAATGTTTCACTTTGGATTAAGGGAATTAATTGTAGGTGAATCTGTCGTTAAAAATATTGTCGGTGCAGGATTAGGACAATCAATAAAAATTGCTGGAGACTATTGGAAAGTTGTTGGAGTTTTCTCAACCGACGGCAGTGCTTTCGACTCTGAGTTTTGGGGAGATGCAAAACAATTGCTTAGCGCATTCAACCGCGGCAATACCGTTTCATCCGTTACACTTAAATTAGATGATGCTGCTAATTTTGATGCATTCAATAGGTCATTTGAAACCGATAAAAGATTACAGCAGTTTGAAGCAGACACCGAGAAAGATTATTTTGAAAAACAATCATCTGCATTATCTACTTTTATAAGCATTGTAGGAATTTTCATTACAGTTATATTTAGTATGGGAGCCACCATAGGTGCAATGATAACCATGTATTCCACAGTTGCAAACCGTACCGTTGAAGTTGGAACATTACGTTCACTTGGCTTTAGCAGAAGAAGCATATTGCTTGCATTTTTAACCGAGTCGGAAGCTATCTCAATTGTCGGCGGAGTGATTGGATTATTTATTGCATTCTTTCTGCAATTCATTTCAATCTCTGTTTTGAACTTCACTTCATTTTCTGAGATTGCATTTTCATTTGCACTAAGCCCTTTTATAATTATTGCATCTTTAATTTTCGCAATAGTAATGGGTTTTGTTGGCGGAGTACTTCCCTCAATTCGTGCTGCAAGATTAAATATTGTAAATGCTTTGAGGGCGGAATGATTTTTAATAGAGCCGGAATTATTTCCGGCTTTGACGTTAATTTAAAATAGTTTCAATCACTCGCCGGTTTTGGGTCTTTATTTCCCATATCAATAGCAACTTTCCATTCACCGTCAGGCTGCTTTTTCCAGACATTTAAATATTTACCGTGACTTGTAATTTCATTTCCCTTTTCATCATTATATTTAACCATATATTTGCCCCAGGTGTACCCAAGCTCTCCCGACACTGCAACTTCAGCTTTTTGAGGAACCCAGCTTAATTCGTATTCATGCTGTCCAACTTTCATTGAATCATAAATATTTGTCCTGCCCACAATAGGAATATTTCCGGCAGGCAGTTCAAGTGCATCATCTGTTAAAAATAAATTGAATGCTTCTGCAGAACCCTTTGCAATTGACGTTCGTGAAAATTTTTGATCTGTCTCCAGCAGCTTCTTGCTTTCTGTATTTACATCAATGGAAGATTTGCATGAGCTGAATAAAAGAATAGCTGATATTATAGAAAGAACCGTAAAAGATATTTTCATTTCAGTTCCTTTGAATGATTTGAAATATTTTAGTTGAAAGATTTTTAATGGTTAATAAAGATTATAGGTTTTAATTTAACTTAAACTTATATCAATTGCTCAGGAATAATTTTTTAATTTATGGGAATAATGCAGCAAACTATATTGCTTTAATATATTTTTTTTGAGGGGCTAACTATAAAGCCTTAGAAAAAGTTCATGTTAAAGTTTAAGAGTAATTTCAATAGCATTCATCCATTCAAACATCCAATCATTCAAAAACATACATTCAGACATTCATGTTTTATCTTTTCCCCTAAAGAGGAGTACGCTTTTGCTTCAGTGCTTGGCATAATTATGTTCGTGGGCAACAGAGTGCGCCCTATTTACATTTGTATAATTTTTTTCTTCGTGTTTTTTTAATGCTGCTTCAATAACTTCTTTTAATTGTTTATTGTCGAACGGTTTTACCAGGTAGCCGTAATCAGATACTTTACCGGCACGTATTACAGATTCTTCATCTGAAAACGAAGAAACAAAAATTATGGGGATGTCTAATTTCTGCCGGATCATATCAGCTGCTTCTACACCATCAATCTTTCCCTTTAGCATAATATCCATCAATACTAACTCGGGTTTAAATTTGCTTGCTTTCTCCACTGCATCATGTCCTGAAGTAGCAACGGCAACAACATTATAACCAAACCCTTTAACTATATCTTTTATATCAAGGGCAATTATAAATTCGTCTTCAACAACCATTACTTTCAGGTCAATTAAATCTGAATCCGAGGCATTGGTTTTATCTAAGATTTTCATAAACTTCCTTTCTTTTACATTTTTGCATCAAATTATACAAATGATTAAAAAAAGAAGATGTGTTTCAGTTCACGAAAAATGATTGGGGATAAATTAATAAACTAAATAAAATAGGTATCAAGTTTGTTATTTTAGTTAAGTTATTGAAACATATAATTTTCAATTACTATGTAAAATGAAACAAAAACTATTGAGTGGAGTGATATAAAACAACTGGCCTTTATAGATATAACAAAAAATGAATTGGTTTAAAATACTCATCCCCTCGGCCGAGGGGATGAATGGACGTATTTAGTATGAGAGAGAGATTTATGAGATTCTTAAAAACTTGTACAAGTATTTAATCTTTTGATACAAGCAATTTATTTTCAAGCTGCTTTGTTATTTGTTTAAAAATATATTCATGCTCGAATTTTCCAACTTCAGGTTTAACATCAATTATATCACTTGTTGTTAAATATATGGTTGCCAAATGAGCTTTAAACCTGATTGAAGGATCGGAATTTCTTTCCGATATATCATTCAGCTTGGAAATTATATCTGAATAATTTGCCTTAGGATAAAACTTCTTAATACAAATTATATTATAAATTGTTGATTCCACTATACCTGGAATTTCACTGTCTAATGAAGAGGGACAAGCTTCAAATGCTCTTTTAACTACACTTTGTTTAGGAACAAATTTGCCGTCCTGTGCAGATGTATATGTTGAGAACATCGTTATCATACTAAATACAATCAAAATAAGTTTTCCAGTTCTTTTCATTACTACTCCTTATTTAATACATTTTTCAGTTAGTCACAGCTAGCTTAACAAACAGAGTACCAAAAATTTATTTTGAGTGTAAGATTTTATAATAAAAGCTGTTAGGGATGTTTTAACATCTGCACTAAATTATTAATATCGGTGCCACATATTTGCCTAAATAAGTAAGGTAATGACCGTAAGTATTTTCGAGCAAATCAGTTACCGGTGAAGTATAAATATGGCACTTTACAGTTTTGTGGCAGTGGTTTCTTCGGGTTAAAGTGTTTGTTTGTATGATGTTATGTTAAGAAATTGTTAAGAACAATTAAAAGATTACAAGTTAAAGGATTGAAAGATTTTCATGCACATAGAAATCACTGATGTATATAATTGCTTGAATGAAAGAATCTACTTGAACTTAATCTTGAACATGAACTTAGGTTCGTTCTAAGTGGCGCTGCCTTTATCATCCGCTCTTCTTAATCGATTATTTAATGCACGCCGCGAAATACCAAGTAAATCTGCGGCAATGGTTTGATTACCTTCTGCTCTTCTTAAAGCTTCATCAATTATCATTTCTTCTGCATCTTTTAAAGTAGGAAACTTGCCGGGAAAATTAATTAGTATTTCATTTAATTCAGAGTTGCCGTTTACATGATTAACTTTGCTGTTGATGTTCTCATTAAACTCTGAAATTTTATTCCTAATTATTTCAAGCGAAAGAATTCCTGAAGTGTGCAAGCTGATTGCATCGAATATAATTCCTTCCAATTCACGGATGTTGCCGGGAAAAGAATAATTACTTAAAAGAGTATAAAGCTCTTTCGGTACAGCAGGCCTTTTTTTATGTAACTGCTCTGAAGCTTTTGTAATAAAATGATCAATTAAATATGGAAGATCAATTTTTCTTTCACGCAACGGAATAATTTTTATGTGATGCGACTTCAACCTGTAATAAAGATCCTGCCTGAATTCATTACTTTCCTGCATCGATTTTATATCCCGGTGAGTAGCAACTATTATTCTCGCATTAGAAAGCTTTGCAATATCGGAACCCAAAGGATAATAATTTCCTTCCTGTAAAAGTCTAAGAAGCTTTACCTGCGATTCCATTTTCAAGTCGCCAATCTCATCAAGAAATAAAGTGCCGTTCTCAGCTTTTTCAATTAATCCCTTCCGGTCAATGTCTGCTCCAGTGAATGCGCCTTTCTTATGCCCAAATAAAGTATCCGAAAAAAAGTTGTCATCAACTCCGGCTACATTTACCGGAACCAACTCGCCTTTTCTTCCGCTTACATTATGAATTGCTTTAGCAAAAAGTTCTTTTCCTGTTCCTGTTTCTCCAGTTATTAAAATAGGCAGAGAAGTAGTTGCAATGGCTTCGATATATTTAAATATCGATTTGATAGTATCGCAGCGTGTAATAATTTCTTCAAACGCCTCCGGGTGACTAATATTACTCTGAAACAACGACTGCTTTAACAGTTCATTTTCATTTTTAATTTCAGATAGCTCCAAGCCGCGTTTAATCGAAGTTACCAGCCTTGTATTATTAACAGGCTTAACAATATAATCAAAGGCTCCTTCTTTCATACAATATACTGCACTTTCAACATCATTAACTGCTGTAATTACTATTACGGGAATCTCAGGATATTTATGAACTATGCCAGGTAATAAATCGAGCCCGGAAATATTAGGCATATTTATATCCAGCACCACCAATGAATAATCTTTCTTTGCTAGTAAATCCAGAACCAGTGTGCTGTCATTACAGGTTTCAATATTATTAATATGATTAGAAGTTAATGTTAATTCTGCACTGAGCAAAAAATGCTTTTCATCATCGACAAGTAAAATTGGTTTTGAGGGAATTAAAATTTGGTTCATTTTATCATCTCACATATTTTTAGTTATCCGTTAAAGGGAAAGAGACTCTTGCCAGTGTTCCTTTGCCGGGTTCGCTTTTTAATAATAATTTGCCCCCGTGACTTTCGATTATATTATGAGAAACCGACAAGCCTAATCCAGTGCCGCCCATATTTCTTTTTGTAGTAAAGAAAGGATTAAGAATATATTTCAAATCGCTTTTCTTTATACCTATTCCCTGGTCTTCAACTTTTATTCTTACTTTTCTTCTTTCAGGGTTAAAATACGTGCTTACTTTAATCGAATCATCATTGCTTTTAAGAGATTGGCAGGCATTCGTAATTAAATTAATTACAACCTGTTCAAGCTGCTGCAAATTGCCTTTTATCATTGGGATATTTTTCTCGTATTCCACAGAAAAATTATTAGTTGATTTTTTAATAAGATTGTTCGTAATCATTATAGCCATTTCAACTACCTTGTTGATTGAAATCAATTCCGTTAAATCTCCGCTGTCTATCCTCGAATATTCGGTTAAACTTTTAGTAATATTCTGTATTCGCCCCGAACCTTTGAAAATTCCATCCAGTGATTGAGCAATCTTTTCTTTTGAAGTGCTGTATAGCATTCCGGCAATTACAAAATCTCCGTTCTGTTTATAATATTCATCCAATATTGGAATAACGTCTTTCCATATTTTTGAGAACAATTGAATGTTAAGAAGAATAAAATTATTTGGATTATTAATTTCATGAGCAATACCTGAAACCAAAATTCCAAGTGAAGCTAATTTATCAGCCTGCATCAACTGCCTGTTTTTAACTGCTGATGCTGCTTCAGCTTTCTTTAATTCAGTTATATCGTTAATTAGTCCGTCGTAAGCTACCGGCTTTCCATTGTCATCTTTTGTAATCACAATTTTATTTTTAACCCAGCGAATCGTACCATCACGGTGAATGATGCGGTGTTCAATAGGATGTATTTCCTCGCCGGCAAGTGCAAGCTGAGCCTGCTTTAAAACTTTTTCTTTATCTTTTTTATGCACCATTCTATACCACAGGTCAGGGTCTTTCTGATAATCTTCAAAAGTATAACCGGTAACCGAAACACAACCCGGCCCATGTACTGTCTCAGTCGGTTCGCCGTCTTCTATTATTACAGTGTAAATATAATCTGTTAAATAATTGATTAAATTTTTATATCTATCCGCAGCATTCATAAATTGATATTCGTTTTTATTTTCGGGATAAACTTTATTTTTATCCATAATAATTAATTTGATTTCCTTTAAAGTTCCAAATCATAGTGATTAGACTATTAAATTTCAATGTTGCCTGTTAATAATATTTTTACATTGAAGCGCCGCATATATATTATTAAATCAGCTTAATCAAAAATAGTGGTGAAAAGATGACATCTTTATTCTAAAAAAAATCTTATGATATTAATTTACTTTTGTTAATTTAGTTTTAGTTAATAAAATCCAGATTTTAATGCAGGATATTGAAATGAAGAAATTAATATATTTTATTCTTTTTGTTGTTGCAGCTGTAATTGTTTACTTAAAAGTTAAACCGGAAAACCTCATTGACATTAAAGATAACATTGAAACCACAAAAGAAAATAATTTTGATATTAACGCTCCCTCTCCAACACCATTGTACAAAGCTCGGGTTACTGGCAAAGCTAAAAATACAAGTGACGTGATTTTAAATAATGTTTCAATTGAATATAATATCGGGGGAAAAATAGTAACAGCGAATATTAATCAAATCCTTCCAGGTAAAGAAGAAGAATTTTCAACAGAAAAAGTTATAGTCAGATCTTATAATCCATATTACAAAATGGATAAAGTTAATTATGATAAGGCCGAAACGTCAGAAGATAATCCTTGAAAGCAAATTAAGGAACAGGACATTTACCCAAACTCATTTGCCAGATAAAAGACCCTACAACTAGAATTAAAATTATTATAGAAATAATTAATCTGTACTTTTTCAAAATCAATTTACTTTTTCAAATCTGCTTAATGTTTTTCCACATTTATGACATTTATAATGTTCTTCCAACATTTCATCAAATGCTTCATCATAATAATTTAAATTTTCTTTAGAAACATCTGTAATAATTTTATCTGCATGATGATTCATTTCGCTGCCGCATTCAGGACATTTAATTTTCTCTTTTATTTCTTTCATGTCAATCCTTACTGTGAAATATTTTCTCTTCCATACCTAAGAGTTTTTGAAATCCAGATAAACTCGTTTAAAATTTATCAAGTCTTTTATAATAGGAATAAATATATTTCTATCCATAATATTTTTATTAAAATGAAAGGAAAATAGATTTATTTTAAGATAAGTAAAATAAACTTCACTATCGATACTAAATACTAGAGCAAGTAATTTTTTAGTGATGAAAATGAATTAATTATTCGAAGAATAAAATTTTAGTAAATAATTTTTATGTGGAAGGTAAATTATAAATAAACCAATGTTCAAATCGCTTTAATTATAATCGGTTATTTCAGAATCTTGTACTTCACTTTCAACTTCTATAGGATTCAAATAAGTATAGCTTTCAATCAAAGCACGAACTAATTCTTCAACTTTAAAAGGTTTTACGATGTAATCATCCATCCCAGCAGCCATATACCTATCGCGATCAGATTTCATTGCGTTTGCAGTCATTGCTACTATTCTCGGCTGTTTTTTAGGAGGAAAGCTCCGGCGAATTTCAATGGTTGCTTGTTCACCATCAAGTTCAGGCATTTGAACATCCATTAAGATAACATCATAATCCTGACGCTTCAAAGCATCTAAGACTTCCAGTCCGTTAAATGTTACATCAGCGCGGTAGCCAAGCTTTTCTAAAATCCTAAGTGCAACTTTCTGATTAACAGTATTATCTTCAGCCATAAGTAATTTTAGAGGATACTGTTTCCCAATTGTATTATCAAATTGCATAGATTTTATATCACGTTGTTTCTTAACAAATGCCTTATTCTTTTTAAGCACTGTTAGTAAAGCGCTGCAAAGCTGTGAAAATTTTATCGGTTTGGTTAAGGTTGCAGCAAATATTGAAAAATTTAAACTATCTTCGTGATGATAACCATAGGAAGATAAGAGAATAAGTGGAAGAGATTTTCTGCTTTCAATTTTACGGATTTCTCCTGAAAGCATTACTCCATCCATTTCAGGCATCTGGTAATCCAAAATGGCTATATCAAATTCATGGTTTGTAGCTAACAATTTTAAAGCTTCAGGGCCTGAATCAACTCCAACAGCAGACATTTGTAATGAAGATGCCTGTTGAATTAAAATATTTCTGTTTGTTTGATTATCATCAACAATTAAAATTCGTTTACCCACTAATGCAGATAAGTCAGTTCTTATTTCACTTTCAATTGACAATTCGGTATTTATTGTGAAATGGAAAATGGATCCTTCTCCCGGTACTCCTGAACTTTCTATCCACATTGTTCCACCCATCAATTCACATAGACGTCTGCTAATTGCCAGGCCAAGCCCGGTACCACCAAACTTACGTGTTGTTGAAGCATCAACTTGAGTAAAGGATTGGAACAAACGGCTTTGGCGTTCTTGCGGAATTCCAAGCCCAGTATCCCTAACTGCAAAGTGAATCTGATATGAATAATGGTCCTTTAATTGTCCTGATACACTGATGACAACTTCACCTTCTTCAGTAAATTTTATTGAGTTACTTAGAAGATTAATTAAAATTTGACGAAGACGAACCTGGTCACCAATAACATTTGTAGAAAGGCCTTCTTCAAAAGAATATGCCAATTCAAGATTTTTATCAGAAGCTTTAGAAGCAACCAATTCAAGAGCTTCTTCAACACAATTTCTAACATCAAAAGGCTGCTTCTCCAATTCAATTTTTTGAGCTTCAATTTTAGAGAAGTCCAGAATATCATTTATAAGCGAAAGAAGAATGTCGCTGCTGTTAAGAATTGTTTCCGTAAAATCACGCTGTTCTTCATTTAACGGAGTATCTAAAAGCAAACCAGTCATTCCAATTACTGCATTTAAAGGGGTTCGTATTTCATGACTCATGTTTGCAAGGAACTGGCTTTTTATTTTATTTGCTTTCTTTAATTCTTTGTTAGTCTGTTCTAATTCATTGTAAGTCTGCTTTAACGCTTCCTCGGATAATTTACGATTAGTAATGTCATGCCCAACACCTAAAATTCCTTTTACTTTTCCTTCTCTGTCCTTTAATGGAATTCTACTCATTAAATAACATCTTTTTTCTTTTCTTGTTTTATGGTAAATATCCTGTTCAACTTCTAAGGAAACTTCGCCTGATACAATTACTTCCAATTCTTCTTTAAAGAATTTTTCAGCTTGCTCTTGAGGATGAAAATCCAGAACAGTTTTACCAATTGCATCCTGCTGTTCATTAACACCTATGAATTCAAGATGAGCCTTATTATTAAGTATGTATTTGCCTCTTAAATCTTTAAAGAAAATTAAATCGGGCAGATTATCTATTAAAGTTCTTAACTGGTTTCTTTCATGCTGCAGGGTTTCCTGCGCAATTTTTTGCTGGGTAATATTCCTGCTTATACCTATGATTCCAATTACTTTTTCATCTTTCCACAAAGGAACTTTACTTGTTAAGTGCCAAAGTTTTTCGCCGGAATCTTTATGAACAGCGGCTTCTTCTTTATTAAGCATTGGCTGTCCGGTATGAATAATTTTCATTTCATCCTGGAAATACGATTCTGCTAATTCATAAGGATTGAAATCAAAAGCAGTTTTACCATAAACTTCTTCTTGCTTGTTAGATCCCAGAGTCTGAAGATGTGCCCGGTTATTTAGAACATATCTAGCCTGGTTATCTTTGAAATAAATTAAATCAGGTAAGTTATCTATTAATGTTCTTAAAAAATTTCTCTCATCTTTCAGTTCTTCTGCAAATTGTTTCTGCTTTGTTATATCTCTGCCGATTCCAATTATACCAATAATATCTCCATTTTCATCTCTTAAAGGAAGCTTAGAAGTGAGTAACCAATGTTTCTTATCATCTTTATCAGTATAAAATTCTTCTCTATTGAGAACAGGCTTACCACTTTTTATTACTGCTTGGTCATCAGCATAAAACCCTTCAGCAATTTCTTTGGGGAAAATGTCAAAATCATTTTTACCTAATACCTCTTCTTCGGAATTTAATCCGGTGTTATGAACGTCAGCTATGTTAGCAACAGTTTTCCTGCATTCAATATCTTTAACATAAATTGCATCGGGAAGATTATCAATTAATGTTCTAAGTAAAATTCTTTCTTTTTGAAGTGCCTCCTCGGCAAGCTTCCTTTCGGTAACATTTCTTCCTATTCCTATTAAACCTATGATATTTCCATCATTGTCTTTTAATGGAAGTTTCGATGTGTGCAGCCAATGACGCTTCCCGTTTTTATCAACAAAAGATTCTTCTCTATTTAAAATAGGACTATCGTTCTTAATTACCGAACAATCATTAGCATAAAATCCTTGTGCAGTTTCTTTAGTGAAAAAATCAAAATCAGTTTTTCCCAGAGCATCTTCTTCGGAATCACAACCCATATTATTTAAATCTGCCAGGTTGGCGATTATTTTTCTGCCTTCTTTATCTTTTGCAAATATTGCATCCGGAATGTTATTAATTAAAGTTCTTAATAAAATTCTTTCCTGCTCTAGCCTTTCTTCTTTTTTCTTTTTTTCAGTAATATCCTCATAGCAGCACAAAATTCCAGTTACTTTCCCTTCTTCATCATGAAGTGGAAATTTATTCAATTTTAACCACGAATTTGTTCCGTCAGGTTTGGTTTGTTTGGCTTCAAAATTTACTATTGGAGTGCCGTTTTCAAGCACCAACTTGTCATCTTCTCTGTATAAATTACCTGCACGCTCCAAATTTAACTCACTATAGGTTTTACCAATAATTTCATGTGAACAACTCAAATTGGCGTCTTCTGCAAAATTTTTATTGCATCCCATAAAAGTCTGGTTATTATCCATCCAATAAATTCCCTGTGGAATTGAATCGAAAATTAATCGAAGAATGTTATTTGAATTGAAAGTCCGAAATTTTGCGTTTTCGCGCTCTTTTCCAACATTTTCCAACGTCTTAACTTTTTGACGCAATTCTGAAATTTCTTGAAGGAGCTGTTCTTTGGTTTTGTTGTTATCTTCCATAATTTTTCTCAATTACCCCCTAAGATTATATTTCCATATTTAATATAATCGATAAACTTTTTTTAAAGTGAACCCCTTAATTCAAACAATTTTAGTGCCATTTAACTAAAGAACTTTAATTAAGCTATTTATTATTAAAGAATTATGAGGTTAGATAGACAAGATATTTAATGGAGATATTTCCAGGACAGGGCTATTTTTTGCCAATTGAAAATACTTTTAAGAATTCTATATTTTTCTTGACTTAATTAAACTCACATTGTATTTTCACAACCAATCACTTTACTTCCCTTTTCAGAAGCTAAGACTTTCTGTTATTTGTAGTACATTTTGATCTATTGTTTTTTATTTGAAAATACTTTTTATGAAAAAATATAATTAAGTCGAAAGTTTTTTGATCCTAATTTCTTTTCTTGTTTTTCCGGTTCGAAAATAAGTTTTAAAGTTTAGTTTATATCCACTGCTTAAAGTAAGTAATTATTCTTTTTTATTATTAGTTAGTTGCTGTTGTAACAACATTGAATATTCTTTTAAATTTAAGAGGATAGATGGAAAGCATTCCTAAAAATACTATTTCAAGTAACCGAAAAACTCCGGATTTTATCGAGAGAAAAACCTGGAAAAATGTAATTGCCAATCAGAAAGTATCTCCTTTAAGATATTACAAACCGACTTCGTTAGAAGAACTGGTTCAAATAATAAAGATAGCTGAACAAGATAATTGCAAAGTTAGAGCAGTTGCATCGGGACATTCATTTTCTGAAATATTACAGACAACAGATTATCTAATTGACTGCCATGGAATGAATCAATTAATCGATCTAGATAAAAGCATTGTAAAATCTGACGAAGAAATTAAGAAGTTAGGTCTTGATCCCAATCTGCTTGTACACGCTGAAAACGGAATTACAATCAGAGATTTAAATCAACTGCTCGATCAGAAAAATTTAGCTTTATACAACATGGGCGGTTTTGATGCACAAACAATTGCGGGAGTGATTTCAACTGCAACTCACGGAACTGGAATTGGATTAGGAGCAATATCCGACCAGGCTGTATCATTAGTTCTAGTTGGAGAAGGCGGAATCATTTATAGAATTGAACCCACAAATGGAATCACGCATCCAGAAAAGTATAAAGCAAAATTTCCTGATAATAAATTAATCCAGGATGATGATTGGTATAATGCTGTTTCAGTCAGCTTTGGAAATATGGGAGTTATTTATTCTGCAATTTTAAAAGTTCTGCCTGCATATAATTTAAAAGAAGAACGGCTTGGCAAAGTCCATGAAACTTCATGGGAAGATGTTAAAGTAATGTTGAAAGATCATAGTAATATTTCCAGCAATCGTCATTTTGAAGTTTGGATTAATCCTTATAAAATAAAAGGCAATCATAGATGCTTAATTACCAGAAGAAATTTTTTTACTGGAAACATTACCAAGCTTCCCGTTGGCAGTAGAATGCGGCATTGGTTTATCGAATTAATTATCCCTTACATTGAATTTTTTATAAGAATGGCTTTCAGATACTTGTACAAGCTTTCTCCGTATTTTATTGACACCAGTATGAAACAAGTAATTGATTATGATGGATACGTAGATAAAAGTTTTCACGTTCTTCATCTTGGCAATGCAAATTACGTTAAAGGTTTTTCATCTGAATTTGCAATATCATTGAAAGATGATTTGTTTATTAAAGCTGCTGACAAAATTATTGAACTTGCCGAGAAAGATAAAAACGAAGGACAGCTTTATCATTCTGCCCCTATTTCACTGCGCTTCGTAAAGCAAACCAATTCTTTTCTTGCAATGAATCAAGGTGAAGACAAATGTATGATTGAAGTTCCTTGCCTGGTAGGTACACATGGCAGCTTTCAATTATTGGAACGAATTGAAGATGAGCTTCTTAAGCTGGGTACAATAAGGCCGCATTGGGGTCAGTATAATCATTTGGATGCCGCAACTGTAATATCACTTTACCCGGAATTGCCAAAATGGAAAAAGATTTATAACACCCTGAATAAAAAAGGGACCTTTGAAAATGTATTTACGGATAGATGCGAATTTAAAGATGAAAATTAAAAACTTAAATCTATATTGATATGAATAAAAATACTGAATCATCCTACATTAGTTCTTCATCTGCTCCAACTATCAAAACTGTTTTAACCATAATCTGGAATTCAATTAAAACTTTTTTCCAGGAAAGGCCGGGACAAATAATCGGCTCTGCATTTTTATTGATTATGATTTGGGGCTATCACGGGAATCTTGATTTATTAAAATTTATTCTACCAAGCTGGAGTGAGCCTGGATTAAATATTTCAACTCGCACTCCTCTTCTATCTTTTATCCCATGGGATAGGGAAATTATATCTTTCTTTGCTGGATTTTTTCTGGTAGTTGTAATCCCAATGTTGATTATTAAATTCGGATTTAAAGAAAACCTGAGTGATTATGGATTAGGCCTTCCTGAAAAAGGAAAAGGTAAGCTTGGAATAATGGTGTTTGTTACACTAACAGTTTGCTGTTTAATTCCTTTTTACTTTGCGGCTAATTCAAGCGCCATGCAGGAGGTATATCCATTTTATAAAAACTTAAACAGCACTTCACAATTTATAATCTATGAACTTACTTACTTTCCTTTCTTTATTGCTATAGAATTTATTTTTAGAGGATATATTTTATTTGGATTAGCCGGAGTAAAAGATTTTGAAATTCAAAATGCCGGTGGAGGACTTCCTGGAAAATTTTATTTCCATCGATATGCAATTTTAATTCAAATGCTTTCTTACACAGCATGGCATCTCGGCAAACCAATTCCCGAATTATGGGGAACACCGATTTGGGGCTTGGCTGCTGGTGTTTGCACATATACAGTTAAATCAATTTGGCCTGCAACTTTTTCTCACTGGGTACTAAATGTTTTTTTGGATGCATTAATACTACACAATCTCGGGATTTTGTTTAAGTAATAATAAAAATGAGATGAAAAGATGAATGAAAATTTTTTAACCGAACTTTACAGAAAGTTAATTGAGCAAAATATAAATTATGAAAAGTCGATGGATACGACAAGAAATTTATCTGTATTTATTATTGCCGGAATGATGTATTTTATTTTTGGGTTTCCTCAAACTTCAAGTCATCTTATTGCTATTCTTGGGTCGGTAACAGTTTTTGTTTTACAGATATTTGAATCAGTTGCGAACGGTAAAAACCTGGATGTTGAAAGAAAAATAAAAATCATAGAAAGTAATTTTTTTCAAACCACTAATGTTGATTCAAATAAGCTTAAACAAGATTTTGACAACACACCAAAATTAATTTCAAACTTTGTATTTAATTTTTCCGCTACAACCTTTAAAAATTACATTCTCATTTTTTTAACATTAGATATTTGCTGGTTCTCAAAATTGTATCTCTTCCCTACTGCGGCTTCAAGCTGGAGTGAATTTTTTAATCGGCCCGCTTTCGGTTTTTTACCCGGCTGGTTCTTTTATGCTTTCGCCGGACTTTTCTGGATAACTTATTTTTCTCTCGCCATCTGGTATAAAATAACTTTGAATAAGCACGCAAATGAATTTTGATATTGCATGTTCCGGATTTTATAGAAAAGAAAAATCTTTAAACTCCGAAATTCGAAATAACAAACTTATTTCCATGGCCTTGGTTTTTATAACCATTGTTGTTGCCTTCAATAACCCGGAATCCAATCCTTTTGTTTTTATTACTATGCTGCCTTTAATAGTTCTTCAAATTTTTAATTCAAAAAATTATTGCAAGCTAATAAAAATTCAAAAAGTAATTTCATGTTTTCAACATGGCATTAATTCAGTTGAGTCGGAACCATCAGTATTATATGCTGCTGGACTTGCGGTTTATGACGGCTACTTTTTGATTTTTTTATGTTTTGATTTTTGCTGGCTTTTAAGTGCGTATATAAATCCAGCGCCTGCTGTTTCATTTTCTAATTATTTAGACAAACTTCAATTTGGATTCATTAGCGGAATTGGATTTTTAATATTTACATTTTTCTTTTGGGTAGTTTACTTAGCTCTATTCATTATAGGTTTTATTTATAAAAAAGAAATTGAAGAAGACATTAGCTTTAAAACAAAAACTCAAGCAATTGATTTTGCAATAAATGTTAATAACTATAATGGCGAACAGATTTTATTAACTGGGAAAAGATTATCAAATCCCGGCAACCAGCCTGTAATATTGTGGCCTGGATTTTACCAGAATGGTTTGTTCTATCATCTAATGGGAAATGAAATCAGTATAGCAGAGTTTCTCTTGAAAGAAGGTTTTGATGTTTGGATATTTCATCCACGTGGGACTGGAAATTCTAATTATTCAAAAAATATTAATTCAATGGATGATTATGCATGCACAGATGTTCCACAAATAATTGATTTTGTTTTGCAAAACACCGGCAGCAAACCAATATTTGTCGGGCATAGTCAAGGCGGCAATACAGCTTTGATGAGCATGATGGGCATTTGTAAAACGGAAGAAGGAAAAGTTTATCTTTCAGATGAAGCATCAAATAAAAGGCAGTCTTCATTAAAAGCATTAGTAACTCTCGGCAGCTATCTTGATTTTACTTTCAGCAAGCCATCTTCCTTGCAAGAATTTGTTCAAAATGGAGTATCATTAAAATTATTTGGAAAAACTTTTAAGCTAATTAGCTCAACTGAATTAGTTAAGGTTTTGAAAATATTAAATGTTATCCCGGTACCAATTCCTTTTTCGTTAAGACAAGCAATGATGAACAGTAGACTTTTAAGAATAATACTTTTTCCTCTTAACTCTGTTGCTTAATTTAATTTCAATCAATTAATGTCTGGTCATTTTTATATCACATACCCAATGTTTCAAAGGACTCAAGGATTAGGTTATTCTATTCTACCATGCAGGCAACTTGCTGGGGAATTTTATTTCAATACCAGCAAGCTGTGCTGAATGAAAAAATGATGTCGCTTGACGGTAGTGTAAACTACTCAGAAAACTATGGGAAAATAAATTTACCCATTTCGGTTGTTACAATGGAATTTGATACTTTAGCTGATCCGGAAGAAACGAAAAATGTAATGTTCCCCAAACTTTCAAGTAAGCAAAAGTTTTATACAGAATGGAAACAGCAAGGTCATGAGGACTTTGCAATGAACCCAATTTATTTTCATCAATTACTTGATGCTATAAAAATATTGAATGTATGATTTTTCACTCCGTGTTTTTGTGCCTCTGTGGTGAACTTTTTCTTCTAATTAATTTTACTGCAGAGACACGGAGTCACAGAGCATATTTTATAAGTCAATCTACAACCACTCTTGGAATATTTTGATTAAGTCTTGTTAGTAATTCATAATCAAGCTGGCTGCTTAGTTCGCTGAATGATGCTACTGAAATCGATAAATCCCCCTGGGTTCCGATTAGTACTGCTTCATCACCTTTTTTTATTTCCGGATTATCCGTAATATCCACTGTCATAAGATTCATATTAACAATCCCAATAACTCCAAACCTGTTTCCATGAATCAATACTCTTCCTTGATTACTTAATCTTCTGCTGAATCCATGTGAATAGCCCACAGGTATAGTTGCAATCTTCATATCCCTTTGTGCAAGGTATGAAGTTCCGTAGCCAATAAACTCTCCTGTCTTTACACTTTTTGTGCTCATCACATGACTCTTCCAGCGAATAATCCTATGAAGCGGATCTGCTTTGTCTTCTTTATTATTAATATGGCTGATAAAAGTTTCCCGGCTTGACCAAAATCCATATTGCATTATTCCAATTCTCACCATATCCATCCTTGATTTTGGATAACTCATTGATGCAGCGGAACATGCTGTATGACGCACTTTTGGAGTGATCCCGTTTTTTACGAACCACTTGTAAATTCTGTTATACGTATTTAATTGTTTTTGTATTCGAACATAATTAGCTATGCTTTCAGCGCCGGCAAAGTGAGTGCATAATCCTTCTATTATTGAAGCATCTTGGTTGTCTTTTAATATATTAAAAACTTTTCTTAGATCTTCACCTAAAAAACCCGTGCGGTTCATACCGGTTTCAATTTCAATATGAATCTTAGCTTTTCGTTTTAATTTTTTTGCACATTCAATCGCTTTATTTAATCTGTCAAAATCAAATACATAAAATTCGATTCCGCTATTAATAGCCCATTCAATCTGTTCTCCTTCCACAACTCCCATTATCATTATTTGTGATTTTTCATTTGCACACTTGTAAACTTCCAATGCTTCATCTGCACTGTACACCGAAAAATGATTCATTCCGCATTCTTCTGCAATGGGAATAAACTCTTTTATACCGTGCCCGTATGCATTGCCTTTTACAACAGAAGAAATTTTTACATTCTTCCCCATTTCTTTTTTCAGAAAGTTAATATTATTCTTTAAAGAAGCTTTACTTAATTCTATTATTGAAGTGTTA
The DNA here is from genome assembly GCA_963775245.1 of uncultured Bacteroidota bacterium. Classification (GTDB taxonomy): domain Bacteria; phylum Bacteroidota; class Ignavibacteria; order Ignavibacteriales; family Ignavibacteriaceae; genus CAVSWT01. The sequence goes on from CAVZID010000016.1 coordinate 108,790, forward strand.
AACATTTTATTGAAATAAATTTAATATGAATACAACCCCCTCGCCCCCTTTACTAAGGGGGAATGACCGCATTTAATGCATCGTCAACTCAATTTATCCTGAAATAATTTTTCACTATAAAATATTATCTAATGTGGTTGAACTATTATATTAATTCTCCCATAATCTTATAAAACAACTTAGCAGATGATTCAATAATTTCATCAGGAAAATCATAATCCGGATTATGTAAATCAGGATGATCTTTACCGGAACCAATTCCGAATAATGCTCCTTTATACTTATTTAAAAAGTGCCCAAAATCCTCCGACCATCTAAACGGATGCTCAATCTCTATAACATTCAAATTTAATTTTTCGGAACATCTTTTAACCACTGAAACGCAATCATTATTATTTATTGTAGAAGGAAATTCTTCCGTCCATTCAATGTTATATTTAAGCCCGTACTTTTCTGATTCTTCTTTTACAATCTTTTTACATTCTTCAGTAATGTAATTCATTTCTTCATCATGGTAAGACCTTAATGTTGCCATTATCTCAGCAAAGCCAGGAGTAGTACCAAATGCAACCTCTCCTATTCTTGCGTGAATAATAGTTATCAAACTAAAGTGATTAGATTTAATTATTTTATTTGGGACCAATGGTAACTTTTGAATAATTGATGAAACGGCTGGAGTTGGTGTAATTCCATTTTCCGGTTCCGAGGCATGCGAAGTTTTTCCCTGCAAATTTACAATCATTCCTTTTGATGCAGAAGCAAATGTTCCGTTCTTTATTATAACCGATCCAGCCGGATAACCAGGAAGATTGTGCAATGCAAAAACATAATCGGGAATTATCTGTTCAAACTTCTTGTCTTCCAAAACTTTTTTAGCCCCATCACCAGTTTCTTCTGCCGGTTGAAAAAGCAGAACTACTTTTCCTTTTTCCAGATTTTTATCTTTGAATAAAGAAGCAAGCCCTGATAAGATTGTCATATGCCCATCATGTCCGCATTTGTGCGAAACATTTTCAACAGATGATTTATATTGAAAATCATTTTGTTCTGAAATTGGAAGTGCATCTAATTCACTTCTGAATAAAATTGTTCTGCCTTTTTCTTTTCCTTTAAATATAAATGCTATACCATTTCCAGCAATATTTGTTATTACTTCATCGGGACTAAATTGACTGATAAAGTTTTCAATTTTTGCAGAAGTGTTTTTTTCTTTGCCTGATAATTCAGGATTACAGTGAAGATCTTTCCTAAGATTTATTAGCTCATCAATATTTAATTCCTTCACTATTCTCCCTCTTCAATAAGTTTGTATTCTTCTACAGAAGTGAAATAAGACATTAATATAAAAGTAACTGCGGAAGTAGTAATTCCAAAAATATTTGAGTCCAAACCGAAAGGCAGCGGAAGCTTTATTATAATTAAAACAATGGTAGTAAATCCACCCAGCAGCATTGATGAAATTGCTGCTTTTGAATTTCTATTATCAAAAAACAAAGCCGCTATTAATGGTACAAACAAACCTGAAACCATAAACGCATAAGAGTAAAGCATAAGTTGAAGCACATTCTGCATTGCGGTAGCAATTAAAAGAGAAAGAAGTCCAAGAAGTAAAGTTGATATTTGAGAGATTCTTAAAAACTTTTTATGGTTATTTCCGACTGGAAAAATTTTATCATAAAGATCCGAAACAAAATTTCCAGATGCTGCCATCAGACAGCTATCTGCGGTTGACATGATTGCAGAAAAATAAGCCGACATCATTATCCCCATCAATCCCACAGGTAGAATTGTTCTTAACAGCATCGGCAATCCCATCTCCGGATCCATCGAAGCAATATTACTGAAACCAAGATAAGCGAATGTTCCGTTATCGGCAGCAACTCTTCCAAAGATACCGAGCAGCACTCCCATCAAAGCCATCAATGGCCATTCAAAAATACCAGCCACAAACCAGGCACGCTTTGCAGTTTTTTCATCTTTGCAGGCATAGATTCTTTGATACAATGTCATTCCAACAAACCAGATTGGAATAATTGTAACCGCCCAATTAACAAGCGTCTGCCACGAGACATTTGTAAATGAAAAAAATTCAGGTGGAACAGATTTAGCTATTTCCGAATAACCACCAAGAGCGAAATAAGTAAAAGGAATGCCGACAAAAATTAATCCGCCCATCAAAATTATCCATTGAACTGTGTCAGTATAAATAACAGCTTTAATCCCGCCAAGCGCTGTGTAGCCGATAATTACAATTCCCATTATCCAAAGAGCAGTATTCAAATTTAGACTTACGAATGAGGCTGAAGCAAGCTTTGCGCCAGCCAAAATTTGAGAGCTTGTGAATCCTAAATATCCTATTGCAGAAATAATTGCAGCAATGAATGCAACTTTTTTATTATATAATGATTCAAAAATTTGTGGAAAGGTTAAAAGGTTTTTAAAATTTTCAAGCTTATGAACTTTTGGAATTAATGTTACAGCACTAATCCAGGCTCCAATTAATCCTGTGAATAACATCCATGAACCCGACAAGCCAATCATAAATCCAAGTCCGCCAAGTCCAATTGAAAAACCACCACCTACATCTGTGGCAACGACTGAAAGGCCAACATGAAGACTCCCCATTTCTCTTCCGCCGACATAATAATCGTCGGCAGTTTCATTTTTATTCATGAAGAAAAAACCAATGCCCAGCATCGACGCCATGTAAACAAAGAAAATGAGAATATCTAAAAAATGCATTAACCTTCCTTGATTATTAAATAATTTTTTTAGACATATAACGTGAATTCATCAGCCTTGCAATGGAAGTATAATTAGGACGAAAATGAATCTGCCCTCCCATTTTATATCCAGTTTCATTATTACCAACATCGTAAACTGTCATATCGGATGTAGTACCAACAAAATTTATCTTGTTATCTTTCGGGAAAATATTATTTACATCCACATCAAGCTGTCCGAAGTCAACTATACAGCGGTATGATTCTCTATTTTCATTTTCATCAAACTCTGCTGTGTGACCAATATTTCCTTCTCCTATTACTCCATCCGGCACAGCTTCTTTTTTAGATATTTCAAGTATCTCTGCCGAAAACTCAATTGTATTTGTTGAAAGGTCACGGAATTGTTTTCCGTCCAATGGAGAAACACCAAGCAAAGCTGCTTCACCAACTCTAAAATGATTTACTGCAGCCGGGACTTTTTTTCTATCAATCAAAGGAAGAGTAATTGAAGTACCGCCGGAAACTAAATTAAGGTTGGTTCCAAATTTTGCATCAATTAGATTTTTATAAAGACTTAATTGAATCAGCTTATCAAACGTAGGTTCAACACCGTACATGCAGCCGAGGTTTGTCCCGATTCCGATTATGTCGATATTTTCAAGATTAAATATTTTTTCATAAAAACGTAAAACTTCATCTCTAACAATTCCTTCGCGCAATTCCCCCATTTCTATCATCACAATTATTCTGTGTTTCTTCCCCTGCTTCCCGGCTTCAAGATTTAGCTTTTCAATTGTACTTAAAGAAGTGTTTAATGAAATATCACAATATTTAATTATGCTTGATACTAGCTTCGGTGCAGGCGGTTTTATATACATCGTAACCAGGTCCGGGTTAATCTGCTTTATTGCTTTTAGATTTGTCAAACGTGAGTCACCGAGTGAATGGAGATTTTTCATTTCAGGATTAAAAAGAATTTTCTCAAGTGCCGGTATATTACCGCAAAGCATTTTTGTAACCAGCGTCCATTGGATTTTATTTGCTGTAAAATACTTATTCAGCTTCCTGATATTTCCAAGAATCTTTTCCGTGTTTATTGATAGAGTTGCCATATCATTACCCCTTTTTTATTAAACGCATTTCTGCATACTTGGTTGTAAAGCCAAGCCTTTCATATAATCGCTTTGCCGGATTATCGTATTCCACATGAAGTGCTACATTTCCTTCCGCAATGTCTATTGCTTTATTGCAAATTTCTCTGCCGTATCCTTTTCCTCTCACAGTTCCGTCAACAGCAACATAAACCAAAATGTTTTCGGGAATATATCCTTCCATTCCGGTATTATTCATTACAAGTTCGCCGATTAATTTATTTTCATCATAAGCAGCAAGAAGAAATCCGCCTTTGCCTTCGGATTCTGAAAAAGCATAATCAATTGATTTTGAAATTGCTTCTTTAGTATCGCCGAAGCGTTCAAGATGTTCAGATAAAAAATCTATAAATTTATTTCGTGAAAGATCTGAAGTAAACTCCGATTCATTCCTTATTATTTTAAATTCAAGCATTTAATTCCTTTATATTTCTTATTAAATAACATGGTTCACCCTATACAGCAATTTGCCGTAAAAACCTACTTTATTGAATTATTAAGGGACAATTGAGGCCATTTTGAGGGATTTTTTCAGTCGTTTTTTAGAACAATGTTTTTACAAAATAACATTTTTTCGCAGAAATGCAAGTTTTGGGGAGTAATTTAAGACCTTGAAGATTCCTAAAACCCTCAAGGTCAATGCAGCTTTAATATTATTAACTTCAAATCAGCAGTAAATGTGGGAAGAATATTTTAGCCAATACAAAACAAAAATAAATTCACTTCAAGAAACCATCTACAAAGTCGACCAAATGGTTTACCAGCTTTACGGCTTAACAGATGAAGAAATAAAAATTGTTGAGGATAGAGTAAAGTAATTAAGACCTTGAGGGTTCCTAAAAACCCTCAAGGTCAATGCAGCTTAAAATTTATTAACTTCAAAACAGCAGTAAGTGTGGGATGAATATTTTAGCCAATACAAAACAGAAATAAATTCACTTCAAGAATCCATCAATAAAACCGACAAAGAAATCGACAAAATGGTTTACCAGCTTTACGGCTTAACAGATGAAGAAATTAAAATTGTTGAAGATAGTGTAAAGTAATTAAGACCTTGAGGGTTCCTAAAAACCCTCAAGGTCAAAACAAGCGAAATTTTAAATAACCTAAAAAAACATTTCAATTTAGGATAGAATAAATTAATTTTATTTAACCAATTGAGTGACTATAACCAATAGTTATCATAGAATTACAAAGTTTTTAAACGGAAGAAATCTATCAACAAGCCTAAGCCATATTTTGCCAACACTTACCATCATCTTTATAACCGGGGAGCGAACAAAAAAATAATTTTTCATGAAGAAAAAGACTTCCTCTATTTTATTCGCCGCCTACGAGTTTATAAAGATAAATATAAAATCAATCTGTTTTGTTATTGTCTGATGCCAAATCATTTCCACCTTTTTGTAAAGCAAACTATCGATGATTTAAAAATTGGCTCGTTCATCAGTGACTTACAGAATTCTTACACTAAATTCTATAATCTTAAATACAAACATTCTGGGGTTATTTTACAAGGTCCCGCTAAAACAAAACTTATAGACAACGAATCATATTTTATCTGGTTAACAAAATATATTTTATTGAATCCGGTAAGAGCAAATCTGGTTAAGTCAGTTACTGATTGGAAATTTTCATCTGTTAAAGATTATTATCAAATTAGAAATGGTACTTTAAATGATAAAGTGGAAATATTGGCAAGATTCAAAGACATAAATGATTTCATAGAATTTATTGAAGATAAAAATAAAAATATAGATTATGATTTCTTCACTTTGTTTGATTAAACTATTAGCTTTATAAGACCTTGAGGGTTCCCCCAAAACCCTCAAGGTTATCACATCTTAAAACAAATTTATTTCATTAAAATCATTTTGCCGGTATTTACATATTTCCCAGCCTGCATTCTATAAAAATATACTCCGCTTGCTAATGATGAAGCATCGAAAATAGTGTTATAAACCCCGGCGTTTCTGTGTCCATTCACAAGCGTTGCAATTTCCTTTCCTTCAATATCATAAACTTTTAATTTTACATTGTTATCAGTTGGAATGCTCCAATGTATTGTTGTCTGTGGATTGAAAGGATTTGGATAATTTTGTTCAAGCTTATATGCTAAAATCTTGTTTTGATCTTTCACATCAACAGTTGAACTTACTAAAATGCTTACCGGTATAGTCATATTACCGCCGTTGCTGTTTACGATAATCTGTCCCTGGTAGTTTCCTTCTGAAAGGCCTTGCGAGTTAAATGTGACTTTAATATTCTGCTGGCCACCGGCAGTAACATTCCCGCTGGAAGGTGTTATAGTCCAGGGAGATGATTGATCAGATACATTAATTTGTCCCACAGCCTGATTAGTTGCTCCTTTATCATCTGTGACTGTTAATTTATAATTGTATTGCCCTGCTTGCGCGAATGAATGGGCAGCATTAGCTTGCGTACTTGTTGCATTGTCTCCAAATTCCCACAAGTAACTATTAATTTGTCCATCATTATCATAAGATCCCGACCCATTGAAGGATACCGACTCATTTATTTTGGCAGGATTGGGAGAAACCTGCGCAACTGCAACCGGAGGCTGATTTGTTGTTCCTCCCCCGGAATTTCCAACTGCTCTTATTAACCAAGCACCATTTGCAGCAAGTGCATTTAAATTTGCCCAACCAGAAAAATATCCGCCAAAAGAAGGATCATAATATGCATAATAGCTTTGGTTTTTTACTTGACCATCATCATCATATGCAGCCGGAAATTGTAAATCCGCATTTAAACTGATGACAACAATTGAAAATAAATCTCCATTTTGAAATTTTAAATTATTTAAGGTGTTATTTGAGAATTGAAAATCATACCACTTGCCTGTGCTAGATACTTCAGTAGTAAAAGTTGTATCGACCAAAATTGTTCCAGTGCCCGAAACAACTGCAATTTCCATTGGATTAGTATTTGCAGTTTCAGTTTTCATATAAAATCTAACCTGTTCAAGAGAAAAATCCTTTGTTAATTGAAAATCATTTCTCCAATAAAAATAAACTGTCCCGCCTAGTCCCAGGTAACCATCAGCAAAAGCATCCCCGTCATCCAATACCAACTCATCTGCAGTAACTTTTGATGGTGATGTTGGAACATGATTAGTTTTTCTATTTGATTGACCCTTCAGTTTTTTTATGGTTTGCGCTTCTAAAACATTATTCATTTTATAAGTGGGCATTAAAGTTATTTCGGGAGGTTTATTCTGGACTACGTTGGTACTCCCGCCTGTTGCACTAATATTAAATGATAAATTTGCACCGCCTGGGTTGCTGATTGTAAAGTTGGTTGATCTTTCTGCATTTGGAAGAACTTCTATATTCAACTGATTAACATTTAAATTCAATGCCGCTGCACTGCCACTGCCTGATGAACTCACGAATGCCCCTCTTCCATGTGTCCCGACAATTATTTTACCGTCCGATTTCCTTGATGTTATATATTCACTTACTACATTTCCAATAACATCGGCACCTTCCTGAACCCATTGAGTATTGTTGCTATTTAATTGGTTTGTAGAAAACACTCCTATGCTTGTTGCCAAATAATATGTCGTTCCGTTATTTGTAGGTAATATTGTTGCACATCTTAAAGATGGCCCGGGATTTTTCTGTGTTCCTTCAAGATTACCTTCAACAGCATTGTATGTTTGGCCGCCGTTTGTAGAATGATACAAACCAACAATATTATAATTCGACATCACAACAATTATTTCATCTGCGTTATCAGGGTTAACTGCAATATTATATATATACGCTCCCTGCGAAACATTGGGAATAGAAATGTCAACAGCACCAGAGGTAGCTGTATTGGCATTAGCAAGCTTATATACTTTAGGAGCAGAATTAAAATCTGTACTGGCGTAATACAAAACATGCGCAGGCGAAGTGGAGGCTGATAATGTAGTTATAATAGATCCTTGTGGTAAAGTTAAATTTGCTAATTTTGTCCATCCTACTGTAGTCCCATTTTGTCCATCGGGAATTGAATTAAGAGAATTATTTCTCCATAAGTCCCCACCTGCCGGGTAATACATAATATTTTCATCAACCGGATCAATAACATACGGATCTACAAACATTTGATTAACTGCATCTGTGGGAAAAATAGTAGACTCTCCTGCATTCCAATCAGGCTGATTATTTTGATTATATCTCAACCGGAAAATTTTCCCGTTGTACACGGAAGCGTAAGCAAAGTCTTTCCCAAAATAAGCCCACATTCCATCGCCGGAACTTTCATCCATATAATTACTTGTATTAGCCCCATCAAACGTAAAGAAAGGGGTTCCATTATCCTGGGCACCACCCATAATACGGTTGTCGTTCGCTTCATTAGGGATAGCTATCATATAAAATTGTGTAACATTATATCCGTTATTTTTATTTTCCCATGGAAAATAATCCGAATAAGATGTATTAGTAATGTCAGAAGTATATACTAACCCGCCGTCATTTCCCCACCACATTTTTTTCGGATTATTAGGATCAAATGAAAATGAATGAATATCAGGATGAAAATTGGGATATCCAAAATAAACAGGATGATAACCACCAATCCATGTTTTCTTTATATCGGTTGGTTTGGTTGAAAAACCGTCTGTTGAACGGAATAAGGAAGTTCCAGCAATGAGGACAAAATTTTCGTCATCCGGTTTTACTGCGATTGCCATATCATAATTTCCTTGTGAAGTATAGATTCCCTCACTAGCATATGGGTCTCCTGAATTTAAAAAATTAGGAAGATTATTTGACCTATCTTCTGAAGCTCCTGATGAAATTGTAATTTTATAAAATTTTGTTATTTCATGCTTATCGGCATCTACCTGGCCGCTATTTGTTAGAGCATAAACAATATCAGGATTCGCTGCCGAAACACCCAGTACTGTTCTTTCATTTGTAGAAGGAAAATTGTTAGGTGTAATTTCTGTCCACTCATCACCATCATTAGTTGATTTATATATTCCAGGATTTATAGTTGCAGTAATTCCTTGAAATGGTGATGAGACGGTGCCAACAAGCGTCCCATTGCTGCATGCTACAACATCACTAAAAATGTGTTCATTAGTTCCTCCTAAATTTAAACTAAAGTTATCTCCACTATCCTTTGATCTAAAAATACCAAATCCATTGGAAGTAACAAAAACACTTCCTGTTGCCGGATTAACAACAATTTTTGATGTATTGTCATATGGAGAACTCCATTGTGCAGTATTGCTATCTAATGTGCTTGGAATAACATTCCAGGTTTCTCCATTGTCTGTCGATCTATAAATGCCGTTGCCTAAAAAATAAGCGGTGCCGTTAGCGGATGCTGAGTTTGCAGTAAATTCTCCCCCACAATAAAACCATGTGTTCGTATGCCCCGCTCTAGGATCTTGCGCTACCGAAGTAACACTTAATACTTGATCTGTTCTGCTTTTCATTTTCCAGGTGTTGCCGTTATCTGTTGATTTCCATATACCCCCGGAAATTCCGCCTGCAATAATAATGTTTGAATTTGCCACATCAACAGCTAAAGCCCTTGTTCTTCCACCCACATCAACCGGACCCGCCTCTTTCCATTGCAGAGTGTTAATTGAAGAGGCTTTTAATAATTTATTTTTTGATGAAAGTTTCCCTGCATATCTCAGCTCCTTTTGCCTTACATGATAAGGAATTGTGTTTGTTGCCGGGTCCCTTAAAAGCCTAAATAAAAATTTGCTTCTTTCTTCAGCTTCATTTGAGTATTCTTCCTCTTTAGAAAAATTCTGTCGATTAGCTACTTCTTTTTTTTGTGTGTTCATAGCATTAGAAAAAAGGACTGTTATTATTCCACAAATTGCCAATGCTAAAAGAAGATTTAGTCGTATTAGTTTCATTGATTTACCTCACTTATCTTTTAATTATTTAATAGATATTATTTTCCATGAAGGACTTTTTACATTGGGTGGAATAAACAGATGTTCAAGAGTTATATCACGTTTTACTCCTGTTCGCAGCAATTCTTCTTTGGATAAATTACTGTTTTCAATACTTGAAGAAGTAACTACAGCAGTTATTATATTACCTACAGGTAGCGGCGGGGCAGAAGCACCATAATATTTTACAAGTAAAATTTTTATCTCACTATTCGTGTATCCGTTTACATCCTTCAAGCTGATTATTTCAGCTTCAACTTCAGCTGAGTTTACATTGGGAGGAATCTGCTTGTTTAGCATTTCCACATTTTTATTTTGATTAAGGTTTTTGTTTGATGAGCCGCAGCATCCATTTAAGTTAATTCCTATGGACACAGATAATAGGAGATACACCAGTAGATATGTATTTTTTTTCATATTTAGTTATTCTTTAAGTTTAAAAAACTGAATAATGGAATAGGGATTCGTTTCTTAATAATGCTGGAAATGGAAACGAAAAATCTTACAAAGTGAAATTCAAAATAAACTTATAGTTTCTAGTACATTAATGCGCAAAAACCTACAAGATCAGCTCATTAATATTTAGTATAAATTTGGGGAATATGTAATCATAGTAAAATTTAAGAAGAATAGCATTAGTTTTTTTAAAAAGAATTCAGAATTGATGATTTTTTACAGCGATATGAAATATTAACAAAATTTAAATTGACAAAGGTGCCATTAAATTGTTTCCTCCAAATCGAATGCATCCAATTTTTAAAATACTCGCATTATTTTCCATTTAATCATTTAGTTACACTAAATAATATATTAATAGAAGCAATATTATTGTTGCCACTGTTAAAAACCTTTTCTATTTTAGTTAAAGCTTCACAATTGTAAAACACTATTTTCAATCCAACATGACAAATCAAAGGTAACTATTTGGAAAGCGGGATAAATATAGGCAATGTAGCCGGCGATTTCTCACTTAGTGCCGGAGGGGATATTGTTGCCGGAAACAAAACTGTAATCCAGAATATAATAAATAAAATTAAACCTGAGACTGTTTCTGTTCCTTATAAATTTCTTTCTTCATACGACATTTCAGATCGCGATATTTTTTTCGGCAGAACCGGTGTAATCAATGAAATATTATCACAGCTAAGCAGGCACAATATAATTGTTATCAATGGAAGATCCGGTTCAGGAAAATCTTCTTTGATTAATGCAGGAGTGATACCTGCTCTTGCCGATGATAATTACTTTTATATTTCTTTGAGAGAATATAATGAGCCGCTTAAACAGTTAAGTAAAGAATTTAAATTAAGCTCAAGTGAACAGGGAGCTTTTTTTACACTAGCTGTTGAAATCGCACAAAAGAAAATCGATAAGCTGGTAATTGTATTTGACCAGTTCGAACGTTTTTTCCTAAATGTAGTAACGGCTAAACGAAATGAATTTATTTCTCAATTCCATAATTTTATTGAGAGTTCTAATTTCAATGGAAGCATAAAATTTATTTTTGTTTTACGCGAAGAATTTCTAGGAAAATTCGTAAGTGAATTTGAAACATCTATTCCAACTTTTTTTAATGTTGCTGCCAGATTTAATTTATTACCTCTAAATAAAAATGAAGCTCGAGAAGCAATTCTACTCCCTCTTAAAAATGTTCCGAATTTCGGGTACGATGTTAAGTTTGTTGACGAAGTTTTAATTCCTGAATTACTGGGACAAAGCAGCGGCGAAAATAAAATCGATCCACCACATCTCCAAATAGTCTGCAACCAGCTATTTGAAAAAGCAAAAATAAAATTTAAAGAAGATTTAGAACTTGGCTCAAATGCAACCATTGGATTTGAATTGTACAAAGAGCTTGGTAAAGCAGAAGGTATTTTGAATGAATACCTTGATGACGTAGTTAACAGAATATCTGCAAATAATATTGAAACAAGAAAAGCAGTCCATTCTATTCTTAAACTTATGATACAAACATCCGGAACAAGAAAATTCATTACTTATGATTTGTTATCTAAAGGACTGCCGGATTTCCCCTCAAAAGAAACAGAACAGCTTATTCAAAAATTAAAAGAGAGCCGCATAATTGAAACCAGAGGAGAAAACGAAAACGCAAGCTATTCCGTTTCACACGAATTTATGGTCGAAAAAGTTCAAAGCTGGTTTGATGAAAGAGAACTGCTTCGTAAAAAAGCTGCAGAAACTTTAGAACGCGGACTCGCGGAATGGGAAAGTTCCGGTTCTCTGCTTAATGAAAATCAAGTCAACGAAATCGAGAAATGGATAAAAGATTCTTTGGATGAAGATGCAGTTAAGTTGATAAATGAAAGCAGAAATGACTTTGAAGAAAAAAAGAAAAAAGAAGCCGAATTAAATAAAAAAATTGAATCGCGTACAAAACTTATTAAAACAGTGATAGCACTAGCGCTCATACTTTCAATTAGCCTTACAATTTGGGCTTACATTGAAAAGAATAATGCTACAACTCAAAGTAGAATATCAAGGGCGAAGGAGCTTTCTGCAAAAGCATTACTTGTAAAAAACAGTGATCCAACCCTAACAATGAAACTTGCTGTTGCATCAAACAAAGTTTTACCTAACGATGATGCGTTATCTATATTCTGGGATAGCAGAAATAATCTGCCATATTTAATTAAGTGTGGGGGTGTTATTACAAAATATAAATTTGAGAACTTCGAACTGAAAATACTAGATTCAATTAGAGCAAAGGACAGTTTTTCCCATTTAATCAATTTTGCAGACCAGCTTACTGGATCAAATTATCAGATCTTTGGGATGGATCCAAACATAAGCTACAATAATCCAGGTTATATTTACCCTTACTTAGTTGATTCATCTAAGACAAATATGAAAAGAAATGTGTCACCAAGCAGTGATACAAGTATTATTAATGTTTCTTTTACTTTGGGAAATATAAAATATGATGCTAAACGAATGGAGTTGGATTTTATAAATTTTAAAAGCAATCATCTTTATAATTCATATAACAATGTTAATGAAGTGACTATATCACCTCATAAAAAGTATGTCCTATTTTCTAATGATCAAAATAAAGCCTTTCTGGTTGAAGCTGAAAAAGGAAATTTAATCGCTGAATTAAAAGGTTTTAAATATACTTTTTGGGGATTGGCATTATTTTCAGATTCGGGGAAATTTCTTTTAACTTATGATGCCACTTATAATGATGATGAAATAATTGTCTGGGATATTGGATTAGCCTTAAAAAATTTTATTGATTATGATGATGATATGTATTTCGATGACTTAAAAATTTCAAATAATTCAGATACTTTAATACTTCTTCATACAAAAAAAGATGTTTTTATACAAAACCTAAATAAAGACAATTTAATTAAGCCAATTAACATAAAGGATATTATATCTACTAAAGAATTCACCCATAAATTTTTTGATGATGACTTTTCAAGATCAGTTAATTTTATTAATGATCCTAATTTTAAAATGGAGATAATTTCCAGTGGTTTTTTAGACGGATATAATAATTTAATTTATATATCATTCGACTCCGGAAATCTTCGAAATATCTTTTCGATCTGTGATATTAAAAATGGATTCGATCCAAATAAGTGCATCATATCAAATAATCGCGATGATTTTTATGAAGGTATAGATATTAATAAAATGATATGTAAAAAAGAAAATTTAATTATCATTCCTGGAAGATATGAATATAAGCTTTATAATCTTGAGAACTTGGGATTTAAAGGCCAAAGAACTTTCGGCGGTGATACAACGATGTTTTCCTATTTTATTAATGATCAGCCTATCATCACGTTAAAATCCGATAGCACTTTGATGCTCTATAATGTTTTAAACAAAAGCATATTAGAAAAATATAAAGATGGGGAAAATAACTTCAATGAGTTATGGCAAAAATACCCTGAACTGGTATTAAGTATTTTCCCTGACAAAAAAAATGCTTTCTTACAGCTATATGATCCCGGTATAGAAAAAAAACTGGTTCAACTATATAACCAGGATGTAGAATTGTTTGCAAAAAAAGGATCAACTCTTATATATAATGTTGGTCAAAATAAACTTTTAAATTATAATTTAAAGTCAAACAAAGTTGAAGCAATTAAAAGTACAGTTAAGAATGATCAAACCGGCACAGAAAGAAATTATATGCCGTACCAAGTAGATTTTCTAAATGAAAAAAATATTTTAGTATACATTACAACAAGGCAAAGCCCGCTTTTACAATTAAAAATATTGTCATTACCAAGCTTGAATATAATTCGAACTTTTAATTATAATGAAGGCAGAGAATTGGGAATAAATAATTTTAAAAACTACAAAAATAAGATTTGGATTTTTGATAATAATCATAGATTAAAATGGTATAACCTTGATTATAAAACTGAATTAGAGGAGTTAAATAATTCAGGAATAAATACTATGTTAACCCCAAATGAATATCAACTTCTTGGTTTAGATTATAACATTAATTAGGAATATTAAAAATGAACGAAAAAAAATCAGGCATCAACATTGGAAATGTTGGAGGAAGCTTAAATATCAATGCCGGTGGTGATATCGTTGGCGGAGATAAAAAAGTTGGAGATACAAATATTACAATCGGTTTTAAAAAAGAAGAAGATAAAAGTGAATTTCTTGGAAAGATAAATGAGCTAAAATCATACATCCGTGAAATCAATAACGAAACAAAAAACATAAATACAATTGATGATGATAAAAAAGATGATTTAATAATTTCGTTAACCCAGCAGCTTAAAAATATGAAGGATGTTGAGGGCAAAGTAAAATCTGTCTCAACGGAAACGAAACCTTCAAAAGATATAATAGAATTGGTAAAAAATAATTTAGACAATTTTGAAGATATTATTAAAGAGATAAAAAAAGAAAATGGTGAAGGAGGGATTCTAAATAAAATTCTTCCTATTGCAGAGAAGGCATTACCAATACTTTTAAGTGCGCGGCATTTGTTTGGACTTCCATAGAATGAATTAGACCTTGAGGGTCTTTTGGGGACCCTCAAGGTCAACGATTCTAAAATCAAGAATTAAGCTTCGTAAAAATTTTACTTGACAAAACAATCATCTCAATGTATTTTCTCAATCAACACTTTCAAATTGTTGCATCACGATTCCCCTTTTATTGCTATGAAGGAAATTGGTGTCTATAGTTTTTGATATTGAATTATAACGTAAGTAAAAATTTTAAAGAATATAAATTCACTGCTAAAACCTTTTTCAGTTCGTCCGAAGGATCCTTTGGAATAGTTACTTTTTTAAACCTGACCTTAAATACAAATTTTTCAAAGCAGAAATTGTTCTGTGGTTTTTTAATTAATTTTTAAAAACTAGTGAGGCTGATTTATGAATTTACCTTATCCGGTAATATTTATTCCGGGAATAACTGCATCATATCTTCAGGATGAATACCCTGTTGATCCTGAAACTATCTGGTCTGTTCTAAAAAAAGATTATGATAGAATTGCTTTGCATCCTAACGATTTAAGGTATGAGGCAATTCAGCCTGCTAGAGTAAAGTCCGGTAAACTTTTTGAAATCGCTTACAAAGAAATTATTGAAGAGCTAAGGTATAATTTAGCAAATTCAGAAGATCAGCCTGTCCCCGTTTATCCGTTTGCTTATGATTGGAGAATGCCGCTTGAAATAGCGCAAAAACAGCTTGATGAATTTATAGAAGAAGTTATTAATAGAACAAAGCTTCTAAAACATTATTACGCCCAGGGCTATGCTGATGACGCGAAAGTAAATCTCATCGGGCATTCAATGGGAGGATTAGTTTTAGCCGGATATTTAAGCGACAAAGGAAATGCTGCGCCGGTTCATAAAGTTGTTACACTCGCTTCTCCTTTCCAGGGTTCATTTGAAGCAATCATAAAAGTAACTACCGGGACGGCTAATCTTGGAACTTCACCACCAAGTTCACGTGAAAGAGAAGCTGCGCGAATTATGCCGGGCCTTTATCATTTAATTCCTAGTTTTTTTTACGGAGTTCAGGAAGATCCTAATTTACCAAATTCTTTTTACGATCCGGGAATTTGGCAGGAAAGTATTTATCAATCTCTTGAAGAATTTATAAGATTAAAAGGATTGCCCACGGAAGATATAAAGGGTGATGCAAGAAAATTACTAACTGCATTGCTTAATCAAGCAAAAGAACATAGAGATAAGCTTGATAATTTCAAATTAGAAAATGCCGGACTTGATAAATCAAAATGGCTTGCGGTTGTTGGTGTAGACTCTGAAACAAGAGTGAAAATACAAATCTCGTTAGTTGGTGAATCCCCTGTATTTGAATTTCACTCTGATGACAGAATGAATGGCTGGAGTAATAATGATGAAGCAAATAAAAAATTTACAGGAGATGGAACTGTTCCCTTTGAAGGAGCTATTCCTAAATTTTTACCAATGGAAAGTTTGGTTTGTGTTACTCCAGACGATTACGGTTATTGGGAAATACAAGACAGAGTTGTCACAAAAGTTGCGGGATTTCATGGAATACTCCCTAATATGGATATGCTGCATAGAATGATCGTCAGGTTTTTAAAAGACCTGCCGGACTCGAAAGGAAATACCTGGGGGCGTCCGGCTCCAGGTGTAAAAAATGAAGCTTGGGCTCCGCCTTTATCGTTAAAAAATAAGAATCTTTAAATATCTATTTTAAGAATAACTATGAACTAAATTTGAGTTAACCCACTTGTATTGATTATGACTTATGTAAACAAGTATAGATTTATAAAAATTATTTTCATATTTATAATAGCATTAATCAATTGCTATGCTCAAAAAAAAGATGCTATACGCCAGGGCAACGCTGATTATCCGGTTCCCATTCCCGCAGCATTAGCAACTCTATCAAATGATAATCCTTCCCTTCTCTATCCAAGCTCTGTTCGGGCTCTATCCTTATCTTTAAATTATAAATTAGAAAACAATCAAGGGCTTACTTCCGCCGGAATTGAGCTAGCTCCATTTTTAATTGGAAACTATACGGATTTATCAAAATATCTTTCCGGAAGATTATTACGGGTTTTATTGAGAACTAGAATATCAATAGCTTCAACAATTAATTCAAATGATGGTTCTTGTACTGCTATAGGGTTCCGGTGGATGCTTCACGATGATGGAGATGTCCGTTCCGATTCAAGTTTTCAAAAAGCTCTTATTTCCTTAGGATCAAAACATCCTGAAATTGAAAATAAATGCAGTGATAATGGTTCGACAAATTCTAATAAATTTAAAATCTGTCTTTCTGAAAAAGTCAGCAGTCAGGATTATCTTCAGCAAAAAATCGATAGCCTGCGCGAAGCCATAAAAGATTCACTTTGGAATAAATCTGTTTTTGAAATCGCGGCAGTTATGCTCTACCAATCTTCAGAACAAGGCACAATTTTATTATCAAATGGATTTAGAATTCGTCAATACCGTTTTTTCTTTAGTGGGTCTTTGCCGTTCCTTAGCTCAAACGGGCAATTCGTTTTTGGTATGAGCGGATGGCTGGGTTTTGATAGTCTTATTCCGGATTATCAAAGGAAAGGTGCTATAATTATCAGGCCTGTTTATGGAAATTTAAGTGAACGATTTTTTATTGAAACAAAATTAATCTCGGCTAATAAATACAAGCCGAATTTAACTTTTGGTATTGGGGCAATGATAAATATTGCTAATGGATTTTGGCTCCGTTTCGGAACAAGTCATTCTCTTTTAAAAGGAATAAGATCAGAATCAATAGCTTATTTAAATTTTAGTTTTGGTACCCCTGAACTTTGATAAAGAAATAATAAAATATTTTAAATCTAACAAAACAGGAATATGGTTATGAAGAAAGAAGCAGCTTGTATTTTAATTATAATAATTTTCTTTCAGGGCTGCTATAGTTATAGAGTAGTAGTCCCTAATTCAAACCCTGTAGTCGACAGCGGAAGTAAAACTGTTAATTCATTTTTTTGGGGGCTGCTAAACAACCCGCAGCAAATTGTTGCCCAAGAATGCAGTAAAAGTAATTCAATTGATGAGGTTAAATTCTCAACTAATCTGGGTTATTCATTAATCTCAATTGTTACACTTGGTATCTGGATGCCGGTTGATGTTGAATGGAAATGCGGGCCGCAGCAAACAGGTAATGAATCACCATTATAAAAAAAGGAATCGTCATGCTTGCAAATAATAATGTGCCGGATAATATAATTCCTCGTCCAAATTTTTTATGGAAAAATAGGCACGAAACCGTAGAACAGCAGCTTGAAATGCTTTATGATGTTTGGAAGGTAGATGAAAAAGCCGGTGATGGTTTTGAACGTTTAAAAATGATATCCAATTCTTTATCATGGATTATTTCTGAAGCTGATAAAGATAATACAGAAATAAGAGCACACGGTGGAACATGGTCGTTATCACCTATTGCTGTCGCTGAAAAGAGAATGATTAACACCCGCCCGTTAAATTATTTCTTCCCGTTATCGCAGCAAAGCGTTTCTCAAGAATATCATGGCGACAGCGACAAAGTATTTTTCGTTCAATGTGGAATTTCAATCCAGGAATTGAATTCAAATCTTAGAGCTAAAAATCTTTCATTAAAAACTTCCGGGGCAAGCAACGGACAGACACTTGCCGGCGCTGTTTTAACCGGTACACACGGCGCCGCAATTGACGTTGGTTCTATGCAGGAATTTGTTGTAGGACTTTATTTAATTGTTAGTCCCGATAAACATATTCTTCTGGAAAGAGAATCTTACCCGGTTCTATCTCAATCCTTTGCAAACAAGCTTGGTGCAGTAATAATTAGGAACGATGATTTATTTAATGCTGCAGTGGTCAGCTTTGGAAGTTTTGGAATTGTACATGCTATGGTAATTGAAACCGAGCCGGTTTTTCTTTTAGAAATGCACCGGGAAATTTATCCTATTAATCAAGTTCGGCAGGTTATAAACAATCTTGACTTCGCAAACTTTCCTTTGAAGCATCCGGGTCAAAGGCCATATCATTTTGAAGTTGTTTTCAATCCATATAAAATTAATGATGGTGCCTATGTAACTCAAATGTACAAACGAAATTACACTTCAAATTATACAAAGCCAGTTATCAGCAATGGATTAGGGCCCGGAGATGATTTGCTATCTGTTATGGGTACAATAACCGATGAAATTCCCCCAATGATTCCGGGGACTGTAAGTTTATTAATAAACCAGTTTTACAAGTTAAGCAATGAAATAGGAACTCTGGGAGAAATATTTTTCGCAACGACAGTTCATGGTAAGGCGGCAAGCATGGAAATTGGAATTCCCGTTTCCTTTGCAACAAAAACTCTTGATGTTATTTTATCTGTAATTAATGATGTTGGTCCGGTAGCTTGTATTGTTGCTTTCAGGTTTGTAAAAGGGTCTAAAGCGCTTCTTGCTTTTACTAAATTTGAAACTACTTGTACGATTGAAATCCAGGCTGTTTACTCACATAGGTCACTAAATTTTTATAATGCCTTATGGAATAAATTAGATAACGAAGGAATTCCTCATGCATTTCACTGGGGGCAAATGAATAATTTAAATGCTCAAAAAGTTAGGGCTATTTATGGTGATGACAAGGTTAATAAATGGATCAATGCTCGTAAACAATTGGTTCCAGATAGATATAGAAGATTATTCAACAATAAAACTTTGAGAGACTGCGGGTTGGATGAATGAAAAATAAGATTAATTTTAATGATTTAAATCATGATTAAGAAAGTTTGTTTATAAAAGGAGACAAATCGAATGGCTGCTGTTCAGGTAAGATATATTGTTAACGACGTAGACCCTGCAATAAAATTTTATTGTGGGCAATTAGGATTTAAAGAAATAATGCATCCATCACCGTATTTTGCAATGCTTTCCAAAGATGAGCTCCGGCTGGTATTGAACAAACCAGGAGGTGGTGCCGGCGGCGGACAAGCAATGTCCGATGGAAGCTTTCCTGAACCAGGCGGCTGGAACCGTTTTGCAATTGAAGTTCCCAATATTGAAAATGAAGTTGAAAAATTACAAAATGCCAATGTAAACTTTCGCAGCGATATAATAACCGGCATTGGTATCAAACAATGCATAATAGAAGATCCTTCCGGAAACCCTGTTGAAATATTTCAACCGATTATTCCTGAAGCAAAACTAAATCCTGGTTCTTAATACAGTAAATTAAATTTTTCCTCTTAAGCTAAAAGATAGTTCAACAAAATAATTTTTAATGGAATACAAAGAATATAAACCATGTAAGCTTCTTTCAAACTTTGTTGAGTGTTATTGGACTGCACTTGCTGACCGCCCGCCTTTCAGAGAAAAAGAATCTTTAATCCCGGATGGAACAATTGAATTGATGTTTAACTTCGGGGATAATTATTCCAAATTTAAAAATGGAATTAAGACCCCCGTAAAAGGCTCTCATATTATTGGTATACGAAAAAAGACTTTGCAGATTTCACAAACAAATAAGCAAAATATTTTTTCAGTCAGGTTTAAATTGGGAGGGGTATATCCGGTCATAAAAATTCCCGTATATTCATTTGCAAATGATTTCTTTGAACTAGATTTACTTTTAGGCAATGAATATAAAGAGCTTGAAGAAAAATTATATGAAACTTTATCAACTAAAAAAAGAATTGAAATTATAGAAGATTATCTGTTAAAGAAAATTTATGGAAACAATATGGACGATTATAATTTTGTAGAAGCTTGTTCAAAACTACTTTTACAAAATCCTTCTATGGATATAAAAACCTTATCCGATAATTTTAACACAAATTATAAAACCATTGAAAGAAAATTTCAAAAAGTTATGGGTTTAACTCCCACTGAACTTTTAAAGATACGCCGCTTTAATAATGCGGTTTTTTCAATGTACTCATGTAAATATAATTCACTTACTGCGATTGCTTATAAATGCGGGTATTTTGATCAGTCACACTTTATCCGGGAATTTAAGCAGCTTACAACTTTTTCTCCCAAAGAATTTTTAAAAGAACAATTTACAATTGTCCAGGTAATACAGCCCGCACTTGCAGAACGGCTGTCGAAAATGTACAATTTGTAAAACTACTTATCTTTTATTTTTATTATAAATTTTTTAACTAAAAAAAATATCAAGGAGTTATTATGAGCAGCTCAATTAAAAGTCTTATGCCGTACTTAACATTTGACGGCAACTGTGAAGAAGCATTAAATACTTACAGCAAAATTCTGGATGGGAAAGTAACCATTGAAGGACGATATGATAACCCGGCAATGAAAGCACCCAAAGAGTATCATGACAAAGTTATGCATGCTTCACTTAAATTTGGAGAGCTAACAATATTAGCATCAGATATTTATCCGGGGCGGCAGCTAAATAGAGGAAGTTCTGATACGTCATTGTCTTTAACTGCTTCGAATCCTGGAGAAGGAAAAAGTATTTTTGATCAGCTTGCCGAAAATGGCAAAGTCCATGTACCTTTTGAAAAACAATTTTGGGGTGCATGGCATGGAAACTTAACAGACAAGTTTGGAATAAAATGGATGATGAATTGTGAATAATCATTTTTCAAGAATAAAACATCATATTAAGATAAAATGAAACGAACAATTCGAATGAAGCAAAATTTTTCTTTTGACCGGGAACAAGTATGGCTTGCTCTTACTGATTCTAATCTGCTTGGACAATGGTTTATGAAAAACGACTTCAGGCCCGAAATTAATTTTGAGTTTACATTTCGGATGGTTCCACAGAAAGGATGGGATGGAATTACTCATTGTAAAATAATTGAGATTGCTCCATTACAAAAACTTGTATATACTTATAAGGGAAGTGCAACCGGAGAAAAAACATTGTCATGTGCTGGCATCCATTCGGAAACTGCGGATAAAGCTGCTAAAGGTATTTTCACGGAACTTGATACAATATTAAGTTTTACTTTAACCCCTATCTGCGGAGGAACAAATTTATTCATGGAACATTCAGGCTTTCAAGGATTCAAACTAGTTTTAATCAGCTTTGTTTTCGGGATGGGCTGGAAAAAACAAATGAAGAAACTTGGGACACTATTAGAAAAATTAGAAAGAGAAAAACCAATAACTAAAAAAATTAGCCTTGAGGATTAATAAAAATCCTCAAGGCCATAATTATTTATTTCTTAATTAACTTCCTTTTTCCATTCCGGGAATCTTCCAGGAGTATATGGTGCGCCGTATTTTTCAAGTTTTGATTCTAGATTTTTTACTTCTTCATTAATTGATTTTAATGTAGTTAGCAACCCTTCAAATTGATTTGCTGCCGCATTATAATTATCAATATAAGTAGTAGTTGGGGCAGATGTTGTATACCACAAAGAAGAAGTTATCATATCAACACGCTGCTTTACTGATGTTGGAGAAAACCCTTCATACTGTGCCTTCAAAGGATCACCGTTAAGTTTTCTGTTAAAGTCATCAAGTTCCTTTTTAATTTTAAGGGCAGTGTTGTATGATTCATCCGGAACTCCTGCTCCGTCAATTACAGCTTTTTCGAGATACTTAATTTTTTCATCTAACGATTTTCTAAACTCATCAGCACCGGAAACTGCACGCGTAAGGTTTGCAACTTTCTTGTTGAACTTGTCTAATGCCTGTCTATCATTTACAGGAAGACTGGTATTGTTTAATGATTTACAGACAAATTCCTGAGGCGAAACAAGCTCTGTAAATTTATCATCCTGGAATTTTGAAAGAGATACTTTATACTTTCCAGGTACTACCATGTAACCAAGTTCCGGTTGGTTCCAGGGAATTGAATTATCCTGAGGCTTTAATGAAACCGCTGTAAAAGGATTATACCTAAAATCCCAAACAATTCTATTAACACCTTTTTTAGGATCGGCTTTTATTTTTCTAATTACGTTGCCGTCCATGATCGCTAACTGTAAATAGAAGATAACCTTTAGGTTCTTCTTGTTCATTCAATTGAGTTTGATATGATGGATATTTAATCTCCTCTTTCTTTTTCTGTTCTTCCTTTTCCTCATCTCTCCTTTTTTCTTTTAATGATTTAATATCGTCCTTTAAGTAATAAGTGAATACAGCTCCAACTTCCGGATTAGGTGCACTATAAAAACTTGCTCCTTGAAATGAAACTCCCTTAAATCCAAAAGGAGTTGATTCAACATACATTAGAGCATCTTTTATTGGGAAAATATATTCATCTTTATTTAAAGTTTCTTTAGACATATAACGTAGTGGGGAATAATCATCAAGGATATAAATGCCTCTTCCGAATGTGGAAACCACCAGATCATTTTCTCTTCTTTGGATAGTAATGTTTGTAACCATTTCTGTTGGAATTCCGTTCTTGAATTTTATCCATTCCTTTCCGCCATCTACGGTAAAGTAAACGCCGAATTGAGTTCCAATGAAAAGTAAATCTTGATCTTTATCGTCTTCTGCAATAGTAAAAGTTGAACCATAATCGGGAAGGTTGCCGTTAAACAAAAACCAGGATTTACCTCCATCTGTAGTTTTATACACATAAGGCTTGAAATCCCCCGCGACAAAATTATTACAAGCTGCATATGCAATGTTTTTATCAAAATGTGAAGCAGCAATTTCTGATATAGTTGCATACTCGGGTAAACCAGGAGTTGAGGATTTATTCCAACTCTTACCTCCATCTGTAGTATAATGAATTAATCCGTCGACAGAACCGGTGAACAAAAAATTTTCATCAAGTGGAGATTCAGCAATTGACGATAATTGAGCCATTGAGCCTTTCTTTGCAAGATCATCAATACTCCAGCTTCTATCCATCAAATCCTGCATTTCTTTCGGAACACCTCTAGTTAAATCCGGACTGATTACTTTCCAGGTACTGCCCATGTCATCTGTTCTAAATAATTTATTAGCGCCAAAGTATAATCTTTTATTATCGTATTTTGATATAAGGAGAGCAGCATCCCAATCGAATCTATATGCAGTATCCGCATAGTCGTATGGTTTAATATATAATTGCTCACCACTCTTTTTATCGTATCTAACTAAACCTCCATATTGTGATTCAGCATAAACAATATCGGGATTTTTCCAATCAACCTGTGATTGAAATCCATCACCTGAGGTTGTGAAAAACCAATCCTGGTTTGTAATGCCTGCTGAACTAATAGTACGAGAGGGTCCCCCAAAACTATTGTTGTCCTGGCTTCCAGCGTAAACATTATAAAAAGGAGAATCATTATCAGTAGTTACTTTATAAATTTCCGCAATGGGGATATTTGATTTAAAATTCCAGCTCTTTCCTTGATCATAAGTTTCATAAACACCGCCGTCACAGCCGTCTATTAAATGATTATTGTCATCCGGGTCAATCCATAAATAATGATTATCAACATGCTTTTTATCTTCCCCAAGATTCTCCCATTTTTTTCCGCCGTCTATTGTAACTTTCATAAAAACATCCATACTGTAAACACGATTGACATCCTTTGTATCACAGAATAATTTTTGAAAGTAAAAAGGATAAGATGAAACATAGCTGCTTTGCTTTGCCCAACTAACTCCGCGGTCGGTACTCTTATAAACACCTCCGTCTTTTGCTGCTTCAACAATTGCATAAAGGACATCAGGGTTAACAGGCGAGATAGCCAGTCCTATTCTACCGAGATCAGCATCAGGCAATCCTTTTTTCATTTTATCCCAGGTTTCCCCGCTGTCCGTGCTGCGGTAAATTCCACTTTCCTGACCACCGTAAACACCTGTATATAAATTTCTCATTCGTTGATGAGCGACTGCATATAAAATATTATTGTACCGGGGATCCATGTGAATTTCAAAACAGCCTGTGTATTTACTGATGAATAAAACGTTCTTCCAGGTTTTACCGCCGTCTGTTGATTTGAATATTCCTCTATCGCCCCCTGCTATTCTTGATGGCCCATAAGCCGCAACATAAACTACGTTTGAGTTTTTAGGATCAATAACAATTCCTCCAACTTGCCTGGATTCTTTTAGTCCCATATTTTTCCAGGTGCTGCCTCCATCTTCACTCTTATAAACTCCATCACCGTAAATAACATTGTTCTGATTATTATTTTCCCCGGTTCCAACCCAAACAACATTTGGATTAGTGGGGTCGATTGCTATAGATCCGATTGCATAAGAATTCTGATTATCAAATGAAGGTGAAAACGTTGTTCCGCTGTTTGTGGTTTTCCATAAAGAACCATGGCCGGAGCCGACAAAATATTCACTATGATCAAATGGATTAACAGCAAGGGCAACAACTCTTCCCCCGGTTATTGCTGGACCGATACTTCTAAATGTTAACCCACTTAGTGGAATATTTTTAAGTGAATCAGTTTTTGTTTGATCGGATTTATCTTGCGCCGAAAGACTAATGGAAGAAACAAAAAGTGCAAAAGCAAAAAGAGGTACTATTATTTTTTTCATGTTTATAACTAATTTTTATTGATGGGAATTAAATAAATTGAACTAAGCTAAATAAAATTAAAAGAAAGTTTTAATTAAGTCTAACCAATATTATATATTTTTTGATGGAAGGTTTTATTTTGTGATGGATAATAGCTGGTTTTGGTTTAATTATTAATTCACCTATTAGAATTAAAATTACTTGCTTAAGAAGTTTATATATACAAAGCCTTAAATCAGAAAAGTTAAATGATTCAGAAAGGTTTTCTTCAACTTATTGATTTTTCAGCTTTTCTAGATCTCCCAATAATTCAGATTTACGAAAATTATTAACTCTAGAATTATTGACAAATTCCACTACGGCCTCATATGACATAACCTTATCTTCTTCAAGAGGGGGAATAAATTTAGTGTTATTAGATATCTTGCAATTATAAAAATGCAGCCTGGAAAGCCCTTTTGTATTTTTGAAAGTACAATCTGTTAAATCAGCACCAAAGAAAAACGTATCTTTGAATATGGTATTTTCAAATAAAACATTTTCAAATGCAGCGTTTGCAAATGAGGTAGAAGTTATTTCTCCGCCGGAAAATTTACACCCTTCAATAGATGAACGGGAAAATGTTGAATCATTAACTAATATATTTTCAAATGTAGTATGAAAAAGCAAGCTTGTTGATATTGCAGAATGAAGAATGCTGCAGTTATTAAGATGCAATCCTGAAAATTGGCCGTAATTAAAATCGTTTTGAAAAAGATTAAGCTTTAAATCTTTTGAAAAATTAAGCTTGTCAGCTTTATTTAGAATCATAGCAAGAACATCGGTTGTAGCCAGCTTATGCCATTTAATCTCATAATCATTCATGCTTTTAATTTTAATCCATCTTGCTTTTAAGGTTTCTTCAGTATTTGTAAGTAATTTGCCCGAATCATTTTTTCCTTCAAGCAGTTCTGAATATGCGAAGGATAATTCTTTGTATTCTGTTTTCAAATCATTTTGACGGGACTGAATTGGGTAAGATTGTATAAAAAAGTTTCTGTTAATTTCAATAAGCTTATCAACAATATATGTAAATTCATCTAATATACTTGCTTGAGTGAGTACGCTGACAATTGCACTTGAAATATCATAATCAAGCTCCGTATAAAGAAGATTGCTTAATATATCGATGGTACTTTTTTTATATTCCTTCCTGTTTTTGTAAACTCCGAGAACAGCGATTGCAGCGAGCAGTTCATCTTTATTTTTTACAAAGAGGTTCTTAATATTTTCCCTGAAGTAAGTGAATTGCTTTTCGTCCAGATATTTCCGGTAACCCATATACCCGGTGAACAAAGTACCGGCAAAACCTAAAATTATTCCAAGCGCTTCAATCATGACAATACCTTAAAAATTTTTACTTAATCATTTAAGCAGTTAACAACATGATAGAATATATTTTCTTATTAAATGGCTCTGTTATAACCAGAACTGGAATTTGAAAATTATTTACGAAAAATTTATTACAAGCAAGTAAGTAAGTAAAGTAACTATTCAAAACAGAATTTTAGAACTACTTTATTTAAAAGCCTAATAAACCTAATTCTGTAGCAAACTTTTTAAATCGGAAGGTTTTTCTAGAACAAAATAAATTTTAATTATTAATTACAACCAAATATCTTTTATTGAAATTAGCAATTAAACGATATCAAAAATCTCTGTTAATTTTAATTGATTTAAAACATTCATTACCTGCGGCTTGATTCCTTCAATATTAAACTTAACATTTTTATTGTGGCAGGTTGTATAAGCGTGCACGAGTAGACCTACACCCCAGCTGGATATATATTCTACTTTAGATAAATCAATTGTTATATGTTTGCTTCCGTTTTCAATCGAATCTGAAACTAATTTATGGATTGTTTCATTCTCAATGCCGATTAATTTTTCGTCCTCTATTGTGATTGTAGAAGTTCCTTGAAATTTTTTAACACTAAAACTCATTAATTACTCCTGTTAAAATTCTTTCATACAAAAATAGTCTTTATTTCCATTTTTCCAATAGCTGAAAATGATTTAAGGATTACTCAAATAGAAATATTTTAATCAGAAACATTTGTTAATATAATTACTTTATAAAATTAATCCTCTGCATGATGTTCATTATGTTTTTCCAGTGGTTCTAAATGTGTTATTACATTCACGGATGAAGACAAATTATTTTTAATAAGCTCTTCTATTTCGGTAGCTGCCATATGCGCGTCCTCAAGCAGGGTTGATTTAGGAAAAAGAAGATGGAATTCAATCCAGATTAAATTTCCGCTTTCACGGTATCTAAGTTTATGATATTGTAAACCTTTTTTTGAAGTTTCAGAATCAAGTATTTTGACTATCGAATCTCTTAATTCTGTATTCCCTTCATCCATCAATCCCCCGGCTGATTGTCGAATAAGTTTACCTCCAGCCCAAAGTATATTTATTGCAGTCAGAATAGCTACAATAGGATCAAATGGCAGCCAGCCGGTTAACATAGTCAAGCCTAATCCGGCAACAACACCAAAGCTGGTCCATGAATCTGTTAGCACGTGTTTACCATTTGCAATGAGTATTAATGATTTAGATTTTTTCCCTTTCCAAACTAAATAACCTCCCAAAACAAGATTGATGATAGATGCTCCTAAAGTGAAATAGGTACCTTGATCGAGGTTGGTGAGTTCTATACCAAAGATTAGCCGTTTTATTGAAATATAAATAATATAAAAAGCAGCCAATACAATTAATCCGCCCTCAGCACCCGCTGAAAAATAATTTATTTTTCCATGTCCGTAAGGATGACTTGAGTCAGCAGGCTGAAAGCTAAGCCACATACTGAATACTGCAAAGCCAACACCAATAATATGAACAACAGATTCCGCAGCATCTGAAAGAATTGCAGATGATCCCGTAATGCTGAATGCGTACCATTTAATAATAAGCATAAGGAAGCCTACTGCCAGCGAAAGGCGGATAGCAAATATTTGCCCGGTATATTCAGATGATTTCATTTTAATTTTTTGTAGGCTATATCTTGATATAAAGACTTGATTAAAAAATAATTTTCTATTTTGATTCGTCCCCGGGGTATCATAATAAAGTTATAAAATATTATTTAATGCTAATCAATTATAGAGGCTAATCTAAATATATTTTTAGTTAAATGCAGAAATATATTAGGTAATATAATTTTACTTTTATTATTATAAATGAAACTGATTCAAATTAAATAATCAAACAGAATTATTATTAATAAGTTGATATGAAAATTAGAAATGATTATCTGCTTTTTTAATTATTTCTAAATTATAGTTGTTTGCAAAAGCCTGGTTATAATGAACACTTCCGTCTGAAGCAACAATGAGGAAAGGATAGTTTATATTTTTATCCTTTAAAGTTTTTTCCCAACCTATAAGAAAAACATAAGTTGCTGTGGCATCTGCTTCTTCTGCTGTGGGGGCGAGAATCGTAGAACTCTCTGATAGTCTTCCTGAGTAACCTGTCCGGGGGTCGAGTATATGGTGATAACGAATTCCATTTATTATTTTAAATCTTTCATAGTCGCCGCTGGTAGCAACCGCATAATCTTTTAAATTAAAAATAGCAACAAGATCATTTGTGTTGCGTGGATGTTTTATTCCTAGCTTCCATAAAGTACTATCATCTTTTGTCCCTGATACGTAAATATCTCCGCCTGCGTTAAGAATAAAATTTTTAATCCCCATTTCTTTTAAAACAGCAGAACCTCTGTCAATTGCGTATCCTTTTGCAATGCCTCCTAAATCAATTGACATTCCTTTTTTCTTGAGGAAAGCCGTTGTGTCTTTTTCATCAACCATCATATTTTTATAATTAACAAGCTTATCAAGTCTTTTAATGGTTGTATCCGGCGGTAAAACAATCTCCTTATCCTCGCTGAATCCCCATAAATCTGATAGAGGACCGATAGTAACATCAAAAATACCATTATATTTTTTGCAGTAAGCTTTTGCCCGCTTTAACATTTCTATTGTTTCATTACTAACTTTTACAGGATGAATTCCGGCGGCTCGGTTAATTGCGGATATTTCGCTGCTGTCTTTTTCGCAGCTTAACAAATTTTCAACTCGCTGCATTTCTTCGTATGAAGCTAGCAAAGCTTTTTTACAAAGATTTACATCACTGCTTCTTGCTGTGGTTTCAACTGTAGTACCCATTAAATATTTCGTTACCGAAACTTTATACATTGTAGTGTCGGTTTGGGCTGAAACAAGAGAAGTAAAAAATAAAACAATGAGTATTAGAGTATAAAAAGATAACTTATTCCAAATGCAGGAGATTGCTTCTCCCGATAAACCTGTCTTCAGATAGGCAAGATAGGGATCGAAATGACTAGAGAATAATTTTACCATGTTAAAAAGTAATACTGTCAACTCCAAATAAACTTTTACCGGCAACCGCAATATTAATTTGATTGGGAATACAGATCAAGTTTTCGCCTGGTTTTGAGATTGGGTTCATATTCATACAAGTTTTGTGTTTGCATGAGGCCGAAGTAATGCTTACTGATTTATTTTTTATTTTGATATCGACGTGGCCCTTTAATCCGTCAACTCTGTAATGTTCAATATCTTTATTTAAAGATAATTGCTTTATTAGAGTATTCCCTCTAAAAATATTTACTCCACCTGGCTGAAGCGAATTTTGTTCTGATGAGAAACGAAGCATTACAGGATTATCGAGCGTTCTGGGAAGAGAGAGAGAATTTGCACTTTCATTAAGGAGCAAAGCAAACTCATCTTTGTTTTTATGATAATCAATTAAAGTTTGGGACTTCACATAAGCAATATCGCCGACATACCTTCCCTGCAGTTTATATTCACTAAACTGTAACGAGTTATTTCCGTATTTAGAATTTTTTATTGCTTGCTCAATAGTATGAATTGTTTTTGACGGCTGATCAGTAATAACGGATAATGAAAATGATTCGTTCTTATTTACAGCAGCAAAAACTTTACTTGTGAATGGATTAATCATTCCCATTGCAGCCGTTGCAGGTAATACTAAAGAACTGTATTTAAGAAAATCCCTTCTTTTCATTTGACTGTTCCTTTTAAAATTATTTTTAAAACTTTTTATTATCGTTATTTATTAGTAACGATATCTAATTCCAATATTAAAATTTGTTGCAAATAAATTACTTTTATTATTGTACCAGTATGGCGAGTTAGTATGCCGTGCATAAAAATTCAGATTTATAATATACTGTACACGATCATCTTTCAAGAATGGCAGATATTCTTGCCTATCGCCGCCGGTTAAAATTAAATTCAATTGAAGTTCATTAGTATATCCTCCATCAAGTTTAATATCCGAAGTCATGTATTGTTCCGGGGCTAAATATTGAGGTTTGAAGAAAAATGCCTGAGTTTGAAAATTACTTCTCCATCCAACACCGAGTATAACATGCTTGGATAAATATCTTTCATAATTTGCAGAATAAGTGTTTGCATATAAATTCCAGGTATCCCAATAATACCTGTAACCTAATTGCAATGACGATTCTGAACCTAGCCTATATTTAAGGGAAATTGCAGCAGCACGTCTTATTCGCAAATCAGGATGAATAGGCTGGAATAAGCTGTCTGTACCATTAATTACAAGTGGAACTAATTGATAATTATCCGACAACAGTCCGTTATTATTAGTATAAGTAGAAAGCAATTGAAGGATTAATTTTTTACTTACAACTTGAGAAAAGTTTGCATTTATTGTTGTAACGTTTTTGGATTTCTTCCAGATTACTGTTTTAGGAAAAACTTTGTCCCAGCTTCTCACAATTCCAAGCTGCACGGAAGTATTATTCTCGGCAAAATATTGTGTGAAGTTTCCAATTAATGTTGAAGATGTGTAATCACTTTCAGTACTATAAATGCCATCAGCGGTTAATATTCCATTGCCAATCAATTGAGTAAAACCAAGATTGAATTCGTGGCGGACTTCATCAAAAGTTGGGAGTGATATTATATTTCCTTCTCCGCTGCCACCTCCACCGCTTGTAGTTCTTCCGGAAGCCGCAGTTACGGCATCCACAGTTGACTTATTAAAAGTAGTATTAGTAGCAGGTGTTGTTGTTTTGTACCTGCTTGGGAGGCCGTTTCTTATAGAAGCCGCGGTTATCATATCTACCAGGTACCGTATATTATAACTTGTTGAACCAGTAATACGTTTTGTTATAGAAATGCTTGGATAATAAACTTGAACATTAAAGTTATCAAAATAACCGCTAAAGCTTACCTGCGTTTCATTGGCAGGCAAAAGTTGTGCAAAGCTTATTGAATATAAACCAAAAAAGAACGGAAGAATTAATATGATTTTTTTATCCACACCCGCAACCGCCGCTTTCTGCGCCGGTTGCGCCCTCTACACCTTCTCTGTAATCAATAAAATGTTCTTTAATCCCGGCATTAATTGGATTCTCATCAATGATCATAATTGGATCTGAGAGGCCTTCCTTTTCCCAGGGCTTTACTGTAGCGCACCCGTAAAGGAGTATTGAAGCGACAACAAGAAATAACAACATTCGGATTTTTGTTATCAAATTTAATTCTCTTTCAATAATTGAGTTAATTCTGAATTAAAATCGTTTACGTATGAATCTTTGTAACCATTATGCCAAAAACGTATTTTACCTTTTTTATCAATGAATATTGTAGTAGGCATCGATTGAATATTAAATAGTGAAGGGATTTTCTGTTCGTTATCTAAAACTATTGGAAAAGACGGTTCGGGAAAAAGCTTATCAAGAAAATGCGTTGCATTGTCTTTTTTATCATCAATATTAACAGCAATTAATTGAAAGTTGGAATCTTTGTGTGCTCTGTAAAATTTAATAAGTTGCGGCATTTCTTCGCGGCATGGAGGGCACCAGCTTGCCCAAAAATCTATTAGTACTACCTTACCGGAATAATCGGATAATTTTAATTCTTTTGAATTAAGTGTCTTGCCTTCAAAATTAGGGGCAGTTGATCCAACTTTTTCCTGGCAGATTCCGTTGCTTACGAATGCAATAAATAGTAAAGCAAAGAATATCTTTGTTGTAATTTGCATAAATAAAAATTTCAATTTAAAGTGATATTTGAATTTATATGTTGGTAATTGTAAAAATGTGTTGTAACAATAAAAATAACGAATTCCATATTCAAGAGATAAAAGACAGACTGCAAAAAAAAATGGACTAACTTTTAATTGATATGCGTATTTTGATGCAATATTTCAGTTAAAGATTCAATTTATAAAAAGAACAAAAGAAAAATGTTCGGAGTATTGAAGTTGTTCATTATCAAAGATATTTTTCATTAAGTTTATTTTATTGATACTAATCTTTTTGTGATAACAAAAAATAAACGGAAAACTATTTCTCTAGTTTCTGCAGCCTTTAGTTGCAGAATTGAAAACTCATTTATGAGGTTGAAATGGGTAAAATTGTTAATATAGAATACAAAAATTTTTTTATAGAGATTAAAGAGCGAATTAGACAAGCTCAATATGATGCTCTTAAAATAGTAAACAAGCAGCTTATATTACTCTATTGGGATATTGGAAAGCTAATTGTCGATAAACAAGAAACCTTAGGTTGGGGAAAATCAATAGTTAAAAATTTATCTTCTGACTTACAAAAAGAATTCCCTGGGATTAAAGGTTTCTCGGTTCAGAATCTTTGGTATATGCGGCAATTTTTTAGCATTTATTATAATGATTCAAAACTCCAACCACTGGTTGGAGAAATTAGTTGGGCGAAACATTTGGTTGTTTTAAGTAGATGTAAAGATAATTTAGAAAGAGCATTTTATATTAAAATGACTAAAAAATTTGGCTGGTCTAAAAATGTATTGATTCATCAGGTTGAAAATAAATCTTATCAAAAATATCTTTTGAATCAAACCAATTTTGAAAAAACTTTGCCGGTTGAATATAAACATCAAGCTAAGCTGGCTGTTAAAGACGAATATACTTTTGATTTTTTAGAACTTGGGGAAGAGCATAGCGAACATCAATTAGAAATTGCACTTATAAATAACATTCGTAACTTTTTAACTGAAATGGGCGGCAACTTTGCTTTTATTGGCAATCAATTTAGAATGCAAGTTGGGAATAAAGAATATTTTATCGACCTCCTTTTATTTCATCGTAAGTTACGATGCCTATTTGCAGTTGATCTTAAGATTAGTGAATTCAAACCAGAGTTTGCAGGAAAAATGCAGTTTTATCTCTCAGTACTTAATGATAAAATAAAACTTGAAGAAGAAAACCCTTCAATAGGATTAATACTTTGTAAAGAAAAAGATCGCCTAATTGTTGAATATGCTCTTAAAGATACAACGCAGCCCATTGGAGTTTCATCTTATAAAATTACAACAAAGCTTCCTAAGGAATTAAAAAAATATCTGCCATCCCCCGCTCAGATTTCAGATATTATAGATAAGATGGATTTAAATTGAAAGAATTTTATAACAAAAAAGAAATTCAATATCATCTAAGTTGTTTTTTAATGAAATAAAAAATGTAGAAAATAATTATTAATTAACTATCAAAAAAATTTTAAGTCATAATTAATGATGACAAAAGCTGAAATACTTTTTAAAATTCGCGAAGCCGGAGTTCTTGGTGCAGGAGGTGGAGGATTCCCCGCACACAAAAAGTTTGAAACCCAAGTAGATCATATAATCGCCAATGGTGTTGAATGTGAGCCGCTACTTTATAAAGACCGCGAAGTTATGTTACAGGAAACTGAGAAAATGCTGCACGGACTTGAAATAGTCCGTGAGATAACTAATGCAAAAAAAGTAACTATTGCAATAAAGAAGAAGAATTTTGATGCAGCAGAAATTATAAAACCACTCGCAAAAAAGTTGGGCTTTGAAATATTTATTACAAAAAATGTTTATCCCGCTGGTGATGAATATATCCTTATTTATGAAATAACAGGAAGAAGAATTCCTCCTAATGGAATTCCTCTAATGGTTGGGTGTCTTGTTAATAATGTTGAAACCTTAATAAATATTTCAAATGCTGTTGAAGATAAACCAGTAATAGAAAAATTCATAACAATAACAGGCGCAGTTAAAAATCCCGTCACTACTTCGATACCAATCGGAACAAGCATTAAAGATTGTATTCATTTTGCAGGCGGATTTACAACTGATGATCCGGTTGTACTTACAGGTGGAGTTATGATGGGAGGAGTTGAAACTGATTTTTCCCAACCTGTTACTAAAACAATTGGCGGCTTAATAGTCCTTCCATCTGCCCACACACTTGTGGTTAGAAAATCATCTCCTCAGAAGGTATATAACAAAACCGGCCACAGCACTTGCGATCAATGTTCTTTTTGCACACAATTGTGTCCGCGTTATATTCTTGGCTATCCAATTCAGCCGCATCTTGTTATGCGTTCTCTCCAAATGACTGGAGAAGCAAAAGATAGATTAAATCTTTGGGCTGCAAGCTGCTGTGAATGCAATGTATGCTCTTTGTTTGCATGTCCGGAGAAGCTTGACCCTAAAAATATTTGTGCTGATACTAAATTAAAATTGCGTGAAGAGAAAAAGGGATTTACAAAAGAACAAATGGAAGAAGTCTTCAGAGGTGTTCATCCTGCTAGGGAAGGTAGAGAAATTCCAATTTCAATTTTGTATCAAAGATTGGGAATTAAATCTTATGACAGGAAAGCGAAATTTAAACATTTCAATAAAAAAGTTGAGGAATTATTTATCCCATTAAAATATAATTTTGGAAAAGCCGCAAAACCTATTGTAAACATTGGTTCAAAAGTAACCAACGGTGAAATGATTGCGTCAACTGATGAAAATGATTTGAGTGTTCCGGTTCATGCAAGCATCGATGGGTATGTAAAATCAATATCGGACAAAGGAATATTAATATCTGCAAAACATTAAATAAGGATTTATAAATGAAAGCAGCAATTGGATTAATAGAACTTTCAAGTATAGCAAAAGGAATAGAAGTATCTGATGCAATGTTGAAACGAGCAGATGTAGAAATTATTGTTAACCGAACAATCTGTCCCGGTAAATATATGATATTAATTGGAGGCGATGTTGATGCAGTTAGTGCCAGCATAGAAACCGGTATTGAAATAAGTGCGGATGAATTAGTTGACAATTTTATAATCCCAAATGTACATCCATCCATTTTTCCGGCAATAAGTGGAATAAATCCTATTGTGGATTTGCAGGCTCTTGGAGTGATTGAATCTTTTTCAGTTGCATCAATTATTGAGGCTGCTGATGCTGCTGTTAAATCTGCGTCCGTTGAATTAATTACTGTATATCTTGCAATGGCAATTGGCGGGAAAGGATATGTAATGCTTACGGGAGATGTTGCATCTGTTGAAACTGCTGTTGAAACAGGTGCCTCCGCAATTTCAAAGAAAGGTCTATTGGTTCAGAAAGTTGTAATCCCTTCTCCAAGAAGAGAAGTTTTGCAATCGTGGATATGATAAGTGAAAATTATATTACAAAAAACTATTTGTGAGAAACAAACAATAAGGTAAAGAAGACGAAAATATTTTTGAAATTAAAACATCCTTCCTGATGTCTATTATAGGTAAGTTTGCTAATATTATCCACAGCACTAAAAACCTCCTCTTTAAATTATCCACTTTTATTAAAAATTGATAGTAAACTAATTTGGACATTACATTATTTGTGGCATTCATTTTGGTTAAAACTTTTGTTAAAATACTTTTTTACAACAATCTAATCTTAAAGGAGATTAATGAAAAAACTATATTTACTTTTACTAATATCCTTTTCAATCTTTAGCTTAACTGCTTTTGCCCAGGTAACAAATCTTAAAGTTAACGGAAGTTCATCTAACTTTACTATGGCTTCCGGAGATGAAGTTAGCTGGAGTTACGATGTCCCAAACCCGGGAGATACAACTTTGCTTGATTTCTGGATTGATGCTAACAACAATAAAGTTCTTGACGCTGCCGATGTTCAGTGGGCATATTTCTATCAAATTGACGGTGATTCCCATGGGCAAAACGGCCCGCCTGATATTGATGGAACAGCTAATGGCAATGTTACATTCCAGCAAAAAGTAGGCCTCGCACCTGGAAATTATATACTTACATTTATAAACAATGATTCTGTTGAAGCTGTCTCCGGAACTGTAACCCCTCTTAATAATGTTACTTTTACAGTCTCTGGAAATGTTACCGTACCTCAAAGTTATAGCAAAGAAAATATTGTAATGCAGCTTGAATCTAATGCTGATGGAAATTCATTCTGGGATGGTTTAACTGATGCTAACGGGGATTTTACAATTAGTACGGATGGAGATACAACTGGAAACCCTTGGAAGTTGAGTATAAGTAATGCATTTATTTTTAAAGCATCAACGGTAGATCCTCAAAATTATCGTATAACACTTGATTCAAGCTCTTCAAAGCAATATGCAAATAATGATTTTACAATTACTGCTGCTGCGGCTTCAATTAGCGGTGTTGTTAAAGATGGTAATAACGATCCGGTTGTTAATGCTTATGTTTATGTTAGTAATTATGATAATAGTTTAGAAACTGATGTTAGTACTGATTTTCAGGGGAAATACTATTTAGGATTATCGTCTAATGTTTTACCTCAATCTGATTTAAATGTTGGATTATGGGCTGATTCCTCATTCATGCAATTCAATTTTTATCTCCCTTCTATAAAAGTTGGAGATAATTTAACTCAAGACATGTATTTATTGAAAGCCAATTCGGTAATAAGTGGAAGAGTAAGTTTAGATGGAAATAATCCCGGCATGCTGGAAATGATAGCTTCGACTAAAGATACCGGATTTATAAGAACATACACTAGTAATGAAGGTTACTTTGAATTTAAAGTAAGTGATAAAATTAATAATTATACCATTACTGCTGGATTTTTGCCTATGGGTTATGTAAGTGATAGTCTGGTTGTACATCCAGGTGACACTAATGTAAATATGAATTTAACTATGACAGGAGTAGAACAAACAAATTCAAATGTTCCTAAGAAATTTTCTTTATCACAGAATTATCCTAATCCCTTTAATCCTTCTACTATGATAAGTTATGAATTACCGAGATCAAGTATGGTTACTTTGAAAGTATTTAACATACTTGGGCAGGAAATAAAAGTATTGGTTAATAAATTTGAATCTGCCGGAAAGTATAATATTCAATTTAATGCTACAGAGATAGAAAGCGGAGTATATTTCTATCAGATTAAAGCAGGAAATTATGTAAGTACAAGAAAAATGATCCTATCTAAAATAATCCTTAAAAGCCTTGAGGATTTTTATGAATCCTCAAGGCTATTTTCTCCTCATTTCATTTTAGCAATAACATCTTCTTAACAGAAGTGTAATCCCCAGCAGTTATTCTATAAAAATAAATTCCGCTTGATAAGTTTGAAGCATTAAAGTTTAAGTTATAAAAGCCTGCACCTTGCTGCTTATTAACTAATGTTGCAGCTTCACGCCCAATAACGTCATATACTTTAACTGTAACAAAAGATTCTTTTGGAATTTGATATTTTATTGTTGTTGATGGATTAAAGGGGTTGGGGTAATTTTGTGCAAGTTTATATTCAGTTATCTTATTTGAATTCTCATTACTTATTCCGGTTAATACTTCATTTTTATTTCCTGTTCTTTTGTTATTCCCTTTAAAGGTCGGCCATTCATTAATTGATTGAACTGATTTATTTAATCCTTCATTATTTAATTTCAAAGTATAAACTTCACCATTTAAATTGCCGAACATAGCCAGTCCATTGTCTGTAATTAAAATTGGCGCTTCAATTGGAGAGTAAGTTTGGAAATTCCAATTCAAGTTGCCAAGTGGGTTTAAACTATAAAGCATTCCATCATCATCACCAATAAGTATTTGTCCTCCTTTAGATATTGCTGCTGTTCCATATACAGGCGCACTGGTTTTGTATTTCCACATTACATTACCATCTTTATCAAGGCTTACTATTTCATCATTAGAATCACCAAGAATTATTACTCCGTTATTAAGAATAATAGATGATGATTTGATTTTTCCGCCAGCATAATAGGACCAAAGTTTGTTTCCTTGCGAAGATAATTTATATAAATATCCATCGTTCGAACCAAATACTATACTTGAATCATTTCCGATAGCCGGTGAAGAATATATTGAGTCGCCGGTTGTAAAAGTCCAATTTACATTTCCGTCTTTATCAACCGAATATAATTTTTTATCACAGCTTCCGACATAAACGTCTTCGTTCAATGAAACTGATGGTGAAGAAACAATTGCTCCGCCTGTTTGTACGTTCCATTTGATGCTGCCTAAATCATCTAATGCATATAATCTTCCTGTGCTTATACCGACATATACTACTCCGTCTTTTCCTGCTGAAGGAGAAGAAGTAATAATTCCACCCATAGCCTTATCCCATTTAGGAACACCGTTTTGATCGAAAGAATATAACCTGGTATCAGTAGATCCAACATAAATATTATTTTGATTGCTAATGCAGGTTGTAGATTGAATACTTCCGCCAGTTAAAATATTCCAATTAACTGTGCTGCTTGAATCGAACTGATAAACTTTATCATCTGTAGAGGTTACAAAAAAATTATTATTTAATTCTGCAGGTGCGGAGTAAATGCTGCCGGCTGTTTTTAATTTTGCGGAGTATACATTTACATTCACGGTGTCTCTTGACTTCTCTCCTTTATATCCGACAGCAATTAAAACTATCTCATTTGTCCCGGTCTTTAATTTTAGTATTTGGCTTTGGTACCATTTGCTACAGAATCTCCATTTACTAACCAAACCATAGTAGTGGAAGGTATCATTGGTAATACTGCTTTCACTCCCGTCAACAGTCTTTTCTTCGTATCCATTAAAATCGGAATCTACCCAAACACTGTCGCATTTAATTACAGCTTTAACATTTGAACCGGAAAAAATATAATTTCCTGTAGTTACTTCACTACTTTCAAAATTATTTCGGTAACCAATAGCTCTTATCAAAGTATTATTATTAATATATATAGGTTGATTATAAGACGGCGATTGTTGATTTGGTTCGGAGCCATCAAGGGTATAATGTATAATAACAGTATCCTCAGAAGAATAAGACATAGTAGATGAACTTAAAGTCACGTATTGTGCATAAGTATATGTCGCCGGAGAAGGTGAGAAAGTTATTGGCGCAACTTTCAATGTATAATTTGCAGTTTTTATATCAGAATCAATCCAATCGCTTTTAAATGCTTTTGCCTTAACAGTTGTGCTTTTATTAATGCCAATTATACCATCACATTTTTTTGAACTAAGGGTAGGTTCACTTCCATCAGTTGTATAAT
Organism: uncultured Bacteroidota bacterium; assembly: GCA_963775245.1. Lineage (GTDB taxonomy): Bacteria > Bacteroidota > Ignavibacteria > Ignavibacteriales > Ignavibacteriaceae > CAVSWT01. Next base: position 148,415 of record CAVZID010000016.1, read on the forward strand.
ATATATCTGCTCCATCGGTTGGGCATGAAATATATATTAATGTACTATTATTTTTTAATCCGCCATTTGGATAAAATCTCGGAGTTTCAACTTTCGCATAGATTGTAAGGCTACCTGATTCAACTTTATTTGTTGAATTGTTTACATCACTAACTCTAACTTTACATTCACTTGAAATAGGAGCGACTATAGGCACGTTCCAACTATAATTATGATCTTGTGCAGAAACTGAAAATGCTGCTATATTCCAGGTACTACCGTTGTTGATTGAATATTCAATTTTAACATTACCTGAAAAATAGTTGTTCCATTGAATGTTTACATTAGTCAAAGACCTTAAGGTATCAATTCCAACCATCGTCTCGATATTAATTGTTGGATCATTATTTAATTTTATTAATCCATCCCAGTCTGCAACCCATATACTATTATTGTCATCAATTTTTAAATCAAAGACTTCCCTGTCACTTGGAAAACCTTGTGAAGGCCCGTATCTTGTTATATTAACTCCATCAAATTTTATTAATCCTCTCTCAGAAGAAAAAAATCCAAGCCCAGTCCAAATATTCCCTTTTGAGTCAACATCCAAACTTGAAATAAAATTTGAAGTTATGGTTTCACTTAAATCATATTTAGACCAATTTGCTCCATCATATTTAAATAGCAAAAGGCTATCGGCACCGAACCATAAATTTCCCAAATTATTCTTCAGTGATGGAATGGATGTTATTATTTGTTAATATTGTATTTTGAGTATTAAATATTTGCCAACTGTTTCCGTCATATTTTGCAATTCCGCCTTGATAAGTCATTAAGTCGGCCATAGCTATCCAAATATTGCCGGTATTGTCTTTATAAATTTTTTGTACATGATCGGCTGGCAGCGGTGAATTTGAAGAATTGTAATTGACAGTATTTGTTCCATCATATTTTATAACACCATTATCATTGGTACCAATCCATAAATTACCTTTATCATCAGGTTCTAAAGTTGTGATTTCATTAACTGATATACCAGGAACCGAACTCCAATTTATTCCATCAAATTTTATTAACGTGTAAAAACCATAACCGCCAAAATAATAATCGCCGTTAAATTGAGTGATTGCTCTGACTTCTCCACTTCCTAAGAGGGGCATATTGTTGCTTGTGTAGTTTGTCCAGTTTCCGCCATCAAGTTTTGAAATCCCGTTCACTGTTCCAACCCATACAACATTGTTATTATCGATATAAACACTCGTAACAGTATCTGAACAAATCCCTGAATTAACAGTGGTAAATTTTTGCCAAAATCCTTGAGCTAATATTGTATTATAACAAAGAGATATCATTATGAGAATAATTGGTAATGTTATTTTTTTCATGGTCTCACCCTTATGTAAGTGAATGTAATTAGACATTTATTATTATGTAGATTATTTTTTCAATTATTTCAGAAGGATTAATTTTTTTGTATTTATAAAATCACCGGCTTGCATCCTGTAGAAATAAACTCCGCTGGCAAGCTTTGCTGCATTAAAATTTACTTTATAATTGCCTGCAAGTTTTTCTTCATTTAATAATTTGATTATTTCATTACCCAAAACATCATAGATTGTTAAAGTGACAAAAGAAGTTTTGGCAATTGAATAATTTATTGTTGTCGTTGGGTTGAATGGATTAGGGTAGTTTTGATACAAGAGCAAAAATGTTTGGTTTGTTATCTGCTTTATCCTTAATACCAACAATTGTTCCTGTGGTAAAATTCGCAATTAAGGAATTAACTGTATCCCCATAAATATTTATAGCCTTTACTTGCCAATAATAATACGTATTTGCAGCAAGTAAATTGTCAATTTCAATTGTTGTATCTGTAACAGTTGTATCATAAACAATAGAAGAAAATAATGTGTCTTCAGCTATTTGAATATGATATTGCATTGCAAGATCAGAAGGATGCCATAAAAGTATTGGCTTTCTTGGCACTTTGTTGATATTATTTGGTGAAATGATTAAAGGTTGTTGAGGAAATAATATTTGACGCGAATATTCTCCTTCATAGTAGCCATGGGAAGCAGTTCCAACAAATATTTTATACTTATTTCCTACCGGGAAGATATCAATTGAAGAACGTGATTCTTTTGTTAAATCAGGTAATGAAATTTCTTCCGAATAGTTGTCAGCATCTTTAAGTAAATATAAACCGCCAGTTCCATCATATGTTATTCCCTTTGTTGTAACAAAAATTAATTTTGGATTATCTTGTGCTATTTTAATATCCGTTACGTAACCTAAATCAGAGTAAGATAACCAGCGATTTCCTCTGTCTTTCGTTCTATATACCCCGGAATAATTTCCAATAAATATATTGTCTTCATTTGTTGGGTCAAAAGCGATAGCAGTAATTATTAAATGATTAATGTCTATACTTAAATCATAATTTTTCTTTTCCCAAGAATTTCCTCCATTGGTTGAAATAAAAATATCATCTCTATCAATTGAATTTTCTGAAGATGTACTGACGCAAATTATTTTAGGATTTTTAAGACATGAATTAATATTATTAACCTGGTAGTCTGAATTATTCATGTTTAAAGGGAGAATCTGCCAGGAATCTCCAGAACTAAAACTTTCAAATATTTTCCCTTTTGAACCAACTAGAATATGACTGGTATCATTAAGAAATATTTCAATTGCTGTAATAGAAGGCGTAGAATTAGTTGTAAGTATTTGTTTCCAACTAATTCCTCCATTGCTGCTTTTATATAATCCACTATTGCATCCCACATATACAATTTCAGGATTTAGAGGATTTGCCTTAACTGCAGAAAGTAAATTATTGTCAGGTAAATTAATGTTAGTCCATTGTTCTCCTTCATTTATTGATTTAGTTAAATAATTTGACATCAATCGACTATCATTACAAATAGAATATATAGTATAAACACCATTTTTCAATACAATAGAACTCTTGCTTACAGAACCAAGATTAGTTCCATTAGAAACCCTTGTCCAATTCATTCCATTATCAGCAGAAGAATAAAATCCTTTCTTACCGATTATAAAAGTCTTTAATGAGTCAACTTTTACCATCATATTATCAAACTCAGAATTTACGAACCAATCTTCACCATCATTGGAGCTTACCAAAACTCCTTTGTCGGTGCAGACATAGATTGTGCCGTTTCGCTGAATAATATCAGCACTAATGATACTTTTAAATTTAATTGAATCTATCAGACAAGATTATTTAATATAGACACCCAATCACTATCTACTATCTTTTATATAAATTATTTTCATTTACATAAAAAAAAGATCCTGTTTTAGAATTTATAAATGTTCCAATAGGCTCTCCGGTTGAATTGAAATTAATATTTGAAGAAATATTGTAAAAATAGTGTCTTTCCATTGATGAATACTACCGTTAATATCAAAAGCATATTTAACTGTAGAATCTTTTTCATTAAAAACAACAGTTGAACAAAGTTCTTCATCCTCATTACCATGATAAAATAAATTCCATGTCTCGCCATAATTGGTACTTTTAAAAATTTCAGAACGCCATTATTCAAGCAGCAATAATTATAAATTTCATTATTGGAAAAAGGATTAATAGAAATTTCTCTTATAGCTGGCCACCAGGATAAACCGGAATTTTTCCATTCCCAGTTTTCTCCGCCATCAGTACTTTTGAAAAACCCATTTCCAGTTGAGTTGCACCAGGTCCTGTCCGGCATAAACGATTTGTGAGTTTTTAGGATCATGAACAATACACATAACAGCATTGTTAGATGTAGTTCCAGTAGGGATACCTTGAACATAATTCCATTTTTTCCATCATCAGTTGATTTAACAATGCCTGAGTTAGAAGTTCCAACTAAAATATAATCCGAGGAAATGCAAATTGATGATGGTACTCCACTAGGGCCAATTGACTGCCAATTTTGAGCAGTTATTAATTCAGCAGAAATAAAAATTACTATAAGTATTTGTAAAATATTTCTCATTTAATACCCTTAAAATGTTAAATGAAGGATTTCATTTAAAAACTTATTAAATATTAATGAAGCTTTTGGATTTGATTATCCCCTAAAATTTGAAGCATTGTTTTCCGTATTATTTTGCACTACTAGTCAAAAAACACACCATTAAAATAAGAAAAAAATTTGAAAATTAGATGAATTTTAGCGGCAATTATTTCAAATAAATGAAAATTTTACGGTAAGTTTTTTCAGCAGCACTGTATTTTTTGATTTAAATACTTTCGATACTCGAGATATAATTAATCAAAGAATTATCTAAGTTTTTATTTCCCGTCTCTTCGATAATCTCTTCTTTAAAATTATTGTACTTGACTTTTGAAAGTATTGACTCAAGAATCGGCAGCATATTATTCAGGTTTTTTGTTTTTATTAGAAAATTCCAAACAGGTTCAAACTTTTTCCATCCTGCAGTATAACCTAAATGTTTTAAAATATGTTTATGAGATTCATGATTCAACCCCGATTTAAAAATATTTTTCCATTTATAGAATTCCCTATAAGCCCAATCGTAACCTTTTTAAGTTCATTCTCTGTTAACCTTTTTGTTTTGTAAACTACATTTCTTGTATCATATAAACCCCAATTCCTTGTTAATATTCTTCCTCCTTGTTCCATGTTTTTAAAAAGCTTTGTTCCCGGGTATGGAGTTAAAATATGATAGGTAGCAGTTGTTATAGAATTATACACACCCCAATCGACAGTTCTTTTAAAGACATCTTTATCGTCTTCATCAAGTCCGAAAACAAAACTTCCATTTATCATTATCCCCAAAGAGTGCAGCCTGTTTACCGCTTTATTATAATCCTTTGCCAGGTTTTGTTTTTTATTGCTCTGCCTTAGATTTTCAGTTGAGAAAGTTTCAAAGCCAACAAAAAGGCTTCTTAAGCCTGCTTCGGCTGCTTTCTCAATTAAATTACCTCGGAGAATTGAATCAATTGTTGCTGCTCCTTGAAAAACTCTGTTCATTCCCTTCATCCCATTAAACAATTCAGTTGCAAACTTTACATTGCCAAGAAGATGATCATCAAGAAAATAAAGATGCCTTCCCGGAAGCCTGTCAATTTCTCCCAATGCATCATCAACAATTTGAGTATAGAAAGATTTTCCACCTTCGAAAAAAGCATCCTTGTAACAGAAGTCGCAATGGTGCGGGCAACCCCTCGTAACAACAATTGAATTTGGAACCAGGTACCTGTTTCTTTTAATCAAGTCTCTTCTAATCGGAGGAATTTTGTTCAAAGTTCTGATTGAGGAACTGTAAACTTTTTTAGGATTTTTATTTTTGAAGTCCTTTAAAAATTGCGGAAATGTTTCTTCGCCTGGCCCGAGAAAAATTGTATCGGCATATTTAGCTGCTTCTTCAGGAAGTGAGGTTACATGAAGCCCGCCCAATAAAACATAAGCTCCTTGTTTTTTATAATGATCGGCAATTTTGTATGCTCTATAAGCATTTGTAATATAAACCTGGATAATAACCAGGTCAGGTTTATCATTAAGATTCAGTTGTTCAACATGCTGATCCTGCAAATCAATTTCATCATCGGGTGAAAGATATGCGGCTAATGTTGCAAGCCCCAACGGCGGAAATAATGAATATTTAATTGGTCGCCAAAACGGACTTTCAGCTTCTACTAAAGCAGGTAAAATTAATTTTACTCTCAATTTGTCACCCCACTAATTACTTATGTATTTATTATTATAAAGTAGAGATGGTTCAAATTGTTACCGATTTTGTTTTATTAATTTTTCAAGTGCATCAAGATGCTCTGCAAATTCTTTTCTCCCTTTGTCTGTTGCAGAGTAAGTAGTGGAAGGTTTTTTCCCTATAAATTTTTTCTTCACTTTTAAGTAATTGCCTTTCTCTAGTACAGCTATGTGAGTAGCAAGATTGCCGTCTGTAAGATCAAGCATTTCTTTGAGTGTGTTAAAATCGAGCTGGTCGTTTACCATCAGTAAAGACATAACCGCCAGCCTAACCCTGTTCTCAAAAGCTTTATTTAATTTTTCAATAATTGTATTCACTTTTCGTACTTCAAATATGTATAAATTCCGTAAACTATATGCACAACCCCAAATCCAAATGCCCAAACAATAAATCCGTGTGAAGTCCCGGCAATCAATCCTAAAATTATTTCGGTTAATCCCAGGTAACGAATTTCATTCATAACATATTTGCTTGCATTAATTACAGCAAGTCCGTAAAAAATAAGAGTCGCAGAAAAAATTAATTCAGGCACACCTCTGTACCAAAGCACAAAGGAAAAAATTCCTCCGGCAGAAAGCGGAACAAATAAACTAATCAAAAGATATTTAGTGGCAGGAGTCCAAACTTGAAGATTTTTCTTTTTTGCATTTCTTATCGAAAAATAGATAGCCAGGCTTATAGCAAGGAACAAAACTATTACTGCAAGAGAGATATAGAAAAAAGGAAGTCCTTCTGTTATTCCCGTCTCTTTTACTTCTTTAAATTTTTGTAAAACAAAAAATGATCCGATTAAAGCAACAATGCCGGCACTAATACCGGAAAGCCCGCTGAGAGATAAAAACTTGGATGATTTTTCCATCATCGCCCGAATTTCTGTAAGATCCTTCAATTGGTCTTCAATCTTATCCATAAGAACTATCCTTAATTTTATTTGGAAAGTACTTTGTATTACAAAGCAAATTTATGCAATTATTTAGATTGTTGCAATAGTTATTTAAAGAAATTTTTTATGCCCTAGGTTGATAGGTTTAATAAGGAAAATTTTTCTATGGATTATAATGGAATGAAATAATTAAATATATTTTAATTTGTATTTAAGATTTGAGAGCTACAGTTCTATGACTAAAAAATCCATAAAAAAATATTTTTTGATGAATGGTTTGAAATATTGGGTGATCAAAAGGATAGGTTTTTAAATCCTCAAATTGTATAATATCTGAACCAAAATTAATTAATGTTATATCTTTTGGGGTTCCGAGTAATTCTTCTTCAAACTCTTTAAATCGAATATAACTAAACAGAATAACGTCACCATCCAGCTTGTAAAAATATTTTGCAAATTGTGAGGAATCTTTAGTATTAATAAATTTCATAAGAGCTTCGTTAGTTTTTTTTAACGTCACTGCACGGCGATTACCTAATGAATTATTTTTTTCCAAAAACTTTTTGCGCCTTAAAAGTAATTTTTCTCTTTCGCCTTCAAATAAAAATTTTATAGCTTTTTTAACTTGTTCTAATAAAATATCTGCATTTAAAGTCATTTTATCATTTTCCTTATCTTATCTAATCTTTCAAATTTTATTTATTTTTGAAATAGCGTTATAAGGTTCAGCTAATCTTATTTTTTTAATTTTATACTTTAGCTTTTAATAATATAGGATATAGTTTCTACATTTATGTAAAACTTAACTCCACTATTCTCTACTTGAACAAATTTTTCTGTTGAGTTTAATATCTTATTAATATCATCAATCTGAATCGTTTTGCTGTTACCATTTATAAAAGTAATTAAATATTGTTCCATTTATTTCTCCTCTTTGTATTCAAAAAATTATTTAATAAAAATATGCTTAATGAAATCCCACTGGAAATTTAATATCTGTCAATTAACCTCATAAGAATCTAAACTTACTTTTCTAAAAGAAAAATATGATTCCGAAGTACTTTTTATTAGCTGCAACAAGCTGGTTTTAATGCCGGCTTTCGCAATCATGGCGCTTTCAACATTCCCTTTATTATTATAAATAACAATAACTCCCGGTGAATCAGGAGCATATTTATCGATATTTAAATTGGTTAATTCAAATTTGCCTGAAAACAAATCATTCACCTTGAACTTCAACAATAATTTGAAAAATGATTACTTATGATAACATCAAAAAAATAAAGTGTATATTTTATGATAAGAATATTGGGTAGGCCTTTCAATCAGGGAATCTCTTAATTTCTTATGCGGTTGAGGTTAAAATTTTGAATTAGGATGGTTATTAGCCTACTTGTATTATTTAATATTTATACAGTAGGAAGAATTTTATAGTGAAATATTTAATCAAATTTTTAAAGCAGCAGGACTGTTGGGAAGAATATTTTAACTAATACAAATCAGAAATAAATTCACTACAAGAGATAATTAAAAAAACCGACAAAGAAATTAGTAAAATGGTATACAAACTTTACGGATTAATAGATGAAGAAATAAAAATGGTTGAGGAAAGTGTTATGTAAATTACGGCTCAGATTTTAGTTAATTACAGACTACTTTATTTTACAAAAAAATATTAACTAAAAATATGTAACACTCTCAATCTGTGTTCATTTATGATTTGCCGTTTTTCTTATTACATCAAAATTGAAAACATCAGGCCTTGAGTAATGCCCGACTGCATCAAACATTCTTTTTGCAGATATAATATCATCTAAATTTATTTCCGCATAAAGAATTCCTTCTTTTGCTTCAAGCGGCCCGGCTAAAATTTTTCCGTTCGGACCCACAATACAACTATTCCCTGTGTTTATCCACTCTTTATCCGGAGCATAAAGTTTCTTAAATGTATATTCATCCGGAATATCGTCCTTTCTTATAGCCATGCAGGCACTAATGACAAACAATCCTCCTTCTTTTGCAATGTGCTGTATGCTTATTAACCAACTTGGACTTTTATCCCAGGTCGGGGCTGCTAGTATTTGTGTTCCGTTTTCATATAAAGCATTCCTTGCCAAAGGCATAAAATTTTCCCAGCAAATTAAGCCACCTATCTTACCGGCAGAGGTTTGATAAGTATTAAGTGTGCTTCCGTCTCCCCTTCCCCAAATAAGCCGTTCGCCTCCGGTTGGAATAAGCTTTCTATGTTTACCGATAATTTTTCCTTCATCATCAATAAATAATAGGCTGTTGTACAAACTACTGTTACTTGATTCGTTGTTGCGCTCATTCATACCAATTATAATATTAATTTTATTTTCTTTTGCTGCCTTGCATAATAAATCCGTACTATTATCAGGTACTGACACTGAGTTTTTCGTAAGTTCAATAAAAAGATTATTTAATTCAGCAGATTTACTATTTGGAATTAACCAAATCCAATCTGGATATCCTGAAATAAAAGCTTCAGGGAATACAATTAATTTTGCACCGTTTTTAGCGGCTTCTTCAATTATTGAACAAGCCTTTTCAACTGTTTTTTGCTTATTTAAAAAAATGGGTGTTGCCTGGGCGGCGGCTACTTTAATAGTTTTTTCCATATTACTTTCATTTATGGTTATTATTTTCTTTTGACAAAATGAAGTTGTTGAAATGATAAAAATTAATATTATATAGTTTAAAATACTTTTCATTTTAATTGATTGACAAGCGTTTGGTTTTTATAAAACCAAATAGAAATAGAATAAATTGAAGAAACTGGTGTAATTGAAAATAGAAACTTTTTGAAGTTATCGAATAGTAAAATAAATAGCAACAAAATGTTTAAATCCAATCAAATGAATTGGTTTTTATTATTTTATCAAAAGCAATTCACCACTACGGATTTAATATATACTTTTCAAATCTTTTTTTTCGTTTATTGGCTAAGACTTTGAAGGTTCTAAAAAAGCCCTCAAGGCCTGGTTCGAAGAAATCTTATATATTTAAAATAAAAAACCCAGTCGATTTAGATTGGTTTTTTAATCTTTGTAGAGGGGTAGTTCACCGCAGCAAATTGAACCTACAAACTTCGGGTTATAGAAAAAATCTGTTCAATATAAAAAGCAAATATTTTGGGCAGGTTTAAAACAAATAATGTAATCCTTATTTGAATTATTCAATTTGTAAATACTTTTGAATAAGATTTTTTTTCTTGACACGTAACCAGTAAGTTACCTATATTTAGGTAACCAATTAGTTACGATTTGGAAAAATTATGGCTTACAAAATAGATGATGTTTTTTCAGCATTGGCTGACCAAAGCCGACGGCAAATTCTGATGATGCTTGCCGATAAAGAATTAACAGTAAATTTAATTTCAGAGAAATTTAAATTTAGCCGGCCTGCTGTTTCAAAGCATTTAAAAGTTTTATTAAAAACCAATCTTGTCGTTTCTCGTCAGGAGGGCAGGGAAAGGTACTACAATATAAACGTTGAACCGCTTAATGAAGTTCGGAGTTGGCTTAATTTCTATGATAAATTCTGGGATAAAAAATTAAAGGCATTAAAAAATTATGTGGAAAGTAAATAATCAAATTAGATATTTATAATAAACCATTATTAATTTCAAAAAAAAATAAAAGGATTTACATGGAAATAATTGAAAAGAAAATTACCATCAATGCACCTGTCGGAAAAGTCTGGAAAGCTTTAACAGACCAAAATGAATTAAAGGAATGGATGCTTATGCCAACAACATTTGAACCTGTTGTTGGAAAAGAATTTACTTTTAAAGCAGAAGGAATGGAAAACTGGGACGGTTATTTCCATTGCAAAGTTTTAGAGGTTGAGATAAATAAGAAATTAGTTTATACCTGGAATGCGGGAATGATAAATGCCGAAACCATAGTGACAATTTTGATTTCCGAAAAAAACAAACACACTGAATTAACACTAATCCATACCGGCTGGAAAAAAATACCCGAAGAACAAAGAAAACAAATGATAGATAGTCACAGCAAGGGTTGGGATTTAAGGTTCGTTCAATCGCTATCTGAATTATTATCTAAATAAAAACTTTTGTTTAGTATAATATTTATTCAGGTATAACTTCATATTTTTAAGATTATCTGCTTAAAATGTACTCAAATATTTCCTCAAAATATAAAGAAGCCTTTGTGATTTATTTTATTACAAAGGCTTAAATTTTTCCAGTTCACTCTTTAATTTTTCTTTTGCCGTTTCTGATTGTTTAAATATAGATTCATGCTTGGAAAAATCGAAAACACGTACATCATAAATTTCCGGCCTGATATAAATATCGGGTTTTATAAATTTCATCTTTTGTTGATTTATTGAGTTCTGCATTATTTGATAGGTTGTGAAAACCGATTCAAAAGTAGGAGGGTATTCTTTTGCATTGCTTGTTTTAAATGCTGTTATATCTATTGCAACCGTAATGTCGCAATCATTTAAAAGAATATCAAAAGGAAGCGGATTAACTACACCGCCATCGATCAAAATCTTGTTTTTAATTTTAACGGGAGTTAATAAACCCGGTAAAGAATAACTTGCTCTTATAGCAGGCAATAATTTTCCTTTATCGAAAATCACTTCCTTTTTTTCCCAATAATCTGTTGCAACTATTTTTAAGGGTATTTTCAGTTCTTCAAAAGTATCGGTGCCAAGTTCCGCCTGTAGAAATTTATAAAATCTTTCGCCTTTCATCAGCCCGCTTTTAAAAAACTGCGGATCGAACATGGAAAACATTTTTACAAAATCCGATTTCCAGAGAAAGTCAAATGGTTTATCATTTCTTGGGAAAAGCAAGCGCTTTAACATTGCTTTCATTTCTTTAGAGGAATAACCTGCAGCGTAAAATACACCTATTATCGCACCTATGCTGGTACCTGAAATAATTGACGGTTTCAATCCAAGTTCTTCAAAAGCTTCAATCATTGATATATGAGCCAGACCTCTTGCACCGCCGCCGCCGAAAGCTATTCCAATTTTCTTCATTCTACTTACTAATGTTTTTTCTGAATTTTCTCGTATGTTCTAATAAAGTATAACCTGTATTATTTAGCATTATAAAAATAGTTTTTAATTTAAAACTAAGAAAGCCGAATTTAATTTCGGCTTACTTAATTCTAGTAGCGGGGGCAGTTCGACGTGGTGGATTGAACCTACAACCTTCTAATCTTTTTTCTTTTTTACTTTAATAAAGATTAATTTTTGTTTCAGATGGATGCAATAATTAAATATAATAATTTGAAAACAATATAATTTGGAATTAATAAAAAAGTAAGAAGTTTTAACCAAAACTTGAAAAGTACGGCACCCCATATACTCCGGGAAGGTTTACTGAATGGAAAAAAGATGTTTGAAAGCAGTTTCATAAAAAGGCTGATTTTTTTAATACATCAAATAAAAAGAACTAAACAAAATGTTTGGGTTTTTAATTCTTGCAACAGGGAAAGGGCCTGTCTTTTTAGAAATTTCGATTGGTTTGTCCGCTCAATATAGAAACATCTCTAAAAAACTTTCTATCAATAATGATTGTTTATTTGAGAACAAAAACAGATTTGCACGAATCTGGCACAGAATAGCACGAAATAGAAACATTTATTGCACATAATGTTAGATTAATTTGACACGAAACAAAAATTTGTTTATATTAAACTCACACGAGAATAAAAGGATTTGACAAGGAGTTAACGTGGAACTTGAATTTTGGAAACCAATACGAAATAGTAATCAAATGAAAGCAACTGTCCATCTTAATGGGAATCTAGGATTTTCATCAGGCGCAACAGAGAATCTGAAAATTAATGAAAAGAAATATGTCAAGATTGGTTTCAATAAAAGTGATAAAAAGGATAAGCATCTATATATGTTAGTTGTTGAAAATAATTGCGACGAATGTCTAAGGATAAATAAGGCTGGAAATTACTTTTATTTAAATACGACATTATTTTTTAATGAACTTGGAATTGAATACAAGAAGAAAAAAATAATTTTTGATATAGTCGAAATAGATTCGAAGTCTGGCAAATTATGCAAACTTATAAAAAGAGAAGTTGATAGAAAGAAAAAATAATATAAAAAAATGAGGTCGTGATGAAGAATATTGATCTCTGCCTTTCTTTAGTAAAAGCTGATTCCGAAGAAGACGTTATTAAATTACTCAAAAATAGCGGATTTTGGGATGATGAAAAAGCATGGAGGTATTTTGGTGATCTTGAAAATAATTTTGGAGATATTGGGAATCAACAGAGCAATGCGGACCGAGCATTGGTTGAAAAGCTAGTTAATTCTGTTGATGCTGTACTAATGGCTGAGAACTATATAAATAGTCAAAAGGATCATGATTTTAAACAACCCAATACAATTAAAGAAGCTTTAGAAACTTTTTATAATATCGATGAAGGTAAACTTTCTAATCTAACTCCATCAGAACGAACAAAATTAGCTAAAAAAATTGCCTTGGTTGCTACAGGGCAAAAATCAAAACCTTGTTTTTCAATTATTGATATCGGGGAAGGACAAACACCCAATAAAATGCCCGAGACACTTCTCTCTCTTTCTAAATCTAATAAGCTAAGAGTACCTTTCGTCCAGGGGAAGTTTAATATGGGAGGAACAGGCGTATTAAGATTCTGTGGAAGAAATAATTTTGAGTTAATTATCTCGAAACGTAATCCTCAAATAGCAAATAATGGCAAAGATGAGTCATTTAGTAGCTGGGGATTCACTTTAGTAAGAAGAGAAAATCCAACGCAAAATGTTCGAAGTTCTACTTATAAATATTTAGCCCCAGTAGGTAAAATTCTAAGTTTCGATGCCGAAGGATTAGTAATTCTTCCTGGGGATTATCCCGAAGCTTATGAAAAAACAATGAGATGGGGTACATATATTAAGTTATACGAATATGATATAGGAGGACTAAAAACACTAATCAATTTAAATTTGAATTATAGATTAGCGCTATTATTACCTCAAATAGCTTTGCCTGTCAGACTTTATGAAAGACGGGATTACTCAGCTCACTCTTATGATGCAACTCTTTCTGGATTGGATGTTAGACTAGAGGATGATAAATTAAATAACTTGGAAGAAAAGTATCGTTATTCAGGGGAAATTAGAGTTCAAGGAGAAAGAATTAAATACTCCATTTATCCTTTTAAGCCTAATAAAGCTATTACTTATAAAGATAATGAAGGCATTATCTTTACGGTAAATGGACAAACTCATGGAAGTTTATCTAAAGCATTTTTCACAAGGAAAAAAGTTGGTTTAGGTTACTTAGCCGATTCATTATTGGTGATTGCGGATTGTTCAGAATTTACAGGAAGAGCTAAAGAGGATTTATTCAAAAATGACAGAGAGACATTAGTCAATTGTCCACTGAGAACCGAAATAGAAAGAGTTTTTGAAGATGAGATAAGAAATCATAAAGGTTTAAGACAACTACAAGAGGAACGTAAAAGAGCTGAGATTACAAATAAATTAGCTGATTCAAAACCACTAGTAGACATACTAAGTAATATAATTAAAAAATCACCTGCGTTATCACTCTTATTAAATCCAGGGCAAAGGCTTTCAAATCCATTCAATTTAGAAAATGGCAAATATATTGAGGAATACAAAGGAAAAATATTCCCAACATTTTTCAAGTTGAAGAAACAATATGGCGAAGCAAACCCCAAACTAGCAGAAGCAGGACGAAGATTTAGAATTCAATTTAAAACTGATGTCCAAAACGATTATTTTGAAAGATCAAAAGATCCTGGGAATTTTGAGTTGTACCTTAATGATTCGTTATATCAAGATCATTCTATTAATTTATGGAACGGTACCGCAACACTTTCTGTTGCAATAAATACTAAAATGAAGATTGGTCAAAAGTTGAGTTTTCGAACATTAATAACTGATGTTCAAAATAGTACATTTCCATTTGAGGAAAGTTTTGAAGTAGTTGTATCGCCAAAAACTAAAAATAGCGGAGGAACTTCCCAGTCACTACATCCACCAACTGATAAAGGAGGTGATCAGGACAAAACCAAAGAACATTTAGGTCTCCCCCAAATAATTCAGATAAGAAAAGATCAATGGGATGAATTTAGTTTTGATAAAACGACTTCTTTGAGAACTATTTCAATAGGTGATGGAAAATATGATTTCCGAATTAACCTTGATAATCATCACTTGCTAAGTGAATTAAAAAATAGCAGTCCCGATGAAATAAACTTAAACGAAGCTCGATACAAATACGGATTAGTATTAGTTGCTCTTGCACTTATCAGTGGCTCAGATGATAATGAAGATAAAGTTATAGCACATATAGATGATATCATGGATAGAATTTCCCCGATAATTATACCAATAATTGCTCAATTAGGAGAGCTAAAATCTGAGGAAGTTGTTGAAATTATCGATTAGAAGATTGTTGGTTAAAACAAAATTACAGTGGGTATTTTTAATGCAATAAGTTCATGATGCTGGATTGAAGTTACAATCTTACTTCCCCACATTTAAAAACAAAAAACCCAGTCAAAATTGACTGGGTTTTTTAATTCTTAGTAGCGGGGGCAGGACTTGAACCTACAACCTTCGGGTTATGAGCCCGACGAGCTACCAATTGCTCCACCCCGCGATATTTGGATTCCAAATATAGGCAAATGCCTTCGGGATGTCAAACAATTGAACACTCTATACTGCTGTAAAATCTGATTAAACTTGTCCTGTTTCAAAGCTTGAAATTATTCCATCCAATGATTGAGATTTTGCATGTATTTCATTAAGCTTTTTAATTATACGAAGTATTGCATTGCGTCTTTCTTCAATCATCTCCATTAGAAATGACTGCACTTCAGGGAAGTTGCATTCTGCATAAACGCCTTCGTAAAATTTGACTGCTGAAGCTTCTTTTCTTAAAGCCTCGTTCAGCATTGCACATGAATTTTTACATGCATGCACACAATTTACATCTTCTAGATTCATTTTAGTCCCCATTAGTTATTATTACCCTTATATTTTTTCAAATTCGTGAGCTAATTCTTTTCCAATTTCCAAAGCTTTTTCATTAACCGGAATCAAATGATGATGCCTTTCCGGCAATACTTTTTTTAATGCATTCAATATATTTTCAATCTTTACAACAGGGCGCCTTTCAAGATAAGCTCCAAGCAATATCATGTTTGCAACTTGTTTCTTCTGCAGCTTTTGTGCTTCTTCAAATGCGGGAACACAGAGCACTTCAATATCTTCGCGCATTGGAGGATTAATTATACTGGACTTTTCATAAATCAATAAACCGCCTGGCTTAATACAGTTTTCAAATTTATCTAATGACGGCTGATTGAGAATAATTCCCGAATCAAACTTTGTGATGATGGGAGAGCTTATTCTATCTTCCGAAACTATTACAGTACAGTTTGCTGTACCGCCTCTCATTTCAGGCCCGTAGGAAGGCATCCAGCTTACATCCTTGTTTTCAATCATTGCGCCGTAAGCAATTATTTGTCCCATCGATAGAATACCTTGCCCGCCGAATCCTGCAAAAATTATTTCTTGTGTTTTTTCCATTTTAATTTCCTTTTGAAAATCTTATTGTTTTTCGGGAACTTTAATGTCACCCAACGGATACATCGGGAAACATACTGTCTTCCAAATATTTAATAGTTTCAACCGGAGTCATCTTCCAGCCGGAAGGACAGTTTGAAACAACTTCAATAAAACAAGTTCCTTTATTTTCTTTTTGATATTCAAATGATTTCGTAATTGCTTTCTTTAATTTTCTAACTGCATTTGATGTATGAACTGCCTGCCTTGTTACATAATAAGCCCCGGGCAGGTTTGAAATTAATTCAGTTATTTTTAAAGGATAACCGATTGATTTTGACTCTCTTCCGTAAGGAGTAGTGGAGGTTATCTGTCCAAGCAAAGATGTTGGCGCCATTTGTCCGCCGGTCATTCCATAAATTGCATTGTTGATAAACAGCATTAAAATATTTTCACCGCGGTTAACTGCATGAATTGTTTCTGCAGTACCTATTGCAGCAAGATCGCCGTCACCTTGATATGAGAAAACATATTTATCAGGAAGAACTCTTTTTATTCCTGTAGCAACTGCGCTGGCACGTCCATGAGCGGCTTCCTGCATATCGATATTCATATAATGATAAGCAAAAACCGAACAGCCCACAGGGGCAACGCCAATTGTTTTATCCTGTAATCCAAGCTCTTCAACAACTTCCATTAATACTCTGTGAACAACACTGTGTCCGCAGCCGGGACAATAGTGAAATTTAGTATCCGTTAATGTTGAAGGCTTGCAGTAAACTTGTTCTAATCCTTCTGTTGAAACTTCTAATGCCATATCAACCCCCTACCGTTATATTTTGATTTTCTAATATTGTCTGTAAATGTGCTGCAACATCTTCGGGTGAAGGAATCATTCCTCCCATTCTTCCTAAAAAGCTTACAGGACATTTTCCGTTTACCGAAAGCCTAACATCTTCAACCATTTGCCCTGCATTCATTTCAACAACAAGCATTGATTCAACTTGATGTGATAATTCACTTATTCTATCAATGGGGAAAGGATATAAAGTTATCGGCCTAAGCAAACCAACTTTAACTCCTTCTTCTCTTAAAATATCTACGGCCTTCTGGCAAATTCTTGCGGTTAATCCGAAAGCAACAAACAGAAATTCAGCATCTTCAGTTTCAATTTCTTCAAAACGAACTTCGGATTGAAGTGCTTTATATTTTTCCTGAAGACTCTAAATTTATTTCTTCCATTTTTTCAGGCTGAATAAAAAGCGAAGTAATTATATTTCTTTCGCGTGTTGAAGGCTTGCCTACTGTTGCCCATGGTTTTTCATGTTTTGGTAAAGAGCCTTCTACAGGGAGAGTCAATTTTTCCATCATTTGGCCAAGCGCGCCGTCTGCTAAAATCATAGCAGGATTTTTATATTTTTCAGCTAAACGAAAAGCATCAAAAACAAAATCAGCCATTTCCTGAACTGATGAAGGAGCTAAAACAATTAAATGATAGTCACCATGCCCGCCGCCTTTTACAGCCTGGAAATAATCACCTTGTGAAGGCTGAATCGTTCCTAAACCAGGGCCGCCACGAACAACATTAACAATTAAGCACGGAAGCTGTGCGGAAGCGATATATGAAATTCCTTCCTGCATCAAACTTATTCCCGGGCTTGATGAAGAAGTCATAACTCTTGCACCAGCACCGGCTGCACCATAAATCATATTTATAGATGCAACTTCACTTTCTGCTTGAAGGACAACACCCGAACGGTTAGGAACCTCTCTTGTTAAGTATTCCAGTATTTCTGATTGCGGGGTTATTGGATAGCCGAAGTATGCATCAATTCCAGCCCTAATAGCCGCTTCAGCAAGTGCTTCGTTCCCCTTCATCAAACGGACATCATCTTTTTTGGGATTAAGATTTTCCATTTTATACCTTTAAAAAATTTGTTACCAAAGAACTTAGAGTATTATAAAGCTGTTACAGCTTTTTGCGAGGATTTTTTGGGTTGCCTATAAACAGTTATTGCTACATCCGGACAGACGATAGCACAGTTTACACAGCCGGTACAATTATCCTGAATCAGCTCGGCGTATCTATAGCCCTGCTCATTGATATTCGGAGAAAGGCCGAGGCTTGATTGAGGACAGGCAACTATACAAAGCTCGCATCCTTTGCAAGTTTCCTTGTCTATTATTACTGTTCCTCTAATCATGATGGTAAAACTTTGTTTATTATTGATATTTCATTTGAAGCCCAAAAATCAACATACATGCCAGATAAAATTAATAGAGTTTAAGTTACAAAATCGAACAAAAGTGGATAATTTCAACACAATTAATTGCCATATACAAGAATGATTTTTAAGGGGTACTTCCTAAGTTCGAGAAGGGATTTTTGAGGATTTTTAAAGGAAATTTCAAGTTCCACAGATTGTTAATTTAAGTCTATCTATATATTGAATTAAGTATTTATTTAATATAAATTGAACAGCAATATGGAGGGTACTTTATATGAATCAGGGTTTCAAGGCAATCCTTGTTCTGTTATTAATACTGCTGTGTCAGCAAATTCAAGTTTACCCACAAAGTAATAGTTGGGAGAATTTCATTTCCGGAGGTAAAAAGTTTACATGTCTTGCAGAAGATAATAATTATATCTGGGCAGGAACTGATGTTGGTTTAATACGAGTTGATAAAAAAAATAATGATGTTTTTATTTACGATAAGACTAATGGCTTACCTTCAGATAATATTACTGCAATTGCAATTGACAGCGTTGGAAATAAATGGATTGGAATTAGTGATTATGGGTTAAATGAATTTGATGGAGTCAATTGGAAATCATATTCCACAAAGGATTCTACTTTACCTTCAAATAATATCTCTTGTTTATACTTTGACAGAAAAGGAAATTTATGGATAGGTGCAAGCATTGAAGGATTTGGTGCTTTGATAAAATTTAATAAGGATAGTTTATTTGTTTATGATTCAAACAATTCGGCTTTGCCCAATAAAAGAATAGCAGATATTTGTGAAGATGACAGCAGCTTATGGATATCGACTCGAGGCGGCTTAGTTAAATTCGACGGCAAAAATTGGCAGTTGTTTAATACTTCAAATAGTGATTTGCAAACAGTAATTATAAATGATGTTGAAATAGATAATCAAAACAATAAATGGTTAGCAACCGGTAAAGGATTAGTTAAATTTGATGATTCAACTTTTACAAGCTATTATGAAAACACACCGCTTTATCAAAAAGAAGTAAAGAAAATTTCTATAGATAAAAACGGAAACATTTGGTCAGGGATTTTTGACGGCTTAGTTAAATTTGATTTGAATAATTGGACTACATATACAACTGATAATTCAGGGCTCCCGGCAAATGAAGTTGATTTAATAATAACGGATAATGACAACAATAAATGGCTGGGTACATTCGATTGGAACAACAATGGCAGGTTAGCAAAATTTGATGAACAGAATTGGACAACATTTAAAACCTGGAAAGGAGATTTAAATTCAAACTTTGTAAATTTTATTAAAGAAGACAGTAAAGGAAGAATTTGGATCGGCACCGAAGAAGGTTTATCCTATGTTAAAGATAATACCTGGAAAGTTTATACTTCAAACGATGCAATAAGCTCGCCTGATTTATTCAGGTTCACATCTTTTGCTGAAGACAGCACTGGCAATCTATGGTTTTCTGTTTTAGGAGATGAACCTATCGAAGGGAATGCCCCTGCACCTTCAGGGTTAATAAAATATAATGGCGTAAGTTGGACTGAATATAGAACAAGCAGCACAGGGCTTTCTTCATTTCTAATTAATAAAATTGATTTTTCGGAAACAGATAATTCTTTGTGGCTGGCGACAACAATAGGGCCTGTAAAGTTCGATGGTAATACATGGGCTGCTTTAGATACAGTTACAAGTATTATTCCCGATAAAGATATAACATCACTAAAAGTAAATGGAAACATAAAATGGTTTGGAACACAGTTTGGATTAATAAAATACGATGGAACTAATTGGCAGCTCTTCGATACTTCAAATTCGGATTTGCCTGATAATTCTATTTATAACATTACAATAGACAAACAAAATAATTTGTGGGTTTCAACTTTTAAAGGACTGGCAAAGTTGAGTAATGATTCATGGACAATATTTGATAAAGCAAACTCGGGCTTGCCGACAAATAATATCATCAATGTAACCTTTGATAAAAACAATATAGCCTGGATTGCTACCATTGATGCCGGTGTAATGGAATATGACGGCAAAAATTGGAATAATTTTAATTCACAAAACACTCCGATTATAAATAATTATATCTCAGATATTGCAATAGACAGAAGTGAAAATGTATGGATTGGAGGAAGTGATTGGGGCATATCAGTTGTAAACGAAAACGAAATTGTGGCAGTTGAAGATGAAAATAATCAAACTCTGCCAGTAAGATTTTTACTTGAGCAGAATTATCCTAATCCATTTAATCCAACAACAAAAATAAAATACTCAATCCCAGCCCCTCCAAACCTCCCCAAAGGGGAGGCTTTAATACAACTAAAAGTATATGATATCCTAGGTAGAGAAGTAACAACATTAGTAAATGAAACGCAGCAACCGGGAAATTATGAGGTAACATTTGATGGGAGTAATCTTGCTAGCGGAGTTTATCTATATCAACTTCGCGTTAATAATCTCGTTTCGACCAAGAAATTAGTGCTTTTAAAATAGGAGAATTAGAATTTATAAAACATGAGGCTCATCTTGAAGGTGAACTTCATTTTCTTATGCGGCAAGATTACATTTCAAAACTAACTATTGCTAATTGAATTAGTTAAAGCTATTTTCTACCCAATAAAAAAAACCCCCATTTACAAAGCAGCTCTATTTTAAAAAGAAATATTGTTTCCTATGATTGATGAAATAATATCGCTTCAAAATCAGATCTTAAAATTCGTTGATGAAAAATTTATCCCTCAACTTTTCATCAAGCTATCAACTCAAAAAGAAATTATATATCAAGTTGATTCAATTTTCGATAAGTATTTATTACTATCCAACGAAAATAAAGATGAAAAATATCTTGTTGAACTAAGCAAAGAATTTCATTCAAATATTTTTTCTTTGCTTGAAAACTATTTCTCAAACATTTCTACAAATTCTTTTGATGAAGACTTTAAACCATTCAACGACGAGTATAATAAATATATTTCTTCAATAGCACCTATCTACAAAAAAACGCAAGACGATGAAAGATTTATCCCTTTAAAAGATGACTCTGCCCGCATAAAATATTTGAAGAAGACAAAAAATATTTTATATAATGTTTCTCAATTTCCAATCGCCTCGACAAATGTTTTTAGAAAAATATTTAAGAAACCAATTAAGCCCAAAAAGAAATGGCCGCAGAACATACCACTAAAAAATCTATGTGAATATTTCGGCAAAGAAAAACTTTCAATTTCGTTATTGGATGAAATTGAAAAAGTTTATACTGTCCTCAGCTCAACTTCATTGAATCTTTTTAATATTTGCCAGGAAGTAAGTGAAAAGATTTCTTCTTCAAACACTGAAGAGAATATATCTGACGGGGATGAATCCGGCAAAAATAACTTTGAATACAAAAATAAAATTAAAGAATGTCATAGCGCGATTGATAATGTTGAAATATCAATTAAACAATCATCAACGGGATTAATTCAAAAAATAATTATTCAACTTGATGAAGCATTTCAAAAAGCTGGAACAATTGAACTTTTAAAAAATAATTACAATCAAAACAAAATAAAAAAACTTCATGGAGAAGTTGATAATAAATATAAACGGATTGTTACCGGATGGCATAATAATCTTTTCGTTTTGTTTGATGACTGGCGGCTTTATGAAGAAATAACAATTGTAAAGAACACAACATTTAATGAATATTTAAATTTGACTCAATTATGTCAAGATAAAATTGTCAACTCAGTTATTCCTAATTTCGATTTAATTAAGGAGCATCTTGAGAAATCAAGGAACTTAGTATCTGATTTCGAAGGAAAAGAAACGGAGCTGCAAAAATTACTATTAGATGCTAAGGAAAAAAATTCCGAAATGCTCACAAATAAAATTGTTCCTCAAACAATTGAAAATATATTAGATCAAAACATTCCAACCTTAATTGATGAGTTTGATGTTAAGCTTAATAACATTATCCAAACAGTATCGAAAAAACGTGCTATTGTAAAAACAGAGGCTTATGACCAAAAATTAAAGGCATCTGAAATTGATTACATCTCACCTCATGAGATAATTACTTCTGAAGCTCTACTGAGCGTAAAAAAATCAACTCAAAATATTAAAAAAGAAATTCTCGACAATATAGATAAAATTCAAAAAAGCATCCTAAGCC
This sequence comes from uncultured Bacteroidota bacterium, assembly GCA_963775245.1. Classification (GTDB taxonomy): domain Bacteria; phylum Bacteroidota; class Ignavibacteria; order Ignavibacteriales; family Ignavibacteriaceae; genus CAVSWT01. Next base: position 171,001 of record CAVZID010000016.1, read on the forward strand.
TTGACCAGATTGCTGATTTTAATTTAGAATCTGCAATTGCAATTATTTCTGAAAAAGGGAAAAATGTAAGTGATTCTAAAAATCTTGCTCTTGAAGGCCTGGATAGAGCTTTAAATAAAACCGATGAAACAAGAAAATCAATTCAAAGCCTGGTAGAAAATATAAATGTTAAGCTTAGAAAAGCTGATGATGATTTTAATGAAGAAATTTTAGAGCTGACAAATACTGAAAAAGTATTTCAGATTAAGCTGCGAATTGCCAAAGCAAAAGCAGTTGAAAAAACTAAGCGTTACAAAGCTGAAGCAGTAACGTATGTTAAAAATTTCATTCCGGTTGCAGCTTCAAAAACTAAAGAAACGTATCTTCATTCAACAGAATTATATGAAAACATAAAAAAAAGATTAGGCATTGTTTCCCCTGTAAAATCTATCTCTTCAGAAGTTTCAGATTTTCTAGCGGAAACACAAAATTCAATTGCAAAACTTCCATTCGTTTATCAAAGATTATTTAAGATTGAGCCATTATCGGAAGACCGGTTTTTTGAGGGTAGAAATATCGAATTTACAAAATTAGACACTGCTTACTCAAACTGGTTAAAGGGTTATTTTGCTCCGACTGTAATTGTAGGTGAAAAAGGCAGCGGTGCAACGTCTATTATAAATATGTTTTTAAAAACCAAAGAAAATAATTTTGAAGTTTATAGGACAGCATCAAAAAATATTTTATTTGAGGAAAGTGATTTTATAAATTTTTTCAAAACACTTTTAAAAAACGAACACATTAAAGACCTTGAAGAGCTGGCTTCATTGCTGAATAATTTACCCTCAAAAAAAATTATAATTATCGAAAACATTCAGCACTTATTTTTACGAAAAGTAAACGGCTTTGTTTGTTTAAAGATGCTATTTGAATTAATATCAAAAACAAGCCGCCAAATATTTTGGATAACAACATCGACATTATATGCCTGGGAATATCTTGACAAAACAATAAATGTTAATGATCACTTTGGGTATGTAATAACAATTAGGGATTTGGATTACGAGGAAATAATAGAAATAATTTCGAAGAGGCACAGAGTAAGCGGATACAATATTTATTTTGAGCCTTCTCCAAAAGATTTATCGGACAAGAATTATAAAAAGCTGCCGGAAGATGCTAAACAAGATTTTCTAAGAAAAGAATATTTTAAAAACTTAATCAAATTTGCAAAGAGCAACATTAGTTTAGCTTTACTTTTTTGGCTGCGCTCAACTCAAAATGTTACTACGGATACTATAACAATTAAGTCTTTAAGCGATATCGATTTTTCATTTTTAGCTTCATTATCTGCTGAAAAAATTTTTTCGTTAAATATAATGTTATTACACGACGGCATAAATGAAAATATTCATTCATTAATTTTTAATCAGCCGCAAAAGCAAAGCAGGCTTCTTCTTTATCTTCTCCTGGACGATGGTGTGATAATTAAGGACGGAGAAAATTATTTAATTAACCCTTTGTTATACAGACAAACAGTTAGCATGCTTCAAGCAAAAAATATAATTCATTAATGATTATGAAATTATTAAAAACTCTTATTCTAATTTTATTTTTTTCATTCTTAGCCGCATCCAACTTTACTGCAGCGCAAACTAAAGCTAATGATTCTTCTAAGAATAAAGCTTCACAAAAAATAGAATCAAAACTTGACACTTTAAATAAAAAAATAGAAAGCGTTAAAGCTGAAACTAAAAAAACTCAAAAAACAGTAGAAGATAATAAATTAACTCCGCCTTCAATTCAAGATATCATTTCTTTCTCAAATATTTTTTGGGCATTAATATTTTTTATAGTTGGAATGTACATAATCCGTTTCGTTTCAAAAACGCTTGAGTTAATTGCAGAAAGAAGCGCACATTACCGGATTACTATAAAAGGTGTTATCCCGGTAATAAGAATATTAGGCTGGTCGTTTGTTTTTTATGTAATCATTGCCGGAATTTTTAAGCCTCCTGCTCAAACATTACTTGCAGTTTTAGCTTCGCTTGGAATTGCAATCGGATTTGCTGCCCAGGATATTTTTAAAAATATTTTTGGCGGCATTATGATACTTTTTGATCGCCCATTCCAGGTAGGAGATAAAATCGAAGTTGGAGAACATTACGGCGAAGTGCTTAAAATCGGTTTGCGTTCAACCAGAATTGTAACTGCAGATGATTCGTTAGTTTCTATCCCCAACAGCAATATTATGAATCAATCTGTTTCGAATTCAAATGCAGGGCAGCCAAATTGCCAGGTTGTTGCTGAAATTTATCTTCCCATCACAATTGATACAGAAAAAGTTAGGCAGATAGCAATTGAGACAGCACAGACATCAAAATATGTTTATTTAAATAAAGCAATTACTGTTTTATTTTTTAATGAGGTTAAGGAACGAAGATCGTATTTGAAAATGAGGCTCAAAGCCTACGTGATGGATATAAGATATGAATTTGCTTTTAAAAGCGATATGACTGAAATAGTAATTAGAGAATTGCTAAGTAATGGAATAGTTAGTAAAGATGATTTATTTTAAAATTAATCGAAAAATTTTAATTGAAACATGAGGCTCATTCAAGGAAAACTTAATTATCGAATAAATAAATTTAAAATTATATATTGATAGGGAATCAAATGTAGTGACAAATCTGAAAATCCGCACCTTAAAAGAAATTCGTGAAGAATTTATACTGACAGAAAATTTTTCAGATATTAAGTTAACAAAAAAGAAAAATCTGTTTGAAGGAATAGAGTGACTGAGTTATTTTTTTTTATATGTAATGATAGAATTTCAAATATAAAGTATAATTTTATGGCATAGCCATTCCTATGGAAGGATTTATTTTAAAGTGCATGTTTCTTCTTGCCTACCGGCAGGCAGGTTGGTTCTTTTCTTACGCTAAGAAAAGAACCCTTGAAAATAAAATAAATATTTAAGGATAACATGAGGCTCCCCTTCCAAGGGGAATCTCATTTTTTTAAACAGACAAATTTAAATAAGTGGTTTCTTAAGCTGCAATTAAAATCCCTTGTTCTTTAACTAAAGCAATTATTGGTGAGTAATCATCTTTTTCAAAACGGCTGCTGTTAATAAGTATTGGTTCAATTCTATTTTCGGTTCTTATCTTAGAAAACCACACTTTAACAAGTACACTTTCTTCGTCTTTATCTTCAAATTGCGGCGATACCAAAAGTAAGTCTATATCACTTTCTGAATTTGCTTGATTTCTTGTGTGACTTCCATATAGATATGCCGCCGTTATTTCTATACCCTTATTTTTTAATTCGCTGATATAACTTTTTGTTATTTCAATAATTCTTTTTTCAACCATTGTAATAATTCCTCTAAGAATATGAGGGCTCCCTATAAGGAGAATCTCATTTTCATTTCAATAAAGTTAAAACTTCTTCTTAAATAAATCTTTCAATTTATCTTTTACTTTTTCTTCTACTTTTTTCTTTACCGTATCAACCTTTGTTTGAACTTCTTTTTTTACTTCTTCTTTTTTCTGTTCAATCTGCTTGTTCACTTCTTTCTTAACTTCCTCAGTAACTTGCTTCTTTGTATCTTCAACAATATTGCCTGCAGATGTTGTAACGGTTGGCGAATCTACTGTTCCCTTAATATTTGCATTAACTTCAACACTGTTTGCAGTAATTAAATTAACATCTTTTTTGAGCAGACTGCTAATTGCTTTGTTACCTTGGTTTTTTAATTTCGATGCAGGAACATTTACACTCATTACGTAATCAATTGATTTATCCAAACCGTTTGAGCCTGACAAAGTTACTTTATTTCCAAGCACAGTATAGCTGAATGGTGAAACATAAAATCGGCCTTTTGTAATTGTGAAAGTTGTATTAACATTATTTAGCGCAGGATTCTGTAATTCTTTTATATTCAGCTTATCTCCAACAACTTCAAAAGGCTTAAATCCTTTTACCGAGGCATTAGGAATATTTAAAGAACCTTTGCCGTTAAATGAATCCCATACAGGCATCATTTGATTATCAAGCTTTGTTGTCATTGATAAAGAAGAATTAAATTTGCCTTCAACATATTTTGCCATTGGAGCAATTTGTTTTACCGTTACAAAGTTTTCGTAAGCATCTTTGATTCCAAGATTCTTGATATTCAAGTTGAATAAGATATCCGGTGTCCCGCCTTCAGCCATTGCATAATAACCATCGGCAATAATAGTTCCTCCTAAAGTATTCATGCTTACATTTTTCATTGATAATTTTTGATTGGCAATAACCATCGTTCCTTTAACATCTGTCAAATTCAAATTATCATAAATTATCTTTTTGAAATTTGCACTCATCGTAAAATCAATTTTATCAGGTATAGCTACTGCCTGTAATTTACTTGTGTCCTGTGTGCCTGATTTTTTTGTGGTTTCATTTTCATTTGACATGAAAGGATTTAAATCAAAATAATTAGAAGATATATTTAAGTTACCTTTAATTGTGCCGTCACTTAAAGCATAAGAAATCATATTTTCAATTTGGCCTGAAGCACTCAAATCATTTTTGCCAATTGTCATTGCGAAATTATTTAGTGTAAATTGTCTAGGAGTTAAATTGAGAGAAGCTTTGCTGATTTTAACTTCATCTTTTAATTGCTTACCTGCATAAACAAAATTAGTTAGACTCATATTTCCATTTGCAGAAATATTTTCAAGAGTTTTCTTATCTGCATTTGCCATTGTTCCCTTTGCCTGAAAATCAGCATCAACTATTCCTTCAAGCTTTGAAATCATTTTCAAAATAAATTGCATTTCTCAAATTGGCTAAATTAATTCTGCCTTTCATTTTAGTATCGACATAAGGAGCTGTGGTGGGCGTTTTTACAAGAAGAGATGCATCAAACGGTTCACTGCCAAGCTCCATGTGAAATTTCTTCATATTAACAACTGTGTTATCTGCGCTGCCGCCGGGATTGGTAACATCAAGCTGAACTTTAACATTATTAACCGGCAAAGGAAGTTTCGGATATTGAAATTTACCATTGTCTACAGTCAAGTTAATATTGAATGAAGGAAGATGATTTGCGGAATATGTTCCTTTAACTTCTCCTTTTAATCCCATCTTGCCGGAAGATTTTAAATCATTAAAGTTGTTTGAATAAACAGCAGGAATTAATGAAATAATATCTTTAAAGCTGTTGTCCACGGAAGCGAATTTTATGTCCATTGATATATTACTGTCCGGCATAGCAACACTTCCGTCAAAACTTAATTTTAAATTATTGAGACTAAATTCATTTTCTTTGAAAGTAAATTTTTTATTCTGCATATCAGCAGCAATATTCATCTTCGCTTCCATGCTTGCTTTGTTTAAATATTTAATTCCGCTTTTCTCAAAAGATATTTGCCCTATAGTTGTATTCGTTTCAAGAGTGAAATTGTTAGCACTGAAATCTCCTCTGCCTTCATGATTTAAATTTCGAATTATCATGGTCATGTTTGACTTTTGGTCGAGATATGCAATGTCTGCATTTTCGATTGAGTATTTCTTTAACGCGATTGCCATTCCGCCGGAAGAGTTTGTGTCTGCCGTTTTTACTCCTTCGGCTTTTGTTTTTGATATATTATAATTTGCTGTGGTGTCATCAATTGCATAAACAAAAATCTTGGGGCTTTTAAGAGTAATTCCTTCAATTTTTATTTTATCTCCGCCGATTACACTCCATAAATTTACAGTAGCCTGAAACTGTCCAAGACTGACTAAAGTATCGCCTTCAAACGGTGCTTTGTTTACAATTGTTAATCCATCTAAAGTAAGACTAAGATTTGGAAAATGTGAAAACAAGTTTAATCCCACATCTTGAAAATTTAAAGTAGCATTTATGTTTTTGTTCGCTTCCTTTTTAACTAAATCAGTTATTTGGCCTTTGAAGAAAAAAGGAAGGATAATTAAAAGTGCAAGGAAAACAACAACTACAATCGCAATGATTTTAATAGTTTTTTTCATAATAAGTTAGATTAAAATGAATAAATAATTTTGAGTTTTGGTTCTACAGGAAGATAAAAAAACAATTTTTAATAACAATAACAATTTAACATAAATTTAACTGATGTGAACCCGGTTTCTTCAAATTTATCTTTTTTATAGTCTGTGGCTGATGAGAGTTAGCTCACATCAAATATTTTTGAACTCCATATTTTACAATTTTTATCTATCTAATTATTATCATTGTGAACTATGATTTAAAATGAATATTTGCTAACGAGAGAAAGATTTTAGCCAATGAAACTAAACCTGCCAAAATTAATCGCCTACCGCAAAGGTGATTTATGGGGCTTCTGCAATAAGGAAAGAAGAATTGTAATCCCTATTAAGTATGATAAAGTTGGAGTTTTTATTGAAGGTTTTGTAAAAGTAAGCTTGAACGGTAAATGGGGTTTTATAAATGAAGCCGGGATTGAAATAACTGATATAGTATATGATGATGCAGATAATTTTGATAATGGTTTTGCAAAAGTTAATATAGGTATAAAAAAGAAGGGCGAAGATACAATTGTCTTTGGCGGCAAGTGGGGAGTTATTAATACGGAAGGAAAAGAAGTTATTCCGATTCAATATCATCAAATCGGGAAATATCATGAAGGATTATTCCCGGTAATGCTGAACGACAAATGGGGTTTAATAGATAAAAAAGGTAAAACCGTTGCTCCAATAAAATATGAGAGGCTCGCTGAATTTAGAGAAGGTTTAGTTGCAGTAATGATGAATGGCAAATGGGGATTTATAAATACGGAAGGAAGAGAAATTATCCCGAACAATTATAGTGAAGTTGGACAATTTTATAACGGCATTGTAAAAGTAGGATTGAACGGCTGGTGGGGTTTTATAGATAAAAACGGAAAAGGAATTACTCCGATTAAGTATGATGATATAAAAGACTTTGATGAAAATTTAGCCTATGCAAGAATTAATAACCGTTGGGGTTTTATTGATAGGAATGGGGTTGAGTATTTTGAGGAATGAGTAATTAAACTTTCCAACTCAAAAACCTTCGAGGTTTTTAAATAATAGTTACACAACTTTTCTAAAATCTGTATTAATTAAGTAAAACCTCGAAGGTTTATTTATACTCATTTTGTTAATTTCTGCAGCATATCTTTTGCATTTTCATTATCCGGGTTCAACTCAAGAGATTTTTTATAATTTATAATAGCGTTTTCTTTATCTCCTTTTGCCATGTATGCTTCTCCCAGACTATCATAAACGTTAAATGATTTTGGAAATGATTCAACATTAACTTTGAAAATTTTAATAGCCTCATCAACATTTCCATTCTGCAATAGCTGGTAACCAAACGTGTTTAATTCACTTTCTCTAAAATCATAATCGTTTGGTTTAGTTTTTTTCAATTCATGATATTTTTTTATTGCTGCATCAATTCCGCCATTAATTATTTCATCAACAAGAGCATCTGTTATGGGAGTCTTAGGTTCACTTACACTCAACAATTCAACATCAAAAATTAAAGTTGAGTTTGGCGGAATATTATTGCCTGCACCTTTTTCCCCGTAAGCTAAATAAGGTGGAATGATTAATCTATATTTATCTCCTACATTCATTAAAGCAATTCCTTCATCCCATCCTTTTATTACCTGCCCCGTTCCTAATACAAATTGAATTGGCTCTTTTCTCTTAAATGAAGAATCAAAAACTTTTCCATCAAGTAAATAACCGGTGTAATTTACCTCAACAGATTTATTATTTACTGCATGTTCTCCTTTTCCTTTGCTAAGGACAATATATTTTAATCCGCTCTTTGTTGTTACCGTATCCTTGTTTTGTGCGTAAACAGTAAAGAGACAAGAAATAAGAATAGTAAAGAGACAAGAAGTAGGAGTTAAGAAAAATAATTTGGATTTTTTCATTTAGTATCCTTTTAACCTTTTCAAAATTTTATCATGAAAATTATTTATTAATAATTATAGTCCCAAATAATTTAGTATGCCATGCATCAATTGATTCCTCGTGTTTTCATTTAATATCGTTTCAAAAGGAAAGCCTAAAACAACCACTCCGTATTTATCTTTGTAAGCAGTGCCGGCGCTAAAATTATTTTCCGAATATCTTAAGATTGATTTTCCTTCCTTAACGGGTAAAATCGCGTCAGGTGCTTCAACCGCATAAATTGAATCATTTAGTTCTGTGTTAAAATGAAGCAAAATATTTTTATCTAAAATTGAGTCCTTTTTACTTTCAACTTCACCATCAACAGAAGCATATCCGGTTTGCCAATAATATTTTAAAACTTGCGTTGCAAATTTTATATCCACAGTATCTTTTTTTGAAAAAAGGTCTGTCCCAATATAAGCTCCTGAAACAAATAGATTCCCTCCTGCTTTCGGTATAATTTCTTATAACATTTTGAAACTTTAAAGGAAAAGTTTTAAACTGCTTCCCATTCACCGAATCAGCAAAAGATTTCTGCCAGCTTGTTTCTTTTTCTTCACCTAAAATAATATCGATAAATTTATATTTGGAAATATTAATGTCTTCGTCCCAAACAGATTCATCGCTTGAAGAAACAAACGAGTAGCCTGAACTTAAAATTGCTTTACCATGTGCATAAGGAAAATCAAAAGTATTGCCGGCAATAATCTTAGTTTCATAATTTGAATGACTTGCACCATAACCAGGGGCATCATTTGAAATGTATGACGCCGCCGGGTCAAAATTATATTGAGTACCGGTAAAATTTATATCGTATTTATACGGAACACCTGCATCTAAATAATTTAAGAAGCCTGAAAACTTTTCTGTATTAACAGAACGCGGCCCACATATTCTATCAAATGCATTTATGATTAATAAAGGCTTTTTATTATTCGCGGCTTTCCCTGCTGAAAGTATTTCAGAAGGAAAACTTTCACCACCTTCATTTACTGCGGTAACTTTGAATGAATAAATTTTATTCGGCTTAATATTATTTATTACAAATGAAGTATCCCCAACTAACTGACCGTTATTAAAATCACCATTATCTACCCTTGTATAAACAATGTATTCATCAGGATTAGCCGTTGGTTCCAAAGAATCAACTTTAGCTTTCCATTTAAGCTTTAAACTATTATCATTAATAAATTCTATACTGAAATGATCAACCGGCAGCGGCTGAACTATATATTTAAAATTATTCTGAACGGAAAGGAACCTCAGCATTCCTTTATAAATTGAACGGGAAACTTCAAAACGAAATCGCGGATCTAAAGCGAACTGCATATCCAAAAAGTTTTGATGAGACAGCAGCTCTAATAAAACTGAAGGAATATTTGGACGCCTGGATTCACTGTAATCACCATCCATTAAATTTCTTCTTCGCCATATATCATCAAAATTAGATCTCAAATCATTTACAATTTGTGTTTGAACTAAATCGGCAAGATCCCTATTTGCTAATCTCGACATCCCTTCAGGAAAGGTAATATTGGATTTAAAATCTTCCAGGCTGTATATCGAAAGCGTTCCATAAGTAGTATCAAATTTTGTACTGCCTGCATTGGTGTGAAACGCCAATGATAAATCCATAGGAATTCCAAGCCCTTTAATTTCTCTATCTTTATTTGGCCCGTTAGGAGAGCCATTTAAATAGTTACCGTATTCTGCTCTGCTCTGATAATCATCATTATAGTCATTTTTGTTATCATTTAAATTGTAAATCAAAGTATCAGGCATTCCGGCATATTGCAGCCAATATCTTGCCCCTTCCTCAAACTTAGGCCTGCCGCTGGTACTTCCGCCTCTTTCAATCACTCCAACACCCCCTCCAAATCTAACGGCATCTGCAGAAATAATTTTATTCACCTCTTTACTTTCACCGCTTAACTCAACTCTTCCAAGGTCACGATTCATTCCTTTAAAGAATTTAAATTCACCAAGATAAATCCAGGTTCCTCCCCCAATTTTTTGATTTACTCTGAAATCTGTTTTTCCTCCGGCATGATAAACCGTATAATGTGCATCATCAACATTATTATCTGATGATTTATAAGAAATGTAAACAGCATAAAAACCTGTTTCAGGAATTTTAGGTATCCATTTAACATTAGCGAATGTACTTGTATCAGAATAAAAAATTTTAAATGAACCTTGCTTAAAAGGATTTACGCCTTCTCCATAAGGCGGCTTGCCTACAGCAAAACCTCTGCCTTTCCCTTTTTTCCAGATGCCCTGCTTCCCGTCATTTATTTCTAAATATCTTTTTTGATTTTTATCTGTTTGATTATCATTATCAACAACTACTTCATTTGTTTGTGTATCTCTTTCACGTGGAGTAAAAACATTTGCACCGGCATTTTCCAGCATTGGAATTATGTAAGGAATTGTAAACGACAACGGAAGTAAATCTTCAACAGTTTGAAATAGCCGCGGGCGCTGCCATTCCCATCTTCCCATTTTATTATTGTAATACCAGCCGTGACTCGGCCACAAAATTATATTTCTATTTTCCAGGCCATTTGTAATTGTATATGGTTTGCTGGTGTTCTGAACTATTGGAATTCTTTCTTCTTTTTGACTAAGAGGTAATCTTGAATAATCATATTCTGTTGTGTCGCTTCTGAAATAATTAGGAATTAATTCCTGGATAGGAAAATTTAAGCAGTCAATTTCAATACTATAATCATTAAAGCTAATACCTAAATAAGACTTGATGGAAGAATATATTTGCTTGACATTAACTTCTCTAAAAGGCTGATTTGAAAATTCTTTGTTTAAATTTATTTGAAGACTTTTATTAACTGAATCAACAATCATAGTATCGACTTTAGAACCGTATGGAATTTTAAAAGCTAAATTTCTATTTGCGAAGTCCTCCTTAAACTCATTCAGCTTTTTATGAACTGAAACATTTTCTTTTAATACTTCTTGAGTGGCACAGCCTGAAATAAAAATTATCAATAAAACGGAAAAGAGAATTTTGAGTTTGGTCATGTGGATTCTATATAAATTAATATTCCTTATTGAATTACCTTAATTATTATTCTAATTTAAGCATTAAATCTAAATATTTCTTTGTACTTATTAAATTAAATAGGGATAAAATGAAGATTGTAAAAATATTTTTAGTGGTTTTTATTATGACTCAATATTTATTCTCTCAAGAGGCAGTTAAATTTGATAAATATTTTTCTGACCAAACCATGAGGATTGATTATTTTCATATCGGCAATGCTACATCCGAATTAATTACTCTTGATCAAATATACACTTACGGCACCTGGGCAGGCAGCTTGAAAAATTTAATAGACAATTTTAATAATGGAAGATATTATATCAAAATATATGATGAAGCAGCTAACACGTTAATTTATTCAAAAGGCTTTGACAGCTACTTCGGCGAATATCAAACCAGCGAAGATGCTCAAAAAGGAATTCAAAAAGCATATAGTGAATCGGCAATAATTCCTTCACCAAAAAATAAAATAAGATTTGTTATTGAAAAGCGCGATGATAAAAATATGCTAAATCAAATTTACTCATCCATTATTGATCCCAATGACGTAAGAATTATAAAAGAATCATTAAACGAGAATTCGATACATATCTTTGATGATAAGGATAACGGTGATCCGCACACAAGAGTTGACATAGCTATAATTGGAGAGGGATACCAATCTTTTGAAAAAAATAAGTTCGCTAAAGACCTTCGAAACTTTACCCATACTTTTTTTAACATGGAGCCATATAAATCAAATAAAACCAAATTTAATTTTCATGGTGTATTTAAACCTTCACAGGAAAGCGGAACAGATGAACCAAGAGCAAATATTTTTAAGAATACAGTTTTAAGCACTACATTCAATTCATTAGGCTCTGAAAGATATCTATTAACTGAAGACAATAAAGCTATGAGAAATTTAGCAGCGGTAGTTCCTTATGATGCGATTGTAATAATGGTTAATCATTCGCGTTACGGAGGCGGCGGCATTTATAATTCATTCTGCACTTTCACTACTGATAACCAGTGGAGTGATTATTTATTCTTACATGAATTCGGCCATTCATTCGCCGGGCTTGCCGATGAATATTATACTTCAGATGTTTCTTACAATAATTTTTATAAGCCAACTGTAGAACCTGTTGAGCCAAATATCACGGCACTTCTTGATACTTCAAAATTAAAATGGGCTGATGTTGAAACCCCTGGAATTAGAATTCCAACACCATGGGAAAAAACTAAGTTTGACAGCCTTGATTACAAATGGCAAAAAGAAAGAAGAGCTTTAAATGATAGAATTGCAGAATTAAAAAGATTTAAATCTTCTTCTGTCGAAATAAAAAAGGCTGAAGAGGATTATGCAAAGAAAGATAAAGAACATTCAGATCTTGTTGACCATTTTTTAAAAGCCAGCCAAAATTATGGCAAAGTGGGAGCCTTTGAAGGTGCCGGTTATCAAGCTACAGGACTATACCGTCCTATGTTAGACTGTATAATGTTTTCAAAAGGGAAAAAGCCATACTGTGTGGTCTGCAGCAAAGCAATTCAAAGAATGATTAATTATTATTCGGAATAGTGAAACAAAAAGCACTGTTTTGTTGTCTAATAAGAAGAAAATTTAAAAACCGGTGATTTTCGAGATTTCAATAAAATTTAGAAGGTTCGAAAAAGCGTTAAAAAGCGGGTTTTTAAAGAAAAGTGTGATGTGTATACATTTTTCTCTTACTTCGTATTAAAACTTTGCTTATATTTGCCGGATTAAATTTTTGTTAATTAAATAATTAGCCTAATTTAGTCTTTTTGAACCGCTATAGACTAATAGGAGAAGGAATCTCCGTCTAAAATAGGTAAAATAAACATTAATATTCAGAGAGGGTAACTTGAAGATAACAAAGCAATTCACAAACCGTGAAAGTAAGTCTTTAGATCAGTATTTGCAAGAGATAGGAAAAGTTGATTTATTAACCCCGGACCAGGAAGTTGAATTAGCTATTAGAATTAAAAAAGGCGACAGGTTTGCCCTGGAAGCATTAACAAAAGCTAATTTAAGATTCGTTGTTAGTGTTGCAAAACAATTTCAGAACCAGGGATTATCCCTGGGCGATCTTATTAATGAAGGTAATTTAGGCTTAATAAAAGCTGCACAAAAATTTGATGAAACCAGAGGTTTCAAATTTATATCTTATGCTGTTTGGTGGATAAGACAATCTATTATGCAAGCAATTGCCGAGCAGTCAAGAATGGTAAGGCTTCCATTAAACAGAGTTGGCTCTTTAGGAAAGATTGGTAAAGCTTATAGAGACCTTGAACAAGAGTTCGAAAGAAAACCTACTACATCCGAGTTAGCTGATGTTCTTGATATGAAAGCTGATGAAGTTGCGTATGCTTTGCAGATTTCAGGAAGACACGTTTCTATGGACGCTCCTTTCTCAGGAGATGATGATAAAAACAGCTTGATGGATGTTCTTCCTAATGAAGGGCAGCCGTTACCCGATTCTACTTTGATGAATGAATCTCTTAAAAATGAAGTAGCAAATGTTCTATCAACTTTAAGCGAAAGAGAAGCTGAAGTAATCAGGCTTTATTTCGGAATTAACAGCGAGCATTCTGCAACTCTAGAAGAGATTGGCGATAGATTTAATCTTACCCGCGAAAGAGTAAGACAAATCAAAGAGAAAGCTTTAAGAAGCCTAAGGCATTCACAAAGAAGCACAAGACTAAAAGCTTACTTAGGATAAAATATTATCCAAAATAATTAATTAAAAATTCCCGTCTGGTGGCTGCCTGACGGGAATTTTTATTTTAAACTTAACTTTTACAATTCAAAAGTAGTAACTACTTTTACGTAATCTCTCTTAAACAGAAAATAACTGAAAAATTACCAAAGATAAAACACAAATCTTAAAATGCTTTTCAAATTTGATTTTTGAAATTTGAAAATTATTGGTCATTTGTAATTTGAATTTTTGAGTTTTATTTATTTGTTATCCAAATAAATTTTTAATAATCTCATAAGCCCCCACATAAGTTCCTATAGCGCTCCCTAAGCCTGAAAGAATAAATACGAGTAAAATTCTAAGCAGCTTATTCTGCCACCATTTCTTCCATATTCGAACATCATCTGTTACATTTTGTATTTCTTTAACAACCGGCGGAACAAAGTATGCCTGCACAAATGCAGTAACATAACCGGCTCCAATTAATGGAGACAAACTGGTAATTGGGGCTGCAACAAAAGCAGAAATTATTGTCCACGGATGAGCTAATGCAAGTAATGCACCAATTGCACAAGGAATACCATTAGCTAAAATCCAATACAAAGCATTATGTTTTGCGGCTCCGAAACCCTGGTTAAATCCTATAATGAAAATAGAAGCTACAATTACGGTAGGAATTCCCCAGCCAATAATTTTCCAGATTGGTGAAGTAGGAGGAATTATTTCGATTTCTTTTAAATCAACTTTATTATTATTCTTTAAAGATTCCACAATCCCCTTTACATGCCCGGCTCCAACAACGGATACTATTTTATTCCCTTTAGCTTCTTTCATCTTTTGAGTTAAATATTGATCACGTTCGTCAATTAAAACTCTTTTCAAAACAGGCATTGATTTACCAAGCTCATTCATCATTTCAGAAAGGACATCTTTCTGTTTTAACTCTTCAAGTTTTTCTTCCGTCATTTCCTGCGATTCAAAAATTCCGGCAAAACCCGAAGTAATTAATTTTAGTTTTTGAATAAATGTCATTGAGTTCCATGCTCTTCGTAAAGTAATTCTTATTTCCCTATCGCAAAGCTCTATCGGTAAACCAAGTTCTTTTGCTGTGGATGTTGCTTCGAGCAATTCAATTCCCGGTGTTACTCCTAACTTTTCCCCAAGTTTTTTTTGATAGCTTGAAAGCAGGATATTAATAATTAATGTAGTTAATTGTTTTTCACGGATTAAAGTTTTTAAATCCAAAGATTCCCATCTTTTTTTTTCGGAAAGAGCTTTGAATCTTTGTGAATCAAGCTCGACACAAACACAATCGGGTTTTTCTTTTTCAATTACTTCCCGAACAAGATTCGCAGACTTTTTTGAAATGTGTGCGGTTCCGATAACGATGTATTCACGTTCTTCATCTTTTACTATGGAAACATCCGAAGAATAATTATTTTCTTTTTCAGTCATATTCTTTTTTTGATATTAATGATTTGACAAATATAGGAATTTTGATTTAGTATTTAATTATGCAGTATAATTTTTCATCAATAATATTTTTAGATTTTATTTTTATTAAGAAAAAAGTTGATTATTAAAATTTAACTTTCTATTTTTAATCATCGTTACCACCTTTAAATAAACTAAACTACTAAGGTCAATAACACCAATTTAATTAATGATAAAAAAAATCAGCATTTTATTTTTTCCAATTTTCTTGATAGCCGCTTGCTGTAGTACGAATAAAACATCTAAAGTAATAACTGATAATACTGCGGCATATAAAAAAATTGCTGGGCAAAAGTTTAGTAAAGGTTTTAATACTGTCTTTAATTCTGATTCCTCTTATCTTTTTGTTTGTGCCTCTCCTAAAAAATCTGATAAAATACTGCCCCCCCCATTGAAGTTTTTTGTATACGATAACAAAAATGAAAAAATAATTTTTGAAGATAACCTAACTAATGGTAAAATAAGGTGGATAAACAATCACCAACTTCAGGTATCAACTACTCCAGAAATAATTTCTGGCAAAGAAGAAGAGAATAGAAAAATGTACGGCTATATTTATGACGTCATTAATAGAAAGAAACTTCCCCATTTAGAAAAGAACAAATAACAAGTTAGTAACTTATCAAAATTAATTAAGGAGTCAATATGAAAAATCGCTTACATTACTTTGCTGCTTTGTTAGTCCTTACAGGGTTATTTGTATATTTAATTTTTCCTGGATTTACTTCTACACCTGAACCAGGAAAGGAAAATATAGAGATAACCAAAACTCAAAAAGTTCGTCAAAACAATATTAATTCTTTACCTTCCGCTTCATTAAATGAAAATAAAAAAATTGGAAATAACCCATCCGCAGAAAGCAAAGAATTTTATGATGATGATTATGCACAAGAAAAAGATCACTCACTGAAAAAAACAAAAGAATTTCCTTCTGAACGTGAACAAAGAATGGAAGGCTTTAAAAGCGATCGTCCTGATCTCTTTGCACAATTTGAAAGAGACATTAGAACCCGTGCTGGTAGAACCTCTCCTGAATATCCAATGAATTATAAAATTAAAGAGTTGTTAAAAGCAAGAAACCTAAGTTCTACAAAGGGATTAAACAAGCCGAGTAAATCCCAGGCATTAAACTGGGTTGAACGGGGCCCGGGAAATGTAGCTGGAAGAACAAGAGGTATAATAGTAGACCCTGATGATGCTACAAATAATACATGGTTTGTGGGCAGTGTGGGCGGAGGAGTTTGGAAAACAACAGATGCAGGAGCATCATGGTCAGACTTAACACCGGATATTACAAACTTAGCTACAAGTACTATTGCTATGGCAATGTCAAATCACAATGTTATTTATGTCGGAACCGGTGAAGGCTTTTTCAATGTCGATCAAATAGATGGAACCGGGATTTGGAAAACTACTGATAAAGGAACTACATGGACTCAACTAGCTAATACTGCTAACAATAAAGAAATGCAAAACATCACTCGTCTTATAGTCGACCCTAATGACGAAAACACTTTATTAGCTTCTGCAACTGCAGGATTTTATTATGTTTCAGGATCTTATAAGGCATCATCGGGCATATTTAAATCTACAGATGGGGGCACATCGTGGAATAAAGTTTATGATGCAGGTGATGGCAATGTAGAAGATTTAATATCTAATCCAGATAATTTTAACACTCAGTATGCCACTGTTAATGCCGTTTTTAATACCCCAAGCCCAGATTCAAAAGTTATAAAATCGCTCGATGGTGGATCTACATGGGAAGATGTTTCAAATGGGATTGGTGAAGTCGCACGAATGGAAATTGCGATGGCACCAACTGATACCTCTACATTATATTTTTCTGCTCAGGGCGGCACAAGCGGATCAATCTTATATGTTTCAGATGACGCTGCTGCTAATTGGTATGCTTTAAGCGATACTACCGGAAATGATAAAGATTGGTTAGGCGGACAAGGATGGTATGATAACTGTATTGCAGTTGATCCTTATAACAAGAATAGTGTATATGTTGGCGGAGTTAGTATTTTTAGATTAGATAGAATTGCCGGAACAGATACTTCCGCTAACCAAGTAAAAGGTGTGGATCTTGAAAACACTTCTTCATTTTTAGGATTTGTTAATTGGGGCGGGCCTTATAACGGCGGCAGTATTGGTAAAGGAGATGACTTCTTAGGTTCTGTTGGAGTTAATGATACCGATTATGTCTCCGTAGAATTACGCTTCGGCCCGGGAATGTCTCAAAAAGCTTATAGGTATGTTCGTAACGCATCAAATGTTTATGTGTATCAGGACTATATTGATGTTCCTTTTGAAGTTTGGGATATTACACATAACAGGCAGATCTCATTTTCTTTCAGAGATTGGGCAAATAACGGAGTTTTTGATTTGATTCCATTTGATGGAAGTAATCCTCAACGGGAGTATATGTTTATAAATGCGGTTCCTTACAGTGCTACTGCAGATACTTCATTAGCAAAAGATGATGGATTTTATTATAAAAACATATTTGCAATCTGGCCAACACTTGCTACCGGTGGCACCTGGGATCCAAATAATTTACCGGCCTCAACTTTAAGAATCAATTGGGGGAATTTCGTTACAAAACGTATAATGTCAACTCCTATAGCAGATGTTTATCAAAGATTTGGTGGTACTTCAAAAGGGGTTCATCCAGATCAGCACAATATTACTTTAGTAAAAACCAATGAAGCGACACAAAGTTTCAGGCTTATAAATGGAAATGACGGCGGCGTTTATTATTCAGATGATAAAGGAACTACTTTTAATGGTACTGAAAACGGTTATAATACAACCCAATTTTACGGCGTAGATAAAATGAATGGTTCCGACATATACATCGGAGGGACTCAGGATAATGGAACGTGGCTTTCACCTTCAAATCCAACAAATGCGAGTTCATGGACTTCAGTTTTGGGCGGCGATGGATTCCAAGTAGATTGGAATTATGATAATCCCAATGAAATTCTTGGTTCAATTTATTCTGATGCAATATATAAAACTACAGATGGCGGTGCGCATTGGTTTGATGCAGCAGCCGCAAGTGGTTTAACTGATGATGGAAATGGACCTTTTATTACTAAACTCGCTAAATCAAAACAAGATCCGGATTTAGTTTTTGCAGTTGGAGCTTCAGGTGTATGGCGATCGGATGATTTTGCAGATAGCTGGACTTTAACACCCATGCCGTCAGCCTTTAATGGAACCAGCAGTTTTTCTCAAGTCAAAACTTCACTGGTTAATCCTCAAATTGTTTGGGCAGGACAAACGATGGCAACTGGTAATCCGGTTTATGTTTCTGCAGACGGTGGCCTCACCTTTAGTGCAGCCTCTGTTTATCCAACTGTAACTTTAGGAAGAATTTCAAGTATAGAAACCGACCCTGCACATGATAGTACTGCATATGTACTCTTTTCTTTTGCCAAAGCGCCTAAAATATTAAAGACAACTGATCTGGGACAATCATGGACTGACATTTCTGGATTTGGTACCGACACAGTTAGTTCAACCGGGTTCCCGGATGTAGCTGTTTATAGTTTACTTGTTATGCCTTATGATCCGAACATCATTTGGGCTGGAACTGATATAGGAATCTTCGAATCAACAGACGGCGGTGGAAGCTGGGCATATGCTAATAATGGAGCGCCTGCAGCTGCTATCTGGGAAATGTTAATTGTTAACGATCAAATTATAGTCGCTACACACGGGCGGGGTGTTTGGAGTGTTACAATGCCGCAGCTTTCAGGATATGAACCTCCAGCAGTTGTAAAATCGCCAAGATTAAGTCCAATCGTTCAAAATCCACATGGAGCATTGTTAATTCCTTTTACTCTTAGATCAAGTTATGATTCTACTCATATTAATCTTAACGGAATGAGCATTGCAACGATAGGAACTAATACTGCCAGCGTTGATTCTATAATTCATTATCAGGTTACAGTTACAAGAACAGATTCAGTTCAAGTAGTAGCTCATAAAGACGGTAAATCATATAAATCTTATATGAGGGTTTCCGATGATAAAGTTTTAGCACAGGCTCAAGATAAATATGTAAACGATTTTAATTCACCAACTTCTGATTTTGATGGTAATGGATTTTCAATTACTACACCAACCGGTTTCAGCAATGGTGCTATTCATTCTCCACATCCTTATAGTGATGCTACAAACTATATTTACCAATTATTGGTTCCTTTAATAGTTGCTTCATCTAACGCAACTATAAGTTATGATGAAATCGCTATAGTTGAACCGGGCGATCCCGGAAGTAAATTTGGAGATAGTAATTTCTGGGATTATGTAATTGTTGAAGGGACAAAAGACGGCATTAATTGGATGCCTTTATTGGATGGATATGATTCAAGAACAGATACAGCATGGTTTAACGCATTTAATTCAAATGGCAGCGGAGATTCCACAATGTTTAGAAATCATATGATAGATATGGCTTCTACATTTTCAGCAGACGATACAATACTTATTAGATTTAGGCTTCATGCTGATGATGCAGCTCATGGCTGGGGATGGGCAATCGATAATCTTAATATTCAAGGAACCCCTGTACCTGTTGAGTTAACTTCTTTTACAGCTAACAATATTGAAGACAAAATTACCTTAAACTGGGCAACAGCTACTGAAAAGAATAATCAAGGATTTGATATTGAAAGAAGCAGGGATAACAAAACTTTCACTAAGATTGGTAACGTTCCTGGTAGAGGGACAACAACAGATAGACAATCTTATTCCTATGTTGATAATTCTTCTTCCGGTGGCAAATTATACTATAGACTAAAACAGATAGATTTCAATGGAAGCTTCTCTTATTCAAAAACAATTGAAGTCACTGCTATACCATTAGTATTTAAGCTGTCGCAAAATTATCCGAATCCATTTAATCCAACGACTACAATAAAGTTTCAATTGCCAAAACAGGAAAGAGTAGTTCTGGAGATCTATAATACTCTTGGAGAAAGAGTTAAAACTTTAGTTAATGATATTAAAGATGCTGGCTATTATAAATTACAATGGAATGGTACAAACAATAACAATATAACAGTTTCTACCGGAGTTTATATTTATAGATTAACAGCAGGACAAAATATCTCAACTAAAAAGATGATATTTTTGAAATAAAAAGCCCCTCCAAACCTCCCCAAAGGGAGGCTTTTGGAAAATTTATCGAGCGGATTAAATATTAATCCGCTCTTTTTTTAAAATGAAATTTATTTTTACATTAGCTCATGAAAAATCAAAAACCTACCAAAGGATTCAAATGAAAAATTTTTCCACTTTCATTTTTGTCTTCGTTCTAATTTTATTGACAACTTCATCTTTTGCTCAAGAAAAATAATTAAGCGATTTACAAAAACAATTTGATTCGCATTTAAACAAAGAGGATCAGAATATATGGATGAAACGTTTAGCCGCATATCCTCATCATCTTGGTTCTGCTTATGACAAAAGCAACGCATTATATATTGATTCATTATACAAGTCATGGGGATTTGATTCACAAATAGAAGAATTCAAAGTTCTTTTCCCAACTCCCAAAACAAGAATTCTTGAGATGACAGGGCCGCAAAAATATACAGCAAAACTTTTGGAACCAGCTTTAAAAGAAGATAGAACTTCAGATCAATTAGATGAGCAGCTCCCAACTTATAATGCTTATTCTGCGGATGGAGATGTAACGGGTGAATTGGTTTATGTGAATTATGGAATACCCAAAGATTATGAAGTACTTGCAGAAAAAGGTATTGATGTAAAAGGAAAAATTGTAATTGCCCGTTATGGTGCTGCGTGGCGTGGTATAAAGCCAAAGGTCGCCTCAGAACATGGCGCGATTGGATGCATAATTTATTCTGATCCTAAAGGAGATGGTTATTATCAAGGTGATGTTTATCCAAAAGGTTCATACAGAAGTGAAGATGGGGTTCAAAGAGGATCGGTAATAGATTTTCCTCAATATTGCGGCGATCCGTTAACACCTTTTATTGGCGCAACAGAAGATGCAAAAAGATTGAACATAAAAGACGCGCCAACTCTTTGTAAAATTCCTGTGATACCAATTTCTTATGGGGATGCAGTTCATTTTCTAAGTTCTATTGAAGGGCCAGTAGCTCCTGAAAATTGGAGAGGGGCATTACCAATTACTTATCATATCGGCCCCGGAAAAACAATAGTGCATTTAAAAGTTGAATTCAATTGGGACATGGTTCCGCTTTACGATGTAATTGCAAAAATTCCGGGAAAAGATTATCCTGATGAATGGGTACTAAGAGGTAATCATCAAGATGCCTGGGTAAACGGTGCCGAAGATCCTTTAAGTGGACAAGTAGCTTTACTTGATGAAGCAAAATGTTTTGGACAACTTTTAAAGACCGGTTGGAGACCAAAACGAACAATCGTTTACTGCAGTTGGGATGGAGAAGAAGAAGGTTTGTTTGGTTCAACAGAATGGGTTGAGAAACATATCGACGAACTTAAACAAAAAGCAGCAGCATATATTAATTCGGATGGAAACGGCCGGGGATTTTTATATGCAGGCGGCTCACATACTCTTGAACATTTTGTAAATGAAATTGCGGAAGGAATTACTGATCCTGAAAAAAATATTAGCGTTGAAAAAAGATTACGTTCAAATATTCTTGTCAACGGTTCTGAAAATGAAAAGAAAGATGCCGGGGATAGAAAAGATTTAAGAATATCTGCTCTCGGTTCCGGCTCTGATTTTAGCCCTTTCTTACAACATGCTGGAATTGCATCATTAAATATCGGCTATGGCGGGGAGGACGGCGGCGGTGAATATCATTCTATTTATGATTCTTATGATCATTATACAAGGTTTGGCGATCCCGGATTTCAATATGGAATTGCCTTATCACAGACCGGCGGGCATGCTATTTTAAATCTTGCAGATGATGATATTCTTCCTTTTGAGTTTAATGATTTTTCTGAAACAGTTAAGAATTATTTTAATGAGATTACAAAGTTAACCGACAACATGAGAAAAGAAACTGAAGAACAAAATAAAAAATTACATGATAGCGATTATACTTATGCTTCTGATCCTACGCAAGTTTACAATCCTCCAAAAGAAAAAAGCCCTGTCCCTTATTTGGATTTTGCTCCTCTTCAAAATTCAATTGCTAAAGTAGAAAAAAGTTCTTCCGCTTATGAAGATGCAGAAAAAGAACTAAACGAAAGTAATAAGAAGCTATCTTCAACTGCTCTTAAGAATTTAAATCAAATATTATTGAAGACTGAAAGATACTTAACAAATAAAGATGGTTTGCCAAGCCGTCCGTGGTACGTTCATGAAATATATGCGCCTGGGTTTTATACCGGTTACGGAGTAAAGACGCTTCCAGCAGTACGGGAAGCAATTGAACAAAGGGACTGGAAACAAGCCAATGAACAAATAGTTGTTGTTTCAAAAACTCTTGAACAATTTGCAGAGCAAATTGATAAAGCGGTAAAAATTGTAAACGATGGATTAAACCGGAAAAATTAAACTTATTTCTATTGATATTTCAACTTTTTAATAACACGTTATAAACCCAATTTTTTTAAAGAAATTGGGTTTATGTAAAAACCTCACACTTCACCCTTTGATTGACACAACACTAGTTTGTTAAATGGAGTTTAGATTTTCACAATCTATTATTCTAATTTAAGTTCCCTACTTCACTTCCTGCTCAATTTGAAATACCGGTTTTATATCAACTGGAATATTCGAAAGTTTATCAATCAATGTTTTCATTGATGGTGAAATAACAGCATACTTTGCAATCATATCTTTAGCGCCTTGATAATTCCCGGTCGCTTGAATTGTTAAAATGTTATGTGCAAGCTGTTTGATAACATCATACACTTTATCAAAATTGACTCTCACTTTTTGAGTCTGCTCATTATATTCATAACCGCCATTTTCAAGAAGATAATTATATATAATGGCGTTGCCTTTTCCATGCGCTTCTGTAATTCCAAATCTAACTGAACGGAAAATCCCTGCTAAAAAAGTATCCCAGGTTTCTTTTGCAAAACTTTCCGGGAACATTCCTTTGTCTATCATAAAAATATTGTTGTACATTCCAAGCACGTCAGCTTTGCATTCTTCTATAGTAGAATAAGTTTCTTTCAACTCTTTTTTTACTTCTGTCTTTCTTCCATTAACTGTTATAAAGCCGGGGCCAACACCGTGAGACATTTCGTGCATCAATGCATGACTAAAAAATGCGTTATTAGTTACATAAGGCGAAGCTGATCTTTATCCATTACAATTTCTGAAATGGGCTTTAGCTGCTTTTCAAATTTTGCATCGCTTATATTCTTCAGCATAACTTTTTTAGAACCTTTTGCTTTTCTAACTCTTTCGTCATTGGGAAGATTAAAAGCTAATGTCTGAACTCCGGCTTTTGTATCACCGCCGGAATAAATTTCATTTACTACAACAATAGGCGACTCAGAGCCTCTCTCAGTATTTTTATATTTATCATCAATAGGAAGATGATTTTCTATGTCTTTCAAATAGTTCCCAAACTTTTCAAGCTTATCGCTTTCAACCGGGTCTTTAATCGTTAAAAAACTTTCGAACGAAGCCTTATAATTAAATAGCTGATCTTCATACACTTCATAAGGTCCGATTACTATTTCGATATCATTATTCTTCAAATCCATCCAGGCCATGTCACTTTCATAGTAATCGTTTGTCTCAAAAGCTGTTGCTCTTAAATTTAAATAATTTTTTAAAGATGGATTCTCTGCATTATCTGCTGCTTCGCGAAGTAGTTTTGCAGCTTTGGTTAATTGTACTTTGTAAGCTTGTGAATAAGGAATTGCGACTAAATTATTCCCATCTCTTCTAATGATTGTAAAATCAGAAGTAAATGCTTTTTCATCAGCGGGATGACTTTTTATCCAATTATTAAATTCTTCCATTGACATATTTTCAGGATAAAAATTTGCACCTAAGGGTTTTTTCTTATCACCAATAAAAGGCTTATCGTGGTCAAGCCTGTCAAACGGCCCGAACATTAAATCAAAATATTGAAGCTTTAGTTTATCTTCCTTATCGTTTGAAGCCAGAAGCTTATCTTTAATTTCTTCATTCTTTGAGTACACTTGCTGTAGAAAAATAGAATCCATTAATTGGGATGCTTCAAAAAGCTTTTCAACAACTATTTTTTGTTTGGCAGTTAAATGAGAGTCATCATATTTTAATTCGACAGGAACAAATTGAGCTATCTTTTCTTTTAACATTTTTTCTTCCTTGTTTTCTGTTTCATCATTTTGTGATTTGCAACTAACTAAAATAATTGACAATGAAATAAGTAACAGTGATAAATATTTCATTTGATTTACCCTTATAAATTTTTTTTGAGATTAATTTCTTTTAGCAAAGTTAATTAAAATAATACTTTCCACGAAGTGGTCAATTTTGATAAGACATAAACCATGGAATTCGCTTTAATCTTACATTTTAATCTTATAAGTTTGTTTCGATTTTTCAAAACATGAAGGTTAAAATTGAACATCAAATTTTCCTATAAAACAAAAGTTCTTTACTATTCATTTGGCTTTGCAACAGCAATAATCATTTTTCTATTGTTTGGTTTAACTCTAAATAAAAATAATTCTGCAACTGATGCACCGCAAGAATATAGAATCATCTCTCCTAAATTTTCAAATCATCTTAGTTTTGCCGGTGAAGATGTCCCATTGCAAAACTTTGAAGTTAAAGAAAGAATCGACCGCGAAATACTAGTAAATACATATTGGCATTCCGCAACATTGCTAGCGCTAAAGCGGGCTAATAGATGGTTCCCGGTGATTGAACCCATATTAAAAGAGAATGATATTCCTGATGACTTTAAATATTTATGTTTAGTTGAAAGCCTTTTAGATAATGTAGTATCGCCGGCAGGAGCAACAGGCTTTTGGCAGTTTGTTGAAGGCACTGCAAAAAAATATGGACTCGAAGTAAATGACCAGGTTGATGAAAGATATGACGTTGATAAATCAACTGAAGCAGCATGCAAATTTTTTAATGATGCATATAAGCAATTCGGAAGCTGGACTTTAGCTGCAGCCTCATATAATTTCGGGACTAATGGAATGGCAACTCAAATGCAAAAGCAAAAATCTAAAAATTATTATAATCTTGTGTTGGGTGATGAAACTTCAAGATACGTTCCAAGAGCAATAGCTTTCAAAGAAATATTTAAAGACCCGGAGAGCTTTGGTTTTTATTTAAATGATGATGACCTTTATCCTCCGTTAAAATATTATGAAGTTAAAGTAAATACTACTATTCCTGATTGGGCAGATTTTGCAATTGCCAATGGAATTAATTACAAAACTTTAAAATATTTTAATCCATGGCTTCGTGATTCAAAGCTAACTAATAAACAGTTAAAGACTTATGCTATTAAAATTCCAGTTAAAGGAAGTATTGAATTGATAGACGAATAAAGTATTTAAAAATAAAAACCGGTATTCTTTAATCTTTAAAGAATACCGGCGAGACGTGGTTGTTATGTTTCCCCTAAACTCAGTTTGAAGTTAGCCTTTTACTATTTGCAAATTCAATCAAAATTGCATTTCCCATTTTTCTTACTTTTGCATTTTCATCATTCATTGATAAATTTTCAACTGCTTTCATTCCACTTTTATCTCCAATTCTGTAAAGAGATAAGGCAATCAGTATTTTAACATCGGGGTTATTTTCTTTTGCCAATTGTTCAACAAGAGCCGGAACGCATTCTTTTAACATGTATACCCCGGTAAAATATATACAACTTTTTCTTAAACCTTCGTTATCTGATTTGATACCTACATTCAAATTGCCAGTGAATTTTGGATCAATATCGGTTTGCTGGCTTTGAGGCAAAATTGATGGAGCAGCAAATAAGAATATAAAAGCTGTTAATAAAAAAACACTAACTCTTTCCTTTGTATATACTGCTGATTTCATGATGACCTCCTACTTGTTTTTGTTTTAATTAGTTTCAATCTCTGGTTCAAAAGTACGGAAGGAAGTTGTCAGCGTTGTCACCTGTAAGTAAATGAATGTCACTGTTTGTCACAGCCTGTTTATGAATGGTTAAATGATTTGATGAATGGGAAGAGTAAAAATATTTTTAATTTTTTATTGACAATAATTTTGTCGTTACTGAAAAATCAAATAAATAAAACTCAAGACATTACAAGGAATTTAAAACAAAAGACGCTCCAGCAGAGCGTCTATACAAAATATATTACTTTAATCTTAAGAGAATTTTATTTCCCGAAGAAGTAGTCCCAGATATCTTTCTTGTCTTTGTTCTTATAGTTTCTCCAATACTGGATATACTCTTTTTGTGTAATCAATCCGACAGGCCCTTCATAAATTCCCCCTACATTATAGCCATCATAAACTCTAACTGCAATTACGTTTTCACCCGCAGTTAAAAGATTATTATCCAGAATATAATATCCACGGAACTGAGCATACGCATTGCTGACACCATAGCCTGGATGTGCTTTTCTCATATCTCCTGTAGAGCCAATTAATTTCCCATTTACATAAACTTCATCATAGTCATCTATTTTACCCATAAGCAAAACTAACTGCTGGCCAAGAAGTTTTTGTGGCATAATAAATTCTTTTCTATACCATGCAAAACCATCGTAATCTTTGTAGCCTTGTGACTCCCAATAGCCGGGAACAATTATACTGTCCCAGCCGCTATCATCAAAATTTTTAGCTTCCCAATTTTCATTGTCCCCGGTTTTAAATTTCCATTTACCTTCAAAACTAATATCAGGCACTAATGCGTTAGCGTAAGTAAATATTCCAATATCTCCTTCGACGATTCCGCCCTCAAGTTCGGAATCATACACTCTTACGGCAATCTCATTACTGCCATTCCGGTTTAGTGCTTCTGAGGGAATAGGATAATTCCTCCAGGCATAATAAGTAGATGAATAATGAGGCGGGAAAGAACCCGAGCGGCCAATCAACTTTCCGTTTACAAATGTTTCATCCACATCGTCAACTCTTCCCAAAGATAAATAAAGAGTTCTCCCGTCATACTCACGCGGCAGCCTAAAGCTGATCCTGTACCAGGCATATCCGTTGTACCCGTTAAAGCCCTGGTTTTCCCATGAGTCAGGGACATAAATTTTTTCCCACCGGCTGTCATTGTATCCCGGTTTAGCCCAATCCGGGTTATCGCCTATTGAGAATCTCCAATTTCCTTCAAGATTTATAATTTTAACTTTATCATCTGCAAAGCTATTACTTGCAAACAGGTAGATAAGAATTGTAACTACTGATAAAATTTTTAAGTTCGGTTTCATAATAACACCAACATTATTTTAACTATGCAAAACTTATGAAATTTTATTTTAGGATTGGTCATTTACAAGTAACCAGTTGTAAAAAATTGTCACTTTAGATTGTACTAAAATTGTCAAAAAACCAATTTATAACCAATTCCATGAACTGTTAATATTATATGAGGATGTGCAGAATCATTTTCAATTTTTTGACGAAGCTTTAAAATAAAATTATCGATTGTTCTTGTTGTGGGAAATTCATCGTAACCCCAAACATCCTGTAATAAACCATCGCGGCTAACAGTTTCATTTTTATGCTGCCATAAATAATGAAGTATTTCAAATTCCTTATGAGACATTAAAACCGGCTCCCCATTTTCTTGTGCGTTATAGGTTGAAAAATTTATTTCAAGCTTTCCAATAGTTACTATCTCATCTTTTTTATTTGAGGCCTGGCTTTCGTATCTTCTTAACACCGCTTTTATTCTTGCTAACAATTCCATCAAGCTGAAAGGTTTTGTAACGTAGTCATCAGCACCAAGCTCCAGCCCTCTAACTTTATTTGCTTCTTCACCTTTGGCAGTTAATAAAATGACCGGGGTTTGATTTCCATCCTTTCTTATTTGTTTGCAGACTTCAAAACCGGAAACTTTAGGAAGCATTACATCAAGCAGAATCAAGTTATAATCATTGCTATTAATTTTATTAAGTGCTATTTCACCGTCTTCGGCAATGTCGACTTCATAATCTTCAAATTCTAAATTGTCTTTTAGCCCCAGCCTCATATTTGGTTCGTCTTCTACTATTAATATTTTACTCATTTCGAACCTCTTTTAATTTTATTTTTAAAAGATTTTGAATTGTAACATCTCAACATAAGAAAGAATATACATTAGGGTGGACAGACAATCGCACAGCGATCACTATGTGAGAATGTCTATCCTACTATTTAGTGTAATATTACCTTTGTTTTTGATTTACATTAAAAATTAATTTGAATGTGCTTCCTTTACCCAATTGACTATTTAATTCAATCTTGCCGTTATGCGCATCCATTATATGCTTTACTATTGTCAACCCTAACCCGGTTCCTTTAGAATTGTATATATCACCTGATTGTACTCTAAAAAACTTATCGAATATTTTTTTCTTGTCTTTCTCCGAAATTCCAACACCTTTATCTTCTACAGTTATAAAAACCGAATCGTTTTTCTTTCCTGTTGAAAGCTTAATTGATTTATTATTGTCACTGTACTTAACGGCATTATCAATTAAGTTTATAAGTGCTTCAGATATTGCTTCTTCATCTGCTTTAACAATTGGCAAGCTTGGCTGTTGTTCGATATTAAAATCAAAACCATTATTATTAAGATGAAACTTATATGTGCTGAATACATTTTCAACTACTTTATTCAGATCAGTTTCAGTTAGATTATAAAGACGTTTACCAGCTTCTATCTTTGAAAAATTTAAAATTTTATTTACGATTTTCCCAAGCCTGCCTGTCTCTTGAATTATGATAGAATAATATTCGTGTTTCTTTTCTTCTGTTTTAACTCTCCCCTTTTCCAGCGTCTCTGCAAACATGCTTATGAGAGCAAGCGGGGTTTTTATTTCATGAGATACATTTGACACAAAGTCTGCTTTAAGCTGTGAAAGTTCAATCTCCTTTTTAATGTTTAAGAATACAATTATTCCTGCTCCTATCAATAGCACAGATAAAACTAAAATTAAAATAAGATTTGTGGATGACCTTTGATTAACCAGGTCCTCAACTGTTTTGCCTTTAAATTTTATTCCTAAATAATAATTTGGAAGCAGCCACAATGCCCTTTGCTGCTGAATGTTTTCAATCTTTTTTTGTTCGGTTGAATAGATTTGATTCCCCGAATTGCTTTCATTAACAGTTACAATAAACTGGTCTTCAGCCACGCTTTGAAGTTTTTGAGAAAGATAATCTCTAACAAAATTTTGAGGATCAATTAATACGCCGGCTATGTTGTATTCTTTATCTGGATCGTTTGTTAAAAATATTAGAAGAATAAATTTATTATTAATCGGTGTTTCGATAGGCTCTATTTTGTAGAAACCGCCTCGCTTATAAGTATAAAGCCTTTTAATTTTAGCTTCAGCATTTGTAAAAACATTTTTAAGTTCAACAGTATCACTTGAATTAGATTTCCGAATTGTAAAATTAAATTCAGGTGAATTGAGACTATCGACAAAGAATAAAAATTGAATCGCAGGATTAAGTTTAACTATACTGTCTATTGTAGCATTATATTCATTTCTATTTTGGTGTTCTAAGAATTGCAGATTAATATTACTCCGCCAGGAGCTTACTATATCATTAGAGTATTGATTAACAGAATAAAGAATTGCATCAAGCTGTTTGTTATAAACCCCCTTTAATACCTCTTCGTTTTTATTTAAAGTAGAAATTTCATAAACACTGAAAAAAACAACAGGAAGTAGAATGATTATTATTAAAACTACAGCTATTTTTTTTAGAGTTTTATCCATCTTCTTGTGAGGCGATTAAAATTATATAAGTAAAAATACGAAAGATTGTTTCCATTTATTTCAAATTAATTGTAAAAAAGTGTCATCATTGGTTTGTGATTTATTCAAAATTTCATCTTAAATATTATTATGATATTTGTATCATTATCAGTAAATGTTTACTTTTTGTTTACCTTCAAAAGAAAAATTTATAAAAATTTAAGGAAGCAATAAATGACGGCAAGTAATATAACTACCTTGTTTTTAGATATTGGCGGAGTTTTATTAACAAATGGCTGGGACAGAAAAGCCAGGAAAAAAGCAGTGGAGAAATTTAATCTTGATGAAGAAGAAATTAATGAACGTCATCACCTTACTTTTGATACTTATGAAGCCGGCAAATTAAACCTTGAAGAATATATGCATAGAGTTGTGTTTTATGAGAAAAGAAATTTTTCACCGGAGGATTTTAAATCTTTTATGCTTTCACAATCACAAAACCTGCCGGATATGATTGAATATATATCAGCATTAAAAAAGAAATATGAATTAAATGTAACTGCAGTCAGCAATGAAGGAAGAGAGCTCACAGAGCATAGAATAAAAACTTTTGAATTACACAAGCTCTTTGATGCTTTTGTTGCCTCAAGCTTTGTTCATTTCCGCAAACCCGATGTTGATATCTATAAAATTGCACTTGATGTTTCCCAGGCAGAACCTCAAAATATACTTTATCTCGATGACCGGCACATGTTTATTGAAGTTGCTGAAACCCTGGGAATAAAAGGGATCCATCATAAAAGTTTTGAAACGACTAAAGCAGAACTTGCTGGTTATGGATTAAGTTAAACACAAAATTAGGAAAAAGACAAATAATAATTTATGAGTAAAAGATCACTAAATCTTCTTGAAGTTTCTGAAAAAGACGAAGCCCTAAAAACCGACATTAGGGAATTAGGAATTATCCTTGGCAACGTACTTAAAGAGCAGGAAGGTGAAACACTTTATCAGACAGAAGAAAAATTGAGGGCATTAACGAAATCTCTTCGAACCGAATATCGCGAAAGTACAAGGCAGGAAATAATAAATCTGATTAATTCGTTGTCTATTGATGAAGCTTATAAAGTTGTGCGGGCTTTTTCCATATACTTTATTCTTGTAAATGCAGCAGATGAAGTTAATAGAGTGCGGCTTCAAAGAAGAAATATTATTAATAATGATACGGCTGTCGTAGGCACATTCGATTATACTTTTAAAATATTAAGTGAAGATAAAATCTCTATAAAAAATCTGGAAAAAGTAATTAACAATTTAAATGTTATGCCTGTTTTTACAGCTCATCCCACGGAAGCAACCCGGCAGACTATTTTAAGAAAGATATTAACTATAAGCCAGCTGCTTCTCAAACGTGAAGTTACCAAGAATACAAAAGATGAACTTGAAGAAATTAATCGCCAGCTTCAATCAGAAATAACAATTTTATGGCAGTCAAATGAAATTAGATTTCATAGAGTTACAGTTAAAGATGAAATACAACGCGGTTTATTTTTCTTTAAGGATGTTATTTATAATATTTTACCGGAATTTTATCTTCACTTAAATTCTAAAATGAATTCATTCTTTAAATATGACAAGCCTATCCCGCCAATAATTAATTTTGGTTCGTGGATGGGTGGTGACAGAGATGGGCATCCGTATGTCACTGTTGATTTGACTAAAGAAACTTTGCTAAATAATAAGAGACAAATTTTAAATTTATATCTTCAGGACCTTGACCCGCTTTATGTTTCGTTAAGCACTTCTTCAAATATAATACGGGCAAATAAGAAATTAATTCAATCAATTAATACTGATTTGGATAAGCTTGAAGTTAAAAGCACAGACGGCATCCTCCGCGATCCATCAGAGAAATATAGAAACAAGCTTTATCTCATCTCTTTAAAGCTCCAAAAAACAATTGAAGATTCGCCTTATGGCTATAAAGATGTTTCCGAATTCATTGAAGATTTGAATTTTATTTATTTTAGCCTGCTTGAAAATAAAGGGAAGTTAATTGCCGAAGAAAAAGTATTACCGTTAATTTATAAAGCTCAAACTTTTGGTTTTTATCTTGTTACAACAGACATTAGACAAAATTCATCTCTGCTTCGCGATGCAATAAATGATATATTTAATTATTCGGGAGTAACTAAAGATTTTGATTCTTTAGACGAAGAAGATAAAACTAAAATTTTAACGAATGAAATTTTAAGTCAGCGGCCTCTTAGAAATGTTTTCAGTAATTTGAAAGATACAACTAATCAAGTTTTAAATGAACTTGCGATAATTAAATGGGGAAAGAAAAACATATCTAATAACGCAAGCAACGATTACATAATAAGTAACTGTACTTCCGTTAGTGATGTTTTAACCGCTTTACTTTTAGCTAAAGAATCGGGATTAGTAGAAATCGACAGAAATAAAATCAAAAAATCTTTAATCGATATTCTTCCGTTATTTGAAACGATTGAAGATTTAAGAAATTGTGATTCTGTGATGCAAAGCTTGTTTGTCAATGAAGCATATTCAATGCACATAACTACAAGAAAAAATATTCAAAAAATTATGATTGGCTATTCAGACAGTAATAAAGACGGCGGCATTGTTACTTCAAATTATGAATTATACAAAGGACAAAAAAAACTAAAGCAAATATGCGATAAAAATAAAGTCGAATTAATTCTGTTTCATGGACGCGGAGGAAGCATTTCTCGAGGCGGAGGCCCTGTGAGTCAATCAATTTTGGCTCAGCCGGTTGGAACAATCGAAGGAAAAATAAAAATAACAGAGCAGGGAGAAATGATTTCTTCAAAATATTTAATT
The DNA here is from genome assembly GCA_963775245.1 of uncultured Bacteroidota bacterium. Classification (GTDB taxonomy): domain Bacteria; phylum Bacteroidota; class Ignavibacteria; order Ignavibacteriales; family Ignavibacteriaceae; genus CAVSWT01. Next base: position 203,905 of record CAVZID010000016.1, read on the forward strand.
CCTCAAATCGCAGAGCGAAGCCTTGAAATCATGACTTCTGCTGTATTGCTTTCAACAGCACAATCTTTACAAACAGCAAATAAAAAAAGAGATTATCATTTTGAAAAGTTTAATTTGATAATGGATAAAATTTCCGAAGAAGCTTTTGAACGATATCGAAATTTAATTAATCATAAACACTTTCATGATTATTTTAGAACCGCAACCCCTATTGATATTATAGAACATATTGAAATTGGCTCTCGTCCAGCATCCCGAAGAAAGAATAAAGACATTAGAGCATTAAGAGCTATCCCCTGGGTTTTTTCATGGACTCAAAACAGGCAAACAATTTCCGGCTGGTTTGGTTTCGGTTACTCAATTAAAAAAGCTATTGAGGATAAAATTACTGATTGGAAAACTTTAACAGAAATGTATAATGAATGGAGATTTTTTAGAGTTTTAGTCGATAATATTGAAATGGTACTTTTAAAAACAGATATGATTATAGGTAAGGAATATTTATCTCTTTTTCATAACGATTCAGGCAAGGAAGTTTTTGATTTAATTAATGAAGAATACGAACTTTCAAACAGTGCTGTTTTAAAGATCATCAATGAAGAAAATCTTTTGGATCATGATAAATCATTACAGCGTTCGTTGCTGCTTCGTAATCCTTATATCGATCCAATCAGCTTTATACAGGTTAGATTTATAAAAGAATTCCGTGCTAAAAATATTTCAAATAAAAAAAGAGAGCAGCTGCTTTCTCTTTTAAGATCTAGTGTAAACGGAATTGCGGCAGGAGTTAGAAATACCGGGTAGAAAAGAAAACTGAAAATTATCTTATAGGCAGTAAATAGGTTGCTCCTAAATAAACCCCTAAAAAGTTTTCTCCATCAATGTGAAATTTTATCTCACCTATCCCTTTTATTCTAGGCGTTATAGGATATTCAACACCCCCAAAGAAAAATAATGCCGCATCTAGTTTTGTTGATGTTAATTTAAATGACTGGCTAACATTCCTCATGTCATTTTTAAAGCTTATAATTTCAAATCCAACTCCTCCGCCGAGGTAAGTAATCGCTTTTGTCCCGGTATAATATTTTAACTTAAAAGTTGGAGCTAAAATAAATTCAGCCCATTTCCCATCAATATAATTATTAGGCAATACACTAGAGTTATAAGACTTACTCCAAAACTCTGCAATAGCCCCGACATAAATCCTGTTAAAAATGTTTCCAAGATCTGCATGTGCGCTAAAGCTGAATGTGTTATATACAGGGCTTTCAGGAATAATATAACCTATCTTTCCTCCAATACCTTCTAATCGAATTTTTGATTGAGAATAGCTCATTTTCATTAAGCAAATAACAAAAACAATAAACAGAATTTTTTTCAGCATCATACAATAATTATTTATAAATAGAGGGTCGACAAAATTAATAATAATTATAAATTAATAGCTCCTACTTATCCAAATAAAATTTAGTTTTGAGATGTCTCACACTTTTTCAACCGGATAATCATTTCAATTATCTGCTATGAAACAGAATCTTAATAACTATATTAAATTTAAAAATAAAAAATCCGTACTGAATAATTTCAGCACGGATTATAAAAGAATTCTTTTATTATAAATATTTTTTTACAATTAGAATCCTAAAGTTACTTCAAACAAGTGATTTGCACTGAAATACTTTACATTCCTATATGCATAATCAACTTTTAAATCTACACTTCCTAAATTATAAGATATACCGGCACCAGCGGTTAATCCATAAATATAATTAGGATCCTGGCCTTTTGGCGAATAAGCATAACCAGCCCGTAAGAACAAAGTTTTATTATAGCTGTATTCTCCGCCAAGGTCATATAAGTCCCCAAAGAAATTATTATTCTGGTAATTTGCAGATAGTTGAACTGAATTCAAATCATCTACTAAGGGTTTATAACCGAATCCTAATTCAAAAGAAGCAGGAAGATCAAATGTAGCCGCATTAATTGAATAGTAACTTGGCCCGCGGTTGAATGCAGTTGTTGTGCTTGAAGTCGATCCTGTCGGTGAAGCTTGAACTAATAATCCTGATCCGCCAAATGACATCTGAGGGCCAATGTTTTTTATAACCAGGCCAAAACTCAATCCATCGATATCGCCAAGGTTATTGTATTGAAGGCCTGCATTAAACGCAATACCAGACGCACTAACTTGAGCGAGCGTTTCCGATAGATAATTAAATGTTACTCCAATCGCAATTCGATCAGTAAGTTCACGTGAATATGAAGCTCCTGCAACAATGAATTGCGGAGTATATGTTTGTCCTGTTCCATCAGGCTGCTCATTCGTGGTAATAGGGATGGCATCTATATTTAGAGATTTTAGAGATAAAGAAACTATTCCAAAGCTTTCAAAGTTAGCTGCAACCGCGCCATATTCTACTCCGATATTTGCGATATAATTCATGTGTGAAAATGTAGCGACTGCAGAACTTTTAATGTGCGAGACACCAGCAGGATTCCAAAATAAAGCGTCAAGCCCGGTTGAATTTGCAATGTTTGAACCCGACAGAGCCATGCCTTGTGCACCTACCGGGATAAGTAATTCAGTAGCTCCACCAGTTCCATTTCTCGGCCCCCCTCCTGCAAATACACTATCAATCCCTAATAGGAAGATAGATAATACAAATAATATTCTATATGATATTTTCATTTTAACTCCTTAAATTTTAAACTTCATTAAAAGTGATCCGGTATCTGTTGTTCCTGGATAATTGTGAATTTTAGTATTTTTGTTGCACCTACTTTTGGCATATCTATGTAAGCTAAATATAAACCGCTAGCTACAGGCAGCTGAGATTCGTTTGTTAAATCCCATTTTTCAAATTGCCCATTGGTATGATTTATCATCTTAACTTGTATGCCTGCTAAATTGAATATTCTTATAGTAGCATCATCCGGCAGGTGACTAAAAGTTATAAACCGGCTGTACTTAGAAGTTTCCAGGTAATTAACACCGTAATAAGGATTGGGGAAAACATTTATTTTGTTAACATCTGTTTTTGCAAGATTATTAGAATATGTTTGTGCAGTACTATTAAATGTAAATACATCACTAGTGGTATTAACCTTCGGAGCGATAAATGTCATTGAGAAACTAGCTGACATTTGCTCTGTGGTTCCTCTCGGAGTCCACCAGAACATCCATTGAATAGGTTCAGTGCCATCAAGAGCATGTTCCATAAAATCCTGTCCGCCATCTGTTGGGTTCCAATTTTTTCCAGTTGGATCATAAGTAGTATTCATTACAAATACATAATTAAATTGGATATTCCCATCATCAGGATCCCATTGGCCATTACCGTCTCTGTCTCTAACAATTACATCAAGTTGTCTTGGAGGATCCGTTGATATATCGTAAACTTTAAATGGAACTAAAGCTGTTTTTTCCCAGTTACCAGTCCCCCAGGTCGTATATAAATTTGCAACCTGCCCGCTATCAGGGTTAACAACATAAGGTTCTCCAACATCATATTTGCCATTGCCATTTACATCGGTATAGCTTTCAGGTTTATAAACATCCACCCTTACACTTTTATAATCAGGTGGGGCAACAGAAGAGCCAAGAAAAGTAGGCCCTAAAAATGCAGCACCAAACATTAATTCACCTCCGTTAGCAGAATTTCCAGAAAGCCATCTGTTACCAGTTGAAGAAAAGCTGAGTCCCTGTAATGGCGGCCCGGCGACAACCAATTGAATTCCATCAAGAATTTGAGTATCGGAAGTATAATCAGAAGGCAAATATTGAGGGCGTTTTGAATAAAGAAAAGTACCGGCACTGTTTTGTAAATTCCAAACAATCTGCCCATAAGTCGCTGAATTAGTATCTTTATCTTCTGTAAAAGTTACTTTATAATTTTCGTTTTTTATCCTTGTTGGGTCAATAACAATTGGAAGAATAATTCCATCACTATTCCCCGCTGTATGAGTAACTTTTAGAGTGTCAATAGCGTCTGATCGAGTTACCCCAGGGCTAGTACTTTGAGGAGTAACTGTTAAAATAGAAATCGGGTTTTCTAGTGATTGCGGAACACCTTTAGGGTTATAACTATAAGCTGTAACTGCAAAATAATAAGGGGTACCATTATTAAGCGCTTTATTTCCATTGAAGACATCGACCGAATCAACAAAATATCTTTTGATACCGGAATCTGTACCATTTTGGATTATTATACTTGGCTCTACCGTTCTCGTTACAGGGTCAGTATATGGAATAGTAGAAACATCATTTACAACATCAAAAGTTGCAACAAGTTGAGCCTGTTCTTTTGATGCTCCAAAATATGGTAGTTGATATACATTATAACCTTCAAATTTATAATCGCCACCACCAGAAGTATCTACACTATCGATTACATCATGGACAACGGTGTTTTCAGTAGCATTTACTTTATCCATATTTTCACCCCAATCAATTACAACTTTTTTATTTAATGGAACAGCTGCAGCTTGGGGGGGAGGTGGAGCAGAAGGCAAATTGAAAAAGTGATCATAAGCATTTTGTGCAGTTTTGTCATAAACCTTCAATAAAGAAATTGCTTGCAAATAATTTACACTTGGTACGGCACCAGCTACAACTTCTGCAACTACAACTTCCTGAGTATCGCCGGGTGCCATAGTAAATGGTCCGGAAGCCATGCCTGACCTTACATCACGAGGGGAGAAAGTAATTCCGTCAACCCAGCCTGATTGTGAAACAGGATCCCCGGGAAAAATAACTTTTGTTACTTTATTTGTATTTGGATCTACAAAAGGAGTTCCTACCCGGTTTTCACCGTTAAAGAAGTTATAAAATTGTGTAGAGCCTGAAGATAAACCTTGATCAGGATCATTATAATTTGCATCGTACCCGCTTCCCGGATTAGTAAATGTATATGCAGCAGTCATTGGAAGATTTTTTTTGCCGTAAACAACCTTGCCATGAAATATTGCAAAATCGCTTGGGGAACCATCTACAACGGGTCCCTGGAAGAAGTCAGCTCCAACAGCAGGCGGCGGAAGAGGAGCATAAGTTGCATCACTTGGCTGGCCATTATAAACGTATGTCAAGCTTAATGTAGAATCATTTCCCACAAGATCATCAGAAGAAGAACCTAAATCCACATCTGCCCACCAGGAAACAAACATACTATCTATAGCATATTTTTGATAACCTTTATTTATTATTTCAAATTTTTTAAAGTACATATTACCCAAAGCACCTTGTTGAGCATAAGCCCACATTGTAACGTGCACTTCAATGCCCAATGGTTGAGCACCATAAAGACTAGTAGTATTATCAGAGTTTTCATCATTTGCAACATAGAAAATTGTTTGATCTGCACCAGGAACACCAGGAATATCTACATCCGGTTCATATATTCCATCATTATTTTTATCTGTGAATGGAGCACCTAAATCATTCGAAGTGCCGGCAGCAGGCCAGTTAGTCCAATCACTTTCATATTGTGCTTTAACTTGATCTGCAGAAACAGGATTTGCAGGATCCCAATAGGATTCCGAGGCAGCATCACTGCTGAGATCAACGGAGGGTCCATCTGGATAAACATCAGGCCTTACTCGATAAATAGACCATCTTGGATCGGAAGGATCTGCAGGTTGTCCATCAGACATAATTGGGCCTGGCTGCAGTCCTGAACGATAAGCAGAACCACCAACATATACTTGCGTTGTATTTCCATTTGGGTAGCCGCCCCATAAGAACCCGGATTCAAAGATAGCATTTTTAGCTGTGCCTTTAGGAAATTCAGTTCCTTCCTTATTAGAATCAGGATTATAATCACTATATCCTGTATTTGATTGAAGAGAATTTATATTATTTATATTTAAAGCTGCAGTACCAATTTGGCCAGCAGTTGTTTTTGCTAATGTTCGTTTGCCCTTTGTATCATTATTTTTTGCTAAAACTATTGCCGGCAATAAAAATAAAGCGGCAATTGTAATTAATATATATTTTAATATTTTGAACTTCATGTTTAACTCCTAAGTTATATTTTATGTCAAATTAATTGTTTAGTATTCTAATCGAATTCCTAGCCTAATTTGACGCGGAGTTCCATATAAACCCGCATAATCAATGTAAGTTGAATTATAAGCATCTGCATAATCAGACCCATAAAGAGCAACACTCTTATATCCTGAAAGATTTGGATCAGTTAAAAATCCATTTGTTTGTGCTGAGCCCGTATTAGTGAAAACATCCGCTACATTTTTCGTATCAAAAAGATTAATTACTTGAATAAAAATATTTGCAGATAAGCTGTTCAGAAATTCAATTGTTTTATCAACTCTCATATCCACCTGGAAATTAGAAGGTGTTGTGGAAGAGTTTAGAGGTTCAATTGCAAACCTATTTCTAGTATCTACAAGAACTGCATTATACGGATTACTTGTTCCTGTTGTTGGTGATGTAATAGTACTTAAAGTATATGGATGCCCACTTGAAAATGTTAAAAGAAGAGAAGCCCCTAATTCATGAAGTATATCCGGGCCATCATCTTTTCCAAACCTATAATCAATATTTAAGTTTCCGTTAAGCGTATGATTAAATGCAAGAGGGACAATATATTTAGGAGTATAGATTACGTTTTGAACAGCGGCACCATATTCACCATTATCTGCATAAGGATTGTCACCGGTTCCTCTAGCACTTGATATTGAGACAGAACCATTAACTAAGAATCTCTGGGTTCTTCTCATCTGAAATGAAAGTTCTAAACCTTGTGTAGTTGCATAATCTCCGTTTGTTAGTAATTGATATGGCCTCCAGCCTGTACTTGAAAGAACAGACTGCGAACCGAAAACTACCTGGTCTGCAATGTCTTTATAATATGCTGTTAAATCGACGGAAGCAAAATCTGCTATCTGTTGTGTAAAACCAATTTCATATTGTGTGGTTCTTGTTGGCCTTAAATTTAATCCCCATGGAGTAGCATTAAATATACCGGCATTAGGATTAATCAAATAAGCAATACCATAAGGACTAATATATAGATCAGTTAAGCTTGGCTGCTGGACAAATTTTCCATACTGTGCATGAAATACCGTTTGATCAGTAATAGGAAATGAAAAACCAAGCCTCGGGCTAACAGAACTAAAGCTTGGTACTTTAGTTAAATATTGAGGATTGACAACATTTAAAGTAGCTACATCATAAACTAAATCCGGCCTGCTTGGGTTTGCATAAGCATAATTATCAGTATTAATATAATCGTATCTAATTCCGGCGTTAACAATTAAGTTTTTATATTCCAATCTGTCTTCTAAATATGCACCTGCAAAAATTGGTTTATGAGGCGCCATAGCTCCTGTTGCATAATCTGAACTGCCGCTATATTTATTTCCTAAAACATCATAACCATAATTATTAACACCATCCTGAATTAAAAGGCTTGCAATGCTTTTATTTGGATTCTGAGCGATCTGTTGAGCAAAGTTGGTATATTGCGAAGCAGGTGTATAGTTTCTAACAGTCATAAGTTGAATTTCACCACCAACTTTTATTGAATTACTTTTATTTATTTGATCAGAAAAGGCAGCGGTTAAGTTTAAGTTTGTATTTTCAAATTTATTATAATGCGCGATAGAATTGTTTATATCAGCTTCAATAAGCGGCATGTTTGGAGTAGCGAAATTGAAGGTTGAAAAAATTGTATATGGCTGAGGAACATCGTACTGCCCGGTACTAGTTTGATTTGCAGGATATTCCCAATTAGCGCCGACCGCAGCATTTGCATTTTTATCCCCATAATGCAAGAAGTCATCACCCAGCAGTGGGTCATAAGTTTTTCCGCTATTAATAATATAACTTGCATTTGCTTCGAGATATGCGCTTCCGCTGAAAACATGTGTTAACTTTAACCCAAAATCTCCATTATAATTATCCCGAACGGGAAGCCTATTTAAATCAAACATAACATAAGTTGGGTTTGTAGAAACAAGCCTTTGCCTATTAAAGGTAAATGTTCCCAGAAGTCTTATAATAGTAGGGTTGTAATCAAAAGTAAATGTCGCTACACCGCTATATAAGTTTGAAGAATTTCCAGGAATTGGCCCGCCTGGATAATTTAAAACAACTGCATCACCGGGAGTAACGCTATCTGCAACCATCCCTAAATTAAACCCAGGCGAATAGGTAGGTGCTCTATCAGCTTGTGCAGTATTCTCAAATAACCCGAAAAACTTAATATGGTCGCCAACCAACGGGCCATTAAAGGAAGCGGTTATATCATTATATCCATAAGCATAAGTTCCGAGATGTTTTGCTCCATCATATCTATTTGCTTTACCTTTAAAAGTCCAGTTATCTGTTATATATTGAATGTTAGCTCCGAATTTTGGAGTACCGGATTTTAATTGTGTTCTTATTATACCTGCATTTGCATTTCCGTATTCAGCAGTATAGCCGCCTGCTTGAACTTGAATTTCTTCAATCGCATCCTGAGGTATAGTAACTTGTTGTGCAGATTGCTGAGGCCCTCCTCTAAGGCTGGTTAGAGGATTAGTTATATTTGCACCTTCAAGATAGTACCCAACTTCGTCAACCCGGCCGCCTCTTATATACATATTACCATTCTGTTGAATTACGCCTGGTGTCAAAGCGGCTATATTATTTAGCCCTCTTATAGGTAAAGCTTCTATTTGTTCATTTGTGGTTACACGAACTGCGTTAGTATTGCTTTTATTAATAAGAGGCCTGGATGCAACTACATTCACTTCCCCAATTGTTACACCTTCGGCAGGCAGTTGAAAATTGAGTTCTGTAGTAAGATCTGCATTAACACGAACATTTGAAACTGTAATTGTTTGATAACCAATAAAGGAAGCTCTAACTTGATAAGCACCGGCGTCAAGATGTTGAATAGTGAATTCACCATTTACATCTGTTGCCGCGCCTAATGATGTACCAACAACAAGGATGTTGGCTCCAATCAGAGGTTCTCCACTTTGAAGGTCGGTAACTTTTCCTTGTATTTTTCCCACTGTACCTGCCCAAATTACTGTAGGCAACATCAGCAGAAAAAATAAAACAGTAAGTTTTCTGTTCATCTTATCTCTCCTAAGATTAATGATTAGAAAAAATTATTTTTGTCTCACACAAGAAGCAAAGTTCTTGTTCAAGACTTTTTATTAGTTGCCCGCTGGAATAAAAAGAATTGTTTTTTTACCACCGTTTAAATGAGGAAAAAAATATTAATAGTAAAGGATATTTTTGGGAATTTTTTTTGTGGGAATTTAAGGTGGATTTAATATAGAAGTAATTATTTAATTAGGGGAAGCGCCAGTTACAAAAGCGTAGTTTCTTATTTCGTCTTTGAGGAATACATATGGAGTGAAATAATTTATTCTAAATAATAAGTGATTATAAAATAAATTACATCCCCCATACATCAGTGTTTTGGCATCATATCCAAGTAGACGAAGATATGCAACAACAAATGCGCTTTGCTGACCGGAGATACTATAAACTAAAATACTTTTATCGTTAGGCAAGGTTTGTAAATACTCCGTACTTTTCAGATCCCTCATCGGCTGGTATAGTAAAGCATTTTCAAAATGGCCGGAGCCAGGTGTATTTGCTTTGTCATGCATATAAAGATCGAAAGTACCATAACAGGCAATATAAAAATCAGAAGGATTTAAATATTTACTTCCGCCTTGATACACTTTTTGATAAGCATTTTGATCAGTAAAACCCTCTTTAATCAATTGTATTATTCTAGCATTAGTGTTTTGTTGAATACTTGAGTCAGGATATTTAAGATTAAATTTAGGCAGAGGATATTTTGGGCCAAATTGATATACCACGTTATTAAAATTATAAATTATCATTTGACTGTCTAAATTATTCTGCCACACTTCTGAAAATGCATTATTCCATTGAGCCATTCCAAAGCTTAAAGAATAAACATTATTAAAACCATACAGCCTTAATAAACTTGTAAAATAAGAAGAGGCTTGTCCAGCAGTACTCACAATAACAACTTTGGGATAGGTATTTGCAGCATTTTTAGATGTTAAATAATCAATTAAACTATCTGGTAAAATATTAATTGCTCCCGGAATATGTCCAATTTCATAATCATTTATCGATCTAATATCTAAAATTAAATAGGTACCTAGATTATTTTGAACATCATCAACATCTAATATAGACGGCATGTCGGCTGAATTTATATAGTCTCCTTTTTCTTCAACATATTTAAGTAACAAATATGATGTAGATAAATTAAAGCTAACTTCAGGGGAAACACTATCTTTTAAGCAACTTTGAAATAAGTAAGCAAAAATCAGTAGAAAAGAAATCCTAAATAAAATTTTTTTGAAGTTCATGCTAAATGAATATATTATTAACGACTGGAAACTTTAAAATTATCGCTGACAGTATAACCAATAAATAAACCGATTACATTATTACCTTGAACATTCCACGCAATCTGCCCACCGCCTTGTGTAAATGTATTTACAATTGGCTGGTTATTATTTCTACTTTCATAGTAACCTAAGTATTGCGGATCAAATGAAAAAACTTGCACATAAGTTGAATTTCCATAGAAGCTGCTGAGGTATTTATCTGGCAGATCCAATGTTCCTATCAGTACAGTTGATAAAGTATCTTTCGGAGAATCTACTAATTCTTGAAAATCGGGGGCAGTATCCAAAAGATTATTTGTATTAGGACTCATAATTACCCAGCTTGCACCAAATACTTCATTTGACTGGCCTGCAGCTTGAACTTCAATATAGCTGTCATTCTTAAAATTGGCTGACTGCACTACAGGTTTATAAGGTATTTTAGTGTAACTGTAAATTGAATTATCACCTACTTTTGCATATAATTCGTAAGTATAACCTTGTTGAATTCTAAAATCGTACAATGACTTATAGATTCCATCCTGGGTATAATGTAGGGGTACAACTTGAATCCCATTTATAATAATAAATGCTTTTACATTTTTTAGTTCAGCTTTATTAATATTATAAACTTCATCCAAAGGCAGAGTCTTAGTAAATGTTACTCCTCCAAAACTTTTATCTGCTTTTAATTCTGCACGAACAACTGTTTTTTCCTGATAAGTTATATTAGGCGTAATAACATCTACCTGTTCACAATCTATTCCAGAAATGAGGATAAACAATATTAGGATTTTAAATAATTTTTTCATCTTATTAATTATTAAAAATTAATATTAACACCTATTGTCGGAATAAATGGGAATAAGGTTATTTGCTTAAGTTCAGGCATCTCAAAATTACTCTGTGATCCAGACTGATTAGAATAAGTTATATAATAAGAAAAAGGATTATGCCTATTATAAACATTATAGATACTTAAATAAGTTTCAAATGAATATTTGCCCCAATCAAAATTATATGCTGCACTTAAATCAAGCTTATTATACGATGGAAATCTGAACTCATTTCTTCCGGTATAATTAAATTGCAGACTGCTTTGTTCTGTAGCGCCAATAGTTTGAAACTGATATTGACCTGTTGGAATAGTGTAACCCTGCCCGCTTGAGAATGACCAGGTTAAACCCAAATGCCAATGATCATTAAGCTTATATGCTAACACTAACGAAACATCATGTCTTCTGTCATATCTTGGATAATAAACATAACCTGCATTAAGCAAATCAAATTTTCTTTTTGTCCAGGATAGTGTGTAACCGATCCATCCTACTAAATCTCCAACCGTTTTATTTGCAAAAAATTCTATTCCATAAGCTTCTCCTTCACCTTTTAAAAGCAGTTCGGAAATTGATTCCCCTATTTTAAATGTAGGTGCATTTTCAAACTCATAAAGGTTTTTCATATTTTTATAATAACCTTCAATGGAAAATACATACTGCTTATTAAATAAATTATAATCAATGCCCAAAACATATTGAGCAGATTTACTTGGATCAATTGTTTTGGTTGAAGGATACCATAAGTCTGTTGGTAAGGTTATGTCGTTTCTAACAATTAAATGTAAAAATTGATGAGCAACTGCATAAGAAGCATTTAGTGTTAGATTGTCGGTGAGAACAAATTGTGCAGAAAACCTTGGCTCTATACCGAAATAATTTTTTGAACGAAAATAAAATCCTCTTACTCCAATGTTAGTTTTAAACCAATTAGTTATATTTCCTTCATCTTGAATGTAAACCGCAGATTTCATAGAAAAAAGATCTGGTAAATAATTCAAAGATGACTCCAGTAAAGGATTATAAAAGTTACTATAGATTAGCGAATATTTATGAAAAGCAATTTCGGCCCCTACTTTAAACGTATTTTTTTTTGACAAATAAGATTCTGCATTAGTATTTGCATAAACATCAGTTAACTTGGATAAAGAAAAAAAGCTTGTGGCAGTAGCGCTTTTTGTTTTATCTTCCAGCACTGACTTTGATTCATAATTTATAACGCTCAATGAACTAGTGATAAATAATGAGTTAGAATTAATATGCAGCCATCTTACACTTGCCAATGCATTTTTCCATTGAATATTATAATTAACTCCATTGCTGTTAACTGGATTGTAAAGATTATCCTGGCTATACATTCCACTTAGTGTGTAAATATCCGATTCAGAAGATGTAATTGTAATCTTCATGTTTGCATCATAAAAATTATATCTAGGAATAATGTCACTTTTAAAATATTCATTTTGAATAAAATCATAATACATTTTTCTACCGGCAATCATGTAAGTAGCTTTAGCTCCTACCGGCCCTTCCAGCATAAAATTAGAATTGATTAAACCAAGTCCAATTTTTCCCTTTTCCTTTTCTTTGGTCCCAGAACGTAATTTAATATCAAGAACACTCCCTAATCTTTCTCCGTACTCTGCCGGGAAATTACTTTTTATCAGTCGAACATTTTGAATTGCATCCGAATTAAACGTACTTGCAAAATTACCAAGATGGGAAGGGTTATAAACAATTACACCATCAACCAAAGTTAAAGTTTGATCAGGAGAACCTCCACGTACATATATTCCATTTGAAATTTCATTAGCTACTTTTATTCCCGGTAATAGTTGAAGAGTTTTTAAAAGATCCATCTCCCCGCTTAGTGAAGGAAGCTGCTTTAATAAATTCGGATTAACATCAATTGTACTGGTGTTAATCTCCGACTGTTTTTTATCTTTGACAACTACTTCAGGCATTTGAATATCTTCCGGAGTCATATTAAAATTATATTGAACTCTGCCTTTGTCAACGGAAATCATTAATTGACGGATAATAGTTCTGTATCCAATATTCCTTACAATAATATAATAGATGCCCTTAACTATTCCCGGCAAAGCATAAAATCCATAAGTGTTTGTAGCAGTACCGTTGAAAGGTGTTTGTTTTAAGTTTAAACTATCTTTGTACAAAAGAATATTTGTCCCTATTAGCGCTTCGCCGCTGGTTGAATCTCTTACAAAACCGGAAACGATAACTTCATTAGATTGAGCAAATGTTGGAATATATAAAAAGAATAGAAAACTAAAGAGGAAAACTATGCAAATGAGCCACTTCAATTTTTTCCCTAAAATTTGCAGAAACAATAATTCTAAATATCACATTTGTAAGAAATAAGCAAGCTTTAAAATAAAAAGTGCGGTTATTCTATTCGAATAACCGCACTCTTCAAAATTAATTTAAGTTTCTAGAAACCCATTTTAATTGAAAATGTGTTGTTAGCATTAAAATATTTAACAGGCGTGTAAGCATAATCTAATGAAATATCCATATCTGTGAATTGTTTGAAATTCAATCCAACACCTAAAGAATAATCCTGGAATATATTTGGACGAGCTGTTGAAGATTGAGGAGAAAATAGATATCCGCCTCTTAAGAAAGCTATATCCTTATAGGAATATTCCAATCCAACTTTATAATCATCATAAGCAAAGTTATTATTAACGAAAGCGCCGGATACAGATACACTATTTTCTTCATCAAGGGCACGAGTATATGAAAGCCCTAAAGAAATTTCAGACGGTAGTTCAAATGAAGCTGCTGAAATTTCATAGAAAGTTAAACCCCTCGCACTGTTAGGATCAGTTGCTTGTACAAATAAACTAGAACCTCCGAACGTTAAAGCACCACCTAAGTTTTTAACAACAACGCCTAAAGAAAGGCCGTTTGTGAAGAGATTTTTATATTGAACACCAGCATCAAAACTAATACCGCTGGCACTTACTCCGGTCCAGCTTTCATTTATTAAATTAACGTTTGCACCTATCGATACTCTATCTGAAAGAAGCCTGGAATATGTTAGCCCAAGGACAAAATAAGTAGGGCTTACAATTTCTCCTGTTCCATCAGGTTGATCCAAAGTAGTTACATTAATATCTCCGATGTTCAAATCTCTAAATGATAAAGCTAATGTTCCAAGTTCACCGAAGTTTCCACTTATTGCTGCATAATTCATATTCATATCTGCTATGTATTGCCTGTAAGAAAATAAGGCATTGGCATCCTGATCTTTAAGGAAGACACCAGCGGGATTCCAATAAATAGCTTCCAAGCCGGCAGCAGTGGCTACGGGAGCTCCGCCTTGTGCTAAATATTGAGCTCCAATAGGAATTCTCAATTCCGGTGCTGCAGCAGTACCTGCTCTATCCTGTCCACCCTGGCCAAATATATCACCAGCAGCACAAATAAATATAGTCAGTAAAAAAAGAAATTTTTTTAAATAATTCATAATTTCCTCCAATTATATTAAAATTTTTAGCAGGCAATCCCGAACTTATCAGGATTGCCTCCCAAATCAATAAACTCTAAGTATTTGTTGTTCCTGGATAATTGCCAGTTTTAACACTTTTGTTGTTTTTAAATTAGGCATATCTATATATGCAATGTAAACACCGCTTGCCACCGGATAGTTACTATTGTTTTGCAGATTCCATTGAGAGAATTGTGTTGGATCATTCTTTTCAATAGTTCTAACCAAAACACCTGACAAATCAAATATTCTTATAGTTGCTCTATCAGGCAAGTGACTGAATGTTACATATTTTCCTTCTCTTGTTGTTTCTCTGTTTTGTGTTCCATAATATGGATTAGGGAATACATTTATTTTATTAACTTCGTCTTTAGCCACATTAGCGGAATATGTAGTTGCAACAGGTAGGCTGAAATCATAAGAATCGACACCAATTTGAACGGGGTTTGCATAAGTTATAGTAACCACATCTCCCATAACTAAGCGTGTAGAATAAATTACGACAATCCATGTAGCATCACTTACTGCAGCAGGATCTGTTGTACTAAAAACATGCTTTGGGTCATAATCAGTATTAACTATTACAAGATAGTTTCTATCATCAGGATACCATGCATAAAATGGATCAGCTGCAAGATCTTGTGAACGATCTCTAAACATTATGTTCACTTGTTTTTTAGTATCTTTATTCCATACCTCAAAAGGAACTCTAATTAAAAATGGAGCTGCAGTACCTGGGTTCGGGTTCATAGGATGATCAGCTAAACCACCAGCACCTGCCACTGTTGAAAATATGGTTGCCATCTGGCCACCGCTTGAAACATATTTAATATTTCTACCGTTTATGACAGTGTCTCTAATGACACCCGTATACCTTATTTCGTAATCTTGCTGCAGTTTATTAATCTCGGTTGTTCCAAAACCAAACCCATCAGCTGCCCAGCTTGTTGGTAATCCATAAAGTGTATAATTAGCAAATATTGTTCTAGTATCACTTGGGGAGCTTCCAGTTCTAACGACTGAACCTGCATCAGACTTAATGGAATATGAGAAGGGAACAATTGGGGCATCATACCCAGCATCCATGTTAATCTGAAATCCATCTACAACCGGAGATGCATTTATACCAAGATCTATTGGTATATCGCTTCTTCTGGGGAATAAATCAGTTCCATTTATTTCAGATCTATTTTGCAATTTTATTACATTTGCTGTAACATCTTTAAGATTCCAATATTTAGCAAGACGTGAAGCTTTTCCAACTTCTGTTACTTGTGAAGTACCCTCTGCATCAATAGGGCCTCCGCCATATCCGTCATCAAAAACCTTCCAGCTTACATTTAATGGAAGATCAGATGGGTTGTGTTGTATTATAATAGTCCATTCTTCTCCTCCGGCAAATGGACCATTACCGGATCTTGCAGATGTGTCACCAATAACAACCTTATTTCCAACAATTAATGGAGCAAGAGTTCCGTTTCCTCCCTCAAAGTTTGGTGCAGAGATTATATGGGTTCCAGCAGGGAAAGTCATTAGAACACCATCAACATAATCATAATCAGGTGAATCAAAACTTAAAGAACAACTTAGTTCTAATGTCCCAGCTTCCGGACCATACACTGCAGCGAGATCAATCGATGCGCTGGATAAAGTATCCGCTTTTCTTAAACCGGTTCTCGCTGAAGCGGGGCCCCAATCACCATTTTCATTTCTTATCTCCTGTCTGGATGTGAAATAAACCTGGTATTTATGACCAGTTGTTTTTGCAGGGTCAACAATTGTAACACTTGGACTTCCATCAGCAAGGCCAGTAGAATGTGTAACATCGATTACATTTCCAGTTTTTTCACCATAAGTAATTCCTGGATTAGCTTGTTGGGGAACAGCAGTTATTTGTTCTGGCGTTGATTCCAAAGCTTTAAATGGCAACGTTCCGGAAGTATCCGGATTATAACCGTAAGCTGTAACACCATAATAATATTCCTGGCCATTTCTTAATGGCTTATTTCTAACAGCGTCCTTGGTAATATCCATATACCTTTGAAGCCCAATATCTGTACCTTGCTGTACCGGTAAGTTAAGGACTAAACCGGATGCTTCATCAAATTGGTTATCAAAAATAGTTGTAATATTATCTTTTTTATCAAAGGTAGCAATTTTAACAGCATTTTTTAAATTAAATGAAGCGTCAGGATATTGATAAATATTGTATCCTTGAAAAGCATAACCTTTTGGAGCAGAAAGTTCTAATGAAGTTGCAGTATTATTATCCCAATTCAAGACTATTTCCCGATCCTGTTGGGTAAAACTAACAACCGGTTTAGTGAAATTAGGAAGATCAAATAATTGATCATAAGCATATTGTGCAAATATATCATTAAACTTAAGCACAGATACGCTGCTTAAGTTAGTGCTTCCAATTCCTCCTATTGTAGCAACTACTATTTCTGCAGTATCGCCTTTTACCATATTAAAAGGACCTGTTGTATTAACAATTCTTCTATCTCCAGGACCTTCAGCAATACCATCTATAAATCCAGTTCTTGTAAGTGGATCTCCACTTAACAAATAAGTTCCAACACCACCTGCTGATGTACCACCAACATTTCCCGGGAACGGTGAAGCAGAAGGATATGCAGGCCTAGGTAAAAAGCCTCTCATTAGATTATACCATTGAGGTGTTCCATTTGGATCCTGGCCATCAGGATCTCCCCAAGCACCACCAGACGCAAAATAAGTATATGATGTTAAAGGTTTTGAGTTAACATATTTATATCCTTTTCTCCACTTAAGATTAATAATTGCACTGTCACTCATATTTCCAGTATATTGAGCTACACCTTGCAAAAAATCATAACCTAAGGCGGCAGGTGCAAGACCAACGCTTTGATAAACAGCATCCTGTGTTGACGAACTGTATGAATAACCTAAATTTAAAGTAGTATCACAACCAGCAAAGTCATCCGTATATTGGCCAATATCAGGATCTGCCCATTGTACTAAATAGAAATCTTTAATTGAAGCATTTGCCGGAGCGTTTTCAGTACCTTTGTATACAACATCTACTTTTTTAAATATTACATTACTCAAAGGATTTGAAACAGAATAAGCCCAATAAGTTTCCTGTACTTCAAGGCCAATAGGAGGTGTACCATAAGCATTTGGAGCAATTGAATCATCATAATGAATCCATATTGTCTGAGATGCACCGGGAATGCCAGGGATATCTGTATCGGGTTCATAAATCCCATCACCGTTTACATCCTCATAAGGAGCTCCTTTGGCTGCTGGCCATTCTTTCCAATCTTTTTCATATTGTGCACGTATAGTAGCAATATCGCCTTCCGTAACTTGCGAAGCATCAAGCGGATAATTTTGATAATAGAAAAAATTCGCAGCGTCATTAGTTAAATCAGCAGTTTTGTAATCTGGCCTTACTCTATATATTCTATCTATTGCTTGAGTACCATTAAAATATGTATTGCCACCGACTCTTAGAGTTGGAGAGCCTCCATCATCAACCAAACCTCCCCAAACTATACCTTCCTGAAATATACCACCAGCGGTTCCTTTGGGAAATGCATCGCTCCAAGATCCACCATACAGTGCGTTATGAAACCCGTTATCTTGAGTAAAGGTGGTAATATTATTTATATCCATTAAAGTAGTTTGCGGGTCATCCTGTATCTTTGTGGATTTCTGTAATTTTTTGTTGTTCCTATCTTTTGGATTCTCCTTTGAATATGTACCATAAGGAGCCGCCAAAATAAATAATAGAACCAGCATTGAACTCATCCATAGTCTTGAGGACAAGCTATGTTTATTTAATCTAATCATATTAAAACCTCCAATTTAATAGGCTTTTAACTTTATGTTTTTATTTTTCACAAATTTATGTTACTGTTAAAAATCAAGAGTAACAAAAATACCGGCAACGATCTGCCTTGGGGTACTAAATGTATCAAATCCTTTTGCATCAATAAAACTTTGCCTGTTAACTAAATTCAAAGCGCTGTACAAATCGGCAAATCTCTCTGTATACCTTGAACCAGAAATAATATTTGTAGCGTCGCTGGAAGATAAGAATCCATCATTATAAGCATTGCCGGTTTGGTCATAAACATTAATTACATTTTTAGTATTAAGTAAGTTCTGAACATACACGTATAAATTACAATCTAAATTTGCAATCGGAACAGTTTTATCTATTCTAATATCAAGACTATATACCCAAGGAGTTGAAGATGAATTCATAGGTTCAGCAGGTTTTCGCTGTCTTGTATCGCCAGCTATTACACCGCCGGTCCATGCTGAATTTTGACCAAGGCCAGTTGGCTGAGCCAAAGTATATGGATGTCCGCTGTTAAACGTAAAGAGAACATTTACACCTAGTTGTGAAAGCACCGGGCCTCCATCATCTTTACCAAAACGGTAATCTAACGAAATAGAACCTCTGTGAGTTTGATCATAATCTAACGGAATAATAACTGTTGGAACACCAGAACTAGTCTGTACAGATCCAAATGCACTTGCAGCAAATGAATTTGTACCTCTTGCATCAGAATAAGTATAATTTACTTCTGCTCTAACTCTTTGTACTCTTCTTATCTTCAAGCTTAATTCTAATCCTTTGGTTTTAGAAAAGTCCTGATTTAGATAAACTGGATAACGGGCCACCTGGGATCCAGCAACAACAGGCTGAAAAGCATAAACTAATTGGCCATTTATATCTTTATAAAATGCAGTAATATCAATTGCTGCGAAATCAGTAAATTGCTGTGAGAAGCCTATTTCATATTGGGTGGTTTTAATAGGTTCAGGGTTATAAGCAATAGGGTCTAAGAAAGCGAAACCACCTATTAACTGTGCTGCCGACTGATGTACACCTCTGTAAGCAACGTCAAGACTTGGTGATTGAACAAATTTTCCATATTGCATATGGAAAACTGTCTGATCAGTAACCGGGAATGAAAATCCTAAACGAGGACTTACATACTGATAAATTGTTTTTACATTGGAATAATTGGGTAAGTGCGTAACTGTATTATAAGTAGGATTTGTAGGATCAGCAAAAGCATAGCTGTCCATATTCATATAGTCAAAACGCAAGCCTGCATTAATTATGATATCTTCAGTCTCGAATTTATCTTGCACATAACCAGATAAAAATAAAGGATGTTTCGGGGCATAAGGCCCTGATTCTATTTTATCTCCGAATAGATCATATCCATAGTTATTAAATATTGAATATTGTGTATTCTGCAGAAAAGCTATAAAGTCTGATGTATTTCTAACATTGTCTGGGTTCAAACGAATATTTGATAGAAGAGACGGCATAGAACCAACCCTATAACGCCTTACTGTCCATCGTTGTACTGATCCACCAACCTTAATATCATGTTTGTCCATCTGTGCTGTTAAAGCTAATGAACCGCCGATATAATTATTATTATCTTTTGTATATGATATTTGTCCAAAGTTGCCGCCAATTTGACCAATGATAGGATCACCAACAATTAAAGTTCCTGGCCTTAAGAATGGAAAGCCATAAAAATCATAAGCATCAGGTTGAGATGTATATGATGAATTAGTCCAACCATATTTTGCAGCTTCAAGGCTATCACTATATGCAAGTAAATCATCTTTAAAAGTCGGATCGTATGTTTTCCTACGTTGATCTACATAATTTACAATACCTTCAACGAAAATTTTGTCATTAACAAGATAAGTACCTTTTAGATTTAATAATAAATTTGATCTATCAGTTAATGGTAATCTTTCTTGATTAAAAAGATTAATTATATTTTGATAATTAAATCTCTGACGCTGCCATGAAAAATCGCCTGAAAATTTAAGAATTAAAGGTTTCAAATCTGCCAGGGCTGTACCCGAAAGAGTATATCTTTTTTGCATATTCCCGGGTATATTTCCACCTTTCCATGTTAATATCTGGGAATCACTTGTATTCCCGCCATAAACTCCTGTATCAAATACCCTTGTTGTATCAAATAAAGCTCCATCACCGTATGCTGTTGGATTTCCATCAAAAAACATTGGATTAAAATCCCTTACAAAATTGTTTTCGCCAGAAAGAAATATTTTAACTTTATTTGAAATTAGCGGGCCGCTCAATGTTAATACATAATCAGAATATCCGTAAGAATATGTATTTAAAAATTTATCACCCGGATAATTTCCAAAATCATCTGTCTCTGTTCTTAAAGAAACATTGTATTTATCTTTACCTGTCTTCAGATTGGACTGTATTATACCAGCGTTAGCATTTCCAAATTCTGCATTATATCCGCCAGCCTGGATTAATATTTCCTGTACAGCATCCGGTGTAACTGTTATAAGCGAACCTCCAGTTCTATCAAGCATATTCTTAACATCTGCACCTTCCAATACGTAGCCAGTTTCATCAGGCCTGCTTCCTCGTATTGTGATCATGTTATTCTGATATACAACTCCGGGCTGTAAAGCTGCTATAACATTAAGATTACGTGTAGGTAATGTCTCAAGATCTGCAGATTCAACTATTCTAACGGCATTGGTAGAACTTTTTTGAATTAATGGCCTTTTGGATACTATTACCACATCCTGTGTAGCGATAGTTTGAGAAGGAACAGAAAAGTCCACTTGTTGTGTTAATCCGGTTATTACTTGAATATTTTCAATAGTAACAGCTTTATAACCAATAAATGAAGCTTTTATCGAGTAAACCCCAGGCGGAACTAAATTAATTTGATACTCTCCATTGGCATCAGTTGCAGCTCCATAATTCGTATTTAGAATTATAATGTTTGCTCCAATTAACGGTTCTCCCGTTTGTTTGTCTGTAACTTTACCTACTATTTTTCCTGTTTGTGCAAACACATTCAGACCAAAAAGTAGAAGGAAAAGTATAGTTACAGTAAAAAATTTCTTAAACATAATTTCCTCCGAAAATTTTTATTTTTTTTAAACTCATCAGATAAGAAAATTTGATTAAAATAACTGACATCTTAATATGTATACCCATCTAGGCTTTTCTTAAAGGATCGAACTAGATCAAATCCTACTGTATCCGTTCCCTGAACCTTATATGTAGTATCTTGGACAATGGTTACAGTTATTTTAGAATCAGTATCTAAAGATAAAACTTGTTGTACGTTTGGTCCGCTAGTATATTTCGCTGATATATTTCTTGATCCAGAATTAACTACTGTATACGAAGAAGTTTTTCCTGATTGCACAGATGCAACCTGGCTGCCATCTATGGTAATAGTAGCATCAACGCCTTGCACACTGTTTACAAATCTAACTTGACTTTTATATGTTAAGGTTTGAGGAATATTTTCAACTGTAGTATCCACACACCCAACGAGATAAAATATTAAGCTGATACCAAATATGTATAAAAGCTTAAGCTTATAAGCTTTATTCATATAACCTCCTAAAAAAAGTTTAATGATGGTTTTTAGCACTAATGGTGAATTTATTTATATAGTTTTGATTTTACTTGGTCTAAGTAGTTAAACATTTAAAATATGGTGCTGCCATTTATTTTATTCAAAATAAATGTGGAGAGTTTTAAAGAAAAGAATTATAATAAATTAAACTGTAAACTTCTTTTCAATATTTCTACCTATGCACCTTTATTTAATTAAAAATTGTTTCCTATTTAAAAGACTCTTTTATAGTTGACATACAACACATATTTAAAAAACTTATTGAATAAAATTAAGTTTTTTACTTTTCAACATTTCAATACATTAAAATATGACGATTTTTTTTACCCTGCAAATTAATCGACGATTTTTTTTTCTCTTGAAAAAGGTAAAAAATATTCCATTCTATCTTTTCTACCGCTAAATTAATAATATTATGGTAATTTCAACTATTTGACTAACTAGGATTTTTTACTATTTTTGTCGCTTGCTTTACAATTATTACCCCTAAAAAGATTATTCCCGCCGCAATTATTATTGTAATTGTTATTTGTTCATCAAGTATAAGCCAGCCCAGAAACAATGCTATAACAGGATTTATGTACGCATAAGTTGAAACTAAAGAGAGTGGCAAATGTGCTATCGCATAGATATAAGAGCCATATCCTATCAATGAGCCCATTATTAATAAATAAGAAAATGCTAAGAAACTCTCGTAGTTGAAATGAAATTTTGCTGCTTCTCCTAACAAAAGCCCTAACGCGGTTTGTGCAATTCCAGCTATAAACATTTGAACTGATGATCCAACAAATAAAGGTATGTTAACTTTTTTATACTTTGAATATATGGAACCAAATGACCAGCATATTACGGACCCGGTTAAACATAACATTCCTATTGCATAGGATGAATCAAAATAATTTTTTATGTCATGACTAAAAATTAAAACCGCCCCAGCCAATCCAAATAATAGCCCTACAATAATTTTTAAATTTAATTTTTGTCCGAGGCCTGATATTGCTTCTCCTCCCACCATCCAGAATGGGAGTGTAGTTAGGAACAATGCAGTGATTCCGCTAGGAACAAATTTTTCTGCAGTAACTACAAGCCCATTACCGCAGCCAATTAATGCTAATCCAACTACGGACAAATTTAAAAGGTCTTTCCCTCTTGGTAATTTTACTTTTTTAATTTTAAAATAGATTAGAAGCGCGCTGCCGGCTGTAAGCCATCTAAGCCCTGCAAAAAGCATCGGCGGCAAATGGCCCACTCCAATTCTAATTGCTAAATAAGTAGTTCCCCAGATTATGCAAATAGCAATCCAGGCGGCATAAGCTTTTAAATTTTCTTTTGACAAAAAAATCCTTCAAAAATAATTAGAGGATAATGAGTTTTTAATAATCAATAATTGTTTAAGAATTTAAAACCAAACATAATAAAAGAATAGGTGCCGGGTGACAATAAAATAAAATTTACTTTCTTAAATATTCGGATTATTAGTTTAAAAAAATCTTGTTGACTGTTGAAATCTTTTTAGCTATGTTAAATCAACGTTACTTCCACTTAATAATTTCCAGTAAAATTACACCTTTCCTGTTATTAGATCATTTTTTGTTATTGCTTAGAAAACGTATCCAATTGTTTAGGGTTTCATTTTCAATTCAGTATTAGTTCTTTAATTATAATTAGAAAGGAGGCCTGCTGACCACAGAATTATTATATATATAATCGTATCTAATATTAATCTCGATTCTATTTCTAAAAACAAATTCATCTTTCACATTATATAATTGGAACAAGAAATCGAAGCCATCCTTTCAAAAAAGGATTATAGTTCTTTTATTTAAACAAAATAAAGTGTCAGCTAAATAATCGGAGGGATTATGAATACTTCATAAATGATAAAAAAACTCTAACTATTAAATAACTCTTTTTTTAAATAATTAATAAAATGGAAAGTGAGAAAATGAAACGTAGAATAATTAGCGTTGTAAGTATTCTTGTTTTATCAATCTTAACTTTTTATTCATGTAATGATAAAACGAATACAGCCACAGAACCAATCTCAAATAATTCACAAAGTTTAAATAAAAAACCCGTAGTAAATGCTTCTATTTCAGTTTTTGCTACAGGATTAAATAACCCGCGCGGACTTACGTTCGGGCCTGATGGATATCTTTATGTTGCAGAAGGCGGCTTAGGTGGTGGCCTAACTACAAAAGATACTCAATGTATGCAAGTGCCTGGAGCCGGACCTTATTCCGGCAATTATAATTCACGTATCTCTAAAATAAGCCCTAACGGCACACGCTCAACAGTTATAGATGGCTTGCCATCCAGTCAAACTAATCTCCAACTTGGTTCTTTGGTCAGCGGAGTTGCGGATGTTGCTTTTGTTAATGGGCAACTTTATGGTATAGAGGCTGGGGCTGGTTGCTCACATGGTTTGGAAGGTACAGATAATACTATCTTTCGTGTTAATTCAAACGGTAAAAAAACAGATATAGTAAATCTAAGTGATTATCAGAAAGCTAATCCTGTTAAAAATTCCGAACCAGATGATTTCGAACCCGATGGAACATGGTACAGTATGATTAGTCTCAGGGGGAATCTTTATGCTGTTGAACCAAATCATGGTGAGTTAGTAAAAGTTACACCAAGCGGACATATTAATCGAGTGATAGATGTTTCTGCAACCCAAGGGCATATTGTTCCCACTGCACTGGCTTATCATGGAAATTTTTATATAGGAAATCTTAGTACTTTCCCTGTAGCAGTTGGTAGTTCAAGCATTTTTAAAGTCACACCAAGTGGACAAATTAAAAAAGATGCGGGTAATGTTACAACTGTCCTAGGTATTGCTTTCGACAATAAAGATAGAATGTATGTTTTGGAATGTGTCCCGTCGAATGGATTTCCAATGACAGCGCCCCCAACCCCTGGCAAAATTATACGTTTTGAACCCTCCGGCAAGCAGGAAGAAATTAACACTAATGACCAGCTATTTCTTCCAACGGCAATGATATTTGGACCTGATGGAGCCCTTTATGTTTCTAATCATGGATTTGGATTTCCGGAAGGAGGAGGCGAAATATTAAAGATCTCTCTAAACTAAATAGAATTTAGTATTATTTGTTATAGGTAGGTTATTAAGAAAGGCAGAAGATATTAATTTCTTCTGCCATTTTTTATTTAGTTAATTTCACACCTCTAAATAAAATACCGTTCATCAAGTAACTATTGTATTTTAGTAAATTGTAATTTAGTTTCATCTCATTCTTTTCAGATAATTACAAAGTTTATTTAAATGATATCTATTAAAAACGTTACAAAAAAATTTTCTGAAGTAACTGCACTTGATAATATTTCTCTTGAAATAAAAGAGAAAGAATTCTTTGGTTTGCTTGGCCCAAATGGTGCAGGCAAATCTACCTTGATGAACATATTGATTGGTTATTTAAATGCTGACTCCGGGGAAATATTAATCGATGATGAAAAAATTTCAACTGAAAATCTTGAGATAAGAAAAAAAATTGGATTAGTTCCTCAATCTCTTGCCCTCTATGACGATATATCTGCACAAGAAAATATGGAAATTTTCGGCTCTCTTTTCGGAATACCTAAAAAAACTCTTCAATATAATATAGCAGAAAAGCTAAATATGGTTGGGCTGTTTGACAGGAAAAAAGATAAAGTAAAAAATTTTTCCGGCGGCATGAAACGAAGATTAAATTTAGCTGCGTCAATTCTACATGACCCAAAAATAATCTTATGTGATGAACCTACTGTTGGTATTGATCCGCAATCACGCAATGCAATTTTTGAATATCTTGAAAAGCTTAATGATGACGGCAAAACGATTATTTATACAACTCATTATATGGAAGAAGCGGAAAGGCTCTGCAGCAAGATTGCGATTATTGATTTTGGAAAAATTATTTCTTCGGGAACTCTACAGCAATTACTGGAAGGACTCGAATTCAATCAGACAATTTCAATAAATAAAAATCAAGTTACCGAAAAGAATAAAGATATATTCAAACCTTTTGGGGAATTAATTGATGAAGAAGAAAAGTTTGAACTTAAGCCAACAGATGGATTTAAGTTATCTGAATTTTTTAATGAAGTCGAAAAAAATAAAATCAACTATTCATCTATTAAATATTAATAAGCCTTCACTTGAACTTTTATTTCTTCATTTGACCGGAAGGAGATTAAGGGATTGAAAGTAGTTTTAAGCTTAATTAAAAAAGAATACATCCTTTTCTGGAACGATAAAGTTGCTGTGGCATTAACGTTTCTAATTCCCGCTGCTTTAATTCTTCTTTTCGGTTCAATATTCGGAGGAGCATCAAGCGGCAGTGCAAGTGGAATTAGACTTGCATTTCTTAATAACAGCGATTCAAGGATTGGAAAGAAAATAGAATCAACCTTAGATACTACAAAAACATTTTCTTTAATTAAAACATTCACAAATGATGAAGGAAAAGAAGTTAAATTTGACACAACCTCAATCAAAGAATATGTGAGAACCGGAAATGCTTCTTCAGCACTTGTCATCCCTCAAGATGCGTACACAGACACTTCATTCGGACTTAAATTAAAATATTATTTTGACCCGAAGAATGAAATGGAATCTCAAATAACTCAAGGCTTGCTTCAGCAAACTGTAATGTCACAGATTCCAGAAATATTTAACAGCAGCATGATGCACCGTTCAGAAGAATTTCTTGGTAAACAAACAGGAAAAACTTTTAATAAAAAAATGGCTTCACTCATCAGTGAATATTTTAACGTTGATACATCAAAAATTTTGCATTCAATGTCGTATGCTTTCAATGATTCATCCGATAGTGATTCGACATCCCCAAAAGCATCAAACTTTTTTAACAATATAGTTAAGCTTGATAAAGAGCAGCTTGTGGGAAAACAAGTAAACAATCCCGGCGC
Source organism: uncultured Bacteroidota bacterium (assembly GCA_963775245.1). GTDB lineage: Bacteria > Bacteroidota > Ignavibacteria > Ignavibacteriales > Ignavibacteriaceae > CAVSWT01. The sequence continues at coordinate 231,024 of CAVZID010000016.1, forward strand.
GACAAGAAGTGTTGGCGGCTGGGCAATTATGTTTTTACTTTTCGGAATTACTGCTTCAGGAGCATCTTTATTCGAAGAGAAACAGATGGGAGTTACATTAAGAATTTTATCCTCGCCGGTTTCTAAAATTCATATTCTATGGAGTAAATATCTTTACAACATTTCACTTGGAATCATTCAACTAATCACTTTGTTTTTTGCAGGATATTTATTTTTCGGGATAGACATATTTTCAAATTTTATCAACCTATTAATTATATGTATAGCTGCATCAGCGGCAAGTACAGCTTTTGGAATGATGCTGGCATCGTTAAGCAAAACACCATCACAAAACAGGGGCTTAAGTACTTTTTTAATTTTAACAATGAGTGCCATCGGAGGTGCATGGTTCCCTACTTTTATTCTTCCGCCGTTCATCCAAACATTAAGTAAGCTTACACTTGTTTACTGGTCGATGGAAGGATTTCTTCAAGTACTTTGGCGTGGTGCTAATTTTATCCAGCTTCTTCCAATAATTGGAGTTTTAATTTTAATGGCTGTTGTTATTAATTTAATAAGTGCATGGGGATTTAAGCGAGGAGATATTTTTTAATTAAGTAAAATTTATAAATGAAAACACACGGAATACTAGAAACAATTCTTTACGGCAGCAACTTAAACGAGCTTGCAGATTTCTATAAAAATATTTTAGGTTTTGAAGAAGTCGCAAGAACAGAAGGAAGAAATGTTGTTCTTTCTTGCGGCACTTCGGCATTAATACTATTCAATCCTGAAGCATCAATTAATAAAAATGGATTGTTTCCCTATCACGGAACAACAGGCCCGGGACACACTGCTTTCCTAATTAAGAATGAAGAACTTCAAGATTGGAAAGAACATTTGCAAAAATACAAAATAGCAATTGAAAAAGAACATACCTGGCAAGATGGCGAAATATCTATTTATTTTAGAGATCCTGCTGATAACAGCGTTGAACTTGCCCCATCTACTTTATGGAATGGGCTGGGTAAAAAATTATTGAGCGTTAAATAAAATTTACCCAACCATTTAATTATTTCAACGGTCTAATAAATAGAGTTGGTTAATTTTTAATGCTTAGGAGATTTCAAATGAAAAAATATTTAACATCTATAATTGCTTCATTCGTGCTTTTAACAATTGGTAATTCTACTTTAGCACAATCGCAATCAAAAAAATACGACTTAAAAGATTTTACAAAAGTCGAAGCCGGCTGGGGAATGGAACTTAAAATAATTCAATCGGATAATTACTATATTGAAGTTGAAGCTGACCAAAAAGACTTTGAATACCTGAAGGTTGAAAAACACGGTTCTTCTCTAAAATTTTATATCGACAAAAACTCATATAGAAAAAGAGGTGATATTGATATAATTATTAAAATGCCTGCTTTAACCGGATTGGAATTAAGCGGCAGTGCAGAAGCAAATATTGATATGAATGTTTCTTCCGAAGAATTTGAATGCGAATTATCAGGAGGCGCCCAGCTAAATGGTAATTTAAAATGCGGGGATATCTCTCTTAGCTCTTCCGGCGGAGGAACAACAAAACTATCCGGCAGTGGTGATAATTTAAATGTTGATGGTTCAGGCGGAAGTGAATTTAAATTAAAAGATTTTTCTGTTAAAGATGTTAATGCCGAATTTTCCGGCGGCTCTGAACTTACTGTAACCATGAATGGAAATTTATCTTCAAGCCAAAGCGGCGGCTCAAAAATAGTTTATTACGGAAAAGCAAACTCAGTTGATTCGCATTCAAGCGGCGGTTCAAGTGTGAGTAAAGGAGATTAAATTTTTATAATCAAAAAAAGAATAAAATAAAACCCTGCCCCGGCATTAAATGAGTAGGGCATTGCTGCTCTGAAATTACCTATCGCTTTTCCAATTTTTCCGATTTAAATTTCAAATAATCTCCCCCTATTACTTTTCCACATTTTTTCCCAAATTAAAATATGGTATTTAATTTGGGGAATACCGCTTGTTACAAATATTAAGCTTAATTTGAGACAACTTTGATATGAAAAATTGTTTACAAAAAAGTAAGGGAAGTTATGCTAAACAAATTACAAACCTTAACGATTCTCAGTGTTTTATTCATTTCAACAATTGCCCTTTCTCAATCAACTTATTTTGTTTCCAACACAGGTAAAGATTCCAATAACGGCTTAAGTGAAAATTCTGCCTTTAAAACTTTACAGCATGCTGCCGACATAGTTTCGCAAGGTGATTCAGTAATAGCATTAAGCGGAGCTTATACCGGGTTTGATTTACGGACAAGCGGAACTTCATCTCAACCTATAGTATTCAAAGCAAAAGATATTGTAACGATTAATCAAAAAAATTATAAAACAAATGACGGAATTAATATTGAAAATGCTGATTGGATTGTTATTGATGGATTTAATGTAATCAATCAACCAAGAGCAGGAATCCGAATTGCTGTTTCAAATAATGTAACTATTAAAAATAATTCTTGTTCAAATAATACTTATTGGGGAATATTCACCGGCTTTACTAATGATATAACTATAGAAAATAATAGCTGCTCCTACAGCCAGCTTCAGCATGGAATTTATGTTTCCAACAGCGGCGACAGGCCAATTGTAAAAAATAATATTTGTTATCAAAATAACGGCTGCGGAATTCAATTAAATGCAGATGCATCGCAAGGCGGAGATGGAATAATTAGCAACGCAATTATCGCGAATAATATTCTTCATGATAACGGAAACGGCGGAGGCTCTGCGATTAATTTAGATGGCGTTCAAGAATCTTCTATTTATAATAATTTACTTTATAATAATCACTCAACCGGCATTGCACTTTTTATGATTGATGGAGCGGAAGGCTCAAAGAATAATAAAGTTTACAACAATACAATAATAAATCCTTCAAACAGCAGATGGGATATAATCGCTGTTGATGGTTCAACCGGGAATACTTTTTATAATAACATTTTAATTAATCATCACAGCTTTCGCGGCAGCATTGCCGTTGATGAAAGCTCAAGAGATAAATTGGTGAGTGATTATAATATTGTTGTTGATAGATTAAGTACGGACAATGGTGATACAAATATGAAGCTTTCGGACTGGCAGGCATTGGGATTTGATACTCATTCAATTATTGCAGATGCAGATGAAAAAATTTTTGAAAATTTGAGTTCGAGTGATTATAAATTAAAAAACGGCTCGCAGGCAATTGATAAGGGGAGTTCATTGGTCTCATCAATTGTTATAGATGATATAACCGGCATATCACGTCCGCAAGGAAACGGATTTGATGTTGGTGCTTATGAATATGCAAACATTACAGCGGCTGATGACAATATGGTTTCTCCAAACGAATTTTATTTATATCAGAATTATCCTAATCCATTTAATCCGACAACAAAAATTAAATATTCAATCCAGGCCCCTCCAAACCTCCCCTTCCAAAGGAATCCCTATGGGAAAAGGGAGGCCTTAGTGCAGCTACAGGTTTATGACATTTTAGGAAACGTGTTAACCACTCTTGTTAATAAATATCAATCACAGGGAAATTATGAAGTTGAATTCAAAGCATTTGATTTGCCAAGTGGAATTTATTTCTATCGTCTTGCTGTGGAAAATTTTGTTTTAACAAAAAAAATGATTCTATTAAAGTAATGCTTGTAATAAACCTTCAAGGTTGTCTATAATTAATTTCTTTAGCTTTTTGAAAATTTATATTTTCCTAATAAAAATTCAAAACTTGATAACCTTGAAGGTGAACTTTTTAAAAACATACAGTTAATGGAAAAAATGATTTAGCTTAAATAAATCTCGGAAAATCTATTTCAGCAAAATTAATTTTTTAACTGCAGTATATTTTTCTGTTTGCAATCTGTAAAAGTATATTCCACTCGCTAAATTGGAACCATTTAATTTGATTTCATGATTTCCTGAATTTTCTTTTCCATTCACTAAATCCATTACCTTTTCTCCAAGCGCATTTATTAAGGTTAATTTTACATTACTTGCTTCTGGCAATGTATATTTTATCGTTGTAGTGGGATTAAAGGGGTTGGGATAGTTTTGCGAAAGACTAAATGTCAAAGGTGCTGCAAAATTTATTTCAACTTGTTTTGAATAAGTGAAAGTACCATCAAAATCTATTTGCTTTAATCTATATAAATACTTACCGCTTGAAACACTTTTATCAATAAACGAATATGTCTTTTTTTCAGTAGTGGTTCCATTACCGTCAACAAATCCAATTGTACTCCAATTGGCATTAATAACCCCTTCACTTTGGGAAGGGGTTGGGCTTGCCACCAAGTGGGATGGGTTTCTTTCAATTTCAAAACCTTTATTATTTATTTCTGTAGTTGTATTCCATTTAAGGTTAACTTTATTATTAATTACACTACCATTTAAACTTAATAATTCTACTGGGACGTCAGAGGAATCAATACTTCTAAATACACCTCCTCCATAAGTTCCAGCGAAAGCAACATCTTTTGAATTGAATGCTAATGAACCAACGTTGAAAGTTAAACCGCTATTCATTTCAGTCCATGTACCTCCACTGTCAGTTGATTGATAAAGTACGGTGGGATGGGAAGTATTATAAATATCATCAGTATTGGCTAAAATATATCCCTTAGAATTAATAGCCAGATTAAATATCCCTTCTGTAGAAAACCCAGTTGAATCCCAATTATCTCCATTATCTATTGATTTATAAACATAGCTGGAATGGTCATAAATTATACCTATAAAAATTTCTCCCATTGAATTAATGACTATGCTATTTATATATATTGTAAAAACTCCGCCCGCTGGAGGTGTAGGCAACCCGTTATTTATTTTAATCCAACTCACTCCCTCATCCTTTGATCTATAAATACCTCCCGTTGCACCGACAAATATTTCATCTTTATAATTTATTGCTGAACATAATATTTCTTCATTTGGGTCCGTATTAATATTTGTTGGACTCCAACTACCCCCATTATCTGTTGATTTGAAAATATCCCCACCTGCGCTATTTACATCAGAAAGATTACTAACTGTATAAGAATTAATCCCAGAAAAAATATACCCATTTGGACCGACTACTATTGTACTAGCGAAACGAAATTGTGAATCCGAATTGTTATAGTCAAACGCTCTGGTCCAGTTATTTCCATTGTCTGTTGACATGAAAATTCCATCTTTATATGAGTAATTACCTGATGTTGTTCCGGCAAAAATATATCCTAATGAGTTAAATGCAATAACGCCAACATTTAGCGTATCATTTATTCTTTCCCAGGTATCACCATTGTTGGATGATCTATAAATTCCTCCCAAAGGAACACTAGCAATTATGTCATCGTTTGCATTTATTGATAAAGCTGTAATATCGCTATTTGCTACTCCAATTTGATTCCAATTGTCTCCATTATTTTCTGATTTAAAAACTCCAATATAAGTTCCGCCAAAAATATGATCACTTGTATCTATTACTATGCTGCTCATTCCATTATAATATCCATTGTATTGATGATCAAAATTTTTAGTAAATCCGTTATTTATTTTACTCCAATTTTCTCCACTGTCAGTTGAACGATACGTACCTGATCCCGTACCAAGAAAAACGTCATTAGTTGAATTAAATGCTATTGTATGAATCGTAATAGTTTCCAAACTTACAGTAGATGATGTCCAGCCATTTCCATTATTAGTTGATTTTAATACTACTGGAATATATCTATAAGTTTGAGGCTGATAAAAATATTGGTATCCTGCTCCAACATAAATTTGATCATTGGAGTTAATAGCTAAGGAATATATTTCTAACATTGTACTGTCATAATTAGCAAGTCCATTATTTATATTTGTCCAGCTATTACCGTTATCTGTTGATTTGTAAATTCCATTGTAACTTGCCCCAATAATAATTTCATCTTTTGAATTAACGGCTATGGCATTACCATAAATATTAATTTTACTCCATGTATTGCCGCTGTCTTTTGACATATAAAACATTCCGGTGGTACCTCTTGCAAAAAAGTAACCTAATGAATTTGAAGCTAAAGGATTGAAATATGAATCAGGAGGACTATTTAATATGATCCAATTCTCCCCGTCATCTGTGGATCTAAAAAGGTCATAATAAGTGTTAATTAAAATACAATCATTTGAATTTATTACTAAAGAATAAATTTCTTTTGAATAACCATCATTTAATCCATCGTTCACTATTTTCCAATTTGCACCATTATCTGTTGATCTGAATACCCCGCCACCACTATTTGATCCTGCAAAAATATAGCCTTTCGAATTCATGGCTAAAGCACTAATAACGCCTCCATATGGCCCATTTGTTTGTTCCCAAAAATTTTGCTGGGAAAAAATTGTACCTGTAAATACGATTAGTAAAAGTAAAGTTGTTTTCATAATATCCTCTTTAATAGGCTTACATTGGAAATCTAATCCAACTATTTAATGCTTAAATCAATTTTTTAATATTAAAATATATTATTGGGTTTATTGAAATAGAATTTAGCCTTACTAATAAATAATATTTGAGAAAAATAAAAACTTAAGGGGAGAATAAAATATGGAATGAATTTAATATATTATTATATTTCATATAACTAATCTCTTTCAATACAGTAAGTAAAAACTAAATCAATAAAATATATTTTTAGGTTAAATACAAGAAATATTTTAATTCATGTTTTAAATTAGAATTACATTAAAGAAATACTATGAAAAAATATTTAAGTGCCCTGCTAATTCTATTTTTCATTTCTTCATTTTCTTTCGCTCAAATAATTCAGCATCCTCCCGGACAATACGTTAATGTAAACGGTAAAAAAATCTGGTATGAAACCGAAGGCGAAGGTGAACCGCTTCTTTTAATTCCCGGCGGGCCTGGGAATTCTCATACATATTTTCACCCATGGTTTTCCGCTTTATCTAAAAAATTTAAAATTATTTATTACGATGCATTCGGTAGAGGAAAATCCGAACGAGCTAAATCTCCTGAAGAATATACATTCAAGCATGATGTAGAAGAAGTAGAAGGTTTAAGAAAAGCTTTAGGTTTTAAAAAGTGGGATGTACTCGGACATTCTTATGGCGGAATGGTTGTACAGCAGTATGCAATTAGATATCCGAACTCTGTTAATAAATTAATTTTAATGAGGCACTTTTTACAGCGGTGAAATGTGGCAGGAAAATGATAATAGCTCGAACTACGAAATTAAAAATCAATTTCCGGAAGTTTGGGAAAAAATCATGAGGCTGAGAAACGAAGGAGAATCTTCAAGCTCAAAAGATCATATAAATTCTTATAACGTGCCTTCCGGACTTCTATATTTTTATGATGCTTCAAACGCATATAAAGTAAGCCGTGATTCATTAATTATGAATACGGATGTTTATTACCAAATTGCCGGGAAAGATGCTGACTTTTTAATTAGCGGTGACATTGGCCCGCTTGATTTTAGAGAACAGCTTAAAAATTTAAAGATTGCCAATATTAATAATGGAAGGAAGATTCGATAGAATTTCTATTCCGCGATTTTCAATTAAGTATAAGACCTATGCGCCTCAAGCAGAATTTGTAATGTTTGAAAAAAGCGGGCATGATCCTTTTATTGAAGAGACGGAAAAAACTTTTAAGACCATTAAGGATTTTCTTGAGAAGTAAATATATAGCTCAATTCTGTGGTTTATTACTTTTCAAATCATGGCTCAATAAGTTCACTGAAATTAAATTCATTTAATTGCATGCTTATAATCTGTCAGTAAAAATTTTTATAATTAAGTATAAAACATCTTTCAACTAAAAATTATAATTATTAACTTCGAAGCCCACAAAAATTAGAGAGAGTCATGGAAAGAACAAAAAAAATTCTATTAGAAGAAAAAGAAATTCCCGAACAATGGTATAATATCCAGGCTGATATGCCTAATCCGCTGCAGCCCCCATTACACCCTGGAACAAAACAACCAATTGGACCGCAAGATCTTGCCCCATTATTTCCTATGGAATTAATTAAGCAGGAAGTTTCAAAAGAGAGATGGATTGACATTCCTGAGGAAGTTAGAGAAGTTTATAAGATGTGGCGGCCTACTCCGCTTTACCGTGCATATAATCTTGAAAAACTTTTAGATACCCCGGCAAAAATTTATTACAAAAATGAAGGTGTTAGTCCAGCTGGTTCACATAAACCTAATACCGCTGTTGCTCAGGCATACTATAATAAAGCTGAAGGAGTAAAAAAATTAACTACTGAAACGGGTGCTGGACAATGGGGAAGTGCACTTGCTTTTGCCTGTCAGCTTTTCGGGATTGACCTTGAAGTTTATATGGTAAAAATCAGTTTTGATCAAAAGCCTTATCGCAAATCAATGATGAACACCTGGGGCGCAAAAGTTTTTTCTTCACCAACTAACTTGACTGAATCCGGAAAAAAGGTTTTAGCACAAGATCCTAATTCTCCGGGCAGTTTAGGTATTGCAATTTCAGAAGCAGTTGAAAGAGCGGCAATGAGTGAAGATACAAAATATTCTTTGGGCAGCGTGCTTAATCATGTTTTAATGCATCAAACTGTAATAGGGTTGGAAGCTGTTAAGCAATTTGAAAAAGCCGGCGATTTTCCTGATATAGTTATCGCACCATTCGGCGGCGGGTCTAACTTTGCCGGAATTTCTTTTCCATTCCTTAGATACAATTTAATCGAAGGTAAAAAAATTAAATGTATTGCTGTTGAGCCCGCATCATGTCCGAAGCTTACAAAAGGCGAATTCCGTTATGACTTTGGAGATACGGTTGGACTTACTCCTTTAATTCCAATGTATACTTTGGGGCATACATTTGTGCCTGCTCCAATTCATGCAGGCGGATTAAGATATCACGGGGCGGGCGCTGTAGTCAGCCAGCTCTTAAAAGATAAAATTATTGAAGCCACAGCATTACAGCAGCTTGAATGTTTTGAAGCGGGGGTAAAATTTGCAAAAACAGAAGGTATTATTCCTGCGCCGGAATCAACGCATGGAATTGCACAAGTTATTAGGGAAGCAGAAAAAGCTAAACAAGAAGGAACTTCAAAAACCATATTGTTTAATTTAAGCGGACATGGCTACTTTGATATGAGCGCCTACAATGATTACTTTGCCGGAAAGCTTGTTGATCATGAATTAACAAATGAAGAACTTTATTCAGGCTTGAAAGAGTTAAATCTGCATCCGGTTGAATAAAATTTCCAATTACATTTATAAAAAAATCCTCCTAAATATTAGGAGGATTTTTTGTTTTAAACTTTAAAATACAAATTGTAAAAACTTCATTAATGAAGTTCTTACAGATACCTGTTTTAAATAGACAGTTCCTTAGCGTAATTTACCCACATGCTTTTAAAATATTTTAAATACACTAAGTATCCTGAATATGATTCTAATACATTAAGGCATAATATATTAATGCATTTGGGTGACGGCTCAATGTATGCCTTTGCGTTAAGCTTTATTTCATTTACAACAATACTTCCAGTGTTCATTCAAAGAATGGGAGGCAGTGCAATTGCAATTGGAGCCGTACCTGTTTTATGGAATCTGGGAAACAGTCTTCCTCAAATTTTCTTCGGGCAGCAGAAGATTAATGAGAAATTTGTTAAGCCTATTATTTTGTGGTATAGTGTTATTTACCGCTCCTCGTTTTTAATTGTAGGGGTTTTTATTTTTTTCTTTTTGAATCATATTTCAACATCTCTTTCCGTACCAATAGTTTTATTTTCCATTATGTTAATTACGTTATTGGGAGGCATCCCCGGCCCGCGGTGGGTGAATTTATTTTCTAAAACTACTCCAGTTAATTTACGCGGAAGACTTTTAGCATTAAGACAGCTAACCGGATCGCTGCTTGGAATTATAGCTGGTTCAATCATAATAATAATTTTATCTTCAATCAGCTTTCCTCAAAATTTTGCAGTGCTTTTCTTTTTATGCTTCATCTTTATGTTTGCCTCGTTTTATTTTTTAAAAGAAGTAATTGAGCCTGAAGAAATTGTTTCGGAGGAATTAAATATTACAAAAAATAAAAAGTTGACTAAAATAAAGAATGTTATAAAAGAGAATCGCAATTTCAGAAATTACTTATTGACAGATGCATTATTATTAGTCGGCTTAACTTCTTCAGCTTTTTTTGCTGTTTATGCAATTGAAAAATTTAATCTCTCTACTTCGTATGCTGGAACATTTACTATTATTTTTATGGCCAGTACTGTTTTAGGAAATATTATATTTGGTTTTATGGGAGATTTATTCGGACACAAAATAAATCTTATGTTTATGGGAGCCGCATTACTGCTTGCATGTTTCAGTGCAGTTGTTGCAATAAATCCGCTTATGTTTGGAGCTGTATTTATATTTGCAGGTATCGCCCAAAGCTTGCAGGGGATTTCAAGAACTGCATTTGTTGTAGAGCTTGCAGGAGAAAAAGAAATAGCACTTTATTCCTCTTCATTAAATTCGATTACAGCCCCTGCTTTATTGTTTGGCATTTTTGCAGGATATCTAGTTTCGGTAGTTGGTTTTGAAATAGTATTTGGATTGTACATTTTAACTTCAGGATTTTCTATATATTGGTTATATAATAATGTTGAAGAACCTAGAATAAAAAAAATTGAAGCACAAATTTAATAATTATCACTTCATTAAAATTAATTTTTTAACGTCTGTAAACTGATTTGCTTTTAATTGATAAAAATAAATTCCGCTTGATAAATTTTCAGCATTGAATTTTAAAGTATACCGGCCGTTATTTTGATATTTACTAATTAATGTTCTTACCTTTTGCCCAATCACGTTATAAATATTTATAGTTACTAAACCTGATTTAGGAATTTGATATTCAATATTTGTAACTGGATTAAAAGGATTGGGGTAATTTTGATACAAGAAATAATCTTTAATAATATTTGAATTCTTTATCGAAGTAATAATATCTGTAGTTACATGATTACTGAATGATGAAGTAGTATCACTATTATATGCATAAATTCTATAAGTGTATTTCATCGAATCTTGAACCGTACTGTCAATATATGATGTGTCATTTGCAGCAACAGAATCTATTATTGAAAAAATATTTGTACTTGACGAATCACCATCTTTCCTTTCAATAACAAAACCAGATTCATTATCGGACTCATCAATCCATGATAACTCTATATCATTATTTAATGGAGCAGCTTCTAAATCTGAAGGAGGATTGATAATAGTAATTATATTAACAGCAGAACCGCTTAAAAAAACTTGCCTTGCAATTAATTCATTAGAACCTATCAACCGGATATTTAAATTATCTTTGAATTCTCCATTCATTTTCGGATGAAATTCAACTGTTATTGAAACTGAATCATTTCCGGGAATAACAACCGGTAATTCGTTTAAGACCGAAAATGATGTATCCTTTATATAAAATGAATTTATAGTCAAGCTGCTGTCATCATTATTATATATTGTAAATTCTTTTTTAACAGTGTCAATGGAATCTACTTCTCCGAATTCCAATGAATCTATATTTGTTTTAAACAAACTTGTCTGCCATTGAAAACGGTAAGTATGAAACCTCATAAAGGAACTGGTGAAACTCATTTCGTAAGCTATTGAATTATCAGGCCTAATTTCAGTTACTGCAGGATGGGATAATTCACCCCATGAAATTAATTTATTTCCATTTGGCAATTCCTGGATATCTCCTCTTGTTCTTGAAAATACTTTATTATGAGAATACCTATTAACAAGAGTTGCCGTTTTATTTTGTTCGTCCAAAGTATATTCAACTATGCTGGAATATTGTTCTGTGTGATAAACCCCATTATCAAAAAGAGTAAAGTTACCATTTGATATTCTTCTTATATCATGCTGTCGTGAAAATCCCCTATCATCATTTATAAAAGTGAATTGATTGTTCTCTCCTCCCCACCTCCAAATGATATCCCCGGTGTTGTGATCTATTTTTGTTATTTCATCAAGATTACGGGCAGATAAAATTATATTACTATCAGTGTCAATTTCTATAGAATTAAAATGAACCATATCAATTTGATGATTGGTTAATGAAACATTATCATCAGCGTCAGTTATTTTATAATGATTCAATGCATCCCATTCAAAAACAACATTCCCTGAAGTATCAAATTCCTGAACCGCCATATCAATAATTTGAGCTGATGAATCGCCTCCCTCGACTATTTTGCTCATATCCACATCAACTAACTTTTTCCCCAGTATATAATAATGCCCATCTTTCATAACTCTTAGGTCATGAACGTCAACAGAATATCCGTTTGCAGTTGAAAATGTTTTAACTTTATTTAATGAACTGTCCAAACCATAACAAGAAACGGGATAGATAAAATAAGTGAGCATTCCATTTGGCTGAAGCTTAAAATCATAGATACTGCCGTATACATTTCTATAAAATATTGGTGTTGCTTCATTATCTAATATCATCAAATATGAGGTAGCTCCTATAAATAAATATCCTTTCCCCGGATCTTCAGAGGAATTAACAATAAAAGAAGGAGGGCTTTCAGGCGATTGAATATTGAAAGATGAATTTGTGTTAGATTGAATCGGATCATCAATTTCTTGAAAAGTATTTATCTTATAAATATCATGTGTTTTTGTTTCTCTATTTATTTTGAATACAAATGAAAGTTTGCCAATGTCTTCTGCTGATTGAGCTTTTATTCCGTTCTTTAATTCAACTTTAACATTTTCCCACTGTAAAAATTTTGAGTCAGGTTTGAACACTAAAGTTTTTGAATCATCGGATAAAATAAATTTGCCTGTATGGATTCCGCTTTTAGAACCAATGACTGAAATCAAATTTTCATTAACGCTTGATTTATCAATAATATTTTTTGACTTAATTATTATATTGGTTTCAGGTGAAGAATTTTTTGATCCAGGTTTTGGATTTACATAAATAATATTTTTTGTTGTTTGTGCATTTACAAAACAGAATAATGACAACCACATTAAAACTAAAATTTTCACTTTACTGCATCCTAAAATTATGTTGAATTTTACTTAAGTAAGACAGCTTTTTTATAAGCTGAAAAATCACTTTTTCCATTTATACCCGCGGCTTTTATCTTAAAGAAATAAATTCCTGAAGCTAAATTATTTGCATTCCAAACAACCTCGTGTTCACCTGCCTGCTGAACTTTTTTAACAAGTACTGCAACTCTTTGTCCAACCACATTAAATACAGAAATGGTTACTTTGCTGGCTTTGGGCAAATTATATTGAATTGTGGTAGAAGGATTAAACGGATTGGGATAATTTTGAAATAGCCTGTATGTTTTTATAGTATTGTTTGCTTCATTAATTCCAGTTATATCTGTATTAATGAAAAAGTTATTATCACTTAAATCAAAAAGATTGTTATCATTAATTGAAGTAACTTTTATTTTATAAAGTGAATCTTTAACAAGTTTAGAAGGGACTTGCCAGCTATAGGCATTTGTTTCAGAGACTAATGAGTCAACAATTATAGTTGACAAGGTATCATTCTTGTACAAGCTGATACTTACCATATCAGATAAATTATCCTGCCAGCGAATTATATAAGTTGAGTCTCCATCAAATTCTTCGCTTCCATTAGGATATACTACAGATATATAAGGAGCTGATGTAACAAAGCTTGAAGTATCTGACCATTCACTTACACCAGAAGAGTTATTTGCCCTCACTCTCCAAAAATATTTTGTATCGTTATTTAATCCTATAATTTTCATTGAAGTTGAGGATGAAGTATCATCAAAGGTTAATGAACTAAATAAAGAATCCGATGAAATTTGAATTTGATAGCTTGAGATAATTCCTCTAGTTCCCCAAACTAATTCAACAGGGTTTTCTTCATTAACTCCTTCATCATTTTTAGGAGAAATTGGAACAGGCGAATAAGCAGAATCAACACTTACAGGAACACCAAATATATAATCTCCAAATTGTGAAGTTGTAAACACTAATTCATTTTTTGTAGAAGAGTAACTAGTTGCCAATGGTTCAAATGTATTTCCATTCTTAGTTTTCAAATAAACAATAGTGTTTTGAGGATCCGTAATCTTGGGATGATACTTAAGATTAACATGCATCTCTCCTTCAAACGAATTTATGCTGCTTCCATCCAAAGTGAAATATTCTTTTTTAACAATTGGTGCGTCGCTGCTGAATTGAAGATTCGCTGGAGAATAATTATATGTTGAAACTGTAAGGCTTGTATATGCCAATCCATCTATTTGATTAATTTTTATGCTTATGCCGGTTGTATCATTCGACTCATCAAATTTATAAGTGTTTCCCTGAAATATCTCATAAGCGGTAACTGTAACTGAAGGCAATTTGCTTTTCCATGGGAAACGAAAAGCGCGATAAGATGTTTCTCCTTTGGGAAGAGTCAATTCAAAAGCTATTGATTTATCAGGATGAACTTCTGTTGCAGATGGATCACCGTTCATTCCGGCTGCACCCCAGCCAATAAAAGTATCTCCATTGGATAATCTTTGAACCGAACCCATAGCCATTCCATAAATATCAGGAGTATGCCGGTACTCCCAAACCATGTCAGCAATTTTGTTTGATTCATCAAGCTTGTATTCTACAGCCCTTGAATATTGAGGTGAATGCTGATTACCGTTATCAAATAAAGTTATATTTCCATTGGACAAAACGCTTATATCATGCTGATAAGAAAAATAATTCAGGCTGTTAGCTTCATTTTCATTTGTGAATGTGAAATCATTTTGTTTGCCGCCAAGCCTCCAAATTATATCTCCAGTATTTCTATCAACTTTTAATATTTGAGATAAATGCCTGCCGGAAATTAAATAATTCCCATCTTGATCAACTGTAACACCATTCATATGCATATAGTCTACAGTTTTATTAGTCAAATTTTCATAGGAATCAGTATAAGGAATATAATCCCAGCTTCGCCACTGGAATATTACATTTTTAGATTCATCCAATTCTTGAATAATACATCCAAGCACTGTTGCATTTGGATCGCCGCCGTCAACTTCAAGGCTCATATCAACAGGCTCAGGATCATAAGCCATTAAAAGTGCATGCCCGTTTGGTAACAATTTAAATTCGTGTAAATCGGCTGTGTAACCATTGCCGCATTGAAAAGTATCTATAGGAGCAAGAGTTGTATCAAGGACAATCCATCTTACATCAGCATATCCGCCAACTTGCTGAATCACTTCTGCATATGATAAATCTCCGTTAGGCTGCACTTTAAAATCAAATCCTGGATTATTGATTCTTTTATAAGAATCAGATGTTCCATCATTATTTTCAATAATTAAAAAATGACCTATTGAATCATTTACTCCAAATGGAAAATTTGCTAAAAAAACTTTTCCTTCAGCAGGATTGTTTAATGAATCAATTGTTATTTTGGGAAAATCAGAAGGTAAAGTATCAATTTTAGAAATGCTGTTTTTCATTAAAGGTGAATAGCTGTTGGCGTTCAAATTTTTTTTATAATTAAAACCATCAGCTACTGTTGAAAAAGGATTTAATTTTATCGGCTGCTTTAAAGGAGTAGTTTTAAATTGAAAAACATTGGGAGTTATCTCTTCACCGGTTGTAGTTTTTATTTTTTGATTAAGATTAACGATTACAGTTTCATCCGGCAAGAATTTTTTTACAGGAATTATTATTAAAGTTTTTTTATCATCACTCAGTTTGACTTTGACTTTATGGACTCCGCTTTTGGTTCCATTAACTTTAATTAATTGGCTGGATAAATCAGTAAGATTTATTTCATTCTTTGCATTAAATATTAAGCTGGTATTTAATGATATAAGCTTTGCCCCATCTTTGGGCGAGATGTATTTAAAATTTTCTTGAGAAAAAACACCCTTGTTAATAAATAGGATGGATAATAAAATAATAAACCAATTCTTCATACAATATCCTTTCAAAAAAACGAAGAGGTAAGCCTTAAAGAACACCCCTGTGTTTGTAAGATTAAATCATCTACATTTTAAAAATTTCAAGGACATTTTAAATACTTCTAATAAAAAAACAAAATAATCCTAAATTTATTTTATTCTATTAGATAACTGAAATAAACTAAAAGATTAACCTACATTAATTTTTAAAAATATTATTTATTCCCTTTCCAGCCCGGACCTCGTACAACCTGCCCCGGAGTTTTGCCGGTATGAATTCCATCTTTTATAACTTGAACTCCATTTACAAAAACATCAATAACGCCTTTAGAATATTGATGTGGTTTTTCATATGTGGCAAAGTCCTGAACTTTTGAAGGATCGAAAACAACCACATCGGCGTAATATCCGGTTTTAAGAAATCCTCTTTTTTTAATTTTAAGATTTTGCGCTGGTAATGCGGACAGCCTTCTAACAGCTTCTTCCAAAGGAATTATTTTTTCATCACGAACATATTTCCCCAACAATCTTGCAACATTTCCATAAGCACGAGGATGCGGATTCGATTTTAGAAAAACACCTTCCGGAGCTAATGAAGCTTCATCAGAACCAAAACTAATCCAGGGAATAGAAATTTTCTTTTCAATATTTTCTTCCGACATTAAAAAATAAACTGTACCAACTCTGCTGTCATCATCTATTACCAAATCAATTGCTGTTTCTGCCGGAGACTTTCCTCTCATCTTTGCAATTTCTGTTAACGATTTCCCGGTTAAATATTTTAAGCTGTCTGTTTTAAATCCAACTAATAAAATATTATCAGGAGAGCCTGACGCAATAAAAAAGTTTTCCCATTTATCTGTTGGTGTTTCCATTTCTTTTATAACTTTTTTCCTTATTTGTGGGTCTTGAAGATTTTTCTTCCATTGCTTAAATCCACCTTCCTGAACCCATGGCGGCATAGCAGCATCAAGGCCTGTTTCTCCTGCAGTGTAAGTATACATATCAGCGGTTATGTGCAATCCCTCTTCTCGTGCTTTATTTATTTTATTAATAAGTGAATCAAGTTTGTACCAATTGGATTTGCCTGCTGCTTTTATATGATAAAACTCTGCGGGGATATTTGCTTCCTTGGATATTTTAATTAATTCATCTGCAGCTTGAAGCAGTTGATTACCCTCGCTTCTAATATGTGAAATGTACATTCCTCCATATTCTGAAGCAGTTTTACAAAGCTCAATTAGCTCGTCGGTTTTTGCATAAAAGTTTGGAGCATAAATCAATGCAGAACCGACACCCAGCGCACCATCTTCCATTGCTTCTTTTACCAACTGTTTCATTTTTGCCAACTCTTCTTTATTAGGCGCCCTGTCTTCATATCCAATTACATAAATTCTAACACTGCCCGCACCTACAAATGATGCAACGTTGCATGAAATTCCTTTGTTAACTAAATATTTTAAATACTCATCTAAGGTTGTCCACTTTACATCATACTTAATATCGCCTTCTTCTTCAACCATTTCCTTTTTCATCTTTTCATTTAACGGACCCATTGACCAACCTTCACCCATTACCTCAAGAGTAACTCCCTGCCTTATATCGCTTTGTGACTTCCCATCCTCGATTAATGATTCATTTGCCCAGCTTAACATATTTATGAAGCCAGGACGAACAGCAAGTCCCGAGGCATCAATCTCTGTTATGCCTTTTGAATCACTCAAATCGCCAATCGCAGCAATTGTATCTCCTTTTATTGCTACGTCTGCCTTGTATGATTTATTCCCGCTTCCATCATAAATATTTCCGTTTCTAATAATTACATCATAATCATAATTTGAACTGCAGCCGGCAAAAAGACAAATAAAAAGTAAGGCCAGTAGATTTTTCATATAATTTCCTTAACTATTAGATGAGAATTAATTCAATGAGTACTTTTAATGCTAAGCTAAGTTTACTTCGCTTTCAATTTTTCTTTCTGAACTTTAAACCCATTACAACACCAACAGCTCCAATAATAGGGGAAAGAAGTAAAATGAAATCAGGCTGAACCGCCATATTCATTGCTTCAATATTTGATAAGGTACTTTCACGTACTTGGTTTTTTATGGCATTGTAACTGCCAAGTTTTGGTATTGCGAATATAATACCTAGAACAAAAACAATTGCGGCGAGAATCATAACCGTTTTTTTATCTTTGGAAATTATTAGGCAAACATATCCGCCTATTAGCGCAGCTAAAAAACTTAAAATAACACTAAACAAAACCCACGTAACACTTACATGAAAAGAACTTGGTTCAAATGCTCCTTCTGTTCCAAGTATTAAATAAAGAACTGTAAATGTAAGAAACATGAAAGCAGCCATTGCAATATATCCGACAATAACCCCTAAAATTTTACGAGTCATTTTACCCTCCGGAATTTATTTAAGATAGTTGCGATTTGATTATTCTTAAGATAAGGATTTTTTTATCTTAACATCAAAATTTTTTATAAGAAATAAAAATTTTTATTTTTTTGCTTAATGAACTTAAAACTGATGTAGATGAACAATTATTTCTTATTTCAAAAATATGATCTTCCACTTCGATTAAAATATTTTTAATTACTCAAGTTTACTTTTGCCACCTAAAAATTCTCCTTACCAAAAAAAATTAAATATTAATGAAGCTATTTCTCTTTTTTTACGCATGTAAGCATAGACGGTTTCTTCCATCTCTTACACCCGTCAATTAAATCTTATCATTTTTTATAGGAGGCTTATATGAAAAGGATTATTTTCTTTTCGATCTTTTTATGCGCAATGATGTTTCAATTTTCGCTTAATGCTCAAACAACCTATACCTTGGGAATTAACAACTCGTCTTGGGATAACATCAACGCCTGGTCGCCTACGGGCATTCCAGGACCCGGAGATTTTGTTGTGATTCATGAATTTAATGTAACAATATCAGGTTCGCATGAGATAGCAGGTTTTTATCTGGATAATGGAACAATTCTATTTGCAGATACAGGCAAGTCATCGCTTACTGTAACCGATAGTTCCACCTGGAGCAGCGGTAGTTTTAAAGGTGGCGGCAACAACTCCTTAATATTTGCAGAAGGCTCAGTCGTAAATATTGTAGAAGATCCGGCACACCCATATCATCATTTGTATGAAACAACATATCTTACAAACCGGGGAACAATTAAGCTGCAAGGCACTGTTGATTTTGGAATTAGAGGAAACTCCATCTTAAAAAACGAAGGCCTTTTTGATGTCATGTCTGATGCAGATTTTAGTGGGGAATCCTTTTCCGGAGGAACATTCATAAATACCGGCACTTTTAGAAAAAGCGGAGGGACAGATATCACTTCTTTCAATTTATGGTGGGTCTTTCAAAACAATGGTGGTACTATTGATGTCAAATCGGGAACTCTCCAATTTAAGTGCGATGGAACGTTTAGCGACGGAAATTATAATGCTGATCTTGATGCTAAACTGGAATTCCTCTCCAATACCCAGGTTTTTAAAGGAACTCTTTCGGGGGCGCCTGCCGGGGACATTATATTAAACGGCTCTTATATTAGTAGCGACAGCGCAGATGTAACTCTCGATTTCAAAGGAAAAGGATTTCAATTTAGTGACGGATACCTTACAGGGAAAGGAACATTTATTATCCCTAAAGGTGCTTTATTTGTTTTGCCAGGTACTGAGATTGAACCGATACTGGGAGATGCTACAACATTACTGAATCAAGGTACTATTAGAATGGAAGGCGAAAATGATTTCATCATTAATGGAAATGCAATTGTAGATAATCAATCACTTTTTGATGTTACGTCTGATGCTGATTTTAGTGGTTCGCAGATCAGCGGCGGCACATTCCATAATACCGGGACATTACGCAAGAGCGGAGGTAGTGATGTAACTTCTTTCAATAGATGGTGGGACTTCCAAAATGATGGGGGAACTATTGATGTCAAATCGGGAACCCTCCAATTTAGCTGCAACGGAACGTTTAGCGACGGAAATTATAATGCTGATCTTGGTGCTAAAATGGAATTCATCACCGGTACTCAGGTTTTTCAAGGAACTCTTTCGGGAGCGCCTGCCGGGGATATTATATTAAACGGTTCTTATATTAGCAGTGACAGCGCAGAAGTGACTCTTGATTTTAAAGGAAAAGGATTTCAATTTAGTTACGGATACCTTACAGGTGGAGGAACATTTATTATCCCCGATGGCGCTTTATTTGTGTTGCCGGGTGATCATTATGCAGGCTTGTATGGTGGAACTACCCTCCAGAATCAGGGGACAATTAGAATGGAAGGCGAAAATGCATTCATCATAAATGGACACGCAATTGTAGATAATCAATCACTTTTTGATGTTACGTCTGATGCTGATTTTAGTGGTTCACAGATCAGCGGCGGCACATTCCTTAATACCGGCACTTTACGCAAGAGCGGCGGCGATGGTGTTACTCAATGCAACCTTTGGTGGGATTTTCATAACAACGCTGGTGGAATAATCGATATTCAATCCGGAGAAATAGAGTTTACAAGCAGCCAAAAATTTGAAAATGCACAGGGAGGGATCATTCAAGGTATCGACAGTATTAAAGTTCCTTCCAATTTTTCAAACGACGGAATTATTTCACCCGGGAATTCACATGGTATTCTTACTTACATCGACAACTTTCTTCCCTCTTCCACCGCAATATTGGATATTCAGCTTGGCGGTTTAACACCGGGGAAGGAATATGATCAATTAAGCGTAACTGGAGGTGCTAAATTAAACGGCACTTTAAAAATATCTTTAATCGATGGATTTATTCCTGCAAAAGGTGATAGCTTCGTTGTTCTTACCACAACAGCCGCTATAACAGACAGCTTTGCAACTATTGACGCTCAATCCGGTTTGTATTTAACTGTTAAAAAGAACTCAAATAATATTACAATATTTGTCGACAGCGTTGGAACAATAACATCAGTTGAAAATAATAAGAAGGCAGAAATTGTAACAAGCTATAATCTTTCCCAAAATTACCCGAACCCATTCAACCCAAGCACAACAATTAGTTGGCAGTCCCCGGTAGATAGCTGGCAGACGTTGAAAGTCTATGATATACTTGGTAAAGAAGTAGCTGTTTTGGTTGATGAATTTAGACAGGCGGGTAGAAATCAAGTCAAGTTTGATGCTTCACGGCTTGCAAGTGGAGTTTATATTTATCGTATAACTGCTGGTAAATTTTCATCAGTTAAAAAGATGCTTTTGCAGAAATAGCCCTCACCTTTCCCAAATGGAGAGGGAAAATTTAAGAGGCTTTTCATTAGATTGAAAATACAAGGCGTTCAATTGAGCGCCTTGTTTTTTATTGAAGGGTTAAAATTTAATGTTAACCTACTATCAGCAGAATAAAGAATTCATTTCAAAATTAAACTACCTTAATATTTTTATGGATAAAAATACCTGGCAAAAAGTCAAAACAATTTTTATGGAAGCAGCCGAGCTTCCTAAAAAAGATAGAGTTAAATATATTAATACGGCTTGTGGCGATGAGAATATAAAGAAAGAAATCTACTCACTTTTATTAGCTAGCGATACTGAAGAAAACTTTCTGGACGTTCCTATTTTTCCAAAATATAAATATATTAATTGAAAATGATCATTTTTTTAGGAAAATTTTGGGATCTAAAAAAAATAATAAGTCATATTACACAAGGAGGAATAGATCTGGTTTATCCAGGATTGCAAGTTGATGGAATTAAGTAGGAAGCTGCAGTTAAATAATTAACCCCGTATTCGTATCCAGCATTGCAAGCAAAGTATTCCACAATCACATTGAAAACAAATTAGACCGAACATGATTTAATTTATTATTTTTACTACATGAAAAAAACTTTTGCTTCCCTACTAACAATGCTTGGTTTTATTTTCTTGCTCATTGCTCTCATGTCAGGCTTTTATGCTGTTTCAACTTTTCTTGAAAGAAGCCGGTATGGCCCAGGCTTATTTTTTGCCGATGTAGAAATGTTTACTATGATTGCTATTTTTTTCATAATACTCGGGGCATTTAGTTTATGGATTTCACATAGAATAAAAAAGAAACTCCCCAAAAAAGAACAATAAAATTTTTTGTTGATTTCTATCAAACCTGCATTTAATTAACAAATCCTATAACTCATAGTCAAATACTACCTATCATCCAATTAATATTTGATGATATGCTCTTTCTATATAAGTTTTGTAATGAAATAATTTCCAAACTTAAGGTGCTTCCAATAAAATGCTAATCAAATTTTATTTCACTGTATTTTCACTTCTGTTTATCTCTTCATTCGTGTTTGCACAAACAAAAATTTCCGGCAAAGTAACAGATAAAAATAACGAACCGCTCCCCGGTGCAAACATTTATTTAAAAGATACCTACGACGGCATTTCCTCAAATACAGATGGAAGTTTTTCTTTTAAAACGGACGAAAAAGGTGAGGGAACTTTAGTCGTGAGTTTTGTCAGCTATAAAACATATTCGCAGCCTGTCGTGCTTGATGGGAAAGATAAATTTTTTAATATTGTTCTTGAAGAAGAATCATCTGAGCTTGGAACAGTAATTATATCAGCCGGATCATTTGAAGCAAGTGATGAAAAAAAATCAGTTATACTTCGACCGCTTGATATTGTAACAACCGGGGCTGATGCAGATATTTATTCTGCTTTGAGCACATTACCCGGCACTCAGAAAGTCGGGGAAACCGAAGGTTTGTTTGTCCGCGGCGGTTCAGCATCCGAAACTAAAACAGTAATCGACGAAATGGTTGTTGAAAATCCTTTTTACAGCAGTGTGCCGGACATCCCTTCCCGCGGAAGATTTTCACCCATGTTATTTAAAGGAACATTCTTCAGCACAGGCGGATATTCAGCGCAATACGGACAAGCGCTTTCGTCGGTACTTGTTCTTAAAACTCAAGACCTTGCCCCCAAAACACAAACGGCTATAAATTTAATGGCAGTTGGTTTCGGCGGCTCGCATGTTCAGCGGTGGGAAAATTCATCTCTAGCTGTTGAAGCAGGTTATTATAATCTTGACCCTTATTTCAAAATTCAAAAGCAAAGAACCGATTGGAAAAAAGCTCCTGAAAGTTTTCAAGGTTCTGCAAACTTCAGACAAAAAGTTTCAAAAACAGGTATGCTCAAAGCTTTCGCTTCATATCACTTCGGCGGCATGTCTCTTAATATTCCAAATCTTGATAACATTTCGCAAAAAGAATTTATACATCAGAATAGCAATAATTTTTTAATTAATACAAACTATCATGATATCCTATGGGATGACTGGACATTGTTTGCAGGTTACTCTTACAGCGCTGACAAAGTAAAAAATGAAATTAACACAGACCTGGTAAAACAGAATGATTATTTTCAAACAGGTAAATTTACTATCACAAAAAATTTATTTTCTAAGGCCGTATTAACTTTCGGCGGAGAAGCACAGGACTTGAATGCAAAATCTTCATACAATGAATTAGCAGGAAATGTAAATGAAACTTATCTTGCCGGATATATTGAGGCGGACATATTTATTACAAACGATATTGCTGCAAGAATTGGTTTAAGAGCAGAGCATTCTAAAGCTATTAATAAATCAAATTTAGCCCCGCGTGTTTCACTTGCTTACAGACTTGGTAAATATGATCAGCTTAATTTTGCTTACGGTCAGTTTTATCAAACACCATCTCAAGATTTTCTTTTATATTCAAGAAATTTCGCCTTTGAAAAAGCTACACATTACATTTTTAATTACCAATACATTGGCGACAACAGAACCTTTAGAATAGAAACTTATTTTAAAAAATATGACCATCTTGCTAAAGGGACGGTTTATACTTATCCATATTTTAATCTTCCCGAAGTTCCTTTCAGCAGCATCGGCAGTGGTTATGCAAAAGGAATAGATGTTTTCTGGCGTGACAGTCAAACTTTTCAATACACCGATTACTGGATTTCTTATTCATATCTCGATACAAAACGAAATTATAAAAATTATCCTTCACTTGCTTCTCCTCCTTTTTCTACTCCCCATACATTATCGATTGTTGCCAAGCGATGGTTCCAGGATATTACCACTTACTTTGGCATAACTTATACTTTTGCTACAGGCCGTCCTTATTTCAATCCAAATAATCCCGAGTTTTTAGGGGACCGCGCAAAAAGTTATAACAACCTAAGTTTTAATTTCAGTCACATTACAACTATCTTTAATAATTTTACCGTTATTTTCTTTTCAATAGATAACATTCTTGGATTCAATAATGTTTACGGGTACAATTATTCTTCCGACGGGAGATTGAGTGCCCCTATACTTCCGCCGGCAAAGCGCTTTGCATTTTTAGGAATGTTTATTTCTTTAGGTGAAACTAATCCATACAATTAAATAGGAGATACAAAATGAAAATTTTTCTTTCCGTTGTTCTATCCTTGTTACTTCTTTCCGGAACCTTTGCTCAGGACAAATATGAAAAGGCAATGAAAACAAATTTAGAAAAAATGGATCAATGCCGAACTGCAGAAGACTGGATTAAAGTTGCAAATAATTTTGAACGAATTGCACAGGCAGAAAATGATAAGTGGCTGCCATTTTATTACAGCTCTTTTTCTTATGTAATTGCTGCTTTTTCTGATACTTCCAAATCACAGACAGATACTTATTTAGATAAAGCAGTTGAGCTCGCAGATAATGCTGATTCACTTGAACAGGATAATTCGGAAATATACACTCTAAAAGGAATGATAGCACAAGCTCGTATGCAGGTTGACCCAATGAATAGATGGCAGAAGTATGGTCCGGAAGCCGATAAAAATTTTAAGCAGGCAATTGCAATTGATTCCTTAAATCCCCGCCCGGAATATTTAATTGGAGTAGGAGTTTTTCATACACCAGAGCAGTTTGGCGGCGGGCCCGCAAATGCAAAACCAATTCTTGAAAAGTCTATGGCAAAATATGAAAAGTTTGTCCCGGCGAATGATCTTATGCCGCATTGGGGTAAAGAAGCGGTTGAACAGCTTTTAAAACAAATAGACGAACAAAAATAATGTACAGTTTAAGATTTGTCAGACTGTGCATGTCGAAGTCTGACAAATCTGAGTTTATTATTGATTATACATTAAAATTATTCTTTATCGAAATTTTTAGAAATGTTTTAACTGAGGCTGGCGAGCATTTCTTAACTACTATTTTATCACATCCATTAAACAAAGCAAATTTCCAAAGTGCCGACGATAACTTTGGAATTAATTCATCATAATCAATTTGAAAATCTTCAAACACAATATTATTAATTATTAATGTATTTGTTGAACGGTCTGCCTTTGGATCAAGCCTTCCTGCAAACTTATCTTTCCAAAGCATAGGAACTACAAAATATCCGAACTTCCTTTTGTGT
Organism: uncultured Bacteroidota bacterium; assembly: GCA_963775245.1. Classification (GTDB taxonomy): domain Bacteria; phylum Bacteroidota; class Ignavibacteria; order Ignavibacteriales; family Ignavibacteriaceae; genus CAVSWT01. Next base: position 256,403 of record CAVZID010000016.1, read on the forward strand.
GCAGGTACGTAACATTCAATAGCATAATCAAAATCAAATAATCTTTTTGTTCTCTCTCTTTGGATGATAAGATTATCAAATGGAGAAAGCAGATGAATATTTGACGAAAATTTCCTTCTATTTTTTGCAGCGTTTATTGTTTCACTAAGTGCATAATTTTTTAAATTATGATCCGCCTCAATCATTAACGGGATTACTTCTCCCGATTCACATAATTCATCAATTGCTTTTGTAATTGAATTCTTATCCACAATTTGTAAATCTGATACAGTTGTTTTACCAGGCTGCATGAATTTTAATATTTCTTTTTCAGTTGCGATACCGAGAGATGACAATGCACTTTTTACAAAATAATAACTCAATTCTTTTTGAGAAGGAAATTTTGTGTTAATATTATGTGGAAGAACTCTTTCGGTTAAATCATAATACTTCTGAAATTTTTTCCTTTCACATATCATCAAATCACCTTTCCAGAAAAGATATTCCAGTGCGGTTTTGGCAGGCTTCCACTCCCACCAGGTTCCGCCTTTTTTGCCTTTATCATTTTCAAAATCACTTGAG
>CAVZID010000017.1:0-15492 GCA_963775245.1 uncultured Bacteroidota bacterium
ACCCCAGGCAGTGTTAATAGCAAATCTGCAGCAACCTTTGTATCGCCAACTCCGAATTGTTGTATAAACCTTGGCTCGTCTTGCGTTTCCAGATACCTAAATGGACGAGCATCTTTGGGATAAGAAGATTGTAAATAATGCTGTATTGAAGCATCAAGCTGATTGATGGATCCAGAGCTATTAAACACTGCTTTTAGGTTTGTGAAAAATGTATAATCATAAGCAGCATCAAATTTACCATTGAAATACTGTGTTGAATCAGCATCGGCTTCGCCTAAAAGAAATATATCCGGTTTCATTTCTTTAAGTTCTTTACGCCAGGTTTGCCAATAGATTGAGCCAACTCCGTTAGTACGTAAGCTGTTTACTCCCCAGGCTACATCACATCTATAACCATCAATATTAAAATATTGCATCCAGTACTTGGCCATTCTAAGTAAATATTCCCTAGTATTCAATGATTGATAATTGATTGAAGGCAAATCAACCCATGTAAACAAATATTTAAAATTGTCATTATTATCCCACATATAAAAATCGTAGTAAGGGGAATTCTCCTTATATTTATTTGCGTCAAGCATAAATGGGTGTAATGCGGAAGTGTGGTTAATTACATGATCAAGGATTACTTTAATTCCATAGTTATGTGCTGTTTCAACTAGGGTTTTAAAATCTTGTTTTGTTCCATAATTACTTAGTATTCCATAATAATCAGTTATTGCATAACCAGGATTATCAGGCCCAAGGCTTCCTGTAGTTGGATAAATAGGTAAAAACCATATACAATTTATTCCTAAATCTTTTAATTCCGGTATTTGAGCAGTAACCGCCTGGAATGTACCGGATGCGCTAAAAGTTCTTACAAAAATCGAATAGATAATTGAACTATCTATCCATGCCGGATGCCAGGTTTTTAAATCAGGTGAAATAGCTCCGGTGTCGGTTATTAAAACTACAACTCGTGACCAGCCAGTTTCACCTTTTGCATTTGCTGCTTTTAACGTAAAATAATATTCGCCTTTTATAGAAGGTGCATCAAATGTTGTTAATGATGATGAAGAAGTTGAAAAAGAAATTTTCGCAGGATTTGTTGCATCTTGTGCCCAGGAATACGTTAATAAAGTTCCATTAGGATCATAAGAACTGTCTGCATTAAGTGTAACAGTGTTTCCACTGATAGAAGTTTTAATCCTTGCAATTGGTGTATGAAATACTATATGATTAAAAACAATACTGCTGCTTCTTATTATTTTGTTTGTTGAATATGTTGCCGAGGCATAAATGTTATTTTCACCTTCCTTCAAGGAAATTGTAGCAGAGAAATTTTTATTTGCATCAGTTGTAACTTGAATTGTAGAATCATTTACATGCAGTTCAATGGAAGAGCCGGCATCAAGATTTGCATATCCATGAATTGTAACTGTATCTCTAAATAAATTTCCTCCGTCAGTAAATAATTTTAGTTCAGGAGCAGTTCCTAGATTTGAATCTATTTCTGTAGGAGTGATTCCCAAAAATCCTCTCTCGTTAGTTCCTATTTTAACGATTGTTGGCCCACCAATTTGTATGTCAGAACTGTAATTGCCAAGCATTCTTTGTTGTATTTCAGTGCTGCTAAAAAATGTTGCATCAAACACAGCAGGATTTTCAGGATAGCCATCTCCTGCTTGTTCTTGAGTTGGTTTTATAACTCCATTTTGATCTTTCAAATAAGAATAAGCTCCGAAATACCATTTATCTTTAAAATTACCCATTACATTTTGAAGTTCACTTAAAGGTAAAGTAAATAGAAATTCATTTGAATTAATATCCGCTTGCTCAAGATTAATTTTGATAGTTTTTTGAAACGGATCCCTTGATGTATAAAGTATATTATCTTTTGAAGTATCTAAATAAGAAGAAGTTGGAGAAGCAAGTAACATAAAAACTCCTTTGTTATTCCATTCTGGAATTTGAAGATTTAGATTTTCAGGTGCATCCACGAAAGTATTATCTAATAAGTTAACAATCCCAAAACCTATACGTGTATTATCTGAAATTTTATTCATTTTGATGGAGAATCTTAATGAATCGCCAGTCGGTACTGATTTGATGTCAATTGATTGAATATCAGCAGAACCTGAATCTATTCCCGAAGGATAATAATAAGTTCCAGGCCCGTGATCATCCTGTTCTCCATCTACATAATGAAATCCACTGTTTGAAGAATATACTCCGAATGTTAAAATAACCGGTTTAGCAATATGTCCGAAAATATCTTTTCCCGATATTTGAACAACATGCCTGCCAATTGATGGATTTGAAATATTTACTAATATGGAAATTTTATTTGATAAATAGGTTTTTGATATTCCATTTGAAGCTCCATCTAAAGTTGCTTTAACCGATGAAAGGTCTAATACTGTTCTATCATCGCTTTGATTTAGAGTAGCTTTAACAGCCACAACTGATGTACTGTCATTATATAATTGCCCGGACTTAGGAGTAACATCGCTAAAATACGGATTAGTTTGTTTTTGTTTAGTTACTTCTGTCCTGTGGTTAGTAGATAAAATCGGATTGTCGGGATCGTTTATATACGACCCTCCATTTATTACATAAGTATATTCATATGTTTGATCAAAATCTAAATTGGTTGTGAAAGTGTATATACCATCGCTATCAGGATCTGTTAACTGATCAGCTCCTTCATGATTGAAAGGAGATTTTATAATTACCGAATTAACATCCCCTATAAATTTGAAATTCGGACTATGAGAATCAAACATAAAAGTATAGGGCCCTTGATATGCTGTAGTTCCAGAAATCTTAAAAGTTGAAGACAATACTGCAGAATCTCCATTTGTAGTAAAAGCACGAACTTCGACAGAATGATCTCCTATGGATAAAGCATTTGAGGGATTGTAAGTTAAAATTCTAGTATTCTCATCAAAATAATTTTGAGGATTTGTTATTATATTTCCATCAATTTTAAATACTAAAAGAGTTAAATCAATTTGATCCTCATTTGCCCAAGAAATGTGTGCAGTTATTTCAGGTTTTTGTTCGGGGACAGTTGTACCCGTCTTTGGCAATAAATAATAAATCATTGGGCTTTTAACAGTAATTATTGAGTTGTTGTACCCACCTCCAGTGTTTTTGGGATTTAAAGGATCGGGATAATATTGGATTACTCCTGATTGCCCAACTGTATCAGTATATGTAACGAATTTATACTCATAACCTAAGGGAAGAAGCTCAAGTTTAGTTTTCCAGAACCCGGGAGAAACTTCATTCATTTTATAAACCCCGCCAGTCCAACTATTAAATGCGCCGTTCAATCCAACTCCGGAATCTTTAGGCGTAAGTGTATGATAAAACATAAATTCAACCGGAATTGCTTGAGGATCGCCCCAAGCTACCTGGGCTTTTAAGCTTATATTGAACAAAAATAAAATAACGATTAAAACAGTGATTTTTAAAATATAAGAGTAGTATAAAACGCAGTTCATAAAATTTCTCTCTAATAATTATTTTGGAACTAAATTTCATTCAAAAAAAAACAAATATCAATTTGAAAAATTGTATCGTAGTTCATTTTAATTATCAAAATAAGTATTTCATTATAGTTTTATTTTTTATTTATTTTACAGTTAATTAAATTAAAATAACATTTAATTTTTAACTTCCACTTTTAATTATTCTATGAATTTTGCAAAAAGACTTGACCGTCTGCCTCCATACTTATTTTCTGAGCTTAATGCTATCAAGCTTAAGAAAAGACAGCAGGGAATAGACTTAATTGATTTGGGAATGGGAAATCCTGACCAGGCAACACCAAAATTCATTATAGATAAGTTAAAACAAACCATAGATGACCCTAAGACTCACCGCTATTCCAGATCAAAAGGAATTCCAGGAGTTTTAAAAGCAATATCTCGTAAATACAAAAGAGATTTTGATGTTGATATTGACCCTGAAACAGAAGCAGTAACATGTATCGGCAGTAAGGAAGGGCTTTCACATTTATGTCTTGCTCTGCTTGATGAAGGCGACGTTGTACTTGTACCAAATCCAACTTATCCGATTCATATTTATGGGGTAACTTCTGCAGGAGCGAATGTAATATCGATACCGCTAAGTAAAGAAAATAACTTTATACCAGATATTTCATTAATTACGCGTGATATGTGGCCGCGTCCTAAAATGTTGATATTGAATTTTCCGGCAAATCCAACCACTGCAGTGGTTGAATTGGATTATTTAAAAGAGATAATCGCTTATGCAAAAAAAACTCAAATGATTGTTGTACATGATATGGCATACAGCGATATTGTTTTTGATGGAACAAAAGTCCCTTCTATACTTCAAGTGCCTGGTGCAAAAGATGTTGCAGTCGAATTTTTTACAATGTCAAAAAGTTATAATATGGCTGGCTGGCGGGTTGGATTTTGTGTGGGGAATAAAGAAATTTGTTCTGCATTAATTAAATTTAAAAGTTTTTACGATTACGGAATTTTTACTCCAATTCAAGTTGCGGCAATTGCAGCATTGGATTCACCTCATTCTGTAACAAAAAAGATTTCTGAAGTTTATAAAAAAAGAAGAGATGTCCTGGTTGATGGTTTAAATTCAATTGGCTGGCAGGTTGAGAAACCAAAAGCAAGCATGTTTGTTTGGGCACCGATTCCTGAAAAATACAAAAGCATGGGTTCAATGGAATTTTCAAAAAAATTAATTGATGAAGCAGAAGTTGTTACATCTCCAGGAGCAGCTTTTGGTGAATATGGAGAAGGTTACTTACGAATTTCAATGGTTGAAAATGAGCAGCGTATCAAGCAGGCGATTAGGAATATTAAAAAGATGATGGGGAAGTAATTTTATTAAATGAATATTTACAACAACATATTAAAAACCATTCAGCAAAAAGGTGCGGCATATTTAATCCTTTTAGACCCTGATAAGTTAGTTGGCGATAGTATTAATAAATTTGTTGGTGTTTGTGAAAAATCAGGTGTCGATGGATTTTTAGTTGGAAGCAGCTTAATGCTTGATGGAAATTTTGAAGTGTTTGTTAAAAAAGTTAAAAGTATAACAAAGCTTCCGGTAATAATTTTCCCTGGTGCAATAAATCAAGTGACAGCAGCAGCAGATGCAATTTTATTTTTATCTGTTGTTAGTGGAAGGAACCCTGAACATTTAATCGGCAAACATGTAATATCTGCACCAATAATTAAACAAGCAAATTTGGAAGCAATTTCAACAGCGTACATTTTAATTGAATCTGGAAATTCGACCACAGCTCAATATATGAGTAGTAGTCTTCCCATTCCCCGAAATAAGCCGGAAATAGCTGCGGCTACTGCTTTAGCCGCTGAATATCTTGGAATGAAATTAGTTTATTTAGAAGCCGGTTCAGGGGCACATGAAACAGTGCCGAATGAAATGGTAAAATTAGTTTCAGAATATTGCAGTGTTCCAATTATTGTTGGCGGGGGAATAAAATCTCCATACACAGCAAGAGAAAAAGTTAAAAACGGGGCGAATATTATTGTAACTGGAAACTTTTTTGAAAATGAAAATAACTGGGAATTAATAAAACAATTTGCCGATGCAGTTCATGTAAACATTCCAATTAAAGTTTAAAAAAATTGTCATAGAAAATTTCTTATCTAAAAGAGGAAATCTTGAACAAACAAAAATTTATTGAAGATTCATTAAAAGAAAGCTCTGAAACAAAATTAAAAATTAAAGAACAATGTTCTGATGATATTTTAGAGGCTGTTGAATTAGTTGTAAATGCATATAAAAAAAATAAAAAACTACTGCTTTGCGGTAACGGAGGCAGTGCTGCTGACTGCCAGCATATCGCTACTGAATTTATGATAAGATTAAGTCACACGATTGTTCGCCCAGCATTACCAGCAATTGCTTTAACTACCGATACCTCAAATTTAACTGCCGGCGGAAACGATATCGGTTTTGAAAATACTTTTGCCAGAAGTATTGAAGGTCTTGGCAATGAAGGGGATGTTTTAATTGCAATTTCAACCAGCGGTAATTCAGGGAACATTATAAAGGCAGTTGAAAAAGCAAAAGAAAAAAGAATGAAGACTATAGGCTTCCTCGGCGGAAGCGGAGGCAAACTCAAAAACTTAGTTGACTTGCCGATTATTATCCCTTCACCAAATACACAAAGAATTCAGGAAGGCCATATCACAGTTGGACATATACTTTGTGAGTTAGTAGAAGACGAACTATACGGAAAGTAATTAATTCATAATATGCAGAATTTAAAACCTTTAACCTGGCTTGAATTAATTAAGCTCTTCGGAATCCCGGCAATTCTAAATTTTATCGCATGTCAAATTGTAATTCCAAATCTTGATAAACTAAAAATTTTCCCGATTGAGATAACTTATTTTTTAAGCGTTGGTTTAATTGTATTAGCTCCAATGTTTTTCTGTGCAATTTATTTAAGCGGGAAAGAAACTAATTCATTTAAATTAAAAGATTTGTTTGACAGAATGCGGATTAAGAAATTATCCGGTGTTGATTGGATTTGGACAATCATTTCTTTTGTTGCTTTATCGCTTGCATCTTTTTTAATTGCAAAAATTGTTATGCCTAAACTTGGTTTTGATGCGACACCTTTCTTTTTCCAAAATATGCCTTTGTCAAATAGCATGATGTGGATTTTATATGTCTGGCCATTGTTTTTCTTCTTCAATATTTTCGGTGAAGAATTTCTTTGGAGAGGATACATTCAGCCGCGGCAGGAATTATTAAATAAAAAATGGACCTGGCTTGTTCATGGTTTATTTTGGGCCGGCTGGCATATTCCTATGGGTTTTGATTTAATTTTTGCTGCCACTCCAATTTTCTTTATTCTTCCCGCGGTAGTTCAAATCAGAAAAAATACTTCAATATCAATTATAGTTCATGCTGTGTTTGGTGCATTCGGATTTTTAGCATTGGCGCTTGGATTAGCTCATTAATAAATTATTAAAAATGAATCTACTATTAACTCAATATGAATTTGTAAAAGACTCAAGAAAAATATTATTAAAATATTGTGAAAAGATTTCTCCTCAAGATTTTCTTAAAGAAAATGAAAATTTTGGCGGAAGAAGCATTCAATTTTTACTTATCCACATAGCAAATGTTTATGAATATTATCTAAAAAATTTTATTGAAGGAAAAGGATTCCCTTCAAATGATAATTACTTAATTGATAAAATTTATTTAGTTGAAAAGCATTATGAAAAAACTAATGAAATTGTTTATTCATTTTTTGATAAGTACAAAGATGATTTTGATTTAATTATTTCCGGAAGGATTCCTAATTACAACAAAATTTTAAACACAACTCCTCTACAAATTTTCACACATGCAGCAACTCATGAATTTCATCATAAGGGACAAATATTAACAATGGGCAGACTGCTTGGGTATAAACCAATTGATACGGATATAATTCATTTTACTTAATTGACGTTTTGCAACCACCATGCTGAACCTGCCTGACCGGTAGGCAGGCTTGTTTCAGCATCTTATAAAAGGGATTCCGAAACAAGTTCGGAATGACAATCCTAATTTTTATTAAATGTGTGAATTAATTCAGTTGTTTAATTTCCAAACATCTCCAAAACTTGTTTTAGCTTCTTTATACCGCTTTTAATTTCCTTTTCATTAAATGCAGTGTAACCGATTATTATTCCTGGTTCTTTAAAAAATTTAATCGAATAACTCGATAAGGGATTAATAACCAATCTACTTTTCTTTGCAGCTTCAACAACTTTTTTATCATTGATATCCTTAGGAAGCCAGCCGATTATCTGCATTCCAGCCGGCGAGGGATTTATTTCAAGAATTCCATTTAGTTCTTTTTCTATTTCATTAATTAAAAATTCCTGCCGGGATTTATAAAGCATTCTCATTTTTCTAATATGCCTGGTAAAATATCCTTGCTTTAAAAATTCCGTTAGAATCATTTGTTCAAATACGGGACATTGCCTATCCATCATTGATTTTGCAGAAGCAAAAATATCAACCATTTGTGGATCTGGTAAAACCAAATAACCTAGACGCAGTGCCGGGAAAAGCACTTTGCTGAATGTTCCTAAATAAAGGACACAATTATTTTTATCCATACCTTGTAAGGAAGGAAGCGGGTCTCCGTAATACCTAAACTCGCTGTCATAATCATCTTCGATAATCCAGCAGTTATTTTTACTTGCATATTGCAGAAGCTCGATTCTTCTTGCAGCACTTGTTGTAATGCCAAGCGGAAATTGATGTGAAGGAGTAGTATATATTAATTTGGGAGCCGGATACTTTTTTGACGAATAATTAATATCCAAACCTTCCTCATCTAAAGGGGAAGGGAAAATTTTTGAATCTGCAAAAAGCATAGAAGCTCTCGCACCAAAATATCCGGGGTCTTCAAGCCAAACATTTTCCCTTCGTTTCAATAAGACTCTTCCGATTAAATCCAGGCCTTGCTGCGAGCCATTAACAATTATAATTTGTTCTGCCTTACAATTGACTGCCCGGTATGTTCTTAAGTAGGAAGCAATCTCTTCTCGAAGCGGTCTATATCCGGCAGCATCACCATAACCTAAATGTATATTTGAAAAAGTTTGTACGATTTGATTATTTAGTTTCAGCCATGTTTTAATAGGGAAATCACTTAATGAAGGTACTCCGTTTTGAAAAGGAAGGATTTCTTCCTGTACTGTATTTCTTCGAACAATTTCCGAAGTGTTTAATTGATTATTTAACCTTGCAGGAAAATTTGTTTTCGATTTTTTCCCATGATTATTTTCACTCACATTTAAAATGTTATCAGGAATTTCATTTACAAAAGTTCCTGCGCCTGTTTTACCTTTGATATAACCTTCAATTAATAGCTGCTCAAATGCAAGAGCGACTGTGTTGCGCGACACGTTTAATTCTTTAGCTAAAGAACGTGTCCCAGGCAGCTTTTGTCCTGGAGAAAATTTTCCATCAAGAATTGATTGCCTGAAAGTGTTATATAACTGCTTATATAAAGGTACTTCCGAATTAATATTAATCTTTAATGATACTAAAGGTATTTCTTCTATTTCTTTCGGCATAAAATTTTTATGAAGTGGCACCACAATATTATCAAATATTGGCTCTTTTGAAAAGCCCTTGTTCATAATATTTTTTAAACCATTAAAAACACAAACTAAGTTTTCACAAATTTAATTAAATCATGCTCATGATTTTTTCTAAAAGAAATAAAAAATATCCGAATGATATTCTTAAAAGGTAATAAGTGTTCATAGATAAAATAAGCTAATAAGGTTTGAGCAATATATAAGATAAATGTTCTACTAAGGTTATAACATGAAATAAGATTTTTTGTTATAAAAATTAAAATTTGAAATAAAGTTTTAGGATTTTAAAAGAGAGAACCTTATTGTGACTGATTAAACCTTAGTAGCAATTGAACCCTGGTTTAATAACCTTATTACTTTATTCATATGTAGAAACCGGTTACTTAGTTTCCAGAAAGAAAACAATGGGTATCCACTCGTAAAGATTTTGAAGAGTTACCGAGATTGACTTAATTAAAAAAGGAATGTTATTATGAATGAAATATTAGAAAATGTTTATTCAAATCTATCTGAAATAGGAAATGTAATCCCTGAAGATTACAATTATTATGAAAAGAAAGTCGAGTCTGGAGAATTATTAATACTGCCGGAAGCTTGTTTCAAATGGTATAACCTTTTCCCAATTAAAAATGAAATTAATCAAGAACAAGTTTTTGAAACAAGAGAATTTATAAAGGAAGAAATTAATTCGGGCAGATTAAAACTTGATAAGGAAATTGGCTTTGTAATTCTTCATAGAGCCGGTGATTATTTGCTTCTGCTGATTACCACCTGGAGAAACACAAATGAAATGTGGGAATCGGTTTATTATAAAAGAGTTGAGCAATCAGATAATTACAAACAAATGGAGTTTAAAAATAATCACAAAGGCACTTATTGTGTTTGGGAGTTGAGCATTGTCTGGCATGAACGAAATGCCTGGCTGAAGTTCATTCAATCAAAACATAATGAAGAAGCAAAGCTTAAATATTTAAATGAATTATTTTCCGGGATAGTTTAAAAAAAATGTCATTGCAAAATAGAGTTAATCCGTGGGGATTTATTATAAGAACAAACGAACGCGGAACCTTTATGGGTAACCACAGAAATATACATAACGACAAAAAAGAAATTCTAAAAGACTTTCAAACTAAACGATGGATAACATGCAGGCTAAAGTATAAAGATAGAAAAAGAAAAGTAATGACCCCCCATTTGTATACTGAATTATTTTTTTTTGATGAAGCATCAGCATTTGCGGCGGGGCATAGGCCTTGCGCTAAATGCAGGCGAGAAAGATTTAACGAGTTCAAAGAATTGTGGATTAAAACAAATTTAAAATCTGTTAATGAAAAAATTAGAATTGAAAAAGTTGATGGGATTATTCATTCGGAAAGAATTAAAGAAGGAAAGAAAGTTACTTATAAAGCAAAGCTTAAAGAACTTCCCACCGGAACATTTTTTAGTTTTAATGATGAAGCGTATTTAATAAGCTTGGGAAAAATTTTTCTTTGGTCATTTGCAGGATATAAACCTGAAACATCAAAAATATTTCCGGGCGAAGTAGATGTGTTAACTCCAAAATCTTTTGTAAAAATATTTGAAGAAGGCTTTACTCCGGTAATTTATAAAAGTGCGTGGTTATAATAGCCCCGACCTTCAGGTCGGGGAGAAAAAAACAAAAAATTGACAGGGCTTTAGCCCATTTCAAATAGGTAGTTAACTTAAGCATATTATTTGAAATTTAAATTTTAGAAAGGTTAAAAATTGAAACTAAAACATTGGGCAGCATTCATTTCTGTTGGTTTGATATGGAGTTCTTCATTCATGTGGATAAAAATTGCTTTGAATGAAGTAAGCCCGGTTACTTTGGTAGCGTTTAGAGTTGTATTAGGATTTTTGTTTGGTGCTGCAGTAGTCTTAATTCAGAAAGTTAAATTACCCCGTGATAAAAAAGAATGGATTCCTTTTGTTGTAATTGGAATAACAAATTTTGCTGCACCTTTCTTTTTAATTAGCTGGGGAGAAAGAACAGTGGATTCTTCTGTAGCTGCAATCATCGATTCAACAGTTCCTTTGTTTACAATTGTTCTTGCACATTTTCTTTTGAAAGATGATAAAATGACTTCATCCAAAATAATTGGATTATTAATTGGATTTGCCGGAGTCATAATTCTTTTAAGTAAAAATATTAGTAACTCATCAAGTAATCTTTTAGGAGAAGGAGCTATAGTTCTTGCATCTTTATGTTATGCCGGAAGCGCAGTGTATATTAGAAAAACTACCCAAAACACTCCACGAATTTTAAGAAGCACCGGGCCGATGTTCTTCGCTTCAATTTTTATGTGGTCAGCAGTATTTATAACAGAAAAACAATTTTCTATACCAACATTTAAAATGACCTGGATTGCATTACTGTTTCTCGGAATAGTTGGCTCTGGTTTCGCTTTCATATTGGTTTTTTATCTCATACATGAAATTGGCCCGACCAGAACAACAATGGTTACTTATATTTTTCCATTAGGCGGAATCATATTGGGAGTAATCATCTTACATGAACAAATAACCTGGCAATTAATCACCGGCGGAATATTAATTATTGCAAGCCTGGCTGCAGCAAATATAAAGTCAATGGACAGCAGCACTATTAAAAAATTAAAAAGACAGGCGGATATGAAATTATTAGAAAATGAAAAATGTACAAACTAAAAAATAAAGAGAGTTAATTTGGAAGAATTAAAAAAGACAAATCGTACAAAAGTAAACCGGGTTCCTAAAAGAGCGGTTTATGAAAAAGAAACAATTTATAAAATACTTGATGAGACTTTCGTGTGTCAGGTTGCTTTTAAAATAGATGGACAAGTTTTCATCATTCCAACTGCATTTGGTAGAAAAGATGATTCAATTTTCATTCATGGCTCAAACAAAAGTAGAATGCTTAATTCAATTAAATCCGGTGAAGATATTTGCATAGGTGTTACGTTGATAGATGGAATTGTTGCTGCCCGGTCGATATTTCATCATTCAATTAATTACAGGTCAGTAATAATTTTTGGTGAAGGAAAAGAAATTGTTGACCATGAAGAAAAAATTAGTGCATTAAAAATTATTACGGAACATATTCTTCCGGGAAGATGGAATGATGCAAGGCAGCCAAATGAAAAAGAATTGGAGATTACTTCTGTATTTGAATTTAAAATTGATGAAGCATCTGCCAAAATAAGAACGGGACCACCGGTTGATGAAAAAGAAGATTACAATTTAAATGTATGGGCTGGAGTTATTCCGCTGGAAGTAAAAGTTGGAGAGCCGATAAAAGATGTAGAAATGAAGAAAGATATTCTATTGCCGGATTACATGAAAAAATATAAAATGTAAATTCATTATTCTAAGCAAAAAAATTTTTAAAATATTAAGATGAAGTTTAATGCGAGATTTAGAAATTCACTTAAGTAATGAGTTGGGAACTTTAGCAAAAATAGGTGAAGTCCTTGGAAGAGCTGGAATCAGCATTTTAGGAGGTGGCGTATTTGGAGTGAGTGATATAGGTATTGCACATTTTTTATTTGAAGATACAGCTTCAGCTAAAAAAGTACTTGAAGAAAATGATTTTGAAGTGATAAAAGAAAATGAAATTCTTGTTCAGCGGCTTAATCAAGGACAACCCGGACAGCTAGGTAAAATTTCCCGCTTAATGGCTGATGCTGGAATTAATATTGAAGTTATGTACAGCGACCATGAAAACCAGCTAATACTAGTTGTAGATAATTTGGAGAAAGGGAAAGTAATTTCTGAAAGATGGAGTAAAGGAGAATTTAGATGATTAACTATGAAAAAGAAATTTTATTAGAGACTTTTTCATTAATGCATAAGGAAAGAAAATGAAAAATAAAATATTCATAATTCTTATAGCATTAATTTTTTTGAGTTTTACAAATTTAAATAATACTAAGAAAAGGAGTAATATGAATAAAGTTATAAATCCGGGATTGCCAACAATTGGAATTGTAATTTTCGACGGCGTTCTAACTAACGAAGTAGTTGCCCCGCTTGATGTATTTTCAAAATCTGATTCTAGTGGCAATAAACTATTTAATGTTGTTCTCATTGCCGAAGAACAAAGAACAATATTAACTGAAGAAGGGCTAAGTATTTTACCTAATTTCACTTTCACTAATTCTCCCGAATTAAATGTAATTGTAGTTCCGAGTTCAAATAATCCTGAAAATCAAACATCAGATTCCAATCTAGTGAATTTTATTAAGGAGAAAAGTAAGAGGGCAGAGTATACCGCTAGCCATTGTGCAGGGGCATTTTTATTAGGTGAAGCAGGCGTTGCCAAAAACAAAAAGATAGTGACTTATTGTTCCGGAGGTGAAGCGCTGCAGAAAAAATATCCGTCTCTATTGGTAATGGATGATTCAAAAAATGCGGTTATAAAAGATGGAAACATAATTTCATCAAATGGAAATTTAGTAAGCTATATTGCTTCATTAGATTTGTTAGAACTAATGACTAGTAAAGCACAAAGAAAATATGTTGAAAACGAATTATTAATAAATAAACTTAGGGAAAACATAAAATGAAAACAGATATGAAAGATTATATAGTTAATACAAATAATATTAACTGGAAACCTTTGAATGAAGAAGGTGTCGATACGAATGGAATTTCTGTTAAGGTTTTGAGATATGATGAAAATGAGAAAAGAGCACCAAGCTTTATGCTGAAATTTAATGCCGGAGCAAAATACCCTTTTCATAATCACCCTGGAGGTGAAGAGGTTATGGTTTTAGAAGGTTCAGCTTTTTTTAATGATACAGAACTCTTTGCCGGTGATTATTTATATACCCCCAAAGATTTTAAACATTCAGTTCATTCAAAAAATGGATGTGTCCTTTTATTCAATGTTCCAGAAGAAGTTGAGATATTAAAATAACCAGCAAGAAATATTTTTAAATAAGCTAAACAAATAATTATCAAAAATTAGTTAGAATATTAAATAAAAGAATAAGCAAAAAAAGATTATGAATGAAGAATTAATAATAAGACATGTGGCTCAAAAAGATTTCAATTGCTGGAAAGAGCTTTGGGATGGATACAATACTTTTTATGGAAGGTCTGGAGAGACTGCTTTATCTAATGAAATTGTTAAAATAACATGGTCCCGTTTTTTTGATGTTTATGAGCCTGTATACGCGCTTGTGGCAGAGCGTTCCGGTAAACTTTTAGGATTAGCGCATTACCTTTTCCATCGAAGTACGATTCAAATAGCGCCAAGTTGTTATCTCCAGGATTTATTTACTCTTGAAGAAGTGCGAGGGCAAGGTGTTGGCAGAGCACTTATTAATAAAATTTATGATATTGCAGGTAATGCTGGAATAAAAAAAGTTTATTGGCAAACACAAGATTCTAACTTTACTGCAATGAGACTCTATGATAAAGTTGCTAATAAATCCGGATTTGTTGTTTATAGTAAAAAGATTTAATATATAAATGAAATTTAAGTGTAACTAAAATAAAATCTTTATCTATTTAACTAAATCAATATAAAAGGATTTTAATGGAAAGAAAACATCTATACAAAGTGACAACACAATGGACTGGCAATAAAGGAACCGGGACAGCAACTTACGCTGGATACGGACGAGAGCATTCGATTAATTCAGAAAACAAACAAGAAATATTTTGTTCTTCAGACCCCATTTTTAGAGGAGACAAAACAAAGTATAATCCCGAAGAACTGTTCGTTGCTTCAATCTCATCATGTCACATGCTTTGGTATTTGCATTTATGTGCTGACAATGGAATAGTTGTGCTTGATTATAAAGATAATCCAATTGGAAATTTACGTGAAGAATCTGACGGCAGCGGCCATTTTACAGATGTAACACTTTACCCGGTTGTCACCGTTAAAGATAAATCAATGATAGATAAAGCAAATGAATTGCACATTAAAGCACATGAATTATGCTATATAGCCAACTCATGTAATTTTAAAATAGATATTAAACCCAATTCAATATTAGAATAATAAAAATATTATTAAATAATTCTATTTAAAGTAGTTTAATTCTCTTTTTTCATTGCCTTAAAATCTCCGTTAGGCTGATGAGAAGTTAAGGAAATTATTTTCCCATTATTCTCTTCAAAAATAAATTTAAATCCTTCCAAACCTTTTAAATTAAATTCATTTTTAGCTGTAGGCACTAAAGTATATTCCGGCTGCCCTTGTATTAATGCTTTAAGTTCGTTGTCCTTTATAAAAACCTTAACATCTTTGCCGGGTGCAAATTCATATGTCCCTTCATATTTTTTCATTTCATTTTCTGTTAACTTTAAAGCAGTTTCATCTTTAGGAAGATTAACTTCGTTTGAAGTTTTATTC
>CAVZID010000018.1:0-24225 GCA_963775245.1 uncultured Bacteroidota bacterium
TTTCCATCTTTTTCTATATGAAATCTTTCAATAAAATATTCGGTGTCTTCATTTAACAATTGCTGCAATTCATCCTTTGTCCACAAATAAAATCTACCTTCTTCCCCTTCGCTATCAGCATCTTCTGCAGAATAAAATCCGCCGGTTGAATCAGTCATGTCTCTTAAAGCATATTTAAAAATTTCTTCGGCAGTTTTTTTATAGAATTCATTCTTAGTTATTTGATACAACTCAACATATGCATTTGATATTAAAGCTTGATCGTAAAGCATTTTTTCGAAGTGAGGAACAAGCCATTGCTGATCAGTTGAATAGCGATGATAATCCAAATCCGATTTGGTCATAAATTCCGCCAAGCCGCATTTGAGTTAAAGTTTTCTCAACCATTTCCAAAGCCGATTTATCATTATATCTTTTATAATATCTTAAAAGAAAAGTTAAATTATGCGGAGTTGGAAATTTTGGTGCCGACCCAAATCCTCCAAACTCAGGATCGAATCTATTCTTCAAATTTGAAAATGCTTTTTTGAATGTTTGTTCATCTAAATTTTCGTTGCCAGTTACTTGAGCGCTTTTTGAGATGGCATTAGAAATTTCATCCGCAGATTTTAACAGATCATTTCTTCTGCTACGCCATAATTCTTTTATTCGTGGAAGCAATTCCATCATTCCCATTCTCCCGAAACGTTCGCTCTTAGGAAAATATGTTCCTGCAAAAAAAGGTTTTTTATCCGGGGTCATTATGATTGTCAAAGGCCATCCGCCGCTGCCGGTTAAAACCTGGCAAACTGTCATATAAATCCCATCAATATCAGGGCGTTCTTCTCTATCTACTTTAATTGAAACAGACGAATCATTCATCAAAGCAGCGACTTCTTCGTCTTCAAAAGATTCTTTCTCCATGACATGACACCAATGGCAAGTTGAATATCCAATTGATAAAAATACAGGCTTGTCTTCGTTTTTCGCTTTTTCAAATGCTTCATCGCCCCAAGGGAACCATTCAACCGGGTTATAAGCATGCTGAAGTAAATACGGGCTTTTCTCGCTAATAAGTTTGTTTGGTTTATTCATTTTTAAATATCCACATATATAGTGACTTTCAAATTTACTTTGTTATAGTTTCAGTTTTTGATAATTTTGGTCAAGATAATATTTTTTTACTGGCAATCATAGAAATTTATGACAAAATCACAAATATGGGTCGCATCTTTTTTAGTGCTTTTTTTAATTTTATTTTTTTTGGGAAGAGTCTCAAAAAATGTAGACACTGAAAACAAACAATCCACAACTAGCCCGATGCCGCAATCAAATATGACATCGGAAGATTTAAATGGACAGGAATTAACTGCAAAACTTGGTTGCGTAAATTGTCATGGCTCTGATTTGAATGGGACAAAGATGGGACCTTCACTACATGCTGTTAAAGATAACTGGACGAGAGACAATCTTATAAATTATCTTCGTAATCCATCTTCATACATGGATTCTGATAGATTCAAAGAGTTTCAACAGCAATATCCAGGAATAAACATGCCTTCATTTAATAATATACAAGTAAAAGATTTAGGAAAGGTTGCGGAATATTTGCTGGGGTTGTAAAAAACTTAATTAATAGTTAATAAAAAAATGCGCTTAGATTTTTAATCCAAGCGCATTTTAATTTTAAAGTTATAATCAATTAAGCAATTGTAATATCTTTATCAAGATAAACATCCTGAATCGTATTCAATAACTTAATGCCTTCAGCCATCGGGCGTTGGAACGCTTTTCTTCCGGAGATTAAACCCATTCCACCTGCTCTTTTATTTACGACTGCTGTTTTAGCTGCATCTGCAAAATCGTTTTCGCCTGAAGCTCCGCCGCTGTTTATCAATCCGGCTCTTCCCATATAATTATTAATTACTTGATATCTTGCAAGATCAATAGGATTATCTGTGCTTAAATCTGAATAAACTTTCTTGTGGGTTTTTCCAAATTTAATTGCATTAAAGCCGCCATTATTTTCAGGAAGCTTTTGTTTAATAATATCAGCTTCGATTGTAACTCCGAGGTGGTTTGCTTGTCCAGTAAGATCTGCTGAAACGTGATAATCTTTATCTTTTTTGAATTCAGGATTTCTCAAGTAGCACCAAAGTATTGTAGCAAGTCCTAATTCATGTGCATATTTGAATGCTTCGCTGACTTCTACAATTTGTCTTGCGCTTTCTTCGGAACCAAAATAAATTGTTGCCCCAACTGCTGCCGCGCCCATGTCCAAAGCTTGTTCAACACTTGCAAACATTATCTGATCAAATTTATTTGGGTATGTTAAAAGTTCATTATGATTAATTTTTACTATGTAAGGAATTTTAGGCGCGTATTTTCTGGCAGTCATCCCTAATACACCAAGAGTAGAAGCAACTGCATTACATCCGCCTTCTATTGCCAGCTTAACAATATTTTCAGGATCAAAATATTGAGGATTTGG
Organism: uncultured Bacteroidota bacterium; assembly: GCA_963775245.1. Classification (GTDB taxonomy): domain Bacteria; phylum Bacteroidota; class Ignavibacteria; order Ignavibacteriales; family Ignavibacteriaceae; genus CAVSWT01. The sequence continues at coordinate 2,471 of CAVZID010000018.1, forward strand.
GGCAAAGGATGCACCTGCACTGTGTTCAATTCCCTGGTCGACAGGAAGAATTGATACGTACCCTGTATTAGCTAATCTTCCGCTCGAAAAAATCCATTGTAAATTTTTAAGTACATTTATGTTTCTGTCAGTTTGAGAAAAAACTCTATCGACAAAATCCGGCCCGGGTAAGTTAAGTTGTTCTTTAGGAAATTTAGCTTTATATGTTAATAACGCGTCAGCTTCGCTTCCTAATAATTCTTTTACTTTTTGTGACATGCTAACTCCAATCTAAAATATTTTATTCAAAAAATTAAAATTCAATAAATGAATGTCTACAAAAATAAGCCGAAATCATCTGGTATTCAATTTATTCTGAATGAAGTCAAATATATTTTTTGCATGTGAACGCGAATTTTCAATAAAAAGCCTGTTTGTTTCCATTCCAGCGCACACAACGCCCGCCAAAAATAATCCCGGTCTATTTGTTTCAAACGTATTTGTATTACAAACCGGTTCCCGGTTTTCATTTTTAGATATTTTGATTCCGCACTTTTCAAGAAAAGAAAAGTCCGGCTGGTAGCCAGTCATTGCCAAAACAAAATCATTTTTAAGAGTAATTAATCCTTCCGGAGTTTGTAAATCAACTTCATCTTCACGAACCTCTTTTAAAGCAGAATTAAAATAAGCTTTAATTGATCCTTCCTTAATACGATTTTCAATATCAGGTTTAACCCAATATTTAACTCGCTTATTTATTTCACTTTCTCTTATAACCATAGTAACCTCTGCACCTTTGCGGTATGTTTCAAGAGCAACATCAACAGCAGAGTTTGCACTTCCGATTACAATAACTTTCTGATTAAAATAAGGATGGGGGTCATTATAATAATGCAATACTTTAGAAAGTCCTTCGCCTGGGACATTCATTAAATTAGGCTTTCCGTAAAAGCCTGTTGAGATAATAACTCTTTTGCTTAAATATTTTTCTTTGACTGTCACAATCTCATAAATTCCCTCGGATTCATTTACATCTTTAACTTTTTCATAAAGATTAACATTTAATTTCCAGGACATTACAACTCTTCTATAGTACTCAAGTGCTTCGCTGCGTGTAGGTTTTGGTCCATGTGAAATGAAAGGAACGTCACCAATTTCCAATCTGTCTGATGTTGAAAAGAAAGTCATGTTAACCGGATAATTATAAATTGAATTAACCAGACAGCCTTCTTCCAGAATTAAATAATTAATTTTTCTTTTTACAGCTTCAATTCCGCAGGCAAGCCCAATTGGCCCGGCACCAATAATAATTACATCATAAACATTATTATTCATTTTATTTCCGATCCGTACTAAAAAGTTTTTTTTGCAAAGTTAATGATTTCAAAATATAATTATTTAATTCAAAGAAATAATAGAAAAAGCGATACAATTACATGTACCGCTTATTTAATATAAATGGATTTTTATTTGCTGACAATTTGAACTAAGCTGCTCGCAATTGTATTATCATATTCATCTTGAAGATATACTCTATAAAATCCTGGTTCATCAAAGCTTAAATCACTGTTATCATTCTTTGAAAAATAAATATAGCTTTTATCAGGCTGAATTGTAAAATCAAATTTTTTATAAAACTCAAACTCATTGGTTTTGGGATTCCATTTATCATATTGAATATGGCAATCATTTAGTCCTAGCGCAGTGTCACATTTTATCATTATAGTTAAATATCCGGTTGTGAATCTATCGCTAATTCCAACTTCACCGCTGCTGGTGTATGCCTGACAGAAATAAAGCACCGGCTCACCTTGAGCTAGTGTAATTGATTTCAATCCAAATACAAAAAATGAGATAGAGACAAATAGAAATAATTTGGACATATTCATATAAATTATCCCTCGCTTTTCCTTATTTTTGTTTTTCAATAGATTCGATTAATGTTTGAATAAAAAAACTATTCATGTGTTACAAAATAATTTTTTTTCATCTAATCTTTAGTATAAAAAAAATACTTCAATAAATAATAGGTTGTTGTGCATAATTTTAAACATATCTGTTTTGACCTAGACGGTACACTGGTTGACTCTTATTTAAATATTTATAATACCACATTGAAAGCATTAAACGTTTTAAATATTAAAGAACAACTTAATGAAGTTGAATTTCAAAAAAGAATCGGGCATCATTTTATAGACATATTTAATGATTTAAATATTCCCGTTACAGATGTTGAAGAATTTATAAATATTTATAAGAGTTTCTATTTTGATTTTATTGATACTTCAAAATTGTACGATGGAGTTGAAAAAACTTTAGATAAAATAAATTCACGAAACATTAAAATTTCGTTATTAACCACAAAAGGACAAGACCAGGCAGACAAGATTATTGACCATTTCGATTTAAGAAAGTATTTTTCTTTAGTAATGGGAAGAAGAGAAGGTTTGGCAATAAAACCTTCAGCAGAACCGCTGCAGCTCATATGCCAGGAGTTAATGGTTGAGACTTCAGAAACGTTAATGGTCGGCGATTCGGAACTGGATATTCAATGCGGTAAAAATGCTTCAGCAAAAACTTGTGCGGCATTATATGGATACCGAACGAAGGATTTTCTTAAGCAAGAAAAGCCCAACTACTTTATTTCAGAAATAAATGAATTATTAAAATTTTTATAGATGCATTTATTAATAAATTATAATCATCTTCAAATGCATCATTTGTTAATTCCTATTTTACTAAATTAATATTGAAAAATATTTCCTCTAAGAATAACTTATTTAAATTTTCAATAATGGATGGTTCAGAAATGAAACTAAAAATATTTATTATCTCTTTGCTAACTTTTCTTGTCTTTATACCTAACTTAAAGGCAAAGTCCGATCAAAAACCAAAACTGGTTGTGGGAATTGTAATTGACCAAATGCGATATGATTACTTGTATAAATTTTATCCTTATTACAGCAGCGGCGGGTTTAAAAGGTTAATGAACGAAGGCAGTAATTTTACTTTTGCTCATTTTAATTATGTACCAACTTACACCGCCCCTGGACATTCTTCAATATATACCGGAACAACACCTTATTATCACGGAATAATTTCCAATAACTGGTATGATAAAGTCGCAAAGAAGACTATTTATGTAACGGATGATTCAACTGAAAATACTGTGGGAAGTAATGATGATAATGGGAAAATGTCTCCCAGAAGATTAATGGTAACGACTATAACTGACCAGCTAAAGATGGCAACTAACGGTGCTTCAAAAGTAATTGGTATTTCTCTAAAAGATAGAGCTTCAATTCTTCCTGCCGGGCACATGGCAGATGCTGCTTATTGGTATGATAGTAAGAATGGGAAATTTATTTCTTCAACTTTTTATATAAAAAAATTACCTGCTTGGGTTGATGAATTTAATTCACAAAAACTTGCCGATAAATATATGTCGAGAGATTGGGAACTTTCTTTACCACTTAAGGATTATGAAATTGCCATGCCGGATCAAAGTGATTTTGAAAAAGATGTGTTTGATGAAGGCAACACCACTTTCCCCCACTCATTTAAAAACATAAAAGAAAAAGATAAATACGCACTCATGGAAACAACTCCTTATGGCAATCAAATTCTTTTGGAATTTGCAAAAGCCGTATTAAAAAATGAAAAAATGGGTGAAGGAAAATACACCGACTTTTTAGCCGTCAGCTTTTCTTCAACTGATTTTATAGGACATGCCTATGGACCAAACTCAGTTGAAGTTGAGGACACATATATTAAGCTTGATAAACAAATCGCTGATTTGTTATCTGCTTTAGACAAGCAAGTTGGAAAAGGGAATTATATTGTTTTTCTTACTGCAGATCACGGAGTAGTTGAAAATAATGGTTATAGAGAAGAGCATAAATTAAATGCCGGCGGTTTGGGAACAGAAAAATTTGATGATTCGCTTTATGCATTTTCTCAAAGAAATTTTGGAAGCAAAGACATAATTGCAAATACTTCGGCTAACCAGATATTTTTTAACTATGAATTTATAGATAAAAACAAATTGAATTTAAATACAATTGAAAATACGTATACTGATTATATAAGAAATACTTTTCCGGATATTACAGAAATTTTTACAAGAGATGATTTGGAAAAACTTACTCCTACTCGATTAACAACAAATTTAATTTTAAATGGTTTTAATCCAGTCCGTTCCGGTGACATTGCCTATGGACTTCAAGCCGGAATGTTTCCTAATAGAATTTCCAAAGGTACTTCACACGGAACTTATTATTCGTATGACACTCATGTCCCAATTCTTTTTTACGGATGGCATATTCCGGTTCAAACAGTGAACAAGCCTGTTGTAATAATTGATATTGCTCCAACAATTGCTGACTTGCTAAAGATTACAGAACCAGATGCTTGTTATGGAATTCCATTAATTAGTGAATAATATCTCGATTGAAAGATTTAACAAACCCAATTTCCCAAAGAAATTGGGTTTATATATTTATAGAATTATGTTCTGTACAATTTCATCGCACACAGCATATCCTTGTTTTGTCAATGAAATAAAATCTTCACTCATATTTAATAGATTTTTACCGCTTAACTTTTTGAAGTAAGAATAATTTTTATCTAACCATTGCGACCCAAAATTATTTTTTAATTCTATCAAATCAATTCCTTTGCTTCTTAATGCAAGCATAATGTACTCATTAAATCTTTGTTCTTCATTTATGATTTCATAATTGGCAACGGCATTCCCTTTCGCTTCAATTTCAGAAATATATTTTTTTAAGCTTGAAAAATTCCACCAGCGTTTCCCATTCATAAATGAATGTGCTGATGTTCCGAAGCTTAAATAATCTTTGTACCGCCAGTAAGCGTTGTTGTGGCGGCATTCAAATCCATGTTTACAAAAATTTGAAACTTCATATTGTATGAAGTTTTTTGAAAGCATGTAATCAATCGTTAATTCATAAAGTTCTGCATCATAATCTTCATCTTGAATTTTTACTTTTCCGTCAAGAACCATTTTATTTAAAATTGTCCCGCGTTCAAGTATCAAACTGTATGCAGAGATATGATTTATTGGTAATGATAAAGCTGTTTCTAAGTTATGTTTCCATTTGTCTTTTGTTTGACCGGGCAAATTAAAAATCAAATCAAGACTTATATTTTCAAACCCGGTTTCGTGAGCATTTTTAACTGTGTCAATCGCAGTTTGTTTATCATGAATTCTTGTTAAAAATTTTAAATCATCATCAAAAAAAGATTGAACTCCAATACTGATTCTGTTAATTCCTATTTGAAGAAATTCTTTCAGCTTTGATTTGTTTACCGTTCCTGGATTTGTTTCCATAGTTATTTCAACATCATTACTGATTTTAAAATTATTTCTTAATGTATTTACTATTTCATTCAGGTATTTCGGCTCCATTAAAGACGGTGTTCCCCCACCGAAAAATATTGAAGTGTAAATTCTATCATGTGAATAGAAATTAGAATAATATTCAATTTCCTTTTTAATCGAATTTAAAAAGGGCTGAATATTATCTTCTGTTATAATGGAATAAAAATCACAGTAAATACATTTATGATCACAGAAGGGAATATGAATATATAAGGCTGATTCTTTCACTTATTCTTTAATATTATTTTGGTAAAAATAACCTTTAAACAATGCAAATAAAATCCACGATTTTGTTGCGTGATTTAAATGAATTGTATTAAATTATTGCTTGATAAGTTTTACTAAATTTATTTCTCATCAATTAATACCATAAAAATTTCTATGAGCAAAAATAGACTTGAAGCTTTCAGTGATGGAGTAATAGCAATCATTATCACAATAATGGTACTTGAATTAAAAATTCCCAGGGGTGATAACATTTCAGTTTTAAATCCTTTGCTGCCGGTTTTACTAAGTTACGTCCTCAGCTTTTTACACATAGGAATTTATTGGAGCAATCATCATCACATGATGCATTTGGTTACTAAGGTTAATGGAAAAATTCTCTGGGCAAATTTATACTTACTTTTTTGGTTATCGCTGCTTCCGTTTGTAACTGGCTGGATGGGAGAAAATTATTTTGCTTCCGTACCTGTGGCATTATATGGATTTGTTTTACTTATGGCAGCCATAGCTTATTTTATTTTAGCAAATAGCCTAATAAAGCTAAATGGGCATGATTCAGAATTAGCTAAAGCTCTTGGCAGTGATTTTAAAGGAAAAATTTCTGTGGTAATTTATATTATAGCCATAGCTTTAACGTTTGTAAATTCATGGATCGGTTTTGGGATATACACTTCCGTAGCTATAATGTGGATTGTCCCCGACCGAAGAGTTGAAAGAGTAATTCAAAAGTAAATAGTTAAAATTATTTTTTATTGTATTCATAACTTTTATAGATTAAATTAAATCATTCTTCAATTGTAAAATCCCAAATAGAATTGATTAAGATATAATTTTTATCTCACACTGCGCGGTTTTTTTTATTATCGTTATATAGGTTTGTTTAAATAAAGGAGTCTTCATGAAATTATTTCTCCATAAGCTGCCATACATTTTACTATTGTCATTAATATATATTAGATGTTCATCAATAAGCACATTTGATCAAACCACAATAGACCAAGCAGCTTCTTTAAAAACACTTTCTTTATATCTTATGGGTAAAGCTTCGGATCCCTATAGTGATTTTTCACCTCAAGCAGATGATCTTAAACAAAAATTAAATGCCGCATATCAGTATTCTAAAAGCCGTATTAATAATGATGAAACGACAAAACAGTGGGAGGCATTAATGAAGCCTGATGGAAATTTGTTAGGCGGATTTCTGACTAAGTGGCAGGCTCAAAAAACACTCAGCGAAACCTTTATAAATCATACAAAAGATTTAGTTAGAAACGGGTTTGACGAGATAATTGACCTTGAAAGAAGTAAAAAATAAAAGTGAAAGGTTAAGTGAATGGACAAGCATAAAATTCCCAAAGGCTATCAAGCAGTTATGCCATATTTAATCTTAAAAAATGCACAAGGCTTTTTAGAATTCACAAAAAAAGTTTTTAATGCTAAAGAGAAATTCAAAGAATTGAGAGATGAAAAATTTATCAGGCATGCGGAGATAGATATTGACGGCAGTGTGATTATGTTTGCGGACAGCACAGATATTTATCAACCGAAAAGCTCAAGTTTTTTTATCTATGTTGATGATGCCGATGAAACATATAAAGTGTCATTAATTGAAGGTGCAGTTTCTTTATCCGAACCTTCAAATCAAAGTTATGGAAGAAGCTGCGGAATTATTGATCCGTTTGGCAATACCTGGTGGATTACTTCTTTTTTATAATCAAAATTCTTTATCATTTAAAAGTTTGAATTTTATTAGGTGAATTTAACGGTATTAAAAATTTAGACCTAAAAATATTACATGTTTAATAAAAAAATTTATTGCTATGTTAATGCATCTTTTTCTTAAACATTTTTATGAGTTATTCTTTTATGAAGATGGTTTTAGTATTAGTTGCCCTTTTATTTTCAACCGCATTTTCACAAACAATTAGTTTTGACGGGAAGCCGGAACTATTTGCACCGGATACAATTAGCACCGATAAATCCGAAGTAAGAATTACTTTTACGAAAGATGGACGAACAGCGCTTTGGGGTGCAATAGGTTATGAAAATGGAATAGGAGGTTGTGATATTTGGATGTCCATCAAAGCAGGAAAGGAATGGAGCAAACCGAAACCCGTTTCTTTCAACACTACAGCAGATGAATTTGACCCTTACTTTGCCCCGGATGATAAAAGAGTTTATTTTCTTTCAAATCGAGCTGGCGGTTATGGCGGCGATGATATTTATTATGCTGTGTATGATTCAACTAGAAAAATATTCGGTAATCCGGTTAATATGGGAACACAATTTAATACTTCCGGTAATGAAGATTGTCCCTCAATTTCTCCTGACGGTAAAAATTTACTATTTTGTTCAGATGGTTTAGGCGGACGCGGGAAGCATGATATCTTTTTAAGCAAATTAACCGGCAATGAATGGGGGCCTCCTCAAAGCATTGACATGCTCAATTCAGATAATGATGAATTGTATCCAATATTTTTGCAGGATAATAAAACTATAATCTTTACTAGAAAAGTAGATCAGTATGATGCAAATCTGTATATCAGTTTTGTACAAAATGATTCGTATTCATTCCCGTCAAAGATTGAAGATACAATGAACATTCCGGGTAAATTTAATTTCGGAACTTCCATCAACCCTGCAGACAGCTCATACATTTATTATTCTACTAAAATAGGATATAATTCAAAAGGCAAGTCAGATATTTACAAGATTAAATATAAGCTAATGAAATTTTAACATTTGATTTAAAATAATAAAGACTGCCCTATATTTTTAATAAGACAGTCTTTTAATTGAAAAACTAAAACTGGCTGTAATTACAACTCTGTATCCGCTTCAAAAACCATATCAATAACACCGATTACTTCATAAGGTGCAATACCACCTGTTATATTTTGAACTTCTATTACTCCATTAAAACAAGTGTTTTGCAAATTGCCAAAATAACCATTCATCGCCTGTATTTCATTTTGAGTTAAAGTTAGAACCAATGCTTTATTAATATAATCCGATGGATTAACATTTGGTATCGTAACTGAAAACAATGTTGGGCCAAACTGACTCTTTACAGAAACAATAATATCACCTATTAAATTCGGTGCTGCTACACCACTTGCTGTAACAGATTTTGTTCTGTATGCTGCCTGAATGAAAGTTAAACTTTTGGTCTTTTCTTTAAAATCTATGAAAGTACTTGATTCTTGATCAATGCAATAATTGCCTGTTCCTGAAATGCTGTTGTTATTTCCGGTAGCAATAATCTGTTTTGATATGGGGATATTTACCGGGAAATTATTGAACTCATCACATCCAATATTTATAAAAGCAAATGAGATGGTAATTAAACCGGCTAATAAAATAATTAAATATTTTTTCATTGTTTCTCCTATGATTAAAATGCAAAGGTCAATCCGGCTGTAGCAACCGGTTGTGATGATAAACTAAAATCAGCATTCAACACAATAATTGCTAACTTAAGGGATGCACCAATTGTCGCCCTAAATGTGTTATCTCCGTCAATTTCTACACTCGTAGCTTTATCTTTTCTTAATTCCGGGTCACCGCTGTTAGGATCACCTTTAATGGTATAATCAATATTTACTGTTGTACTCTCGTATTGCAGTCCAAAATATGGTGTAAATATGCCTAGTGTTTTACTAACATGGGCATTAAAAGCTATGTTTTTAACACTGAATAGATTTGTTATCTCAAATTTATTATACATTATTTGGGCAGCAGCATCAATTGGAATCAAAGGAATGTACTGACTTATGCTATGGGAAATTCCTATTCCAAACATACTTACCTTATTTCCCTCATCCGTTTTAAGATCAACTTCGGGGAGATATCTGATCAATACTTCAGTACCCATAAAGCTGGCTGAAATTTGAGGAACGCCAGCAGGAAGAGAAGTTAAATTTGCCCCCGGAGGTGTAACGATATAACCGTCAGGCCCGGCATAATAACCACCCTTTTCACCATAAATTGTTGCCGCTGGTACATCGGCATTATAGCCGTTGGGCAGCACAGGGGTAAAAGATTTCTGATCTTCCGGGATTAATATTATCATACCTTTGACGCTAAAAGAAAAGCCCCAGAATGCTGGGATACTTGCAGTATAATAACCGCCTGAGTTCATTGCAGTTCCTAATGAAGTTGCAAATGGCTTGGCATACTCAGCTAAATTAGTCTCAGTCAGAAGTCCAAATCTGTCTTCAAACTGAGCCATTAGCGATCCAGTTAAAATTAGAGAGAAAACTAAAATCAGTATTCCTCTTTTCATTTAGATCCTCCTATTTGATGATTTAAATTTAGAATATTTTAGTACTTGAATGCAGAATTTAAAATATAATTTATTACTAAATGCTTCATCGGTATGAATTTGTATCTATAAATAATTTTAATTACAATCTTATCAATTCATAATAAAATACAATATTGGAATTTTTCTTCAATAACATAAAAATGTCTAATTGATATCCAATTTAAACTGCAACTTAACTTTAATATTAATGAATAAAAGCTGGATTCAAAATAAAATATCTAATTGTATAAAATTGACAGTTATTATGATACTTTCTGTGAAAAATAAAATGCCATGAATCATATTCTTAGGCTATTTTGAAGGTTTTATTTACTCCCTTTTTAGTAAAAAAAATCATTCTTTATTTAAATGAAAAATCATTTTCTTATTCCCATTAATTCCCTTGCCCCATTTAAGCTTGCTTCGGTAATATTTTCCCCACTCATTAATTTTGCTACTTCATTAATTCTTTCATTATCATCTAGTATTTTAATTGAACTTACAACTCTATTTTTTAATTCAACCTTTTCAACCGCGTAATGGAAATCACCAAGGCCTGCAATCTGAGGAAGATGAGTTATCGATATTATCTGATGAAACTTCGCTAAAGATTTTAATGCCTGCCCGACTTTTTGTGCCACACGGCCGCTTACGCCGGTATCAATTTCATCAAAAATTAATAAGGGTAGTTTATCATTATTTGCAAGTATAGTTTTTAGCGCCAGCATAATTCTTGAAATCTCACCCCCTGAAGCCACTTTAGCCAATGGTTTTAAATCTTCTCCAGCATTAGTTGAAATATAAAATTCAACTTCATCAACTCCATTTGAATAAAAATTATACGCTTCATTTTTGATAATGATAAAATCTTTATCAGATTTATCAGCTTTAGATTGAATTATTTTAACTTCAAATTCCGAACTAACTATTCCTAAATTACTTAGAACTTCTTTCACTTGCCGGGAAACTTTTTTACTTACATCAATTCTTTTCTTAGAAAGCACAGACGCCGCATCGCCGCAGTTTATTCTAAGCAAATTAATTTGTTTTTCAAGGGAAGATATTTTTTCAGAAAAATTTTCAGCTAAATCAAATTCATCCCCAATCTTTTTTCTATGCTGAATTATGGAGTGTATCGAACCGCCGAATTTTTTCTTCAGGAGATTAATAGCCCCAAGCCTTCCTCTTATTTCTTCAAGTCTTTGAGGTTCAAGATCGATTCTCGAATTATAATTTCTGATGAATTCTGAAATATCTTTTATTAAGGCAATTGCGCTGTCACCTTCATTTAATGAATCAGAAAATGATTTATCTATATTAGCCAGTTCTACCAAATCATTTTTTATTTTTCCAAGAATATCAATTACAGAATCTTCAGATTCATATAATTTTGGAATAAATCCCTGAAGTTAATTCTAAAAGTTTCTCAGAGTTTTCTAAAATATTTAATTCATCAGCTAAACTTTCTTCCTCTCCTTCTTCAGGTGAAACTGCGTCAATCTCTTTAATTTGAAATGCGTATAAATCCTTTTTCTCTTTAAGCGACGCTTCTTTTTCTGTTAAATATTTTAATTCACTTATAGAAGTTATAAGGTCGCTATATTTATTTTTGTACGTAATTAATTCTTTATCAAGATTTCCAAACTCATCTAAAAATTCTATATGAGTTTCAGTTCTTAGTAAAGTTTGATGCTCATGCTGGCCGTGGAGATCAACAAGTAAATTCCCAACGTCTTTAATTAATGTCAGTGCAACCGGCGTGTCGTTTAAGAAACAGCGATTGGCTCCCTTTAAAGAAATTTCCCGCCGCATGATAAGTTCAGGCTGGAAATCAATATCATTTTCATCTAAAATCTTTTTTACTTTTTTATTCGATTCAACATCAAAAATTCCTTCAACAACAGATTTGTTAGCACCTTTACGTACTACGTCAGTTGAAGCTCTTTCACCAAGTAAAAGACTCATTGCATCAATTAAAATTGATTTGCCTGCACCGGTTTCGCCGGTTATGATATTTAAGCCTTTGCCAAACTCTACATTAATTTCTTCGATTAATGCATAGTCTTTAACTTGTAATGATTTTAACATTCTTTAAGTAATTTTTATTGAGCTAATTTAGATGATTTTAAAAGTAATTTCAAAGATGGAAACTTGAGAATATTATTTATCTTAAATAATTCTTTGCCATGTATATCCCGCAAATCGTTTTAGAGTCAATTATCTCCCCTTTACTAATCATCTCTTCAGCTTCATCAAAATTAAATTCTAAAACTTGCATTCCAAATTCACCTTCTTCCCTATTATGATTTCCAGGCTTTAAATTCTTTGCTAAATAAATATGCAAAATCTCTGTGCAAAAACCAGGAGTTGTAGAAATCGCTCCCAACTTTATCACATCTTCGGATTTATAGCCGGTTTCCTCTTGAAGCTCGCGAACAGCACATATCATCGGGTCTTCGTTCAATTCCAATTTGCCGGCAGGTAATTCTATTAAAAACTTTTGAAGAGGATAACGGAATTGTTTTACCATTATTAATTTACCGGCATCGTTTACAGCTGCTACTACAGCACCGCCAGGGTGCACAGCTACCTCACGAATTCCTTCATTGCCGCTGTCATAAACAATTTGATCAACTTGTAAATCAAAAACTTTCCCTCTAAATAATATTTCACTTTTCTTAAGTTTAAAATTCATTGATAATCCCATTTTCATTTACTGTGAATAAAAAATATCCCGAAAATGTTTCGGGATAAAAATTGATATTTTTTTATCGAACAAAAATTATTGAATATTACGATCTGTATTTAGGATCGTAATAAGGAATCAATTCACTGCCGAGATATTTCATCAACGCAGTTATCACTCCAAGATCATCGAGATAGCCAACTAATGGAACGATATCAGGGATAGCATCAATGGGAGAGATAAAATAAACTAAGGCTGCAACCACTATGGCTTTTCTGTGCCACGAAACGAAAGGGTCTTTCATGTAATAGTACAAAGCTAAAATATCTTTTGCGAACGAAATTTTTTTACCAACCCGTTCTAATTTCGTCCATAAATTTTCTTCAACAAAATGAATTTGTTCTGTGGTTTCTTCTTCGCTTTTCCCGCCGAAGTCTAATTCGTCAAAAGTTATTTCATCTTCGTTTTCTATATTGTTCATTTTGTCTCCTTTATTTTTTGTATTTATCAAACCAGTCAAAAATAGAATTCCACCACAAACGGGCATCCTGCGGTTTAGTTACAAAGTGATACTCGTTCGGGAATAATATTAATTTACTTTCGACTCCTAACCTTTGTAATGAAGTAAACAATTGAAAAGCCTGTTCTTCAGGAACTCTAAAATCATTTGCTCCCTGGAATATAAGCATAGGAGTTTTTGCATTCTGAATAAATCTTTGCGGATTCCATTTTTCATAAAGTTCCCTATTTGTCCACGGAGTACCGTTAAATTCCCATTCAGGAAACCAAAGTTCTTCCGTTGTTCCCCATTCGCTAATAGTATTAAAAACTCCATCATGCGAAACCATAGCATTAAACTTGTCGTTATGACCTTCAATCCAATTAATCATAGTTCCGCCATAAGAAGCTCCGGCCGCAAAAGTATTATTAGGATCAATATATTTGAAATTCTTTATTACATAATCATACACCTTCATCAAATCTGTATATGGTCTGCCGAACCAATCCCTTGAAATATCATTAACAAATTTTTGTCCGTACCCGGTACTTCCTGTTGGGTTTGGGGCAACAACAACATATCCTTTTGAAGCGAACAATTCCGTATTCCATCTGAAATGAAAATCATCTTCCCAATGACCCTGCGGCCCGCCGTGAATTAAAAATATTAATGGATACGTTTTTGTTGAATCAAAAAACGGGGGCTTAACTAAAATTGATTGTACTTTGTAATCTCCTGTACCGGCACTCCAAATGGTATCAATCGGAATCATTTCAATTTGGGAAAGAAGCTTTTGATTAAGATGAGTAATCTGCTTTAAATTTTTCCCATCTGTATCCATTGAAAATATTTCATAGGGTAACGTTGATCGTTGACGCATAAAGAAAATTGTTTTACCGTTCGATGAAGCATTTAAATTTTTATTGCTGCCGTCTTTTAATATCAAAGTTACTTCTTTTGAGCCAACATCAAGCTTATAAATTGAATTATAAATTTCATTATTAGCTGTGAAATAAATTGTCTTAGAATCCGGCGACCAGGTAAATTCACCAATTGACCGGTCAAGGTTTTTGGATAAATTAGTTAAAGTTTTACTTTCCCTATCATATAAGAATAAGAATGCTTGAGCAGATTCATGCCCGGCAACAAGCATTGAAGTGAATGCAATGTATTTGCCATCAGGCGAATAAACCGGCTGGCAGTCATCTCCTTCACTGACAGAAATTTTTTCAGAAGGAGTGCTGCTTTCTTTAGTTAGATCAGTAAGCTGCATTGTAAAAACATCATTGTTTGTTGAAGTTGCAATTTGATTCGATTCATTCGTTGTATAAGCAGCTTCATTCCCATCAGGAGAAAAGTTATAATCATTATCGCTTCCCAAAGCAATTGGGGGAACATCAAAGTCGCTTCCAAAAGTGAGATCAGTATAATCTTTAGTATTTACATCAAGTAAAAATAAATGACTTCGCTTATCACCTCTCCATTCATTCCAATGCCTGAACATTAGCTCTGTAATGATTTTTGCTTTAACCTTGCTTGTATCTAATTCTTTATCACGCTGTTTATTGCAAGCATCATCGGGACAATCCGGGTACACAGATGAAACAAATAAAATTTTATTTCCATCTTTTGACCATCTTATTCCTGACACATCTGTAGAAAGATTCGTCAATTGCTTTTCACCTTTTCCATCAATGTTTGCAGTCCAAATTTGATTAGATAAAAGATAAGCAATCCTTTTCCCGTCAGGTGAAAATTTAGGCCCGGTTTCGTTCTTTGAAGAATTTTTAAATGCGTGAAGATTCGTTCCATCAGAATTTATTAAATAGATATCTGAATTACCTTTGTTAGCTTCCATGCTGTAAGCTTTAACTTCAAAAACAATTTTTTGACCGTCAGGAGAAACATCAAAATTTTGTACACGTTTCATTGCCCAAAGGTCTTCAACAGTTAAAGGATGCTTCGTTTGTGCAGTAAGTGAAAATGAAATAGCCAAAAATAAGAAGAGCAATTTGTTCATTATTTCCTCTAATTTACGTATAGTCAGTCATTCAAAAATACCTGAACTTGTCTAGAAAGGCAATGTAATGTGAAGAGCGGCATTTTGGTTTTTTGTTACTTTTGCTTTAAGTAACTTTGATATGTAATTAAAAATTCTTTTCAACTTTCAATTCTCATAAAATAAATTTGAATAAAAATAATTTTATCTTTTTGCCCGGTCTTGATAAACAATTAGATGTACTATTTAAAAATATTGATGCCGGGAAAAAACATATTCTTGTTATTGGCGCAAACTCTGAAGAAATAGCAACTGCTTTACAGCAGTCTTACGAGGCTGATGTTTTTATTATTGTTGATGAAAACGAATCATTGTTAAAATCACGATTAGTACTTTCCAACAAGGAAAGAATTTCTGTGAGATTAATGGATTTTGAAAACACTGATTTCCCCAAAGAGAAATTTGATTTAATATATGCTCAAGGCTCTATTTCAAGCTTTAACCGGAATAAAATTGTAAAAGAGATAAAAAGAATTTTACTGCCGGAAGGAATTCTTTGTGTGGGAGAAATTATAAAGCTTTCCGCAAGTCAGCCTAAATTTATTACAGATATTTGGGAATCATCTTCCCTCTCTCCAATGAATACAGATGAATTGGAAAAATATTATTTGAATAAAAATTTTTCATTGATATATAAAAAAGATTTGTCTTATACTTTAAAGGATTTTTATATACACGGAATAAATCAGCTAAAGGATAAAATACATTCATTGTCCGATAATGAAAAAAGTTATTATAAGAAAGTACTGAACAAGATCAGTCATGAGTCAAATGTTTACTTAAAGCTTGGCGGCGACAAACATATTGGTTTTGAAGTGTTAATCCTTAAGAAAGAAGCATAATGAAAAAAGGCGATTTAATAGAATTAGAAATAGAAAAATATGCTTTTGAAGGAAAAGGGATTTCAAAAATAAATAAACAATTAATTGAGCCTTCATCTATTCAAACAAACGAGAAAAATTATATTGTTTTTGTAAATGGCTCCTATCCCGGAGATAAAGTTCAAGCAAGATTGCTTAAAATAAAAAAGTCCTACGCTGAAGCTAAGGTTGAAAAAATATTAACTCCATCTGATTTAAGAATTCAAGCAAGATGTAAATTTTTCGGAACATGCGGCGGATGCAAGCAGCAGGACTTGAATTATGGTGACCAATTAAAATTCAAGCAGCAGCAGGTAAAAGAAATTTTTGAAAAGCTCGGGGGATTTAAAGATTTAACAATTGAAGAAATAGTCCCTTCCGAAAACGTTTTTTATTACCGCAATAAAATGGAATTCTCCTTTGCTGATAAAAGATGGCTGACTAAAGATGAAATTAGTAATGAGAATATAATTGACAGAGACTTTGCTCTCGGTTTACACATTCCCAGGATTTTTGATAAAGTTTTGGATATTGATGAATGCTTTCTTCAATCCGAATTATCAAATAAAATATGTGAATTTCACACGAGACTTTTTTAAGAAGAGAGAAACAACAATTTATTCCACTAAAATTCATCGCGGCTATTTAAGAAACTTGGTAATTAAAAACGCCCATCATACCAATGATCTTATGGTTAATCTTGTTTCCGGTGAAGATGATGAAGAATTGATGAAAGAATATTCCAGAAAAATTATTAATAGAAGTTCCACAGATAACCACTATAATTAATAACGTTAATTTAAGGAAAGCATCAGTTGCAATTGGTGACTATGAAAAAGTTTATTACGGTTCGGGTTACATTTATGATTCTATCGGCGCATATAAATTTAGAATAAGCGCCAACTCATTTTTTCAAACAAATTCGTTGCAGGCAGAAAAACTTTATCAAACCGCTTTAGATTTTGCCGAACTAAAAGGCGATGAAACTGTTTATGATTTTTATGCTGGAGCTGGAACAATTAGCATTTTTATTTCCGGCAAGGTAAAAGAAGTTTATGCAATTGAAACAGTTGAATCATCAATTAAAGATGCGGAAGAAAATATAATACTGAACAATATTAAAAATGTAAAATTTATTCCTGCAGATTTATACCAGCCGTTCTATCCAAGCGTTGAAAAATTAAATTTACCAAAACCTGATGTCGTAATACTTGATCCCCCCAGAAGCGGGATGCACAAAAACACAGTTGATGATGTAATAAAACTCAGTCCAAATAAAATTGTTTACGTAAGCTGTAACCCAACTACGCAGGTTAGAGATATAAAATTATTTACAGAGAATGGTTATAAATTAATTAAGATGAGGCCTGTTGATATGTTTCCACATACTTATCATATTGAAAATGTTTGTTTGCTTTTTAAGGCTTAATAAAATTAATTGAAGGATTAATGGACTAATTTAGAACCAAAATTAACAATAGAGTAATAATTAATTAAATGTTTTTTAAGAAAACGAAACTTGATTCACCGATAGAAAAACTCGCTGAATCACTAATAGTATTTATTCATCTTAATACAAAAAATGCTGTAGAAAGATTGGGTAAAGAAATTCTATATCTTCCAAATTTTAACCTGACTTTCGAATATGAAGTCTTCAGCATATTCATTGTTGACTATTGCATTAAATCTAAAATTAAGGATACAAAATTAAAGGATTTGATATTAGAATCATTTTATTCTAAATGGGACACCTATTATAGCGATGGACAATTTAGAATTTTGAAACTAAAATTAGATATGTATGCCCGTATTGTAAAAGTAAATAGAGACGAGCCTACAATTATTCAAAATTTCAGTTTTATGTTTTCTCAAAATGTCTTAAATAAAGTTGATTTAACCTTAACATTCAGATTTCGTGAAGAATATCCCCTGCTAAAAGCTGCAATTGAAAAGTTTGTTGATGAATCAAAATTAAATGTGAGCGATTAAGCTTTTAAAAATGAATTATCAGTAAAGTAGATAAAATCTTTGAGAAGTAAGGCTTACTACTTTTTATTATCCACCAACAACACAAACTCCCCTTTCAAATTTCTTTGCTCCGCTATTTTTAAAATTTCTTCCGCGGTTCCTCTAAAAAATCTTTCATCCTTCATTGTTAACTCAAATGCAACTACAATTCTTTTATTTTTTCCAAAAACTTTTACGACATCGGCAAGAAGAGCTTTTAATCTGTACGGTGTATCAAGTAAGACAATTACTTCAGTAATATTTTTTAAGCTGTAAAGCTGTGATCTTCTTTCCTCTTTTTTGGGGGAAAGCCAGCCGTAGTAATAAAATTTTTCGAAGTCCATCCCTGATCCAATCAATGCGGGCAATAGAGAATTGGCTCCCGGTACCGGAATAATTTGTATGTTTTGTGAGATACAAACTTCAACTAATAAATGCCCCGGATCAGAAAATAATGGTGTGCCGCAATCTGAAATTAAAGCAACTGAATTTGATTCGAGTATTTTTAACAGAAGATCATTTACAATTTCTTTTTCATTGTGTTCATTTAATGCAACTAATTCCTTTTCAATTTGAAAATGTGAAAGTAATCTTCTTGCTTCTTTATATTCTTCACAAATTATAAAATCGCACTCCTTTAAAATGTTCAAAGCACGAATTGTTATATCATCATAATTACCGATTGGAGTGGAAACTAAAAATAATTTAGGCATCTTTTTTAATGAAAAATAATTTCAAATTTACTTAATTCTGCCTTTAAATCTTCAGCATCTTTAAAGTGAATTACATTTATCCCCATTTCTGTAGCGAATGAAATATTCGTTCTGCTGTCATCAATGAATAAACATTCATTGGAGGATTTAAAGAATTTTCCTTCAACACAAACTCAAGTGCATTTTTACTTTTTTTGGTGGACTTTATTTGAAATGAAAAATAAATCTTATCAAACACTGAAAGAAATCCATGAGATTTAATAACATGCTCAACCCATTCTGTGCAATGATCTGATAGAAGAATTAAATTGTATTTGCCGTGAAGCTTGTAAAGGATTTCTTTTGTGCCTTTAACTTCATTAAGCAAATTCAGCCTGATTTCTTTTTTAACAACTTCTTTTTCAATTTTCCAATTGTAGGTTGAAATTACTTCATCCAAAAAATCATCTTCGGTTATATTTCCCAGCATTAAATCCGGGAATGAGCCGTCATACAATTGTCTCGATATTATTTTTTCTTCAATGTTAAGAACTGGTGCGAGACGCTTTTCAATTCCATAAATGCCGGAAATAAGTACTTCGGATAAATCAAAAATTATATGTTTGATCATTTTATTATTTAACTTTTCAATATCGGAAAAATTGAGATGAGTGAATTTCAAGAATTGTCATTTCGACCGAAGGGAGAAATCTTGCATGCTTAAAAGATTTCTCAGTCGAAGACTTCTTCGAAATGACACTCATTAGTTTGTACTATACTCTACTTCAAAATCTCTTTCAGCTTTCCTTTCAAATCATCCAAACCAATATCCATTCTTTCACCGGTAGCACGAACTTTAACTTCAACTTTATTCTCTTTCAACTTTCTGTCGCCGACAATAATCTGCACCGGCATTCCAAGTAAATCGGCATCATTAAATTTTACTCCGGCTTGCGCATCAGATCTGTCATCGAATAAAACCTCGTATCCGTCTTTCTTTAATTCAGCATACAGTTTTTCCGCGGTGGAGGTTACCTTTTCATTTTTCATATTCAAACCTAAAATATGTATTTGAAATGGCGCCAATGTTTTTTCCCATATAATTCCGTTTTCATCATGATGCTGTTCAAGATAGCACGCCATTACACGCTCAACGCCGATACCATAACTTCCCATGATCAATGGATTTTCTTTCCCGTTTTCATCAAGAAAATTTGCACCCATTGAAACAGAATACTTTGTACCCAACTTAAAAATATGTCCAAGTTCAATTGCAGTAAACACATCTAATTTTTTATCGCACTTTGGACAGCCTTCACCGGATTTCACAATTCGTAAGTCTGCATACTCAATATTAGGAACGTCACGCTTTAAATCTATTCCGCCGATATGATAATCATTTTCATTTGCACCGCTGAACAAGTTGTTCGCATCTTTTAATTTTAGATCTGCAATTATTCTTCCCTTAAATCCAATCGGGCCAATTGAACCGGCATCTGCGCCTGTTATTTCTTTTAATTCTTCAGGATGCCCTGGACGAATATTCCCGCCTAAAACTTTATCGAGCTTTGTTTCATTCACTTCATCATTGCCAAGCATCAAAATTAAAATTGCTTCACCATTTTGAATGTACACTCTTGATTTTGCACATTGTGTTTCGTCTATCTTTAAAAATTCACAAAGCTCGTCAATAGAATGGATATTTGGTGTATGAATTTTTTTTATCTCTTCACTTTTTTCATCACGTTTCTTCGCTTCAACTTTTGAAGTTGCAACTTCCACATTAGCAGCATATCCGCAGCTTTCACAATATGCAACCGTGTCTTCTCCGGCTTCAGATTTAACCATAAATTCTTCAGAGCCTGTGCCGCCCATTGCGCCGCTTGAAGCACCAACCACAAAATATTTTAATCCGCAGCGGTCAAAAATATTTCTGTATGCTTTATCGTGAAGCCCATAAGCTGCATCTAGATCTTCCCAGGATTTATCGAAAGTGTAAGCATCTTTCATTAAAAATTGTCTGCCTCTAATTACACCGCTTCTTGGACGCGCTTCATTTCTGAATTTAGTTTGAATCTGATACCAAATCTGAGGAAGGTCTTTATATGATTTTAAAACATTTCTTGCATGGTAAGTCATAATCTCTTCATGAGTCGGAGCTAAAACATAATCACGGTTTTTTACATGAAATAAAATATCGCCGAATGCTTCCACTCTTCCCGTTTCTTCCCAAATCTCTTTTGGATTTAAAGCAGGCAAATGAAATTCCTGTCCGCCGATTGCGTTCATTTCTTCGCGGATAATTTCACTTATTTTTCTAATGACGATATATCCAACCGGTAGAAAAGAATAAATTCCGGCGGAAAGCATTCTAATTAAACCCGCACGAAGCATAAGTATATGGCTGGTTACTACAGCGTCATTCGGAACTTCTTTAAGAGTTGGAATAAATGATTTACTAAATTTCATGACTGCCTTTAATTATATTTTGTTTGAATTTTATTGCAAAATGAATTACAAAAATATGGATTTGAAGAGGCTATTCAAAATTGGTTTTATTTCAGAAGAAATTATTAAGTTTGCATTTCCTAAGATTACACCCTTTAGCATTTTTAGAATGAACAATATTAAAGTTTGATCAAATTACTATTGATATAACTATTTATGCGAATTAAAAATTAATGGTGAAAGTATGAATGAAACAAATAAAACTTTCTTCGCACCTCAGCTTTATATTGAAAATGGTATCACGGATATCAGCTTTTATGAAAAGGTATTTGGCGCAGTAGAATTAAGACGATTTACAAATGATGATGGAAGTATTCATGTTGCGGAACTGCTAATTAACGGAGCAATGTTTCACCTCCATGAACAAAATAAAATAAAGAGTCAATTTAGCCCTAAAACAATAAATGGAACTACAGTATACATTGGATTATTTGTTTCTGATGTTGATGAGGTAATGTCAAAAGCAGTTCAAGCTGGTGCAACTGTTGTATCACCTGCTCAAAGTTATGACTATGGATATAGGCAGGGAG
>CAVZID010000019.1:0-482748 GCA_963775245.1 uncultured Bacteroidota bacterium
TTATGAAAAAATCATTCTTACTATTTACCGTATTAATATTATATAGTTCAAATTTATTCGCTCAATTAGAACTAAATAATAATCATCAACTGCAAAAAATGTTTTCTGAACAGTCTACACATTCAGTTAATGTTAATCTTGATTCACTAATGTTAGATTCAATTATAGTGACAGATTTAAAATTAAGATCAATTCCGGGTCTTGCCTCAATAATTGTTAAAGATAATAAAGTAATATGGAATAAAAACTACGGCTATAGAAATCGTGAAAAGCATTTACAAGTAGAAGACTCGACTATTTTTTTGATCGCTTCAACTTCTAAAATATTTGTTGCAACTGCAATAATGCAGCTTTGGGAAAACGGAATGATAAATTTGGGAAGTAATATAAATAACTATTTACCAACCGGATTTTCTATAACAAACCCTTACTTTCCAAATGATTCAATTACTGTAAAAATGCTGATGACTCATACTGCAAGCCTTCAAGATAATTGGAATATAATGGACCCGCTTATTGTCTGCGGAGATTCGCCAATTAAATTGAACAGTTTTATTATTAATTATTTTACTCCAGGTAGAATGTATTATAGTAAGAATAATTTCTATAACTATCATCCTGGCCAAACTTGGAATTATAGTAATGTAGATGCTTGTTTACTGGCTCTATTGGTCGAAAATTTAACCGGTAAATCTTTTGCAGATTATTGCAAAGACAGCATTTTTATCCCTTTATCTATGAACTCAGCTTCCTGGTTTTTAAGTGGATTAGATGAAAACAATATAGCTGTGCCTTATAATGGTTCAAATCCAATATGCAATCAAGGAGTCCCGTATTATCCATCAGGTTTTTTACGAATAAATAAACTTGATTTAACAAAATTTCTATTAACTTACATGAATAATGGAATTTACAATAATTTCAGAATATTAGACAGTACGACAATTGCATATATGCTTTCGGATCAGCTTGGTCATTCTGTTGTTGATATGGGTTTTATATGGAAACAAGGACTAATTTGGATTAATGAGTTCACAATTATTGATCAACTTTGGGGACATAACGGTTCATGGTATGGTTGTTTGTCAGAATTTAATTTTAATCCTCAGGAAAAATGGGGATATATTGCATTTGTTAATTATCGTCCTCCTGATGATATTACCGGAGGAAAATCAGATGTCAATTTTTTTAAATATGCACAGTTATATGGAAACATTTACGCTCTTAGACCTTTTATCCCAAAATCTGGTGTTCGCAAAAATACAGATACCACCGCATTCAGAACAACTTTCTCTAATATTTATAATCACCAGTTTACTTCTCACCTTTTCTTTTGTAATTCAGATAGCACTGAAATAGATTCTGTTGATCTTTTTGATGATGAACAGCATGGTGATCTACTTTCGAATGATGGTGTTTACGGCGGATATATTCCTCCAAGATCTTCAGAAGATTTTTATTCTATCGGTGTCAGCACTATTGATAAACAAACCAATAAATATTTCAGCACACCGGATATTGCCAGGTTCACTACGGCAGGGCCTGTTATTCTTGATAGTATCACTTGGTCATATAATTCATCTTTTAAATATTACTTAATTAAACCATATATCCATAATAATGGAAATGATTTTACAATCAGTAGCCCATTAGTCGAGCTAACAAGCGATGATCCGTGGATTACATCAATATTAGGTCCCTATACATATCCATCACTACCACCAGGAGGCACGACCACAGGTGCAACTTTCAGAGTAGTCGTTGATTCAACATTTCATGGTTACTTTAATTTTAAGGCCAGGATAGGATTTGATGGATGGTATTATTGGGTAGACTCAAAATCAATAGTTACAAGTGTTGAAGAAGGACTTAATGAAATACCAACACAGTTTTTACTTAGGCAAAACTATCCTAATCCATTCAATCCAACAACAAAAATAAAATATACAATTCCATCTTCCGTAGAGACGCATCGCGATGCGTCTGTACAATTAAAAGTTTATGATGTACTGGGAAGAGAAGCTGCAACTCTTGTTAATGAAACAAAGAAGCCCGGTGAATATGAAATTGAATTCAATGCAGCAACACTCCCTAGCGGAGTTTATTTCTATCAATTAAAAGCTGGAGAATTTATACAAACAAAGAAAATGATTTTGTTAAAATAATTACAAGTAGGCAAGATGAAATTCATCTTGTTCAAAATAAAATTTTTATAGGAGGAAATATGAAAAAGTTATACTTTAAGCTTCTTGTATTCTTTCTTTTGCTGACTAGTATAAATGCACAAGATACAAAAATCGGCAGGCATACAATTTCTGAATGGCATCATTTAATAGACTCAACATGGGGAGAAGGTAGAACAACGTTAGAAAAACTTCAAATATTCGATTATTTTTGGAATACAATCGATAAGAATTACGCAGCGTTTGAAGGAATTCAAGACAACTGGCAGCAACTGAAAAGCTACAGAGATACTATCGCTAATGGTGTTAGCAGGGGAAGATTTTCTGGAATTCTCACTCATTTAGTTCAGTCCCTTCATGATGGTCATGTTTATATGTTTGATAATATATTCGGGTCAACTCCAATAAAGAAAGATGTTCCAATACTTGTTCCACTTGCGATTGATTACCCATCATTCAATTGGGGTACAACGGATCGTTTTGGAGCTGCACTAACCCCATTACTGGATAGTACTCTATTAGTATATGCTGTAGTGAAGAATCATCCTTTGGGTTTAGTCCCGGGAGATAAAGTTCTTGGGTACGATGGAAGATTATGGAAAGATCTATACAAAGAATTATGGAAAATTCAATTTCCAATGAACTTCTTTTTTGTAATGAGTTGCTCAGACGCGGCAATTGCTCACGAATGGCTAGGAACCGCAGGGCTGAACTGGCATCTTTTTGACACCATTGATATTGTAAAGTATGCAACGGGTGATACAGTTCATCTTTCAACGGATCTTCTCTCAAATCCGATGCCTGGTATTCACGCGACAGAACAAATGCCAATAAAGGGAGTTCCTTTTCCGGATGTTAAAAATGGACACCATGTGAGTTGGGGATTTATTGAAGGAACTAAAATAGGATATATCTACGTATACGGATGGCATTTTTTAAATTCAATTGATAAAGATTTTCTATCCGCAGTGAATTCTTTTATGCCTGATAGCAGTTCAGATGGTCTTATCATTGATTTAAGAACAAATGAAGGCTCTGATATAGAAAGATGGACAGCTGGTTTTCGAAGATTGTTTAATAAAGATTTTGAAGCAACTAAAGCCCTGAAACGAGCAAGTTCTAACAACCACCTAGACATGAAACCAGCCCCGGAATGGGATTGTTATCTCATCAATTCAGACAAACAACTATATGACCGTCCTATTGCTGTTTTATGTGGGCCTTGGACACTTTCGGGCGGAGACTTTTCAGTACAATTGTTAAGGCAACATCCCATGGTAAATACATTCGGCAGATCTACTCCAGGTGCTTTTGGTCCAACAGTTTATACTGAAAATGGAGAAATACTACCAACTGAATGGATGAGTGGTTTAACAGTAGCAGTTAGTTACATCCCACCTAATCAAAATGACAGACTTTATCGCAGATCTATTCCAGTTGATAAGGAAGTATGGCTTACACCGGCAGGTGTAGCTAATGGTGAAGATGATGTTGTAAATAGTGCTTTGAATTGGATAAATAATTTGGCTTATGGTCATGACATAATGTTAAGTAGTATTTCATTAAAACCGGCTATTGATACACTCAAAATTTCTGCGTTAATTGAAAACCCTAACTCTCATCAAACTTCCACTAAAGTTTATATTAAAAATTTAGAAGAAAATTTTGCTGATTCAATTGAACTTCATAAAATAGGATCATCAGGAAAATCAGAAACTTGGAGCGGAGAATTTTTAGCTCCGGATTCTGAAGACATCTTTACTATTTCCTTGACCGCAAAAGATATTGATGAATCTAAAACATGGACAACAAGTAATATTTCAAGGTTCACTACAGCAGGGCCTGTAATACTGGATAGTATATCAATTAAAAAATCCACTCATCATCCTTTTGCTTATGAGATAAAACCATCTATAAAGAATGAATCAAAAAGTACAGCAATAATGAATGTTTCTGTAAAACTAATGTCAAATGATCCATGGGTTACAGGTACTTCCTTACCGGCTATCGATTTACCAAACATTAATCCGGGTACTTCAGCTGAACCAAGTGGTAGTTTTCAAGTTCATTATATAGATTCGTTATTCTCCGGTATATTTAATTTCAAAGTAGAAATAATGAGCGATGGATGGGTTTACTGGACCGATTCGATGCAAGTAACAATTCCTGGAACCGGAATTGATGAACAAACGAATCTACCAATTACATTTAAACTTGAACAAAATTATCCTAATCCATTTAACCCTGTAACAAAAATAAAATACCAGATACCACATAGAAGCAATGTATCACTTAAGGTATATGATATACTTGGTAATAAGATAGCAGAACTGGTAAACGAAGAAAAATCTTCGGGTGTTTATGAAGCGAACTGGAATGCAGCAACACTCCCTAGCGGAGTTTATTTCTATCAATTGAAAGCCGCGCCTAACGGCGGGCAAGCTGGAGATTTTATACAGACAAAGAAAATGATTTTGTTAAAATAATTACAAGGATATCACAATGAAAAAGTTAAGACGAGTTTTGATTTTCCTATTTGCGTTTGGTCAAATCACAATTTATAAAGCACAAAATCCCGAATGGAAAGTTTATACAAATTGTGGTGATAGTATTTATTCTTTAGCTAATGAAGGTGATTCTCTTTGGATAGGATTAAGGGGAGCAATAGTTATACTAGATAAGCTAACCGGGGAGTCAACTTTTTATACTCTTGCTGACTCTGGATTCAGTTATGATATTATTCAGTGTATTGTTATTGATGATAGCGGTAACAAATGGATTAGTGACGGTGAAAGCGGATTGCGAAAATTCGATGGAATTAAATGGACAGTATATAATACTTCTAACTCCGGTTTACCGAATAACTTTATTTACGCGATTGCTCTGGACGGTTACGATACAAAATGGATAGGAACGGGACGCGGTGGCTTAGTAAAATTTGATGGGGAAGAGTGGACTATTTATAATACTCCTAATTCAAGATTAACAGCAACGTTTATTAGATCTCTTGCTATTGACAGTAAGGGGAAAATATGGATTGCTGATTGGCTGTTTAGTAGCAGCTTAATTCTATTTGATGGTAGTGAGTGGGTAATGTATGATGAATTCAGTTCTGGCTTGCCAACTTGTCAAATAAATTGCATATCTATTGATAGTAAAGATATTAAGTGGATTGGAACTAGTGCATATAGAAGTCCAATTGGTACTAGCTATTATCCAGCAGCAGGCTTGGTAAAATTTGGTGGAACTAGTGGATATAGCAGTCCAATTCATAATGGCTATTGTTCAGCAGGAGGCTTGGTAAAATTTGATGGAACTAATTGGACTATATATGATACTGCTAACTCACAAATCCCAGATAATGATATTTTTTCTATTGTAAGTGATTCAGACGATAATATATGGATGGGAACCCGAAATGGTGTAGCAAAGTTCGATGGAATAAATTGGATTACTTATGATACTTTAAATTCAGGTCTACCTAATAACTGTATTAGGTCTTTTACTATCGACAATTATGGCAACAAATGGATTGGCACAGAAAAGGGGCTTGCTGTATTCCATGAAGGAGGCATTGTTTCTGTAAAAGAATCGGAAAATAAAAAGGTGTATTATCCGGATAAATTTGTACTATATCAGAATTATCCCAATCCGTTCAACCCAACTACAAAAATAAAATATGATATCCAAGCCCCTCCAAACCTCCCCAAAGGGGAAGCTTTAGTACAACTAAAGATTTATGACATTCTGGGAAGAGAGATATCAACGCTTGTAAATAAAGAACAGCAGCCAGGTACTTACGAATTTCAATTTGATGGAAGCAATCTTCCAAGTGGTGTTTATTTTTATAGGCTTCAAGCAGGCAGTTTTTCAGATACGAAGAAATTAGTTCTTTTGAAATGAATAAAACCTTAGGGGTTAATTTCATTTTTACTTATAAAAGCTTTTAAGTTTGGGCTGACTTTTATTAGTGAAAACCTCGAAGTTTAATTTTCGAAAAGCCTCCCCTTTGGGGAGGTTTGGAGGGGCTTTTATTCCCAAATTTTTACTTCAAACGTTCCATCAGAATTTGCAACTCCCCTAAACATTCCTTCAGTATTGAAGCTCATAACATAATTGCCATCTTTATCTACCGCAATTAGTCCGCCATCACCGGTTTGAAGTCTTTTATGAATCATTTCATCAGCAGCTTTTTTCAATGAATAATTTTTATATTCCATTAACACAGATATATTATAAGCAACGGTATTTTTTATAAACAGCTCTCCTGTGCCCGTGCAGGAAACAGCACAGGTTTTATTATTTGCATAAGTACCATCATTAATTAATGGACTATCTCCTACCCTGCCTGGCATTTTACCAGTTAATCCGCCGGTTGAAGTTCCAGCAGCAAGATTTCCATATTTATCTAAAACAACACAACCAACAGTTCCTTTTTTGTTTTTTATATATTCCTGCCATTGTTGATATCTATTTTGAGTATCAAAATATTTTGCCGGTTCAAATTGGACATTCATTTCTTTTGCAAATTTCTCTGCGCCTTTACCGACTAATAAAACATGTTTTGTTTTTTCTTTTACCAGTCTTGCAAGAGAAATTGGGTTTTTAATCCCGGTTACACAAGCAACTGCACCGGAAGAAAGGTTACTTCCATCCATGATAGAAGCATCCATTTCATGTGTGCCTTCCGATGTATAAACTGCACCTCTACCAGCATTAAACTTTGGGTCATCTTCCAACAAATTAATAACTTTTTCAACTACATCTATTCCTTTTCCTCCATTCGCTAAAAGTTTTTTACCTAGTGCAAGAGCATCGCTTAATGATTTTGTATATGCTTCTTTTACAGAGTCAGGTAAATCTTTACCGATTGTTCCGGCACCTCCGTGAATGACAATTACATATTCCGGTTTCTTATTTGTTTTGTCGCTTGAAGAGCTAATAATTTGAGTAGCGATAATAACCAGTAAAGTTACTGAAGCAAAAATTAAACTTTTCAATTTTAACCTTTATTATTTTTTAATTGTTCTTCTAATCTATCTAAGAATGGATGCTGTGCAGAATACATTTTTATTTTAGCTTGTTCAATCGTAAAAAATTCTCCTATATCTACTTCAGGAAATTTTTCTTTTTTACCTGAATGCGGCGGCCATTCCATCTCAAATGTATTACTAGCTATTTCTATAGGTTTATCATTTTCACTTTCAAATGCCCAGGCATGCACTTCCTTATTATTAGATTGAACAACAGTGTCTAAAGGAATTAGTTTTCCAAAAGGTTTAATTCCAGTTTCTTCTTCAAATTCTCTTTTAGCTGCTACTAGCAAATCTTCATTTTCCTCGATGAGCCCTTTTGGAATTCCCCAATATCCATCATCTTTTTTTGCAAAGAAAGGCCCGCCGGGATGAACTAAAAATACTTTTAATCCATTTTTTGTTTCACTGAACATTAACAGGCCGGCACTTATTTTTCGTGGCATAAAGTATCTTTATTTTTTGGTTTTAAATTTATTTTAGACGATCAAAAGTCAAATAGCAAAAGTCAAAATTTTAAATTGAATTTAATTTATCTATACAATGTGCATTTATCAACCAAGTTTCTTTAAGAAACTGGGTTTATCGTATTTAATTACTTCGAGTAAATTTTCAGACCAATTATTCCAACTACAATTAAAAAAATAAAAATTAATCTTGCAATCTCACGTGATTCGTTGAAAAGGTAAATTCCGAGAATCGCTGTTCCTACTGCGCCAATACCAGTCCAGACAGCATAAGCCGTTCCGACTGGTAATGATTTAACAGAAATTGATAAAAGTCCCATACTTATAACCATGCTGGCAATAGTAAAAACACTCGGCCATAGTTTTGTAAATCCGGCAGAGTATTTTAAACCAATTGCCCAGGCGATTTCAAAAAGTCCTGCAATAAAAAGAATATACCATCCCATTAATTTTTAATCCAGGTATTGTTTTAAATATTTTCCTGTCCAGGAATTTTCATTTTTAATTATTTCTTCAGGAGTACCAACTGCGACAATCTCACCGCCTCTTTCTCCAGCTTCCGGGCCAAGGTCAATGATATAGTCTGCACATTTAATCACATCCATATTATGTTCAATTATTACAACAGAATTTGTTCGTTCAATTAAAAGATTAAAACAGTTGAGCAATTTTGAAATATCATCAAAATGTAGTCCGGTTGTCGGTTCATCAAAAATAAATAAAGTATGTTTTCTATCGCGCTGCGAAGTCAAATGTGAAGCAAGTTTAATTCTCTGCGCTTCACCGCCGGATAAAGTGTTGGATGGCTGTCCGAGCTTTAAATATCCCAAACCAACTTCTGCAAGCACTTGAATATATTTTAAAATCTTATCATTATCTTTAAAAAATTCAACCGCTTCATCAACTGTCATATTTAAAACATCCACTAAGTTTTTACCGCGATAAGTAATTTCTCTAATTTCTTTTTTGAAGCGTGTTCCTTTGCAGTCTTCGCATTCAAGATAAATATCAGCTAAAAATTGCATCTCAACTTTTATGAATCCATCTCCTGTACAAGTTTCACATCTTCCCCCGGGAACGTTAAATGAAAAGTAACCAGGTTTATAACCACGCGCTTTAGATTGATGTGTATTTGCAAACAACTCACGTATATGTTCGTAAGCTTTAATATAGCTTATAGGATTTGAGCGCGGAGTTTTTCCGATTGGTGATTGGTCTACAATTTCTATTTCATCAATATATTCTCCTCCGCTTATATCGTCATATTTTCCGATCTTCGGAGGATTCATCATTAAATATTTTGCAAGCCCGCCATAAAGCACATCATGTACTAAAGTGCTTTTACCGGAACCGCTGACTCCTGTAATTACTACGAATTTATTAAGCGGGATTTCCACATCTATATTTTTAAGATTATGCTCACTTGCTCCTGTAATCTTAATTGATTTTGTTCTTTTTTCATTTCGTTTATTTGGAATTGGAATTGAAATTTTTCCGGATAAATATTTACCTGTTAATGAGTTTTTATCCTTGATAACATCTTCATAAGTACCCATTGCAATTATTTCGCCGCCATGTTCTCCCGCTTGCGGGCCCATATCAATTAAAATATCAGCGTGTTTCATCATATCCGGGTCATGTTCAACTACTAAGACAGAATTACCAATATCTCTTAAGTTTTTTAAAATATTTATTAAACGTAAATTGTCTCTGGGATGAAGCCCGATACTTGGCTCATCAAGAACGTATAAGGTTCCAACAAGCGAAGAACCAAGTGAAGTTGCCAGATTTATTCTTTGTGTTTCGCCGCCTGACAGAGTGCTGCTTAAACGGTCTAGAGTTAAATACCCAATCCCAACATTATTTAAAAAATTTAATCGTTTAATAATTTCTTTTAATACTCTTTCTCCAACCATCATATCGTAATCTGAAAGTTTCAACTTTTCAAAAAATTCAAGCGAATGTTCAATGGGAATTTTAACAACATCATATATAGACTTACCATCAATTTTTACTTGAAGCGCTTCCCTTCTTAACCGCGAACCTTTGCAAGCACTACAGGTCGAATAACCTCTATAACGGCTTAACAAAACTCTTATATGCATTTTGTAAGTCTTGTTTTCAAGCTTTTCGAAAAAGTTATCGATGCCGATGAAGTCACCGAAACCTTTTCTTAAAAGATTAACCTGTTCATCGGGCAAATTTTTAAAAGGAGTATTTAATGAAATGCCAAACTCTTTTGAATTTTGAACAAGGTCGCGTAAATAAGCGCTATACTTTGCTGAACGAAATGGTGCAATCGCACCTTCGGTTATTGATAAGCTTGGATTAGGAACTACGAGGTTCATATCTATGCCAATAGTCTTGCTGAAGCCCTGGCAAACCGGGCAGGCACCGAATGGATTATTGAATGAAAAAAATCTTGGTTCAGGTTCTTCGTACCTTATTCCGCAGCACTCATAAAATTTATTAAATTGCTTTTCTTCATTTGTATCTGCGTTAATTAAAACTAAACGGTTTTCACCTTCTTTAAATGTAACTTCAATGGCATCTGCAAGGCGTTCGCGCACTTTGCCTTTATTAATTTTGAACCTATCAATTACAATTCTTATTTGATCTTTCTTTTTAGCATTAACTTCCGTTTCATTTAAGTCATATATTTTTTTGTTGAAATAAATTCTAAAGAAACCACGTTTCTTAAGCAAATCTATTTCCTGCTTCACTGTTGTTCCTTCGTGCACATGCAGCGGGAAAGTCAAATAAAATTTTGTTTCTTCAGGCTGTTCTTCAAGCCAATCGGAAACAGTGCCTGTAGTTGCTTTTTTAACTTCTTTACCGCAGTTAAAGCAAATTGTTTTGCCAACACGTGCAAATAACAATCTCAAATAATCATAAACTTCTGTTGTAGTTCCAACAGTTGAACGGGTATTTTTTGCACCAGTTTTTTGTTCAATTGCTACTGCTGGACTAATACCTTGAATTAGATCAACATCCGGTTTGTTCATTCTTTCAAGAAATTGACGCGCATAAGCAGAAAGGCTTTCAACATACCTTCGCTGCCCTTCAGCATAGATTGTATCGAATACCAAAGATGATTTTCCGCTTCCGCTAACACCCGTAAACACAACTAATTTATTTCTTGGAATTTCAAAACTTAAATTTTTTAAATTGTGTTCGCGTGCACCTTTAACAACAATTTTCTTTTCTTTATAATTATTTTTAATCGCCATAGTCATAATCAAAACTAATCCGTTTATTTTAAAATTCGGGAAAACGAACTATTAATTTACAATTTTATTTTCAATTATGGAGTTGAAAATTTGGGTAGTTTTGCTGTCTTTTACAAATAAATCACACAGGTTCCTAAGTCAAGTAACAGCATTATAAAATAATGGGGTTATTTTGAGCTTGTGTCTTTTTCCAAAGATTTTAATGTTGAAATTCTTTCATCAAGCATTTTAATTTTTTCATTCAGTTCATTTATTTTATCATCCAACACATCTTCATATTTGGCTTTATCCCAGTAACCTCTTTCTTCAAAATAACTTTTAAACAGCCAGTTATGCTTTAAGGCTTCCATATTTTCTGCTAAGCTGGAAGCTGCTTGCCTGGCATCAGAACTTGTTCTTTCAATATTTTTCATTGTAGAAGTGAAAGTAGTGTCAAGATTACTTCCTTTAACAAATAATTCTCCCATCAATCCCTTGCCACTGTGAACACCGGCGACTAAAGTATCGATATCTATGACAACAGAGTTAACATTAGTAACAACTGTTTCCACTCCTTTTCCCAGTTTATCAAAAAGTACAGTTAAACCGCTAACTTCATCCGTTATTGATTGAAGGCTTTGGTCAGCTCTTTTTGTTAGTTGAGTTGCGTCCTTATATAATTGTTCATCAACTAATAATTTACCAATACTGCCTTCCCCTCTATTTACTCTTCCGACTATCTCCGCAAGATTTTTAGTCATCTCCTTTGTGTATTCCATTACTCCTTTGGTTTCTTCTAAAACTGCTGCAAACCCAAGCGGTTCTTTTGATTGAATCGTTCCTCCATTTCTAACAGGGTCGGCACTAGCGCTTCCAATTTGAAGCACAACAACTTTATTGCCTACAAGGCCTTCTGTTTCAATTGAAGCTTGAGTATCAGTTCTAATAAATCTTTTAATATCTTCAACAAGACTCATAGTAACTTTAACTCTCCCGGTAGTATCACTTACTATTTTTACATTACTTACTCTTCCAACATCGATTCCGCTTAGCCGGACTGTAGCACCGCTTCTTAATCCCTGTATGTCCTTAAAATAAGCGCTAACTTCAAATGTTGAACTGAATAGCGATTTTTTATCCCCGATAAGAAAAATTGTTAATACGAGGATTGCTATCCCGATAAAAATAAAAACACCAAGTTGTAAGGCAGATTTTTTTTTCGCCATTAATTTCTCCGGTTATTATGTTCTACTGCATCACTACTGAAAAAATCAATTAAAAATGCATCATCAGTTGATGTTAAATTTTTTAAGTTGCCTTCATACATAATTTTAGCATCTCTTAAAACAACCGCACGGTCAGCAACAATTTTTGCACAAGACAAATCATGTGTAACAACTATTGATGTAACATTTAAATCTTCTTGCAAATCAATTATTAGATGACTTATTTCTTTTGAAGTAATGGGGTCAAGGCCTGTTGTAGGTTCATCATACAAAATTAATTTCGGTTCGGTAATAATTGTTCGAGCTAGGCCAATTCTTTTTTTCATCCCGCCGGAAAGCTCTGAAGGCATTTTATCTATTGCTTCTTCCAATGATATTTTTTCCAAAACTCTTTTAACTTTCTCTTCTCTTTCTTTTGCAGAGAAACTAAAATTTCTAACTAAAGGGAATTCCAAATTTTCTCTGACAGACATAGAGTCATAAAGCGCAGCGCTTTGAAATAAGAAGCCTATATATTTCCTAATCTCGTTCAATTCTTTGATAGGAATTTTAAGAACACTTCTACCATCAATATAAATTTCGCCAGCATCAGGCTCTAATAATCCAACCATACATTTTAATAACACACTTTTCCCGGTACCGCTTTTTCCAAAGACAACAACATTTTCACCTTCAGAAATTTGCATAGAAACATCTTCAAGCACAATGTTATCATCAAATGCTTTACTTAAATTTTTAATATCAACCATTACGTCCATAGCCAAACCGTTAGTTTTACCAGCACCATATCAACCAAAAGAATTAATAATGACGCTGTAACAACAGAACTAGTTGAAGCTTTCCCAACTCCAACTGTACCATTTGAAGTATTGTATCCTTTGTAAGCACCTACAGAGCCAACTATAAACCCGAAAATAAAAGTCTTTGCAAAAGCAGGGATGACATCCGTAAATTCCAAAGTTTTAATCACAGCATCTGTGTAAAGTTGAAAGCTTGATCCCGTTGAAAGTGCAACGGCTACATAGCCACCAATAATTGCTAAAAAGTTTACATACATTGTCAGAACAGGTAAAATTAATGTACATGCTAAAATTCTAGTTACGACAAGAAATCGGTAAGGATTAATTGCAGAAACTTCCATAGCATCAATTTGCTCCGTAACACGCATAGAGCCTAATTCAGCTCCGATTCCTGAACTAACTCTTCCGGCAAAAATTAATGCTGTAATAACAGGCCCTAATTCCCTAATCACTGAAAGAGAAACCATTGCCGGCAAAAAAGATTCTGCACCAAACCGCATTAAAGTTGGTTGGCTTTGCATCGCCAATACTAAACCAATAATAAATCCAGTTACACTTACAATAGGCAGAGTTTTCACTCCAAGTTCTACCATATGTTTTCTTACTTCAGCAACCTCATATGGAGGAAGAAAAACTCTTTTAAAAAATCTTAGTGAGAAAAATGTAAGGCCGGTTATAGTAACAAAAAACTGCTGTAAAGCCTGTATAAAATCTGAAGGTGCGTTTTTAATTTCGTAATTTATTTTCACGAGATTTCTTTACAATATTTGTTAGGATTAGAGTTGTTTTCCTTGTAAGAAATAAAGATAAATTCATTTAATAAATTGATTTATGTTTATCAAAATACTAAAAAATAAATCTTGAAAAAAGAATAGCTGTTTTTGTTGTGTTACTACTCTACATTCAAATTATACATTTTTAATAAATCCAATTTCTCGAAAAAATTGGGTTTATAACGTTAACAAGTTGAGCTTCAGTCAAGAAATGGTTCGTGACTGCCTGGTCTCTCTTAAAGTATTTTTGTAATATCTTTTTAATGAATAAATATATTTAATTTAATATTTTAGAATTACGTTTATACTTCTATAACTAACCCAGAGGCAAAAATGAAAAAGATTGTCCGTAGAGATTTCATCAGAAATGTTTCTCTTTCAACTCTTGCAATATCTTCGGGAGTAATTTCTAGCTGCGCAAATGAAAAGAAAGAAAATACTTCAGCCGTAGTGGATATGGGAAAAACTTATGAATGGAAGTTAGTTACAACCTGGCCGCCTCATTTTCCTATTCTAGGCGAGTACGTTGATGAGTTTGCTAAATGGGTTGGAGAGATGTCAAATGGAAGATTGAAAATTCAAGTCTATGGCGGCGGAGAATTAGTTCCGGCGTTAGAAGTATTTGATGCAGTTTCCGGTGGAGTTGCTGAGATGGGACATGGTGCTGCATATTATTGGTCAGGCAAATTACCCTCAGCTCAATTTTTCGGAAGCGTTCCTTTTGGAATGAATGCACAGCAAGTAAATGCCTGGCTTTATTTTGGAGGCGGATTAGATTTATGGAAAGAGCTTTACGAAAAACATAGTTTGGTTCCATTTGTCTGCGGAAATACAGGAGGTCAAATGGGTGGATGGTTTAACAGAGAAATAAATACTATCAAAGATTTTGAAGGATTAAAAATGAGGATAGCTGGCATCGGAGGGAAAGTTATTTCAAAGACTGGAGCTACTTCTATCTTGGCTCCTGGCGGAGAGTTATATACCGACCTTGATAGAGGTGTTATTGATGCTCTTGAATGGATTGGGCCTTATCATGATTCAATTATGGGCTTCGATAAAATTGCAAAGTATTATTATTATCCCGGCTGGCAGGAACCCGGTCCGGTAACTGAGCTCATAGTGAACAAAAATGCTTATAACCAACTACCTCAAGATTTAAAAGACATAATTGAAGTTGCTGCTGCAAAAGTAAATATTATGATGCTCTCGGCATTTGAAACTAAGAATACTGAATATTATTTAAAGATGAAAAAAGAAGGCAAAGTTCAATTCAGGCAATTCTCAGAAGATATATTGGATGCGCTTCGAAAATTTACTGATGAAGCTATATCGGAGATAACTTCGTCCAATGCAATGGCTAAAAAAGTATATGATTCATATATGAGCTTCAAAAAAAATATTTATGAATGGGATTCAATGGCTGAAAAGAATTATAAGGTGTAATGAATGAAATAATGGGGAGTTGGAAAATTTGAATTAAAGATAAATATAGTTCGGTAAAACCTCGGAGGTTTTGGCTATCGTTTTACATTATATGCTTGATTAATAAATTTCAAAAGTTACACACCTAAAACCCTGGGCAGCCAAAGAGCAATATCAGGCCAAAGTATTACAGTAAGAAGAGCAATTAGTTGAAGAAAAACATAAGGAATTATTCCTCTATAAAGATGGGAAGTTGTAACTCCCGACGGTGCGACTCCTTTCAAATAAAAAATTGAAAAACCAAATGGCGGGGTTAAAAATGAAGTCTGCAAATTCATCGCAATCAATATTCCAATCCATAATAAATCAATATGCATGTGAACAAATATTGGAGCTACAATTGGAACGATAATAAATGTTATTTCAATGAAGTCAATAAAAAATCCGCAGATAAAAATTACAACCATCACGATTGCTAAAAAATGGTGAGGTTCTAAATTGGATGAAAGAATTAAATTTGAAAGATATACATCACCATGTAATCCTCTAAATACCAAGCCGAAAGCAGCAGCACCAACCAAAATGAAAAATACCATGCTAGTTAATGTTGTGGTTCTAATCATAACTTCTTTCAGTATTTTGATACTAAAAGTTCTTCTAAAAATTGCTAAGATAGTTGCACCAAAAGCCCCAACAGCGGCGGCTTCGGTTGGTGAAGCTATTCCGGCAAAGATGGAACCAAGCACTGCCAATATTAAAATAAAAGGAAGAAGGAATGCATTAATTATTCTTTTAATTCTATCGCTGCCTTTAAATTTATCCAGCTCTTCTTGAGGCATTGCTGGAACAGATTTGGGACGAATTTTTGTTAGAATAATTAGCCAAACGAAATAAAAAAATACAAGAAGAAACCCCGGAATGACTGCACCGACAAACAAAGCTCCAACTGAAATATTTAAAACACTTCCAAGTAAAACCAAAACAATGCTTGGGGGAATGATTTGCCCTAAAGTTCCTGATGCCATAATAATTCCCGAAGCTGCCCTAGGATGATATCCGCGTTTTAACATTACAGGTAAACTAAGTACTCCCATTGTAACAACAGTTGCCCCTACAATCCCGGTAGAAGCGCCCATCATTGCTCCAACTATTAAAACAGAAAACGCTAAACCCCCTCTTAATTTTCCAAATAGTAAAGCCATTGTTTCAAGGAGTTCTTCGGCAAGCCCGGATTTTTCCAGCATCACTCCCATGAAAACAAAAAGAGGAACGGCAATTAAAACATAGTTATTCATTATTCCCCAAATACGCAAAGGGAGAAGATTAAAAAAGTTTAATCCAAAAGTTAAGAGTCCGAAAATTAATGAAACTCCTCCCAGAGTGAATGAAACTGGAAATCCCATTAGAAGGAAAACTAATACAGTAAAGAAGAATATTATCGGTAAAAGTTCTGTCATTTATTCTCTGTTAGGTTATCCGGTTTTTTTATTTGAAGAAGAGACTTGAACGCCAAAGATATTCCTTGGAAAAACAAAAACACAAATGAGATAGGAATAAATGATTTCAAAATATATCTCGCCGGAAGCCCGCCTGCATCGGGAGATGTTTCTTTCAATTGAAATGAAGTAATAACAAAATTATGCGAAGAATAAATCACCAAAACACTAAATGGAATTAAAAACAAAATAGCGCCTAAAAGATTAACCCATGCTTTTTGTTTATCAGAAAACCTTGAATAAAAAACATCCACACGGACATGGTCATCAGTTATTAAAGTATACGAAGCAGCCATCAAAAATATAATTGAGAATAAGTGCCATTCAAGTTCTTGAAGAGCAACACTGCTTTCATTTAAAACATATCTGGTAAAAACATCAAAGCAGGTAATTAAAACCAGCAGCAACGTTAACCATGAAGTATAATAACCTAATTTTGAATTTAGCTTATCAACAAATTTTATGTATGCTTTAATGAAGTTCATAAAAGTTTAAAAGGCATTTTCATAATGTTCTATTTTTGCTTTTTTATGTTGACGAAATAGAATTGCAATTACGTCCATTCTAAAATCAATATCATCAGGAACATTTTCGTAAATATATGCAGATGCGATTCTTCTTAACTGCCCCATTTTATTTTTTGTAATCGCATATTCGGGTTCGCCAAATTCTAAATTCTTACGCGATTTTACTTCGACAAAAACTAATGTTTTTTTGTCAGGAGTTTTAGCTATAATATCAATTTCACCTTTGCCAAAACGGTAATTTCGTTCAACAATTTCATAGCCTTTTTCAACCAGCAATTCGGCAGCCATTTCTTCGCCTTTATCGCCAATTTCCTTTGAAGCTTGAGACATAATTTTATTTTTAATCTAAAGAATAAATTACAGGATATAAAATACTAACAGATTTTATTTTGATCTTCGGAATTCAGTGTAAAGTCAGAAAGTGATTCTTCTGACAAAATATTTTTTAAAAATGTTTTTCTATGAAATCTTGTTGGGCCATAAATTTTAATTGCCTCAATGTGCTGCTTAGTTGGATAGCCTTTATTTTTTGACCATAAGTATTGTGGGAACCTTGGACAAAGTCTTTTCATAATTCTATCCCGTGCAACTTTTGCAAGAATTGAAGCGGCGGCAATAGAAAATGATTTTGAATCACCTTTTACAATAGGTATAGCCTGAACTCTGTGAGCAAAGGTTTTATTGCCGTCAACTAAAATAATATCAGGTTGAATTGAGAGCCTATTTATCGAAGTTTTCATTGCAAGCAGAGAAGCTTGAAGAATATTTATTCTATCAATTTCTTTATGTGAAATTACTGTAACAGCAGAAGCAAGAGATTTTTCTAAGATGATTGGAACTAACCTTTCCCTTTGTCCTTCGGTTAATTGTTTTGAATCATTAACACCTTCTATAAAAACATCGGGATGAAAAATTACTGCTGCGGCTACAACCGGCCCTGCTAATGGGCCTCTTCCGGCTTCGTCTGTGCCGGCAAGCAGTTTTATTTTATCAGTTAGAAATGAATTGTCAAATTTTTTCATTTGCCAAGAAAGATAGCAGTTAATCCAAAAATCATGTTCAATTTTAAAATAAAACTTAACTTATTCAAGTTCCTGGCTGAATCATCTTTAAATAAAGATTTAACTACATAAACCAAAATAGGATTAACAACTATCATCACAAATATAAAATATTCTATTTTGTATTGAGCAGTTATAAATGGATAGAAAGTGCAGAGGATTAAAAAAGCAGAGATAATTAACAAGTAATGTTTTGTTTTTTGAATTCCAACTTTCAAGGGAAGGGTTTTAATTCCTAATTTATTATCGCCGGGAATATCTTCAATGTCTTTTAACAATTCACGAATCAAATTAATTAAAAAAGCAAACACCGCAGGAATTATTGCAGCCTTATAATTATTAACAGACACTCCGCCAAAAATAAATGTTAGTCCGGTAAGAAACGAGACGAGACATATTTCCTATTAAAACAATGTGCTTAAGTTTGAAAGAATATAGAAACAAAATTGTTTGTGTAATTATAACAATAATAAATGCTTCAAAATTAATTTCAAATGAAATAACAACTGCAAGAAACAATAAAGTTAAATAATAGTTCAAAGCTGCTTTGATTGAAATTTTATTTGAAGGAAGCGGCCTTTCTGGACGGTTTATTTTATCAATTTCAATATCATAAAAATCATTAATAATGTTACCTGACGCTGCAGTTAATCCACCGGTAATTGCAGCGAGTAAAATATCTATCTTTAAATAATTTCCATCAATAGAAATAATCGCCGCAACAATAATCACAAAAAAAGTAATGATTACATTTAGCGGACGAACAATTATTATGTATGGATTTTTAATTTGCATAAAATTATTTATCACTTTGTCTTAACCTTCAAGGTTAATGTTGCGCTAATGAGGCGCAAACCTTGAAGGTTTTCTACTGCTTTAAAATTCATTTATTAAACCGAAATGAATTTTACCTTCAGAAAATGAATCACCCTGGCCAAGTGCAAAGCTTACACCTAAAACTCCCAAACCAGTTTGCAAATTCAATCCAATCCCATAACCATATTTGAAAGCTTCTTGTTTTAATATATTTCTATTCACATCTGCATTTCTTAAATAATAACCAGTATCAAAAAATACAAACGCAAACGTCCTTTGTGTTAATAAAAATCTGTATTCCAAATTACTCCAAAAAATTCTTGAACCTAAAAATTGGTTCTCCCTGTATCCACGTAGAGTATTTGTCCCGCCCAACCTATACAAATCACTTTCTTCAAAAAATGGCCCGCGCAGTTCTCTTCCGTTTAAACTTAATGCCACAATCTGACGATTGAACAATTCATAAAATGTAGATAAGCTGACGCTTATTCTTTGCAAATTAATTTTTGTTTCCAGGCTATCTGTTATATACCGAGCTGGCCCGTAAATTTTCTTCCTGCTGAATGAATATGAATTAATAAACAGCAATCCTTGTGTGGGGGCATAAGGGTCATCACGAGTATCAATTGTTAAATTAATTCCAGTACTGAATGAACTTGAATTGTATACTGTAAAGACCGGGCTCTCATTCTCTGTAGGTATGGTCGATTCAGAAGAAATAGTCAATGCTGCTGATATATCTTGAGTAGCTAAAAATTCAAGCGCCCCTTCTAAAGTTCTTTGCACATAAGAGCTATCCTGTTTTCTTTGAAATAATGAACCGCTTAAATTAAAAGGATAACCGAATATCCATGGTTCCAAATATTTTAATTCAAGCTCTTGTGAGTTACGATTTATTTGCTGCCATCTAATTGCTGCTGCTCTGCCCGTACCGAATAAATTTCTTAAGGTGATGTTAACTAATCCAGTGATATATCCTTTTTCTCCTTGAACGGCAGGAGGAATGTAACCAATAATTCCATCAAAGTTGTTAGTTTGTTTTTCTTTTACATTTATTAAGAGCACTCCTTCATTTTTAGAATTGAAATAAAATTTGGGAGTCTCAACCGGTTCAAAAAAACGAAGCTTATTTAGTTTGGAAGGAATATCATCAATCATTTTTTGTGAATACAACTCGCCTTTTTCCAGCCTTAATTCCCGGGTAATAACATAAGGTTTTGTTGTGGTGTTTCCTGTAATTTCTATTTTATCGATTTTACTCATGAGCTGTTTGTCGAGACTTAAATGAAGATCAACATAATATTCGTTGTTAGTTGAATCAGAATAAAAGTAAGTTGAGTTGATAGTTATTTTTGAAAACGGATATCCTTTATTTTCCAGCAAAGTTAAAATATTATTTATATCATCTTCAATCTCAAATTTATTGAAGATTTGACCTTTCAAATCATCAAACATCTTTTCAATTTCATCCCCAAACGAAGAATCCTTTTTTACAAAATAAATTTTGCTCACATAGGTTGGTTCGCCTTCATCAATATTCATATCCAAATTAACTTTTTGTGAATCTTCTTTCGATATATTTTCAGATGTCTTTAATTTGCTATGAAGATATCCTCTGTAACCCAAATTCAGCAATACGCGGTTTTTTATCGAATCAACAATCCCGGGATAAATGCTCATTCCTTCATTTATTTCTGCCCAGGATAAAATATCCTGATTATCAAAAACATCATTTCCTTTAACATTAATTGACTCAATAACTTGTGCTTGTATAGAAGAAATGAAAATAAGTACGAAGAAAAATATAATTTTATTAAGCAGGGGCATTGCTTGTTTTTATTTGTTTCCCGATAGGAAATATTTTCGGCTCTAATTTTAAATTATTAATTTCATCAAAAGTAATATTGCATACTTCAAATTTCGATGCATTTAATATTCCTAATTTAACTGCAAATAAAACTCCTTCTTTAAAAGTCAAATTATAATGCCATGCATAAACTATACCTGCGGTGAATGCATCCCCGCTTCCGGTAGCATCTATAGCTTTTATAGTTGGATTTTCAATTTTAAAATGAAAATCAAAATTAGAAGCATAAATTTGATTGGCGCCGTCGGTCAGGTAAGCTTGCTTAATTCCATTTTTATATAAATGATTTAGAAATTCAAGTTTATCATTTTCCTTTTTCAAATTTAAACTAAGTGAATTTTCTATTTCAGAAATATTATTATGAATAATAGTCGGCTCTGCTTCTAAACAATCATTAAGATGTTTTCCATACGTATCGCAAATTGAAATTTTATCAAGCTTATTAGCAATGTTAATTCCAAATGGAAAAATCGAATCTGTTTCTTCGCAAGGAGAACTTCCTGAAAAAATAACCATCTCACACATTTCAATCATCTTTTCAAGCTTGGATTTAAATTCTTCAACTTCGGTTTTTAATATGACTGTGTTTTCGGAAAAATAAGTGGTAAGAAAGTTTTTATTCTTTCCAATAATTATCGCTGCTTCGCGTGTTTCATTTTTAGTTTTAATTGAAGTAAGCTTTATTCCTTCTGCATCAATAACTTCCTTTAAAATTTTCCCGTTTGTTCCACCTAAGAAAGTAAATGAAAGGTTATCAATATTTAATTGGTTCAATTGCCGGCTTACATTTATACCTTTGCCGCCAGCTTTTTTTTCTTCTATCCCGTTTCTGTTTTCTTTGCCGGGATGAATTTCATCGTAAGTAAATCTTCTTTCAAGTAAGGGATTTAAAGTTACAGTAAGAATCATTTGATTTGGAAATTATTTATAGTAGATGAGATAAAAATAATAAACAAATATTAAAATAATATTGTTATTGTCTATAACGATAAAAGTCTCCATACATTGGTGTAACGAGCCTATAGTCGCCAAAACCTGTTTCATCTACAAACACAAAATCTTTGCTTAAATTATAATATTGCCATACTTCGTATGGTTTAGAATCATATTCAAACGGATGCCTATCAACATTGTTTGGCGGGCCTAAAATTATAAACACCATTCCTCTATCGGATTTCCAGCCTTCAACATAATGACTAAAATTTTGATTTGCATAAGCTATTCTTCTATAATATTCATCTCGTACTTCATTTTCTTCTGTATTAGGAGTGGGATCTTTTTTCTTCCAGAATTCGAGATACAATTTAATTTTGTCGTCTTTAGTTTTCGCATCTTCCATACCTGAAATTTCACTGCTGGATGCAATATAAACTAATTGAGAAATTGCTTTATCCAGATCTTTTACGCTGCTTGGAATCCCAATCCATCGAGATAAAAACTGCTTGGATGAAATGGCGAGAATATCTCCATCATTATTTTCAATGCTGACAACCAATTCATAACTACCTAAACTTAAATCATTATTTTTTATGTTTGCAAACACCTGGGTTTGAGAAGAATCTATGGTTTTAGTTGCAGTGGAATCAAAAACAATATCCTTTTTATCTTTGAGTGCAAATTCTATTTTAACGCTCTCGGCAGAATCGGTATAAACTTCAAAGAAGAATGGCAGCCCTCCTTTTTGCGGAATTACATTCCGGGATACATTGGGAAGTATTTTTGTTTCGCCGTTAACGATCGTCTCTTTTGAAATCAGCATTACATCGCTTACAGCAGGGAGCTTTGAAAAATCTCTTACCTTAACAAGGTTTTCATATTTATATTCATTCTTAGAATCCTGATCTTCAACAATTGAACGTATCAAATATTTATCCGGCATAAGCTCAAAAGAACGAAGGCTTAAATTGTAATTATCCTTCGAAATAGTCTGCTCGAATTTTTTCGATTTTAATTTTTCAGTCCATGATTTTTCTACAAATAAAGTATTTTTATCTTCATCAAAAACGGAAATTGTTACATTGTAATTCCCAACAAACTCATTTTCAGATTTAACAAACTGTATTATTTTATACGGTACTTGAACAAATACATCCAGCCTGGTTTTGTCTTTTTCTTTACCTTTAAAATTTAGAAAGTCAATATAATATTTTGGTTCACCTATATATGCTTTTGATTTATCCGCATTTTCAACTTGTGCATTGGCAATAAAAAGAAATATAAAAAAAACTAATAGTAAAGTAAGTTTCATGGTTATTCCTTCCCGGGATTAATTATCTTCCCGTAAAGATCGTACTCATTAAAATT
The DNA here is from genome assembly GCA_963775245.1 of uncultured Bacteroidota bacterium. GTDB lineage: Bacteria > Bacteroidota > Ignavibacteria > Ignavibacteriales > Ignavibacteriaceae > CAVSWT01. The sequence continues at coordinate 23,185 of CAVZID010000019.1, forward strand.
AAATATATTAGTAGTATAGAAATTTCCAATGACAATTTCACTATCAATTTTAGGAATTAAAATTTCTCCATCAACCTCAGGAGCATCGCGATATGAGCGGCTTATGTAATAATCGCCTTCAGTTCCATCAATAAGTACTTTCAATTCTTTACCAACCAACTCTTCATTTTTATTTAATGAAATATTTTTCTGAATTTCCATCAAAGTCTCTTTCCTGTAATTCTTCTCAACTTCCGGAACAGGATCACCAAGAATAAAGCTAGAAGTATTTTCTTCGACAGAAAATGTAAATATTCCAATCCTGTCAAATTTTATTTCTTCAATAAAATCGCATAGCTGCTTAAAATGTTCTTCTTTTTCTGCCGGGTAACCGGTAATAAAAGTTGTGCGAATCGTAATATCCGGAATTTTATTTTTTAATTTGTATAACAAATCATAAGTACGTTTTGTGGTAACACCACGCCGCATTGATTTTAATACATCGTCCGAAATATGCTGTAATGGAATATCTACATACTTACAAATTTTCGGATTTGCAGCGATTGTATCAATTAAATCATCAGGAAATTTTGAAGGATAAGCATACATCAATCTAATCCATTCTATTCCTTCAATGTCACTTAATCGATTTAATAGCTCACTGATATTTCTTTTTCCATATATATCAATTCCGTAATCAGTTGTATCTTGCGCTATAATAATTAACTCTTTAGTATTATTCCTTGCCAGGAACTCTGCTTCTTTAATAATCTCATCCATAGGTTTTGAGTGATGCTTACCACGCATTAACGGAATTGCACAAAATGAACAAGGATGGTCACAGCCTTCTGATATTTTTAAATAAGCTGTGTGGGAAGGAGCAGTTAAAATTCTTTCTCCTAAAAGTTCATGCTTTAATTCTCCACCTAACTCTTTTAAAATTCCTTCATAATTTTCTGTCCCGAAATAAACATCAACTTCGGGGATTTCGATTTCAAGGTATTTTTTATAACGTTCGGATAAACATCCGGCGACAATTACTTTTTTTATTTTTTTGTTTTTCTTCAGCTCAACAGCACTAAGTATGGTATTAATTGATTCCTCTTTTGCTGCTTCAATAAATCCGCAAGTATTTATTATTACTGTATCTGATTTATTCGGATCATCAATCAAATTTAAATTATTAATTTTTAGTTGATTCATTAATCTTTCGGAATCAACAGTATTCTTCGAGCATCCTAATGTAATCACACTTACTTTTTGCTTTTTAGAATTCATCAAAACTTTCTTAAAAATTAATTTTCATCTTGATATAAATTTTAAATACAGAAGAATTAATGGTGCCGTAAATAATAACGAATCAAATCTATCAAATATGCCGCCGTGCCCCGGAAGTAAAGCAGAAGAATCTTTTACGCCTGCATCTCTTTTAAATAAAGATTCAACCAAATCTCCAACCTGACCAACAACACCGATAATAATTCCAAAAGAAATTACTGCTGTCCAATTCAAAAATTCAAGCAATAAAAATTTGGCTAAAATCATGGTGATGACAGCAAACACAAAACCGAATATAGCACCTTCCCAGCTTTTTTTAGGGCTGACTCTTGGAAATAATTTATGCTTCCCAAACTTTGTTCCACCGTAATAAGCTGCAGAATCGCAAAGCCAGATTGAAGCAAGCATTGAAATAATGATGTATCCGCCGCGTAAATATAAATCTCCAATTCTAGGATAAAATTCTCTGATACCAACGAGTGAGCCGGCAAAAAATCCCACATATAAAGTCGATAGAAGAAGGCCTCCGAGATTGTACAAAGCGGAACCGGAGTTATTAAACAATTCAACAGCAGAAACAATAATTACAAATAATATTAAGAGAGATAAGGTATCAGCAAAAAAAATATAATTGGAAGCTATTAATAATATAACTCCAGCATACCCCAACCAAATACCCGGATTGGCGCCTTTGTTTTTTAGCAAACCTGAAAATTCATAAAAAGAAATTAAACCAATCCCGAGGACAAATATGAAAAAGAAAAGCTTACCAATATATGTTGCAGCAAGTATGAAAGGGATAGCAATAATTGAAACTAAAACTCTAGCTGAATGATTGCTGAGAGCCACTATTCCTTTTCCTCTTCATTACTTTGAGATTTAACCTGTTGAATAAAATTTAAAGTAGAGCTAACATCTTCTTTTTTAACCAGAAGCTTTACTGTTGATAAGTCACCTGGGGTTGGGAAATTACTATCTTTTTGAGAAAGAATAACCGCCTCAACTCCTGCTCCTTTAAGATTATCTCTAATCATTTCAACTTCATATAGACGGTCTGAAGTATAGACGACCTCCCAGTTTTTTTCTGTCCATTCTTCCGGCTTCCAATACAGATCCTCATCAACTAAAGCAGTGCCGCAATCAGGACAAAATGTAACGCCATCAACATATTCGTAATCGCATTTTGGGCAAACAGGCATTTTACCTCCAACTAATTTTTTTTCTTGAATAATACCAGTTAATTAAAAATATAATTCCAATAAATAATCCTAAAAATACAACAAATAAACTTAACGATGATCTTAAATCAATATCGCCTTTAACATTTGAATTTATTAAATCTTCATTACCTATAATAAAAAATAAAATAACTGAAATAAAATTATTTGTAAAATGTAAAATCATGGATGTTAGAATTGAATTACTTTTATAAACAGCAAATCCAAAATAGAATCCAAGTGCTACTAAAGGAATGAGAGCATAAGGATTGACATGGAACAAGCCAAAAAACAATCCTGTTATCAAAGCGGCCCAAAGCGGTTTTAACTTCATCTCAAGGCTTCTTTGAACTAGACCTCTAAATAGAATTTCTTCACATATCGCCGGTACTAAAGCAATAACAATGACAATTAATATTTTATCAAAAAAATTATGCGGCGTTATTAAATTCAAATAAGTTTTTTCTACAGAATCATTTAAGCTGTCAAAAACAGATTTAACAGACTGAACAATGCTGGAATGCGCAGCTAATTTATTAATAACAAAATCTTGTATATAAAGATAATCTTGAAATAAGAAGAACAGCACAATTAACCCGCTTAGAAATAACAAAATCTCTATTATTTTAGTTGAATGTGCACGGATGAAATTGGTTACGTCTTCATAAACCATTTTTGTAAATATTAAAGCCGGAAGAAGCATAAATAAAATTTCTCCAGCCATAGTAATCAATCTCATTCCATTCGCTGGGGCATGTTCTAAATCAAAACCAAAGATGAGAACAATTAAAATCGCGCCTAAAACCTGGTAGGCAATAAACCCGCCAAATAAGCTCATAAAAGCAACAGCATACGGTGAAAGTCTTGGATGAATATCCCTTTTTAAGGAGAAGCCATACTGGTCTTCTTTATAATCTTCTTGAATGATTTCCTGGTTATTATTTTCTTCTATATTATCCGTCTCAAGATTTTTATTTTCGTTATCGTCGTACATTGGTATTTGGTTTTAATGATGAAAGTTATAAACAAAAATAGTTAAATTATCTTAAATAATTTTAAAGAAGAAATTAAAATATTGATTTACTTGGCAAAAGAAATAATCAAATGATAAACATTTTTTATTTTAAAGCGAAGAATAGCACACGGATTGAACTGATATTCAAGGATTTATTATAAGTTACCAAAAAATATACTTAAACCTTCGAGGTTTTTGTTTTACCTATATGTTTATGAACAAAATAAACCAATTTTTATTTTAAAAACCTCGAAGGTTTTCAATTACTTTAAATAATCAAAATTAAAAAATTATCTTTTAGATTCTAACTCTCCGTCGAGCCCTTCATAACTTGTTAAATCCGCATCTATAGACCCGATTACAACTTTTGTTTTCACTTTAACGGGCACTTTTAATTTGTCATTTGTCAGCCAAACCAAGATGTTCCCTTCGCTTTTAAATAATCCGCCTTGCTGAACTAACGGTTCTACAATTATGCAATCAAATTTTCCGGCAGGGACTTCAACAGTTTCTCTTCCAACGAATCTAACATCAAGGTCGTATACTTTATCTTTATAAAAATTTTGGAGATGAAATTTATCATCAACTTTCATATTTGAATAATCGAAAGTTCTTGCCAGGTAAAATGCAGATACAATATCATTTACATATTTAGGGATATCATATTCTCCTTCGGAAGTTTTAGCCTTTCCTTTTCTTTGGTCAAAAAAAGCTGAGAAGTCTCTAGTGTAACCGCCCTCTCGAATATGCTGTTCAAATCTCCAAGGGAATAAACCTTCTTTATCAATGTAATCTACATACCTATCGCGTACCTTATAAATCCAATCAAAACTCGACACTGTATTAACTTCAAAGGTTACATAATAGGCTTCCCGTCCTGAAATTCTTTTTAATTTTGGAATATTAAATGTTGCAACTCCTGCTGTAACAAAACCGTAACGTACATCAAAGGTTAATTTTTCACCAACTGTAAAAGCATTGTTCTCAACTTTTCTAAATTCTTCTTCCTTATTTTGGGCTTTATCGGTATTGAATGCAGAGTGCAAACAGAAAAAAGAAATTGTTAGAACAATAAAGATTTTGGTTTTCATTAAATTTCTCCGCTAGTTACAAGAAACTTATAAATTTTACTAACTTCTAAAAATATATCGGTCACTTCGATAGTACTCATACAATTTAACTGCTCACACTGTTCCCGTGTACAATTTTGACAATTTATTTTTGGACTAAAAACAATACTGTTTTCATTATATGGCCCCCATCTTCGGGGAGAACAAGCCAATATTTTCGGATAAAAACCAATGATAAATTTATTTAATGCAGCAGCAATATGTATTGGCCCAGTTGAGTTAGCAATAAATATACCGCAAAAGTTAATCAAAGCAATTAGTTCCGCCAAGTTAAAAATGCCTGCAAAATTTTTTATATTTTCATTTATTTTTAAACTTTCACAAATAGTATTTTCTTCTTTGCTGCCGGTTAAAATAACCTCACTGTCCAATTTAGAAGAAATTAAAGAAATTAAATCACGTAATTTTTCAATCGGCAAATCAACTGCACTTCCACTGCTGCCAGGATGAATTATAATAATTGGTTTTGTGAAATCGATATTTTCTTTTATTAAATACTCATGCACTTTCTTTATATCTTCTTGATTAGGATGAAGATTAAAATTAACATTTTGCTTATTTACAAATTCTTCTATTCCAAATTTTTTAAGAAGATTAACATTAAATTCAAGTTCATGTTTCTCAGCATATTTCCTATGTTCATAAACTTTATTATTAAATAAAAAAGAATACCACCTGTATCCAGTGCCAATTCTATTTTTAATTTTGCTTAAATAAATAATTAATGAGGTTTGAAAAGTTGGATAAACAATTATTGCCGAGTCAAATTTTTTCTCAGCTATTTGTTTAACATTTTCATTGATTAATATCTTATTGTCCTTCTCTATTAAAACAAGTATGTCATCAATAAAAGGATGATTAAGAACTACATCTTTTGTGTATTCCCGAACTAAAAAAGTTACTCTACAATCTGGGTAATTTTTTTTAATAAGCTCCGCCAATGGCAATGACAAAACAACATCACCAATTCTATCTGTTCTAACAATTAATAAATTTTTAGGTGTAATCATTTTCCGGAAACGTAAGGATTATCTTTGATATAAAATCTCCATGGGAGTTCCACTGATTTTTTAATTCCAATTCTCCTGGTTGTGACAATTTTATTTGAAGAAATTTTATTCTTATTTAAAATAAATATTTCATCTCCGGTTAAATCAATTGTGTTATGTCGTCGGTCAATATCAAAAGCTTTACATAATTTCCCCGGGCCGCTTGTCAAATTAAATTTTTCTTTTTCATTTAACAAATTATGTCCGTATCTATTCTTAGCCATTTCCTCAATTCCAATCAACGGTTCAACCGCTCTTAGTAAAACTGCAGTTCCAATATCTTTAACGCCTGTAACAACATTGCAGCAGAAATGAGCACCATAAGTAAAGTAAACATAAAAGAAACCACCTTCACCAAACATAATTTCATTCCGTTTTGTTTTACCTATAAATGTATGTGCTGCTTCATCAAAAGTACCATCGTAAGCTTCAACTTCAACAATTTTTCCGGCATAAGTTTTACCGTCTATGTTCTTTACTAAAATTTTACCAAGAAGACTTTGTGCGACAACTAAAACTTCACGGGTAAAAAATCTTCTATTAAGTTTTGGCAGGTTTAACAATGAATTCATATAAAAACGAAAAGCAAATTACGAAAGGGATATTTTAAATAATCTTTACGGAAATATAATCAAAGCTTGGCTTTTAATTCTTCTATTTTTTGATTGTAGTATTCTAGTTTCTCAGGATTCTTTTGCTTTAGTTGAGAATAAATTTCAATCGCTTCTTTATATTCACCTTGAGCAGTATAAATTTTTGCAAGCGTATCTGAAATTATTATATGACTTTCAGTAACTTTTTTAAAAGGCTTTTCCTCAATATAAGTTTCACCCATATTCTCTGAAATCTTTGCCGTAGATATTTCTTTTGCCAGTTCATCAAGCCTTTCATCAATTGAAGGTGCTTGATTATTTTCATTATCTATTGCAGGTTCTTCTTTGAAAAAGTCTGCTTGATTTTTATCCGCATCTTTATCTTCGATAGATAAGAAACCTGTTCTTTTACTAATTTCAAAGAATGACCTTTGTTTTTTTATCTCTTCGATTTCATTCAAATAAAAGTCATACGTTGGCTTTGAATGAATCATATCGCTGCCGGCTTTAATATTCTTTAAGGAAGAAGAATAATTTCCAAGCAGCATATAAGCTTTTCCTAATAGAAGATATGCGGCTGCATATTGAGGATAATCGTCTAACCCCTGATTTAAAATGCCAATAGCTTTTTCAACATTGTTATTGTTAATTTCGGTATTGGCAACCCGAATAAACAACGGAGATTTTTTGTCATACTCATAAATCAAATTTACTTTTTCATCAAATTTTTCAAAGCTTGATTTATCCAATACTAACCCGTTTAATTATTTGTTGAAAATGCATGCTTGATTGAAGTCAACGACACAAAAGAAAATCCAATGAAAAATAAAAGCTGGAAAGGAAGGGCAGCAATCTCAGCAAAATATATTGATGAAACAATTCCAATTAAACAATAAACTGCCATTATTAATTCTACTACTACAGACATTTCTAATTTTTTACTTCTATATTTCTTCCCAATCCATGAATCACTATTGCCTTTAACATTGAATTTTGGAGTACGAACGAACTCACTTTTTCTATTTAACAATCCTTCTATAACTGCCCTTGAATTATTAACTGCAAAACCCATGCTTCCAGCCATGAATAATGGAAATAAAACTATCTTCTTTCGCCAGTCATTATGAATATCTTTTTGTGAATACATATAAAACAAAAACGAACTGATAAATGCAAGCACAAAGATTGACATTATTGCAAAGTAGGCTTCATGCGGGCCGCTGTTTTTAATAAAGATTAATGGAACATTTAAAATTGCTGCCAATAAAATAAACGGGAATACTAAATTATTCGTAAGATGAAAAGTTGATTGCAGCTTTACTCTTAACGGTATCTTTGCTTTCCAAACTAAAGGAAGAATTTTTTTTGCAGTTTCAATCGCACCTTTTGTCCATCTAAATTGCTGAGACTTTAAAGCATTTATTTCTGAAGGCAACTCTGCGGGTGAAGTAAAATCTTTTAAGAATACAAATCTCCATCCCTTTAATTGGGCACGGTAGCTTAAATCTAAATCTTCAGTTAGCGTATCGGAATTCCAATTGCCCGAATTCTCAATACAGCTTTTTCTCCAAATTCCGCCGGTCCCATTGAAATTAATAAAAAAGCCTGCTTTGTTTCTTACAGATTGTTCAATTACAAAATGTCCGTCAAGCGCTAAGGCCTGTGCTTTTGTAAGAATTGAATAATCGCCGTTTATATGTTCCCAGCGAGTTTGAACCATTCCAATTTTATCATCGTTAAAGAATGATAAAGTTTTTTTCAGAAAATCTTTGTGAGGAATAAAATCTGCATCAAATATTGCAATGTAATTTCCCTTTGCAATTTTTAAACCTTCTTTTAGTGCACCAGCTTTAAATCCAACTCTATTTTCTCTTCTTATATGCTTTATATCAAATCCTTCTTCTTGTTTTATCTTCACCATCCTAGCTGCAATTTGTACAGTTTCGTCTGTTGAATCATCAAGAACTTGAATCTCAAGCTTATCCTTAGGGAAATCAATCTCACAAACTTTTTCAATTACTCTTTCTACAACATAGAGTTCATTATATAAAGGAAGCTGAATTGTTACTGTTGCGTTTTCATCTATTTCAGTTTTAGGTGTATGCAAAACATCTTTATATTTATTATGATAATAAATCATAATAAAACCATGTAATCCAAAAATGAAAAGAATTGTGAGGGAAATGAAATATGAAATTAGAACTATATCGTCCATTTTATTGCCTTTAAAAAATTAAATCTACCATCCGGAAACTGTATCAAGAAGAATATCTTCGGTTAATTTATCAACCGCATCATCAATTGCAGCACTTCTTGCATTTAGACCTTCATCAGGTGAATAATCAGAATATTCAGAAAAACTTTTTTCGAAAACTGTTTTTCTTTTAACCAGGTCTTTATAAGTAGCTTGAACAGTAACTGTCATTCTTCTTTTTGTAACATTCTCACCGCCTGTAATAACCGCCGGGGCATCTCTTAATGAAGTAATTGTACATTCAAGCACAGCATTAGCATTCTGTTTATCCGTCACCTGCAATGTATTGTCATCAATAAACTTTTGCGTTAGCTTATCTGTAAATGTTTGCGGCAAACCAGGCTCGCCGGCACCGCTCCTATCATTACAAACAGGGATAGCAATTGTTTTAATATGTGGAGGAACAGACGCACCTGTAAAAGAATATGCACAGCACCCAGTAAAATTACTCATGGAAGTAAATATAAACAAGAGACTTAGCGCACTTGCAACTTTAGGAAAATTGTGTTTTTTGATTAAAAAATGCATATAAGTCTTAAACAATACCTAATTAATTATCTTATTATAAATTATACTCTTTAATCTTTCTATAAAGAGTCCTTTCACTAATATTCAGCATTTTAGCAGCGTTTCTTTTATTGCCTCTTGTAAATTCCAAAGCATTTACTATTGCATTGCGTTCCATTTCATCCAATGGGACAACTTCATCAGTTTGTTTATCATAGTTCATTTTAACTTCATGCTGCGAATGATACACTAAGTCTTTAAGCTCCATTATATCTTTTTTAATTTCGAAGAGAGCGCGGTAAAGTAACTCCCTGTCAACCTCCTCCGGTGAACGGTTTAGATAAATTGGAAGATTCCTATTCGGGATTTTATTTTCTTGCGTATTAAGTAGAGGGGAAAAGGAATATGCTTCAAGCGAATGATTTCTATTTAATGCTACAGCAGTTTCAACAGTATTTTTTAATTCCCTTACATTGCCAGGCCAGTTATAGTTTACTAGTAAATTTAAAGCATCATTAGAAAGTCTTGGTGGTTCAATTTTTTTTTCTTTAGTGTACTGATTTAAAAAATGATAAACCAGTTCAGGAATGTCGCTTCTGCGGTTTCTTAATGGAGGAATGTTAAAACTTACAGCTTTTAATCTAAAATATAAATCTTCACGAAATCTTTTTGAATCTACTTCATGCTGAAGATTTTTATTTGTGGCGGCAATAATTCTTACATCCACCCTTGTTAGAATCTCATCGCCGATTCTCATAAATTCTTTATTCTCAATAGCACGAAGTAATTTAACCTGAGTAGTTATAGGCATTTCAGCAATCTCATCAAGAAAAAGTGTCCCGCCATCTGCTATTTCAAAGTATCCTTTTCGATTTTCAACGGCACCGGTAAACGAACCTTTTTTATGTCCGAATAATTCACTTTCAAGAATTCCTTCCGGGATAGCTCCACAATTAACAGTAATTAATTTTTTATCCGCACGATTACTAAATCCATGAATGGCTCTTGCAAATACTTCTTTTCCAACTCCACTTTCGCCATAAATTAATACGGATATATCGGATTTAGCAACCTGCATTACAACATCAACTAAGTCATTTATCTCCTTAGAGACGGCAATAATTCCAAATTCTTTTTTAAATTGTTCGATGGTCATTTGTTGATGCAAAAGAGTTAAAACTTAAAATTTAGATACTGTTAAATATATTATTTTTAAAGGTTTAATTAAAGAAATGAAGCTCCAGGATGATTTCAAACACTAAAGGTTAATCCGTCAAATGCTGCAATAATTACTTCTTCTTTTGATGATGCAGAGGGTTTTAATTTGGAAAAGTTTTCTTCATCCTCATTTTTAATGTGAGTTAAAAATAATTTTTTTGCTTTCAATTGATTAAAAGCAAGGATGATAACTTCGAGATTTATATGAGTGCATTCACTTATCATATAATCAATTTTAAAATCTCTGAATAAATACAAATCTTCTTTTTTTGCTATATCTCCGGTATAAAAAATCTCATTTTTGTTTATCTTAAATAAAAAGCTGCTGCAAGAAAAGTTTAATTCATTTTCCTTATCATATTTTACATATTCATCAAGATGCGAATTTTGTTTTGGGAGAAAATTAATACTATCATTTATATGAATAACATCTTCATTGTTAAACCCTATAAAATTTATTCGAAATCCTAATTTTTCTAAAAAGATATACGACTTTTTAATTAACTCTTTAATAAAATCAATTAGATTTTCATTTGCATAAACCCATAAATCTTTTTCCCTATTTACCATTTTCATTTGCGCAATAAGGGAAGGCAAACCGGAATAATGGTCGGCATGAAGATGTGAAATTAAAATTCCATCAATTAAATTAAAATCAATTTTTTGTGTAAGTAAAGCTTTTGAAATCCCATCACCGGAGTCTACAAGTAAGTTATAATCATTAGTTAAAATTAAAAATGAGGAATGAAATCTATTTAATGAAATTTTACCTGAGCTTGTCCCGATAAATTTTATTTCTGCTGAAGGCATGGCAAAAATCTATTCGATTATTATTGATCAAACGGAATAATTCTTCCATTAATATTAAATTTGTTATTTATTAATTCAAGGAATGATTGAGCTTCATCATCTGTTTTAAACTTACCAACAACTACCACATGGAAAATTGTGCCCCCAACATTCTTTTGGATTATCTCAGAATCATAACCAGCATCAAGAAAATTTTTATTCAATGAAGCAGCATTTTCTTCCTTGCTAAAAGCACCAGCCTGGATTTTATACTGATATTTTTCCTTAGTTTCATTTGCAGTATTTTTTTTATCAATAGTACTATCGGTATTTTTTGTCTCGTATACAGGTTTCGCCTTTTTCACCTCCAATTCTGTTAACAAATCGTTGTCTTTTGGAATATTTTTTTGAGCCAATTTTATATAAGGAGAGTTCGGATAATCTTTTTTCAGCCTATTATAGTAAGACCTTGCTTTATCATAAAACCCAATTGAATAATAATAAGAATAAATCCGGAATGCAGCGGCATCTGCATAATAGCTTTTGGGAGTATATTCAACTATCCCTCTAAAAATTGCAAGTGCTTTTCGGCTGTCATCTTCAAGTATACCTGATAAATATTTTATTGACGGATCATTGGGATATCTTTTTTTCAAATCCGGGATCTGTACCAGCACATCAGTTTTCTGGCCTGAAGCTATTTTTTGCAGGTAAGGTGTTATATCAATTTCAGAAGAATATCTTGATTCCCATTGAGGAAAGGCAATGGTAGAATAAAGAACAAATAAAAGAAAAGTTTTTGTTAATAAAGATTTCACTAAAAATATTTTCTTATTTATTATGCAGTTAAAGATAGCTTATCTTCACATGGATTCACTAATTCAATAATATCTGCAAATAAAGTCGCGGAAGTAGCTTTATTAATTTTTACTTTTATATAATCACCTTCTCCAAAATTCTCATCAAATGGTACTATAACCACTTTATTAGTATCTGTTCTTCCGGAATAATATTTATTCGATTTTTTACTGAACCCTTCTATTAATACAATCTCTTCCGAACCGATAGAAGCTTGATTTATTTCCAAAGAAATTTTACGTTGTAAATCAATAATTTCTTGAAGACGTTTAGTTTTAATTTCATCACTAACGTCATCTTTCATTTTAAAAGATTTTGTTCCCTCTCTTGGCGAATATTTAAACATGTAAGCACCATCATATCTAACTTGCTTCATAATATCAAGAGTCATAATATGCTCTTCATAAGTTTCTGTTGGGAAACCGGAAATAATATCCGTAGAAAAGCTAACACCTGGGATTATTTTTTTTGCTTTTTCAATTAAGCTTAAATAATGTTCAATATTATATGTACGATTCATTAATTCCAAAATCCTATTTGAACCGGATTGAACCGGGAGATGAATGTAATTACATACATTTTTATTTTCAGCTATCGTATATAAAAGTTTATCGGATAAATCTTGCGGATGAGAAGTGGTAAATCTTATTCTTATATTTCTATCAACAACAGCACAGGCAGCTAATAAATCTGCAAAGTCATTTCCATTATCTAAGTAAGAATTAACATTTTGCCCAAGCAAAGTTACTTCCTTGAATCCTCTATCAGATAAACTTTTTATTTCATCAACTACAGAATTTAAAGGTTTGCTTCTTTCTCTACCGCGGGTGAATGGAACAACACAGAAAGTGCAGAATTTGTCACATCCACGCATTACTGAAATCCATGCTTGAAGTCCGTCTTCTCTGTATGGAATTATATCATCATAAGTTTCAGTACGAGAAAGCTTAACACCTATTCCTTTTTCACCATTGAATGCGTTGTCAATAAATTCAGGTATTCTTCTATATTCATCAGGGCCAACTACAATATCAACAATCTTCTTATCTTCAATTAAATCCTTTCTCAGCCTTTCAGCCATGCAGCCGATTATACCAAGCACCAGGTTAGGGTTTGATTCTTTTAAATTTTTGAAATTGCCCAACCGACCGTAAATTCTTTGTTCGGCATTCTCTCTTATGCTGCATGTATTTAGTAAAACTACATCAGCTTTATTAAAATCATTAGTAGAGTTGAAACCATGACTATTTAAAACTCCCAAAACAATTTCCGTATCAGCAAAATTCATCTGGCAGCCATAAGTCTCTATATAGATATTTTTCTTTTCCATTAATAATGAAAATTACATTAATAATATATTCTTGTTTAAGTTATAACTATATTGAAGTAGAGTAAAATTAAATTTTGGTTAGAGTATAAAGAATAAGATTGACAATTCCAAAAGCCACAAAACCAAGCACAATAAAAATTATTTTTATTCTCCGTTTCTTTTGTCTAATAACATCGCCGCCAAGAGGCCTATATTTATTTTCTGATGATTTAACGAATCCTAACATTTTAATAACTTCCTGTAGTTTGAACGATTTACAGCTACTAATATATAAAAAATATTTAATTTTTTATATGAAAAACTAACGCCTAAAAATGATTTAAGTTTAAAATTAAAGCCCGCATTATTAAAAAGCGGGCATATTCATATCAAATATATTTAAAATTCAAATACAATTGTGAATAATTACAATATTGCCATTTTGCATTTTGGTCAAACCCCGAGGTTTCTTGGTATAGAAGCTGACAAAGCATACTTTAACAAAGTCATTTTCTTTACTTCATTCATACCGGAAGATTGAAGCTTATAAAAATATAACCCGCTTTGTAAACCTTCAGCACTAAAATTAATTGTATGTTCTCCGGCTTCCATAAATCCATTTACCAAAGTTCTTACTTGTTGTCCCAACACATTATAGATAATTAAAGAAACATTACCGGATTGTGCTGTATTAAAATTAATCTTTGTGGATGGATTAAAAGGATTAGGATAATTTTGGCTTAATTGAAATCCTGATGGCTTATTTGAAACTTTTACTTCAACAGCTTTTGAATATTCATATTTACCGCTAAAATCTATTTGTTTCAATCTGTATTCATAAGTACCTGAGGTAAGTGATTTATCCAAATAAGAATACCCTTTAGTTGAAACACTATTACCGCTTCCATTTACAAAACCAATTTTATGAAAGCTAGCTTCAGCTCCTTCCCTTTGGGAAGGTTGGGATAGGCTTCTTCTCTCAATATCGTAACCATAATTATCAATTTCTGTAGCAGTTGCCCAATTTAACATTACTCCATTGTTTAGACTTGATGCTGAGAAGGAGGTTAATTCTACAGGTAAAGGGTTGGTTGGCATTGTTTGTCGAACAGTATTACTACCAGTCCAATTTGAAGTATTTCCTATCATTGTTCTTAATACACTCATGTCTGAATTAGAACCTCCAGTGTAAGCGTAATTATCTAATTCATCTAAAGCTATAGCAGAAGTTCCATTAACCAATCCACTTGGTAATGCAGAATCATTTGTACCTGTAGCATCACTTTGCCAAACTCCAGATCCGTAATCATTCAAAGCATATAACAATGTAGGAGAAGAAGCATCACCTTGAAATGCTATTAATTGATCTCCAGATGCAGATAAAGATATATTTGATCCGGAACCGCTGCTTAGACCAATTGAATTTGTAGTCCATTCTCCACCAACACCATTATAATAAATAACCTGACCATAATTATAATTTGTACTAGCAATCCATTCTTCCCCCCTTCGCCACTTCTAAATCCTCCAGCACTAAACCATCCATCATCGGTAAATCTAATGCTTGTTCCTGTTGTAACATCAGTTAATAAGACAAATGCAAATTCATCTGGGTTATCAGTATTAACTCCCACTATGGCTATATCGCCTGCACTTAAAGTAGTTTGTGAATACAAAAACGAAAAAGAAAAAAATATAATAAATAATATTAGTTTTTTCATATTAGCTCCTCCAAATCCCTTATTAAAAATTGAAATTACAGGAAGATAAAAATCTTCCTGTAAAAACTTGATTTGATTAATTATTAAATTGGTTCACCCTATTTCAACAAAGTCATTTTCTTAACTTGACTAAACCCGGCAGCTTCTAATTTATAAAAATATAAACCGCTGTGTAATCCGCTGGCATCAAAATTAATAGTATGAGTTCCGGCTTGCATTAACCCACTTAACAATGTTCTTACCTGCTGGCCAAGCAAGTTGTAAACTTTTAGCGATACATTTCCTGCTTCAGGAATATTGAATTTAATTTTTGTACTTGGATTAAATGGATTCGGATAATTTTGAGCTAATTGAAATTCAGATGGTGTGGAAGTGACACTAACTTCTACAGCTTTTGAATAACTATAACTTCCGTCAAAATCAATTTGTTTAAGTCGATAATACATTTTTCCACTAGTACTATTATCAACATAACTATAATTTAATGTTTGAGTTGATGTTCCATGTCCCGGGATAAAAGCAATTTTATTAAATGAAATATTATTGCTGCTTCTCTCAATGTTGAAACCTGAATTATTTAATTCTGAAGCAGTAGTCCAGCTTAATTTAATTCCATTTGTTAAATTCATTGCAGAGAATGAAGTTAACTCTACAGGAAGAGGAGCTAGCAGCCAAGAATCTGAAATACGAATTCCGTCTATCACAACATTCGGGCCTCCGTTTGATTGCCGTATACCAACTGCATTTATTGAGTCCTGGCCATTAGTAACACTAACAATTAGTGGAGCACCAGCGTCAACTTCAGTTGCCGGAATTGCACCTGGGAATACCCACAATTTAGCTGTATCAGCTCCCGCAGTATTAATGGTATATTTAGCAACGATTAAATAAGTTGTTGCATATGAAAAATCTGTTTGAGAATAATTTGCGGTTGAAGAGTTAGAGATTCCTAATCTTAAATTGCCTATACTGTCTTTAGCAAAAAATCTTGCGGCAAAGCTTGAAAAACTTGTTTCTGATGCCCGGTAGCCTATATGAAAAAAATAAGTTCCCGTGCCGGCCGAAGTAAAATTCGCCATAAATGAATAATAAACTGATGTACCATCACCTTCCTGCTTATCAAATCCTCTATTAACATCTTGACTTGTGCCTGCAACAAGTGCAGCATTACCTATTCCTGATGATGCATAATTTGTAAATGACAGCCCTGTTGTAGTAGCAATGATGTCTGATGAACCGCTATGCTGAGTCCATCCATTATCGACAAGGTTACCACTAAAGTCAAAATTCTCTTCCAACAATAGCGATTGAGAAAATAAAGATGTACAAGAAATAAAAAAAATGAAAAAGAAAAATTTTTTCATAGAAACTCCTTTCGGGACTTGGGAATCCCCTCTTATTTTTAGAAAATAGTTTTTAGCATGGAGGATATGCTTTGACAAAAATAAATAATTCCTTATTAAAATGGAATCAATTAACAATTAATTAATATTATTTTTTTTGGGATTTCTTTGAGATGAATTTTAGGAGGAAGCGAAATATTAGTATTTTTTAATATTATTACTCACTATCAATATTGTACAATAAAGATAAACCCGGCTTCTTTAAGAAACCGGGTTTATGAAGGAAAAGCTATTTAATCAAAGTCATTTTCTTTGTCTGGATAAAATTACCGGCTTTAATCTGGTAAAAATAAATACCGCTTGATAATGATGATGCATCAAAAGCTACATCATAATTTCCGGGAGATTTCTTTTCATTAACCAGCGTCGAGACTTCATTTCCCAAAACATCGTAAACTTTTAAGCTCACAAATTCCAATTTTGAAATTTGAAAGTTAATCTTTGTTGAAGGATTAAAAGGGTTGGGGTAATTCTGATTTAGAGCATAAGCTTTAGGAATCGAATTGATTAATACTTTAGTAGTGCTGCTATATTTAAATTGGCCGTTGTTATCAATTTGTTTTAAGCGATAATCATAGGTGCCGTTATCTACATTTTTATCTTCAAATGAATAATTCTTTTGTGTATTAGAGTTACCGCTGCCTTCCACAAAACCGATTTTTGTCCAATTATTTATATTCGAATCATCAATTTTTCTGTCTACTTCAAATCCATGATTATTTACTTCAGTTTTAGTAAACCAATTTAGTACAACATGATTATCTTTAAATGAACCTGTAAATGATGCAAGTTCAACGGGCAATAGTGCATCAATATTTGTTTCCCATAACCCGCGGCCAAATGTACCCGCTCTTAGTTTATCAGTACCGCCGGTATATAATATTTCTAATTCGGATACTACAACATTTGGTAAACCAATGTTGTATGATGCCCAGTCATTTGTTCCATCTTTAACATAAACACCCACATCAGTTCCCACAAATAAAACATCTCGATCAGCAGCAGTTTTATACTGAACAATGCACATTATCGGGAGATTGGGTAACCCGGTAGATATGGGAGCCCAACTTCCGCCGCCATCTGTTGATTCATAAACTTTATCAGTAGCAGTATAACCACCAACTGTAAACCAAACTGTATTTGGATCATCATTTTTGACAGCAATATAAGTAATACTATTTGAAAGTGATGGTAATGTTACTGCGCCCCAGTCAGTAGCGCCACCATCAGTAGTTTTCCACATGTTTGTTTGGTCGGCAGTATAAAGGACACTTGAATTAGAAGGTGCAATTGCAAGGCTACGCAATTTAACAGTTGAACTTAGCTGCTGTGAAGCGCTTGTCCAACTATTACCTCTGTTGGTTGTTTTCCATACCTGGTCATATCCGGCAAATAATGTTTGACTATTATTTGGATCAATTACATAAGGAGTAACCCATGCGCCATTTGGTTTTCCTCCGGGAATATTTGCAGATATATCAGTTGGAAAATTATCAGCCCCGCCATTAGTGCTTCTAAAAATTTGGCCTTCAACATAAGTCCCATACATATAATTCGAGTTAGAATAATCAACAATACATTCCATGCCATCACCTCCAATATAATCTGTCCAAAATCCGGCATTATATAATTTTGTACCATTATCTTGCAGTCCGGTTATAACTGTTGTAGCACTCGTTTGTGAAACTCCAATTCGATACATCTGGCTAATTACCATACCGTTTGATAAATCATTCCAGGTAGTGCCACCATTAAGTGTATTATAAATACCACCATCATTACCTTCAAAAAGAGTTGTACTGTTTAGATATCTAAGCACATGTTTATCTGCATGTACAACATCTACTCCGCTTTTATTATAATCAGCACTATTAACCCAGTTATTAATAGCTTTCCAGGTACCTCCGCCGTCGGTTGATTTCCAGGTTGTTATACCACCGATAAATACAGTGTTAACATCAGAAGGATTTACTGCTATGCATAAATCATAATCACCCTGTCCTCCATTGCCTCCTGAACCATCTGTGTAATAGCCCAACATCCCACTTGGTGAAGTGTTAACCGAGTCAAAAGTTACTCCGCTATCTGTTGATTTATATATACCTTCAACCCCGCCAGCACTATTTGCGGCAAGTAAATAAACTACATTAGGAGCATTTTGAGTAACTGCAATTTCTCCTCTTCTACCGCCGATTGATACTTCAGATAAAAACCAGTTATCTCCGCTATCAGTAGATCTATTGAAATAAGTATGTCCAAACCCATAGCTGGAAGCATACATTGTCGTGGGATCACCAGGTTTAAATTCCATATCAATCCATAAATTACTGGTTTTCTTTAACCAAGTTGCCCCGGCATTAGTAGATTTCCAAATTCCTGAGGTTGTTGGATTTGCATTCCATACAGAAGCAAAAAGAAGTGAATTGTTTGCAGGGCTTATTAAAAGGCTTGTAATTCTTTGGCCTTCGCTTGTATTAAACGATAAGCCGGTTGTATTCCAGTTGGCTCCACCATCAGTAGATTTTAAAACACCAATGCTAACATTATCCGCAGCCTGCTCACCGCTAAGTGATGCCATACTGCCTCCATCACGATCCCCGGTAGCAATATATATTGTGTTTGATGTTTCATAATCACTCGGAATAGCAATAGCACTAACACCGAGCACTAGTTGATCATTATTTAAAATTGTCCAACTACCTCCGCCGTCTGTGGTTTTCCAAATACCTCCCGAAGGGCTGCCAACCCAAAAAGTAAGTGGATCAGTAGGATGGAAAGCAATACAATTAATTCTTCCGATTCCAGCATATCCGTGTGTTGATGTGCTTGTTCCAAGATTAGTCCAGCTTTCGTTATATGAGGTTTTGCTTAAAGCATTTGTTTTTGCTTTATACTTTTGATATTCAATTACGGAATTTGTTTTAGGAAATTCTCCCGTTTTAGTATTTACTCTTTGTTCCCAATAATACTCCCAACGTTTGTAAAGGCTCCACCCGGGTGCTCCGCCATCTTCACCATCTTCATCAATACTACCGCTCTTTAGGTTTTGGGAATCCCAATAAGTTTCCATCTCTTTTTGAATTTGGTGAAAACTTTTAGCGTTAATGGGAGTGGGTTGATTTATTTTAGCAGTAGGAGCTAATTGCTGTGAGAATAACGGTGAACAGCAAGCCACCAAGAAAACAAATATGAACATTTTCCTAAAATACGTGTTGAATAAATTTGTATAATTAATTTTCATAATATCCTTTCCATTAATTATGATTCATTTATATATGATCACATTTGTTAATTAAATTAAATGTGATGTCATCAGTTATTTTTTTTAATAAGTAGTTCTATTTAATTAGCTAAAGATTTCTAATTCTAAATAAATTAGGAAATGTTATACATTTTATGAGATACAATTCATCCCATTCATTATTTTATTATAGCCTTAAGAAATTGTATTATAAGGAAATGTAAATTCTGTGTTTTAATGTAGGCAATAGAATCGTTTTTTGCAATAGTTTTACTTCTAAGTTTGAAATTTAATTTTTAAATAATCTAAACAAATACACTTCCATCTTTAAAGTATAGGACAATCGTGATATGAGGCACACAATGATGGAGAGATGATATATCGGAAATTAGAAATATTGGAATACTATTGAATTGTCAAAACAAAATTTCATTTCCTATATAATTAAACATCTTTTAATAACACAAGAATACAAAATCTTATGTCAAAAAAAATAATAATTACCGGCGCTACAGGATTGATTGGGGTTAAACTCTCTAATAAATTAATTTCCAATGGATATGAAATAATTGTCTTCACTCGAAGTATTTCAGAAGCAAAAGAATTGATTCCTAAAGCAATTGATTTTGTCGAATGGGATTATCAAGATATAAATACATTCAAAAATTATTTAGATGGCTCTTATGCTGTTATCCATATTGCCGGCGCAAATCTCGGCGCCAAAAGATGGACAAGCAAATACAAAAAGATTATTTATGAAAGCAGAATTAAAAGTTCGCAAAATTTAGTTGAGGCAATTTCAAAAATAAATAATAAACCTAAAATATTTATCAGTGCTTCTGCTGTTGGCTATTATGGTGATAAGGGTGATGGAATTATAAATGAAAATTCTGTTTATGGAAATGATTTTCTGGCGAAGCTTGTACATGAATGGGAAAATGCATGTAAAGCTGTAGTCGATTATAGTATAGGATTTGCCGCGGTAAGAACCGGTGTTGTTTTAAGTAAAGATGAAGGAATGGTTGGGAAAATGATAACTCCATTCAAATTTTTTTTCGGCGGGCCTTTAGGAAATGGAAAGCAATGGGTGCCATGGATTTCTTTAGCTGATATTGTAAATATTTATGAGTTTGTTTTGGAAAATGAAATTGAAGGGCCTATGAATGCAGTTTCACCTAACCCGGTTAGAATGAAGGAATTTGCTAAACTGCTTGGGAAAAAATTAAGCCGGCCTTCTTATTTACATGCTCCTAAGTTCGGAATAAAATTAGTAGCCGGTGAAATAGCTGATTCAATTTTAGTTAGTCAAAAAGTAATTCCGCAAAAGCTGATTTCATCCGGTTATAAGTTTAAGTTTGAAAAATTAGAATCTGCTTTTAACGAATTGTTTTCGCAAAGTCAAAAGTCATAAGTCAAAATTCAAAAACACGCCTGAATATTAAATTTTATTAGAAGCTGCCATTTCATAAATTTGCGGCAATTATTAAATTTTAACTATGGCTATTCCTGATTCAATTAAACAAACTTTAAGAGCACTTCGTTATAGAAATTATAGATTATTTTTTACAGGGCAAGGGATTTCTTTAATAGGCACATGGATGGAACGAATTGCTCTTGGATGGCTGGTTTATAAATTAACCAACTCAGCTTTCTTGTTAGGACTCGTAAGCTTCTTATCTCAAATCCCAACATTTCTATTAGCAACTGTTGCCGGAGTTCTTGCGGACAGATATAACAAGCATAAAATTGTAATCATCACTCAAATACTGGCAATGGTTCAGGCTTTTATTTTGGCTATTCTTACCTTAACTCATTCAGTAAATATCTGGCACATAATGATTCTTTCTGTGGTGCTTGGATTGATTAACGCTTTTGATATGCCTACCAGGCAGTCCTTTGTAATCGAACTGGTTGATGATAAAAAAGATTTGTCGAATGCTATAGCTTTAAATTCAACTATGTTCAATGCCGCAAGATTAATTGGGCCAACTATTGCCGGTATATTAATTTCTATAGTTGGTGAAGGAATATGTTTTTTAATTAATGCAATCAGCTATATAGCGGTGATAACAGCTTTACTGCTAATGAAAATACCGCCAACTGTTTTTTCATCCAAAAAAGAAAAAGTATTAAAAGGTTTAAAGGAAGGAATTAAATATGCATATAATTTTAAACCTATAAGAGCATTGCTTTTATTTATTGGATTAGTTAGCCTGGCAGGAATGCCGTATACAGTGCTCATGCCGATATTCGCAAAAGATATACTTCATGGAAATGCGAACACACTTGGTTTTCTATTAGGTGCAGTAGGCATTGGAGCCTTATGCGGAGCTTTTTATTTAGCTTCCCGCAAAACTGTTTTAGGGCTTGATAAATGGATTCCAATTGCTGCTTCTGTTTTTGGATTCGGTCTAATTCTATTTTCATTCTCACAAAATTTAATTTTTTCATTGATACTAATGTTGTTTACAGGATTTGGAATGATGATGCACATGGCTTCATCCAATACACTTTTGCAAACCATTGTTGATGATGACAAAAGAGGACGAATAATGAGCTTATATGTAATGTCCTTTATGGGAACCGCCCCATTTGGCAGCCTGCTTTCAGGAAGTATTGCAAGCAGGATTGGAACACCCACCACAGTATTTATTAGTGGAATTATTGTTTTAATCGGAGCAGCGGTGTTTGCAAAAAATTTACCATCATTAAAAAAACATATCAGGCCGATTTATGTTAAGATGGGAATTATCCCGGAAGTATCAAAAGGATTGCAGTCAGCTACACATTTAAATATGCCGCCGAATGATTGATAAATTTTCATATAATTATAAGATTGAATCTCCTATTTATAAGTTTAGCTTTGGTGTAATTATTCATTTAAGAGCTTATGCAACTTATCAATTATATCTTCTCGTTCAAGTTTTTTAAACTGCTCTGCACTTTTAATTAGATATGTTTTATCAAGGGAATCTTTATTTTTTTCAATAAGATATTTAACGTCAACCAGGTCTTGATCTCTACTAGCAAAAAGCTTATAAATAACTAAATCTTCTAGTGAACAAAAAAATACTTCGGCTTCACCAATAAATTTTCTATGCCTTCTTCCAACTACGCTTTTATCAAATTCAGTAAGTCCTGCTGCAAAATCAATTCTTATATTTGTTTTTTTATCAAGAACAGGCAGTACAAAATTTTTTGAAAAGAATTCCAGTGAATTTTTAGGGAGAGTATTATAATTTATAACAATTTTTTTATGTATAGATTCCAATTCTTCAAGATTGCAAAGAACCGTTAAATCAATATCCCTTGTAGTACGAAGATAGCCATAAAAAATTACTGCTGCGCCACCAATAACCGCATAATCTATTGAATTATGAAAGCAGAATTGGTCTATTCGAATTAAGGTCTCTTCAAAGGCATTCAATCTCTGAATCCAAATTTAAGTATTAGAGATTTCCTAATTTTGATTTTCTCTTCAATATAGGTAAGATCAGTAGGGGGATTATTACAGCTCCAAATATCATAAACATTTTGCCAATAGTTAAGAAACTCAATCATTTCAACTTGCGGTGTATTCGACTTATACTCCCCAACACTTTCTTTTATCAAGGCAAAATTTTGAGTAGTTGTAAATAATTTTTGAGGCTTTGTTTCCATTTTTAAAATTAATCAATGGATAAATAAGATTAATGCAACTGGATATAAAATTTATTATTTAGACTTCTGAATTTTTACTGAAATTGTCTATTTACTTTAAGAGAAATAAGTCAAATTTTTAGGACAGAGAGGAATGTCTGTCCTACTTTTCAATTAATTATATCTTAAAAATAAAAATAAATTTTAATACCTGTAATATTCAGGCTTAAATGGCCCTTCTACTTCAACACCAATATACTTTGCTTGATCAGGTGATAATTTTTCAAGCTCACATCCAAGTTTTTTTAGATGAAGCATTGCAACTTTTTCATCCAGATGTTTTGGAAGCATGTAAACTTCATTTTTATATTTATCACTATGATTCCACAATTCAATTTGTGCAAGGGTTTGATTTGTAAAAGAGTTTGACATTACAAAAGAAGGATGCCCGGTTGCACAGCCTAAGTTAACCAATCTGCCTTCAGCTAAAACAATTATGTCTTTGCCGTCAATTGTGTATTTATCAACTTGAGGCTTAATTACATCTTTTGTGTTTCCATAATTTTTATTCAGCCATGCCATATCAATTTCATTATCAAAATGGCCGATGTTGCAAACAACGGTATTGTGTTTCATTTTTTTGAAATGCTTTGAAGTTACGATATCTTTATTACCGGTTGCTGTAACAACAATATCAACTTGATCAACAATATCTTCCAATCTTTTAACCTGGAAGCCGCTCATTGCAGCCTGAAGTGCACATATCGGGTCGACTTCTGTAACTATCACTCTTACTCCAGCATGAGAAAGAGATTCAGCAGAACCTTTACCAACATCGCCGTAGCCGCATACAACCGCAACTTTACCAGCCATCATTAAATCAGTTGCTCTGCGCAAAGCATCAACTAATGATTCGCGGCAGCCATATTTATTATCAAATTTAGATTTAGTAACTGAATCGTTAACATTAAAAGCTGGAATTGGAAGAGTCCCATTTTTAACTCTATCATATAGTCTATGAACACCCGTTGTAGTTTCTTCAGATAATCCTTTAATGCCTGAAACTAATTCGGGATATTTATCAAGAACCATATTTGTAAGATCACCGCCGTCATCTAAAATCATGCTTAAAGGTTTTCTATCTTCACCAAAGAATAAAGTCTGTTCAATGCACCAATCAAATTCTTCTGCATTCATACCTTTCCAGGCATAAACCGGAATACCTGCAGCAGCGATTGCAGCTGCAGCATGATCTTGAGTTGAAAAAATGTTACATGAAGACCATTGAACTTCAGCACCAAGATGAACTAAAGTTTCAATAAGAACTGCAGTTTGAATTGTCATGTGAAGGCAGCCTGCAATTCTTGCACCTTTCAAAGGTTTGCTGTTACCGTATTCTTCTCTTAAAGCCATAAGGCCTGGCATCTCTGCTTCAGCTAGATTTATTTCTTTCCTACCCCAATCTGCCAAAGAAATATCTTTAACTTTGTATTTAACATACTTGTCTGTATTTTCTGCTACTTGACCCATTATATATCCTTTTATTTTATTTTATAATATTAAAATCTAATTTCAAATCAAGCGTACTTTTTAAATTTGGAAACCAAATCCAATTTTTCCCATGTAAAATCTTTTTCAGTTCTTCCAAAGTGGCCATATGCCGCAGTCTGTTGATAGATTGGCCTTCTTAATTTTAATCTGCTGATAATTCCTTTTGGTGTTAGATCGACTTCCTTGCGAATCATTTTTGAAATTTCGCTATCCGGAATTACGCCAGTACCTTTTGTATCCACATAAACAGAAACAGGTTCAGCAACACCAATAGCATAAGCTACCTGCACTAAACATTCTTTTGCTAATTTAGCCCCTACAACATTTTTAGCAATGTGCCTTGCTGCGTAAGTTGCACTTCTATCTACCTTAGAAGGATCCTTGCCTGAAAATGCACCGCCGCCATGAGGAGCCCAGCCGCCGTATGTATCAACAATAATTTTTCTTCCGGTTAATCCACTGTCACCGTGAGGTCCGCCTATTTCAAATCTTCCGGTTGGATTAACAAAATATTTAGTTTTTTTGTCAATTAATTTTTCCGGTATAACATCTTTAATTACATATTTAATAACATCATCTTTAATTTTTTTCTGCGATACATCACCATCATGCTGCGTTGATATTACAACAGCATCAACTCTAATTGGTTTATGATCATTCGAATATTCTATTGTTACCTGGGATTTTGAATCAGGGCGAAGATAAGGCATCAGGCCATTATTTTTTTTCCTGATGTCAGCTAACTTTTTTACCAGCTTATGTGCGTACATAATCGGCATAGGCATGAGTTCCGGAGTTTGATCACAAGCGTATCCAAACATAATTCCTTGATCGCCTGCTCCGCCTGTATCAACGCCCATTGCTATATCAGGTGACTGTGAATGAATTGCATTTAGAACAGAACAAGATTCAGAATCAAATTTATAATCTGCTTTTGTATAACCAATTTTTTTAACCGTTTCTCTAACAATAGACTGAATGTCAATATAAGCTTTTGTAGTAACTTCTCCGCCGACTAAAACCAAACCGGTGGTCACAAAAGTTTCGCATGCTACTCTTGCATTAGGATCTGTTTTATAAATTGCATCTAAAACACCATCGGATATTGCATCACTAACTTTATCCGGGTGGCCTTCGGAAACTGATTCCGATGTGAAGAAATATGACATCTGTATTTTTTCCTTTTGTAAATAATTAACTAATAAAAATCTATTTCTGATGAATCGCCAGAATTTAAACGTTTAAATGTTCCTCTGATAGCAGAGTTATTTCCGATTATAGAATTATCAAGAAGTGATTTCGAAACAAAGGCATTGGAGCCTATAATTGAATTCTTTATAATCGATTCGCTGATTTCGCTGCCTTTATCAATTGTCGTATACGGTCCAATAACCGAATTCGAAATTTTAACATCATCGGCAATAAATACTGGGCGATTAATAACTACGCTATTGTCAAATTTTTTACTTACGCTTTTAATGTCCAGTAAATATTTGTTTGTAGAAAGAAGAGTTTCAGGTTTGCCGCAATCGTACCATCCGTCAACAGGGAAGGTTGTAATCTTTTCACCTTTTTCAATCATCATTTGTAATGCATCTGTAAGCTGCAATTCACCTTTGGTTCTAATATCATTATCTACTAATTTATTTAAGCTTTCAACCAGCGCATCTGAATTTGCAATATAGTACAAACCAACCAAAGCTAAATTTGATACTGGTGTTTGAGGTTTTTCAACCAGTCTTTCAATAAAGCCGTTATTCATAACTGCAACACCAAATCTTCTCGGGTCATCAATTTCTTTAACACCAAGTGAAGAATAATTTTTTGTAAAAACTTTTTTTAAATCAACATCAAAAACTGTATCGCCGAGAATTATAAAAATTTCTTTTTCATCAAAAGTCGGGATGGCAGTATAAATCGCATGCCCCAGACCTTCCATTGATTCCTGTTCAATGAAATCAGACTGCATTGAAGGATACTCTTTTATTACATACTCACGAATCATTTCACCAAGATAACCAATAACGAAAGTAGATTTTTTTATTCCTTCTTCAAGCAGCTTATCTATTATATGTCCAAGGATAGGTTTGCCTCCAACGTTTAATAAAACTTTTGGAGTTGTATGTGTATGTGGCTTTAATCGTGTACCGATTCCTGCAACAGGAATTATTGCTCGCATAATTTCTCTTTGATTGTTTTAGGGTTACAAAATTAGTTAATCCCGAAATTATTACCAAATAAGACAACCATTCCATATTTTACTTAATTATAACGCCGTTTATGTCCATAAAGTTTTGTAATAATAGGAGTTAAAGGATACTATAACGTTATTGTTTTTCAAGTACCGTTCTTTTTACTCTAAAGTATTTTAGATAATTTTTGAATGACTATTTTCAAGTTTTTTGAATTAAGATCTAATCACTAAAAAGAGAATCATGCGATGAAAAATAAAATTAAAGTTATACAATACGGGCTTGGCCCAATCGGATTAAAAGTAACTCAATACATTTCAGAAAGACAGTCAATAGAAATTGTTGGGGCAATTGATATTGATAAAGAAAAAGTAGGAAAAGATTTAGGTATTCTTGTAGGGCTAAATAAAAATTTGAATATGGTTATATCCGATGATTCAAAAAAAATATTTCAAAATACAAAAGCCGATGCAGTTATTTTAACAACAACTTCGAGCCTTGAAAAAATTAAGCCGCAGGTTTTAGAGATACTTTCATTTGGATTAAATATTATTTCCACATGCGAAGAGTTAACTCATCCATGGATTACAAATCCTTCGATAGCCAATGAAATAAATGATGCTGCTATAAAAAACAATGTTTCTGTTTTAGCAACCGGTGTGAACCCGGGATTCTTAATGGATTTTCTACCTATGTCGTTAACAGCTTTATGCAAAGATGTTAAAAAAGTTACTGTTGAAAGAATTCAAAATGCACAGTTCAGAAGAATACCATTTCAAAAAAAGATTGGTGCCGGTTTAACTCCAGCTCAATTTCAAAAGAAAAAAGAAGAAGGAACATTAAGACATGTTGGCTTAACTGAATCAGTAAATCTAATTGCCTCAAGATTAGGATGGAAGTTAGACAAAACAGAAGATATTATTGAACCGGTTATTGCTGAGAATAATGTTACTGCAGGCGAATTAAAAATTGAAAAAGGAAATGCATTAGGTGTTAAACAAATTGGGAAGGGAATTATAAACGGCAAAGAAGTGATTTCATTAATTTTTATTGCAGCAGTGGGCCAATCAGAACCAAGAGACAGAGTTATAATTGCCGGTAACCCAAATATTGATACCACTATTAAAGATGGGATTAACGGTGATATTGCAACATGTGCAATTACAGTTAATTCAATTCCAACTGTAATTAATGCAAAACCGGGGTTAAGAACTATGGCCGATATTGAGCCGGTGAGCTGCTGGAATTAAAATGTAACAATTTATAATTCAGGATATATTAAGAACCCGATAATAGTTCAAAATATATCCTGAACTTTTTATAAAATTAGAGACTGTAAATTATTTTATCATTCCAAATTATCAAGTTTATCCTGAATCCTTCTATCCCTTGGATTCATCTGAATCGCTTTTTTATAATCTTTAATTGCTTCTTCTTTATTACCTAACTTTGCATTTGCATCTCCAAGACTTTCATACGCGCCAGCCCAATCGGGAAATAATTCAGCATTTTTTTGTAAAACAGATAAGGCATCATTGCTCGCTCCCATATCCAATAGATTTTTCCCAAATGTATCAAGCGAATTCTCTTTAAAGTTAAAAGCATAACCACCGTTATATTCATCTTTTAATTTATTATATCTCTCCATTGATGCATCAAGCCCGTGCTTCTTATAAGTTTCTGTTAAAAGTGCGGACAGTTCAATTGGTTCATGATATCCTCGATGGCAGGTCATGCATCGTACTTGCAGAATATCATCGCTATTACCTTTTTTTAATTTGGCAAGGAAATTATTATTTATTGCCCCGGTCATTTTCATCATCTCTCTAGCAGTATTTTTTTCAGGCTTTGCATCAGAAGGGAAATCAATATCTGAAAATTCTTTACCTTTTGAATCATCATGACAGAAATTACACCTTACTCCAAGTGCCTGCACAAATCCCATCATAATATGTCTAACTGTTTGTCCTGAAGTTGTATCAGGAAGAACTTTTAAATTCATTGGTTTTTTATTCCAATTAAATTGGGCAAAGCTTGTTGAAACAATTACTGTACAAACAAAAATGACCAGCACTAATCTTTTCATTTCGCACTCCTATTTAAAATACATAAAAGTTTGAGAAATTAAATTTTAATTATTATGAAAGTGGATAGGTATTAAGATAACAAGAACTCATTTAAAATGTATAACTAAATTTTTATCACCTATTAAAAATGTTTTTAGTTTACAATACATTTCTCCCCAATTAAAATCATCCCAAAATATTTACCGTAACAATTAAAGAAAGTTTATACAGTTGTTATAATTCTGTGATAATTGATTTTCATATTGGCTGTAAATCTTTCATTAAATAAATCTGATAATATTTATTTGAAAAAAACCGTCATAAAACGGGAATAAATAACTAAATAAGGAGTACACTATGAATAATCGTAAGGTTGTTTACATTTTCTTTTTCCTTGCTATTTGCTATTCAGCAGCACTAGCACAGGTCGATCCCGACACTGCTCAAAAGGCAAGTATTGATCGATTCAGTTCACAAGCGGGCCACCTGTTTGTAAGAGATATGATGAATAATTTGCCGGACCCCAACAAGCCAATAAATTTTGATATGGAGCCTTTCCTATCCAAAGGCCTTGGCCCAAATGGAGAACACATTTCTTATTATAATTTCGATGCACAGCCGACAGAGCCCGCACCAATTTACGTTTTATTTAAGGATGGTGAATCCATGCCTGTAGAAGGACAATTAAATATTGTTGATGATATTCCAGGCGATTCCAATTATAATGACTTTTGGGAAATTCAAAAAGTTACTGTTCCTTCAACTTATGTTGCAAATACTGTAACCAGCTATCAAGCAATAGTTGATTCGGGCTATAAAGTTGAAGAAACAAAAATGATAGTAAATTGCCCGATAGTTCCCGATAGCTCAACTGCTACAATGAGATTGAATGGTGAAAGTGCAGAGCTAACCGAGGGATGGTATGACAATATGGTTGTATATTATTTTAATTTTTCTGAAAAAGCTTTAATGACAAACCAGGCAGATATGGTTCCAATTTCACCAATATTTGTTTCGTTTAACATAAATCCTAATGAACCAAATGGCGGCCCACCATCCGGATTTAAAACTGAAATGGCAACCGGAAGAACACATAATGTGGTAGCTACATTACCAAAAGATGCTGCTTATTCACCCTTATGGATGGTAAATATTTATGACAATGCTGATTTCGATATAGTTCATGACCTTACTACTGCACAATCTGCAAACATACTTGTTAATGGTGCCGCAAATGTTAATTGCCCAATTGTATCGATTCAATCTGGTGTTAATCCTGACACAACAGAAGATGTTAGTATAGACAGATTCAGCGCTGAAGCAGGCCACTTATTTGTTCGTGATAGTACAAACATGTTTCCCGGCCCAAATATGCCTATAGATTTTGACAATCCTCCGTTCATTACAAAAGGTTATGGCCCTAATGGTGAACTTATTGCTTATTATAATTTTGATGTTCAATCAACAGAACCAGCACCTATCTATGTTTTATTCCGCGAAGGTGAATCAATGCCGGTTAAAGGACAGATGAATATAGTAAATGTTGTTCCAGGTGACACAAGCTATAATGATTTTTGGGAAGTTCAAAAAGTAACAGTACCCGCTGATTATCTTCCCAATTCAATTACAAGCTATCAAGAAATAATGGATAAAGGCTATAACATTGAAGAGACAAACATAATTGTTAATTGCCCAATTGTCCCTGAAGGCTCCATAGCAAGAAAACGCTGGAATGGAAGTGACTTTGGATTGACAGAAGGCTGGTATAAAAATAAAGTTGTTTACTATTTCAATTTCGCCGAGAAAGCTTTAATGACAAATAATATGGATATGATTGATCCATCACCAATCTATGTTTCATTTAATATCAATCCAGGTATGCCTGGCGGCGGGCCTCCATCAGGATTTAAAACAGATTCGATTACAGGAAGAGCACATAATGTTGCGGCTACTATTCCAACTGATGCCGGATATTCTCCATTATGGATGGTTAACATTTATGACAATGCTGATTTTGATAATGTTCATGATTTAACCTCAGCACAATCCGCAAATATTTTAGCAACAGGCGCAGCTATTGTTAATTGCCCTGTAGTTGCTCAATATGTTAAGATTGATCGATTCAGTGCAGATGCAGCACATCTATTTGTTAGAGATACAACCAATAATTTGCCTGGGCCTAATATGCCTGTCAATTTTGATATGGAACCATTGATGTCAAAAGGATTAGGGCCGAAAGGTGAACACATCACTTACTATAATTTTGATGCTCAGCCTACAAAACCTGCACCTATTTATGTTTTATTTAATAATATGACTAACAAACCATTTGACGGTCAGCATAATATAATTGATGCTGTTCCAGGAGATTCGGGATACAATGATTTCTGGCAGGTAAACATGGTTATGGTTCCACCGGATTACATTCCAAATTCAATTACAAGCTATAAGGCTTTAATGGATTCAGGATATCAAATAAATAAAACCACTAATTTAGTTAATTGCCCGGTTGTGTCCGAAGGTTCAACGGCTAAAATGAGATTGAACGGAGAAAGCCCAGAGCTTTCATGGGGCTGGTACAAAGGTATGATAGTTTATTATTTTAATTTCTCAGAGAAAGCTTTAATGACGGATGCAAATGACATGGTTCCTCTTTCTCCGATTTATGTTTCATTTAACATAAACCCGGGAATGGAAGGCGGCGGGCCTCCTTCAGGATTTAAGATGGAAGATTCAACCGGTAGAACTCATAATGTTGTTGCAACACTCCCGGCTGATGATGGATATTCTCCGCTATGGATGGTGAACATTTATGACAATGCTGATTTTGGAATGGTACATGATTTAGCTTCTGCTCAATCTGCAAATATACTTGCAAGCGGAGCTGCAAATGTAAATTGTCCTGTTGTTCATGTCGAACCAATTACTTCTGTTGATGACAACAACACCTCCATCAAACCAGCTACGTATGCTTTGGAACAAAATTATCCAAATCCATTTAACCCTTCAACACAGATTAAATTTTCAATTGTTAAAAACGAACGGGTTTCTTTAAAGGTATATGACATACTTGGTAAAGAAGTTGCAACTTTAATTAACGAAGTCAAGCCGGCAGGTGATTATAATATTAGATTTGATGCCAGCAGGTTAGCAAGCGGTGTTTACATTTATCAAATTAAAGCAGGTAACTTTATTCAATCACACAAAATGATTCTCTTGAAGTAATACTTACTCTCTTGAACATAAACATGAACTTACCCTTTAAAGTGGAGTAAGTTCAAGTTCAAGAGTAAGTTAATTTGTAATTAACCTTTAAGGTCTGTATCTAATTAAACAATGCTTTGACCTTGAAGGTTTTTTTTATGCCTCCTTTTTGGGGAGGTTTGGAGGGGCTGTTTTCTCTTCAGAGAGGTTTGGAGCGGCTTCTTTTAAAACTTCGTCAGTACTTTTTGAATTAGGAAAGAATGATAATATTTTCTGAAGCACTTGATCAACAATTGCATCAGGACAAGATGCACCGCTTGTTAGCGCAATTTTAACAGGCTGTTTTTGAGGGAGGTAATTTTCTGTTATCTTTTCTTTCTTTGAATTTAAATCGAAATGTTTAATTAAAATATTTGATAGAATCTCATTTGCAGATGAGACAAAATAAGTTTTAAATTTTTCTTCACACAGTTCAACAATATGACTTGTATTTGAACTATTATATCCTCCGACTACGATTGCCAGATCAGCATCGCATTTCAATAATTCATAAGTAGCTTCCTGGTTGTCATTTGTTGCATAACATAATGTATCTCTTGTATCGGCAAAATGGTTTTGTCCGAAGGATCCTTTGGATAATTTTTCTCTCCCGAATTTTTTAATCATTGTTTCTTTAAGAAGATCTGCAATAGCCTGAGTTTCCGTTGCCAGCATTGTTGTTTGATTTACAACCCCAACTTTGATTAAATCTTTTTTGACATCAAAATTATCCGAATACTTACCTTTAAAAATTGAATAGAATTTTTCATCCTCAATTTTTCCTAAAATTATATCACATAAAATTTTTGTTTCTTCAATATCTCTTACAACAACAGATGCGGTTTTTGTTATGGTATGAGAAAAAGTTGCTCGTGTTTCTTCATGATAGCTTTTACCGTGAATAATAATTGTGTAATCTTTCTCTCCCAATTGATTAGAACGGTTCCAAACTTTTTCCACAAATGGACAGGTCGTATTATAATTTACAGTATTAATCCCTATTTCATGCAGTTTCTGTTCAATTTCCAAAGTTGTTCCAAAGGCAGGAATAATTACAATATCATCTTTTGAAAGTTCGTCCCAATCTACAAACTGGCTGCCATGAGTATCCATTATAAATTTCACACCCCGGCTTTGCAAATCCTCATTAACAAAAGGATTGTGAATCATTTCACTTAAGAGATAAATTCTTTTGCCCGGATTTTCTTCAACAGTTCTATAAGATATTTCAATTGCATTTTCTACACCATAGCAAAAACCAAAATGCCTAGCTATATAAAATTGAACGGGACCAAAATCCAAAAAGGTTGATTTAAAATTTTTTTTCCTTGGATCTTCCAACTTTCTTGAATTTTTAATTTTAGAAATAAAAGTGCTTCTATAAAAATCCGGTATTTCGAATTGCTTCATTTAAAATATTTTTGTTTTTAGTTTGGCAAAGTTAAACATTTATTGAAAAGATTTCAGCACCTTATAATACCGCTTTTGCTTTAGTAATGCACCAATTTACTTACCTAAGTCATGGTTCGACTCCGCTCACCACGACAGATGTTTTTGAATTGTCATCCCGAAATGTTGAGCGATGGTTTATTCTTTAATAATTTTAGTAAATTAGGAAAGAGCTTTTCATTTATACCCGTATTAAAAATAATAGATACTGTTTTAATAACTATTTAACATTTCTAAATTTAATTAATTTGCCCGATAGAGATTTTAAAAAAAAGTTTTATCTTACAGCAGTACCCCAAGAAATTATAGGAATTATATGAGAAAGCTTATTTTAAATAAGTGCTTAATTACCCTTCTATTTATTTCATCAACAATATTTTCGCAGCAAAAATTTATTGTTGATTTGAATAACAGAGCTGATGATTTATTTAAAGTTACTGTCTACCCTGAAAAATTATCAGATGAAAATAACATTTTTCAATTTGCCGCTACGGCTCCAGGCACTTATGAAACCATGGATATTGGCAGATACGTTAGGTCTTTTAAAGCGTATGATAAAGATGGAAATGAAATAAAAACCGAGCACATCTCAACTAACCAATGGCAGCTTGATGATCCGGAAAACATAAATAAAATTTCTTATGAAATTGCAGAAACATTTGATACACCTGTTAAAGAACATCCAATATATAAAATGTCCGGAACATCAATAGAAAAAGATCATGTATTGATTAACGGACAAGCTGTTTTCGGATACATAAAAGATATGCAGACAGAACCAGTTGACATTAAATTGGAATTTCCAAATGACTGGCTTGTTGGAACTGCCTTGAGAAAAGATAATTATGGGTTTTATGAAGCAAAAGATTTTGATCAGGTTGTTGATTCGCCAATTTTATTGGGCGATTTAACAAAAGACTCAATTGACATCCAGGGAACAAAGGTAGATGTTTATACATATTCAAAAACCGGTTTAATAAAATCATCGGATGTTTTATCTTCAATTGGAAATATACTTAAAGCAGAAAGTGATTTTATGGAAGGCTTGCCGGTAGATCATTACTATTTTTTATTTTACTTTGAAGATGCCTCTGCCGGTGCCTGGGAACATTCTTACAGTTCCGAATATGTTATGAGAGAACAGCCATTAACTAAAGATTTTCAGCAGAAGTTACGAGATTTTGTCGCCCATGAATTTTTTCATATAGTAACTCCTTTAAATATTCATAGTGAGCTAATTGAACATTTTAATTTTGTTAAGCCTGTAATGTCACAGCATCTTTGGCTGTATGAAGGCGTAACCGAATGGGCTTCAGATATAATCCAGCTAAGAGACAGCTTAATGACGCTAAAAGAATATTTAGATCAAATCACTGAAAAGTTAAATACTAATGATAGGTTTGACAGTACTATCAGCTTGGCAGAGCTTGGTGTGAATGCTGTTAACTTATCAAGCCAGTATTATAATGTATATGAAAAAGGTGCTGTTGTTGCAGCTCTGCTTGATATTAGATTGCTTGAATTATCTCATGGAAAGATGGGACTAAGAGAAGTAATTAATCATCTTGCAAAAGAATACGGGCCAAATCATCCATTCAGTGAAGAAAATTTCTTTCAACATTTTACTGATGAAACTTATCCTGAAATAAATGATTTTTTTAAGGACTATATTGAAGGAACAAAGAAGCTTCCAGTAAAAGAATATTTTAATAAGCTGGGGATTAATTATTTTAAAGAGAAAGTTGTTGATAGTTCAGATGCTTTTATGGATTTAAGCTTTTTTGTTGGGAAAAATTATTTACAAATTTCCAGGCCTGATGGAGAAAAACTAAAAGCTGGTGATGTAATATATAAGATTAATGGTCAAGAGGTAAATACAAATAATTATTTCAGTATTTTCAAAAAAATATATGAAATGAAAGTAGGAGATGAATACACTATTACTGTAACGAGAGGTGATGAAGAAATTAGTGACACTTTGCATTTAAAACCTAAACCAATAAAACATGTGTTTGAAGTAAATAAAGATGCCACTCCTGAACAGCTTCAATTAAGGCAGGCATGGATGGTTAATTTAAATAATTAAAAAGGAACATTATTGAAAAAATTATTTATTCAAATAAGTTTCATTGCAATATTTTTAATCAGCAATAATTATTCACAACCAAATTGGGAAGCACTACCCTCTGCTCCTGTGAACTCAAGACATGATGACGGTTTCTTTATAAATGAAAATCTTGGCTGGGTTGTTGGAAGAGGCCAAATTTGGAAAACTAATGACGGCGGACATTCGTGGATAAAACAATTCGATAAGAGCACGATTTACTTTAGATCAATTGGTTTTTTAGATTCGTTAACAGGTGTTGCATGCAACCTCGGTACAAATGAATTCGGTGGGCAAACAGATACAAACTTGATCTATAGAACTACAAATGGAGGAGGAACATGGGTTCCAATAAATAACTTCATCGGCACTAAGCCAAGAGGAATTTGTGGTTTAAACGTTGTAAATGATTCCTTAATCGTAGGCATAGGTAGAGTTAGAGGCCCCGTTTCTTTTTTAAAAAGTACTGATAAAGGAAAAACCTGGCATACAAAAAGCATGAGTAATTATGCAATGGATTTAATGGACATTTATTTTACATCGCCTGATTCGGGTTTTGCAGTGGGAGGAAACGGGCCATTAAACGAAAGCTCACACGGAATCATTTTACACACTGAAGATGGAGGAGAAACCTGGCAAAATGTTTTTACATCTTCACAACTTGGGGAATGGTGCTGGAAAATTAATTTCCCAAGTAAAATGACAGGCTACGTTTCTCTTCAGCGTGATACCGGGACTGTTGTAAATATTGTTAAAACAACTGATGGAGGAAAAACCTGGAAAGAAAAATTTTTTACTCCTTTCAGATATTACATTCAAGGAATAGGTTTTATAAATGATTCGGTTGGCTGGGCAGGAGGAAATACAAACTACCCCACTTACGAAACTACTGACGGAGGAGACAGCTGGCATGATGCTCATTTCGGTGCAAGAGTTAATAGAATAAGGAAGGTTAATGACTCAGTTGCTTATGCTATGGGGGAAACTATTTACAAATATGAAAATAGAAATACAACAGGAGTAGAATCTGCAAAAAATAATTCTCCATCTAATTTTGAATTAAAACAAAATTATCCAAATCCTTTTAATCCTACTACTACAATAGAGTTTTCGATCCCACCAGGTACGGAAAATAATTCACTTGTTCTTTTAAAAGTTTATGATATACTCGGAAAAGAAATGCGAACCATTTTTGATGAGGTTAAAGAGCCAGGGAATTACAAAGTGTTATTTAATGCTGAAGGACTTCCTAGCGGAGTTTATTTGTATACTCTGAGTGTTGGGAATTATTCTGAGACTAAAAAATTTATTTTGTTGAAGTAAAAATTACTTTAAATATTCCCTAAAAATATCAACAACTTTTTCAGCCAAACCTTTAGTAACAAATTCCCCTGCCGAATTTCTATTTGTTAAGATTATTACTGCGAATTCTTTAGAAGGAATTTTATAAATTATATTCCTAAAACCTTGAGTGCTTCCGGTGTGATAAACAATTTCATTATTCATGTATGTAGTTAAACGCCAGCCATATCCATAATCTATGGGCTCTCCATTATTTAATTCTCCTCTAGTCATCGAAGCAATTCTATATTCTTTATCAAGGATTTTATATTGATATAAAGCTTGGTCCCATTTAAACATATCTTCAAGGTTTGAATAAATTCCACCATCACCTAACACTGCACTGGTAATGCTTTGATCATGCCTAATCCAGCCTACCTGATCGGTAGACAGGCCTATTCTGTGCTGTCATATCCATAAGCCCTATTTTCAATAACATCATTTACCTTCAACATGGGCAACAGTTGAATTCATATCTAAAGGTTTGAAAATGTTATCTTCTAAAAACTTTGGAAAAGATTCTCCTGAAATTTTTTCAACGATTAATGAAAGCAATGCATAACCGGTATTGCTGTATTGCCATTTTATTCCCGGTTCAAAATAAGTTGAATCCCGTTTCATCATGCTTTCTAAAACATCGTGGTCCGTTACCTGAATTGTAGCTGTATCTGGAATTAAATCTTCGTAGTCTATTAACCCGGAAGTATGGTTAAGTAAATTTTTAATCGTAATTTTTTCACCATATTTAGGAAATCCGGTAAAGATATCTGTCAGCTTATTATCAAAATTTAATTTCCCTCTTTCAATTAATAGCAAGAATTGCAGTTGCAGTAAATTGTTTCGTGACAGAAGCTAATCTAAAATTAGTATTGAGAGTTTATTGGTATTTTTTCTTCAAGATTTGCATAGCCATATCCTTTTTGAAAAATCACTTTACCATGTGAAATTACCTCCACCGCTGCCCCGGGATTCGGTATATCATATTTTGAGAATAATGAATCCAATTTTAATTTAAAAGAATTCGTTTGAGAGTTTGAAATATTTGTCATTTCAACAACAACTAAAATTATAACTAGTAAAGTCTTCATAATATTACTTTTTAAAAAGTAAAATATAAAATATTCCTTTATCATTTTTTTAATTAATCTCTGAATTAAAAAAATGCCCGATTTTCCTAATAAAAGAGAGTGAATTTGGACACAAATTCATTTTTCTAAAGGAATAATTTAATAAAATGTCACCTTTTTCAAATTTGTTGTACTATATTAAAACCAAACTAAACCACACAAATTAAATGCAATAGAAAATATTGCAAAAACATCAACAGTTAAAGGAGGCGCTATGTATAAGTATTTTTTCTATTTCCTTATTTCCCTTTTTTCTTTTTGCTCTCCAATTTTTTCTCAAATTATGTTTACTGCAGTCCTAGATGGTTCTCAAGAAGCCCCAACGCCGGTAACAACAAATGGAACCGGAACTGCATGGGCTGTACTTAGTGCTGACTTGACTTCTCTTTCTTATCAAGTTACTTATGCTCAACTTGACAGCAATTTTACTGCTTCTCATTTTCATATTGGCGCTGCCGGTGTTTCCGGAGGGGTTGTTTTTCCTATTACTTCTTCTTTTAACGGGAATACTGCTTCCGGTACCTGGGATAATATTCCAGATACCATTGTTGCTAAGCTTCTTAAAGGCGGACTTTATCTTAATGTCCATTCCATGGCTCACCCTAGTGGCGAGATCAGAGGACAACTGCTTCCGGTAAGCGGCACCGGGTTCACTGTTTCTCTCGATGGCGATCAAGTTACTCCTACTCCTGTTACAACTAATGCTTCCGGTACCGGCTGGGTTGTTCTTGATAATAACGGAACTGAAATAAATCATAGCCTTACCGTTGCCGGTTTATCAAGTAATCTTACTGCTGCTCATTTTCATAACGCCCCGGCTGGTACAAGCGGCGGAGTTGTTCATCCGATTACTTTTAATGATAGCACTTCCACCGGAAGCTGGGCTGGATTTTCTGATAATATGATTACTGAACTTCTGAAGAATAATTTATACTTAAATGTACATACGACTAATAATCCCGGTGGTGAAATTCGAGGACAAGTTATCCTCCGAAGCGATATTATGCTTAGTGCAAATTTAGATGGGACTCAAGAAGCCCCAACGCCGGTAACAACAAATGGAACCGGAACTGCATGGGCTGTACTTAGTACTGACTTGACTTCTCTTTCTTATCAAGTTACTTATGCTCAACTTGACAGCAATTTTACTGCTTCTCATTTTCATATTGGCGCTGCCGGTGTTTCCGGAGGGGTTGTTTTTCCTATTACTTCTTCTTTTAACGGGAATACTGCTTCCGGTACCTGGGATAATATTCCAGATACCATTGTTGCTAAGCTTCTTAAAGGCGGACTTTATCTTAATGTCCATTCCATGGCTCACCCTAGTGGCGAGATCAGAGGACAACTGCTTCCGGTAAGCGGCACCGGGTTTACTGTTTCTCTTGACGGTAATCAAGTTACTCCCACCCCGGTTACAACTAATGCTTCCGGTACAGGCTGGGTTGTTCTTGATAATAACGGAACTGAAATAAATCATAGTCTTACCGTTGCCGGTTTATCAAGCAATCTTACTGCTGCTCATTTTCATAATGCCCCGGTTGGTACTAGCGGCGGAGTTGTTCATCCTATTACATTTACTGACAGCACCTCCACCGGAAGCTGGACCGGATTTACCGATAATATGATTACTGAACTTCTGAAAAATAATTTATACTTAAATGTACATACTACTAATTATCCCGGTGGTGAAATTAGAGGGCAAGTGCTATTTTCAAATATCACAAGCGGTAATGTGCCTGTAGAATTAACTTCTTTCTCAGCTTCTGTTTCGGGAAAAATGTGAACTTAATTTGGAGAACTGCTACAGAAATAAATAATTCCGGATTTGACATTGAGAGAAGTTCAGAATGGAAAAATGATTTTTCAAAGATTGGTTTTATGGCAGGGAAAGGGATCTTCAACAGAAGCACAATCATATCAATTTGCTGATAAAAACTTAGTTAATGGAATTTATTATTACCGCCTTAAACAAATAGATTTTGATGGTACATTTGAATATTCACCGAATTGTACAAGTACAAATAAATGAAAAACCATTAACATTTTCTTTAAGTCAAAATTACCCAAATCCTTTCAACCCATCTACAGTAATTAACTTTC
The DNA here is from genome assembly GCA_963775245.1 of uncultured Bacteroidota bacterium. Classification (GTDB taxonomy): domain Bacteria; phylum Bacteroidota; class Ignavibacteria; order Ignavibacteriales; family Ignavibacteriaceae; genus CAVSWT01. The sequence goes on from CAVZID010000019.1 coordinate 63,558, forward strand.
AAATAGCTGAAAGAACCAATGTCACTTTGAAAGTTTATAATATTTTGGGAAAGGAAATTGCCGTATTGTTAAATGAAGTCAAAGATGCGGGCGACTATAAAATTAACTTCAAGGCATCTTCTCTTGGCGGAGGATTAGCAAGTGGAGTCTATATTTATGAGCTCTCAACGGCAGCGGACAGACCTTTTCAAGGAAAATGATCTTGATGAAATAATTATTTTGTGATGCATAAATAAGGAAATTTGTAATTAACAACTCCGGGTTAATGAATTCGAAGATTTAATCAAATTAATTTTGAGGCTGATATAAAAGCAGGATGTTTATCAAAAGATTTGATGTTAAAATAAATTAGTTAGTTTGGTTAAATCAAAATTACATTTCGGCAAAATCGATTTGTATTTTGATTAAGCTTTTAATCAGCCTTTTAATATTTAAAATTTATTTTGAATAAAGAGTATCTGTTTCCTTTTGCTCCAGTTGTAATGCAGAGCTGATTTTATTTTTTGTTGGTGCATTAAAAGCGAAATAACCAAGTATTAAAATTCCTATTAATAAATTATATTGATTCCCTGCAGCCAGAAAAAACACTAAATTCAAAAATACACAGCTTTCTATTAATGCCCATCTGATTATTGATGTTGTTCTATATTCAATTAGTTTTTCAAAAAGGCTTTTGGATTTATCAATGTTTATCATTCGCTGATCAAATATTTTTAAGGATATAAAAATTAAAATCATAGGAATAAAAATCCCCACAGTCAAAAATATATTTTGCAATGAAGAATGAACTTCCATCTTAGAAAGATAAGTTAAGAAAAGACAAACTATTAAAAAAAATATTTGTCCTAATAATAAAGCAATCCAAATTATCAATGTAATCTTTAACATCTCCGGGACTGTAGTTGGCACTTTATTATATTGCATTATTGCACCCTTTTTTGAAAAATTCTTGCTTAGTTAAAATCTATCATCTTTCTTATATTTGCAAGTAATTGAATAAAAAAATAATCGGCAATGGAATTATTAGAAAAGCTCAAAAAAATAAAAAATAAGTTTGATCAGATAAATCAGCAGCTTTCTGATCCTGATGTTTTATCTGAAAGAGATAAGGTAGTTACTCTCAGCCGTGAAAGAAGCGAACTTACAGAAATAATACGTGCTTACGATGATTTTTCGGAAGTCATAAAAAATATCGATGGAAACAAAGAGATAATTGAACTCGGCGGTGATAAAGAATTAGTTAGCCTTGCAGAATCAGAACTTGATGAGCTAGAAGAAAAAAAGTTAAAGCTGGAAGAAGAAATAAAAATTCTTTTGCTTCCCAAAGATCCAAATGACAATAAAGATATAATTATGGAAATCCGTGCCGGAACAGGCGGAGAAGAGGCAGCGCTTTTTGCGGATGATCTTTTCAGAATGTACACTCGTTACACTGAAATAAAAGGTTGGAAATTTGAAATAATTGATATCAGCGATACCGGCTTAGGTGGAATAAAAGAAGCAGTGTTTTCAATAAATGGAAATGGTGTTTATGGTAGTTTAAAATTTGAAAGCGGAGTTCACCGAGTTCAAAGAGTGCCGGCTACTGAAGCGAATGGAAGAGTACATACCTCTGCAGCATCTGTCGCTGTTTTACCGGAAGCAGAAGATGTTCAAATCGATATTAATCCAACTGAATTGCGAATTGATATTTTCAGATCAGGCGGAGCCGGCGGACAAAACGTAAACAAGGTTGAAACGGCAGTTAGAATCACTCACCTTCCTACCGGGCTAGTAGTTCAATGCCAGGATGAAAGATCGCAATTGAAGAACAGGCAAAAAGCAATGAAGGTTTTGCGTGCCCGTTTGTACGATATGAAATTGAAAGAGCAATCTGCTGAAATATCAGCACAAAGAAAAAGCATGGTTGGCAGCGGTGATCGCAGTGATAAAATCAGAACTTACAATTTTCCTCAAAATAGAGTTACGGATCATAGGATTGGCTTAACGCTTTACAACCTTTCAAATATTATGGAAGGCGATATGGATGAATTGATTGAACAGATAAAGCTTGCGGATAGGACTGAGAAATTACAGGAAAGTGTTGAATAAAAATTAAGCTACAGTTTTGTTAATAGTTAAATGTTGATTTACGCCTTTTCGATAAACCCAATTTTTTTTTAGAAATTGGGTTTATGCTGTGTTAATTAAGAATTGATAAGATACTATAAAGCTTTTATTGTAATTAAGCTAATATCGTCTTCAAACTTGCCGTCTGTAAATTTGAAAAACTCTTCTTTAATTTTCTCTAGAGGATTATTATCAGTAGAAGTATTTGTTAATACTTGGTTCAGCTTTGAGCTTCCGAATTGTTCCCCTTCACTATTTCTTGATTCGATTATCCCATCTGTAATCATAATTATTAAATCATTTGGGTTCAAATCAATTTTTACAGAAGTATAATTACCGGATTCAGCAAATCCCAATAAAAGGCCCTGTGATTTAATACTTTTAACTTCGCCTGTAATGCTGTTTTTAAAAAGCAAAGGTAAATCACCGGCGCCGGTATATTGGAGGCTTCTTTCTTTTGTATTAATTACAACTACAGATAAAGTCGAAAATACCTCAGATACTTTCGCATCATCATAAACAGACTTGTTTACCTGCTGAAGTATTTCTTCCGGTGAATGTTCTTTGTCGGTTTGAAGTACAACTCTCATAGCACTTCGAACATAACTGGCATAAGCAAAAGCGAAATACCAGGCTCCCCATTTTTTACCCATTACATCGCCTAAGATCACAGCTATGCGGTTTTCGTCTAAAGTATAATAATCAAGAAAATCTCCGCCGGGAATTCCTTGATACGGCTGGTGCCAATGATTAATCTGAAATCCTTCTACCTGCGGGCTTTTATCAGGAACAACTTTTGCTCTTAATGAATCTGCTGCTTGATGTAATTCCGAAACAACTTTTTGTCTTTCTTTATTCAATGATTTTAAAATTGTATTTACTTTAGCAACCAAAACCCTAGGCCCTGCTGTTTTAACTATATAATCATTAATACCAAGATCATAACCATCAAGTATATCTTTTTCTTCTCCCTTTGCAGAAAGGAAAATAAACGGTATAGATTTCAATTCAGAATTTTCAAGCAGCATTTGACGGAATTTAAATCCATCTATTTCAGGCATCATTATATCAGAAACAATTATATCGGGAACATTTGATTTTATTTTTTCAAATGCTTCTTTTACACCGGGAGCTGTTTCACATTCTAATCCTTCTTTCTTCAAATTATATTGAAAAAGTTTAGAAAGAGATAAATCGTCGTCAACCAATAAAACTTTTGGTACACTTTGGGTGAAGGATTGTTCAAGATTTTTCTTTACACCGTAAACTTTATAAATATCTGCTTTACGTAATAACGCCTGAACTTTTAAGAGAAGTTCATCTACATCAAACGGCTTTGTTATTATATCATCACCGCCGGATTCAAGTGCTTTTGATTTGTCTTCGAGGCTGGTTTTAGCGGTTACAAAAACGAAAGGCAAAACCCTATGGTTTTCATTCTCCCTAACTTTCTGGCAAAATGTAAAACCATCCATTTCTTCCATACTTACATCGCACAAAACCAAATCAATTTTTTGATCTCTTAAATGCTGAAACCCTTCTTCAGCATTTGATGCATCGAATACCTGATAATGATTATTTTTGAGGTGATGACCAAGTAACTTTCTAATTATTGAATCATCGTCTATCACAAGAATGGATTTTTTTTCTTCATTAAACATATTCAGGGCAGAACTCTATTTCATTCGAAAAAATTAAACGGCAAGTTAAAATGCCATTTGATTGATATTCAGGAAAAACTTTTTATTGCTTCTTCCTTTGACTTAAATGATTCAAAAACTCTATACATACGAGTAAGCTCAAACATAGAATGAACCGCCGGCTGAAAACCGACTAACCTTAGATCGCCGCCTAAAGTTGTTAACTTCTTTAAAGCTACAACCAACGTCCCCAGGAACGTAGAATCAATAAATTCGCATGCGGATAAATCCACAACAATTTTCATGTTACCTTCATCGATAGAATCAATTAAAAGATTTTTAAATTCTTCGGCTTCCGAAAGTGTAGCTCTAACAATATTCACTTGAATATATGTAATTTCCCCTACTTTTTCTTTTGTGCATTCCATTTAGATTCACCTAATATTTAAGTTAATATTTTTATTCCGACGATCTATTTTCAATTTTATATTTGTCCATTAATCTGTAAATAGTGGCTCTCCCTAACTGAAGCTTTTTGGCCGCTTCAACTATATTTCCGTTAGTAACTTCCAGAGCATGCCTAATCGCTTCCTCTTTAAGCTTTTCAAAGGGGATTATGTTATCATCACTAAACAAAGGAACTCCCGTATCTATTATCGTAGAAAAATCCCCAGACTTTAAGTGCGGAGGAAGGTCATCCACATCAATAACATCACTTTCCGTTATTATTAGACATCTTTCAATTGTATTTTCCATTTCCCTAATATTTCCAGGCCAGGTATAATCGTAAATAAGCTGCAAAGCTTTCTTTGAAAAACCTTTTATATTTTTATCCAGCTTTTTATTAAAGGTATCAATAAAATGATAAACCAAAACTAATACATCCCCTCTTCTTTGCCGCAATGGTGGGATGAAAATAGGGAATGAATTTAACCTATAATATAAATCTTCCCGGAATTCTTTTTGTTCTACAGCTAACTTTAAATCCCTATTGGTAGCCGAAATAATCCTTACATCGGATTTAATTAATTCTGTCCCGCCTACTCTTTCAAATTCTTTCTGCTGAATAACACGAAGCAGCTTAGCCTGCAAAAGCATTTCAAGTTCGCCAACTTCATCTAAAAATAAAGTACCGCCATTAGCTAATTCGAATTTTCCAATTTTACGCTGATGAGCACCGGTAAATGAACCTTTCTCATGCCCAAATAATTCACTCTCTAATAGTTCTCTTGGAATAGAAGCACAGTTAACAACAATAAAAGGTTTGTCCTTTCTTCTTCCGTTATAGTGGATGGCTCTGGCAATTAATTCTTTACCCGTACCGCTTTCACCGTTTATTAAAACAGTAATATCATTATTCAAAACTTTGGTAACTAATTTAAAAACTTCCTGCATTTTTCCATCAGAGGAAATTATATTATCAAAGCTGTATTCCCTTTTAACATTTTCTTTCAAGTTTTCAAGTTCCCTGCTAAGGTCATAACTTTTTATGGCATTTTTTATAGCGGGTTCAAGTTTCTGAATTTCAATTGGCTTCGGGAAATAATCAAAAGCTCCATAACGAATAGACTCAACAGCAACTTCAACACTTCCCTGTGCAGAAAGCATAATAACAGGCAAGTTCTCGTCTGTTGCTTTAATTCTCTTAAGTGCTTCAAGGCCGTTTAAACCCGGCAGCATTATATCGAGCAGTATTAAATCCGGTTTCATGTTAAGCTTTTTCAAAGCATCTTCACTGTTTGAAAAGACTTCTACATCATATTGCCACTTATCTTTTACCCAATATGTAAGCAGCTTTGATATAGCAAGTTCGTCATCTACTATGAAAATTAATTTACTCACTTACTATCCTTAAATTTGTTAAACTTTTGAAGTTTAGGGAGTTTCACTAAACAAGTAGTTCCATGATCCAGTTTGCTCTCAATTTTAATAAATCCTTTATGCATATCTAAAATATGTTTTACAAAAACCAATCCCAAACCTGTCCCGGCAATTTCTGCCCCTGGACGGCTTGCCCTATAAAACTTTTCAAATATATGCGGCACGTCTTCTTCAGGAATTCCAATACCTGTGTCGCTTATTATTATTTCAACTTCTTTATAAAGATTCTGTACAAATATACTTATTCTTCCGTTCTTTTTTGTAAACTTTATGGCATTATCAAGAAGAGCATTAAACACTTGTTCGATTTTTTGTGCATCAGCATTTATGATAATTGCTTCGTCCGGTGCCTCTGTGGTTAATATAACATTGTTTGCTTGTAAAACTTCAAATTTAGAATCAACAACATCTAATAACAATTTTAATACGTCAAATTCGCTCCTATAAAGTTCAACTAAATTCCCTTCTACTTTTGTTATATCAAGCACATCATTGATTAAGTGAGCAAGCCTTTTTCCTTCTTTCAAAATTACACTGTTAAATTCGCTTCTCATTTCAGAAGTCATTTCCGGATCAGTAGAAATTGTTTCAGAAAATCCAATTATAGATGCTAACGGTGTACGAAGCTCATGAGAAACATTTGATATAAATTCGTTTTTCAATCTGTTCAATTCCTCAAGCAAAGCTTTCTTTTGCCTTGATCTGCTTCTTTCAATTGATAGTAATCTATTTGCTTCATCAAGCTTTTCATTTAAACATGAATTTCTTTCTTCATATATTTTAATTGGATTTAAATTTTTACCGATGCCTATCATACCTAATAATTTATTCTCAAGAAATAATCCCTTGCAGTTAAACTCAAAATGGATTTCTTTCCCGAATTTGCTTATTGCAACAGCGTTAAAGGACACCAGTCTATCTGAACTCAATATTTTTTGAAATGCGCTAGCAGTGATTTTTTTATCTTTTGGAGAAACAATTTCAAAAAAATGTTTTCCAATTAATTCTTCGGCAACATATTCTAATAAAGTAGGGCCGTATTCACTGGTTGAAAGAAAAATTCCGTTTGCATTAAGTTCAAAAATAAAATCTTCGTCTGTTTCGTATATTGCTTTTAACTTTTTCTTGTATTCATCAATCAGCGAGTTCTTCAATTTTAATTCGCTGTTTAATGTTGTCTTTTTCTCGCTGCGTAAAGCTTTAGCTTTAATTTTTCTTCTCCTCAAAAATACTTGAATTTTTATAGAAATTGTAATTTTTTCTTAAATATTTACGATATGAAAATATGATGTTTTTAATATTAAATCAATTTAGGGAAAATTAATTGAGCAGCTAAAAATATATCACAGTAATTGTCACATCTGCTTCTCTGCCTTTATCATCGATACATGAGATTTTTATTTTGCCTTTTCCTGGTTTGTAAAAAACATTTTGCCCGGGCCTGGAAGTTTTGAAATATCTATTGTTAACATACCAATACTGTTTTGAAGAACCGGATTCGGAAACTGCTTGCAACAAAATTCCTTCGCCGGATTTTTCTTCAATGTAATACTCATAATCTTTTGTGGGTGAAATTATTTTTAAACCTTTACTGGTAAATCTTTTTTGACATACTGGATTGTGTGGAGGAATTTTTAAATATGCAATATTATTTTGATCATACCATAATCTTAGTCCTGAATCATAAATCGGGAAAGCTTTTTTCTTTACATTTGTTGAAGGCATACAGTCAGGACAATATTCCATTGTTTCAGAGTCATTCACATAAATTTCTTTGTATAATCCGCATACTTTATTGTGTGAAATATTTTTTATGTATTCATCTTCAACAAAATGTTTACAGAATTTTGAAGGCAGCAGCCCGGTTTCAGCACATACTTTTCTTGTTAGTATATTATCCGGCTTTTTGAACCATTCTTTTTTTGAATCATTGTCTATCGAATTATATAAATCAAAAAGTAATGGCACAGCCATATTGGCTCCCGAAAGTTCCGGCGAACCTTTACCGTCAAAGTTGCCCATCCAAACCCCGATTGTATATCTTGGATTAAAGCCGACAGCCCATGCATCTCTTTTTCCATAAGAAGTTCCTGTCTTCCAGGCAATGCGGGGCAAAGTAGATTTATTTACCATATCATTTGAGAAATCAGGACGATAATTATTTGATAAAATATCAGCAATTAAATATGACGCCTCAGAAGAAAAAATCTTTTTCGATTTATGATTTTTTACATCTGATAAAATGTAATTTAATCTGTGAAGCTTACCATTACATGCGAAACAAGAATACATAGTGGTTAATTCTTCCAACGTAACTCCGCAGCCCCCAAGAATAGTCGACAAACCTAAAATATCTTTTTGATTTTTTATTTCTTCAAAGTTGCTATTAATTAGAAGATTGATAAATTCTTTTAAACCAATGTTATCGAGTAATCTGACTGCCGGAACATTTAACGACCAAAGCAATGCTTTTTCTGCAGTTATATCGCCGTGAAATTGCAAATCATAATTTTCAGGTTCATATCCATGGAAGTCAGTTGGAATGTCCAGCAGCTTCATTTGCGGGGTTAATGAACCTTGATCAAAAGCATGTGCATATAGTGCAGGCTTTAAAGTTGATCCCGGGGAACGAACAGCAATAACACCGTTTACCTGTCCATCTGTTTTAATATTGTAATAATCTGAAGAGCCGCAGTATGCAGCAGCCGAATGAGTTTTGTTATCAATAATCAAAACCGCTCCATTTGTTACTCCATTTGATTTAACTCTGTTAACATAGTTGTAAAGCAGATTCTCTGCTTTCTGCTGAACTTCTAAATCTAAAGTTGTTTGTATTTTATTGCCCTTAAAATTTTGATTAATATAGTTGCTGAAATGTGGAGCCAGGAAAGGCACATCATATCTGTTTGCGGTTAACGGTTCATTTAAAGCATCTTCCAAATATTTTTTAGGAAAAACATTATCCTTAATAAATTCCTTAATGCGAAAGTTTCTGGCTTTACGTGCAGCGGAAACATTTTTATCCAAACGGTATCTGTTTGGGTCATTCGGAATCTCAGCTAGCATTATTGATTGCGCCAAACTAAGTTTTGAAGGAGGCCGGTTAAAATAAACATAAGCAGCTGATTTTACTCCTTCGATATTCCCACCGAAAGGGAGATGGCTTAGATAAATTTGTAGAATTTCTTTTTTGCTGTAATGAAATTCAAGTTGAATTGCCCGCAGCATTTCTTCAAACTTATTTAGATAGGTTCTTTTACCCGGTTCTAAAATTCTAATCACCTGCATTGAAATAGTGGAAGCACCGGATACAACATGGCCTGATTTTATATTTGAAAATAATGCTTGAATAACTGAAACAGGGTTCACACCAAAGTGCCAATAAAACCATGAATCTTCTTTTGAAATTATTGCGTGAATTAAATCAGGTGAGACTTCATTTAGCTTTGTTTCCATTCTCCATTTATCGTCCGGAGTTAGAAATGCAGAAAGCATGGTTCCATTTTTAGCAAGCACTACTTTTGAATATTGTTTTGTAGGAGGCAAGGGAAACAACGCATCAATAAGCAGCAGGAACAATAAAAAATAAATTGCACCTGATAGGTATTTCGAATCTAAAAACTTTTTTAATTTTTTTAAAAACATTTTATTCTATTGCCGTCAACTTCAGTTGACGGAAAAGTTAATCTCTATTTATAAAGGCTTTAGCCCCATCCAATGTGGCTAAAGCCAATCACTTAAATTGTGAATTCATAATCCGTCAGTTAAAACTGACGGTAATTTTCCGGGATTACAAAATTATTTCTCAACAACTTTAACAACTCCAGCACCATTATATGAATGATATTCCGGATCATACATTGCGTCGGCACCAATTACTGGCAATTGAAAAGTTCCTTTGCTTACAACTCTAAGCATGTAATAAAATTCTTTCGTCTGGTTACTGTACAAAGTTGTGAATAAAAGCAATCGGTCATCACGAATATCCATATATTGAATGTACAAAGGATTCTTCGGCTGCCAATTCAATTTTGTTGACGCTGAAAGTCTTGGGTTCTCAATTTCAAATCCGGCTGGAATCATATCTGTAATTACGATATTCTCTGCTGATCTTTCCAATCCGGTTAAAGAAATTTTACATACAATTAACTGTCCTTGATCAAAAACCCCACTTAAAATTGGAGCCCCGGTTCTATAATCATAATATGCTCTTCTTACACGCATGTTTGAATCTTCTTCTTTAACTTTTTGATTGAGCTTTATGCCATTGGTATTCCAGAAATAATAAACTTCTCCACTACCGGAAGCATTTAACGAAACCTGAGCTTTATTTGAATTTGGAATCTTTGCCGTAATATCTTTCCCATCAAATGTATTTATTGTCTTCCCGTTTGAAATAATATTGACATTAACATTACTGTTTGAATTTATACTGGCAGCTTTACCCAAAGCAAGAAAAGTAAATGACCGATCTTGAGTTGAATAAATCTCGTTAGCATGATCAGTTAAATATTTAATAATATATGGAATCTGTTCACTTGCAGGCTGAACTTCCAAAAGTACATTCAGCATAATTGCATTTGCTCTTATTTCAGAATCAAAACATCCGCCTGTTAACCTTAAGGTTTTTTCAGGTATAAAAGTTTTTGGCATCATTTCATAATAAGTATTCCATTGTCCCATCAATGCATAACCTCCCGCTAGCAGATATTTTGTATCATTAGTTAGTAAATGCGGACGGGCTTTGTAATAATTCATTGTGGCGATATCACCCTTATCTGCTAACGCTAAAACGTACAATGCATATAAAATTTCTTTCTTGGCAATTTTAACAACAGTTCTTTTGTTATTTGAGTAAATCGTATAATCGTAAGTGCCGTTAGACTTACTAAGCTTTGCAATATAATTTAGTAATTTTGAAAGCACACTCTCCGAGACATTAAATCTTGCTTTTCTTGCTTCAATTAAAAAGTGTGCTGCATAAACGCTTCCCCAATCATTGGTATAATTGCCGCCCTGCCAGTATGCAATAGATCCATCATACAACTGCATTGATTCGATTTTCTTAATCCCTTCATTAACAAAATAAACCGGGTTGTTCGTTCTATACAAATCGCGTGCAACCAATTTTGCGAGGTCTTCAAAATATAATTGAGGGAAAAGCTTTGAAACAGTTTGTTCTATACATCCGTAAGGATATCCAACCAAATATTTTAAATGTTTAGCAAATTTTATTGCCGGGAATTTGCTAATTGTCACCGAAGCTTCTTGCGTTCCATCGACATAATCTTTGGGCATTTCAACATTAATCGTCTCACCTGCTTTAATATTTCCCGACCCGCTTTCAACAAAGTAAGGAGATATTGGACGAACACCGATTTCTGTTTCATCTTTTACTTTTGCTATTCCGGAAGTTTCAAAAATAATTTTCCCTACTCCGACTTTTTCATTGCTGCATATTTTAAAATGTACTCTGCCGGTCGAGTTACCCGGAATTGTAACCGATTGTTTATTTAATGAAACGATTTTTAACGGCCCTTCAACTTTTACGTTGACCTCCACATTTCCTTCATTCGCTGTTGTATTAATAATTGAAACCGAAGAATTTAAAGTATCGTTCGTAGATAAGAACCGCGGCATCTCCGGCTGCAGTATTAAATCATCTGCAACTTTAATGTGCTGTTCAGCGCTGCCGAATCTTGGGCCGGAAAATGCAACCACCATTAATCTAATATCCCCGATAAATTGAGGAATATCCAGCGGAATAGTCACTATTCCATCACTATTTGTTTTAACGATGCCGCTCCAGAAAGAAAGTAATTTAAATCTTTTAGCTGTAACTGGATTGGATCTCTTTTTCAATTGCTCCTGTTCTTCCGCACCGCCGTCACCGCCGGTTGAAGAATTGCGAGAAATGATTTCTGGCAGCAGCAGTTTGTACAAATCATAACTGTCAACTTTTAATGACCGTTTTGCATACATGTATTTATAAGGATCTGGTGTTTCATAATTTTTTATTTGCAAGATACCTTCATCAACTGCCGCAAGAGTGACATAAATATTCTTTTCAGCATTTGTTTTAATTTTGACTTGCTGTTTTGTATTAGGTTTTATTTTTTCTGGTGCAGTTATCGTAACCGGCAGATGATATTCACTCTTCTCTACTTTCATTGAAGCAAAGCCATGACCAACAAAGAATGGTGTTCCGCTATTTAAGAGTATGCTTCTTAAATAACGTTGCAGTTACATAAACATTTGGCATAAAATCTTCATTAACATCAATTTCAACTTGTGTTGATTTGTTTTCGATATTAACATAACGGTACTCTAAAACATTGTTTCTTTCAATTGTTAAAAGAACTTTACCGGAGAATGGCGCAGTTAAAAGTATCTTTGCTTTGTCTCCCGGGTTATAAACTTTTTTATCAAAAACTAAATCAACTTTGCCTTCTTTATTTACAGAAAAAGATGAAGCAGTTGAACTTCCCCAGCCATAAGCATAAAAATTTGTACGATAAAAATCTTTACTTCCTTCTTTTGAAATTCTTAATTGATACCTCCCCGATTTGGAAACAATAAATGAAAAATCTTTTGGCCCGCTGGAAATATCAACCGGTTTTTCCCACTCATCATATTCTTTCTCTTCAGAGTTATAATAAAATTGTCCATAGCTGTTTTTCTTTAAAACAGTCTGCCATTCATATCTTACCAGTTTAGCCGTTGCTTTAAAATCTTTTATTGGGATATCGTATTGATCCACTGCAACAAATTTAAAATTTAATTTTTCATTTGTGCCGAAATAATATCCTTCTGATTTTGTCCCGATAAAATAATCATTTGGATAAACATTAAAGCTTGCAGTCTGATTCACGGTTCTTCCGGTTAAATCAAAAACACTTACATAAATATTTCCATAAAAATATCCACCGGAAGATAATTTGTCAGGAATGGTATCAATTATAGTTGACTTTCCATCCGCATCAAGAGTGCCGTCCCTTTGAATGTCTTGTATTCTTGAATTTTTAATTGATGAACTGAAATCATAAGCAGGATATTTTTTACTTACAAAAGGCCTGTATCTTAGTTGAATTTCAGATTGATATTTTAGTCCTGATGCTTTTGCTCCAAATAAAAATTCAGATTCTAAATTAGCAGTAACAATTTCGCCGGGCCGCACTTTTTCTTTATCAGTTTTAATTTTTACCCTTATTTTATCAGGCACAAAATCTTCAACATTAAAACCGTAAGTTCCAATTAATTGTTTGGGGCCTGAATAAACTTCAGCATTGTATCTTCCGGTTTGGGCAAAACTAGGAATATCAAATGAAAGCTCGAATGAACCTTCATCATTCAATGTCTTTTTGAATTCATCAAAGACTTTTCCGGTTGGAGAAATTACTTTTACTATTATAGGAATATCTTTTACAATTTTAATTTTATCATTCCGAACTATTCCAACAATATTAATTTTATCTCCCGGTGCGGTAAAGATTTCGTTCTGAATAAATAAACGTATTATAATTTTCAGAATATTGATAAATCCCGCCTACATCAAACCTTGAAGTTTCAATTTCTGTATTATTTAAATCAAGGTAATTGAAATCATTATCTTTTTCGGCTGTTATTAGTCTTGGATAAAATCCTTCAATCTTTGCTTTAACTCCTGTGAATTTTATAATTCCTTCGTCATTAGTTTTGCCGGAAAGAATTGTTTGATTGTTTGTTGATATTATCTCTATCTGAACATCTTTTACAGGTTCTGTAGTTGCAATAGAATTAACAAAAACCATTAATTCATCTTCAGATTTTTTACAAATAATTCCAAGGTCGGAAATCGCAACCATCTTGGAATCTCTTTCCCATCTGTCATTTGTAGCATGAACATTAACTACAAATACTCCTTTTCGCTGCTGATTCAAAGCCTTGCTAAGATTGACAGTAAATTTTTGAAGCCAGTTTTTCTTGTTGGAAAGGTTAATTTTTTCAGTATAAATTTCTTTGCCGTAATCACTAACATAAAATTCCCCGTTGCTGTTATAATAATCATCATAATAGTAATCTTCATCATCATAGTTGTAACGACGAAATCTATAACTGTTGCTGTTTAAAAAGTAAAGAAGATTGTTTTTAAATACTTGAAGCACTTCCACTTCCGCACCGGTTTCATTTACGGCATTCACCTCTAAATTTTTCTGCCCTGAAAGCATCATGTAAATGCCGGCTTTGTCAGTAAAATTTATTGAAGGATTTATATTTACAAGAACAACATCCTGTTCATAATCAAACTCAAGCTGTCCGCCGTATAATCCAGGCAATCCTTTGCTGATTTTTAAGTGCGCTGTTTGAACATCAGAAAAATCTCCTTCAATCCTAAATTGATTTTCATTCACTGTGAAAGTAAGCTTTTTCTCAGGAGTAATTTTGACATAATCAGCAACCTGTTTGTCATCTACTGTCTGCGTAGTTGAAACCACTATCCATCCGGTCGTTCCGTCAAAGCCGGATGATACAGACGTGATAGCAAGTTTTGTGATGGGAGGAAGATTTTGCTCAAATTCTCTAGTGTCTTGTAATGGTTTTTTACCGATGACAGACATCAATCCTTTTTTAATTTTAATCTCAAGTTTTTGCTCTCTATCCGTCTGTTTAACTTCGCCTAAATTTATTGCCATCACTTCTGACGGTTTATCGGAAACAACTTGGAAATCCTTTACCTCTTCCCCGCCTCTTGTTATTTCAAGATTATTTTTCAATTGCTCAGGTGAAACTGCATAATTGAAATATAAATTTGCCTGAACACTTAATTTGTAATCTTGATTAGGAATTCGCGTCCAAAAGAATTCAACTTTGTTAGCATCAAAGTCCGGGGTGTGAAATTCGTAGGTATCAAAATCGGAAGAGTATTTTGTATTGAATAAAACTTTATCTGTTACTTTGGCTTTGTAATCTTGAATTGCCTGTAAAGGATAATCGGGAGAAAAAATTAAAGTATTTCCTGAAACCCATTTAAACTTTCCTTCTATTTTCGGTTCAAAAGTTACGAACTCATCGGTCAGCCATTTATCCTGTACATCCGCAGGTGCAAGGTTTTCAGAAAACTCAATTTTAAATGTTGTTAGATTTTCTACTTTGCCTTGAGGATCAAATTTTGTAATTGTAACTTTATTGCCAGTCCCGCAGCCAACAATAAGAACGATGAGAGAAAAAATGGAAAGAAGTTTTAATGCTTTCACGGCAGCTCCCTTTTGGTTTAATCATTGAATGAATTGTTCCGTACTTTGTTTATAAAGATAATGAATCGCTGATAAATGTGAAATTAAAAATTTAGGAATTTTTAAAAATCGAATTTAAGTTATATTACTCTGTGCTTGTACCCGGGCTGTCATGAACTCCGATGGACAGGCATTTCATGACATGATAGAATTAAATATGTTCGGTCACGAAGTGGTTCGTGACCGGCAATGATGAATAGTTATATTACTCTGTGCTTGTGCCAACATAATGATGTTAGTCTTAACTTGTCGGATACTGAATGTTTCATTGATGACAATAACTTTTAATCTACAAACCCAATTCCTTAAAGGAATTGGGTTAATAATTATAATCCCCCTAATATTTAAAAAAGAATCTACAAATATTTTTTCTTCCCCAAACAATTTTTTTTAAAACAATTCTCGCTTATTTTTATTCATGGCAAAATTATTAAAACGTGCTACTACGCTGTCATTGGCAACCAATATTTTCCTTTTTTTAATTAAAGGTTTTATTGGAATTATGTCGAATTCAATTGCCGTTATTTCCGATGCAGTTAACTCCTTAACGGATATTGTCTCATCCGCAGCAATCATGTACAGTGTTCATGTATCCTTAAAAAAGCCGGATGATGAACATCAGTTCGGACATCATGCCGCCCAGCCGATTGCCGTTTTTATAATTGCTCTTTTTTCTGCCATAGTTGGAATAGAGATAATCAAAGAATCAATTAAACGCATTTCGGCTCCCACAAGTCTTGAAATATCCCTTCCCGTTTATTTAGTATTGGTGCTCACAATAATTATTAAATTAATTTTAATGCGCTACCAATCAAAAGTTGGAAAAGTATTTAAAAGTCCGGGATTA
Source organism: uncultured Bacteroidota bacterium (assembly GCA_963775245.1). GTDB lineage: Bacteria > Bacteroidota > Ignavibacteria > Ignavibacteriales > Ignavibacteriaceae > CAVSWT01. The sequence continues at coordinate 79,307 of CAVZID010000019.1, forward strand.
AAAGCAAGTGCAGTTGACAGTTTGAACGATGTTCTTTCCTCATCTCTTTCATTGATTGGAGTTGCAGGGATTGAATTTGGTTATCCTTCCCTTGACGGAATAGTGGGAATTTTTATCGCTTTTGTTATTATGAAATCCGGTTATGAAATTGCCAAAGAAAACATTAACTATCTTATGGGCAGGGCTGCCGATGAAAAAATTATATTAGAAATTGCGAATACAGCCTTAAAAGTAAATGGGGTAAAAGGCATGAATGATTTAAGATCATTTTACGTCGGTAATAAATTTCATATAGAAATTCATATTGAAGTTGATAAAGATGAGACTACTGCAATTTCGCATGACATAGGTGAAATAGTTCGAACTGAGATTATGAAATTACCCGATATTTCAAAAGTTTTTGTCCACATTGATCCGGTTTAATTTTTTTTCAGAGTAAACATTTTTATTGACTTTGAACATGTAGAAATCTATTTTCATAACAACCCAATAAAAATTATGAGGCGTATAGTGTTAAGGTATAAAATAATTTATTACGCTATATTAATTCTTACTTTAATTGTTCTTTCAGGCTGTGATAGTTCATGTTTATAATTAACTAAATTATTCATAATCCAAGAAAGGGTAAAAAAATGAAATATAAAGTATTGTACCTCGTGCTTGCTGTTTCTTTACTTTTGTTATCCGGCTGTGACGCATTTTGCAATCATATGGTCGGATAAATATATTTTATTCTGTTAACTCTACTTATAAATGAAAAAAAGGCCGCGTTCAATAACTTTCATAAGCTGGCTATTTATTTTAGTTGGAAGTATTGGGCTGATAAATGCCTTACTTCAATTTTTCAGTTCAACGGAATCAACAAATCCTTTTGAAATTCCATTAATTGGATTGGTTGGACTGCTTGCCTTTATTTCAGGCATATTTATGCTCAAGAGTTTTAATTGGGCACGATGGCTGCTGGTTTTCTATTTGATATTTCATATAGCAATTAGTTTTTACCATTCAATCCTCGAAGTTATTATTCATAGTTTACTTTTTATATTAGTTGCCTATTTTCTCTTTCGAAAAGACGCAGCATCTTACTTCAACTTAAGAATAAGTCAAAAACATAAATAAAGTCAACAATCAAAATTCAAATATCAAAAAAGCTAAAAAGATTATACGAGAATGACCTGATTACATACTCGCACCTAAAAAGAAATTCGCCCGGAAATTATACTGAAAGATATTTTTGTTAATATAAAGTTAACATAAAAAGAAAAATCTGTTTGAAGGAGCGGAGCGACTGAGTTATTTTTCTTTATATGTAAGATAGAAATTCTAATATAAAGTATAATTTTAGAATTTCTTTTTCAGTGCATGCTTCTTTTTGTTCTTTTCTTACGCTAAGAAAAGAACAAATGATAATGAGGATTATATCTTAATAATACTGATTTTATTGTTCAAATATCATAATGTCGATGATAGAATCAATATAGTACTAATCGGAAATGTTATGATATATTTTACTGCAAAATTTTACTGATTAACCGAATTTTCTTTTTGTAAAGCTTCATAATATTTTCTAATTAATTCTTCGTAATCCCGGGTGTAGCCTTCATTAATTGCTCTATTTAATTCGTCCTTAATTTTATCTTTTTCTTGCTGCGAAGATAGATTTAAATCTGCCGGAGACTGACGAACAATATCTTTACCTGAATTTGATTCTCTTTTCTTTTCATAATCTCTTTCATTTATGGAGCGCTGTGCATCAAGAAGTTTTGATAAAATCCTTTCCTGTTTTTGAACCAATTGATCATCCAGCTTGTCTGTCTGCATATCAGTTACAACTTCCTGCATCTTCTTCATAACTTCGTTTAGATTAGCTGCCATACTTTTAGATTTACCTGATTCTTTTGCTTCATCATTCAACTTCTGAATAGATTTCCTAATTAATTCCTGCTGTTGCGATAATCTTTGCAGTTGTGCCTGCTGCTGCATACTAAGTTGTCCTTGCTGTAATGCTTTTTGAAGCTGCTGAGTTAAATTATTAAGCTGCATTTGCTGCTGCGATAATTTTCCAAGCTGCTGTAAGAGCGACATCATTCCGCCCTGTCCGCCTCCTTGCATCATTGATTCCATTGAACCTTTCATCATTGCTGCTGCTTCGTTCAATGATTTCATTGCCTCACCTTGACTCAATGAAGCCATGTTGCCGTTTCTATTCTGCATTGACTGAATTGATTGGTTCATCTGCTTTTTAGCATCACCCAAAGATTTACCCATTTCAGGAGTAATAGCGAAAGTCTTTTGAGATAAGTTAGACATCTGCTGCAAAAGCCTATCAAGATTCCTGGAAATATCATCTTGCTTTTGTGCATTTTCATCGAAAGACGATGAAGAAGGATCAAGGTTTTCAGATTTCTTTTTTAAATTCTCTTCGTCTTTCGAAAGACTAATCAAATTATTAAGCATCTTCATCATATCGGTGAATGTCTGCATTTGGCTTTGCTGCTTTATTGACTGTTGAAGCTGCTGCATTAACTCACCCATTTGTTTCATATTTTGACTTACTTGTGATTGGTTCTGCTGAGCCATTTGTTTTTGGTCTTGCTGAATTTGTTGAGAAGCTTCATTTGATTTTTGCTGGTTCTGCTGCTTTTTAAATTCATCCATCATTTTAGCAAGATCTTCTTTAGGCATATCATCAAAAGATTTCATTTTCTCTTCAAGGTTTTTCAGTTCCTTATCAAACTTGTCAAGGTCTTTTGACATTTCATCCTGCTTTTGGCTTAGATTATCTTTTTCACTTTGATTTGATAAATTATTTTCTTTTGTCTCATTTTTAATCTCGTCCTGTTTTTTAGTCATCTGTTCACTACGCTTTAGCAGTTCATCAACCTTTTGCTCTATTTGAATTCTCTTTAACAAATTCAAAGTGCGTTCGATACTTTTTTGAAATGCTTCTTCATTTAGTTTCATGTTTTCCATCGATTGCTGCATTTGATTCCGGTCAAGCTTTTGAAGCAGGCTCTGCATTTTATCCATAAGTTTCTGCATCTCATCACTGTTAAGCTCTTTCATCAAGTTTTGCAGTTCCATATATTTTTCCAGTGTCTCTTTGGAAAGTAGATTATTCTGCTGCAAATCCTGCTGCATTTTTGCCATTTGCTCGATTACTTTTTCAGCTTTCTTTTGCAAATCTTGAAATTGATCTAAACTCTTTTCGATTTTTTGTTTTTCTTCCCAGGTCAATTCTTTTGAATCTTTCTTTAAGTCCTGATCTATCTTTTCAAAATTATTTTTAAGATCATTTGCCTGCTTTAAAATTTCTTTCAGATCATCTTCAGACTGCGATTGAGTATTATCCGCTTTAGCAAGTATTTCATCAAGAGAAGGCACACGAACATTAAAGGAAGGTGACTTTGTTGACTTCGGCCCGCTGATAATATCATTGTCAAAAATTTCAAGATAATAAGCGACAATATCATCCACAGCTAAATTCATCTGCGAAAGATTCCAGATGTAGTTCACATCTATTTCTTTATCATTTTTATTTATCGGAATTTCAATAGAACTAAATTCTTTATGTGGTGGTTCATATTTAGAGGCTGCAAGTCGATATTTAAGAAGCAGCTTTGTAAATCCGTAATCGTCCGTAACCTTTAAGTACAAAGGAAGCCTATTATCGTTTGCCAAAGTTACATCTTTGTTTGGTTCAATAATATCAATGGTTGGATAAGCATCTAATAATGCTTTGATGCTATAAGTTATAGGGTATAAATTGTTATCCTCGTTTTCATCGGTCAAAATTATTTTATAGTTATTATCTTTTTTAACTATAAATTTCCCGGAAGCATCAGTGCCTTCAATAATTAATTTTTGCTTTGTTGAATCGCTAAATTGAAGCTCTGCATTTTTAAGTGGTTTTGTTGAATTTATTTTAAAATCAACTGTGCTGCCAACCAAAGCATTTATATTTCCATTATCTGTTAAAACAACAGGAGCGATTTTTGAGTAAGACGGAGAAATAACTTTTACGTCAAGGTTTTTAATAATGGGATGATCAATTACATCAATTTTAAATTCATCACTTTTAATATTTTCTGCTTCGGCATAATATTTAAATGAATTTCTTACTGCTTTCTCTTCAAAATTGAAATCGCCGGCTGAATCTGCAGTTAAATTTTCCGTTTCAAAATTTGTCTGATCTTCGGACTTTATTCCAAGAGAAATATTATTGAGCTTAGCTCCTTGTACTTTAACAGTTATCAATAGATCATCACCCTTGGTAATTTTTGAATTACCGGGTGTCACTTGAAATGTAAATTTAGGCGGTGGAATAAATTCCTTATTAAAGTTAACCAATCTATTTGAAGCGGAACTAATCCCGGGAACAAATAAAACTAATCCTGAAACAAATAATGCAATCCCAATCAAATAAAGAAGCAAGCTTTTAGCTTTGCTAAAATTTATAATCGATTCAAAGCGAATACTTTTACTTTTATGGTATATATTTTTAAATGCTGCGTCAATTAATGATAAAGAGTAATAATTGTTTCCGTTTGAAATAGAAACAAGCTGCAAAGCATTTAATAAATCATCCTTTATGATTGGAAAACTATTTCCAACTTTTCCGGCAACATTTAAATAGTTTGTTTTACGAAATATGTTAAAATATTTCAGAACAGGGATGATAAATAGAAAAACAAAACTGCCAATTGATAGAAGTAAAAAAATTAAAAATAAAATTGTTCGAACAGCAGAAGAGAAATGAAATACAAATTCAAAAAATGCAAAACAAATGAAAGTCAGTAGGCCAATAATTAATGAAGCTTGAATTCCCAATGAAGAAAATAGTGCATATTCCTTCTTTGTAAGCTTTTCGAGCTTTTCAATTATTTCTTTATAAAAAACCGAATCTTTCATAATAGTAAATTATAATCAAATCTAATTTTTTGATTTTTGGCTTATGACTTTTGACTTAATTCGAAAGTGCCCATACTACTAAGTTCGCTCCAAATCTTAACGCTTCAAGTCTTTTACTTTCAGGATCATTATGCACTTCAGGATCATCCCAGCCATCGCTCGGATTTGATTCGTAAGTATAATAAACAGCTAACCTTTTTCCGATAAAAATTCCAAAACCTTGCGGCGGCTTACCGTTATGTTCATGAGTCTTTGGCGGGCCTGATTTAAATTCATAAAGATCACTATACATTCCATAATTAAATGGCAGTTCAACAAAGTCTTTGTCGGGGAAAACTTTTTTCATTTCCCTTCTCATCGGTTTGTCTAAACCATAATCATCATCTATGTAAAGAAATCCTCCATTCTCAAGATATTTTCTTAATCTTTCAACTTCTTCCTGAGAAAATAGTACATTTCCGTGTCCGGTCATAAACAAAAACGGATAAGAAAAAATTTCATCACTGGAAATATCTACAAACTTGTATACAGGGTTTACATTTATGTTTGTATTAGATTTAATGAAATTAAGTAAATTAACTTCTTCAGATGGGCCATTATACCAATCACCTCCGCCGTTGTATTTTAATCTTGCTATTTCGAATCCTTTTTCAGTTTGCGCCTGGATTGAAATAACAAGAAAAAACAACACAAATGTTATCACATATTTCATATTAAATTAAATTTTTCTTGCTGCAATATATTTACGTAAAATGCGAATATCAATTAACTAAATTTTCATGAAAATTTTAATGCTAAAATGTGTTGATATTACAGCTATAAATTTGTACATAATTTTCTCTTAAGAATATTTGTGAAAGATTCCGAAATAAATTCGGAATGACAACTGACAATGACAATTTAAAAGTAACTCTATTTTATTTATCTTTGCATCAATCACATCTTTAAAAATAAATTGAGATTCAAAATGGCGGTAAAATATTGGCTTGTAAAATCAGAGCCTTCTTCATTTTCAATTTATGATCTGGAAAAAAGTAAAAATAAAACTACATACTGGGATGGAGTAAGAAATTACCAGGCAAGAAATTTTATTCGAGATGAAATGAAGAAAGGTGACAGGGTTCTATTTTATCACAGCAACACTGATCCTAACGCTGTTGTTGGCGTCTGCGAGGTTGTTAAGGGCTCTTATGCCGATCACACACAATTTGATCGGCACGACATGCACTACTTTCCATCAAGCAATCCGGAAAACCCGGTTTGGTTTATGGTTGATATCAAGCTATTAAATATTTTTAAGAAACCAGTAACACTATCAGACATAAAAAATAATTCTGAACTAAAAGATATGAGACTCGTTCAAAAAGGCAATCGACTCTCAGTTATGCCGGTAACAAAAAAAGAATTTGATGTAATAGTTGACATGAGTAAAAAATAATTTTAAAATATTTTTTTAACCAATTGTCTATTTTTTTTAAAAATTCTATCTCAAAAAATTCAAAATTTATTTTCTAAAAAATTTAATTTGGTTTTTAAAAAAATTATTGCAAAGTTGTCGTCAGTTCTTTCACGCCTTTAAAATTATTTAAAGAAATTGTGTGACGCTCTATTTTCTTTTTCGGGAATTTTTTTTAGTTTCAAATTAATTAGTAACTGAGTTCAAATTTAAAAATCTGCACATGAAATTTGTTTGTATTTACAACTCTTCTATAAAAAATAAATCTAAAAATCATAAAAATAATTTTTTCATAAATTCTTTAAGCTTAGGGAGTGTTTAATAAATGAGAATCGAAAGGCTTTTCACTAAGGCGGGAGTGGATCCTCTAAAATCTTTTGAGTTTGTTAACAGAACATCTGAAATTAAAAACCCTGATGGATCAATCGTGTTTAGAATGGAAGATGTTTTTGTACCTGCACAATGGTCGCAGGTTGCTACTGATATTATTGCTCAAAAATATTTTAGAAAAGCTGGGGTACCTAAGCTGCTTAAGAAGAGCAGAGAGAAAGGTATACCTAGCTGGCTGCATCCTTCAAAACCAGATTTGGAAAAATTGGAGTTGCTTCCTGAGAAAGAAAGATATTCGTCAGAAACCGACAGCCGCCAGGTTTTTCATAGACTGGCAGGCAACTGGACTTACTGGGGATGGATAGCAAAATATTTTGATTCAGAAGAAGATGCAAAAGCTTTTTATGATGAATTAATTTTTATGCTTGCTAATCAAATGGCAGCACCAAACAGCCCCCAATGGTTCAACACAGGCTTGAATTGGGCTTACGGAATTGATGGCCCTGCACAAGGCCATTATTATGTAGACTATAAAACCGGAGAATTAACAGCATCATCCGACGCTTATACTCATCCTCAGCCGCATGCTTGTTTTATTCAATCAGTAAAAGATGATTTGGTAAATGAAGGCGGAATAATGGACCTCTGGGTTCGTGAAGCTAGATTATTTAAATATGGTTCGGGAACCGGTTCAAACTTTTCTGATATTCGCGGCTCCGATGAACCATTAAGCGGAGGTGGAAAATCTTCAGGATTGATGTCCTTCTTAAAAATCGGCGACCGCTCGGCAGGCGCAATTAAATCAGGTGGAACAACACGCCGCGCAGCAAAGATGGTTACTTTGGATTTAGATCACCCTGATATTGAAGAATATATCAATTGGAAAGTAGTAGAAGAACAGAAAGTTGCTTCTCTAGTCGCAGGATCAAAATTATGCAATCATCATTTAAACGATATTATACATGCCTGCTATGAAGAACATCCTGAAAATGACAGGTTCAACAAGAAATTAAATAAGAAATTAAAGTTTGCTGTTCTAGAGGCCCGTAAAGCTCAGATTCCCAATAATTATATAGAAAGGGTAATTCAGCTTGCAAAGCTTGGATTCAAATCAATTGAATTTCCTGTTTATGATGTAGATTGGAATTCAGATGCCTATGCAACTGTATCAGGTCAAAATTCAAATAACTCAATCAGAGTTACAAATGAATTCATGAATGCTGTTTTAACTGATGGTAGCTGGAATCTTTATTGGAGAATTGAAAAACAAAAAGCCGCAGAAGAAAATCGCAAACCAAAACCATCCAAAACTCTTAGAGCGAGAGATCTGTGGGAAGAAATTTCTTATTCAGCATGGTCCTGTGCTGATCCTGGCATTCAATATCATAGTACTATTAATGAATGGCATACATGCCCTGAAGATGGCGATATTAAAGCTTCCAATCCATGCAGTGAATATATGTTTTTGGATGATACAGCTTGCAATTTGGCATCGATGAATCTCACTAAGTATTACGATACAAAAAGTAAACAATTCAACATTGAGGCATATCGTCATGCTACAAGAATATGGACAATCGTTCTGGAAATAAGTGTTTTGATGGCTCAATTTCCAAGTAAAGAAATTGCTCAACTCAGCTATGATTTCAGAACTCTTGGATTAGGATATGCAAACCTTGGATCTCTTTTAATGCTGCAAGGAATTCCTTATGACAGCAACGAAGCTTTTGCTATTTGCGGCGCTTTAACCGCTATCATGCACATGACGGCTTATGCGACTTCTGCAGAGATGTCAAAAGAGTTGGGGTCATTTTCTAAATATGAAAAGAATAAAGAACACATGCTTCGTGTAATTCGCAATCACAGGAGAGCTGCTTACAATGTTCCAAGCGAAGAATATGAAACTTTATCAATTTATCCGATGGGTATTGATCCAAAACATTGCCCTTCTGACTTATTAAAAGCAGCAAGAGAAGATGCAGACAAAGCTTTAGAACTTGGAACCGAACATGGATTTAGAAATGCTCAGGTTACGGTAATTGCACCTACTGGAACTATCGGTTTAGTTATGGATTGTGATACAACAGGTGTTGAACCGGACTTTGCATTAGTTAAATTTAAAAAGCTTGCCGGCGGCGGATACTTTAAAATTATTAATCAATCAATTCCACCCGCATTAGAAAGATTAGGTTATAACAAGGATCAAATTTCAGAAGTTGTTAAGTATGCTAAGGGCCATGGAACTTTAGATGGCTGTCCTTATATCAATCCTCAATCATTAAAGGCTAAAGGTTTCACAGATGAAATTTTATCAAAGTTAGAAACCACCCTTCCTGCAGTTTTTGAATTGAGTTTTGCTTTTAATAAATACACAATTGGTTCAGATTTCTTGATTAATAAATTAAAATTAGATGAAGAAGAAATCGATTCTTTTGATTTTAATTTGTTAACTGCTTTAGGATTTTCAAAACAAGAGATCGCTTCAGCAAATGATTACGTTTGCGGAACAATGACAATTGAAGGAGCACCTTTCCTAAAACACGAACATTACCCTGTTTTCGATTGTGCAAACAAATGCGGTAAAAAAGGATCAAGATTTATAAGATCGATTGCACATATTAAAATGATGGCATCAGCTCAACCGTTTATTTCCGGGGCAATCTCTAAAACTATAAATCTTCCAAACAGCGCAACAGTTGAAGATATTAAAGATGCTTACATGCAGTCGTGGAAACTGGGAATTAAAGCAAATGCTCTATACAGAGACGGTTCAAAACTTTCACAGCCGCTTAATTCGATCAGTGAAGAAGAACTTGAAGCTATCATTGAAGAAAAAGAACATAACGACATTGTTAAAATCGCTGAAAAAATTATTCACAGATACATTGCAAAAAGAAGAAGGCTGCCGGATAGAAGAACAGGTTATACACAAAAAGCAAAAATTAATGGCCAATCAGTTTACATAAGAACCGGTGAATATGAGAACGGACAAATAGGCGAAATATTTATTGATATGCACAGAGAAGGCGCTGCATTCAGATCATTATTGAATTGTTTCGCTATTTCCATTTCTCTTGGCCTGCAGCACGGTGTTCCTCTTGAAGAATTTGTAGATGCCTTTGTATTTACCAGGTTTGAACCAAGTGGAATGGTTACCGGTAATGCCAAAATTAAAATGTCCACTTCGGTTATCGATTACATCTTTAGAGAATTGGCTGTTACTTATTTAGGACGTCATGATCTTGCTCATGTTGAACCGGAAGAAATAAAAGGTAAAGCTTCGCCCGGAATTGTAAAAAAATTAGTTGAACCGGAATTTGAGAGTGAAGAAGTTGTAAGCGAAAGAGTTATTGAGCTTGATGAAGAAGAATTAAGTTCCAAAGAATACGCACCCGCAGAAGTTAAACCAACACGAATAAAGCCTATGATAAGCCAGGCTAAAACTAAAAATTCAATTCATACAAAAGTTAGGCAAGCGATTGAAAAAGGTTATACGGGTGATATTTGTACAGAATGCCAGAGTATGACTATGGTTAGAAACGGAACATGCTTAAAATGTATGACTTGTGGATCGACTTCAGGATGCAGTTAACAAGGAAAAATATTTTTCAAATTTTGAAGATAAAAAGCCATTCAAATTGAATGGCTTTTTTTATTTAAATGAATTCCCCTTTAATAAAAGTAGAAAATTCAACTTAAAAATTTTCGGAGAATTAGCCTTTTCATTTTTATTTGTTTCAATTACATTCTGATTTTGTAAAACCATTGAAATTCTTCACATATACTTTATATTGGACTAAAAACTTAACCCACAAAAGTCCAATCAGGACAAATAAAATATCAAACCATACTCCAAAAACTGTTCTAAAAAAAATTAAAAACAAACCTATTGCAATCACAGATAAATAAGAAATAGTTTTTTTTGAAATTGAAAACAATACTGTATGCAAAAGGAATAATAAAATAAAGATTACAAAAAGAAAATAAATAAAATGCTCCACTGAAAATCCTTTTAAAATTACGACGTTATTATTTTATTGAATTTCTTCATGCTATTTAAACTATTTGAGAGAGAAAAACATCGGTATAATTACCATTAATTTTTATCCGAGAGTTCAAAAATCGCAAATTTTTAAAGGTTCATGGAAAATTATATTTTTGTGAATAAGTTTTTTGATGAAATTGAATTGTACTGAAAGAGGATAAAAAATGTTTGCCTGTCCATAAATGTCATTTATTTGGCTGCAGACAGAACTTCCATTCTTCTGCCACCCATAAATCTATTTGCATAGTAAGTATGATCTAAGGAAGAAACTATAACTCCGTTTTTAGAACTTGCATGAGCAAAAAGATCATCCCCAATATAAATTCCAACATGACCAGGCTTTACTCTTCTCCTGGTGTTAAAGAATACCAAATCTCCAAACTTCAAATTATCTTTATTATCAATTTCAATCCCCTGTGTATACTGACCTCTTGCGGTTCTAAGCAGTTGAAAATCCACCGCATGATCAAAAACAGCTTGAGTAAAAGCAGAGCAGTCAATTCCCTTTTTAGTGGTGCCGCCGTATTTATATGGTGTATTCAAATAACGAATTATTTCCATAAGCACTTTTTCTTTAACAGTGCTAAATTCATTGGATTCGTTATCATGTAGAAAGAATTCTACTTGAAACTGAAGACAAATCAACTTTATTATGTTCAACCGGAACATCATCTGCATCACTTTCATCCGAATCAATATCTTCGGATAATGCGGCTGTTTTTAAATCATCATCACTAATTTTATCTTCGGGGCTTGCAGTGTTTTTATCATCTTTATCCGTAAATCTAACAGGCGATTTTTTTTCAGTATCTTTTTTTTCTGTTTTGGTATTATACCTTTCGGAGTTAAGAGATGATGAGCATCCGTTTATGAAAATTGATGAAATAAAGATGAGGAAATAGATTGAGTAACTAAAATATTTAATTACCCGCTTAGCCAAGATATGCCCTCAAATTTTTACTTCTAGATGCATGCCTTAATCTTCTAATTGCTTTTTCTTTTATTTGTCTTACTCTTTCGCGTGTTAGATTAAATTTTTCTCCTATTTCTTCAAGAGTAAGGGAGTGTTCCTTATTTAATCCAAAATAAAGCTTTATCACTTCTGATTCTCTTTCGGACAACGTTGCTAGTGCTCTTTCAATTTCTGATTTTAATGATTCGCTGATCAAACCAAAATCCGGTGATGGCTGCTGGTCATTTTGTATAACATCCAACAAGCTGTTTTCTTCGCCTTGTGAAAATGGAGCATCCATCGAAACATGCCTGCCGGAAATTTTCAATGTATCCGCCACTTCACCAACATCCATATCAAGTTCTTGTGCCAACTCTGCTGCATTCGGCTCTCTTTCAAATTCTTGCTCAAGATTACTATAAGCTTTCCCGATTTTATTCAATGCGCCAACTCTATTTAAAGGCAGCCTTACAATCCTGGATTGTTCAGCCAACGCTTGTAGAATAGATTGTCTTATCCACCAAACAGCATAAGAAATAAATTTAAATCCTCTGGTTTCATCAAATCTTTTGGCTGCTTTAATTAAACCGAGATTGCCTTCATTAATTAAATCCCCAAGGGATAAACCCTGGTTTTGATATTGCTTTGCAACACTTACTACAAATCTCAGGTTTGCTTTGGTTAATGCTTCAAGAGCATATTGGTCCCCATTCTTTATTTTAATGGCCAATTCAATTTCTTGTTCCGGTGTAAGCAGATCAACTCTGCCAATTTCCTGTAGGTATTTATCTAAAGATTGGCTTTCGCGATTTGTAAATTGTTTTGTTATACGCACGGGTATCCTCTTTATTATTACTTTTCTAAATTAATAGAATCAACAATTCCAACAATCGAAGCATCAACAGGAGCCATATCAACAGGTAAAGGAATTACGGCTTCTGAAGCAGTAATATAAAATATCAATTCCCCGGGGCCTGATCCAACAGTATCAACTGCAATAATTGGATCACCATCATTTATTAGTTCTGAAGTAACCGGCTGTACAAGCATTAGTTTAAAATTATTTATGGCAGGATATTTTTTTGTTGCCCAAATATTTCCGATTACTTTTCCAAAAAACATTTTTAATATTAATAATTTTTCTTAAAAATAATTCAAAGATTAATTAAAAAAAAGTTTAAACTAATTTTCTTCTTGAGCAAGCATTTCTTTTAACGCCACATCAAGCTTATCAACAATAGCCATTATGACTGCATCAACAGGTTTGTTTTTTGTAAATTCGGTTTGTCTTGAAGAACTGCCTGTAGCTACTAAAACGATTTCCCCTTCACCTGCGCCGACACTATCAACAGCAACTACAAAATTATTTTTTTCTTTTAAATCCAAATCAAGCTGTTTGACAATTAAAAATTTTGCACCGACTAGGTTTTCATCTTTTTTTGTTGACCAAACTGTTCCAACTACTTTTCCTAAAAACAATTTACCCTCAAACTATATTGAAAGAATTAATACATACTTACTCTAATATACCTGACATGAATAAAAGAAACAATTCTTAGAACTGTTTGCTTACATTATGAATAAATATTTGAATTAGAATTATTTTTTAGCAGTGTTTAGTTTTAAAACTTACTGTAACTTCCTCATCTTTTATGCCATCACTATATTTGAAATTTTTTAAGAATTGTAAATATTAAAAGTAAAAATATTTTATTCTGTGAAAATATTTCTTAACAATTTCTGTTTCATCTAATAGTTAATTATGCCATGTTATTAATTAATCTAACAATAATCAGAGACGGTCTCAAAGTTTTATAACATAATCAATGCTCATCAAAGATTGGTATTTTAGAATAAGTTCACAATTTGACAAGCTCAGTGAGACAGTGTAATTTACTTTTGAAACACTTTCTTGTATATAGAAAAATAACTAATGAACTGTAAAGGAAATTTTTTCTAAGATTATTCTATTCATTTAAGAAACTTTTACCCTGTAAAATATTTTCTATCGAAAAAAAATCACCAACAGTTTTAGCAGCATCAGAAAAAGTACTTCTAGTTCCTAAATCTTTACCTGGTTTATTTTTTCTAAAAAATAAAATTGGGACATATTCTCTACTGTGGTCTGTACTTGGTGTGGTTGGATCGTTTCCGTGGTCAGCAGTTATTAATAAAGCATCAGAATCATTAAGGTTTGATAAAAATTGAGGGAGAAAATTATCAAATTCTTTTAAAGCTATTGCAAATCCTTTAGGATCATTTCGATGTCCGTAGTAAACATCAAAGTCAACTAAATTTGCAAACATAAAACTGTTCGAAACTTTCTTAGTATACTCTAATAATTTTTCGCAGCCTTCTTCATTGGATTTTGTTTTTTCCTGGATTTCAATTCCCTTGTAATTAAAAAGATCATTTACTTTGCCAATTGCAACTGTTTTGATTTTATTTTTTTGTAAAACGTCAAGAATTGTTTCAGACGGCGGGTTCATTGAAAAATCTTTTCTGTTTGTGGTTCTGATATAACTGCCGGAAGCACCTACAAATGGGCGTGCAATCACTCTCCCAACATTCAAAGGCTGAACTAATACTTTATGTCTGGTTATTTCACAGATGTCATAAAGTCTCTTTAAGGGGATAACTTCTTCATGCGCAGCAATTTGAAAAACTGAATCAGCAGAAGTATAAACAATAGGATAACCGGTTTTAACATGTTCATCCCCAAGCTCTTTAATAATTTCAGTTCCTGAAGCAGCTTTGTTTCCGAGCACTCCTTTACATCCTGTTTCTTTCAAAAATCTATCTAATCAATTCTTCAGGAAATCCATCCGGGAAATACGAAAATTCCGTATCAACAAATAACCCGGCTAATTCCCAATGCCCTGTTGTAGAATCTTTCCCATTTGAAATTTCTGTCATCTTACCAAAAGATGCTAAAGGATTAATGACTTTTTTTATTCCTTTGATATTATCAATATTTCCCCACCCCAATTTTTCCATGTTAGGAAGATTTAAACCACCAACAGAATTAGCAATGTTAACTAAAGTATTACTTCCCTCATCTTTATAATTTGAAGCATCCGGTAATTCACCAATTCCAACCCCATCTAAAACAATCAGAAAAAAATTTTTCATAACTCAAATTAGTTAATATTGCGAACAGTATTACCGCCACGTTCAAGGGCTTTTTGAAGTGCAAGATCAGCATTATAGATGACTTCGTCCACATCAAGTTTACTTGTGGCAGAAGCTATTCCAATGGAAACAGTATATGTAGTTTGTTTCGATACTACAGCGATTGGTTTACGGGCAATTTTAACACGAAGCTTTTCTGCCCATATAAAAACTTCTTTGGTATTTGAATTGAAAAAATAAACAGCAAAAACTTTTTCATTTATTCTTCCAAAAATGTTCATAGGGGTCATTTCTTTGGCAATTGTTTCGGATACAGTTGAGAGAACTTTGGGGAATGGATTCCCATCAAATAAAGATTCCTGCTCAAGAAAATCATCAATCCTGATTAATGCCAAAGCTCCGGGTATTTTTAATTGTTCTGCTTTAATTAAATCTGTACTTAATCTTTCCTTAAATGTTTCCGCATTTAATGATCGTGTTTCAATATCAACAGCAAGAAAACTTTTTAAAAGATTTTGAGTTGAGAAGGAATGACAAATATATGAAAGAATATTAACAGCACTTTTTAAGTATTGAATATCCGAATTTGAATAAGCGTTCTTTTTTAAGCTTTCAAAACAAAGCACGCCATAATTTTGTCCGCCGTAAACAAGCGGAATAGCAAGGAATGAACCATCAAAGCTAACATCTTCAACTTTTGAAAATCTTATGTAACCGCCTGTGCTTGTATCATCAATTTTAACGGGCATACCTGTTACAATTGATTTTCCTGTTAATGTTCCGGCAATATCAACATCAAGATTATGCCCTACATATTTTAACGAGGTGTTATTAATTATTTTAATAGTCTTAAATTTTTGGTCAACAGGATTAAAATACACGAAAGCAAATGCGTCCCACGGAATCAAATAACTAACAGAGTTTTGAATGATAGAAATTAAATCTTCTTCTGTTTCTAATTTCTTCTCAGGGTTGATTAGGTTCACCATACCCTTTAATCTTTGTTGTGAAACAGTATCAGAATGCTTCTCTTCAAAAATTGTAATTAGCATGGTGATAACGCGAACGAACCTGCCCAGGGCATAGATGGTTTCAATTCCAAACGTATCATCCATCTTAGAATCAACTGCTATAATGGCTATTAAGTTTTTATCATAAAAAAGAGGAACCCCTACAAAGCTTCGAATCCCTTGCGGAGCATTGTAATAGCGAATCACATCTGCTTCAGCAGTTGGAGAAATATCACTTAATAATTCGGGCTCTCCTTTTTGAATAATTTTACTTAAAATGTCATCTTCGATATCAAATTTTCTTTGTGCAATTTCTGTTGAGTTAGAAACAAATTTTTCAATGGTCAGCTTTTCTTTTTTCTTATTATACCAGAAAAAAATCGCTGTGTGAGCTGCATAAGCTTCCTTAATTACAGTAAGCATTTTTTCAAGTACAAATGTAAATTGTCCATCTTGCCCGATACCAGTCGGTACTGTTTCATTTGCAATCTCTTCAAATCTTTCTTTTAAATCCGGGGGCTTTAGTGTTGTTTTTGGAGCCCGGACTTCAGGAATGTAATTCTCAGCAGTTATGACTTCCAGGTTTTTATTCTTAGAGACTATTTCAAAGGAATCATCAAAATGACTATGAACTTCATCCGGCTCGTCGGGTATTTCTTCTTCATCTAAAGAGGAATAGGATTTATTAAAACGGATTGTATCCCGTAGGAAAATTATAAATGCCAGGTATATTACTAAAATGGAAAGCGTAATTATTCTAAGTACTAAATCATCAGTTATAAAAAGTATAATTAGTAATAAAGAGACAAGTAGAAAAATAATAATTCTTTTTTTCTGTCTGCGGTCCATATTCGAAACAATTTTGAGGAATATTGTTAAGTAAAAATAGTTATAATTTTTATATAATGTAAAGCTGTAATCAAATAGAGTTAATCACAGCACGTCATTTATGAAACAAATTTTGAATTCTGTTTTGAATTTCTTTCTTGCCGGTTTTTTTAACCGAAGAATAAATAAACAGATTTTCTCCGAATATTAATTCCGGGAAAAATTGTAAAATCTCTTTTTTAGTTTTTGCTAACTCAGATTGTTTCAGCTTATCAATCTTATTAAGTATTATTATATAAGGAATTTCTCCTTCTCTTAAAAATTCATTAAGCTTAATATCAAGCTCTGTCGGGTTATGCCGGCTGTCGATAAAATGAAAAGCCAGTTGTATATTTTTTGTTTGAGAAATAAAATCGCCAATCAGCTTACTCCAAAATTCTCTTTCTTTAATTGAAGTTTTTGCATAGCCGAATCCGGGTAAATCAACTATATAAAATTTGTCGTCAATTAAATAATAATTAATCGAACGTGTTTTGCCGGGAGTAGAACTGGTCTTTGCTAAATCTTTTCTATTATAGAGTGAATTTAAGAAAGACGATTTACCAACATTAGACCTGCCGCAAAGAATAATCTCCGGAAGATTATTTTTTGGTAGGTCATTCAAATTATAAACTGATTTAATAAATTTTTGCTGGCTAATCATTCTTACTTAAACAAAAAACGCCCCAATTAGGGGCGTTTGATTTTTAGAACTCTTATATCTAATTATTTATTTTTTTCTTCAGTTTCTTCTACAACCTTAGCTTCTTCAATTTCGTTTGCCTTCTGCTCTGCTGCAGCTTTCTTGGCTTCTTTTGCTTCTCTCTTAGCTTCCTTCTTATCTTTTCTGTCTTCGTCTTTCTTATTCAATACATCGTTATAATCAACCAGCTCAAGGATTGCCATACCTGCCGCATCACCGATTCTGTTTCCCAGTTTAACAACTCTTGTGTAACCGCCGGGCCTTTCACCGATCTTTGGAATTATTTCATTGAACAATTCATTAATAACAGCTTTATCGTTAATTTTTCTCATCACTAACCTTCTTGCATGAAGATCATTTCTTCGAGCTTTTGTTATTATACCCTCAACAAAACCTCTGGCTTCTTTTGCTTTAGCCTCTGTGGTTGTAATTCTTTTATGTTTCAATAAAGAAGTAGCAAGTGAATTCATAAGAGCAGCCCTATGACTGGATGTCCTATTAAATTTTCTGCCTTTTACTCTATGTCTCATTGTTTATATCCTATTCTGCAAAAAAATTAGTTTGATTCTACTTCATCCTTTATGTAACTGTCTACATCCATCCCAAATTCAAGTCCGAGAGTTTCAACAATTTCCATTAATTCGGCTAAGGATTTTCTTCCGAAGTTTCTGAATTTTAACATTTCAGATTCATCTCTTCTAACCAGCTCAGCTAAGTTTTTAATGTTAGCTGCTTTCAAGCAGTTATGAGATCTTACACTTAATTCAAGATCATCAACATTGGTCAGAAGAATTTTCTTTATTCTTTCTTTCTCACTATCTTTTTGACTAACTGCCTGCTCTTCTTCCTGGTCAATATCAAAGTTGATGAACAACTGGATATGATCTCTTAAAACTTTAGCAGCTTGTGTTAATGCATCTTCAGGTGTAATTGAACCATCGGTAGCAACTTCAAGAGTCAGGTTTTCAAAATCATTTTTATCACCGATTCTCACATTCTCAACATCATACTTCACATTTCTAATTGGAGTAAAAATTGAATCGATTGGAATTACTCCAATAGTTTGTTCAGGCGAAACATTTTCTGCGGCTGGTACATATCCTTTTCCTTTTCCAACCCGAATCTCAATATCTACCTTAGCATTTTTATTCAAAGTTGCTATGTGTAAATCGGGATTCAATATTTCAACTTCACTGCTGTGCTTTTGAATATCTGCAGCAGTGAACTCACCTTCACCGTTAAAAGATAAATCAATTTTATTTGGCTTCTTTGTTAAAAACTTCATTCTAACCTGTTTTAAGTTAAGAATGATTTCAGAGACGTCTTCAACAATACCTTCAATGGTTGTGAACTCGTGCAGCACTCCGCTGAATTTTACGGAGGTTATAGCAGCACCAGTCAAAGAAGAAAGAAGAACTCTTCGTAAAGAATTACCTAAGGTAACCCCGTACCCTCTTTCCAAAGGCTGAAGGTTGAATTTGCCATAAGTATTAGTATATGTTGTCTCGTCTAGAACTACTGCTTCAGGCATCTTTAAATATGATACACTCATTTATAATCCTCTAAAAATATGATCTTAAAAAAATAATTTTATTTGGAGTAAAGTTCTACGACCAACTGTTCGTTGGCATTTAGAGGAACATCTGCTCTTTCAGGAACATTAATAAAAGTACCCGACAAAGAGGCTTTATCGATCGAAAGCCATGAATATGTACTGTCTTTTACTCTCTTTAATGAATTATGAATTAAATCTAGTTTTTTACTCTTATCTTTAATCTGAATAATATCCCCTGCGTTTAAAATATAAGAAGGAATATCAACAGAAATTCCATTTACGGTTACATGCCTATGCCTAATTAACTGTCTGGATTGTTTACGTGACGAAGCAAAACCTATTCTGTAAACAACATTGTCCAATCTGCTTTCCAAAATTTTAACCAGGTTATCGCCTGTAATACCTTTTGATTTATTAGCTTTTTCAAAATAATTTCTGAATTGAGTTTCAAGCAAACCATACTGCCTTTTAATTTTTTGCTTTTCTCTTAACTGAATTCCATATTCAGAAACTTTTGATCTCCTGTTCAATCCATGCTGCCCTGGAGGGTAGTTTCTAATCTCAATAGGACATTTCTCTGTATAACACTTTTGTCCTTTTAAAAACAACTTTGTTCTTTCTCTTCTACATAACTTACAAACTGAGTCTGTATATCTTGCCATTTAGTGATTCTCCAAAAATTAAACTCTTCTTCTCTTAGGCGGCCTGCAGCCGTTATGAGGAATTGGTGTAACATCCTTAATTGAACTAACTTCTAACCCTGCGGTATGTAAAGCTCTTATAGCAGCTTCCCTGCCTGATCCGGGGCCTTTAACAAATACATCAACTCTTCTTAATCCTGAATCATAAGCTTCTTTAGCAGCAGCTTCAGCAGAAACTTGAGCTGCATAAGGAGTATTTTTCTTTGATCCTTTAAATCCGTTTTTGCCTGCAGATGACCAGGAAATTGTATTTCCGTATATATCGGTTAAAGTTACAATTACATTATTAAAAGTTGCTTTAATATGTGCAACTCCGTTTGCATCAACATGCGTTTTCTTTTTTGCTTTTTTTAATGTTTTAGCCAAGTCTTAAAACCTCCAAGTTATCAAACTTATTTCTTAGATGGTGCCTTCTTTTTACCGGCAACAGTTTTTCTTTTACCTTTTCTTGTTCTGGAATTTGTTCGAGTTCTTTGACCACGGGCAGGTAAACTTTTTCTATGCCTGATACCACGGTAACTTCCGATATCCATCAAACGTTTAATATTTTGTTGAACCTCTGAGCGTAAAGCACCTTCAACTTTAAAGTCGGCGGTCATAATTGCTCTTATCTCAGCAACTTCTTCTTCTGTAAGATCAGAAATTTTTTTATCAGGATTAACTTTTGCTTTTTCCAAAATAGTTTTAGAAACAGAAGGTCCAACACCAAAAATGTATTGAAGCCCAAATAAAACTTTTTTGTTTTTAGGTAAATCTACACCAGCTATACGAGCCAATTATATACTCCTTTTTAAATTAACCTTGACGCTGTTTATGTTTCTTGTTTTTACAAATAACGCGTACAACGCCTTTTCTTTTAATTACTTTACAATTATCACATATTTTTTTAACTGACGCTCTAACTTTCATAAAAGCTCCGCTATTTATATCTATAGGTAATTCTACCTTTTGTTAAATCATAAGGAGAAAGTTCAATTGAAACTTTATCTCCCACCAAAATTTTGATAAAATGCATTCTCATTTTACCTGAAATATGAGCTAATATTTCGTGACCATTATCAAGCTTTACCTTGAAATGTGCGTTTGGTAATGTCTCTGTAACTACGCCATCTACTTTTATTGGTCCTTGTTTAGCCATTAACTCACTGTTAAAATTTCCGGTCTTCCGTTTGAGACCAATATAGTATGCTCAAAATGAGCTGAAGGAGAACCGTCGGCTGTTAATACCGTCCATCCATCCAAACCTGTTCTTACCCTGTAGCTGCCTGCATTTACCATAGGCTCAATAGCCAAGGTCATCCCGGATTTTAATTTTGCACCTGTTCCTTTTCTACCATAATTTGGAATTGAAGGATCTTCATGTAAGTGTTTTCCAACTCCATGGCCACACAAATCTCTTACGATAGAAAATCCATTTGCTTCAACATATTCTTGAATAGCAGCAGAAATATCATGCAGCCTATTGTTTGATTGAGCCTGCTCTATTCCGAGATATAATGACTTTTCAGTAACTTCCATTAACTTTTTTTTATCTTCAGAAATATTACCCACTGCAACAGAAAGAGCAGCATCACCAAAATAACCATTTTTAATAACACCGACATCTAAAGAAATTATTTCACCTTCTTTTAGAGCCCTGTTTCCAGGAATTCCATGTACAACTTCATCATCAATTGAAGAACAAATAGCCCCAGGGAAATCTACTGCCCCGGCTTGTGAATAACCTTTGAAAGCAGCAATCGCATTATTGCTTTTAATATATTCTTCAGCTATTTGATCTAATTCTCTTGTCGTTATACCCGGCTTAACATGGGCTTTCATTAATTGAAGAGTTTCAGCTACAATTTTAGAACTCTCTCTAATGAAATCAATTTCCTTTTTACTTTTAATTAAAATCATAAAAACTAACTAACTTATCTACGGCCCTTAATTTTGCCTGATTTCATAAAGCCGTCATAATGCCTCATCAATAAATGCGATTCAACTTGGTGCAAAGTATCCAATGCAACACCAACAATAATTAACAAACTTGTTCCGCCAAAAAAGTTAGCAAACCTGCTTGATACCCCCCAGGCTGAAACAAACGCAGGCAATATTGCTACAATAGCTAAAAAGAACGAACCCGGTAATGTAATCTTCGTCAATATATTATCTATAAAATCAGAGGTTTGTTTTCCCGGCCTTATTCCAGGAATAAACCCGCCTTGTTTTCTCATAGTATCCGCAACATCTTTGGGATTGAAAGCTATTGCTGTATAAAAATAAGTAAAGAAGATAATCATAATACCATAAATAATAGAATAAACAGGAGAACGATATTGTAATAAGCCTGCAATCGACTGTAAAAAATCATTGTTAGGGAAAAACTGAAGAACAGTTGCCGGAATAAACATAATTGATTGAGCAAAAATAATGGGCATTACGCCAGCAGTATTAACTCGTAAAGGAATATACTGTGTAACACCACCGTACACTTTTCTTCCAACAACTCTCTTCGCATATTGGACCGGAATTCTTCTTGTCCCTTCTGTAACTAATACAACTCCGGCAATAATAAAAACCATAAAAATAAGAACAACCAATTCAACAATAATGCTGCGTGTGCCTTGAGAAATTAATCTTACTTCATCCAAAATTGCGTTCGGGAAAACAGCTATGATTCCAATAAAGATTATTAGAGAAATACCGTTACCAATCCCTTTATCAGTAATTTGTTCGCCAAGCCACATCATAAACACTGTTCCAGAAGTAAGGATAATCACTGTTGTAATAACCCAAAAGAAACCTTGAACTTCCACAGGCACTACAGGAGTTCCTTGATAATTGGTGTGTGTTAAATTTATCGTAACACCATAAGCTTGCAGTGCAGAAATAAATACAGTACCGTACCTGGTCAATTGAGTTATTTTTTTCTGTCCTTCTTCACCTTCTTGCTGCAGTTTTTGGAAATAAGGTACAACAGCACCCATCAATTGAAGAATAATAGATGCTGAAATATAAGGCATTATTCCTAATGCAAATATTGCTGCATTTCTAAAAGCACCACCGACAAACAAATCATATAACCCGAATAAGTTATCCGATGCTGCGTTCTTTGCTGTTTGTGCAATAAGTGCAGCATCAACACCGGGAATCGTTATATGAGCACCTAATCTAACAATTACTAATAGCGCCAGCGTGTATAAGATTCTTTGGCGCAACTCATTAATTTTGAATATGTTTCTGAAGGTATCAGTAAATTTTGACATTTATAACCAGATTAAATCTTTTTTATTATTCCGCCAACAGCTTCAATTTTTTCTTTTGCCGAATTAGTAAATGCATTAGCTTCAACTTGAAGCTTTGCTTTCAAATCACCGTTTCCTAAAATTTTTATAGGATCAGAATCCTTTCTCACTAAACCATTCTTTTTTAATACGTCTGCATCTATTTTAGTTTCTTTAACTTTTTCAGACAATTTTTGAAGGTCGTCAACATTAACTACTTGATAATATTTTTTAAATATATGGGTAAATCCTACTTTTGGAACTCTTCTTTGTAAAGGCATCTGCCCGCCTTCGAACCATGCTTTTTTCTTTGCACCGGATCTTGAAAGCTGGCCGTTCATTCCTTTTGTGGCTGTTCCTCCATGACCGGAACCTTCGCCTCTTCCAATTCTCTTAGGATTTTTTCTTGAACCTTTTACGTATTTTAAATTACTTAGAATGTCCATTCTAAAACCTTATTTCTTTTCTTTAAATTCTTCAACCTTAACAAGGTGACTTACTTTATTAATCATTCCTCTTATTTGAGGAGTGTCGTTATGAATCTTTTCCCAATTCGGCCTGCCTAAGCCCAATGCTTCAATAGTTCTTTTCTGAGTTTTGGGCCGATCAATTATACTTCGTATTTGTGTAATTTTTATTTTAGACATAAATTCCTCAATTAAACGCTGAATAATTCGCTGACAGTCATTCCTCTTTTCTTTGCCATTTTCCGAGCGTCAATTTGATTTAACAATCCGTTTAAAGTTGCTTTAACTTGATTATGAGGATTGCTTGATCCTAACAATTTTGTTAAAATATCCTGAACACCGGCTGCTTCTAAAACCGCCCTAACACCACCGCCGGCGATAAGGCCAGTACCAGGAGAAGCAGGTTTCAATAAAACTTTTCCGGCTCCGTATTTACCAATTATTTCGTGAGCAACTGTTCCTTTTATAACAGAAACATGCACTAAGCTTTTCTTAGCATCATCTATTCCTTTCGAAATAGCATCGGTAACTTCGTTAGCTTTTCCTAATCCGACACCTACTGTACCATTTCCATCACCAACAACAACAATTGCATTAAAGCTAAAACGGCGTCCGCCTTTAACAACTTTAGCAACTCTGTTAATGTGAACAACTTTTTCTTTCAAATTCTCTGATTCAATCGGTTTTACTGTTTTCAATTGATTCTCTCTTAGTCAATAATTTTATATAAATCTAATTAAATAAACACTGGCTGCCGGAAGAGGATTCGAACCTCTACAGACGCCTCCAAAGGGCGTAGTCCTACCATTAGACAATCCGGCAAAGCTTGCCCAAATTAGGGTTAAAATTTTAAGCCACCTTCTCTAGCACCCTCAGCAATAGCTTGCACTCTTCCGTGATATCTATAACCGTTCCTATCAAAAACTACAGAAGATATTTTACTTTCGATTGCTTTCTTAGCAACAAGGGAACCTACCAATTTGCTTTTTGAAATTTTACCTTTAGCTTTTTTTACTTCATCCAATATTTCTTTTGACAATGATGAAGCAGAAGCTAAAGTCTTGCCGGTTGTATCATCAATAATCTGAGCATAAACATTGTTAAGGCTGCGGTATACCGTTAAACGAGGAATTTCAGTAGTTCCTGAAATAGTTTTCCTTATTTTAGTTTTAGAACGAAGTCTTGAATTATTATTTCTTTTAATCATTTTCTATTTATCTCCACTAAAATTATTTACCAGCAGTCTTACCAGCTTTTCTTTGAATTTGTTCGTCAGAATATTTAATACCTTTTCCTTTATACGGTTCAGGTTTTCTAATGGATCTAATTTTTGAAGCAACCATACCAACAAGCTGCTTATCAATACCGCTAACAACTATCTGAGTTTGAGTTGGTGCCTGCAATGCTATCCCATCTGGCGGAATAAAATAAATAGGATGAGAGTAACCAATGTTGAAAAGCAAATTTTTACCTTTCATCTCAACTCTATAACCAACACCAACTATATCTAAAGTTTTCTGATAAGTATTGGTAACACCTTCAACCATATTTTGAATTAAAGCCCTGGTTAAACCATGAAGAGCTTTATTTTCTTTTAAATCATTAGGCCTTTTAACAATTATTTCCTCACCTGAAACTTCGATTCCAATATTAGAATGAAAGGCTTGTTCCAATTCACCTTTCGGCCCTTTGATTTTAAGAGTATGATTTGTCAAAGAAGCTGTAACTCCTTTGGGAATCGTTATAGGTTTTTTACCAATTCTAGACACAGTTAAAACTCCGTTATAAAAATTTTACCAGATATAACAAATTACTTCGCCGCCCATGGATTGTGACTTTGCTTCTTTATCAGTAAGAAGCCCTTTAGATGTAGAAATAACTGCTACACCAAGGCCATTATTAACTCTAGGCAATTCCCGTGAATCTTTATAAACTCTTAAACCGGGAGTGCTTATTTTTTTCAATCCGCTTATGGCTGACATACCATCTGTATATTTTAATTGTATTCTTAAAAGATTCTGTTTGTTATCTTCAACAACAATAAAATCTTTTATAAAATTTTGCTTCTTTAAAATATCAGCTAAGCTTTTTTTCATATTAGAAGAAGGAATATCAACTTTAACTTTTTTAGCTCTAGCTGCATTTCTAATTCTTGTTAAAAAATCTGCAATAGGATCTGTAACCGGCATTTATTCTCTCCTTCTACCAACTTGACTTTTTTAATCCGGGAATTTCGCCTTTCAGAGCCATTTCCCTTAATACTAAACGCGATACACCGAACTTCCTGTAATAAGAACGAACTCTACCGGTGAACATACAGCGATTATTTAATCTAACAGAAGAAGAATTTCTCGGCAGTTTTTGCAGAGCATCGTAATCACCTTTTTCTTTCAACTCTTCTCTAAGCTTAGCATATTTTTCTACAAGCTTAAGTCTTTTATCCTGTCTTGCTATTAAACATTTACGAGCCATTAATTCTCCTATATTTAAGCTGTTTTTAATTCTTTTTTTCTAAATGGAATACCAAACTGCTGCAACAATTCATAAGATTCATTATCTGTTTTTGCGGTAGTTACAAAAGTGATATCCATCCCTAAAACTTTAGTAATCTTATCAACATTAATTTCAGGGAAGATTATTTGTTCTTTAATTCCGATAGTATAATTTCCTCTTCCATCAAACGATTTATCCGACAAACCTCTAAAGTCACGCACCCGCGGTAAAGCAACATTTATTAACCTATCCATGAACTCGTACATTCTTTCACGGCGTAATGTAACCATAGCACCGATGTTCACACCTTCTCTTAATTTAAAATTAGAGATAGCTTTTTTAGCTTTGCGAATGCTTGCTTTCTGTCCGGTAATTGTTTCTAATTCTTTAACCGCTTCTTCAAGAATCTTTGCATCGGCAACTGCAGCACCAACACCCATGTTAACAACAATCTTATGAAGCTTGGGAACCTGCATTACATTTTTATAGCTGAACTTCTTTGCTAAAGAAGGAACAATTTCTTTCTTATAAAAATCAGATAAGCGTGCAGGAATTTTAATTTCTATTTCCAGCGCAGCTTTCGCTTTTTTATCTTCTTTTTTAGAAGCCTTAGCCTGTCCTTCAACTTTATCTTTTTTTGTTTTTTTCTCTGCCATATTAAAACTTAAACTCTAAAAATTTATTAATAGTATTAAAGCATTTCTCCGGTAGCTCTACTAATACGGGCTCTTTTCTTTTTCCCGGTTTTTTCATCTAAAATTATCTGAGAACCTAATCTAGTAGGCTCACTAGTTTTGGGATCTAAAAGCATAACATTAGATGCATTTATCGGAGACTCCTTTTCAATAATTCCACCCTGCGGATTATTTTGAGAAGCTTTTGTATGCTTTTTTCTAAGGTTTATTCCTTCAATAATAACACGGTTAACTTTAGGGAAAACTTTCAGAACTTTACCGGTTTTTCCTCTATCGTTACCGGAAATAACCATTACATTATCATTTTTCGTAATTTTCATTTCAATCCCAAACTTTTATAAAACTTCCGGAGCCAACGAAACAATTTTCATAAACTGTTTCTCTCTTAATTCCCTGGCAACCGGCCCAAAAATACGTGTACCTCTCGGCTCATTTTGAGCATTTAAAAGAACAGCAGCATTTTCATCAAACCGGATGTAAGAACCATCTTTCCGTCTCACTTCCTTTTTGGTTCTAACGATAACTGCTCTTGATACTTCACCTTTTTTTACTTGGCCATTAGGAATAGCTGTTTTTACAGAAACAACAATCAAGTCACCAACACTTGCATAATTCCTACCGCTACCGCCAAGCACCCTGATGCACCTAACTCTTTTTGCTCCAGAATTATCGGCGACTATTAAATTTGTTTCTTCTTGAATCATTTTATTATCTACTCCTTAATAACTACTTAGCTTTTTCAACTACTTCAACTAAACGCCATCTTTTCGTTGAACTAAGAGGACGAGTTTCCATTATTTTTACTTTATCGCCGACCTGACATTCGTTCTTTTCATCGTGAGCTTTTAAATTAGTGGTTTTCTTAAAATACTTTTTATAAATAGGATGAGGCACTCTTCTTTGTATTGCTACAGAGATTGTCTTATCCATTTTATTGCTAACCACAATACCTATTCTGGTTTTTCTTAAACTGCGTTGTTCCATTATCAGGCTTTAGCTCCTTCTTTTATAGCAGCAGAAGATTTTTCTGCTAATTCTCTTTCTCTTAAAACAGTCTTCATTCTAGCAACATCTTTTTTTGTCAACTTTAGTTTCGCAGTATTTGTTAATTGTTTTAACTGATGAGCAAAGCGCAAGTCAACTAAATTCTTTTCTTCTTCAAAGATAAGCTTTTCTAATTCTTCTGTTTTGATTTCTCTTATTTCATGAATTTTCATTTTAAATTCCTCTATCGTCAATTACTCGAAATCAGGCCTTGAAACCACTTTACATTTAATTGGCAATTTATATGAACATGATTTTAATGCATCATTTGCTATTTCTCTTGAAACGCCTGAAACTTCAAATAAAATTCTTCCTGGCTTAACTACAGCTACCCAAAATTCAGGAGCTCCTTTTCCTTTACCCATTCTGGTTTCAAGAGGCTTTTTAGAAACCGGCTTGTCAGGAAATATTCTAATCCAAACTTTACCGTCTCTTTTCATTTTTCTTGAAAGAGAAATACGGCAAGCTTCAATTTGCCTGCTGGTAATCCAGTGAGGTTCCAAAGCCTTTAAGCCAAAATCACCAAAAGCAACACTACTGCCGCGGGTCGCTTTACCAGCCATTCTTCCACGCTGTGATTTTCTAAACTTTACTCTTTTAGGCATTAACATAATTTAAACTCCTTGAACTCTCCGTTATTGAAAGATTTAAAGATTAGTAAATTATGAATTTCAATCTTTAATTTTTTCAATCTTTTAATTTCTTAATTATTCAGTAACTCTTTTTCCTAAAATTTCACCACGGCAAATCCAAACTTTAATTCCGATTGAACCGTAAATTGTTTCCGCTCTTCCATTAGCATAATCAATGTCTGCTCTTATTGTATGAAGCGGAATTCTACCTTCTTTATATTGTTCTGTACGAGCCATTTCAGCACCGCCTAAACGGCCGGCACACATAATTCTTATACCTTCAGCACCCATTCTCATTGCAGCAGTAATTGCCATTTTCATAGCTCTACGGAAAGATATTCTTCCTTGAAGCTGATTAGCAATATTTTCTGCTACTAAATAAGCATCTAATTCAGGTCTTTTAATTTCTGAAATCTGGATCTTAACATCTTTATCTGTCACTTGTTTCAATTCTTGTTCAAGCTGGGTAATTTCTTTACCGCTTTTACCAATTACAACACCAGGCCTTGAAGTATGAATTGTTAAAATTATATTTTTAGAGGTTCTATCAATAATGATTCTTGAGATACCGGCTTTCTTTAATCTGTTTCTTATATATGAACGAAGTCTGTCGTCTTCTTTTAACTTCGCTGCGTAGCTTTTATTTTCATACCAATTAGAGTCCCAACCTCTTATGATTCCAACTCTAAAGCCAACCGGATTTGTTTTCTGTCCCAAAAAATAACCTCCTAAAAAATTATGCTTTTCTTGCCACAACTATAGTTAAATGACAAGATCTTTTTCTTATTCTATATGCACGTCCCATAGGTGCCGGTGAAATTCTTTTTAATGTCGGCCCTTGATTAACAAAGGCTTCTTTAACATATAAATCAGACGGTTCTACTTTTTCACCTTCTTCATTATTAATTAAGTTAGCAATAGCAGACCGTAAAACTTTTTCAGCATCTTTAGACGCATGTTTAGGATGAAAGTGTAAAACTTCAACTGCTTTCTCTACATCCATCCCTCTAATTAAATCAATTAACAATCTCATTTTTCTTGGAGATGAACCAATATATCTATGTACTGCTCTTGCTTCCATTTACTTCAAGTTCCTTTAATTACAATTATTTTGCCTTCGAAGCTTTTTCAGCTTTTGTTCCAGGATGCCCTCTGAAAATCCTTGTTGGTGAAAATTCACCTAATTTATGACCGACCATATTTTCAGTTATATAAACAGGAATCATTTTATTCCCATTATGAACAGCAATAGTATGGCCAACAAATTCAGGTGTTATAGTAGAAGAACGCGACCAGGTCTTTATAATCCTTTTTTGATTAGTTTGATTTAGTTTATCTACTTTTTCCTGAAGCTTATAGTCTACAAAGGGACCTTTTTTAACCGATCTAGGCATATTTTAAACTCTGTTATTTCCGTCTTTTAATAATAAATTTATTAGATTCTTTTTTATGTTTTCTGGTTTTCAAACCTTTAGCACTTTGCCCCCAAGGAGAAACCGGGTGACCGCCGCCTGAAGTTTTTCCTTCGCCACCACCCATTGGATGGTCAACAGGATTCATTGCAACACCTCTTACATGCGGGCGTTTGCCAAACCATCTTGATCTACCAGCTTTACCTAAGCTGATGTTTTCCTGTTCAGCGTTTCCGATTGAACCATAGGTTGCTAAACATTCCAGCCTAATCATTCTTACTTCACCGGAAGGCATTTTTAATTGAGCATGATTTCCTTCTTTAGCCAAAACCTGAATAGCAGTTCCAGCGCTTCTTCCTAATTGGCCGCCTTTGCCAGGTTTTAATTCAACATTATGTATAAAGCTGCCTAAGGGCATTTCTTTTAAAGGTAATGCGTTTCCAACATTGATTTCACTTCCAGGGCCTGAAGTAATTGTATCACCAACTTTCAATCCGTTAGGAGCAAGAATATATCTTTTCTCACCATCAGCATAATGCAATAAAGCAATTCTTGATGTACGGTTAGGATCATATTCAATAGAAAAAACTTTTGCTGGAATTCCGTGTTTGTTTCTTTTGAAATCAATAATTCTATATCTTCTTTTATGTCCGCCGCCAATAAAACGTGTTGTAATTCTTCCTAAATTATTTCTTCCTCCAGATTTTTTTATCGAGACGGTCAGAGACTTTTCCGGTTTGGACTTTGTAATTTCTTCAAAAGAAGACTTAGAGCTAAATCTTGTTCCGGGAGTTACTGGATTTAATTTTTTTATTGCCATTAGACTATCCTATTTTCAAAACCTATACTTGTTCGAATATTTCAATTGTTTCGCCTTCTTTCAAAGAAACGATTGCTTTTTTAAATTTTGCTGTTTTGCCTGTAAATCTTCCGCTTCTTCTAAACTGTGTTTTCATTTTTCCAGGATGATTTATTGTACGAACGCTGGTTACATGAACATTAAATCTTTTTTCAATCGCTTTTGCAATTTCAATTTTATTTGATTTAGGATTAACGAGGAATCCATATTTACCATGGTCAGCAGATAAATTTGTCATCTTCTCTGTAATCAAAGGGCTTATTAATACATTATGCATTTTAGTTTAACGCTCCTTCATTATTCCCAAAAGTTTTAAGTAATACGTCAACAGCACTTTCCTGAATAATTAAAACCTGGTTGTTCAAAATATCATAAGTAGATGCTTTTGCTGCTTCCAAAATTTTTGTTTTAGGAATATTTCTTCCAGATTTAAAAACAACTTCCTGGGTACCGTTTGTTAGCAGAAGAATTTTCTTTCCTGTTAAATTCAATGATTCTAAAATACCGGCAAATTCTTTTGTTTTTGGTTTTTCAAAATTGAAATCTTCAACTAAAATTAATTGTTCATCTTTAACTTTGTAGCTTAAAGCTGATTTCCTGGCTAATCTTTTTACTTTCTTTGGTAAATCCTGTCTATAATTTCTAGGACGAGGCCCAAAAATAGTTCCGCCGCCAATCCACAAAGGAGAACGGGTTGTTCCGGCACGTGCGCCGCCTCTTCCTTTTTGCTTCCAGGGTTTTTTACCACCGCCTCTTACTTCGCTTCTTTCTTTAGCTTTGTGTGTACCCTGTCTTTGATTGGCAAGGTAAGATTTCACAGCTAAATAAATAGCATGATCATTTGGTTCTATCCCAAAAATTTCATCAGATAAATCAACTTTCTTACCTGATTTTTTACCATCTATTTTAAGCACATCTAATTTCATTTTAAACCAATTTACTTTTTAATCAATTCAACAAAAGAATTTATAGAACCGGGAACAGCGCCTTTAACCAGAATCAAATTTTCTTCAGGAATAATTTTAATAACTTTTAAATTTGAAATAGTTACATTTTCATATCCTTGACGGCCAGCCATTCTTTGGCCTTTAAAAACTCTTGATGGATACGAACTTGCACCAATTGAACCGGGAGCTCTTAATCTATCACTTTGCCCGTGAGTAGTTCCGCCTACACCGCCGAAACCATGCCTTTTCATAACTCCCTGAAACCCTTTGCCTTTACTTTTGCTGCGTACTTTAATTTTTTCACCTTCAGTAAAAAAATCAACTTTTATTTCTTCGCCAACTTTATATTCTTTATCTGAAGAGAATTTAAATTCTTTAAGAACTAATGATGGAGATTGGCCGGCTTTTTTATATTGTCCCATCAAAGGTTTATTTGTTCTTTTTTCTTTCCTTTCGCCAAAGCCTAATTGTAAAGCATTGTAGCCGTCTTTGTCCTGTGTTCTAACAGAAACAACCTTACATGGCCCGGCTTGAATGACTGTTACAGGAATTAATTCTCCTGCTGTGTCAAACACACTAGACATTCCTATTTTTTTTCCGATTATGCCAGACATCTTTTCTCCAAAATTCATTAAAGCTTAATCTCAATATCAACACCCGCCGGTATATCAAGCTTACTTAGTGAATCGACGGTTTTATTATTTGAATTATGAATATCAATTATTCTTTTATGCGCCCTTGTTTCAAACTGCTCTCTTGATTTCTTATCAACATGTGGAGATCTCAAAACAGTATATAAAGTTCTCCGAGTAGGTAAAGGTATTGGCCCAGAAACAACAGCTCCAGTGCTTCTTACAGTTTTAATTATCTTCTCTGTAGACTTATCAATCAATATATGATCATACGACTTTAACTTAATTCTTATTTTTTGACCGGGCACTTAAAAACTCCTTTATTTATTTAGACACAAAAAGGGAGTTGGCAAACTCCCTTTCCAGTTGAAGCTTTAATTTTATTCAATAATTTTTGTTACAACGCCTGAGCCTACAGTTCTACCGCCTTCGCGGATAGCAAAGCGCAAGCCTTCTTCCATTGCAATTTCACTGATAAGTTCTACACTTAATTTAACATTATCACCAGGCATTACCATTTCAGTTCCTTCTGGTAGATGAGCAACACCGGTAACGTCTGTTGTTCTAAAATAAAACTGAGGCCTATATCCATTGAAGAAAGGAGTATGACGTCCACCTTCTTCTTTTGAAAGG
This sequence comes from uncultured Bacteroidota bacterium, assembly GCA_963775245.1. Classification (GTDB taxonomy): domain Bacteria; phylum Bacteroidota; class Ignavibacteria; order Ignavibacteriales; family Ignavibacteriaceae; genus CAVSWT01. The sequence continues at coordinate 112,049 of CAVZID010000019.1, forward strand.
ATATAAACTTCGCCTTCAAATTTTTTATGAGGAGTTATAGAACCTGTTTTAGCAAGCACCATTCCTCTTTCAATTTCTTTTTTATCAACACCTCTTAATAAGATACCAGCATTGTCGCCAGCCATAGCTGCATCAAGTTCTTTTCTAAACATTTCAATACCGGTAACAACTGTTTTCTTATGAACACCAAGACCAATAAGTTCAACTTCTTCCTGAATTTTAACCTGGCCTCTTTCAACTCTACCGGTTGCAACAGTACCGCGGCCAGTAATTGAGAAGACGTCTTCAACAGGCATTAAGAATGGTTTATCAGAATCTCTTTGAGGTAAAGGAATATATTCATCAACAGCTTTCATAAGATCCCAGATGCACTGCAATCTTGGATCATCAGAAGGAGCATCAGAAGAAGCAGCTTCCAAAGCTTTTAATGCAGAACCTTGAATTATAGGTGTTTCGTCTCCAGGAAATTTATATTCTGTTAACAAATCTCTTAATTCAGCTTCAACTAATTCCAATAATTCCGGATCATCAACCATATCAACTTTATTCATAAATACAACTATTTTGGGCACACCCACCTGACGTGCAAGAAGGATATGTTCTCTTGTTTGAGGCATCGGACCATCTGTAGCAGCAACAACTAAAATAGCTCCATCCATCTGTGCAGCACCGGTTATCATATTCTTAACATAATCAGCGTGGCCTGGACAATCTACGTGAGCATAGTGTCTATTTTCTGTAGAGTATTCAACGTGAGCCGTTGCAATAGTAATACCTCTCTCTCTTTCTTCAGGAGCATTATCGATACTATCAAAAGTTCTAACTTCCGATAAGCCCTTTTTAGCAAGAGCCATAGTGATGGCAGCTGTTAAAGTAGTTTTACCATGATCTACGTGACCAATTGTACCTACGTTAACGTGAGGTTTACTTCTATCAAATTTTTCTTTTGCCATCTAAATCTCCTTCTTATATTTTTCTTGGTTTTTAATTCAATTTAATTTTATGCAGTTGCTTTTTTTCCTAATGATTTTTCTGCAATTTCATCAGCAATTGATTTCGGAACTTCATAGTAATGAGAAAATTGCATTGTATAAATTGCTCTGCCCTGAGTCATCGATCTTAATATGGTTGCATAGCCAAACATTTCTGAAAGTGGCACAGTAGCTTTTATTACCTGTGCATCTTTTCTTGCAGAGAATCCTTCAATCTTACCTCTACGGGAATTTAAATCTCCCATTACATCACCCAGATATTCTTCCGGAGTTACAACTTCAACATCCATTATTGGCTCTAATAACACAGGTTTAGCTTTTCTAGCACCTTCTTTAAATGCCATTGAGCCTGCAACTTTAAATGATATTTCATCTGAATCTACATCATGATAAGAGCCATCATAAATTTTAGCTTTAATATCAACTACCGGGAAACCTGCAACAACTCCATTTCTCATTGCCTCTTGAATACCAGCCGAAACTGCAGGAATATATTCTTTAGGAACAACTCCACCGACAATGCCATTTATAAATTCAAAGCCTTTTCCAGGTTCATTAGGGCCTAATTCAATCCAAACATGCCCAAATTTACCGCGTCCACCAGATTGTTTAATAAACTTACCCTCAGCGTTAACAGTTTGAGTAATTGACTCACGATAGGCAACTTGCGGTTTACCAACATTAGCTTCAACATTAAATTCACGTTTCATTCTATCAACCAAAATTTCAAGGTGAAGTTCACCCATTCCACTGATTAAAGTTTGACCTGTTTCCTCATCAACCTTTACTCTGAAAGTAGGATCTTCATCAGATAATTTTACAAGTGATTCGGATAATTTATCTTGATCAGCTTTAGTTTTCGGTTCAATAGCAATCTGAATAACTGGTTCAGGAAAAATTATTTTTTCTAATAAAACAGGATCATCTTCAGTGCATAACGTATCGCCTGTCTTAGTATGTTTGAGGCCAACAGCAGCAGCAATATCACCTGCTATTACTTCATTAATTTCTTCCCTGTGGTTTGCATGCATCTGAAGTAAACGACTAATTCTTTCTTTCTTTTCACTTACCGAATTGTACACATAAGATCCGGCTTTCAACGTTCCCGAATAAACTCTAAAAAATGTTAACTTACCTACATACGGATCATTTGCAACTTTAAATGCTAGAGCCGTAAATTTTTCATCTTTATCAATTTTTCTTTTTATGCTATCATTAATTCCAATATGATGGGCTTCAATGGTTTTGAAATCAATTGGTGAAGGTAAAAAATCGACAACTGAATCCAATAATTTTTGAACACCCTTATTCTTAAATGCTGAACCGCAAAGAACTGGAATTATTTTAAGTTCAATAGTTGCTTTTCTAAGAACAGTTTTAATTTCTTCTTCAGAAATCTCTTTTCCTTCAAGATATTTTTCAAGAAGAGTATCATCCACATCAGATACAGCTTCCAGCATTTCTGTTCGGTACTTATTTGCGGTCTCAATTAAATCATGAGGAATTTCAATTTCATCAAAAGTAGCACCGAAATTTTCTTCATGGTACATCCTTGCTTTAAAAGACATCAAATCAATTACACCTGAAAAAATATCTCCTTCGCCAATTGGTAAAGTTAAAGGAACTGCATTTGCTCCTAATCTTTCCTTCATCATATTGACTGCATTATAAAAATCCGCACCAGTTCTATCCATCTTATTTATAAAAGCTATTCTCGGCACTTTATATTTGTCAGCTTGTCTCCAAACAGTTTCAGACTGAGGTTCAACACCGCCAACAGCACAAAATAAAGCCACAGCGCCATCTAAAACTCTTAATGATCTTTCAACTTCAGCAGTAAAATCAACGTGACCCGGTGTATCAATAATATTTATTTGATGATCATCCCAAAAACATGTAGTAGCTGCACTCGTGATTGTTATTCCACGTTCTTTTTCTTGTTCCATCCAATCCATTGTTGCTGCACCATCATGAACTTCACCTATTCTATGCAGCTTACCGGTATAGTATAATATTCTTTCAGTGGTAGTAGTTTTCCCCGCATCAATATGCGCCATAATACCAATATTTCTTACCTTCTCTATTTTTGTTTTTACAGCCATCTAAATCTATTTATCCTTTTCTTTCACTAATTATCTTTACCATTTAAAGTGAGCAAAAGCTTTATTTGCCTCTGCCATTTTATGAACATCTTCTTTTTTCTTTACAGCAGAACCTTCATTATTTGAAGCTGAAATTAATTCTGCAGCTAATTTTTGAGCCATTGATTTATCATTTCTAGCTCGAGCATAAGTTTTAATCCATCTTAAAGCCAAGGCAGTTCTTCTCTCAGGCCTAACTTCCGTTGGTACCTGGTATGTAGCACCGCCGACTCTTCTGCTTCTAACTTCAATTATCGGTTGAGTATTATTCAAAGCTTTTTTATAAACTTCTATAGCATCTTTCTTTGTTCTATTTTCTATAATATCAAATGCACCATATACTACGCTTCTTGCAACTGATTTTTTACCATCGTACATTATGCTATTAACCAGCTTTGAAACTAGTACATCATTAAACTTAGGATCTGGTTTTAAATATTTTTTTTCTGCTCTTTTCTTTCTCATAATTATTTAGCCGCCTTAGGTTTTTTAGCTCCGTATTTTGATCTGCTTTTTTTCCTATCTTCAACACCGCTTGTATCGAGAGTACCTCTAATAATATGATAACGTACACCCGGCAAATCTTTAACTCTTCCGCCTCTAATTAAAACGATAGAGTGCTCTTGAAGATTGTGACCTTCTCCAGGAATATATGCAGTAACTTCCATACTGTTAGTAAGCCTTACTCTTGCAACTTTTCTTAATGCAGAGTTTGGTTTCTTAGGGGTAGTAGTATATACTCTTGTACACACCCCTCTTTTCTGCGGACAGGCATCAAGTGCCGGGGCTTTATTCTTTGCTAATATTTGAACACGGCCTTTTCTAACTAACTGATTTATTGTAGGCACAAACTTCTCCTAAACTTTGTCAACCTTAAAAAATTTCAGACTCCTAATATAGGATTTGATTAAAATTTTGTCAAGAAATACGAATAATATAATTTATCTTTTTTAACTACAGACAAAAAAGCCAGGTTAATCAAATTTCATTAACCTGACTTTTAAGTATTAAATTATTGCGCTTGTACTTGCTCTCTTTCTGTTTCTTCTGTTTTTTCTTCTGTAATCTCTTCAGATTCAAGCAGAATATTTCTATACTTCTTAAGACCTGTACCAGCCGGAATTAAATGTCCCATAACAACATTCTCTTTCAAGCCCAACAAGTAATCAACTTTTGCTTCTGTTGCAGCATTTGCCAGAACTTTTGTTGTTTCCTGGAATGATGCAGCCGAGATGAAACTTTCAGTAGAAAGCGCAGCTTGAGTAATTCCAAGCAGTATATGTTCAAAGGTTGCTGGTTCTGCATCCCTGGCAACAATTGTTTTTTTGCTTTTCTTTTTAAGGTCGGAATTAATTTCTCTAAGTTTACTTTTCGAAAGTAACTGAGTATCCTTATACTTGGAATCACCTTTATCTTCAATGAAAGCCATAGACATAGTTTTGTTATTTTCTTCTATGAATTCATTTCTATCAACTATATCTTCTTCAAGGAATTTAGTATCACCAGGGGAAACAATTCGTATTTTCTGCAACATCTGGCGAACTATAACTTCAATGTGCTTATCATTTATCTTAACACCCTGTAAACGATAAACATCCTGAATTTCATTTACAAGATATTCTTGAACAGCACTTGTTCCTTTAATCTTCAAAATGTCATGAGGATTAATTGGACCATCCGTAATTTTTTCGCCAGCAGGTATTTCATCACCTTCTTGAACCAAGATATGTTTTCCTAAAGGAACATTATATTTCTTTTCATCAGAACCATCAGGTGCTGTAACAAATATTTCTCTTGAGCCTTTTTTCCTTGCTCCAAATTTTACATTTCCTTCAATTTCAGATACAATTGAAGATTCCTGAGGGCTTCTTGCTTCAAAAAGCTCTGTAACTCTTGGAAGACCACCGGTAATGTCACGGCTCTTTGTAGCTTGCTTTGAAATTTTCGCCAGGATAGTACCGGCAACAACACTTTCACCTTCATCAACCGATAGATAAGCACGGGTAGGAATGTTGAATGATTTCTTTGTTCCATCCTCAGATTCAATTGCAATACTTGGAGTTAAAGTTTTATCTTTTGATTCAATTACAACTTTTTGAACGTGGCCTGTTTGTTCATCTGTCACCTGCTGTAAAGTTGCACCTTCAACTAAATCAACAAACCTTACTCTACCAGGGATATCTGAAAGAATAACTGCATTATACGGGTCGTGATTATACAATGGAGTACGTTTCTTAACAGTTTGTCCGTCATTAACAACAATCTCTGAGCCATAAGGCACATCATATTTTTTAATCTGTCTATTGTTCTCATCATAAACTCCAAGAACACCTCTTCTGCCTGTAACAACTTTTACCGTTCCCATAAAATCTGATTTTTCAACAAATGAAATACGTTCGTATTTAACTATACCTTCAGATGCTGATTCAACCTGTGACTGACTTGCAATTCTTGAAGAAGTACCACCAAGGTGGAAGGTTCTAAGTGTAAGCTGAGTTCCAGGTTCACCGATTGATTGAGCAGCAACAATACCAACGGCTTCACCAATTTCAACTATCTTTCCGGTAGTCAGGTTTCTACCATAACATTTAGCACAAACACCGCGTTTCGATTCACAAGTAAGTACGGTTCTTATATAAACAGAATCTATACTTGCATCTTCTATTCTATCGGCAATATTTTCTGTAATTATATCACCGGCTGCTATAATTAATTCATCTGTTTTAGGATCATATACATCTTCCTGAGCAGTTCTCCCTGTGATTCTTTCACCAAGAGGTTCTCTTTCCTGCTCAACGTCTTTGATTGCAGTTACTTCTATGCCTAAAATAGTACCACAATCAATTTCACTTATTATAACATCTTGTGACACATCAACCAACCTACGGGTTAAATAACCGGCATCAGCAGTTTTCAATGCTGTATCAGCCAAACCCTTTCTTGCACCGTGGGTTGAAATAAAATATTCAAGTACGGTTAAGCCTTCTTTGAAGTTTGCCACAATAGGGTTTTCGATAATTTCACCTGCTTGACCAGATAAGCTCTTTTGAGGTTTCATCATCAAGCCTCTCATACCGGCTAACTGGCGAACCTGCTCTTGTGAGCCTCTTGCACCGGAGTCAACCATCATATGAAGAGAATTAAATCCATGATTATGGCCTCTAATTTTTTCCATCAAAGCACGGGCAACATCATTTGTTGTATGTGTCCAAACGTCAATGATTTTATTGTAACGTTCTGCATCCGTAATTACACCTTGTTCATGTTCATTCAATATTGCTTCAACTTTTTTATTAGCTTTTGAAATAAGATTTACTTTTTCTTCAGGAATAATCATGTCTGCATAGCTTACTGATAAACCACCCGCAGTTGAATATCTAAATCCAATATCTTTTAAATCATCAAGGAATTTTGAGGTAACTTTATTTCCAAGTTTAATAAACATCTTACCGATAAATCCGCCGAATGTTTTCTTAATAAGAAGCTGGTTAAAGAATCCCATTTCTTTAGGGACTATTTGATTAAAGATTACTCTTCCAACTGTTGTATCAATAAACTTCCCATCAATTCTTACTTTAATCTTTGCATGAAGCGCAACAACTTTGGAATTATAAGCAATAATAACTTCTTCGGAAGAACCAAAAGTCATTCCTTCACCTTTCTCACCTTCTTTATATTTTGTGAGATAGTAGCAGCCTAAAACTATATCCTGAGTCGGCACTACAATTGGGCTGCCGTTTTGAGGTGATAAAATATTGTGGCTGCTTAACATTAATAAAGCAGCTTCCAATTGTGCTTCATAAGATAGAGGAACGTGAACAGCCATCTGGTCACCGTCAAAGTCTGCGTTGAACGCTGTACAAACCATTGGGTGAAGCTGAATAGCCCGGCCATCGATCAAGATTGGCTGGAATGCCTGGATACCTAACCTATGCAATGTAGGTGCACGGTTAAGCAGTATAGGATGTCCTTCAATTATCTTTGCAAGAATATCCCAGATTAAAGGATCTTTTCTATCAACAACTTTTCTTGCACTCTTAACTGTTTTGTTGTGCCCTCTTTCAATTAATTTTTTAATGATGAAAGGTTTGAATAATTCAACAGCCATATCTTTTGGTAAACCGCATTGGTGAAGTTTTAATTCAGGGCCAACAACAATAACAGAACGGCCTGAATAATCAACTCTTTTACCTAAAAGATTCTGACGGAAACGTCCTTGTTTTCCTTTAAGCATATCACTTAAAGATTTTAACGGTCTGTTGCTGTCGCTTCTTACAGCACTACCACGCCTGGAGTTATCAAACAAAGCATCAACCGCTTCCTGAAGCATTCTTTTTTCGTTTCGAAGAATTACTTCAGGGGCTTTAATATCTATTAATCTTTTTAAACGATTGTTTCTAATTATAACTCTTCTATAAAGATCATTTAAATCGGAAGTAGCAAATCTTCCACCTTCAAGCGGAACCAATGGCCTTAATTCAGGAGGAATAACTGGAATGTAGCTTAGAACCATCCATTCCGGCCTATTGGTAATTTTACCTTCAAATTCTTTAAAAGCTTCCAGCACTCTTAATCTTTTTAGAAGATCAGCTTTTTTCTGTTGAGAAGTTTCGACTTTTAGCTGATCTCTTAAAGTTTTTGATAGATTTTCTACATCAGTATTTTTAAGAATTTCCTTTACAGCATCACCGCCGATTTTTGCAACGAATTTTTTAGGATCATCGTCATCTAATTTTTCATTACCCTGCGGAATTGAGTTCATTACTTCAAAGTACTGGTCTTCTGAAATTAAATCCAACCTGCTTAAACCTGTTGGGCCGGGATTTATAACAACATACGATTCATAATAAATTATCTTTTCTAATTCTTTTAAGCTTACACCTATAATGTTACCAATCTTTGAAGGCTGGGCACGGAAAAACCATATATGAACAACAGGAACTGCCAAACCAATGTGTCCCATCCTTTCGCGGCGAACGCTTTTTTGAGTTACTTCAACACCGCATCTATCACAGATGATTCCTTTGTAACGGATTCTTTTATACTTTCCGCAGAAACATTCCCAATCCCTGGTTGGCCCGAATATTTTTTCACAGAACAGGCCGTCTTTTTCAGGGCGGAATGAACGATAGTTAATTGTTTCCGGTTTAGTTACCTCACCATAAGATCTTGACAATATTTCATCGGGGCTTGCTAAACTGATAGTGATACTGTTTATATCACGCATTGCATTTTCTTGAACTCTATAAGGCATAATTTTTATCTCCTAATTTCTTAAGTGAAATTTATATTCAATGATTAATTAATTGTTATATCAAGACCTAAGCCTTGCAGTTCTTTAATTAACACATTGAATGATTCAGGAATATTAGGTTCCTGTAAGTTTTCACCCTTAACAATCGCTTCGTAAGCTTTCGCTCTACCAGCTACGTCATCACTCTTTATAGTTAAAATTTCCTGAAGAATATGCGAAGCTCCATAACCTTCCAAAGCCCAAACTTCCATTTCTCCAAATCTTTGTCCGCCAAACTGTGCTTTACCACCTAACGGCTGCTGTGTAATTAATGAGTATGGCCCAATAGACCTTGCATGAATTTTATCATCTACAAGATGGCTAAGCTTCAGCATATAAATATATCCGCAAGTTACTTGCTGATGGAACTTTTCACCGCTTCTTCCATCATAAAGCTCCGTCTTGCTTCCTCTTTGTAGCCCAGCTTTTTCTAACCATTCATCAACGTCTTCTATTTTAGCTCCGTCAAAAATTGGGGTTGCAAACTTGACTCCCAATTTTTTCCCTGCCCATCCTAAAGCTGTTTCATAAAGCTGGCCTAAGTTCATACGGGAAGGTACACCAAGCGGATTTAAAACAATATCTACATGAGTACCGTCAGGCAAGAAAGGCATATCTTCAATTGGAACTATCTTGGCAACCACACCTTTATTTCCATGTCTTCCGGCCATTTTATCACCAACAGAAAGCTTACGTTTTTTTGCAACATAAACTTTTGCAAGCTGAACAATTCCCGGAGGCAGCTCATCGCCGCTGGTAATTTTAATTTTTTCACGTTTGTAATCTTCTTCTAATGAAGAGAGCACATTAAAATAATTTTTATACAAAGTGTTCACGTGATTGTTTTTGCTTTTTGATTCAAACCATTCAAGTGTATAATCCAGCTTTGTAATATCATCTAAAGAAGAATAAGTTGAATCTTTAATTGCTGTTCCGCTTCTTAAAACTATACTTCCATCAAGATCACGAATACCAGTTGTAGTTAAACCATCTGTTAACTTGGTTAACTTTTCAACCAGTTTGTTGTAATGTTCAGTTAAAGCCTGCTTGTGATCATACTCTAAATTTTCAAGCTGCTTCTTTTCAACTTTTTTTGTTTCATTATCTCTTCTTTTTCTGCTAAACAATCTTGTTTTTATTACAGTGCCTTTCAATCCAGGAGGTGCTTTCAATGATGCATCTTTGACATCACCGGCTTTATCTCCGAATATTGCTCGTAATAATTTTTCCTCAGGGGTTGGATCGGTTTCTCCTTTTGGAGTAATCTTTCCAATTAAGATATCACCTTCTTTTACTTCTGCACCTTCGCGGATAATTCCGTTTTCATCGAGGTTCTTAACCGACTCTTCACTAACATTCGGAATTTCTCTTGTTAATTCTTCCTCACCGCGCTTCGTTTCTCTAACCTGTAATTCAAATTCTTCAATGTGAATTGAAGTATAAACATCTTCGCTGACTATTCTTTCACTAATAATAATAGCATCTTCAAAGTTATAACCGCGCCAGGGCATAAATGCAACTAGTACGTTTCTACCAAGTGCTAATTCGCCGCCATCAGTTGATGTTCCATCGGCAATCACTTCATTTTTAACAACCTTCTGGCCTTCTTTAACAATCGGCCTTTGGTTAATGCATGTTTCCTGGTTTGTACCGTTAAACTTGGCTAAATGGTAAGTTACTCTTTTTACATCATCAAATGTTGTTAACGCATCTACACTGTTTGGATTAATATCATAACGAACTGTAATTTTATCTGAATCAACATATTCAATAGTTCCGTTATCCTCAGCAATAATAACTGCACGTGAATCCGAAGCCAATTTTTGCTCCATTCCGGTTCCTACCAAAGGAGCTTCAGGACGAAGTAAGGGAACAGCTTGACGCTGCATGTTAGAACCCATCAAAGCTCTGTTTGCATCATCATGTTCAAGGAATGGGATTAACGCAGCGGCAGCACTTACTAATTGTGCTGGAGCTACGTCCATGTATTGAATATGATCAGGAGTTACAATCGGGAAATCACCTCTATTTCGTGATTTCACTCTTTCATTTACAAATTTCTGCTGATCATTTAACTGTGCATTTGCCTGAGCAATTGTAAATTGATCTTCCTGTTCAGCAGTTAAATATTCAACCTCGCTTGAAACTTTCCCTTTTTCAACCTTTCTATAAGGTGTTACTAAAAATCCATATCTATTAACTTTTGCATAGATTGTTAATGAAGAAATCAGACCTATGTTCGGGCCTTCAGGTGTTTCAATTGGGCAAAGACGGCCGTAATGTGTATAGTGAACGTCACGAACTTCAAATCCGGCACGCTCTCTGGTTAAACCGCCTGGTCCTAATGCAGACATTCTTCTTTTATGAGTTAATTCAGCAAGAGGATTTGTTTGATCCATAAATTGGGACAACTGGTTTGTTCCAAAGAATGCATTTATTACACTGCTTATAGTTCTTGCATTTACTAAATCTTGCGGAGTAAAACTTTCAGTATCGCGCATATTCATACGTTCTTTTATAGTACGAGCCATTCTTGCCATACCGATATTAAACTGTTGCTGTAATTGTTCACCAACGGTTCTAATTCTTCTATTACCAAGATGATCTATATCGTCAACATTTTGATGGCCTAATCTAAGCTCAATTATATATTTCATAATTTCAATAATATCTTCAACAGTAAGAACTGTTTTAGTTTCTTCAATTTTTAATTTGAGCTTATCATTCATTCTATGACGGCCAACATCACCTAAATCATATCTCTTATCATTAAAGAAAAGCTTATCAATTAAAGACTGAGCAGTATCAAGATCAGGAGCTTCACCAGAACGAAGCTGCCTATAAATTGCAAATAAAGCTTCTTCCTGGGTGTGCGCTGTATCTTTACGAAGTGTATTTACTATTAAATCCTGGTCAGGAGAAACTTCAGAAGTTATTAATTTAATTGCATCTACTTCTGCTTCATTTAATCTATCTAAATCTTCTTCAGTTATAACACTATCTTTTGTTAAAAAGATTTCACCGGTTGACATATCAAAAACATCAGTAGCAATAGTTCTACCGATGTAATTTTCCATTTTTACTTTTTTAACATTTATCTCTTCAACTAAATTGAAAAGAGTTAAAATTTCTTCATTAGTAGCATAGCCAAGAGCTCTTAATAAAGTTGTTGCCGGGAATTTCTTTCTACGGTCTATATAAACATACATCACGTAATTTATATCAGTAGCAAATTCAACCCAGGAACCTCTTAAAGGAATTATTCTCGCGGAATAAATAGGAGTTCCATTAGGGTGAACAGTTTGTGAAAATGCTACACCGGGAGAACGGTGCAACTGCGATACTACAACTCTTTCAGCACCATTAATTACAAATGTACCTTTGTCAGTCATGAAAGGGAGATTACCAAGGTAAACTTCTTGTTCAACACTATTAACAAAATCTTGTGTTTCAGTATCTTTGGTTGAAAGTCGAAGTTTTCCTTTTAAAGGTGCAGCAAAAGTTAATCCTCGTTCTACACATTCTAGAACCGAGTAACGCGGCTTTTCAATGTAATATTCAATAAAATCCAGGCGGTAATTTTCCTTATTATCAAGAATCGGGAAGTTAGAAGTAAATACCTGCTGCAGACCTTTGTTTTCTCTTTTACCAGGGGCAACATTCTGCTGTACAAAATCTTCAAAAGTATCTTTTTGAATACTCAACAAATTAGGAGCTTCAAGTACAGAGGGAATTTTGCCGAAGGAAATTCTATTATTTTCCAATTGTTAACCTCCAATTAATTTTCATTTACTTTTCAAATCTTTCTAAGCTGTAACATCGATTACACAATATAAAAAGAGATAAGACGGACTACACCGACTTATCATCTTTATAATAAACTACGATAATATAGATACTTAGTGTTACTTTAATTCTACAGTAGCGCCAGCTTCTTCAAACTCTTTTTTGAGTTTTTCAGCTTCATCTTTAGAGATTGCTTCTTTAACTGCTTTTGGCGCGGAATCTACTAAATCTTTTGCTTCTTTCAAGCCTAAACCAGTATGTGCCCTCACAACCTTGATAACGTTAATTTTTTTATCACCTGCTGTTAAAAGAATCACATCAAATTCTGTTTTTTCTTCTACAGGAGCGCCTGCTGCAGGTGCCGCACCCGCCATAACTACAGGAGCTGCTGCTGTTACACCGAATTCATCTTCTAATGCTGTCTTTAATTCAGACGCTTCTACAAGTGACAGTCCTTTAATTTTTTCAACGATTTCAGATATTTTTTCTGACATTTATAGTCTCCTAATTATTTAATTACTTTATTAAAATTTACAATTACGCAGCTTCTCTTTTAGAAATTTGATCAACTACATTAACCAAATCTCTCATCACTGCGTTAATAGCTCCAACTATGCCTGATGCAGGTGCGATAATGCTGCTGATTATTCCCGATATTAATTCATTCTTAGATGGAAGAGAAGCTAACTCTGCGAGTTTACTTCCATCGTAATACTGACTTTCAATATAACAGGCTTTCAAAGCAAGCTTTTTATTTGCATCAAAATATTTCTTAATAATTTTAGCCGGAGCAACGGAATTATCATCGGATGCAAAAGCATAGCCGGTCATTCCAACCAAATGATCTACTAATTTATCATACTTACCAGATTCGTCTAAAGCACGTTTAAATAAAGTATTTTTAAATACTTTGTATTTGACGCCTTCCTTACGGAATTCGTTCCGAATTTCATTAATATCGGCAACAGAAATTCCGGCATAATCTGTTAGATAAACAGCAGAAGAATTATCAATAACCTCTTTCATTTCTGAAATGAGATCAGCTTTTTCATTCTTGTTCATGTTTCTCCAATACCAGATTTTAAATTAAACATGTCTAATAGAAGCATTTATTTTTAAGAGTGCGTAAACTTTTATTTCCAAAATTAATTAAGCAGCTACTTCGTCTTTTGAAATTCTTAATCCAGGGCCCATCGTACTGGATAGATAAAGACTTTTAACATACTGCCCTTTGGCAGAAGACGGTTTAAGTTTGATAATTGTATTTAAAAATGCCTTAGTATTATCAACTAAATTATCAGTTTCAAAATTTAATTTTCCTAAAGAAGTGTGAACAATTCCAGCTTTTTCAACACGAAATTCTATCTTTCCGGCTTTTACTTCTTTGACCGCTTTTGCTACATCCATTGTAACAGTACCGCTTTTAGGATTAGGCATCAATCCTTTAGGGCCCAAAATTCTACCGAGCTTTCCTAAATCACCCATTGAATCCGGAGTAGCCACAATAACATCAATGTCAGCCCAGCCTTCTTTAATTTTATCAAGATATTCTTCAAAACCTGCAAAGTCAGCTCCAGCATCTAAAGCTTCCTGTACCTTTGCACCTTTAGCAATTACTAAAACTTTTACTGATTTCCCGGTTCCATACGGTAATGAAACCGTACTTCTAATCATTTGATCTGCGTGGCGTGGATCAACTCCAAGCTTTATAGCGCAGTCCAATGATTCTGTAAACTTAACTTTTGAGTTATTTTTTAGAATTTGAATTGCTTCAGAAAGCGAATATTCTTTTTTAACATCAACTGCTTCACTGATAGCTTTATTTCTTTTTGATTTTTGCATTGTAACACCGTCAAATATTCAATTATAAAATTTCTTTTAATCTTCTACTGTTATGCCCATGCTTCTGGCAGTACCGGCAACCATGCTCATTGCATGTTCAACATCAAATGCATTTAAATCGGGCATTTTTAATTCAGCAATCTCCTTAACCTGTGAATTCGAAACCTTTGCTACTTTATTTCTATTAGGTTCAGCAGAACCGCTTTGAATCTTCGCTGCTCTTTTTAATAATACCGCAGCAGGCGGAGTTTTCGTAATAAAAGTAAATGATTTATCAGAAAAAACAGTAATAACAACCGGAATAATCAATCCATCTTTATCGGAAGTCCTTGCATTAAACTGTTTGCAAAACTCCATAATGTTAACACCTTTTTGTCCCAAAGCAGGGCCAACCGGAGGAGAAGGATTAGCTTTGCCGGCAGGTATTTGTAATTTTATATAACCGCTTATTTTTTTTGCCATATTATTTACCTATACAAATAAATTCTAAATTATTTTTCTAATTCTGCTTGAACAAAATCGATTTCAACTGGTGTTTTTCTGCCGAAAATTGAAACCATAACTTTTATTTTCATTTTTTCTTCATTTACTTCTTCAACTGTTCCGCTGAAGTTATTGAATGGGCCGTCAATAATTTTAACAAGGTCGCCGCTTCTGAAAATAGTCTCCATTCTTTCACTGTTTTCGTCCTGGGTGATTCTGCCAACGATTCTTTTAACTTCTTCTGGCTGAAGCGGGTTCGGATTATTTCTGGTTCCTAAAAATCCCATAACCGATTGAGTATTGAGAATAAAATCTTTAACCTGATTATCTAAGTCAGCTTGTACAAGAATATAGCCCGGAAAGAAGTTTTTGGTTTTGCTTTTCTTTTTGCCGTCTTTAACTTCAAATACTTTTTCGGTAGGAACAAGAATTTCGTTAATCTTAGCTCTTAGCGATTCATTATCATTCAATTCGGTTTCAAGAAGATTCTTGACCTTATTTTCGTGTCCGGAAAAAGTTCTAACTACATACCATTTTTGTTCCATAACTAAAGCTTACCTAAATATTCCTTGAAATATTTTGTTAATACCCAGGTCAATTACATAAGTAAAGCCGGCAATAATTAAACACACAACAATAACGACATAAGTAGATTCTTTTAATTCGTTGGTTGTAGGCCAGGTAACCTTTTTCATTTCTTTCATTACGTCTTGAAAAAAGGCTATAATTTTATCTTTCATAACAATATACTTTTATGTTTAGTCAGCACGCCAGGAGGGACTCGAACCCCCAACCTGCGGTTTTGGAGACCGCTGCTCTACCAATTGAGCCACTGGCGTAGCTAAAAAATTTTTATTTAGTTTCTTTATGAATAGTATGCTTTTTATCCCAGCGGCAATATTTTTTATATTCTACTCTACCGGAATGAAGCTTTTTATTCTTGGTCGTGGTGTAATTTCTTCTTTTACACTCTGTACATTCTAAAGTTATTATATCTCTCATGACACTATTAGTTTTTTAATATTTCTATTGAGCTGATGACTCCGATTCTATCGGGATGACCTCAATCGATTTTGAGCTGATGACCGGGATTGAACCGGTGACCTCATCCTTACCAAGGATGCGCTCTACCAACTGAGCTACATCAGCATTGATTTAAGCTGAGTCAGCTTTTAATTTTCAAAATTTTAATGAACAATAAATTCTATTTTCTGGAGCGGGAGACGGGACTCGAACCCGCGACCAACAGCTTGGAAGGCTGTGACTCTAGCCAACTGAGTTACTCCCGCAGTAAACTCAAAAATATCTCAGTAATAAAAAGAGCAAAAAAATAAGGGAACAAATACAAAGTGATTTCAATATTCCCTTCAGTCAATATTCCATCATCAATATTTTAAGAGTGGGCGGCGAGGGATTCGAACCCCCAAAGGCGTCAGCCAACGGATTTACAGTCCGCCCCGGCTCTCCAACTCCGGCGTCCGCCCATTTTTAGAAACGAGCATCAAATATATTTGTATTTCAAGAAAAATGCAAATCTAAAAAGAAGCTATATTTAGGATTTTTAATAATCAGGAATGAATTTTAGAAAATCGATGAGCAAAGCTAACTGTTTGTTAAATTAATATCAAAACTATTATTGATACACATGTTACAATAGAAACAAATAACCTATTTGAGAAATCAATTTTAGTTTCTGGAAATTTCCAGTACCAATTGCAGCAGCACTTGAAAAAACAATCCTTGCCAGGAAATAGTATAAGCCGGACCAATATAAAATGAGTTGTTTAAATTATCATTGGTAATTGGATTGTAATCCCCATAAATATATGCAAAAAAGCTGTTACTTTTTATAGTTCTATTATGCGAGTATCCGGTTATTAAATTTATTTGATGTTCAAAATCTTTATTTGAATAAAAGACATAAAATAAATCTAATTGAGCTCCATATTTTTTATTAAGCCAAACTCCACCTGATAAACGAAAACCAAAATTCTTCTTTTCTAAACAAATGGCGGGATTTAAATCATTGGGCAAACCTAAGGTAATTCCCCAAAAAATTTTTGTTTTATTTATTTCACTTTCCTGTTGAGAGAATAAATTAATTGATAAAAGCAGAATAAATAAAATTATTACTTTTTTCATTGTAATATTTTAATGTTTCCACAACTCCCTATCCAAGCTTCTATATTGAATTGCTTCGCTGATATGCTGGGGTAAAATGTTTTCTGAGTTTTCTAAATCGGCAATGGTGCGGCTAACTTTTAATATCCTGTCATAGGCTCTTGCTGATAAACCAAGCTTTGTCATTGCCATTTTTAATAATTCGGCTCCGGCAGTATCTAATTTACAAAATTGCCTTACTTCTTTCGAGCCCATATCCGCATTATTAAAGATGTGTTTTGTTTTTTCAAATCTTTTGTATTGAATTTCTCGTGCTTTAATAACTCTTTTTCGAATTTCTTCAGATGGTTCGCTTTTGGCTTCGGTTGACAACTCTTTATATTTAACAGCAGGTACTTCGATATGAATATCAATTCTATCTAATAAAGGACCCGAAATTTTTGCCATATATCTTTGAATTTGAGGAGGTGCGCAAGTGCATTCTTTGGTTGGATCTGTAAAATATCCACATGGACAAGGGTTCATTGCAGAGGCAAGCATAAAATTGGCGGGAAATTCCAAAGATAATTTGGAACGGCTAACAGTTACTTTTGCATCTTCCAACGGCTGACGCAAAACTTCCAAAACATTTTTTTTGAATTCAGGAAGTTCATCTAAAAATAAAACACCATGGTGTGCATAAGAAACTTCGCCAGGTCTGGGAAAAGAACCGCCCCCGACTAGGGCTGCATCACTCACCGTATGGTGCGGACTTCTGTAAGGACGCTCCGTAATTAGTGCCTGGTCCTTAGGCAAAATTCCAGCAATGGAATGAATCTTAGTAGTTTCTAGTGCTTCGTCAAAAGTCATTGGCGGTAGGATAGAAGGAATTCTTTTTGCCAGCATTGTTTTCCCCGAACCGGGAGGCCCTATCATTAAAATATTATGTGAACCGGCAGCAGCAACTTCCAATGCACGTTTTACGTTTTCCTGTCCTTTAACATCTGAGAAATCTAAATGATATGAATTAACTCTTGAAAAGATTTCATCTCTATTTGTATAAACTTTTTCTTTTTGTATTTCTCCATTTAAGAATTGCACAACTTCCAAAAGATTATCCATCCCGTAAACTTCAATTCCATCAACAATAGAAGCTTCTTTTGAAGATTCAACCGGAACAATAATTCTTTTGATATTATTTTTTCTTGCTTCAACGGAAATTGGCAAAGCACCTTTGACCGGACGAATCTTTCCATCTAAAGCAAGCTCGCCTAAAAAGACAGTATCATTCAACCAGTCTTCTTTTACTTTTTCAATTGCAGCTAAAAGTCCAATAGCAATTGGTAAATCAAAAGAACTGCCTTCTTTTTTAACATCTGCCGGGGCGAGATTTACAGTTATCTTTTTTAAGGGGAATTCAAATCCGCTATTTTTAATTGCCGCCGTTACACGTTCGCGGCTTTCTTTAACAGCATTATCAGGCAAACCGACAATTGTAAATGAAGGAATTTGTTTTTCGCAGTGAGTTTCTACTTCAACAAGATATGCATCAATCCCGTATGTAGCGCTGGAAATTACTTTAGAAAGCATTGATAGAACACAAAATTAATAATGTAAAATGAACTTAAATTCTAAATTATATATTAATCGTTTTATATTCAAAGATTATTTGATATTCATCCACACTCATTTAAAATTATAAACCCAATTTCTTCAAGAAATTGGGTTTATATATGATAAATTTTTTGCCAGAATTATTTTATCATCATCATCTTTTTTGTTGAAACATAATCATCAGCGACTAATCTATAAATATAAACTCCGCTGGCATATCTTGAGCCGTCAAAATTTACTTCATAATATCCCGCTGTTTGCTCTTGGCTTACAAGTGTTTCTACTTCCTTTCCAAGAATGTCATAAATTTTAAGTTGCACTAAAGCCTCCCCTTTGGGGAGGTTTGGAGGGGCTATTGTATATCTAATTTTTGTAGTTGGATTAAATGGATTTGGATAATTTTGACTTAACGAAAACTCTTTTGGGGCTGCGTACTTTATTACAAAACTTTTCTTCAACATAATTCCATTATCCGAGCTTATCATAAAATCTATGGTGTCTTGCTTATTTACTGGTGCTGAAATGTTTATGTCAAACTTAAATGTTACTGCTTTTTCTTCTCCGGTTTTTACGCTGTCTACTATTTGACTCTCTTTATCAAATGTGTAATTAGCTTTTACCTTGCTGTTCCTTGATACAATTATTTTTACTGGCTTAACAAGAACATTAGTTGCATTTTCCATTTCTGAAATATTGGATAATGTAATTGTTATCTCATTGCCTTTTGTACCGGGAACCACCTCGTAAATTGTTTGCGAAATTCCAACCACTGTTAGAATCATTACAATAGTTAATATTTTAATTTTCATTTTAAGCTCTCTAATTTTTTAATTGCTTAATTGTTTCATTGTCAAATTGTTTTATCACGAGTAAGTTCAAGTTCATGATTAAGTTCAAGAATGAAGCATTCAATTATTCAATTATTTAATCTTTAAATTTTTCAATCAATCACCTAATCATGTTCTATATTTACTGCCCTGTATTTAGATTTATTTCAACTGTGCTGTTTGAAGAAATATCTTGCTGCTTATCCTTACTTACTCCATTTGCACTAGCTCTAAATGATATATTTGACGGAAGCAATTCTTTTGTCGCTTCGCCGTTTGCTGTCGTTCCAAAATTCCTCCAGGCTCCAGCGTAGTATTTTATATCCGCATTATCTACCGGCTGGTTTTGTGCATCATTTACTTTTACTGTAGTCAATACAGTTGAAAAGCTTACAGTGCTGTTAGTCCCTATATCTTGCTGCTTATCATTTGAAACATAATTCATAAGTCATTCTGAAGCTGTAATTATTTGGAAGAAGTTCTTTTGATGCTACTCCGTTTACTGTTGTGCCGAAAGTCTCTCCATGCACCAGCGTAATATTTAACTGCACCTTCGTCGATTAAGGCTCCAGCACTATTTTTTAATTGAACATTTGCATTAACTGTTTGGAAAACAACTGTAGAGTTAGTACCAATGTCTCTGTTGTTTATCATTACTTCCATAAGCATAAGTCATTCTAAAGCTGTAGTTATTTGGAAGAAGTTCTTTTGCCGCAACTCCATTTGCAGTTGTACCAAAATCTCTCCAGGCTCCAGCATAATATTTCACAGTACCTTCGTCCCCAGATTAAATTCCCAGCACTATTTTTTAGCTGCACATTTGCATTTACTGTTTGGAAAACAACAGTTGAGTTTGTCCCAATGTCTTGCTGCTTGTCATTGCTTCCGTAAGCGTAAGTCATTCTGAAGCTGTAATTGTTTGGAAGAAGTTCTTTTGCTGCAACTCCATTTACTGTTGTTCCAAAATCTCTCCAGGCACCGGCATAATATTTAACAGTTCCTTCATCAATAAGGTTTCCAGTACTATTTTGCAATTGTACATTTGCATTTACTGTTTGGAAAACTACTGTTGCGTTTGTTCCAATGTCTTGCTGTTTATCATTACTTCCATAAGCATAAGTCATTCTGAAGCTGTAGTTGTTTGGGAGAAGCTCTTTTGCTGCAACTCCATTTACTGTTGTGCCAAAATCCCTCCAGGCTCCGGCATAATATTTTACAGCACCTTCTTCGTTAATCAAATTGCCCTGGCTGTTTTTTAGCTGCACAACTGTGTTTACTGTTTGGAAAGTAAAAGTATTATTCTGTGAAGGTACATTTGATACTGTCTGTGTTCCATGCTCATAAGTCAGTCTTAAGCTTAATGACTGCTTGTCTGTATTAACAGCAAAAGTTCCATCGCCATTGTTTACAGCATCTTTCCAGCTTCCCTCATAATATTGAAGCGAGCCGCCGGTTAAAAGACTGCCGGAGCTGTTGGTTAGCTTTACTATTAGGTTTGCAGTGGTTTCTTCCGGTAAATTATTTAACAAATACTCTGTGTTATATTTAATTAGTGCATAAGCTTCACTGGTTAAATTGGATGTACTATCAACATCCACATCTTGAAGAACCTGGTTTAATGTATTTTTAACTCCGGCAATGTTACTTTGTTGGAGCCGGGTTTTGGCAGTGGTAAAATAATTTGTGTATTTATTTTCTGTAAGACTATCCTTTATCCAATTAAGATTAAACGAACGCGAATTATATGCTAGGAGTGTATCTAAGAAATTTATTGGAATAAAATTGTTAGTTTGATCTCCTGGTCCTATTGTATACCCATGAAATGAATTATGAATCAAATCATTCATAATATCTTCATAAGTTGACAAATGGGAGGCTCGATGATACCCCTGAACATAAAAATCTACGATTTTAGGATATTTATTACAATTAACTTTAAAACTATCATTAGTTTCACCTGGGGCTATCATCCGTTGATTATAAATTATTAACCAACTAGTTAATGGAGTGTTAACTCCAACCGAATTTCCTATCCATTGCCAAGGAGATTCAATTTCTCCACCACAACCTGAATTATATAAAGTTATACTATTTATACTTTGTTCACTGCTTGAATCATTTAACCAAGCATATGAGTAGTCAAATTCATTCCCTACTTTAATTACATTTGCTTCGCAATCTACAGCTAACCTATTAGCAGGGAAAATGTAACCTTGAGGTACTTGGGGAGTGCTTGACCAATTTCCATATTCACTACCATTCCAACTAAAAATTACTTCTGCAGTATCTTGCTCACATTGAAATTCAAGTATTCCATCATTTTCATAATCAAATATTTTAAAGGAATTAAAATTCCCATAAAGTTTGGAGCAGCCAAAATCAACACTAGTAGAATCATTATCATAATCATTTATAATACTTCCCATTATGCCATCCCAACTAAATATCCAAACATATTCCGCTTCCGGAATATACCAATCAGTAACTATTTCGATTTTGGAATCTTTATTTATGTCTTTAATTAATAATACCTTCATCCATTTACCATCTATTATGGGATCACTGTGCCAAAGTACACTTCCATCTTTATAAATCCCCCATATATTATTATGCAAAGATCCTGAATCATCTTCAGCACTAAATAATACACATTCATTTAATAAATGATTTGGATCTTCAAATTTGTAATATCCACCCTCTGAATATTGACCTAAAAGTGAATCTGCAAAATAAATACCCACTGAATAATTATTTCCATATATGGGTTTTATAATGCTTTCTATTTCAGAAATAGTTTGTTCAGTATTATTCTGGGCAGAACAATTTGGTGTTAACAAAATTATAAATAAAGTAAACGTTAATAATACAAATTTCATTTTAATCCTCTATTTTACTTTGGTAGAAAAATTTTAGAATTTGTTACAACTTCCTTATCATAACCTGATCTACCGTTATATTTATGATAACTTTTCAGCCAAACTCCTTCAAAACCGCTAGACCAATTATTACTGTCAAAATTTTCACTTGATTTCAAATTAAACTTTACAAGCAATTTTAAATACTTTATAATGTAAGGCATAAATATATCATGATCAGCCATTTTTTCAGGAGCAGGGTAATTACCAGGTCTACGCGGGTAACCAGGTCCCTGATCCTTAACACATATTGCCGTAGTATAAAGCATTTGAAAATAACCATAAGAAGCCGCCTTTCTTGTCTGGGCATATTCATCATATCTAATTCTTATATACTGCTTTATATAATAATCTGAATTATTTTCAACATTATGATTGCCATCTTGTCCAAGAATAAATATTATGCGAAAATACTTCAATAAAATATCCCAAACATTTTGAAGATCATTAGGCCCTTGTAATTTTTTACTATTAAATATTCTATTTATAGGATCATTTTTATCATCATTATAGTATTCTCCTATATTATTAGCAACATAATCACCTATTTTCATTGGACTATTTGGGTAAGGTGTACTTGTTGAGAATAATAACTCTGGTCGAACATTTTGATGACCTGTTGGAACTGGTTCACCTCCATTAACTGCACCCATATTTGTATTATCTGTAATCCAATAAGGTTGCTTCTTATAATATTCAGCATTCGATTTGCTAGGTTGATTTCTAAAATATAAATCTTGCCAAGGTTCATATCTATAACTTGGCCAAAAATGCTCGCTTTTTTTATGCCAAGATTCACTAAAAATTTGACCTTTCATTAATTGTGGAGGGATTCCATTTTCTCCTCCATTTTTTATTAAATAATTGTCGATATCTAAATCTTCTCCATTAATAGCTTTTGCCATTTTATAACTTGTAGAATTGTCATCAGTTAATAATTTACTTGGTTTAACAACTCTTAAAGTAAGATTTGTAGTTTTGTTATCTAATGTTGCAGTTAATTTAACCGAATATTTGTTATTATAAACTTCCGGTGTTTCATTATCAGTGTTTTCCTTCCAGTACCTTCCAATAACCCTAATCATTCCATTTAAGTCTTTATTATTTTTATCTTTTTCAGAAAAATTATGCATACCAGCAAATCCATTAGAATTAAAAAGAGGGTATTTTTTCTCCCAATAAACAATGCTTATATCTCCTTTATCTATATATGGGACCACGGGATTAGCACCCCATACATCCTGATTAACCCAGGTCCAACCATCATCAGCGGTAGGAAACTTCGGTGCTTTGCCATAATCTGTTTTTATTTCTACAATTTTTAAAGTGCCATCAGCAGTTTTCTTTTCAACTCCAAAATATTTCGTTTCCCCAAGCATAATTTCTATTGCTCCTCTTGCAACCTTTATATGCCCAATTCCAAAAATTGGTGTCCCACCGCTTGATGGTGGAGCTGTTGCATTTGGGACTATTACATGAGTCCTTTCTTTGTCTATCTTATCTATTTTTTCTGTTTCATATTTCGTTCTTGTTTTTATTGTCCCATTAGAATTTTGCTTATCCAACTTTTCTAAAGATTTTGATATATTGTTTTTATTTATTTCATTAGATACACTATGCACAGATTTTGCAGCTATAATTCCCTGGTCTACTTCGATTGATACCCGGATGCTTATATCTGCTGTATCTACATCTATGCTGTCGGATGCTATAAATTTAAATCCTTGTTCAATCTGGTTAAATTCATTTGATGTATCCGTTCCATTTGAATTTAGTATCGTTCCATATTTACTTCCCTTTTCAATCTTCACGTCAAACAATTGATCTGATGGAAAAGGGAAAAAGCCTTCACTTAAATAAATATCAGCGGTATCTCCAGGTGAAAGAACTGATGGATTAAAAGTTATTCCTATAGGATAATAACTATTTTTAACTATGTTTATGTTCACATCTGTTTCAGGAATATCCGGGTCAGTTGTGCTTATATGTATCTTAACTTTCTCAGTATCTTCCGGCTCAGGCCCTTTGGCATAAAAATTTAAAAAATAATAAGTGGTTTCATCAAGATTTGTAAAGCTGGTGTCTTCTATTCTATTATAATTATAATTTTCGCCAGTATAAACAGTATAAAATAGTTTCCCATATTCCCCTCCTTCAATAATTGATACGTTAAATTTAACATAGCCTGGGAGTCCCCCCCCTGCTGAAAAATCATATTTACAATTATAATCTGCATAATAACTTGATGAATCTAACCCCGAACAAAATACCGGCTCCGGGAATAAACTTATTTCGTATTCTTCTCCATGAGGTAATTCCACTATATCTTCTTGTTCAGGGAATACAAATTGACGCTTTCTTATTAAAGTATGAAAATATTTTGTCTGATTAAGGGCAGCACTATAAATACTATATGTTACCGTGGCTTCATCTTCAGTTATATAATGATATTTTATATGGTATTTTTGTCTTTCATGCCTTGGCACACAATCAAGAGTCATTCGAGTATCACTTCTGCCTATTAAATCAAGCCCGCTTAAATCACTTAATGTTGCACTGCTCAAATTAACAATGGTTGAAAAATTATTTCCATATTCATCTATTGAATCAACTATTTCTTGAAAATTACAAAAGTTTGCTCCTTCAATAATTTGAACTTCAAAAGGGCCATTACTTGGATTCACAAAATTTCCAAAGTATACATTATGTTGTGCAGCAAATAATTGTTGATCAGGATCAATTGGACCCCAATAACCTGCCCAAACAACCTGCCAGTAATTATCATCCTGGGTATTTTCAATATATGGCCCGCATGGTGTATAACCTCTGGCGTATTGTCACAAATCCTGCTGTCCTAAAAGAACCGGATGCGTTCCTGGATTTATCTCCACCTTCTCATTTATTTTTACTTGTGGAAATATATTGATGTACGCTGCGAGCAGCAGGATGAGTAGGACAATCAGCTTCCCTCTACAAATGGTATGAATATGCATCACTCCCTCTTGAATATTATTGACTTAAACTTTTGATAATAGTTAAAACTTAGTATCCCCAAAGTTTTGTCGTTCCCTTAATCATTCAGTGGCAGTTGCAACTTAATACTTAAAAAAAGACGAGTCAAGAAAAATAATTTAAATGGAAGATTTTTTTGAGTTTGTTTATTATATCTACAGAATTGTTTTGAAATACAAAAAGATGTTTATGTGTATTCATAGCAAAATAACAAACCTGAAGTACTGAGACTATAATAATAACCTTTTAGAAAACTGTAATGAAACTTTGAAGAGGTGACATTAATTTATTTTATTTTCGTTGGAGGTTATTGCCTAATCAACTTAGCTAAAACTGCGATGAACAGGTTGCAAAGTTGTTGAATGATTATGAATCTATAGAAACTTAACAATGAAGCAATTTAACAATTCAGATTCATTCCTCCACCGGCAATCCAGCAAGCTTCATAATCTTTAATGCATTTGTTGTTGGGCAAGGACCGGGATTAATTTTATAATCAAAAAGCATCTTTCCGTTTTTTACTTCTTCTTTAAAATGATAATTCTTCACTTTTGAAATTGTTTCCGATAAATTCACAAGCTCCAGGTCGTGAGTTGCGATAGCACCAACAGCATTTGATTTTGCAAGCTGTTTAATATACATGGAGCTTCCCTTCAGCCTTTCAATGTTATTTGTCCCCCGAAAAATTTCGTCGATTAGAAAAAATACCGGGTAATCAGATATTTCAATTTCATCAAGCAAAGCTTTTAATCTTTTAACTTCTGCATAAAAGTATGAAATACTTTCAGTTAAAGAATCATTTATTCTTATACAGGTAAATAAATCGAAAAGCGAAACTTCAAATTCATCTGCGTTTACAACACTGCCGGCATATGCCAGAGATAAGTTTATTCCCAAAGTTCTGATGAATGTACTTTTCCCGGACATATTTGAGCCCGTAATTAATGCTATTTCTCCGCTTGGATTAAAAGAAAAATCATTACAGATTTTCTTTTCATTTTTTATTAGTGGATGTCCAATTTGTTTACATTTGAAAATGATTTCATTGGATTTACTTTCAATAATCTTTGGGAAAGTATAACCAGGATTTAAATAAGCAAAATTAGCAAACGAGCTAAGTGCTTCCAGGTTGTACCAGGTGTCAAGCCAGATATTTAATTTATCTTTTATAAAATATTTATACTTCCTAATTCTAAGTTTTAAATAAATATCTATTGGGAAGGTTGCTCTTATCATATACCATACTAAAGGATTCCCTTTTCTAATTCTTAAAAACTCGAATGAGTTTTTTAATTTATTTATAATAAACGAAGGCTTTTGTTGATTGCTCATAAAAGGTTCACACAACTCTGATAATTTTGAAGATTTTTTATGCTGGTATCTTTCAAGAAACCAGAATACAGCTTCAATTTTTCCCAGCTCTTCTAGAACAATATCAGTTTCATCTTTGAATTTTTCTTTATCCTTATTAGTATACCTGAAAAGTATATAATAAATTAAAAGTGTAATTCCCCAAAAAGCCGGCAATAAATTGTAAAGATACATGACAAATAATAAAACATTAATGGGCGCTAATATGGATAAAATTATAAGATTGAATTTTAAATACTCTGGCGATTTTTCAATGTAGTTCAATATTTTATTTATTGCTTGTCCATCAAACTCTAACCTGGAAGAAAGTATTGAATTTAATTTTAGTTTGTCTCTGAATGTTGTTTGAGAAATTAATTCTTTTATTAGATTCTGTCTTTTAATAATTTCATCAACATTATGGGTTTTTGAATTGAGCCATGCTCGCAGCAGTGATTTTGACTGCTTTGATGTTGTTGTATTAATTAATTGAAGCAGTGAATCATCACCGGTAATATCCAAATCAATTTCATTTGGCTGATGTTTTTCAGAGGGAATATTTAAAGAAGGAATATTATCCCAGTCTAAATTAAGTCTGTCTATATGAGTTTTTTTGATTTCAATCCATACGTCTAATTTTTTTATTCCTCTATCAACTTTTGAATGATAATGTGCTGAAATTGAAAAAAGGATTATAAAAATTGCTAAAGAAATTAAAGTTGAAGTATTAGATACAAAGAAGAAAAGAATGAAAAAAAGAACTAATTCTGTTAGTAAAATAGACAATCTAAAATATGAATAATTTCTGCTAATCTTTTGAAGATACGTTTTTCTGGAGTTTAGCTTTGCTATTAATTTGGTGAGATAATCTCTTCTATCCTGATAAGTTTGGTTTGAATTCATTTCATTAATTATATTTCTATAAATCAATTATTCTAATTTATAAAAATATGATGAGGTTTTTTTGATGAGCTGCGTCAAACCACAAAATTTTTTCGGAACCTTGAGAGTTTGAAAATATTTTTAATAATACTTTAAATGTTCTTTTCTTAACATAAGAAAAGAACCAAAAGAAACATGCACTTTAAAAGAAATTCTAAAATTATACTTCACATTTGCAATTTTATCTTTTCATATAAAGAAAAATAACTCAGTCGCTCTGTCTGTGCGAAACTCCTTCCACGAAGGCAGGCTCCTTCAAACAGATTTTTCTTTTTTTGTTAACTTTACATAAAAAAAAATATCTGTCAGTATAATTTTTAAACGAATTTCTTTTAAGGTGCAGATTGGCAACTATGTCACTATATTTTTTATTCTATCATTTT
This sequence comes from uncultured Bacteroidota bacterium, assembly GCA_963775245.1. Lineage (GTDB taxonomy): Bacteria > Bacteroidota > Ignavibacteria > Ignavibacteriales > Ignavibacteriaceae > CAVSWT01. The sequence goes on from CAVZID010000019.1 coordinate 139,729, forward strand.
TGTTGCAAAGGTTTAAAATAATTTTGTTCTAAAGCCTCTCCTTCGGGGAGGTTTGGAGGGGCTGCTTTTTTTATTTCGCTAAAATCATTTTTTTGGTTTGTGTATAATCCGGAGTGGCAACTTTGTATAAATAAACCCCTGATGGAAGTTCGCTGCCATCGAAAGAGAATGTGTGTTTCCCTTTTGATAAATATCCTTTTTCAAGTTTTTGTACTTCTTTTCCTTCAAGATTATAAACTGTAATTTCAACTTCTGCGTCTTCAAGTAGTTCAATAGAAATGCTGGTTTTAGGATTAAATGGATTCGGGAAATTTTGGTCAACTGTAAATGGCTCCATTATACCCTGCCCCACTTTTACCTGCGATGAATAAACCGCTGTACCATCACTATTAATCTGCTTAACTCTATAAAAAACTACATCGGAATTTTCATCGATTTTATCAAGATACGAATATACTTTATCGGGAGTTTTATAAGATTGAAATGTAAATACTTTATAATAATCCGAACCTTCCACGGATTTCTGCAGAACATAAGTTTCAGCTTGATTATAATCTCCGCCGCTCCATTCTAATTCATAAAGATTACTTAGAATTGTGATATTTAATTCCGGTGCGCGTGCAAAAATCGGAGCTGTGGATTTGACTATTTGAATTCCTTCTAGATTAACTTCTGCAACACTTTTATCAAGCGAAAGTTCGTTATCATCAAATGAGTAGCCGGCAATGACAGAAGAACTGTCGGAACTAAATTCAATATAATTGGAATTTTGAACCGAGGTTTCAATTGTATTTCCAAAATCAACAAAGCGCAGTAAATCTATTTGAAATGATTTATTCTGTTCATCAGTTCCAATCTTAATATCCAGGCTCTGACGTATTTAAAATATTATTAACTTTATTTTTAGAAATCAAATTTCCATTACAATAAAATTCTACTGTATTATCCTTTTTTGAAATTTCAACCGCAAAATGATACCAGCTATCCTTGCTGATGAAAAACGGGTTTATATATACCTGGTCATTTTCAAATCCAACTACATTCAACATCTGGAAAGCATTAATGGAAAGCTTAAACTCTCCCTGCTGTGTTTCATTGTTTATGATGTTCAGAAAATCAAAATCCTTACCAGATGTTTTAAACCAAAACTCAAAAAGCAATTTATCTTTTTGAAATTCAGGAAGTGGAAAATCCAGGCTTGCTTCATTTTCAATCTTTAAACATTTACCGGCAGACTTTTGGGGTTTATAAAAATCTAAATTGACAGGAATAAATTTATCTTCATTAGTTGAACTGCTGTCAGCATTTTTTTGAAGATAGCCTAAAGTATTTTCATCATTTTTAAATACGCCATAAAATTTAACCGACGCTTGATTCGAGCTCCCGGAATAAAATCTCGATACCACCTGGAAAAAAGATTCCGCAGTTAATTGAGTTAAATCAATTTCAGCTTTATATACACTGCCGATATAACCCTTCAAAGTTGAAGGATAATATCTTAAATCAAAATTATTATCATAAGACCTGAGCTGAAGAGAATTTAATTCAAGCTTGTTATCGGGAATAATATAAAAATCAAATTCAGTTGCTTCGGGATAAGAATTTTTTGTGATTATGGAAAGGTCAAATGAAGAATTTGAATAGATATATTTCGGAGAAAAAACCCTATAGCTATCTTCACCACTTTTCGCGTAAAGAGATAGAGAAACACATAGTACCACAAACAGTATGTACAAATTTTTAAGCATAGCGGTCAATAGAAGAGCAGAGTAAAAATTATTCTATTTATAATTCCTTAAAAAATTGATTCGGTCTTGAACTTGAGTTACAGGAACTAATAGTTTGTCTTTGCCATAAATTGCGTCATCTCTATTTGAAAAGGCAAGTTCGTAGTCTTTACTCATTATTATAGCTTCTTCAGGACAAACCTCTTCACAAAATCCGCAGAAGATACACCTAATCATATTTATCTCGAATTTTTCGGGATATCTTTCTTTTTCACTTTGTGTTTCGCCGGCTTGAACCTCGATTGCTAATGCAGGACAAACACGGGAACATAGCCCGCATGCTACACATCTTTCAATTCCATTTTCTTCCTGAACCAAAACCGGGCGTCCTCGATACGATGCCGGCGGAATAAATTTTTCCTCGGGATATTTCATCGTATACTTTGGCTTGAACATAGTTTTCAAAGTTAAGGATAAGCCTTTAACTATTTCAGGAATATATATTTTTTCTAAAAACGTAAAATCTTTTAATCTTCTTTTATTACTTTCAGGCATCAAATCTCCGAGTTATGTGTCTAATGTAACAATAAAATTTATAACAATCATATTAAATTTTTCAACTTAAAATTAAAGCCCAAAAATCATGATTAATCCAGCTACCCAAAGGATATTTAACAGCGATAAAGGAAACATGACTTTCCAGCCCAAATTCATAAGCTGGTCATATCTAAAGCGAGGAATGCTCCATCTAACCCAGATGAAGAAAAACAGCAATAATGCCATTTTAAACAAAAATGAAGCAATTTGAATGATTACAACCAAACCAGCCGGTAAACCCCAAGCTGCAATATTTACAAAGGGTAAATGATAACCGCCAAGATAAAGTGTGGTAATCATTGCACTGGCAACAATCATATTTGCATATTCGGCGAGGAAAAATCCGGCAAATTTCATACTGCTGTATTCGGTATGAAAACCGCCAACAAGCTCTGGTTCTGCTTCCGGTAAATCGAAAGGTAAGCGGTTTGTTTCGGCAAAAGCTGAAACAACAAAAGTTATAAATCCTATCGGCTGAATCCAGGCATTCCAAAATAAATGTCCTTGCGAATTTACAATATCCAAAGGCCTTAAAGATTGCGATAATAATAAAACTCCGCCGATAGAAAATCCCATTGAAATTTCATACGAAATCATTTGTGCTGCTGACCGAATTCCGCCAAGTAGAGAATATTTACTTCCAGATGACCAGCCAGCAAAAGTAATGGCGTAAACTCCAAGCGATGTTAAAGCGAGGACATATAAAATTCCCATATTAACATCAGCCACTACTAACGGAACGCTGTATCCAAAAATATTTATCGTCGGCCCGAAAGGAATTACGGCATAAGTTGTAAATGCAACAAACAAAGCCAAAATTGGTGCAAGTGTATGAAGCGGCTTGTTGGCATTAGTAGGAACAATATCTTCTTTTAATAATAATTTTAAAACATCGGCAAACGGCTGAAGAACACCTTCCCAGCCAACTCTGTTGGGCCCTAATCTATTTTGTGCCCAGGCACTTATTCTTCGTTCAAAATAGACGAGATAAGAAACGGTAAGAAGCATTACCGTTACTATTAATAAAATTTTAACGATACTGAAAGCCAGAATTTCCCAGATTGTCATTATTTAATTAAGCTCCAAATTATAAAATTAAACTTTTTCAGCAACAGGTAGATTTATTTTTGCACCTTTCTCGCCAACCACATCATAATCTAACGAATGGAATTCTTTAACATTTTTTGCGATATCATTAAATACATCTTCAGCAACATTGTATTTCATTTTTTGTCCCATAGTGGAAGCAAGGCCAACTAAAATTTTCCATGTTGAGCGGGCATCACGTTTATTTCCTTTTGCCCACCTGTCATATTGGGTTCCGAATTTATCTAATCTGCTCATAATCATTCCGTCAATTGCTCTATCCAATTCAATTGTGGATACTGCAGGTTTTAATCTTTGAACCATTCCCTGGAAATTAACAAAGGTTCCATTCTTCTCTGCAAAAGTTGAAGCTGGAAAAACAATATCTGCAATTGCAGTAATTTTATTAAAGTTAGTTGCATGCACTATTAATAAATCAAGCTTGGCAAGTGAATCTTCAAGCTCAGGATTATGTTCAATTAAATCATCTTCAATTATATATAAAGCTTTAATCTTTCCTTCTTTAATTCCTTTTACAATTCCATCTAAAGCAAAACCACCTTTAATGGGCGAAACGCCAACCAATTTTGCGCCTTGTGAATTAGGAGTCATATCAGATTTTCTAAGTATATCATCTTCAAATGAAGGGTCTGAATGACGAATAAAATCCAAATGTTTTGAACCGACAACTGATTGAGCGAATTTTGTAAATACATAATTGTCTTCACAGGTTGCAAAGGCTGAACCAATAAAAGCAATTTCATCTTTGCCGAATGACTTCAGTTCCGATGCAGTTGCAGCGAAAGCTTCATCCCAGCCAACTTTAACTAAAGTCCCGTCTTTTCTTCTCTGAGGGCCGTCAACTCTATCATCACTATTAATACTTTTAAAAGTATTTATTCTTCCATGATCACACATCCAGTAGCTGTTGACTTCTTCATTTTGACGTGGAGTTAATCTCATTACTTCATTGTTGCGAACCCAAACTTCAGTATTACATCCTCTTGAACAGCCGTTACAAATTGAAGGATTTGAAGACATATCCCAAACCCGTGCTTTAAATCTAAAATCACGGTTAGTAAGTGCGCCAACCGGACAAATATCTGTTGTGTTTAATGAATAAGGATTATCCATTTCTTCGCCGGGATAAGTTACAATTGTAACTCTGTCTCCTCTCTTAACAAAAGTTAATTCAGGATCTTTAGCTATTTCATCACAAAAACGGATACAGCGTGAACAAGAAATACATCTTTCTGCATCAAACATTACATAAGGCCCAAGCGGGACGCGTTTATCTTTGTGTTGTTTTTCTTCAACAAATCTGCTTTCGCCAACACTATGTTTATACGCATAATCTTGAAGCTTGCATTCACCGGCTTCATCGCAAATTGGACAATCCAAAGGATGATTGATTAATAAAAATTCCATTACAGCATTTCGAGCACTCAAAGTTTTTTCGGATTGGGTATGAACAACCATTCCTTCGGATGCCAAAGTTGAACAAGCTATTGCCAGTTTTGGAATTTTTTCAACTTCAACCAAACATATCCTGCAGTTACCAGAAATTGATAGCTTTTCATGCCAGCAAAAATGAGGAATTGTAATTCCGTTATCCTTTGCAGCCTGAATTATAGTCTGCCCTTGTTTAAATTCTATTTCATTTCCATCAATTACAATTTTTGGCATTTCCTGTCCTTGAATTAAAACTATGTTTTTAAGAGTCAAAACTTAATAAAAATTGAGCAAAATTATTAGTCACAGTTGAAATGATTGAACAATTGTAACTAAAACCTCGTAGGTTTCACTGAGTTACAATTTCATTTATTTGGAATAATGGGATAATCCACCACTCCAATAATAAATCTCACAAAAAAATATTATTCAAAAATAGAAAAATTCAATAATATTTTGTTTTGATAGAATTAAAAAATGTTACGGCTTAGATGATAATAAGTCTCTCCCTTCTCAAGGGAGAGATTAGAGAGAGTTCAAAGCAATTTGTAAACTCAAGAACTCATCCCAACCCTTCTCTTACAAAGAGAAGGGCTTATTAGAATTAATAACTAAATATTTTCAACTCTATCAATAACTGCAAGCAAAGAATCTTCTACAATAAAAAAACTAATACTACATCGATAATCAAACTACTTCAAATAAAAAGAGATGCTGAAACAAGTTCAGCATGACCTTTGTAAATACTAATTAATTATAGAATCAACATCATGATATTTGAAATCAAATGCATCGGAAACACCTTTGTAAACTATTTTTCCATCGATTACATTCAATCCTAATTTTATTTCATGATTCGTTTTTACAGCTTTCTCATAACCTTTATTTGCAATTTCAACAGCGTATGGTAATGTTGCATTTGTTAAAGCCAAAGTTGATGTAATCGGTACAGCGCCTGGCATATTTGCTACACAATAATGAAGAACACCATCCACAACGTAAGTTGGATTATCATGTGTAGTCGGCTTGCAAGTTTCTATACACCCACCCTGGTCAACAGAAACATCAACAACAACTGCACCTTGCTTCATATCGCTGAGCATATCTTTTGTGACTAGTTTAGGTGCTTTCGCCCCTGGAATCAGAACTGCACCAATTACCAAATCTGCTTTTGGTAAAGCATGACGAATATAATAATCATTTGACATCATTGTAGAAACATTCTTTGGCATTACATCATCAAGATATCTTAATCGATATAAATTATTATCAAAGATTGTAACCTTAGCGCCAAAGCCTGCAGCAATTTTTGCAGCATTTGTTCCAACAATTCCGCCGCCTAAAACCATTACTTCGGCAGGCCCAGTTCCAGGAACGCCGCCTAATAATAAACCTCTTCCACCCATTGCTTTTTCCAAATACTTTGCACCTTCTTGTGGTGCCATTCTTCCTGCAACTTCACTCATTGGAATTAACAATGGAAGTGAGCGGTCAGCTTTTTGAACTGTTTCATAAGCAATGCCTACACATTTATTTTTCATCATTGCTTCAGTTAATTCCTTACTTGCTGCAAAATGAAAATAAGTAAATACAATTTGCCCTTCACGAATCATCGTATATTCATCGTTTATCGGTTCTTTAACTTTCATAATCATATCGGCATTTGAAAAAACTTCACTTGCTGATGAAGCGATTTCAGCACCGACTGCTTTATAGTCTTCATCTGAAAATGCGCTTCCTGCGCCGGCGTTTGTTTCAACTAAAACTTTGTGGCCGTTTGAAATTAAAATAGAAGCGCCTACTGGTAGTAAGGCTACTCTATTTTCATTTGTTTTGATTTCTTTTGGAACCCCAATTAACATTTTACACCTCTGCTTTATTCCGCTATGCGGCTGATTTTATTAATGCATTTTTTGATTTTATTATTACCTTAATGAAAGTATCTTCATCAAGAAGCTGATTTGAAATTTCAAGAACATCTTCGCGGGTTACGGCATCAATATTCTTAATTATCTCATCAACTGATTTAACTCTATTATGATAAAATTCCGATTGCGCCATTCTCATCATTCTGCTGGAAGTATTTTCCAGACTTAAAAGCATGCTTCCTTTGATGGCTTCTTTGGCTTTGTTTAATTCTCTTTCCGAAATTTTATTCTCTCTTAATTTTTTGAATTCTCTTAGAACCAGGCATAAAGCTTTATCCATTAATTTTTCATTTGTCGAAAAATAAACTCCAAAAGATGAAACATCATAAAAAGAATTAAGAAAAGAATTTATTTGATAAGCTATTCCATTCCTTTCGCGGACAGTTTGAAACAATCTTGAACTGCTTCCCTCGCCTAAAATTTGCGTAAGCAACGCTGCTTTGTTACGCTCTTCATTATTATAACCGAAAGTTGTTTTACCAATAATTGTATGAACCTGCTGAATTTCTTTTTCAACCATCTCAATTTTTGATGGAAGATTTGAATAGTTACAATTCCTTCTTCGGATTTTCGAATAACCCAAGTTTTTTGAAAAATATTTATCTACTAACTTTAAAAGCTTTTGATGTTCAACAGCGCCGGATGCGGCAATTATCAACCTGTTAAACCCGTATTTTTCATTGATAAAATTAAATAGATGATGCTGTGAAAATCCTTTAATATTTTTTTCAGTACCAATAATTGGATAGCTCAATGGATTCCCGGAATAAATTATTTCTTCAAATTTATCAAAAATTAATTCTTCGGGGTTATCCTCAATGTCATAAAGTTCATCGACAACAACGCTGGCTTCTTTTTTAATTTCGATTGGTTTAAAAGTTGGATTTTGCACCATGTCGGAAAGAACTTCAAAAGTTTTGTCAATATGCTCGCTTAATCCTCTTCCATAATAACAAGTATGCTCTTTAGATGTGAATGCGTTTAAATATCCTCCAAGTGATTCAATGTCGCGGGCAATTCTTCCGGGAGTTCGTTTTTTAGTTCCTTTAAAAAGCATGTGCTCGATGAAATGAGTAATTCCATTTACTTCAAAATTTTCATCGCGCGAGCCCACATTAAACCAAAATCCCAAAGAAAATGATTTAACATAAGGTATATTCTCTGATAAAATTCTTATTCCATTTGGCAGGATTGTCTTTTTGTACTGGCTCAAAATCGTAAATATTGTCTATAGTTTCATAAAAAATTCGTCGTCAAATATAGAGAAATGGGTATATGTAGTCAAGGAAAGTCGTTTGTCAAAACGAATAAGGAACTCATTAAAAATTATAGACTTAGAATTCTAACCAATTTTTGAATAAACTAACAATGCTGTAAAAATTGCAAGTAAGGATGAAAGGAGAGTTCCGATTAGTACATATTCAGCGAACTCTCTTTTATCCAATTCTTTAAATCTTGTAAATCCTTTTGCGGCTATTATAAAACCGATAGCGCCATATTGCCCTGCAAATACGAAAAAGAAAATTAAAATTCTTTCCAACATTCCAATTACTCGTCCTGCGTTGTATTCTCTTTCATCAATTACATAATCATTATCTTCTTCTTTTTGATTTGGAAGCAGCTTAAAAATTTCAAAGAAAAATCTTATTAAAAAATTAACTTCATTTAAAAGAAATAAAACTGCTGAAGTGATTATGATTATTGAAGAAAAATTTTCAATCTTTGAAATGAAAGGGAAAGTTGAATTTATGTTTCGTACATGATTAATTAATCCTTCATTAAATTCCAGCTTAAAAAATGAAGATGAAAAAATAGCCGCAATGATTAATAAGATAATTAGGCTTAAAAAGCTAAACCCGTTTAATTTTTTCTTTTTGTTTTCAACATAATAGAAGAGCGTATTTAACCCGATTAAAATTATAATTAGAAGTATTAACTTGAATGTCAGCTCAAATAAAAACAATGGAACAATTTGAAGCAGTAAAATTAAAATCAGTTTGTTAGTCGTAACCGGTTCATCTCTAAAAAGGAAGAACAATCGCGAAAACATTATTACGCTGATTAAATAATAAAACTGCATTTCTAATTTTTCTTTACAATTTCGTTTATATTTTTTTCAATTTCTGTAGTAAGATTTACAATAATATCCAGAGCACCGGCATTTATATTTTTGTAAACAGCTTGATTACTTATCTTAAGTTTCTTTGAAATCTCTTTTGCACTTAAGCCTTCGTACATCATAATTAGAATTGCAAAACGTGTAGCTTTCCAATTTTCAGTCAGATGTGAAATTAAAAACAAAGTCTGCTGAATTAAGTGGAGGTCATATTTTTCTTCTGCTTCTGAAAAACTAAAAATATAATTTGTCTGCTTTAATTCTTCCAAACCTTTACGTGCATAATAGAAAGCCGGACCGTCCATTCCAATTGCCTGAACTTTATTTAGTTTTGTTGTAATATCACCAACCGCAATTGAATATCTTGATTTTTCAGGATAAAGCGCTGCGCTAATTTGCCAGATATCTTTAAATAACTTGTCCGCCGAATTATAAACTGCTTGAAATTCATCTCCAAGTGTAATCGTATAAGGAGAAATTATGTATTTGTTTGATGAATTTATTTTCTTAAAAGCATTATTCAGCTTTTTCTGAACTGCTGACCTGTCCTTTATTTTTTTAGAGGCAATTATATCGCCGATTAAGACTATCTTATTCATTTTAAATTTTAGCCGTTTAACTTGTGGTAAAGTTAATAAGCTTAAAATTCAAAATCAACCAATTTGGTTGGAAATTTAATATTCAACTAATATGGTTGTAAAATCATTTTTCAACTGATTTAGTTGAAAATGTAATAATCAACTAGTTTATCCTATTAGACTAATCATTTCCTGCACAGCCTCTTCCAAACCGGTAAAAACAGCGCGGGCAATAATTGCATGTCCTATACTTACTTCGTCAATATCCGTAAGCTCTCTGAATATTTTTATATTTTGATAGTCAAGCCCATGACCGGCATTTACTCCAAGCCCAAGTTTTTTAGCATGCTTTGATGCAAGTCTAATTTTTTCGAGTTCATCAAATTTTTCTTCTTCGGTTAAAAGATTAGCGAACACACCCGTATGTAATTCAATAAAATCAGCTTCGATTTCGGCAGCAGCATCAATCTGGTTAATGTCAGGCTCGATAAAAAGTGAGACTTCAATTTCAGAATTATGTAATTCTTTAATTGTATCTCTTAGATGAGATACGCTGTCGATTACACTTATTCCTCCTTCAGTTGTAAGCTCTTGTCTTTTTTCCGGAACTATCGTGGCAAGCTCGGGACCAACATCGCATGCAATTTTAATTATCTCTTCTGTTGCGGCCATTTCTAGATCAAGCTTTGTGGTAATTAATTCTCTAAGAAGACGAACATCTCTTTCATTTATATGCCTGCGGTCTTCTCTTAAATGACAGACAATCCCATCTGCGCCGGCTTGTTCAGCAATTAAGGCTGCTGTTACCGGGTCGGGCTGGGTTTCTCCCCTTGCGTTTCTAATTGTGGCGATATGGTCAATGTTTAATGCGAATCTCATAATTATGTTCCTAAAAAAATTCTTTTAATACATTAATTAATGATGAAATACCAATGCCGAAATCATTGGCTCTATAACGCAAAGTTGAAATTAAATCGATACTAAACATAACACTCATGTGAGTAATAACGCAATAATAAATTGAACGGGTTCGCAAAGCTAAAATTCCTAAAGCTATTCCACCTAAAATTGCACCGAAAGTTTCGGGGGCCGGTTTACCGTTATGTAAAATTAAAAATGGAATCATTTGAATCAATACAGCATAGTAACCAAATTTTTCCTCCAATCCGAAAAGCATAAATCCCCGCCAGATAAATTCCCATGCTATCATGTAAACGAGCATGCCGAATTCAAAAATTAAAAAGATAATCCATGAATCACGCGCTTGAGCGAGATGAGGATATGTAATACTGAATTGAGTTTCTGAAGAAAAAATCCAAATTAAAGGAAGCATGACGGCGATAAAAATTGATGAAATTTTTAAACCAATTTTATAATCGCCAATTTTTAAACCATAGCTTGTAAGATTTTCTTTCAGTAAAAATTTTACAATCAAAATTCCAAGAACGAAGAAAGTTAAGAAATCCCCAATGAACCAATAAAGATATTCGAATAAATAAACATTTGGGTTAAACTGTAAATCATCAAAAAAATTATCGCGGAAAAAATGCCGTGAAGTGTAATACCAGGAAATGGTTTGTAAAACAGCAACAGAAAGAAAAATTATTATAACTTTCTTATCTAAAGTTTTAATAATTTTTATTAAGCTTTTAAGTTCAGTAAAAAATGAACCTGCCATAAAGATTTATTCTAAAAGGGACTTATAAGAAAAATTGAAATATAAAATTATTTGCCAAAATAAATTTAATAGCAGTTATATCCAATCTTAACATTTAATTAATCATCCGAGTGACGAAAATTATTGACAAAAAAATTCCTGCGTTGTATATTAGCACTCGCTTTTTGAGAGTGCTAATAAATTTCTATTAAAACTTCATTTTTATTAAATAATCAAACAAAATACATGGAGGCAAATATGTCAAAAATCAATCTAAAGCCTTTGGCAGACAGAGTAATTGTAAAGCCAATGGAAGCTGAAGAAACTACTAAAGGCGGAATTATTCTTCCGGATACTGCAAAGGAAAAACCGATTGAAGGAACTATCGTTGCAGCAGGCCCTGGCAAAACAGGCGATGATGGAAAATTAGTTAAGCTTGAAGTAAAAGTGGGAGACAAAGTTCTATACGGTAAATACAGTGGAACAGAAGTTACAGTTGAAGGTAACGAGTATTTAATTATGAGAGAAAGCGACATCTTCGCTATAGTTGGTTAATAAAATTTTGTAAATAAAATATTTGGAGGAAATAAAATGTCATCAAAATTAATTGAGTTTAATACTGATGCCCGCTCAAAGCTAAAAAAAGGAGTGGACAAATTAGCAAATGCAGTTAAAGTTACATTAGGACCTAAAGGCCGTAATGTAGTTTTAGAAAAAAAATTCGGCGCACCAACTGTTACTAAAGACGGTGTTTCTGTTGCAAAAGAAATCGAACTTGAAGATGCAATAGAAAATATGGGTGCACAAATGGTTCGCGAAGTTGCTTCAAAAACCAGTGATGTTGCCGGTGACGGAACAACTACTGCAACAGTTCTTGCACAAGCTCTTTATAGAGAAGGACTGAAAAACGTTACTGCCGGTGCAAATCCAATGGATTTAAAAGAGGAATTGATTTAGCAGTAACCAAAGTTGTTGAACATCTTAAAATCTGTCAGCAAAGATGTTGAAGGTAGAAATGAAATTGCACAGGTTGGTTCTATTTCTGCTAACAACGATAAAACCATTGGCGATTTAATTGCTGATGCAATGGATAAAGTTGGTAAAGATGGTGTTATCACTGTTGAAGAAGCAAAAGGAACTGAAACAGCTTTGGAAGTTGTTGAAGGTATGCAGTTCGATAGAGGATATCTTATCTCCTTACTTCGTAACTGATTCCGAATCAATGGAAGCAGTTCTTGAAGACCCTTATATCTTAATTCACGACAAAAAAATCTCGGCAATGAAAGACCTTTTACCTGTGCTTGAAAAAGTTGCTCAAGCAAGGTAAAGCAATGTTAATCATTTCTGAAGATTTGAGGGTGAAGCTTTAGCAACTTTAGTAGTTAACAAAATTCGCGGTACTTTAAAAGTTGCTGCTGTTAAAGCTCCTGGCTTTGGTGACAGAAGAAAAGCAATGCTTGAAGATATTGCAGTATTAACCGGCGGAACAGTAATCTCTGAAGAAAGAGGATTCAAATTAGAGAACGCAACTGTTTCTTATTTAGGTACTGCAAAGAAAGTTGTAATTGACAAAGACAATACAACTATAGTTGAAGGTGCTGGAAAAACAGAAGACATCAAGAAAAGAATAAATGAAATAAAAGCTCAGATTGACAAAACAACTTCTGATTACGATAAAGAAAAATTGCAGGAAAGATTGGCAAAACTTTCCGGTGGTGTTGCCGTATTGAAAATCGGTGCATCAACTGAAGTTGAAATGAAAGAGAAAAAAGCAAGAGTTGAAGATGCTTTACATGCTACCCGTGCAGCAGTTGAAGAAGGTATAGTTGCCGGCGGCGGTGTTGCTTTTGTTAGAGCAATTGCAATTCTTGATAAGCTTGAAGGCGACAATGCCGACCAAACTACCGGCATTAAGATAGTTCAGAAAGCACTTGAAGAGCCATTGAGGCAAATTGTTGATAATGCCGGAATTGAAGGTTCTGTAGTTCTTCAAAAAGTTAAAGACGGAAAGAATGATTTCGGATTTAATGCAGCGACAGAAACTTATGAAAACTTAATTAAAGCCGGCGTTATTGACCCAACTAAAGTTACAAGAACTGCATTGGAAAATGCAGCTTCCGTAGTTTCATTATTAATTACAACCGAAGCTGTTGTATTTGAGAAGAAAGAAAAAGAACCAGCTATGCCACCAATGCCAGGCGGCGGTATGGGTGATATGGGCGGAATGTATTAATAATCATTCGCGCAATCACAGTTCAAAATTTTCTTGAACTAATTTTGCAGGCGGGATTTATTTCCCGCCTTTTTTATTTTAAAAATCATTGTAGTTAAATGTGGCTAAAGCCATTTATGATTCCCATGCTTTTCAACCAGTTCACTAAAGTGAACTGCAATAAATTAAGTTTAATAATTTTTATCTATTGCATCTGGATTTATCCAACTGTTTCAAATAACTATAATTAGAGTCTGAGGCTTTAGCCACATAAATAAATTATCTTGGACGGCTATGAAAAAAATTTACCCATTTCACATCTTCACTGCTTCTTTAAGATTTATTATATTGGTTGACGTTGTTTTTATTAATTGGAGATAGATTGACCAACGAAGAATTTGACGAACTAATCGAGGAAGTAGATTCCCATTTAAACAATGGGCGTTATAAAATGGCGCTCACCGCTGCTAACAAAGTCTACGACCAAAAGCCTTATGACTCAAATGCAATAATCTATTTAGCCTGGGCAAATCTTGAGAATGGTAACTTAAGCCAGGCCATGGAGCTTTCCAATTTATCGGTTCAACTTAGCGATGATGATGTTTCTGCTAAATTATTCCGCGGTTATTTTTTAATGAGAATGAGTGTTTTTGAAGGCGCTTTGTCTGATTTGACTTATGCAATTAATAATGATACGAAAAAACTTCAATGGGCTTATTTAAATAAGGCAAGAGCTTTGGCTGGCCAGGAACGTTATTTTGAAGGACTGGAAGAAATCGAAAAAGCTTTACAGATTAATTCAGATGAAAGCCTCTTCAAAAAATTGACCAATATTAAAGATTTATTTAAAATTGTTTTGGGCTATGATGCAGATGTTTTCAAAGTTGAAAAATCCGAAGTAAAATCTTTCCTTCCGTTTGCCGAAACTGCTTTTAAAGAAAAAGAATTTTGGTTTACTCTTTGGGCAGCAAAACAAATCATCAATAATCAGGCTTTAAAACATGAACATCAGCATGCGAAGTTATTAGAGCTTGAAGCGCTTACTTCAATGTTTCAAATACGAAATGCTTCCACAAAAGCTGCAGAATACAGAGATGAATTGGGAGATAATTTCAGATTTCAAAACATCAGCAGCAAAATTAATTCGTTTACCAACGCAGAAAATTTTTCCATTGAAGGGAAAAGTGAACTTAGAAAAAATGTATTCACTTTCTTCCAATTCTTCTTTGAAAGTTTTTGACAACAAGCTCTTTAAAGTATACACAGCCAAGACTTTTGATTACCTGGAATTTTTACAAACAGAAAAAAAAGTTTTCCTGCTTCAATTTAATTCTCAAATGATTCGCTATGTCGGAGTTGAAATTAATATCGACAATCCATTCTTTGGAAACAAGGATATGATTGTCGAAGGTTCAGTAACCTGGTTTTTAAATGGAGATGAAATTGGCAATCATCCGTTTTCACTTGAACTAAAAAAAGATGAGCAAGTTGTAAAATTTATTGAAAGCTGGGGCTCGGATTCAAAAGGTTTTTGGAAAGAAGGAACGGGTTACGTTGATGTGTATCTTGATTTCTACAAAGTATGTTCAAGTTCATTTATAGTCGGTGAATATGAAATTATTAATTTTGAAGAAGATGAAAATTATTCTGCTAAAACTGAAAAAATAAAATCGCATTCAGGCACGTCTCAGACAATTTTCAAATCAGATAAAATAGAAAGTGAAACTCATAATATTGATGACTTACTTTCAATTTTAAATAGCTATGTTGGGCTTGACAGCATTAAGCAGCCGTTAAAAGATTTCGTTGATTACTTAAAATTTCTAAATGAAAGAAAAAAACTTGGCTTAAAAACACAAGAACAAATTTCATTTCATTGTGTGTTCCTTGGAAATCCGGGAACAGGTAAAACTACCGTAGCAAGACTGCTTGGCAAAATTTTGAAAGAAATTGAATTCGTTAAAAGCGGGCATGTTGTAGAAGTTGACCGTTCAATGCTGGTTGGGCAATATGTTGGCGAGACAGCACAAAAGACTGATAAAATAATTAAAGAAGCACTCGGCGGAATTTTATTTATCGACGAAGCATACACATTAAAAAAAGAAGGAACCAACCAGGACTTTGGGCAGGAAGCAATCGACCTGCTGCTAAAACGAATGGAAGATGAAACAAATAATTTTGTTGTAATTACTGCGGGCTATCCGGAAGAAATGAATAATTTTATTAATTCAAACCCAGGATTAAAATCTCGCTTCACTCATTTCTTTGAATTTGAAGATTACAATCCGGATGAGCTTGTGGAAATATTCAAGCAGTTTGCTGCAAAAGAAGATTATTCAATTACACAGGATGCCACTGAACTTCTTAAAAAAGAATTCACACAACTATACCGAAAACGTGATAAATCTTTTGGTAATGCACGGCTTGTAAAAAATCTATTTAACGATGCGAAAATTCAGCTTGGGAAACGTTATTTAAAATTGAAAGGTACCGATAAGTCCAAAGAAAAGATGACAACAATAACAGTTGAGGATATTGCCGCAGTTATTGATTCTTCCAAATCAAAAATATTTAAGCTGGAAATTGATGAGGAATTATTATCAAAAGCTCTTTCAAAACTAAATAATATGATTGGGCTTGAGCTTGTTAAAAAAGAAATTAATGAAATTGTCAAACTTGCCAGACTTCACAAAGAAGGCGACGATAATTTACAAGAATTATTTTCTTCTCACTTCTTATTTATGGGCAACCCGGGAACGGGAAAAACTACAATAGCCAGATTATTCAGCGAGATTTATTCTGCTCTTGGAATTCTTCCCAAAGGGCATTTAGTTGAAACAGACAGGCAAGGATTAGTTGGAAGCTATGTTGGGCAGACTGCTCAAAAAACCAGTGCAATGATTGATAAATCTATCGGCGGAACTTTATTTATTGATGAAGCATATTCGCTGGTGAAAAAAGGAAGCTCAAGCGCATCTGATTTTGGAGCAGAAGCAATTGATACATTATTGAAAAGAATGGAAGATGACCGCGGGAAATTTATTGTGATTGCAGCAGGCTATACAGATGAAATGAATAATTTCATAAACAGTAATCCTGGCCTTGAGTCGCGATTCTCAAAAAAATTATTTTTTGAAGATTACTCACCACAAGAGTTATTAACAATTACAAAAAATTATTTTGAAGAAAAATCTTATTCGATTGATAACGATGCAGCAGAACAATTATTAAAATATTTTCATCAAGTCTTTAAAAACCGAGGAAAGAATTTCGGTAACGCAAGACTTGTGAGGTCACTTGTAGAAGAAAGCATTAAAAATCATTTTCTTCAATTAGCAGATAGTGTGAATCATGATGAAAATAAAAAATTAATTACGTTAAATGAGATAAAAGAATTTATTACTTCTGAAGAGAGTAAAGAGAATGTAAAACCTAATGCTAATCCCGAACTATTAGATAAATATTTAGCTGAATTATCCAGCTTAACAGGATTGGAGTCGGTTAAAAAAACAATTAATAAATTAGTAAGCAGCTTAAAAGTTGCAAAGATGCGGGAAGAAAGAGGCCTTAAAGTTATTCCTAAAAGTCTGCATTCAATTTTTCTTGCAAATCCCGGAACTGGAAAAACAACTGTGGCCCGGTTGTTAAGCAAGGTATACAAAGAGATGGGAATACTTGATAAAGGACATTTGGTTGAAATTGATAGAACGGCTTTAGTTGGAACTTATCAAGGCCATACAGCGGAAAAAACTCAATCAATAATTGAGCAGTCACTTGGTGGTATTTTATTAATAAGTGATGCGCCTTCACTCTCTAAAGGTTACGCTGATTATGGCCAGGAAGTAATCAATACATTACTGACAAACATAGAGAATTATAATAACAAGCTGATTATTATTTTATCGGGATACTCTGATGAAATGAAAGAATTTTTAGAAGTTTATCCAATGCTAAAAAACAGTTTTACTAATTACTTTACATTTGAAGATTATACTCCACGACAAATGCTTGAAATAGCATTATTCATAACGAGTAAAAACAGTTATCAACTTGATGAAGGTGCCTGGCAGCTATTACTGGATATTTTTACCAAATTGTTTAATTCAAGAGATAAAAATTTTGGAAATGCAAGAACAGTAAAAAATATTTTATACAAAGCAATAAGCAACCAGGAAGAAAGAGTTTTAACACTATATAATTTGAAGGATGAAGACCTCTCAACAATTACATTTGATGATGTAAACCAGATTGATGTAAATGAAATATAGCTCGCCCTTAAAACTGCAAATTAAGAAGAACTAAAATATCCGCCGAAAGTTTTATCTGATTATTATCATCATCATCTTCTTCTTCTGAAGTCACTGTTTTTTGAATAACTGAATCTGTGTCTAAAAAGAAAGTTAAATATTTACTGATCAAAGAATCAATAACAGTTTCACTCTCAACAGATGAAATAAGTCCAGATTTCAGGTAACCAATACTTGCATCCAGATTCTTAATTACATCAGATTTAATCCCGACTAACTTATTGATTATATTAAATATTTCATCATGATAATCTGAAAATTTAGTTATTATCTCGTCATGAGTAGAGCTTTGATTAATAGAAAAAAATAACTTCCCACCTGCATTTACAATTTCATTATACATCTGCGGATCTATTTCAAATTTGTTGAATTTAGTTTGAACAGCATAATTTAAAACGTAAGCTCTGACTTGTGATGCCCGTTTTTCAATATCAATTTTTGTGGAAGAATCAAAATTTGAAATGTTTCTCAGTAATGCTCTATCCGCAATCTCAAGCATTTTATAAAAAGTATCCGGTTCAATTCCTGAGTTAATATATGAGGTAACTATTGATTCATAAAAAGAAGTAAAGGCGGCATCATAATCGTTTTGTGAATTTGAATAATATAAATTTCGCTCCAATAAAGATTGAGCAAATGATTTTGAATTGTTTAATTTAACTTGGTCTACAGAAACAGAAACGAATTGCTTATTAGAAATTGCAGAGGCCTCAATATTTTTCACATCATTAATTGCTGAGGCTATTAGTTTAGGAGTTACATTTTTTTTACTGATTTGATTTGCAATTGTCTCATCAACAAAAATAGAAATATCTGTATAAGTAACATTTGGATAATTATTTTTTAAGGATTCCAAATAAACATCCGCTTCAGCAGTACTTTCATCATTTAACGGCTGGACATAATATGTTAAACCGTCTTTAACATCGTTATTAATGATTGATTTCCAGGTTTCACTTCCTTTTGTTGCAGTTACTATAATTTTGTTTTTGCCAGAGTAATCTATTGAAGAACGAAACCTACTATCTCTATCAGACGTTGCATCCGATTGTGATATTTTCTGTATTGTTCCATCTTTGTTTACTTCACTTAAATACACAGATGCACCGGTAACATAAGTATTGCCAATGGATGAATAACCATTATTGCCTAGTACTCTACCTTCAATTTTAGCTGTAATTGTATAAGGTGATTCGACCTCAGTTTCATTTTCCTTTTCACAACCCCAAAGAAATAATAAATTGACAAAAATTATTATGTAGAAAAGTTTATTATACTTTTTTAAAAAAGTACTAATTAACATTTCATGCCCTTAAAAAAATAGTTTTAATCTGATGCATAACAATTAATTGAAGTAAGTTAGTTTTGCCAAAATAAATGCCAGGAATTAATTAGTATAATTTCAATATTTATAAAGTTTTACCTGAATGAATATGAATTTAATTCGCAGATAATAAAAATTTTTCTGAGCAGCAACTAACTTAGTTAGAAGCTTCTTTAGGAAGTTTGGTTGAATTAGATGACTGGTTTTCCATAGCTGCATCGTATAAGAGACGAAGTAATTCTAAATCATCATTTTCAAAAACCGGAAGATTTAACTTTTTACATTTTTCAAACAGTTCGTCTCTATTCATTTGACGTATTTTATTGATTTCATCTTCTTGCACGAAACACCAATAAATTATTATTAGATAAGTGTAAGATAAAACCTTTCGTAAGCAGATAAGAATTTCTCTTGGTAAGTTTTAACTAAATTAGATTTAATTTCGTTTTTTGATAATTTAAGCTTAAGATAGATAATAGTTTTCAGATCCTCTTCATATGTCAGTTCATGGTCGTTGAATGAATTAATGTAATATTGCATTTCATTAATTCCTTCTTGTTCTTTTTTCTCACTATCCTTATGCATTTTTAAACTTGTAAGCATAATTTATCTCGCGAAATTAATGTTTGAACTGATTTGATCACACAATTTTCTAAAAATAAAGCACTAAAATAATGCCATTAGATTTTAAGCTGTTTTTCTAAATTATTCTAATAAAACAAAATGTTAAGTGCGAATTTTTTTAGTAGTGCTGCGAAGGATATTTATAGTGAGCTATAAGAAAACTAAGAAAAATGATTAAAAATTTAGTTTAAGGTTTAAATTAAATCCGTTCACTGGATTGATTCCAATGGTAGATTTTTCCGAAATAATATGACTTACGTTTTGACTTTCTGAAAAAAACAACAAATCTAATTGACTATAAAGCCACACTACTCCCAAAGCCATTAAAGAATAATTTCTATATTTATAAGATTTGTTGTAATCAGAATATTTTGAATCAAAATTGAGTGCATTTTTTTCATCAAGATATGTGTTCTTCTTTTTATTAGCATCTATAAAAAAGTAGACTGATGATGCAAGTGTTAAAGTAGTTAATGCAGTTAATGTCCAGCCCTTGACTTTTTGTCCATCATATAAATGCCCCGTCCCTGGATAAACCAGCGAAAGTAAAACAGATTTTTTTATCCCGTTTTCCATTTGATGTGTTTTTAAAGGATCGGTAACATAAATTGTATCGATTCTTACAATTTGCTGAGATAATTTTACAGCAAGCTGCTGCAAGTAAGTTTTTTTAACATTATTAAAAAACGAAACGATTTTAGGCGAAGTTTTTAATGAATCAAGGACATAAGAAGTATCAATTTTCAAAATTTCAATAAAGCTGCTTTTAGCCGCTTCATCTTCCGATAAGGAGAAATGCGAAATACCTTTCATTCTTAAAATTTCCAAAAGATCAGAAGTAGGTATTTGGCTTCTTTTTATTAAAAAATTGTTCGCTCCTTTAATAACTTCACCATATTCAAAGTTTTCAAATTTCTTCTGCAAATTATTTAATGAATCTTTGTAAGAAGAGTAAACCGAATCTTGCTTTAGAAGAGATTGAAAATTATTGTTAGAGGTATTAATTAGAGTTGAATCATTGCCCGGAAGTTTCTGTGCATTTGTTTTGAGTTGTGCAAACACCTCGTACACACAACCTAAGTTAAGGATAAAAAATAAGATTAAACATTTTCGCATACATAAATTTAAAAAACTTTTTGATAATAACTAAGGAATTATTTTACAGAAGTGTCTGCTGCCGCTTTACTTGTTTCGTCAAAATTTAATTTAAATGGATAGGTTTCTTTTGCTGTTATATTTATTTTTTGTTCAATATCTCCGTACTGCGGGTTAGTAACTTTTAATTCATGAGTTCCAGGGAATAAAATAATTGGCTCTCTAAATGGAGTAGTCCCTTTTAATTCTCCGTCAACATAAACATTTCCCCATGGATTAATTTTGCAGTCCAGGAATCCAACCTTATCATCAAAATCAAATTTAACGCTTTCAAGGTTTTGGCTTGAAATTGTAATTCTTTTAGTATATGGCGGATAATTTGGATGCACTAATTTTAAATAATATTTACCGGGTTTCAATTGAATATAACTTGAAAGAGGTGTGGTATCTAATTTTTTCCCATCGATATAAACATCCGCCCAGGGTTTTGATTCAACAAATAATCTTCCTGCAAGTAAGTCATTAGAGTTTGAATTTGATGTCTGGGTTTTCTCGATAACATTTTTATCATATTTAACAAATTGATCAGGCAGAGGCATTAATTTAGTAAATTCTCTAGAATCACTTATTCCTGGAAACGTAGATGAAACTATCTCACTTTTTAATCCATTATTAACTATCCAGATTCCTGCAGCAACTAGCAGAACAATTATTGGAAGCAAGACAGATACTATTTTTTTTGTTATTTTAGAATTTTTTAGAACATACTTTACAAGTTCATCATCCGAAATTGAAGCAAGACCCTTAATTGAATTTTTATCTACCCCTAATATATTCAAAACTTCAAGAGCAGATTTAGCCCTTTTGGTTGTACTTTTTCGAAGCATTAACTGGATTGCCTGCTTAACATCATCATCAAGAAGTTCAGTATCCTTTACAATATTTTGTTCTTCAAAGTTTAAAATATTGTTTACGGTTTCATTTATATTTTTTCCAAGAAATGGATTCTTTCCTGTGAATAGTTCAAGTGTAACTGTACCTGCAGCAAATAAATCAGTTTGAGGAGTCAATGCTTCCCCGCGAATTTGTTCGGGGGACATATAGCTTGGCGTTCCAACTATAGTCGATTTGTGAGTAAGATTATTATCATTTAAAACAAAGGCTAATCCAAAATCAACTATCTTAAGCTGCTTCCTGGAATTTACAAGTATATTGGCCGGTTTAATATCCCTGTGAATAATATTAATTTGATGTGCAACATGCAGAGCTTCTAAAAGCTGTATTAAAAGATTTCTTTTATCTTCTTTTGCTAAATTACTTTCTCTAATTACTTCTCTTAAATTTCTGCTTTGAAAATATTCAAATGAGATATAAAAATAATCTTCAAGATTTCCGAAATCAAAAACCTTAATAAGATTGGGGTGATCTAATCTTGCTAAAATTTGTGCTTCTCTTTTAAATCTTTCAAGGAGAGTTTTTTCGACATGCTCATCAATTTTTAAAGTCTTTAAAATTATCTTCTTACCAAGATAAATATGGTTTGCTAAATAAACTGAAGTATGAGTATCTTTTTTGAGTGTTTCAATAATTTCGAATTTATCAAACAATATTTCAACAGAAGTATATGCCATAGATTGGATAATTACGCTTGTTCCATTTCTTTAAGTTTTAGTTGAACCCATCTTACAGAAACTCCTAAAGATTTTGCGGTCAACGTTCTGTTATTATCAAACTCTTTTAATCGTTTAACCAAAATAAACTTTTCAAACTCTTTTAAAGTACCATTAAAATTTATATCATCTGAATCTTCTTCAATAATAACATGTTCAGGAAGAAGCCTATAATTATTACATAATATTAATGCTCTTTGCAAAACATTTTCAAGCTGCCTTACATTTCCAGGCCAGGTATAATCCTCCAGCATTTTTAAAGCCGGTGCCGAAATTTGTATGTCTTCATTTGAAAATTTCTTTATAAAATATTTTGCCAATAATGGTATATCCCCACGCCGATCACGCAGCGGCGGAATTTTTATTGGGAATACATTTAACCTGTAAAAAAGATCTTCCCTAAAATTTCCGTCTTTCACAAGCTGCTTTAAATCCTTGTTTGTTGCGGCAATTACTCTAACATCAACTTTAATTAATTGAGTATCGCCTAACCGCATTATTTCTCTATTCTGCAGAACGCGCAATAGTTTTGCCTGTAAAGCAATAGAAATATCTGCAATTTCATCCAGGAAAAAAGTACCGTTAGTTGCTACTTCAAAAAGGCCTTTTTTATCATTATTAGCCCCGGTAAAAGCGCCTTTTTTATAGCCAAACAATTCACTCTCTAATAATGTATCAGGAATTGAGCCGCAAAATTGAGCAAGATAAGGTTTAGCATTTCTATGACTTAAATTATGAATTGCTTTAGCAACTAACTCTTTTCCAGTACCGCTTTCACCCAAAAGCAGAACTGTAGCATCAGTCCTTGCTACTTTATGAATTAAAATAGCCAAATTCTGCATTGCATGGCTATCACCAATCAGCTCGGGAATTTTTTTTACAGATTGAAGCTGATTCCTTAATATTTCATTTTCATTCTCAATCTGTTCAATTTTAATTATTTTTTCAAGGGCAAGAGAAACCAGGTTGGAAAAGAAATCCAAAAAAACTAGATTTTCTTCAGAAAACTCCTTTCGATTAAACCTACTGTCGACAAGGATCACACCCCAAATTTTATTATCATTTAATATTGGAACACCTAGAACAGATTTAATATTGTGCAATTGAATACTTTCAAACTGTGATATATTAGGATCACTTTGTACATCATGATATAAACACGGTTCTTTAGTATCAATTACTTTCTTTAATATTCCTGATGAAAAAGTTGAAAGGTCATCAATATTTTGTTGGTCAATATTTCTTGCAGCTATTATGCTGAAGTTATTATTTTCTTCATGGTATTTTACAAATAAGCCTCGTTCAGCATTTATAACTTTTATAATTAAATCTAAAGTTTCTTCAATTAAAGTATCCTGGAATACTGCGGTATTTAACGTTTGACTTATTTGATATAGAGTTTCGAATTGTTCTTTTGATATTAAACGAATGCTATCTATATTTTCTTGTTCTTTTATGGTCATTAGTAAGTAATATTTTTTGAATAAATTATTTAACTTTAAAAATAAGTGGTTTAGACCTGGACCTATTTTTAAAACGGTCGACTGCCCAAACTACCCAATAATATTCTCCTTGGGCTATAGGTTTTTTGGTTGTATACGATATTGAATCAGATGGTAAATTCTCTACTCTAAATACTAATTGTGCATTTGCAAGATTATTTGTATATACTTCAATCATATAGGTATATGTATATCCGGCATCAAATTTCTGCCAGCTAAAACTAGGTAAAGTATCAACTGTTGAACCTCCAGCAGGACTACTTAGCTGTACTTCATTTTTAATTACACGAGTAACTTTGCCGCTGCCGATATTATGTACTTTCTTAAAAAAATCTATTACATTAATTTGAAAATCTAACCCAATTGTTTGTTCTAAGTCCGAAATGCCAAGACTATCGATACTAAGAGTAGTCTGATAAACTTTATCTGTTAAGTTATATTCTAGTCCGTTGCTTAAGTTTAAAAATGAATTAGAAACATAAACCGAATCAATATCATTATCAGGGTCAGAAATTTTAGCGATAATTGTTAACTCAAAACTTTGCGGCTGACTAGTATTGTTAATAACCGAAGTATAAATAGCAATACTGTCCAGGGCCGGCAATTGATTAAGGTTCACCGTATAACTTAAACTTTTCGAATTACCCCAAACAACATTTATAGTATCCGGATTATAACCTTGTTTCTCAAAAATTAAGGAACCATCAACAGGCTCAACATTTAAAATTGCAAAATTACCTGCTGTATCTGTTGCTACAAAAACATTCCCGGCTGCCCAAAAAACTTTAACATCACTTATCCCTGTATAAGGTAAACTAAAAGATTGAACTGTTCCTTCAATAGTTCCTTTTTTTGCATTATTTGGATTCGAAGGATCCAGAGGATTATCTCTTGGAGCTTCACACCCGGAAAAAATTAATAATGTAATAAAAAGAAATAAAGTGAAATTCTTGTTAAGTAAAAAAACAGAATTTCTGTATTTGGAATATTTCTTAAACGTCATTAAATGTAATAAAAATTTTGCTAAAAACTTTTGAGATAAATCTCAAAAATATTTTTTATCAAGTCTGCAAAGGTACAAAATTTCCGGGGCCTTTAACATATAAAAAATAGTCCTTCATCGAATTTTGCATCTATTCTTAAGTAAAACCCTTAATACATGAAAAAATTCGAGGGTTATTTTTAAAAATAGAAAATATTACTGATCCCTTCTATTAAAAAATCCATTATATGAAGATAAGCCAATCTTGGTTTCGGTTGCCGGTTTAAGCTGGCCGTCTTTTTCAGGGATGTATTTTCTTTGTTTAAATCTATCAAATAGCTTACGAATCATGGTAGTGAAATATGGGAATCTAATGATTACATTAACATTAGATTGAAGTTCTTCCAAAATTTCCAATTCATAAACAACTAAAATTAAAAGCTTTTGACTCTGCTCAATCTTTGCTAAAAGATATTTTTGTTCATTATAGCCGTATTTGTTTAATGAATTTTTCCCAAACAATGAATCAGCTTCGTCAAAGAGAAGGATGGTTTCTGAGACCTCAGCTTTACTAAAAATTTTATCAAGATTTTTTTCTGTTTCACCAATGTACTCACTTTTGATGCTACGTAAATCAATCCTTTGAACTCTCCTTTTCAATCTATCCTGTAAAATCTCTATCGCCATCTGCTTTGCAGTTTCTTCAGGCGAGAAGAACATTAATTTATTTTTTTCATTATGAACGTGGTTTTCCAATGAGGTGAGAAGGTTATAAAATTCTTCACTTAAAAAATCTATTATTTTATCATTATTTTTTTTCAAGCTTTTCATATTATGATTTTATTTTTCCGATTTTAAGCTATATCAATATCAAAAGTCTGAACAGAAATCTGATCAATTATTTCATTTTTATCAATAATAATAGCCGTTAATTTATTACCGGTATAAGCAGAAGTATCAATGTATGCGGAATTATTTGATTTATTTATCATAACATTTTCTTTTCTTGTATGCCCAACCACCTGAAGTTTTCCAATATCAATCAGTTCATCCCTGGTCCAAAGTATTCCATGTTCGTTAGCAATCTGGTTTCTCATAATTAATTCCAGGTCATCCAGGTTTTCAAGAATCTTTGCAGGCAATTTAGATTTAAAGTATCTTGAAATACCTGCATGCGAAATAAAGCAGTCTTCATGATTAATAAATAATGGTGCCTTAGAAATCTCATCAAGATGAGTATCAATTCTTTCAAATCTATCACGGTATGAAGTCACAGTTGTTTCAGAACCGTTGTAAAGCCAAATTTTGGCTAAAGGATGTTCGGGAAATTTTATAAAATAATAAAACATAATATCATGATTTCCACATGTAAACTTTATGTTCTCTTCCATTACAAAATCTAAAACTTCGTAGCTGAAATTTCCTCTATCAACCAAATCACCTACGGAATAAATTTTTGTATCCGGGTATTTTTTATTTATTTGTCCGACTAATTCTTTTAAAGTATTAAAGCAGCCGTGAATATCTCCAATTACAGCAATCATAAGATTAAATTATATATACGAATTCTCATGAGCAGATTTTAAAAGCTCTTCTCTGAATTTAGGATGTGCAATATTTACTAAAGCTTTAACTCGTTCTCTAATAGTTTTCCCATAAAGCTGTGCTGTTCCATATTCCGTAACAATATAATGAACATCACCTTTAGTTGTGACTACACCTGCTCCTGATTTTAATTTAGTAACAATTCTTGAAACATTTTGATTTTTAGTACATGAAGGCATAGCAATTATCGGCTTACCTCCTTTTGAACGTGAAGCCCCTCTAATAAAATCCAACTGGCCGCCAAACCCGCTGTACATACGGTCACCAATAGAATCAGCACATACCTGTCCGGTAATATCAACTTCTATTGCTGAATTTATTGCAACCATTTTATCATTCTTTGCTATAATATACGGGTCGTTAACATATTCCTGGCTGTGAAATTCAAAAATCGGATTGTTATTAATAAACTGGTAAAGCTTTTTAGTACCCAATACAAATCCAGCAATTACTTTCCCCGGATGCAGAGTTTTTTTCTCGTTGGTTATTATTCCTTTTTCAATTAAATCTATCACTCCATCAGAGAATAGTTCACTATGAACACCTAAATGTTTTTTATCTGATAAGAATGGTAAAACAGAATTTGGAATAGCTCCAATACCAAGCTGTAAAGTGGATTCATCTTCAATTAATGAAGCAACATTTTTGCCAATTAAGTCATATATTTTTTTCTCTTCGTCGCTAACATCATTATCTGAACCGGTAAGTTCGTTTATTTCTTCATCCACTTCAACTATATAATCTATTTTACTTACATGAATGAAACTGTCACCAAGTGTTCTCGGCATTTTGCTGTTTACTTGTGCGATTATGATTTTTGATTTTTCTGCTCCAGCTTTTGTCAGCCCAACTTCAACACCATAGCTGCAAAACCCATGTTCGTCGGGAAGAGAAACATGAATGATAGCAGCATCAAGCTTGATTGCTCCTGATATAAATAATAACGGAACTTCAGCTAAGAAGATTGGAATAAATTCTGCCCTGCCTTCCTGAACTGCTTTTCTGCTGTTGTTTCCGAGAAAGAATGAAAAATGAGTAAAGTGCTTTTCCATTCCTTTTGATAAATATGGAAGTTCGCCAACAGCAAGTGCGTGATAAATAGAAACATCACTTAATTCATCACTTCTTTTAACCAAAGCGTTAACCGTGGTAGAAGGGAATGCACAATTTGAATGAACTAAAATTTTATCGTGAGATTTTATTGACTGCACTGCTTCATCGGCAGAAACCACTTTTTGCTTATATAACCTTAACATATTTGACGAAAGGTTTTCGTGCAATTCTATTTCTTTTGGTTCAGTCATTTATTTTTAAGTTCTATCATTATAATTAATTAGTTGAAAAAACTCTTAACTTTCTGTATTCAAGGTCAAATATGTTTGCAATTGCTTCATTTGAACAATAGCCCTGATAAGTGCAAACTCCTTTGGCTAAACCTGCGTCTCCCATTAAAGCATTAACAATTCCGTTATCGGCAATATCATGGATATATGGTAATGAAGCATTGTTTAAACCATAGCTTGCGGTTCTAGATACAAGTGCTGGCATATTGGGAACGCAATAATGAATAACATCATGAAGCTTGAAAACCGGGTCAGCAAGTGTTGTAACTCTACTTGTTTCAATGCATCCCCCCTGGTCAATTGAAACATCAATTATTACAGATCCTTTTTTCATCTCTTTTACCATTTCCTCAGAAACAAGATGTGGAGTTTTTTCGCCTTTTATTAAAACAGCACCAATTAAAACATCAGCAAACTTAACACCGCGTGTAATAGTATATGGATTTGCCATTACTGTTGTAATTCTTTTCCTAAATAAGGAATCTATTTTTCTTAGTCTATTTAAATCATTATCGATTACTATAACTTGTGCGCCTCTTCCAATTGCTGCCCTTGCTGCAGTAGTCCCAACTACACCGGCACCTAATATTACAATTGCAGCCGGAGCTACGCCGGGAATGCCTCCCATTAAAATTCCTCTTCCCCCTTCCCGGTAACTTTCGAGATATCTTTCAGCTAATTGAATAGAAAGCGGCCCGGCAATTTCACTCATTGAATGAAGAATTGGGAGCTGATCTTCACTTTCAATCAGTTCGTATCCTATGGCGATAATTTTCTTTTGAAGTAGTTTATTTATTGTGTCTCTTTTACCAACCGCTAGGTGAAGCGATGAAAACAATATTTGGTTTTCCATTAATAAATCAACTTCGGATTCTTTAATTGGGGTTACTTTTACAATTAATTCTGCTCTTTTGTAAACTTCATCAGCACTATACACAATAGTTGCCCCTGTCTTTATAAAATCCTGATCACTAAAATGGCTGCCTTCTCCGGCACCGCTTTGTATGTAAATTGTATGCCCTGCTCTTACGAGCGAATCTACTCCGGCAGGAGCTAATGCAATTCTTAATTCTTCATTAAGATTTTCTTTTGGTATTCCGATTATCATAATACTTTTTTTTAATTAATAATTAAATCTACCTAATAGGCTTTTGAGTTTCAACTAAAAGATAGCTCGTTGGGATTCGAATCATATAAAGCCGAATTAGCATTTCCCCTAAAAAATTTATCAAACCGGGGTTAATGGTTTCTTATTCGAAAGTACGGCTATAACATTTTTTGCGGTGAGCAATGCCATGTTGTTTCTTGTATCTTCCGTTGCACTTCCAACATGAGGTAATAAAACTACATTAGAAAGCTTTAATAATTCAGGATTTATATTTGGCTCGTTTTCATAAACATCAAAACCGGCTGAAAATATTCTTTTCTTTTTTAACATTTCTATCAAAGCTTTTTCATCAACAACCTCTCCACGCGCAGTGTTGATTAGAATAGCACTTTTTTTAAGAAGGCTTAACTTCTCTTTATCCAACAAGTACTTTGTGTTATAATTTAATGGAACATGAAGTGAAAGGAAATCAGAATGTTTTAATAAATAATCTAATGAAACTTTTTTAGCATTAGTTTTCTTTTCGAGCTGCTCATTCTTGCTTCTTGAATAATAAATAATCTTCGTTCCAAAAGCATAAGCTCTTAATGCTGTTGCTGTTCCAATTCTACCAGCTCCTAAAATTCCAAAGGTTTTATTTTTAAGTTCAACACCAAGCATTAATCTTGGCTTCCATCCTGTAAATTTATTTTTACGAACAAATTTGTCTCCTTCGATAACTTTTCTTGCACAGGTAAGCGCTAACGTAATTGCGAGGTCTGCGGTTGCATCTGTTAAAACATCAGGCGTATTTGTTATAATAATATTTTTTTTCTTAGCATATTCAATATCAATATTGTTAAACCCTACCGCATAGTTTGCTATAACTTTACAATTATTCATTTGACTTATAATTTCTTTATCAATTTTATCAGTCAATAAAGAAATTACGCCATCAGCATCTTTTATATTTTTTATAAGTTCTTTTCTCGGGATAGATTTATCTTTTGAATATTTCAGAACCTTAAATTTCTTTTTCTTTAAAAGATTTTCGGCACAGTCAGGAATGTTTCCGGTAATAAAAATTTTCAAAATATCTACTTTCTAACCAAATAATAATTTAACTATAAAAAGAGCTCCTAAAACTCCTGCAACATCAGCTATTAAACCTGCTGGCAAAGCATGCCTTGTATTTTTAATATTTACAGCACCAAAGTAGACAGCTAAAACATAAAATGTAGTCTCGGAACTTCCAAAAAAAGTTGATACTAAAATTCCTATAAAAGTATCAGGCCCATGAACTTTGATTATCTCGGCCATAATTCCAAGAGAACCGCTTCCTGAAAGAGGTCTCATCAATGCCATCGGCAAAGCTTCTGCAGGCATGCCTATAAAATTTGTAATGGGACGAATTACATACATTAATCCATCCATCGCACCGCCGGCTCTAAAAATCCCAATAGCAACTAACATTGCGACTAAATATGGAATTATCCTAATTGCAACTTGAAAACCTTCTTTAGCTCCCTCAACAAACTGTTCATAAATTCTTACTTTTTTAATTGCACCATAGCCAATAAAAATAAATATCAAAGCCGGAATGGCAATGATAGAAAAGAATTGGATTATACTTTTAAATAAATCCGGTGTTATAAAACTAAATACAGAACCTAAAAGTTTACCAGCTCCGGAAAATATTATTATTGAAGCTAATGCAATCAATCCTAAAAAGATATAAAACCATTTTAAATTACTTTGCAGCCAGTTTCCAAATTCACCTTTTTTAATTGGAAATTTCTCTAATATTTTAACTGATGTAATCCCTGCAATTGTTGCACAGCTCGCACCAAAAATAGAAGTACCAATTATTATTGCAGGTTCTGCACTGCCAGCAGCTGCACGAACAGCAATTGCCGTTGCCGGAATTAAAGTAAGTCCTGCAGTATTGATGGCAAGGAAAGTACACATCGCATTTGTTGCTGTTCCTTTATTTGGGTTAAGTTTTTCTAATTCTTCCATTGCCTTTAATCCGAAGGGAGTTGCAGCGTTTCCAAGCCCTAATACATTAGCAGACATATTCATTATCATTGCCCCCATAGCAGGGTGGTCAGCAGGAACTTCAGGGAAAAGCCTAGTTGTTACTGGCTTTAACCAATTAGCAATAATTGCTATCAATCCGGCTTCTTCTGCAACTTTCATAACACCAAGCCAAAGAGCCATAATTCCTATTAAGCCTAATGAAATGTTTACTGCCGTACTTGCATAATCCAAAACTGAATTTGTTACATCTTTTAATTTTACAAAAGAGATATTCTCAATAAAAATGTTTGCTGCTGCAGTACTATCCGATTCTATTTTATTGATTACAACATTCCCTGTAAGGTCATCTTCGTTGCCGGTTACTTTAGCCATTTGCTGCCATAAAGCAGGAGCAGTATCATCAACTTTAAAATAAAGGCTAATTTTATTTTCTTTTTTTTGTAAGGAAATCTTTGCCGGAAAAAGTAAATCAGATTTTATACTATCGTTGTATAAAGAATTAAAATTTTTACTGCTGATTTTTAATTTAACGTCATAACTTTTATTAGTGTTTTTGATTAAAAGGCTGGCTAAATATAATTGTAGCGGGTAGCGGTTCATCATTCTTAAATTTGTTTTGAGATTGGTTCATTATATCTATTGTAACTGCAGACCCAATTCCAAGGATGATTAAACCAAGCCACACGTAATTCAGCATTAAGCAACTCCGATTATTTTTCTTTAGAAATTATAATAATAGCGCAGGGAAAAATTCCAATGTAAAACTAAGAAATTGTGAGGTTAAATTTAAATGTTTTTAACAGCTAACCGCCTTGTTCCTCGAAAGACTGAATCTCTTCTGTATCAAGAATAACCAGCTTATTCAATTCAGCTAATTCCTCTTCACCTATTGTCCCGTCTTTTGAATACTTTTCCAGATAAGTTTTTCTAACTTCTTCAATAATTTTTTGTTCATCAACTTTTTTGATTATACCTTTTATACAAACTGTAACAACATCATAGACAGGAACAAATTCCTTTGAAGCACTTTTTTTCGCTTTTTCATTCCTGTTAACAGTAAAGCTTGCATTGGTATCAAATTGAATTCTTTCATAAGATTCCGAATCATCCCTATAAAAGATATAAACATTTTTATCCTTATAAATGAAGGGAGTTACTTTCTGAAATAAGTCTCCATTTTCCAATTGATGGGCTATAATGCCGATGTAATTTTCACTTAATTCACTTTCGATTAATTTAATGTCTCTTATCTGATTAATAATTCTTTTCATGAAATTTAGCTTTCAAAAAAATTTACATTAAAAATTATTTAATAATGCATTGGCCGTTATTTAATGCAAAAGTACATCTCTTACAATGAACAAGATTTTTGCTAAAATTTTTATCTCTTATGTTATTAACCATCTGCTCGATTCCCAAATTAAATTTTTGAACTTCCCCTTTACTTAATTCAAGGCGGACATTATGTTCCGGAAATTTTAAGAATATTAATTGAAGCCTAAATTCATTTATCTTTTCATATAACCGGCTAACAATATAAGAATAAAATTTCAGCTGGTTAAAATAACTTTCAGCCCTCTGAGGAATTTCATCCTCCAAAATGTCGTCAGTTTTATAGTCAAATATAAAGATTTTCTCATCTTCAATCACAAGTTTATCAATAATTCCGTAAAGATAATAATCATTTTCTTTAACATAAATTTCGAACTCATTTTTAAATTCTTTGAATGAATTTACAAACTTGAATGTTGATGATTTATAATAACCATTTAATTCATTTACTATTTTATTCTTTAACGATTCTTTTAGCTCAGGAGATTTTTCATAAAAGTTTAATTCAGTCTCTATTTTTTGTGATGTAAAAGATTCAACTTCACCTTCTTTTAATTCATTCTGAAGAATTTCATGAATTATGCTTCCCTTAACTTCAGCAAAAAACTTTACTGTTTTTATTTCAGTATTGTTTTGAGAGCTGTTTGTTTCGACATCTTCTTTATTGTTAAACTCATAGGTCCTTTCTTTCTGTTCTTTCAATTTCCATTTCTTGTAACCATCAAGCAGCGATGTAAATCCAAGCTCGTAAGTCAATTGATATTTCAAAGAGCATTGCTTATAAACAGAAATCTTAGTTGCCGAAATTATTTCTCCTTCAGGCTGGTCTTCTACAATATTTGTAAGAACTTTCAGATTAGAGATATTAACCTTTTTTTCTTCTTCCCGGATAGCAATCTCTTCTATATTTCTGATGATAGGAATATGAATTTCTAAATTTTCAGTCTTGTTAAGATAATTCCCATTTTCATTTATTAAATAATCTAAATTCCCATTTATTCTAAAATCCTGATTAGAAAAATCAATATTGGTTCCTTCCTGAAATAATCCCATAAATGAATCTTTTCTATACTTAAAATCTTTTACAAAAGAAGCACACAGGAACAAATTATTTTTTGCCCGTGTTACTCCAACATAAAATAATCTTTTTATTTCAGCTAAGTTTTTCTTTTCAGTGATAAAATCATGAATTGAAACTATTGGAGCAGTCTGGTAATCGGAAAAATAATTGTTGTTAAGCGGGACTTTTGTGAGCAATCCAAAATTTTTATCAACAGTTATAGCTTTACTCCGAACAGAATCACTTTGTGTAGATTCTTCACAATGAAAAAGAAAAACAGCAGGAAACTCTAACCCTTTTGCCTGATGAAGAGTCATAATTTTTACAGAATTGGATTCATCTGTAACAGAAGCCTGCGCTTCATCTTCTGTCTGCTCAATTGAATCTTTTAAATAATAAACATAATCATAGAGTGTTTTAAAATCTTGCTGACTAAAACTGGTTGTAATTTTTATCAATTTATCAATGTTCGCTAATTCCTGTGCGCTGTTTGAGCGAGAAGCAATTACTGAAAGATAAGGAGTTTCATTTAGTATTTTTCTTAGAATTGAATTTACATCCTGGCTGTTTGCAAGATTTATATTCTCGCTTAAAATTTTAACAACTTCGGAATGCTTATTTCTTTGTTTAGAATATTCATTAAATTTTTGCCAGAAAGTTTGCCCTTCAATAATTGAAATTTCAAAAATTTCAGAATCAGAAATTGTAAAAAATAGCGAACGAAGAATCCCAACTAAAGCAGTGCTGTTTTCCTGGTCAAGCAAGAATGAGAAATAATTGTAAATATCATAAATCGTTTGCCGCTGATAAAATCCTTTTCCTCCCACGATAACAAACGGAATTTTATGCTTAACAAATGATGTCTCTAATTCACTAAAAGATTTTCTTTTTCTGCAAAGAATTGCAATATCCCGCCAATTAATTTCTTCTTCATTGTCATCTTCATTTACTAATTTTAGAATTCTTCTTGAAATAAAGTCAGCATCAGAGACTTTATTCTTCCCATTTTCATCTTCTTCCGGGATTAGTATTTCAACCTTTCCTTTAATATTATCATTTCGCGCACAGATTAAATCTGCATGTTCAACTTCATTAAAGATATTATTGGGAGAGGCAAAAAGATTCTTAAATAAATAATTTGTATAAAGGCAAAGTGTAGGAGCCATTCTAAAACTGTCCGGCAGAGATAACAACCGTTCCTTACCAGAAGCTAATTCAATTTCATTTCTTGTTTTAGTAAAAACTTCCAAATCTGCATCACGAAACATATAAATACTTTGCTTTTCGTCTCCCACCACAAATAGATTTCCGGATTTCAAATAATCTAAAATCGGCAGAAATATTTCATATTGAATTTCATTTGTATCCTGGTATTCATCTACCATTATATATTTGAATTTTTGCGATAGATTTGCTCTAACAGATTCTTTCTTTAGAATTTCTTGAGTTAATAAAAGTATGTCTTCAAAATCCAGGTAACCCGCCTCACTTTTCTTACTATTATAAATCTCTAATCCTTTTTCAAAAAACTGAATTACAGTTTTACCAAACTTTGCAAGCTCAATTTCAATTTCGGTATTATCTTCAATTTCCAAAACTTTTTTAAAATCATTAAAGTATTTTTCAGTAAAAGAAATTTGTAAAGACAGTTCTTCACGGAAAGCTTTATCATTTAAATATCCTCTTGAAGCAACAGCTAAACTTTTAGTAAGAATTAAATCTTTAATTTCTTTTAATTGCTGCAAAAGATTTTCATTCTTCTTCTCCTTTTTTATTTGACTTAAAATCTTTTTCGCATTTATAGCAATTTCATTCTCAACTTTAATTTGAAGAACTGCATTATTGATTGATTCAACCGAAGCAATCAACTGCTCTAAATTTAAATGTAGAATTTTATCAACATATTCATGAAAAGCGCTTCTAAAAAAATTTGCTATTTCATTTTCTGACACTGAATAAATCGAATTTGAAATACCAATAGCTTTTTTTCTATACTTAATCAACTTTATTAATTCTTTGGTAAATGAATTTTTTGATGAAAATATTCTAATCAAATATTTAAGCAGCTCTTCTTCCGGTGAATCAAATGACTGCTTAATTAATTCTTCAACTGATAGTTCAATTAGTTCATTTGAGAGCTGCTCATCAATCGGCGTAAAGTTTGCATCAATATTAGCTTCAACAGGATATTCTCGTAAAATGTCGATGCAAAATGAATGAATTGTAGAAATGTTTGCGGATACAAGCTGGCGTCTATAGCGTTCTAATTTCCTCCTTATTTGTTCATCTTCAATTTCTTTTATCTTTTCATCAATTAAGGAAGCGATTTTTTTGAAAAGTTCGCTGGCTGCTTTTTCTGTAAAAGTAATTGCAGCAATATTTCTTAAAGAAATATTTTCATTCATTATTATTTCAAGATAACGGCGAGATAAAACAAATGTCTTCCCTGACCCAGCATTTGCAGTAAGCGAAGTGTGGCTTTGATAATTAAGCGCTGCTTGTTGATGAGGTGTTAAAGACATTATTGTTTTATTAATTTTGGAATTGTTATTTTGAAAGTTGTTCCGCTGCTGTCTGAGTTTAACAAATATAAATTTCCGTTTATGCTTTCAATAAATCTTTTTGTGAGCTTTAATCCAAGTCCCATGCCTTTTTGTTTAGTCGTAAAATTAGCTTCAAAGATTTTGCTTTGAATATCATTGGGAATTCCTTTACCATTATCAGTTATCAGCATATCAAATCTTTCATGATTTGCTTCAATAGAAATTTTTATTTTTGATGCATTCGCTTGAACAGAATTTCTAAACATATTAATCAACATTCTCTTGAATTGATTCTTATCTGCTTCGACCAAAGCTGAGCTTAAATTGGTTTCCAGTTCAATATTAATTTTTTCATCCAAGAATAAATTTAATATATCATGAACCGAATTAACCAGGTCAACCTCTTCCAACTTCATCGAAGGCATTTTAGCAAAACGTGAAAACTCGGAAGCAATAAGACTTAAATTTTCAATCTGGTTTAAAATTGCATTAGAGACCTTTTCAAAAATCGAATCGAAATTTTTAGTTTTATCTTTATATGCAATAATAAGCTGCTGAATATTTAGCTTCATAGGTGTAAGCGGATTTTTAATTTCGTGAGCAACCTGCTTCGCCATTTCCTTCCAGGCATTCTCTCTCTCTAATTCGGCAAGCTCAATTTGATTTTTTTGCAGCTCTTTCGTCATTGAATTAAAACCATCCAATAAATCTTTTATCTCACCTTTCTCTTTGTTTTGAATATGAACATTCAAGTCACCTTGAGCAACAGATTCAGTAGCTTTAGTTAATTTCCTAATTGGTTCGGATATTCTATTTGAAAGTAGTGTGCTGATTAAAATAATTATAATTGCAGCAAAAGAATAAACACCAAAAAGAAAAACATCAATATCAAGAGTTGAATAAGTTAAGCGTACTTTGTTGAAAGCGTCATTCACACCAACTATAAATTGTTTATCCCCGATGTTTAACTTTTTGTAAAAAGCATTGTAAGTGTAATTTTCTATTTTTTCTTGAGTAAAATATTCACGGTAGCTTAAATAGCTGAGCTGATAATATGCTTCCGGGTTGAGCTTGCTTCTAAATAATCCGGAGGAATAATACTGGCCTTTAGAATTATAAATTTGACTTGTCCCATCATAAATACCAAACGAAATTCCCAGTTCTTTTCCCGCAGTTTCAAACATCTCAAAATAATTACGCTCTTTATATTTTTGTAATTGTTCTTTAACATGATTCTCAACGTACTGAGCCCGTTCATTAAGTTCATTTTGAATTGCTTCTTCACTTCTTTGCTGGACAATCTGCCTATTATATACCGCCAAAATTATTACAGGGATAATAGAAATAAAAAGGAATGAAAATAAGAGCCTTGAACGGAAAGTGTATTTAATATTCCTTAAAGTTAAAAGAATAATTATTAATGATAAGCCTGCAATAAAAATACTATGTATAATAAACAGCTTGAAAAAGTTAAACAGATTCCAGGTCAATCTTTTACTTCTTAACAAAACAGAAGTGATCTTTATATCGTTATCCTGCTGGGTTCTTAAAATATACGTTAAATAATTTTCACCGTTTAATGTTAAATTCATCCAGGCATCATTATCAATTGAAAATTTTGTTTTTAAAATCGGCTCTGTTTGTTCCCTTGAAGGATAAATATCTCCATAAACATCCTGCAGTTTTGAATTTACAAAATCAAAAATTTTAAGCAGTCTTAAATTCACCACAGAATTAATAATATTCTTTTTTGATTCGATAAAATCGGGAATATTTCCTGCCCCTAAATTTTGGATATCAAATAGTATTGATGCCGATATGTACCCGACAATATGGTCCCTGTCTTTAACGGGAATAATTCCACAATAAATTTTTTGCAGCTGGTTTCCGTTTGTAGTGATTTCTTTAATGGTTGGTTGATTTGAATAAATTGTATCAAAATAATTAACAGGTGAGAAT
Source organism: uncultured Bacteroidota bacterium (assembly GCA_963775245.1). Classification (GTDB taxonomy): domain Bacteria; phylum Bacteroidota; class Ignavibacteria; order Ignavibacteriales; family Ignavibacteriaceae; genus CAVSWT01. The sequence continues at coordinate 177,555 of CAVZID010000019.1, forward strand.
TCATCATTAATTCCAACATCAAATTTCCCTATTAACTTTTCTTGTCTATTATAAATACTAACCAAGGAATTTAAAGACTCTTTCTGAAGCGTACTGCCGCTCCATATTGTAAAAGCTTCCATATCAAAGCTTGAATCGCCTTTTGCAAACTGGTCAATAATACTTTGGTTGTTTGCGGATGTTGTTAAAATATCCGTTACCATAAAACGGAATAAATTATCATTCGGGCGGTTGACTTCTATAGCTGTTGTCTTTAATGCTTCTCTTTCAAGCTGAAGATTAAAGAAATTTAAAAGTGTTATACTGATAATCGAAGCAGCTAAAGAAATATAAATGTAATTATAAGCCGAGTTTAAATTTTTATAAAAGATTTTATAAAGCAGCAGAAAAGTCAGACTGATAAAAAGGATGCTTAATAGCGGCGTTATAAGTGGTTCGCGCTGGATAAATAAAAAGGCAATTCCTAATATTTGAATAACAACAAAAAGTATAATATAAAATTTCTGGAAACTTTTTCCATCTTTTTTAGGAGAAAGAGATAAAAGCAGCAGCAAAAAACATAATTGAAAAAGTATAACTCCAACGCCTAAAATTAACACGTTCAAATCCATCAGCGTGCCGGGCAAATTGGGAAGCAGTCTTGGGTCTTTAAAATATCTTAACGTTGAATCAAAGATTACACTTTTAATTGAAGCACTCAAACCACGCAGGACTAAGAAAAAGAAAAATGAAACAATAATAACTGGCAAAGAAAATAAAAATACATTTTTAATTTTAACTTGGCTATTATTAATGTAATCGACCACAAGTTTGTAAGCATTTACAGAGATGATTAATAAGAATAAAGCTGTGACAAAAAATTCTATTGGAGATTTTACAATTCCCCCGCCGAACGCAGATGAAAAGAATGCAGGGTCCGATAAACTACCCCCAATTATGTTTGAAGGGAATTCTACAAAAAATAAAACTGCCCTGAATAATGAAAAATAAACAACTATAAAAGTCAGCTTTAGTAGGCGGCTTTTTAATTTTTTATAATCATATCTAAAACCTAATCCTAAAAATATAAAAGCAATAATCACCATAATTGATTGGATGGTGTTGGTATTATCTCGCAAATCTCCTATTGTAACTTCAAGCGACGGCTTGAAGAAATTTACCATTCCAATTTTATTATTTCTATTATTTAAAATTTCAAAAGAATAAACTCTACCGTCTTTTGATTTAGCCGTAAAAGGATTATAGCTTATTTGGAATTGTGTTAAAAAATTATCCGAAAGCTCTTTTGTAAAGCTAAGCTCATTGAAATATGAATTTTGAAGTTCAAAATGTTTTTCAATGGGAAGACTCACTGCATAAAAAAATTGGTCATTTTCAATTAATAAAGTATCCACTACCGACAAATAAGTAATCAGTTTATTTCGATAAAAATATGTTTCACCCATTGGCCGTTCCAAAGGGAAAATATCATCCTGCGGAATTGCTATCTGGTCATTCCATCCAATCAGTTTTCCGTTTGGGGCAAAGACTTCAATTGAATAATCCTGGTAGCTGTCTTCATTTACAAGTGTAATTAATTCTCCATAAGAATTAACTCCAGGTTTTAATGTATGAGATAACTTTCCCTTTAAATCAATTGCTGTATTTAATACATCATTTTCTTTCTTTTTAAATATTGAATTTACAGACAATTCAATTGATGAGATTTTTTTTGATAAATATTCTTCCCAATTATTTCTTTCTTGCTGGATTAATAAAGGAGTGATGATGCCGGAAAGAAAAATAAGCACCAAAATAAAAAAGACGATAGTAAAATATTTTCTATCGCCTTTCGCATAGCGATGTCCGAATGGACTCCTTTGTCCGAAGGACTCCTTTCGGAGGAGGATTCCCATAAATTTATGGAGAATGTCCTTAAACATTAATTAATAGTGATTTGAGTAATTTTCCACTCGTTGTTTTTATTCTTCAATGATATATAAACCTTTGAGTTATCTCTCTTCCCTTTGAATTCAAAATTATAAACTCCAATGCCGTAAGGTTTATCTTCTGCTGCTTGAATGTCGTTAAACTTAAATGAAATAACCTGGTAAATTTTGAAGTAATCTTCTAAAATGTAATAAGCTTGATTTGAACTAAAGTAGCCGCTTACTCCGTTTGAAAGGCTGAAGTAAGTATGCGGGCTAAAGTATTGGGAAAGCATTGAAACATTCCCGCTTGAAATTGCACTTTCAATTTGTATAAATACATTTTGAACCGCTGGGACCTGGTTTTTTGTATTTGCCCTATTTAAAAAATTCTGTTGTTGTTGAGCATATATCTGAAGACAAAAAAGTCCCGCTATAAAAAATACCTTCCACATAGCAGTCAATTCTGATATAATATAGTTTCTTTTATTTGTCATCATTTATTCATCAAATTTAAATAATTAAAAAGTGTAAATCTATAAATTATTACTTGTTATTAACCAATTGTTACCTTCTCTTTATAAGCGCAGCGAACCCAATCTCGGTAAGAAATTGGGTTCGCAAAATTTTCTACTATTATATTTATTGTTTTGGGCTTTTTTACTCTTTTACTCTATTAACTTTTTCCAAAATTCTTATTACGGATTTTTTAACCGGCTTCAATTCTTTGTTGCCTTGTACTAACTGGAATGTCCAATCAAATTCAATTCTTTGGGGAGTAATATTACTAACTCTGATTTTTGCATAATGATTATCCCATGTCCAGATTACATAAGTATGTCCAATCTTTGCAATTGCATCTTTTGTTGAAGACCAGCCATCAGTTGGAGCATAAGGAATATCATAAATATCATTTGTCGCTCCCATATCTTGAATATCTGTATCCTTATAAACATCCAGGTAATATGTGCCGTTATAATTTTCAAAGAAGAAATCTGTTGACTGGTCATCATAAGGAACTGTACTGTAAGTTGTAAATGAATATCCGGCATTATCAGGAAAATTTAAGTAATCAAAAATTGTTTGATTATAACCTTCAGGACGCGGAGTTGCATAAGCAACATCAGGACTCAAATCACTTTCGTTTCCGTTATAGTCATAAGCAGTAACTGCATAGTAATAAGTTGTTCCATTATTTGCACCGTCGTCAGTATAATGATTACTTGAAGTTGAGCCGATTAAAGTGTACTTGCCATTGTATGAATATGCATAATAGACATTGTATCCGGCAACATCACTTTCAGTATTTTGGTTCCATGAAAGGTCAACAACATTGTCTCCATTCAATACATAAACATTACTCGGAGCTGAAGGAGGTGTAGTGTCCACATAATGGTCATTATATGGGTCGTTAATATGACAAGCTGAAAAGCTGATAACTAAAATTAAAGCTGTTATTGTTAATATTATTTTTTTCATTTTGAACTCCAACGTTTTTCGGGAAATAAGAGCCAAAATGGGTGCCAGTAGTAAAGCTTGATTTTATTTGAATATTGAGAAAAATCAAACAAAAAGGTGTACTTTATATTGTACACCTTAGTTTAATTAATTGGTATAAGGAAAGGCTAAATATTTGTAAAAGAGCCGTTATAAAACATCTTCTTTTTATTTATAACACCTATAGGCTTACCAGTAAGAAGTTTTTTATTGAATGGAGAATTTCTTGATTTACTTTTAAACTTTGAAACATCAACTGTCCATACTTCATCTGGATCTAAAATTGTAAAATTAGCTTCTTCGCCTTCTTCAAATTTTGGAATAGGGATGTTTAAAACTTTTCTTGGGTTAATAGAAAGTTTTTCAATTATTTGTTCAAGTGTTAATACTTTTTTATGATAGAGTTCTGATAAAGTTAATCCAACCATTGTCTCCAATCCTAAAATTCCATTTGGAGCGTATTCAAATTCAGCTTCTTTTTCTTCAGGCGAATGTGGAGCGTGGTCGCTGGCAATACAATCCAATGTTCCATCTTTTAAACCTTTAATAACTTCTTTAACATCTTCCGAAGTGCGTAAAGGCGGATTCATTTTCATATTTGTATCATATGTTTTTAATGAATCATCCGTCAGAGAAAAATGATGCGGAGTTGCTTCTGCGGTTACCTTAACACCTCTTTTCTTTGCTTCTCTAACAATCTCTACAGATCGTTTTGTACTAATATGCGCTATGTGAACTTTTCCGCCTGTGTATTCAGCCATAAGAATATCACGCATAACAATTAAATCTTCAGCAACAGAAGGAAGCGGTGCTAATCCAAGTAACGTTGAATTTATTCCTTCATTCATTGCGCCGCCTGCCAAAGTTTCATCTTCACAGTGTTCGATGATTGGAAGGTTATACATCTTAGAATATTCTAACGCTCTTTTAAGAATTGCCGCAGTTTTAATCGCTACACCGTCATCAGAAAAAGCAACTGCGCCGGATTCGTAAAGCTCTGCCATGGGAGAAATTATTTCGCCTTTTCTTCCAACTGTTGCAGCGCCAATGGGATAAACATCAACTAAGTGATTTTTAGCTTCCTTTTGAATTAAGTGAATTACTTCTGATGAATCAATTGCCGGTTCAGTATTAGGCATACAGGCAACTGCCGTGAATCCACCATTTGCGGCAGCATTGCATCCTGTAACAACTGTTTCTTCATCTTCCCTTCCAGGCTCACGAAGATGTACATGCATATCAAACAAACCGGGCACTAAATATTTATTTTTAAGATCAAACTCTTTTGAACCTTTAACTTCATCATCACTTAATTTTCCGATTTTAGTAATGACTCCGTCGGTAAGTAAAATATCAACATTCTTTTTATTTCCGAAGGATCCTTCGGATAATTTTTGTTCAGGATGAAGAAGGTTTACATTTCTTAAAACAATTTTCATTTCAATTCCTTTTAATTAAGGGTTCCTAATAAATAAAGAACTGCCATTCTAACAGCAACACCGTTTGTAACCTGCTGCAAAATTATTTGATTTGATCCATCTGCAACATCAGAAGCAAGCTCAACCCCTCTGTTTATTGGGCCGGGATGCATAATAGTTATGTCTTTTCCGATTCGCTCTAATCGTGCTCTATCAATTCCAAAATATTTCGCGTATTCTCTAATTGATGGGAAATATTCTCTCGCTTTTCTTTCAAGCTGGATTCTAAGTACATTCAAAACATCATTTTCTTGAATTGCTTCGTCTATATTATAAATTACATCAACTCCCAACTCTTCAATGTAACGCGGAATCATTGTCGAAGGACCGCAAACCGAAACTTTGGCTCCCATAGTTTTCAAACCAAAAATATTTGATAGAGCTACTCTAGAGTGAGCTATATCTCCAACTATACAAACTTTTAATCCTTCAAGTCTTCCCAGCTTTTCTCTAATTGAATACATATCCAGCAAGCCTTGGGTTGGATGTTCGTGAATTCCGTCTCCGGCATTTATAATATTCGCATCGCTAATTTGTGTAAGATAATAAGGTGTTCCTGCTGCTGAATGACGAACTACAACCATATCGACTTTCATTGCTTCTATGTTTCTGATTGTATCTTTGAAAGTTTCACCTTTGCTTACACTACTTGCTGATACTGAAAAATTTATGCTGTCTGCTGATAATCTTTTCTCTGCAAGTTCAAATGAAATTCTTGTACGGGTTGAATTTTCATAAAAAAGGTTTACAACTGTTTTGCCTTGTAAAGTTGGTACTTTTTTAATCGGCCTGTCTAAAACTTCTCTAAAAGTTGTTGCTGTATCCAAAATTAACTGGATATCTTCTTTAGGTACATTTTTTAATCCGAGTAAATGTCTGCTTGATAGTGGCATGTTTTTAAACTCTTAATAATTTGTTATTCATTTTTTGTTTCAACTAAATAGATTGAATCTTCACCATCAATCTCTTTCATTTTAACTTTCACTTCTTCATTCATTGAAGTTGGAATATTTTTCCCAATATAATCTGCGCGGATAGGCAATTCTCTATGCCCGCGGTCAACTAAAACGAAAAGCTGAATTGTGTTCGGCCTTCCAAATTCCATCAGTGCATTTAATGCTGAACGGACTGTTCTTCCGGTATAAAGAACATCATCAACAAGAATGATATCTTTTTCATTTATATCAAAAGTGAAATTGGAAACAGAAACTTCCGGCTGCTTTAATCTTGTGCGGAAATCATCGCGGTAAAGGGTAACATCAAGAACTCCAAAAGGAACATCAATGTTTTCAATTTCTTTAATTTTTTCATGAAGCCGTTTGGCAAGAAATTCACCACGGGTTCGCATTCCCATTAACACTAAATTTTTAGAGCCTTTATTTTTCTCTAATATTTCGTGCGAAATACGAGTAACTATTCTTTTTAATCCAACTTCATCAACTATTTTTGCTTTTATGTCCATATATAAAAAATCCTCTTTGGCTTCTGCCGCAGAGGTTCCTTTTATTTTAGTTTATTTTTAATTTCTTTCATCCTTATCCATCTCGCGGATAGATTTAAAGGTTAATATTTTTGTTTGTCAAACTTATAATGATTGGAATTAAAAGTAAAGAAATTGAAATTATAAAATTTTAAGAAAATAAAATTACTTGTAAAAGAAACTCAAACGGTTTATTTTTCCGTCGCTCTTTGATAAAAAATAGTTGTTCATTCTGAATTTAATTCAGAATCTCTATCTTTTAGATCCCGAAATAAATTCGGGATGAGGTTCTTCGGGGTGTAGCGCAGCCCGGTTAGCGCGTCCCGATTCAATCGGGAAGGTCGAGTGGAAAGTTATTTTACATATATAATTGAATCTGAAAAAAATAAAAATGGTATTACGGTCATTCAAATGATTTGGAAAGAAGGTTGATTGAACATAATACAGGGCAAACTAAATCGACAAAAAATAAAGGTCCTTGGAAATTAATTTTTAAAAGACCATTTGATACGAAATTAGAAGCAAACAAATTTGAATTAGAATTAAAAAAACTTAAAAATAAGGAATACATTAAGTATAAATATCAGCAATTTTTTATTACAGTTTTCTGATTGGATCATCAGATTTTTCTTCGGGGTGTAGCGCAGCCCGGTTAGCGCGTCCCGATTCAATCGGGAAGGTCGAGTGGAAAGTTATTTTACATATATAATTGAATCTGAAAAAAATAAAAAATGGTATTACGGTCATTCAAATGATTTGGAAAGAAGGTTGAATGAACATAATACAGGGCAAACTAAATCAACAAAAAATAAAGGTTCTTGGAAATTAATTTTTAAAAGACCATTTGATACGAAATTAGAAGCAAACAAATTTGAATTAGAATTAAAAAAACTTAAAAATAAGGAATACATTAAGTATAAATATCAGCAATTTTTTATTACAGATTTCTGATTGGATCATCAGATTTTTCTTCGGGGTGTAGCGCAGCCCGGTTAGCGCGCTTCGTTCGGGACGAAGAGGTCGAGAGTTCGAATCTCTCCACCCCGACTCATTTCAATAATTAGTTTTATATTTAAATATTGTTTAGCCCGCTTAGCGCGTCCCGATTCTATCGGGAAGGTCGAGAGTTCTGCCAAAGGCATCACTTTGTGAGAATCTCTCCACCCCGACTCTTTTCAATAATTAGTTTTATATTTAAATATTGTTTAGCCCAGTTAGCGCGTCTCGATTCTATCGGGAAGGTCGAGAGTTCTGCCAAAGGTATCACTTTGTGAGAATCTCTCCACCCTAACCAATTTCAAATCACATCAATATTCCAAATTATTTTCCTTCATTCTAAAGCTATTCACTTTAATATTTTTTTTTATTATTCTCGAATTACTCATTTCCAAAAGTTCGATTAAATAAATCTCTCAGGAATATTTTTGACTAAAAAAGGATTGAATACATGAAATCAGTTTTTCACCTATCCAACTCAAGAGGGCACGCTAATCACGGCTGGCTTGATACTTATCATACTTTTAGCTTTGCAAATTATTATGATGAAGAAAGAATTCATTTTGGTGCTTTAAGAGTTTTAAACGATGATACCGTTGAAGGAGGAAAAGGATTTGGTACTCACCAGCATGACAATATGGAAATTATCACAATCCCCACTGAAGGTGCATTGGAACATAAAGACAGCATGGGAAATTCAGGTGTAATTCAAAAAAATGAAGTGCAGGTTATGTCCGCCGGAACAGGTATTTTCCATTCTGAATTTAATGCCAATAAAGATATAAAAATAAAGTTCTTTCAAATTTGGATTATACCTAATAAACAAAATGTTCATCCGCGTTATCAACAGAAGAATTTTAATCCTCAAGAATATAAAAATAAATTACTGGAAATTGTTTCTCCTGTCTTATCTGAAAATAATTTATGGATATACCAGGATTCATGGTTTCATCTGGGCAGCTTTGATTCGGGTTTCGAAATAGAATATCAAATCAAAAAACCTGGCAATGGCGTTTACGCTTTTTTGATTGAAGGCGATGTTACAATTGAAAATCAAATTTTGAACAAACGAGACGGGATGGGTTTGTGGGAAGTTGATAAAATTAATATTAAATCTAATTCTATTTCGGAATTGTTATTAATTGAAGTCCCAATGAAATTAGAATAGTATTAAACTTGAACCTGCACTTTTTGTTTCATATCACAAAATAAAATTATACAATCAAACTTATTGATAAATATTTAATCTCATTTTATATTTGTATGTACAAACAACTATAAACAAATGAATAAAAAAGATTCAAAGTATTGCGGATGTTTATTATTCTCCGCAAATGCTTTATCACGAGTTATAACTAAAATGGCAGAAGAAGAATTCAGCATTACCGGTTTAGCTCCTTCTTATGCATTTCTTTTAATGACGGTAAATGATAAACCGGGAATAAATCCTAAAGAAATAAGTGAACAGATGATGCTCTCCCCTTCAACAGTAACAAGGCTGATAGAAAAAATGGAAAACAAAGGATACCTTATCCGTGAGCAAAAAGGAAAATTTATTTCTGTTATCCCAACTAAGGAAAGTAAAAATTTGGATAAAAAAATTCACAAAGCGTGGAATAATCTTTACAAGCGTTACGCTGAAATTATCGGTAATGAAAATGCAGATAAATTAACTTCACAAATTTATAATGCCTCTAGAAAATTAGAGATTTGATTTTATATCAATAATTATTAGATGAACAAACAAATTAAAAAAGGAGTAAGATGAAAAACAAAAAAATTGGTATTCTTGGTTCAGGCGATGTTGGAAAAGCACTTGCCGCCGGTTTTATTAAATATGAAAACCAGGTAATGATTGGGACAAGCAATCCGTCCAAACTCGATGAATGGAAAGCATCAACTGGCAAATCTGCAAATGTCGGCAGTTTTTCCGACACGGCTAATTTTGGAGAAATTTTAGTGTTGGCCGTAAAAGGGACCGCAGCAATTGATGTGCTAACTAAAGCAGGTGAATCAAATTTAGATGGCAAAACAATTATCGATGCAACAAATCCCATAGCTGATGCTCCACCGACAAATGGTGTTCTAAAATTCTTTACAAGCTTAGACAAATCTTTAATGGAAGAACTTCAAGCAAAATTTCCAAAAGCTAATTTTGTTAAAGCTTTTAACATTGTGGGAAATTCATTAATGGTTGACCCGGATTTTAAAGGAATAAAACCAACTATGTTTATTTGCGGAAACAATGAAAATGCTAAAAACGAAGTTTCTGATATAACCAATCAATTCGGATTTGAAACAGAAGATATGGGCGCTGTCGAAGCAGCAAGAGCAATTGAACCTTTATGTATTCTTTGGTGCATACCAGGCTTTATTCAAAATAAATGGGGACATGCATTTAAATTATTAAAGCTATAATTTATTTAAAAAAATTTAATTGAGGCACAAAGCCAAAAGGTCGCGGGCCTCAAAATTTGTATGCTCCCTCTTTCTTTCATCTTTATTACATCTATATTTATCAGCATAAATTATTAATAATTTAACAAATCTTGACACTTAAGCTTTCTAATTTTAGTTTGCAATCACAGGAAAATTTTAACATTTCGAAAAAGGTTAAATATGGCACAAAATCATTCATTCGATATTGTTTCCGAAATTGATTTACAGGAAGCTGACAATGCAGTAAATCAGGCAGTTAAAGAAATTAATCAACGGTATGATTTAAAAGATTCACATACTACAGTTGAATTAAATAAAAAAGATAAAATTATTAACATCAATTCAAGAGATGATTATGCACTTAAAGCAAGCATTGACATTCTTCAAACAAAATTTATTAAAAGAGGAATTTCAATTAAGGCATTAAAATTAAATGAACCTGAGCCTGCAGCCGGTGGTAGGATAAGACAAAAAATAGATTTACAAAGCGGGATTTCAAAAGAGAATGCTAAAAAGATTACTTCGCTTGTAAAAGAATCAAAATTAAAAGTGAATGCCCAAATTCAAGATGAACAGGTTAGAGTTCAGGGAGCAAAAATCGATGATTTGCAATCTATAATAAAATTGGTAAAAGATGCGGATTTAGATTTCCCTACTCAGTTCGTAAATATGAAATAAAAATTAATTAATGAAAATTCCAATCGAAGGGTATTTACTCTGATTAAATAATTTATAAATTACCGGGTAGATTAATTTGTTTTGAGGAGATGATTATATGCGAACAGATGATGAATTATCCTGGGTATGTCAATATTGCGGCGTTAGGAATTATGTTTGGGTTGACCTTACAATCGATGGCAAACAGGATTTTGTAGAAGATTGCAGAATATGCTGCAGGCCCAACAGAATTATTATCACTGTCGATAATTACATTCAGAATGTCGAAGAAGATAATGCAGTAGTTATCGAGTCCAGGCCTAGCGACGAATAATGTTTAATTATTTATATGATTAAGCCGCGTTAAATTATTTTGCTCTTCTTGCACCTTCACTGCGGATCGTATGGATATTATTCCTACTATCCCATTAGTAATAAGAATAGCAATAAAGATTACTCCGCAGATTTCCAGAAAGCTCATAGCGTAACTCCTCTCACATGTTGAGTTGGTCCATTCTCAACATCTTTAATGTATAATGATTTAATCCATAATCATTCTTAGAAATGATGAACTATCTTCATCATCTTTTTCGTCTTTTTCTACTTTCGCTTTTTCTTTTCTATCCTTGTTAAAGTTATATCTTGTATCATCAAATTTAAATCCGCTTTTGGGCAGCTCGTCTTCATTTATATCTTTTGTTTCTAAAGAAGACTTTGGACTTTTAACTCTTAAAATAGTTGGAACATCAAGATCTTCAGTATCAACATCCTTGTTTTCTAAAAAGTTAAATCCGCCTCTAAAAATATCATTGTCCTTGGGCTGCGTGTTTTCTGTTTTCGAATTTTTAGCAGAATAAACTTTTTGTGAACCATCAAAACCGGTCGCGATTACAGTGTAGGAAACATAATCATTCATATCTTCTTTTCTTACACATCCAAATATAACATTTGCTTCTTCTCCTGCTGCATCGAAGATCACATTATTGCCTTCATTAATTTCCTGCATAGTTAAATTGCTTGAACCGGTTACATTTAATAAAACACTCTTTGCGCCTTTAATATTTATACCTTCAAGCAGCGGACTTGAAATTGCTTTTTGTGCAGCTTCAATTGCTCTATTTTCTCCACTGGCAATACCACATCCCATTAATGCCTCGCCGCTCTGGTTCATTACTGATCTTACATCTGCAAAGTCAACATTAATTAATCCTTCAACAGTAATGATATCGGCAATACCTCTTGTTGCCTCATACAGAACTTCATTAGGTTTATCGAAAGCTGCAAAAGCATTCATATTCTTGTCGAGAATATTTAACAGCCTTTCATTAGGAATCACAATTAAGCTGTCAACATATTGCTTTAATTCCTGGATGCCTGCTTCAGCATTCAGCATTCTTTTTTTACCTTCCCATCTGAATGGTTTGGTAACAATACCAACAACTAATGAGCCGATACTTTTAGCTATTGATGCAACAACCGGGGCACCCCCTGTTCCAGTACCTCCGCCCATTCCGGCAGTAACAAAAACCATATCGCTTCCGGCTAATACATCGGCTAACTTTTCTCTATCTTCTTCCAGAGATTTTTTACCTACATTAGGATCAGCTCCCGCACCAAGCCCGCGGGTTATGCTCATTCCCACCTGAATTTTATGAGTAGCGCTGCTGCTATTTAGAACTTGTGCATCAGTATTTATTGCTACATATTCAACACCATTTAATCCCCGGGTAATCATACTTTCGATGGCATTACAGCCTCCGCCTCCAATACCTACAACTTTTAATACTGCAGACATTGGTTTTGCCCTGTCTATTGTTGCGAATCCAGACATAATGATCCTCCTAATTAGGTTTTATAATTCATCAAAAAATTGTTGCACTCTTTTTACGAATACTGAAATTTTATTCTTTGTCTTATCTTTCTTAGGTTTTATCAGCATTTGATACTCGCTTGATTTACCGCCGGGAACACCTCTAATTAACCCGGCTACCGTTGCAAACTCAGGACTTTCAATTTCATTTGACAATCCTTCGCCCAACTCTTGCGGAACACCCATTCTTGTTGGTAAACCAAATACTTCTTCTGCTAATTCAGGACAGCCGCGTAATAAGCTTCCACCGCCTGTTAATACGATACCAGCTTTAATTTTATTTTTAAACCCGGTGCTTCTTATTTCATTGTCAATCAAAGTAAAAAGTTCTCTCATTCTTAAGCTTATAATTTGAGTAAGCAGGCTTACTGGAATTTTTGTATTGCCTCTTGCACCTACCCCTCTAATTAAAATATCTTCATCTTTTATGATTGCACTTTCTGAAGCATAACCATATTCTTTTTTTAATTTCTCTGCTTCTTCTGTTACAACTCCAAGCGATTCTCTTATATCATTTGTAACTTGATTGCCGGCAACGCCAATTACTTTTGTATGTTTAATAGTCTTGTTGTGAAAGATTGCCAAATCAGTTGTGCCGCCGCCAATATCTATTAACGCAACTCCTAAATCTTTTTCACTGTCTTCCAAAATAGAAGAGCTTGATGCAATGGGCTGAAGAATATAATCCTGTACTTGAAGCCCAGCTCGTTCAACAGATTTTTTTATATTTTGAATAGCAGGAATAGAAGCCAACACGATATGATTAGTAGCTTCCAATCTTGAACCGGACATGCCGATTGGGTTTTCAATTCCACCTTGATAATCAACAGAAAATTCTTCGGGAATTATGTGAAGAATTTGCCTGTCCGATGGAATTCTTATTGTTCTAACATCCGCTTCAAGCCTTTCCAGGTCAGCTTTGGTTATTTCTTTATCCTCGCTATTAATAGTAACGTAATTTCTATGACGCATGCTTGTAATATGTTCTCCGGCAACACCGACATTAACAGTTGTTATGTCAAAGCCTGCTCTGTTAGAAGCAATTTGTACTGCGGCCCTTATTGCTTCGGCGGTTTTTCCAATGTTCGCAACCAAACCTTTATGCAAGCCTTCGGAAACCGCAACTCCAAATCCTAAAATATCAATACGATTACCTTCTGTTTTTTCTGCAATCACAGCGCATACTTTTGTAGTTCCTAAATCCAGTCCAGCAATTATATTTTTTTTCATTCAACTAAACCCGTTCCATTTGCATTACCAAGAAATACTTCATTTGCGAAACGTAAATCAACATAATTGCTTTTTGTAATATCAACGTTGGTTTCTATTTTACCTTCCCATAAAATTTCTAAGTAAACAATTTTCTTTGCTTCATCCCCTCTTCCAAAGATAACCGAAGGTTTCAAACCTGAAAAAGTTAAAACTATGTCTCCGCCTTTACCTAAATTTATTTCAGATAACCTTTTTAAAATGTTTTCATTAGTTAAATTAATAGCTTCAATTATTCTAAATGCATTTCTTGTATCATCGTTCTTTAAAATCTCCAAAGGTTTTATTTTATCTTTCTCTTTTAAGTTGCTGATAATCGGGTAGTCGACATACTTTGTGTTTTCATAATAAGGCAGCACTTGAAAATCTTCTGTTATAAAGTGAGCCTCGCCTCCATCCAAAAGAATCGCTTTTATTTTCTTCTCAGTAATTTCAACGGATACAATATTGTTATTTTCAAATTCTACATCAGCAAATTCTACATAAGGATGCTTTTCAAATCTATCTTTAATTACCCTCAAAGTTAATCCGCTGAGTGATGAATCTTTATCAAGTTTAGTAAAATGCAGGTAATCTTTTTCAGGCAATAAATTATTTCCGCTTAATTTTATCATTTGAATTTTTCTGTCTTCCATTTTATTGTTGATCATAAATGTTAAATAAATTAAAAGTGAAATTAATAAAACAAAAAGTACTGTTCCTAATATTTTACCTTTTTTTTCAGGCATAAAAATTTATTTCTTAAGTTGATCAACAAATTTTTCTCCGTATCTCCAAATATCTCCGGCACCCATTGTAATAATTATATCACCGTCTTTTTTTATTTCCATTACTTTATTAGGCACATCATTCTTATCAGGTATATAAAAAACATTTTTATGCCCGAATTTTTTTGCAACATCCGCTATCAACTGTCCTGTAATACCTTCAATCGGTTCTTCCCGTGCCGGATAAATATCTGTACAAATAAAAATATCAGAATTTAAAAATGATCTTCCGAATTCCTGGTAAAAATCTCTAGTTCGTGTATAAAGATGCGGCTGAAAAATTGCAATCAATCTTCTGTTCCAACCTGCTCTAACAGCAGCTAAAGTGGCACTTGTCTCTGTAGGATGATGAGCATAATCATCAACCACTAAAATTTCTTTATTATATTTTATTTCAAATCTTCTATAAACTCCTGAAAATGATTCGAGTGCTTTTTTTATTGTTGAAAAATCAATATCAAGTTTTTTAGCTATGCAGACTGCAACTAAAGAATTTTTTACGTTATGAATTCCCGGAACTTTCAAAATAATGCGCCCAAGATTTTCTCCCATAAAGTTCACACTAAAAGAACTTGAAAATTCATTATGAGTAATATCAACCGCTCTTATATCTGCTTGAGTTGTTAGGCCATAAGTTATAACTTTTTTCTCCAGGCTTGGGATAATATCCTGAAGCGCAGGCTCATCCAAACAAAGAACTACAAAACCATAGAACGGAACTTTGTTCGCAAACTCAATAAATGCTGTTTTTATATCATCAAGGTCTTTGTAAGTATCAAGATGTTCTTTTTCCAAAGTTGTAATTGCTGCTATTGTAGGAGTCAATTTCAAAAATGTTCTATCGAATTCATCTGCTTCAACTACAATAAATTCACCTTCACCTAAACGAGCATTTGTTCCGCCAAGTCCGCTTAATTTTCCTCCAACAATAATCGTTGGGTCAATACCCCCTTCAGTCAATGTTAATCCCACCATTGATGTTGTAGTAGTTTTACCATGAGTTCCGGCAATACCAATTCCATATTTCATACGCATACATTCGGCAAGCATCTCGGAACGCTTAATAATAGGTATCTTCCTTTCAATAGCTGCTTTCACTTCCGGGTTATCTGTGTGAACCGCAGAAGAGTAAACTAATACATCTGCGTCATGTAAATTTTCAGGTGAATGGCCTTCATAAATTTTCATTCCAAGTTCACTTAAACGATTAGTGATTTCACTTAGGCTTCTGTCCGAACCCGATATTTCAAAACCTTGATTAAGTAATATCTCAGCAATACCGCTCATTCCAATTCCGCCGATTCCAACAAAGTGAACTTTTTTAATATTCTTAAACATTTATTTCTTCTCTAAAGAATCTTTAATTGATTGAATTTTTTTCATTAATAGTTCTTCATTTTCATAATCTAAAGGTCGAATAATCAAAAGGCGTTTTCTTCGAAGAACTTTCATTCTTACTAATCTAAATGCTTTTGCATTAATTCTTCTTTGTCCCTTTGAAAATTTTATTGACACAATATCATTTAATTGAAAACTTTTTCTTTTATACCTGTTCACAAAAGTAATTTCATTGTCAGTAATTTCCAGGTACTTATTCTTATATAAATTGTAAACCAAACTCACAATCGAAACGAAAACAATTATCGCAAGCAAATACACAATTGGGTCTTTTACAATTAGCTTAAATTCATCTTCAACAAATTCGCCGCGGATGATTACATAAATCACAAGCACTACAAAATAAATTATCGTCGACTGATAATAGAACGACATATTATATTTGAAAATCAGCCTATTACTTTGTGATTCACTCATAATACTTGAGCCATTTTAATTGCTCTTTCAGCAATGATTTTTGCTGCATCTGGTTTTGCCAATGCTTTAGCATTTACTGATAACTTACTTAAACTCTCTTCATTATTAATTAAGCTCATCACTGAATCAAAAAGTTTATCTTTTATATCCTTGTCCTCAATCAATATTGCAGCTTCTGTTTCTGTTAATGATTTTGCATTATGATACTGATGATTAGCAGCAACATTGGGCGACGGAACAAGAATAGAAGGAACCCCAAGCATTAAAACTTCTGCAATAGTTGATGCTCCGGCACGTGCCACTAATAAATCACACGCAGCATAAGCAAAATTCATATTATCAATAAAAGCATTCACCCAAACATTTCCTGTTTTAAAGTTTTTATATTTTTCAAAATAATTTTTTCCGGTCTGCCATATTACCTGTAATCCGTTCTCTTCAATTTTTTTTATTGATGCTGCAGCAGCCTCATTTAAAGTATAAGCACCAAGACTTCCACCAAGAATAAATAAAGTTTTTTTTGAAGAACTAAATCCAAATTCTTTTAAAGCTTGCTCTTTATTTATTTTCGTTAAGCTTTCACGAACCGGGTTGCCGGTTAAAAATAATTTTTCTTTATCTTTGAAATATTTTTTCGAATCTTCAAAGCTTATATGAATCTCTTTTGATTTTTTTTCCAACAAGCGTGTCGTTACACCCGGATAACTATTCTGTTCAAGCAAAATTATTTTTGCTCCCATTATAGACGAACCATAAATTGCCGGCCCGGAAACATATCCTCCTGAACCAATAGCAACCTGCGGTTTGAATTTCATATTTATAAAAATCGACTGCACAATTGATACAATTAGCTTTAAGGGAAACAATATATTTTCTAAAGTAAATTTTCTTGAAAATCCTTTTATCCAAATAGGCTTAAATTTAAATCCAAGCTTCGGAACAACTCTTCCTTCTATTTTTGATTTTGTTCCGACAAACAAAATATCAGCTTCAGGTAAAATTGATTTAATTTTTTCTGCAACAGCTACAGCCGGGAACAAATGTCCTCCGGTTCCACCGCCTGCAAATAAAAATCTATATTGTGCTTTACCTTGTGCCATTTATAAAATTATTTTTTACCTTCTTCTGATAAAGCACCCAACTGCTTCTTTTCATTTATTGAGTTTGAAATTGCTATGTTAATTAATATTCCAACCGAGATACATAAAAATAAAAGCGAAGTTCCTCCGTAGCTTATAAACGGAAGCGGTAACCCGGTTGTTGGAAATAAACCTGTTGCTACTGCAATATTCACAAATGCGTACATGATAATTGAAAAAGTAATTCCGAATGCAAGCAACTGCCCAAACTCATCTTTAGCTTTTTTTGCAATTAAAATTCCGGCAATAAAAATTATCAAGAAAAGTAAAAGAACAATTATGGAACCAACGAACCCGGTTTCTTCTCCAAGTATTGCAAAAATAAAATCGCCGTAGGCTTCCGGGAGAAATAGATTGCTCTGCTGGCTGTGTCCAATTCCAACACCTAAAATTCCACCACTTCCCAATCCAAGCAAGGCTTGTTTCACCTGCATATTTATATCGCCTCCAGTTTGAAGGCTGTGGATGAAGCTTAAAATTCTAATACGTGAATGAGTAAACATCATCGCGATAGAACCGCCGGCTAGCAACGTGAAAAATGAAGCGGAAATTATATGTTTGATTTTAGCTCCGCCAACAAACATTAAAGCTAAAGAAATTACAACAAGCAAAACACCGTTACTTACATTAGGCTGAATAAATACTAATGCTGATACCAGTATTACCCAAAAGAACAAATAAGCAAATCCGTGCTTAAAATTTGATAAATATTCTCTCTTATTTTCAATCAAAGCAGATAAATGAATTATCAAAATTAACTTCGCAGCATCTGCAGGCTGAAAGGTTGTAAAGCCAAGGTTGATCCATCTTTCCGCACCTTTATAGCTTGGTGAAAGAAACAATGTTAAAAACAAAACTACAGTAATAGCAATGATAGCTTTTTTACTATGCGCTTTGTAAATGTCGTAAGGTATAAAAGAAAATAAAACCATGAATGCGATTCCGGAAATCACCTTAAACAAATGCGAGTTAAACAAGTAAAAAATATTATCAAACTTGAATGCGCTGTAAGTGCTGCTGGCGCTCATTACAATAGCTAAACCCAGCATCATTAAAACTAATGCATCAAAGAAAACTGCAAATGCTAATTTCTTTCCTGCAAAAAGACTTGTCTTTATGGTAACTGTTTCACTCATCTATAATTTATTTACTGTTTCTTTAAAAACTCTTCCTCTGTGCTCATAATTATCAAACATATCGAAGCTGGCGCATGCGGGAGAAAGCAAAATAATATCTCCTTCGCGTGCTTCACTGTTTGCTGTTATAACTACATCTTCCAATGACGGTTTAAGTTCGACTTTCACAAAAGAGTGGAAGAAATTAAAAACTTTATCAGCAGAAGAACCAATTGCAAAAATCTTTTTTACTTTTTCAACTACTAAATCTTTAATCTGGTTATAATCATTACCTTTATCCTGTCCGCCAAGAATTAAGAAAATCGGGTTATCAAAACTTTGCAAAGCATACCAAACTGAATCTACATTTGTTGCTTTGGAATCATTTATAAATAAAACGCCATCAATTTCTCTTACTTGTTCAAG
Organism: uncultured Bacteroidota bacterium; assembly: GCA_963775245.1. Lineage (GTDB taxonomy): Bacteria > Bacteroidota > Ignavibacteria > Ignavibacteriales > Ignavibacteriaceae > CAVSWT01. The sequence goes on from CAVZID010000019.1 coordinate 196,410, forward strand.
CCGATGTTCTACACCTTTAAAAGTTTTTAATCCTTTTTTAATTTTCTCGTTATCAAAGCCAAATATCTTTGCTGCATTAATAACTGCCATTGCATTTGCATAATTATGTTCGCCTTTTAAGTTTATATCGTTCACGCTGCAGCTAAATTTCAATTCTCCGTTTTCATTATAATGTATCTGGTCATCTAAAAGGTACGAACCATTAAGCTGCTGCTTTTTTGTTGAGAAAAAGATATCACTACTTTTATGTTTCGTTAATGAATCAATCAATGGTTTACTGTCATAATTCAAAATGAAGTAATCGGATTCACTTTGATTTTTATATATTCTTAATTTTGAGCTGATATAATTTTCAAATTTATTTTCATAACGGTTTAAGTGGTCCGGTGTAATATTTAAAATCATCGCTACTTTAGGTTTAAACTCATCAATCATATCAAGCTGAAAACTAGAAACTTCAAGCGCTACATATTCATTTTCGTTTACATCCAAAGCGATTTCCGAGAAAGCTGTACCTATATTTCCTGCTGCATAAGTTTTATGTCCGCAAGTGTTAAAAACATGCTCACACAAGCTTGTGGTAGTTGTTTTACCATTTGTGCCGGTGACTGCAACAATATTTCCTTTACAAAATGAAGCGGCCAACTCAAGCTCACTTATTATCTTTATTCCTTTTGCTTTGGCATTTTTAACTACATCGGCTTCAGAAGGAACGCCGGGGCTAACTACCATTAAATCGCAATCAAAAACTTTTTCTGAATGCTCTCCAGTTTCAAAATCAATTTGCTGTTCTTTTAATTTGGAGATTGAATCAGCAAGCTTAAACTCGCCACCGGCATCGCTTACGAATGGAATGCCGCCGGTTTTCTTAATTAGTTTTGCAGCGCCAACACCGCTTCTTACCGCACCAATTATTGTTACTTTTTTGTTTTTTATTTCTATCATCGAATTTTAAACGATGCCAAGCTTGCAATAGCAAGGATGATTGTTATTATATAAAAACGTATTACTATTTTTGGTTCCGGCCACCCAAGCATTTCAAAATGATGATGAATTGGAGCCATCTTAAAAACTCTTCTTCCTTCACCGTATTTCTTTTTCGTGTATTTGAAATAAAGTCTTTGAATAATAACCGACATTGTTTCCATAAAAAAAACACCACCGAGAAGCGGAATTAATAATTCCTTCTTTATAAGAACAGCTAAAATTCCAAACGCACCACCAAGTGCAAGCGAGCCTGTATCACCCATGAATACCTGTGCCGGATAAAAATTAAACCACAAAAATCCAAGCGATGCACCAATTAAAGCAGCAACAAAAACTGTTAACTCACCAGAACCTGGCAGATAAATTATATTCAAGTAGTCAGAATAAATTGCATTACCGCTTATGTAACTAATAACTGCAAGAGTTAACATTACAATTGTTGTGATTCCTATCGCAAGTCCATCAAGGCCATCAGTAAGATTGACTGCATTTGAAGTTGCAGTAATTATAAATATAACCACAGGTATATATAAATATGAAAAATCTAAATTTACATTTTTCAAAAAAGGAACTGTAGTTACAGAATTAAATCCTTCGAACTGCGGCGAAAAATAAATTACAGAACCTACAACTAATCCGACAAAAATTTGCCCCAACAGCTTGTACCTTGCGATTAATCCGTTAGGCAATTTTTTAACTACTTTTAAATAATCATCAAGAAATCCAACCAGGCTGAGACTGATGGTTCCGAATAAAATTAGAATTATATAAATGCTTTTTATATCGCCCCAAATGAGCACAGGAATAACAACAGAAAAAATTATAATTATTCCTCCCATTGTAGGCGTACCAGCCTTTGACCAATGAAATTTTGGCCCGTCAGCTTTTTTGGCTTCGCCGATTTGTTTCTTCTGCAAATATGCAATTACTTTCGGCCCTAAATAAATTGATAAGAACAAACCCGTAATAGCTGCAAGCGCAGAACGAAAAGTCAAGAACCGGAATACATCAAAACCCGGGGGATTAAAAGTTTTATTTATATAATCAAATAAATAATAAAGCATTTAGTTATTGTACTTTACTTCAATGGTGTTTACAAATTCTTCCATTTTCATTCCGCGTGAACCTTTTACCAATACAACAGAATTTTGAAAATCTTTTTCATCAATAATTGATTTTAATTCATCTCTGCTTTGAAAATGAAAAGAATTAATTTTTTGTTTCTTTAATTCTTTAAATAAATATTCCATCCTTTCTCCAAGCAGAAATATTTCATTAATTTTATTTTTTTTAATTACACTTGCTAAACTTTGATGTAATTTTATTTCTTCATCACCTAATTCAAACATGTCGCCAAGAATTACAATTTTCTTCTTGAAAGTTTTTATTCTTGGAAGAAGCGAAATTGAATACTTCATTGATTCAGGATTTGCATTATATGTATCATCTATTAAAATAAAATCTTTAAACTTTTTAACATTTAATCTTTTCTCAACTGGTTTTATTTTATTTAGTGCTAATAAAATTTCTTCCTTTTTTAATCCAACTCTAAAAGCGACAGAAGCAGCAGCGAGAAAATTATTTGCATTTTGTTCGCCGTATAATGGAAACTCTGTTTCTAAATTTTTGTTTTTATATTTTATACTTATTATTGCTTTTCCATCATCCGAATAACCTTTTATTTCACCTTTAAAATCAGGCTCATTCTTAAATCCATAAGTTATTTTATTTGAATAATCATCTGCTTCATTTTTTAACAAAGCATCATCATTATTAATAAATAAAATTCCTTTGTTGGAAATTGTTGATTCAAACAATGCTCTCTTTTCTTTCAGAACACCTTTTTTATTTTTCAAAAATTCTAAATGAGAATTTCCGATGTTTGTAATCAAAGCGTAATCCGGTGATGCAATATCAGCAGTATATTTTATCTCTCCGAAATGATTGGTGCCAAGTTCGGCTACTAAAAATTCATGAGAATTATTTGTACTGAAAATTGTCAACGGCACTCCAATATGATTATTATTATTTAATAATGTTTTATTAACAGAAAACTTTTCACTCAAAATAGAAGCAAGCATTTCTTTTGTAGAAGTTTTACCTGCACTGCCTGTTATTCCAATAATTTTTGTGTTCAATTTTTTCCGCCAAGCTTTAGCAATATCGCCAAGAGCTTTAGTTGTATTTTTAACACAAATTAAAGGAACATTTATATCATCAAAGCTTGAAAGTCTATTTTCATTAATAACGACGGCAACGGCACCATTCTTTACCACTTCACTAACAAAATTATGCCCGTCAAATTTTTCACCTTCAATAGCTATAAATAGAGAATCTGAAGGAACATTTCTTGAATCAATCGTTACAGCATGTATTGTCTTAAAATTATCAGGATTAAAAATTTCAGCAGTTGGTAAATCAAAAATATCTTCCAGAGTCAAAGAAATATTTTTCATAAATATTTTAGCGCAATTTCCTTATCTGAAAAATGATGCCTTACTCCTTTTATTTCCTGGTAATCCTCATGGCCTTTTCCGGCAACTAAAACAACCGAGTTCTCTTCCGCATTTTGAATAGCTTTTTTAATTGCCTCTTCTCTGTTTTCAATAACTTCAAAATTATTTTTTGTTATTCCGGTTTTAATATCATTTATAATTTCAAATGGGTCCTCGTTCCTCGGGTTATCCGAAGTAATAATTATTTTATCACTTAACTCCGAAGCAATTTTTCCCATGACCGGGCGTTTGGTTTTATCTCTGTTTCCACCGCAGCCAAACACTGTATAAATCGGAAATCTATTTTTAACAATTTGATGAACCGCCTGCAAAGCTTTTTCTAAACTATCAGCTGTATGCGAATAATCTACTATTACTTTTTTATTTCCTTTACCAACAACTTCAAATCTGCCGGGAACCTGCTTTGTAGTTTTAATACCTTCAACAGCAGTTTTAAAATCTATCCCAAGTAAAACAGTTGCGGCAATTGCAGCGGTTGCATTGTAAGCATTAAAGCCTCCAACCAATGAAGTTGAAACAGAATAAGATTCATTTTTATAAGTCAATTGAAAATTAGTTCCGCTTAAATCGTAATTTATATTACTAATAAAAAAATCTGCATTTGATGTAGCTCCATAAGAATGAAAACGCGCCTTAGAGTCCTCGGTAAGGCGTGTGCTATTGCTGTCATCCAAATTGATCACACCAAATGCAGAAACACCAAGATTATCAAACAAAATTTTTTTTGCCTTCAAGTAAGTATCAAAATCTTTATGAAAATCAAGATGATCTGAAGTTATGTTTGTAAAAATCGCCGCACTAAAGGTCAAATTCTTTACTCTATTTAAAACCAATGAATGTGATGAAACTTCCATTATTGCATATTCACAACCTTGTGAAATCATATCATAGAAATATGAATTTAAATCATTCGATTCAGGAGTTGTTAAAGATGATTTAATTTCTTTATCTCCAATAAAATTTGAAATTGTACCAATCAATCCTGTTTTAGCTCCTGAGAGTTCTAAAATATTTTTAATATAAAATGTAGTAGTTGTCTTTCCATTTGTACCGGTAATTCCAATCAGCTTTAATTTTTTTGACGGCTCTTTATAAAAATAATTTGATATTTCAGCAAGAGCCGCCCTGCTGTCATGCACTAAAATTTTAGCAGCTTTATCATGTATAAAAATCTCATCAGGAACTGCATTGTTATCTTCAAGCACTATGGCAATTGCTCCCTTGCTCAAAGCCTGTAAAATATATTTATGTCCATCAGTATTAAATCCTTTAACAGCTACGAAGACAGAATTTTTATCAACTTTCCTAGAATCATAAACTATGTTTGCAACATCCTGTCTCTGAACCTCTCCGGTTACATTTATCACTTTAACACTATTTAAAAGCTCAGTTAATTCCACTAATAAATTTTCGCCCCGCCGTTGTTATTTTCACAGGTTAAAACACATGTTTGGTTTCTGTTAATTTTATCGCCTGGATTTAAAGTTTGCGAAATTACTTTCCCAGACCCTTTTATTTTATAACTTATTCCAAGTTTGGTTAAAACATGTATTGCATCTCTTAATGTGTAATTCGAAAGATCAGGCATAACTTTTATGTTTTTGAAATCACCTTTTTTAATTTTATTTGTTAATTCATTGTCTGCATGAACTATTTTAATATTGGATTTTTTTTCATAATCTTTTAATTCAACAGTCTTGAATTCAAATTCCTGATCTTTATATTTTTTAATTTGATCTTGAAATAAATCAGGATTAGAGCTAATAATTCTTTCAGAAATATTTTTGAAAATTGGTGCAGCGACCTGGCCGCCATATTTTCCAATCTTAGGAGAATTAACAAGTACAAAGCAAAGTATCTGCGGATGATTCACGGGAAAAAAGCCAATAAAAGATGAGTTATATTCTGATTTAGAATATCTTCCATTAATTAATTTTTGAGATGTTCCGGTTTTACCGCCAACACTTATATAATTAAGTTTTGCATTTTTCCCTGTTCCATTTTCAATAACTCCTACCATCATCTTTTTAATTTTGTTGGATGTTTCTTTTGAAATAACTCTTCGTATTTCTTTTGAAGATATATTTTCAGTTTCTTCACCATTGGTGCTAGCAATTTTTTTAATGATAGTGGGTTTATATAAAATGCCTCCATTAACTAATGCACAATAAGCAGTTGCCATCTGCAAAGGAGTAACTGAAATTTCATATCCGTAAGACATAAATGCTTTTGTTAAAGAACCCCAACTATTGGGTTTCTTTAACAATCCTTTTGATTCACCAGGAAGATTTACCGCAGTGTAATTTCCAAATCCGAATCCGCGTAGATATTTATAAAAGGTATTATCATCGAATCTTTGAGAAAGTTTTGCCATACCTATGTTGCTTGACTCTTCCAAAATTCTATCAACTGTTAAGTAAGTATGCTTATGTGTATCTGATATGTAAACAGTTTTAAATTTATATCTTCCGTTTTCAACGAAAAGCAATTCACTTTCCTTGCACAAATTGTTATCTAGTAAAATGGACATGCTTATTGATTTAAAAGTCGAGCCCGGTTCATATGTATCTGTAATTGCTCTATCTTTTCTTTCTGAATCACTGTATTTCCAGTATTCATTCGGATCAAAATCACCTAAGCTGGCAAGCGCTAAAATCTCACCATCATTCGGATTCATTACTATTCCTATTGCAGATGTCCCGCCGTATTCGTCTAAACCGTTTTGCAATTCTTCTTCAAGAATTGATTGATACGTTCTGCTGATAGTTAAATAAAGATTGTCCCCGGCAACTGCTGCTTTAGTCTCTTTTTCAGAAACAGTAATCATATCACCGATAGCATCTCTTTCAATTAACCTTGTACCGTCTTCACCAGTTAGAACACTATCAAAACTTTTTTCTATTCCATTTACACCCTGCAAGTCATTATTTACATAACCCAATAAATGCGATGCAAGCTTATCGTAATAATATACTCGTGTAGGATCTTCACGATAAAAAAGTCCGTTAATTTTAAAATCCTTTAACTGCAAAGCTTTTTCACTCGGAGCCTTTTTTTCAATGCAGATTGTTTTACCTGTGTTGTTGAGCAATGATGAATAATAAGTTATAGGCTTATTAAATATCGTTGAAAATTTTTTAGCAACTTCTTCTTTGCTTTTTTTCGAAATCATACGAAGGTCTACATAAAATGACATATCATTTCTATTATAAGCCAAAAGAACATTGTTACGATCATAGATTAAACCTCTGTCGGCTTTAATTTTTTCCACATCCGTCTGTTGGCGCTGGGCATAATATTTTAATTCATCGCTTCTAACAATCTGGATGTTAACCAGCTTAGCAACAATTGCTGCGCAAAAAATAAAAATGAAAATTATAATTATAATTGCACGCGAATTACTCATACTTCCCATTAATTATATCTGATATTTCCTGAATTTTTTTTCTGCTCACATCAATCTTAATTGACGGACTGTTTTGTTTAATCATTCCTAATTCATCTTTTGCTATTTCAACAATTCTATCTTCAGAAGAATAATATTGATATTCAGCTATCAAACTAACTTTGGTATTTTTTTTTGCATTCAATTTTTCTTCAGCCAAAACTTTTTGCTTGGTCATCATTTCGCACTTCAATTTAATACTTACATAACCAAGCACTAAAATTGCAACTGTAATTAAAAATAAAACTACAACTGCAATTAAAGGTTTTGAACTTTTCTTCATATTCTTTCTGCTGCTCTCAATTTGGCACTTCGGGACCGGATATTTTTTTCTATTTCCCCCGGTGATGGAGTAACCGGCTTTTTCGTCAATATTTTTAAGCGCCTTTCCTTATCACACTTACACACCGGGTAATCTTTTGGACAAATACAATCCAGAGTTTCATATTTAAATTGTTCTTTTACAATTCTATCTTCTAACGAATGATAAGATAGAATTACAATTCTTCCACCTGGCTTTAAAAGAGCTACTGCTTTCTCCAGGAAAATCTTTAAAACATTAAGTTCATCATTCACATAAATACGAAGCGCCTGAAATACTCTTGATAAAGTCTTTACCTGGTACTTCTTTGGTGTTAAATCAATTATTATATCACTTAACTCTGTAGTAGTTTCAATTTTTTTCTGCACTCTTTGTAAACAAATTCTTTTTGCAATTTTCCTTGAATTCTTTTCTTCACCATACTTGTAAATGATAATTGCAATATCTTCTTCTGAAAAAGAGTTAATGATATCTGCAGCGCTTACAACTTTTGTTTTATCCATCCTCAGATCTAGTTTAGCTTCATTTCTATATGTAAAGCCTGATTCAGTGTTATCAAGCTGGAAAGATGAAACTCCTAAATCTGCAAAAATACCGTCAAAGAACCTGCCTTCTTTTGAATCAATACTTGCTGATTCAATTTTAGCAATGATGTCTATTTGAGAAAAATTATAGTTATAAAGTTTTACTCTTTTTTCTTTTTCAAAATTATTTTTTGAATAATTAAATGCATCTTGATCAACATCGGTAGTAATCAGCAAAGCATCATCATTCAGTTTTTCTAATAACCCGGTTGAATGTCCGCCGAACCCAAGGGTTCCATCGAAATAGATTCCGGATTTATTTGTTATCAGGTAATCTAAACTCTCATCAAGTAAAACAGGCTTATGAAATTCATTAGCCATTTATTTAAGCCATAACTTTAGCTGCAATTGATTCATAAGTTTCATCCGACTGCTTCAAATATTCTTCATAGACTTTAGGATTCCATACTTCAATTTTTTTCAATGCACCTAATATTAAAACTTCTTTTTCTATTTTTGCGTACTCAATTAAATTTTGCGGAATTAAAATCCGGGATTGAGCATCCAAAGTATCATCGGAAGCATGCTGCATAATCATTCTAATAAATTTTGCTTCCATTGGATTGAATGGATTCAGCTTTAAAAGCTTTTCTTCAAATTGCTGCCATTGATCTTGGGGATAAATATCAATGCATGTAGCGGTCCCCTGTGTCATTACAAAAGTATCATTAGCTTCTGCGGTAACATGCTTACGTAATTTTGCAGGAATGCTAATTCTTCCTTTTGAATCTATAGAGTATGAATATTGACCTTTAAACAATAATTTTTCCTTATTTGGTATTTTTCACCACAATTACCCACTGAGTCCCAAAATAATGGAAAAATTACACGAAAGTCAAGAAAAATCTTACTGTTTCAAAATTAAAATTTTTTTTTGATGTGTCTGAAATTATCTGAATATATCTGAATATATCTGTGTTTACCAAATTCAATTTCTTTGAGAAATTGGGTTTGGTATAAAAATGTAATAACACTCCTATCTATTTAATCTAGCTAAACGTATTTGAAATTCTTAAAACACAATAATCATTAAACAAATAAGTTCCAAATACTAAATAAGAAATTCAAAACCAGATTGAGCTAAGACCTTGAAAATTTGATTTTTGAATTTGTGATTTATTTGAAGTTTGTTTTATGTCATTTGCTGTTATTAAATCTAAGTAATCAATTCTTAAATTATAAGGACTAGAAAATTTATAAAAAACAACTCTATAATATTTTAAATGAGAAGAGCCACCTGCCGGGATCGAACCGGCGACCTACGCATTACGAATGCGTTGCTCTACCAGCTGAGCTAAGGTGGCTTTAAAATAAAAAATGGTAAATGTAAAAATATCATTTACCATTTAATCTTCAAAAGAAATAAAAAAATTATCTAAGTTTTTTCTTATGTCTATTTTTTCTTAATCTTTTTTTCCTTTTGTGCGTAGACATTTTATGTCTTTTGCGTTTCTTTCCGCAAGGCATGGTTATCTCCTAGTTACTTATTTTAATGTGATTGTAATATCTCTTTTGCTTTTTTTCCAACGTCAGAATTGGGATCTATATCAACTGCTTTTTGCAGCCATTTTTTAGACTCTTCCACATTTCCAGCTGCTAAATTAACAATTCCCAGGTTTAAATGCGCTATCTGATGTTTAGGTTTATATTTTAAAGCTTCTTTCATGGCAGAAATCGCATTTTTATAATCTTTCAAACTAAAATAGCAAACTCCCATATCTACTCTAGCATCCGCATCGGACGGATTTGATTTCAAATATTTCTGATAGTTTGAAATTGCTTTATCATAAAATCCCGCATCGTTTTGTGCATGAGCTAATTGAAGAAGCAGCGCCATATCTTTAGGATTAGCTTTAACCTGGTCTTGAAGCTCATTAAATTTTATTTAAAGCATTTAAGTCAACTGTTGGACTTTGCTCTTGTGTGGAGTTTTGTGTATTAACATTTGATGCTACGGTGGGTTCAGGAGAATTAAATATTCCGGATAGTATTAATATCACAAGCCCAATAATTAATGCACCAAGAATAATGATTGCAGTAGTTTTGATATCAAGTATTTTTGTCTGATTTTTCTGAACTGGTTTTTTAGCAGCACCAGGTTTTTTCTTAGTGTCTTTATTACTCTTTTCCGGTTTGGCAGACTCCTTTTTTACATTCGACAGCTCGAAGCCGCAATTAGGACAGAATTTAAAATTTCCCTCTAAATTTATCCCGCACTCAGGGCAAAAATTCGACATCAGCTGGTAACTTTCTCCTTCATTCCTTTATCGACTAATTCCTTGAAGTCTTTAGAAAATTTAAATGTGGGAACAAAATGTTCCGGGACAAAAACAGATTCACCCGTTTTAGGGTTTCTTGCCTGGCGAGCATTCTTCTTTTTAACTTTGTAGCTTCCAAATCCTCTTATCTCTATGCCTTTACCTTCCTTCAATGCTTCAATAACTGTTTTAAAAAATCCCTCAATGATTGCCTCGGTTTCTAATTTCGTCAACCCGGTTCCTCCAGCAACTTTATCAACTATGTCTGCCTTTGTCATGTTCTCACCTGCAGTTTATTGGTAAATAATTTGTTATAGTTTATATAACTCTTTATAAAATAATGAAATAAATTATTAAAGATTTAAGAAAAATCAAAGACAGATTATTAATAATTGATTTGAAACAAACTTTATTTGAAAAACTTAACATTCAGCTAATATCTCATAATGATAACCAATCTTAAAAGTAACTGTTAATTATTTGATTTTAACTTGAATTCAAATTTATTTTCCGGTATAAGAATTGAATTTACTACTGTATAACTTTATTGAGGTTTAGATGGAATTCATTCATATTATTTTTTCAATTATGACAGTCGCTTTTATAACTACATTTCTTTTGATTTCATTCTCATATTTATCTTATAAGATGAAAGAACGAAAGAAATTAAATTCAAACTTGAATCTGCAGCCGGTATTAATCAATCAAAAATCAAAAGCATATAAAAACCGTTTTGAAGTATATAATAAATTCAACTCAAATTATGACGGCAAGATTGAAATAATGAACTTTACAATTTATAATAATTAAAAATTTATTATTTAACTTTTTTTATCTTAGTTATTCTTACAGCAATTTAATCTTCTTATCTTTTGTTTCTTATCCTGGGAAAAGAAATTCCAATCAAAAAGATTATCAACCTTCCTTAATTTACCTCAATTAGATTTTGGAGGGCATTTAAATTTATACTATATACAGAATTATTAATTATTATTTTATTTATCCAAAATTTTTTTAACTAAAAAATCCAATTTTTTAAAACAATTCTGAAAAATTTATCATGAAGAATAAATATATAATTTTACTTTTTGCATTTCTTCTTATAATCCCAATTAATGCACAACAGATTAAAAAAGTACCTGACAAAATAAATTTATTTTTTACAGAAATGATTGATTCATCCTACACAACATCGCAAATCGACCTTTCAAAATTTGTTGATGAAGAAAGCTTAAAATTATCAAATAGGTTAGACATACATTATGAAGGAGTGAAAAATAAATTTTTACTTTCTTATGAAATTGACCCGCCCATTATTTCTGAAATAAAAAATAACAATTTAACATACGATTTGAATGCTGAAAAATTAAAAGAAGATTTCTTAAAAATTACTTTTAACGTCTCTACTAAAAACTACAGCAAAACATATTATTTTAAAAATGATAAAATGGTCTCCCCGGTTTTGTATTTCACAAAAGACTGGAGAGTTTTTATTTCAAAATATTTTAGGGTAAAAGTTAGCAACCCCGCTTTGTTCAATGAATATTCATTAAGGAAACTTGATGATTTTGTTGATACAATGATTAAGCTGCTTCAAATAAATAATGACAGACAAGAATTGCTACAGAAAGAAAAAATAAATTATATCTTGTGCAAAGATGAAGATGAAATAAAAAAGATTAGCGGATTTGATACAAGAGGAATATATGTATTAGCTTATGATGAAGTGATAACTACTTTCAATACTCACTATCACGAACTTTCACATTTATTAATGAATTATAAATTACAAAATCTTCCTCTTTATACTTTGCCGTTTTTCCAGGAAGGTTTTGCAGTTGCTGTAGGCGGCCGCGGCGGAATTGGAAGGGATATCTTATTAAACATTGGATATTTTTTAGAGAAATCTAGCTTTTTAAAGTTCAATTCGATTTTAACTAATAAGGATTTTATGTCAGAGAATGCTTCGATGACGTATCCTTCAGCAGGATTGTATAATTACTTTTTAATTTCTAGTTACGGAATTAACAGCTATATAAAATTATACCTAAAATACAGCGGCAGTGCAAAAAAAGTTAATGAACTGGATTCTGCTAAAATATTATTGCCGCCAATTGAAGCTTATGATAAATTCTTAAATGTTTTTAAAGATAAGGCAACAATAAAAATTCTAAAACCGGACAATGATGACTATTATAATTTTCAAGTGAGTACAAATTTACTTTTATCAACCAAAGTCAAAATAAAAAATTATATCAGCAAAAAATTTGTAGAGCTATTCCCAAACATTGATTATCAAGGGCAAAAATATTTAATAACTGCAGATAAAAATGAAGTGAATGTTTACAATCTTTATACTAATTCTTTAATTGCTTCTTTCACGATGGGTTTTACAATTGATACAAAACCGGTTCCAATTGAAGACGGATATTTCTCTTTTTATGTAAAGAAAGATGTGTTTGATGAAAATAAGGATGAAATGATTTCTTCTGAATTTTAGTTGGATAGGATAAGTCATTACGAGCAAAGCGAAGTAATCTCTAAAACCGCTAACTTAATGGATTACTTCGTCGCAGACTCCTCGCAATGACAATTTCGATATGTTAAACTTTAAGCTTTCGGTAATCTTTCCAGATAAGAGCTGTTGCTCAATACAGCAAAGGTTTCTGTCTTTCTTAATTCATCAAGAGTAAAGCAATTCATATAGCTCATTGAACTTCTCAAGCCATCGGAGATACTATCAATTACGTTTTTAACTACACCTTTATATGCAACCATTGTCTCTTCGCCTTCGATGAATTCGTTTCTCATTTTTACTCCGAATGAAGCAGAGCCTCTATATTTTTTCCAGAGCTGTCCGCTGTATTTTATTACTTCGCCGGGAGTTTCCCGAGTTCCGGAAAGCATTCTACCAAGCATCACTACATCCGCACCAAGTGCAATAGCTTTAGCAATATCGCCGGAACTTTTTATCCCGCCGTCAGCAATTATTTTTATATTCAGTTTTTTTGCAGCTCGCGAGTTTAACACATTTAACAAAGAAGAAACCTGTCCTATCCCAATACCTGTTTGAATTGATGTTGTACAAACGCTGCCGCTTCCTATCCCAACTCTTACTGCATCAGCTCCGGCATCTACTAATTGATTAAGAGTTGCACCATGAGCAATATTGCCAACTATTATTTTTGCTTCTTTGAATTTCTTTTTTACTTCTTCAGTTTTATATAACACTTCATTATTGTTTGCATTTGCAGTGTCGATACAAATCAAATATTTTTTTTTAACAAGCTTTTCAATTTCTTTTAATTCCGTAGTTAAGCCAATTGAAACGCCTCTAATTTTTTTTCCATTTACTTCATCATGCAAACCATCTTCTAACGAAGTATCAAACCGGTTAAGTATTCCCAAACACCCTAATTCAGTTAATGCTTTCGCCATATCAATCCCGGTAACTGTATCCATGGGACTTGAAACCACAGGCAAAGCTAAATCCAATCCTAGAAAATTATTTTTTGTATTTGCTTCAGTTCTGCTTTTTATTCGTGACACTTCTGTGGGCACCAGGCTTATATCATCGTAAGTCAATGATTGATGATATTCGTTCAATTCTTTTTTTGAGTAAATTTTCATTTTAATTCTTTCTAATAGTATTTGTTCAAAATTTCAACCCGTAAACTTATTAAATGATGGTAATAAATTTCAAATTTAAGTTACATTAAATGCTCAAACAAAAAATTTAGTTTAACTTTATTATTGATATTAACATTACATTTTTTTGAAATGATTATTTTGATTACCTCAATTGAATCTTCAATATAATTTCCCATATCGACTACTAAATTATATTCACTGTCTAATAAAAATTTTTCTATTTTTTGAACATTCCACAGAGATAATGAATTAAATAATTCTTCATTTTCAATTTCTTCCGCTGTGATTTTTAATCCCCATTTATTCTGATTTTGATATTTCTGCAATTTACAAATAGGCATTAGGTCGACCGTTTCGATTGCTACACTCTCAATGTTCTCTTTGGCAGATAGAACAGTTAATAATTTATCAAGATGTTTTGTTGTTTTATTTTTCCAAATTTTGTTAGTCATATTTCTATTATTGAAAAAACAATGTAAAAGATTTCAAATCATTGACTAAAAATATTAAAAAAGAATGGTAATTGGTTCATTCAATATCAACAAAGATTGTACTCCCTTTTTTCAAATCATATTGTTAGTGAGGCTCACTTTTGAAGTGAACCTCATATTTTAAATACTTAACAATTATTTTATCAACTCTTCTACTTCATCGAGCAATGAATTCATCTTTTGTGTTACTGCAAGTATTGGGTCCGGAGATTCCATATCTACTCCCGCCTTTTTTAATAGATTTATTGAGTAATCGGAACTGCCGGATTTTAAAAAGTTTAAATATTTTTTTACAGCAGGTTCGCCCTCTGTTTTTACTTTCTTTGATAAAATTTCCGAAGCTGCAAATCCGGTTGCATATTGATAAACATAAAAGTTATAATAGAAATGAGGAATCCTTGACCAGGTGAATTCTTCCTCTTCATCAACAACCATAGCACTTCCCCAATACTTTTGATAGATATCTTTGTAGAGTTTTCTAAGTTCATCGGTTGTTAATGCTTCGCCGCTTTCTGTTTTATCATAAACCAATTGCTCAAACTCTGCAAACATGATTTGCCTGTAAAAAGTTGAAGTAATGTTGTTCAAATATTTTTCAAGCAGAAATAATTTTTCACTTGATGAATCAGAGTTTTCAATTAAATAATCCAGCAGCATTGATTCATTAAATGTAGAAGCTACTTCCGCAACAAAGATTGTATAATCTGAATAAACATATGGCTGGTTTTTGCCTGTATAATATGAATGCATGTTATGCCCCATTTCATGAGCAAGAGTGAAAACATCATTCAATAAATCTGTCCAGTTAAGCAGCACATAAGGATGTACACCAAAAGTTGTCCCCGATGAATAAGCGCCGCTTCGTTTTGATTGGGTCTCGTAAACATCAATCCATCTATTGTCAAATGCTGTCTGCAAAGAATTGAGGTAATTTTCTCCCATTGGTTTTAATGCCGCTCGTACAATTCTTTTAGATTCTTCATAAGGATATTTTTTACTGCCTTCATCAGAGAATAAGCTTACATAAACATCATAAGGATGAAGCTCGTCAATTTTCATAATTTTTTTCTTCAACTCAGCCCATCTGTGCAGCGGTCTAAAATTTTTATTAACAGAGTTAACTAAATTATCATAGACAGAAAGCGGGATATTATTTCTATCCAATGCAGCTTCACGAGCCGAAGAATAATTTCTAGCGGCAGCATTAAAAATATTTGATTTTAGATTGCCGTTAAAAAGAGTAGCCAAAGTATTGGTGAACTTTTTATATGGTTCAAAATAACTTTTAAATGCCCTCTCCCTGAAGCTTCTGTCATTCGAATACATCGACGAATAGAAACGTGCATGCGACATTTCGATTTTATTTCCTTCTTCATCTTCAACAAGTGGAAATTTGAAATCAGAATTAGTAAACATTGAATAAGTATTGTAAGAAGCCTGGGTTACTTCACCGGCAAGTGCAAGAATTTTTTCCTGCTCTTTTGATAATGTGTGTGATTTGGTTCTTAATAAATTATCAATGTAATGTTTATAAATCTTTAAATCTTCATTTTCAATCAATCCCAACAATTTTTCATCAGGGATACTCAAAAGTTCCGGACGAATAAATGAATTTGCCGATGAAACTTTTGTAAAAAGATTTTTTATCCTATCGCTCATAGACTGGTAGCTTGTAACCCGCAAATCAGAATCTTTTGCAAGCATAGAATATAAGTAAAGCCGTTCCAGCTTGATTCCAATTTCATCATCAAACTTTAAACATTCGGCAAGTATTTCCGGGTTTGTGCCAAGTTTTCCCTGGAATTTTTCATATTGTTTAATATTACTATCTACCCATTTAAAATCTTTTTCCCATAAATCCTCCGAAGAGTAAATATGAGTTAAATCCCATTTATATTTTTCTTCTATCTCTGACCGTTCTAAAATTGCACCTGTTTCAACATCTGAAAAAAGTTTAGTAGTTTCTTTTAAAAATGACATAACTGAATAACGCCCCGATATTTGTTTTTAAAAATTAAATAATAGTTAATTAAAAGTTTTTAATAAGTAAATCTAAAGATATGTTTCCAAACTTTATTTAAGATAAATTAATTTTTTTGTTAATGTTGATATGCCGGTTCTTATTCTATAAACATACACACCTGAACTTAATCCATTTTGAATTAGAGACGGATTAAATTCCACTTCGTAATTTCCTGCGATTTGATTTTTATTAACTAAGGTTACTATTTCATTACCAAGTAAATCGTAAATAGTTAATTTAACATTTGTGTTCTCTGAAAGAGAATATTTTATCTTCGTACTCGGATTAAATGGATTTGGATAATTTTGATATAATTTGAAATTATCAACATTTCTTTGCTTTTCTTTTACTCCTGAAGTTATTGGAGAAACCAGAACTTGTTTTGAACCCGGCAAATAATGTAAACCTAAATTTATAAGACTAAGATCTATAGTTGTTGAAGGGATAATGTCTTGCACTATCCACTGGCCCGGTGCAATCCATACTGTATCCTTAACTGTGAATAACGGGACTCCCAACGTGGATGTTAATAGGTAACTAAAAATATTTTCCAACACAAATTTTTTACAATTAAGCGAACCAGTTGAAAATTGCAAAGTTTCATCAGGCAGTCTGGCTGCTTTTATTTGATACCTTATATTGACTGAAAACGTATCCAAATTAATCGCTGTATCCATTGAAAGAACCTGATAAGACAAATACTCAGGTTGATTAAATTTATAATATGAATACCAGCCTACAGCATCTGTTTTTTTCATATTTTTTGAAAAAGTACTTTTGGAATTGAAAGAAAAAAATAAGCTATTAACTATTGAATCTATATTTAGCGGCTTAAAATACGAATATGCTTCATTTCCGTCAAAAGAAATAAAGGTTGAATCACTAAAAGGAAGTGACGTAGTTCCTGAAATATCGCCAAGTTTTGAAACAATAATATTTGCAAGTTTACCTTTATAACTCTGACTAACGGTAAATGAATCAGTTTTGTAATATGATAGACTATTAATTTCATTATTGAGTGAGTCAAGAGGAATTACTTTAAAATCCCATGAGTAACCCGTATTGCCGGGAAAGAATGAAGAAGCATCTTGAGCAAATGAATTATAACCAATGATAAACATGCTAATAATAATTATAAAATATTTTTTCATAACATCCTTAGTTAATTATATCAAAATAACTTCTTCCGATAATTTTTCTAAATTTGATATTCATTAGATTATAGCCACTTCTTTTTCTTGAAAAAGAATATTAAACCAACAGCGATCATTATCATACAAAACATTATTACCGGGTACCCAAATTTCCAGTGAAGTTCCGGCATATTCCATCGGCTTGCATCAGGGTTAAAGTTCATCCCATATATTCCAACTATAAAAGTAAGAGGAATAAATATAGTTGATACTATTGTCAACAGCTTCATAATATTATTCATCCTGTGGCTTGTGCCGGATAAATATATTTGAAGCAGTCCGCCAATCAGTTCTCTAAAATTTTCGGTTGTTTCAACTGCCAGCTTTGTATGATCATATAAATCTCTAAGGAATACAATCGTTCCTTTCTGAATGAATAAAACTTTTTCCTTTTGAAAGGTATGAATTATCTCTAATAAAGGAGACATGATTCTTCTAAGCTTAATAATTTCTTTTCTAATTTGATGAATAGGCTCAAGATCAATATTATCCGGTATCAGCATAAGCTCATCTTCAATATCTTCAATCCGTTCATTGTAATTTTCAAGTGCAACAAGGTAATTATCTACAATCGAATCTATCAACCTATACATTAGATAATCCCCTTTAAGCTTTCTAATTTTGCCTTTATTATTTCTAATGCGGTCTCTAATTAAATTAAAAACATCGCCTTCTTTTTCCTGAAAAGTAATGAAATAATTTTTACCCAGCACAAAGCAAACATGTTCAATATCAAGTTGGTTATTGCTGTTATCATAACTAACCATTTTCAAAATTAAAAAGAGATATTCTTCAAACTCATCCATTTTGGGATTATGATAGACATTCAAAATATCTTCAAGCGTGAGCGGATGAATTTCGAATATGTTTCCGATCTTCTCCAGAATTTTAACATCATTTAATCCGCAAATGTTTATCCAGCTTATATTATTGTTTTCTTTAATTGTTTTTAAATCCGATATATTATCAATTTTCTTTTCTTCGAAAGTACTTTCATTGTATTCAATTAAGGAAATGCTGACATGGCTTTCTTTTGATTCACCCATATAAATGAGTGAACCCGGCGGCATTCCTATTTTCTTTTTAGAGTGAAATTTTAATTCCATCTGGGATTTATTATTAATCAAAAAGGATTATATGAATTTAACTAATTATATTAAAATAGTGAACTTAATTTATAAATTGCTTTAGAATTTTATCCCCTATAAAATCCGTTTGAATTCCCCTATCAATTTTTTCAAACCAAAAATATAATCACAATGAAAAAAGCTGTACCTTCAATTTGCCTGTAAAATTATTCATTTTAATTTGAATTTGCCTGGGATTGTTCCCTGACAACTCTTCAGAAGAATTTTGTGTTTCTGAAGCAATTGTTCTTGAATACCAGGTATTATTAAAAGAATCCAATAAAAATATCTGTACAGAACCAGAAGAAATATCCAGAACAGAAGTATAAATACGCATAGTAGTTGTGTGTAATGAAAGATAATTAATAACACTTCTCGAAATATTATCTGCATTAATTATAAAAGTATATGAATTGTTCGTATGGGTTTGAACCGGTTCGTTAATATTACCTGCCGGATTATTTGGGGGAACAATATCTTCTCTGCACGACATAACCAGGACAATAAAGAGAAACATAAAAAATTTAATTAAAGAGTAACAAGCTTTTTTCATTTAATAAATTTCCCTACATAGATTTGATACTATCGATTTTATTTTTAAAGTAATTATAATTATGAGCTCCCTTAACAAACAATTTTTGATTACTATTTTTATCATAAATAATTGTTGCAGGCAATGCTCCGCTCCAGTCTTTATTAATCATGTCAATAATCTTTTCAGACTTTCGTTCTCTCATTACATATACAGGAAAATCAACTTTTTGAGAAATTAAGAATGGTACCACACTCGAATCAATCTTTGACTCAAAATCAGCACTTAAACTTAAAAAGTCAACGCCTTTATTTTTATATTCGTTTGCTATTTTTACAATATCAGGAAATTCTTCAACACATGGTTCGCACCAGGTTGCCCATACATTTATGAATAATATATTACCGTTTCTATTTTCAATTTTATTTTTTAGCTCTGCATCATCAATTTTTCTTACTTCCCTTTTAACTTCATCTTTTTTATCCAGTGATGGATTTTCTTTTGCAACTTTTATACATGAAAGGAATAATATTGATAAAGCGGCTGCAATTAAAATAATTTTAATTCTCAATTTTCAGCTCTCTTAATTGTGCAGCCAAAAGCTTTTGTTCTTTTATTTGAAACTTTCTTCCCTGCAAGAATTTCATTCAAAGATTTTTCAAGATCTTTGCTTTCTACATTATTTTCATCTCTTGAATCATCTATTCTTCCATGATACTCAACTTCATAATTTGAATTTAAAGCATAAATCTCTGGAGTTACGGAAGCTTCAAATTCATCAGCGATTTTATTTTGATTGTCCTTTAAAATTAAGAATGTTAACCCGTGTTCTTTTGCATGCGATTTAACTTCGTCAACACTCTCAGCTTTATTTGAATTTATTCCGATAAACGAAATTCCTTTGTCTTTAAACTCATTATAAAGACTTTCCATTCTGGCGTTATAAGCATTCGAAACCGGACACCGGGTAGCTATGAACATAACTACGATAGCTTTCGAATTTTTAAAATCTTTTAGTGAATGTGATTTACCGTTGTAATCTTTTAATGTAAAGTTTTCAACTTTAGTAATATCTTTGGAAGGACTACGATTGAGATTTCCTTCCACAAATCCGTTAAATATTAAAATTGAAATTAAAACAACAAAAGAATCAACCATTCGATATTTACTTTTAAGCACGCAGCCTCCTTATTTTTCTGCTATTGATATTACCAAAAAATAAAAACCATTTATAGGTATTTTTAAATCCCCAAAACTCCGTTCACACTGTAACCAAAATTATTTAGCCCATAGAGGGAAAGTATTTAAATTGAATAGCAAAGTTCCTATCAAATAAACAAAAAGAGAAACAAAAATAATCCCGGCAATATTTAGTGCGAAGCCGGCTTTTGCCATGTCTGAAATTTTTATTCTTTCACTTGCAAACACAATGGTATTAGGTGGAGTAGCTGCAGGCATCATAAATCCCATTGAGGCTGAAAAAGTTGCAGTAAGCATTAACAGCAATGGATTCATTCCGATTGCTACAGATACAGAAGCCATTATAGGTAAAATCATTTCTGCTGTAGCAGTGTTTGATGTTAACTGAGTTAAAAAATTAATTACTGCTGCCACAATAAGAATTATTATAAAAGGTTCGAGCGCGGACATACCAAGAAATTGTTTCCCGATAAAATTTGAAAGTCCGGTTGAAGTAAAGCCTGTAGCTAATGCGAATCCGCCGCCAAACAGCAAAATAATTGCCCAGGGAACTTTCATAAAAGAATGATTATCAAGTATTTGCTTTTTTCCACCGTTATATTGTTTGGAAGGGATAAAAAATAATATCATAGCCATACCAACAGCAACAGTACCATCATTTATAAATTCCGGTTTGGAGAAAATATTTTGCCATCCGGGAATTGTTATGAATCCCAAATTTAAATCTGCTCTAAAAATCCATAATAATGCAGTTAGTGAAAATATAATCCCAATTGTTTTTTCTTCAAAAGACATTAATCCTAGCTTTTTGTATTCATCTTTTATAAAACCGGAATCAAGGGTTAAGCTTTTATCAATCTTGTAAAAAACTTTTGTTAGAAGAATACCTGCCAGCAGAAGCATAATTAAAGCGATTGGTAATCCTAAAATTATCCATTGTCCAAATGAAATTTCCGGAGCTTTAGGAAAAATGATTTGATAAATCCTAATGAAAGATAAATTAGGAGGCGTTCCAATTAATGTAGCCACACCGCCAATCGAGCATGCATAAGCAATTGCCAGCATTAATGTAATAGAAAAATTTTTAGTTTTAGTTTCTCCAAATTCATTTTCCATTTTATGAATAATTGCCAACCCAATTGGAAGCATCATGACTGCAGTTGCTGTGTTAGAAATCCACATAGATATAAATGCAGATGCTGCCATAAACCCAATTACAATTGAATTTGGACTGCCGCCGAAAAGCATAATTATTTTTAAAGCAATTCGTTTATGCAATCCCCATTTTTCCATTGCAATAGCAAGAAGAAATCCGCCGAAGAATAAAAAGATGGTTGAATTAATATAAGCTCCTGCCGTTTTTCCTTCACTTAAAATTCCCAGCAGCGGATATAATACAATCGGAAGAAGTGAAGTTGCTGCGAGAGGAATTGCTTCTGTAATCCACCATACAGCCATGAGTGCCGCTACAGCAGCCATTTTTGTGATTTCAGGCTTGGTAGGGTCAAAGTTTCCCCATATTAAAATCAATAAGAAAATTATTATTCCAAGGAGAAACCCGATTTTCTGAGAATTGCTCATCGATAATTTTCTGAAGTTTAAGAATGAGTTAAAACCAAGTTAGAATTTTTTTGAAAGAAATGCTAATTGAAAAAAACTAAATTTATTGTTTCCCTGGTACCTTATTAAAATATTTATAAAACCTAATTGTAAAAATTGAAAGAGCACCAATATAAACAATCATTATAATCCAAACTCCAGGTGCTATAGAGGAGTCATTATTGATGTTTGCTCTATAGATTAAATAAAATAAGAAAACAAAAAACAGAAGCGTTATATCCACAGTCCAGAATAAAAAATCGCTTATTACTTTATAAGTTTCTTCTTTTCTACTTTCAGCTAACCAGTAATATTTGTTCGGAAGATTAATAAAGCCCTCAGGTATTTTTCGAGTGAAGAAGATTAAAACTCTAAATAAAAAAGCCAAAAACATAACTACGCCAACATTTATTAAAATAATTGCCGTTTTACTATTCCACGCATCCGGCTGGCCTTTAAAGTTATAATGAATAGCGGTTTTGTCAGGAAGTAGATTATAAAAGTAAACAGCTTCAATTAGTGACAAAATTATTATTAAGTAAAAAAATATTTTTGCTGAATTATTTGATTTCAATTTGTAGCCTAACACTAAATTGTTGAATTATTCATACTAAAAATTACATAAAACTTCTAAATCATTTACCTTTCTATATGTATAATTTCTTTTATATATTTGTTTTTTTCAATCAAATATATTCATAAATGGATAGTAAATACGAAGCAGTTATAGGCCTTGAAGTACACGCCCAGCTTTTAACCAAATCAAAAATTTTTTGCAATTGTTCTACTAAGTTTGGTAATGCACCAAATTCCAATGTATGCCCTATTTGCCTTGGACATCCTGGAGTTTTACCTGTATTGAATAAAAAAGTAGTTGAGTTTATTTCTTTAATGGGAATGGCAACTAACTGCACAATAAATAAAAAATCAACTTTCGCCAGGAAAAATTATTTTTACCCTGACCTTCCAAAAGGATATCAAATCTCGCAGTTTGACCAGCCAATTTGTGAACACGGATTTGTAACAATTCAGTTCCAGGATAAAAGCAAAAAGAAAATCGGCATAACCAGAATTCACATGGAAGAAGATGCTGGTAAATCAATTCACGACCAATCATTTGAAACTTTGGTTGATGTAAACCGCTGTGGAGTTCCTTTGATTGAAATTGTAAGTGAGCCAGATTTAAGAAACGGAACTGAAGCCTATTTATACCTAACTAAAATAAAACAACTCGTTCAGTATCTTGGAATATGCGACGGCAACATGGAAGAAGGCTCGCTTCGATGCGATGCTAATATTTCTGTCCGGTTGAAAGGTGAAACTAAACTAGGTACGAAGGCAGAAGTAAAAAATATGAATTCATTCCGCAATGTTGAAAAAGCAATTAATTATGAAATTGAAAGACAAATAGATATAATTGAAGATGGTGGAACTATTGTTCAACAAACACTTTTATGGGATGCCGATTTAAATGAAATCAGGCCTATGCGAAGTAAAGAAGAAGCACATGATTATAGATATTTTCCCGAACCCGATTTGCTCCCGGTAATTGTAGATACAGCTTGGGAAAAAGATATAGCATCAAAACTGCCCGAGCTTCCGGATGTTAGAAGAGAAAGATTTATTGAAAATTATAAATTGCCAGAATATGACGCTGATCTATTAACTCAAATAAAATCTACTGCAGATTTTTATGAAGAAGTAATTAAAGTTACGGACGATTACAAATCAGCAAGCAACTGGGTGATGGTTGATGTTTTGAAAATTTTAAATGATAAAAAAATTGATATAACTGAGTTCCAAATTTCATCTGAGAAATTAGGCAAGTTGATTAATCTGATTAATGAAGGAACCATCAGCGGGAAAATTGCCAAGGATGTTTTTGCAGTAATGCTTGAGGAAGATAAAACTCCGGAACAAATAGTTAAAGAAAAAAATCTGGTTCAAATTTCGGATACGGGTGAGATTGAAAAAATAATTGAAGAAATCTTAAATAAAAATCAATCGCAAGTTCAGGAATATATTGACGGCAAAGATAAAGTATTTGGATTTTTTGTGGGACAGGTAATGCGCGAAACCAAGGGCAAAGCAAACCCGAAAATTGTAAATGATTTTTTAAGAAAGAAACTTGACAGCCTAAAAGCAAGTTGATATATAAAAATTTAAAAAGATGTTTTAGCCTGTCAGTCTGAGGCTGTCTAAGTCTGAACGGTGTGAATGATAATATAAAGTCACATTCCATAAGCTCAATGTGACAGGAGCAAGATTAACTGGTATTAGTCAAAACCAGAAAGTAATTTTTGAAATTGAAAAGTTTAAACTTCAATAAGTTACTTGTACGATGTCAATCTGAGCCTGTCGAAGACTGAATGATTTAATTGAAAATGCAAAGTCGCATTTCGATAAGTTCAATGTGACATTTATATTTTTTAACATTAAATCTAGCAAAATATTTTAAGTATGGATTTAATATTAATGTTTCTTAAACAATTCTAATCTTAAGGAGAAAAAATTGTCATTCAAAGAAAGCTTTAGAAAATTTATCGGGATAAAGTCAAAAGAAGAAGAACAAAAAGAATTAACTGCACAGGAGAAAGTAAAAGAATTTTTTGAGCAGCTCCTGTTTGCTGCTATAGCAGCTTTAATTATTATTTCTTTTGTAGTACAAAATACAAGAATCCCAACCGGTTCGATGGAAAATACTATCCTAGTTGGTGATTTTGTTTTAGTAAACAAATTTATCTATAATTTTGAATCACCAAAATATATCCCATTTACAGAAATAAGGCTTCCTTATTTTCATTTTAAATCTTTCAAAGACCCAAAACCAAAAGATATTGTCGTGTTTGAATGGCCTGGGGATAGAGATGTACTTCAACCAAGTGAATTAAATGTTAATTATGTTAAAAGGTGTATTGGAACTCCAGGCGACACCATACAGGTAATTGATAAAGTTGTTTATGTAAATCATAAGCAGTTCTGGATTCCCACCAATATTCTTTATAGTACCGATCCGCCAAAGCCTAAAGGATTAGTTGAACCAAGAATTTTTCCCAAAGGTATGCCCTGGAACGAAGATAACTGGGGGCCATTTGTAATTCCAAGAAAAGGTGACAAAATTCATCTTACAATAAATAATGTTGAACAATGGAGGACAATCATTGACCGGGAATATGAAAAAAGGGTTGTGGGAATTTCAGGCAACACTATTACGATTGAAGGTATTCCTGTCAAAGATTATACTTTTCAAAAAGATTATTATTTTATGATGGGCGACAATCGTGATGACAGTTATGATAGTCGGTTCTGGGGAGTAGTTCCTCGCGATAGAATTGTTGGCGAAGCATTCATTACTTTATTCTCGTGGGATAGAGACATTCCATTTACAGATTTTTTCAGATTGTTAGGCTCTATAAGGCTTGAACGTGTGCTTAAAATATTAAATTAATTATTTATATGAAAAATTTAAACTTAGAATACGAAAAGTATAAATTAGCAAACGGGCTTGAAGTTATACTTCACGAAAATAATAACCTGCCAATTACTGCTGTAAACATTTGGTATAAAGTCGGTTCTGCAAATGAGCATAAAGGTAAAACCGGAATTGCCCATCTATTCGAACACATGATGTTTCAAGGTTCACAAAATGTTCCAAAGGAAGCTCACTTCAGGTATATTCAGGAAGCCGGCGGAAGTTTAAATGGTTCAACAAGTTTTGACAGAACAAATTATTATGAAAAAATTCCTGCAAATTTTTTGGAATTAATTTTCTGGCTTGAATCAGATAGGATGGGATATCTACTTCCTGCATTAACACCGGAGAAATTAAAAAATCAAAAAGAGGTTGTCAGCAACGAAAGGCTGGAAAGATACGATAATCAGCCTTATGGGCTTGCATGGGAAAAATTAATTTCAAGTTTATATCCCGAAAATCACCCTTATAGCTGGTCAACTATTGGTACGCTGGAAGATATTTCCAGCTTTACTCTTGAAGATGTATCAAGCTTCTTTAAGAAATATTATTCACCTTCAAATGCTGCACTTGTCGTTGCCGGCAGCTTTGATAAAAATAATGTTAGAGATTTAGTGTCAAAATATTTTGAATCAATAGCCTTTACAAACGGA
Source organism: uncultured Bacteroidota bacterium (assembly GCA_963775245.1). Taxonomy (GTDB): domain Bacteria; phylum Bacteroidota; class Ignavibacteria; order Ignavibacteriales; family Ignavibacteriaceae; genus CAVSWT01. The sequence continues at coordinate 222,463 of CAVZID010000019.1, forward strand.
ATTGAAAAGCTAAATACTGAGCAAACAAGTTTAAGCGAGAATAAACTTATAACTCATGAAGATAATGTGCAGCTTGAAAGATTATATCTTGCCTGGCACTCAGAAAAGGCTTATGAGAAAGATGATGCTGCTTTGGATGTTCTATCGGATATTTTAACCGGCTCCAAAAATTCCCGCTTGTACAAAACTTTGGTTTTTGAAAAAGAATTGGCACAGGATATTACAGCTTACCAGTATTCCGGTAAGTATGCAGGACATTTTATGTTTATTGCAACCGCCAGGCCTGGTGTATCGCTTTCTTCTATTAGAAATGAAATCTTTAATGAGATTGATAAGATTCGTTTAAACTCTATTTCATTAATTGAATTGACCAAATCTAAAAACGGAATTAAGTCCGGATTTATTTATTCACTTCAAAATATCGATTCACTCGCAGACCAGTTAAATTCATATAATTATTATTTGAACGAGCCTAATTCTTTTAATAAAGATTTAAAAAGGTATGAATCAATAACACCGGAAGAAATTAAAAAAGCTATTGAAAAATATTTTTACAAACCTTACGTGGAACTTCAAATCGTCCCCAAAACAAAGAACAACCAGACAATGGGGAAAGGGAATTCTTAATGACTATCAATAGAGCTATTAAACCCAATCCTACAGAAGAACTCAATTTTTCTTTGCCTGAAATAAATGAATTTGAATTAGAAAATGGACTAAAAGTTTTATTTGTTCAAAAAGACAATCTTCCCATAATTCAAATGAGCATGATATCCGGTTGCGGAAGCAAATATGACCCAGATGTAAAAAAAGGGTTGGCAAATTTATTTTCAATGGTGCTGGATGAAGGGGCCGGAGACTTAAATGCGCTTGAGTTAAGTGACGAATTTGATATACTTGGAGCAAATTTTAATATAAGCTGCAGCAGCGATACAGTAAATTTATCTCTTCAAACATTAACAGAAAATTTTGACAAAGCACTTCACCTATTTAGCAAGGTTATTCTTTCACCTCAATTAAACGACAATGATTTTGAAAGAGAAAAAAGAAAAGTTAAAACAAAAATACTTCAAATTCAGGATGAGCCGGATGAAATAGCTTCATCTTTATTTGACATGATTGTTTTAGGGAAAAATAATCCTTATGCTTATCAATCGTTAGGATATAATAAAACGATAGAAAATATTTCTATTAATGATTTGAAAGATTTCTATTCAAATTATTTTCTTCCAAATAATTCTGCTCTAATTGTAGTTGGAAATATTTCTTTAAATGAATTAAAGAATAAGTTAAGCAAAAATTTATCTTCTTGGGAGAAGAAAGCTTTTACACCAATAGAAATAAAAAGTAATTCTATATCCAAAACACATATTTATTTGTTCGATAAGAAAGATTCTGTACAAAGCGAAATTAGAGTTGGACATATTTCTTCAAAACGAAATAACAAAGATTATTTTTCAAAACATCTTTTGAATACAATTTTAGGCGGGCAGTTCTCATCCAGAATCAATTTGAATTTGCGTGAAGATAAAGGTTATACATATGGAGCATTTTCAAGATTCACTTATTACAAAGATGAGGCATATTTTTTAGCTTCAACTTCCGTTGGACAGGAAAATACTGCTAACGCAGTTAAAGAAATCTTAAATGAGCTAAACAAAATTAAGGAAGGAGTTACTTCACAAGAGCTTGATTTTGCTAAATCATCAATCATCAGAAAGTTTCCTTCCAACTTTGAAACTTACAGTCAGGTTGCCGGGAACCTATCAGGTAAAATAATTTTTTCTTTGCCGGAGAATTATTTTGATACTTATATTGATAGTATAAAAAGTGTAACCCTTGAAGATGTAAATAAAACCGCATCTGAAAACATATTCCCGGAAGAATTAGTTATAGTTATAGTTGGCGATAAAAATAAAATATTAGAATCGCTAAAAGATTTAAATGCCGGTGAAATAAATGAAGTTGATATATTTGGAGAGATTGTTAGTTAGTTTCAGAAAATACACCCGAAAACTTTGGGAAAAAGATGTCATCTTTCAGAACTGCTTAACTTCATTTAGTTTTCAACAAAACCCTTGATGGATTTATAAATTTAAAACCAATCTTTCTTAGTTTAATTATTTCCTCTTCTATCAAAGAAAAATTAGCAGCCGGAACAATTATAACTTTACCCCAGTTTTCATTACTTGATTTAACCAAATTACTAAAAGTCGACTGCATTTGTTTTTGAGACTCACCGGTTATATCAAGCAGACTGCTTTTTTTAATCAGCTTTATTTTTCTTTTTTCAATTTCATTTGATATAAAATTAAAAATTGATGACTTAAATAAATTTGAATTATCATCAACCAGCATGAATGCCGCTTTGGGAAATGAACCGATAATGGAACGGATAGAACCTTTTAATCTTGCCTCAGAATAATTTTCTTCTAGCTTATATTTTAATTCGTCTATATCATCATTCAACAGAAGAATATATTCTTTCTTTGTCTTTACATGCTTTTTTACAAATTCTTCTGATTCTTTAGAAGGAGTTATTAAATAACCAAACTGTTCTGGGAAATTTAAAATTTGAGTAGTTTCATTATCATTTATATTTTCCAGTCCAGAAATAATAATTCCAACAAAACCTGCTTTGCGCCTCATCTCATCTATATAAACGAAAGTCGCCGCTAACTTTAAATTATTTTTCGAATAGATAGATAAAAGAGATTTCCCGTTTATTTTTTCTTCTTTAGAAATTACTTTCACATTTTCATTTTTTAATGCAGAATTAATTTCATTTAATATTACCGGGATTGGTAGGTCTTGCGGCACTGAAATTTTATATGAATAAACAACTGAATCTTGTTTCTTTCTGCTGTTTTTATCTTCTTTGTATTTAGTTTGGACAATCCATTCCTTCTTTAATCCAAAACTATTAACGCTTGATAGGAATTTATCTTTAATAATTTTCGAACTTACTTCCGCCTTTTCAGATGGTATTTTTATCATTATATATTTTTTGTAAATGATATTTGCGAGAAGCAATACAATGACAATGCCTAATAAAATCTGAACTGATGTTCTCTTAATTGACGAGTTCATTAAAGAAACTTAATAGGAAGAGTATATAATTAGATTTATAGAAATGTCATGCTGAACTTGTTTCAGCATCTTTATTTCTATAGAAAACATAGATTCCGAAACAAGTTCGGAATGACAAATGCAATTACACCACATAATTGTACGACTTCTATATTTTGAAAATTATTTATCTTTAAAATTAGGTTTTCGTTTTTCAAGAAATGCGGATGTTCCCTCTTTAAAATCATCTGTACCACAGCAAACAGCAAAAAGGTTTGCTTCATAACTCTGTCCTTCTTTTGAAGACATTTCATCAACCGCTTTAACTGCTTTTATTGCCGTCTTAACCGCATGCTGACTTTTTGAAATAATTTTTTTTGCAATCTCTTTCGTCTTGTCTAATAATTCGTTTTGAGGGTAAACATGATTAACCAAACCAATTCTTAATGCTTCGGAAGAATCAATCATATCACCTGTTACAATATATTCCATCGCCCTGCCGGAATTAATTAATCGTGTCAATCTTTGTGTCCCGCCATAGCCAGGAATAATTCCAAGATTAACTTCGGGCTGTCCAAACTTTGCATTTTCAGAAGCAACACGGGAATGACATGCTAAAGCCAATTCACAGCCGCCGCCTAAAGCGAATCCATTAACAGCGGCAATAACAGGTTTTTCAAATTGCTCAATCAAACGGAATATTGCCTGTCCGTATTCAGCAAATTCTTTGCCCGAAATCATATCAAGCTTGTTTAATTCTGAAATATCAGCACCGGCAATAAAGGCTTTCTCTCCTGCCCCGGTTAATATTATTACCTTTACTTCATCATTATTTTTTAAATCTTCAAAAATATTTTTTAACTCGGATAATGTTAAATTGTTTAATGCATTTAATTTATCCGGCCTGTTCACTGTAACTACAGCAATTGAGTCTTTAATTTCCAATAATAAATTTTGGTAATTCATTTTGCTACTCAATAGTTTATAAATAAAGGAAGCCTAATTTTAAAATCTAATAAAACAGTTTGATTCGTCCTAAAATAATTATACTGAGCAAGTACATCCATCATGAATGTAGAAATCCCAACGCCGACACTAATTCCAACTTTAGAAACATCTTCTGTAAAATTATTTCTGCCTGAGTTAGGTTTAAATTGATGTACTTTTTCAAAATAAGTGTAGGCTGCTGAAACTTCCAGAACCGGCATAAATAACAACACATTCTCGAGCAAAGGCGGGAAATAATAACGCACACCAAAATTAATCGGTATGGAAGCAGTAGAAAAATTAGAGTAGTCTGTTACTTTGTAAAAATCCGGTGAACCTGGAAATTGTTCATAACCTAATCTAGTAAAAACAAAAAACGGAAGATATTCATTATCAGTATATGAGAATTCTACATTTAATCCATACCCCAAATCTGTTGTATTTGCAAAATCTCCAACCGGAAACCTTGGCCCAACGCCAAGTGCTATAAAAAACCCTCTTGCCTTATCTGCCGGAAGCGGGCCTGCTAAAAGATTAACTGAAAATAAAATTATAAGTAGAAATAATTTTTTCATTGAGTGATATTTTTATAGAAATAAAAATACAAAATATAACCTTCTTCTAAAATGATAAGACTAACTTTTATTTTTTATTCCTCTTGAAAGCAAAACCAAAATGATTAACAAAGCTAAATATCCGGAAAATAAAAATGGGCTTATTAATTTATTTGCATTAAAAAATCCTTCCCAACTATCATAGTTAGCGGCAAATAATATATTCACAATTGCTTTTGAGTTACTTCCAAAGCAAAGAAAGTAAATCCATAAAGTTGAAAATATTGTTATACAAAGGATGTAGATATTTGAAAAATATTTTAAAATGATTCCAACAAATATTGCTATTAGAATTATAGGTATATAATTGGCAAAAATAAAATTTATGTTTACAATAATTTTATTTTGAATTGGAATAAATTCATAAAGAAAAAGCAAAATTATTACGGAAGAAGTAATTAACAATTTTTGTTTTCTTCCTTCTGCAACCAAGGATAAAAACATAGACAATAAAAATAACTGTGGAAGATTCCATACAAGATAAATCGGATAATCAATTATTGAAGACAAGCCTAATTCATAAAAACGATACGGTTCATCAATTGTGGCTTTTTTCAAAACTAATAATGTTGGGATTGTAATAAGTACCGGAACTAACACCCAGATTAAGATTGGTAGATACCTTTTATACGAAGGTTTTAAAAATAATTCTTTAAGAAAGGAAAAATGTTTTTCCCTTGCGACAAAGAAAAACGGAATTACAAGACTTAAGTGAAATCTGAATCCCCCAAGAATAATATATTCATTAAGTCTAAAATATTTCAATAATAGTCCGGCAGCATTCACAAGAACGACTATCAAAATTATTGATGAAATATTTATTTTGGTCTGCACAAAACCTACTTGGTAATTTCCATTTTCTTTAAGTCTGTTCCAATTCCATATTTATAAACCAGTTTCCCGCCATGCTCGCCAGTTTCAAAAATTAAAAAGAATCCTGCTAATGCTAACACAATAAAAAGATATTTAATTGTCCCTTTAAATTTTTTCTTTAATACCAAAAAAGTTCTTCCGACAAGCAAAGCAGAAAAAAACCATACAGTATAATTCGCAAAATCAGAGTGCTCTGAAATTGCATGAAATTGAATAATAGCTCCTTGTTTCTCAAGTACTTCAGCAGCAGCTTCTGCCTGGTTTCCTGTTAATACTGCCGCTAAAGTACCGAGCACACCAAGGAATAAAAATAAATGTGCAACTTTGGATAGAAATTCATTTTTAAGTATAACACCTAAAATCTCAAAGAGTGTATATGCTGATAGTAACGCAATTGGGAAGTGAACAATCTTCGGATGAAGTCCTGCCAAAAAATCCATACTGATTCCTTAGATAATTTTAAGAGATCTGAATAAATGATTTACTTAATAACTCATGTAACATAGCGTTGAAAGATGTCATCTTTTCATTGCTCATTTTGCGTAAGATAAGTTAACAAATAAAATCTAATTTAGTATTTCACTTTAAAAAGGAACAAACCTTTCGCCGGGACAGCTTCTTTAGCAGCTTTTCTGTCTTTTGCCTGAATTATTGATGACAAAAATTCTTCATCAAAATTATTTTTTTGAGTGAACAATAAAGTGCCAATAATTGCCCGAACCATGCCGTGAAGAAACCTATTAGCTTCTACTATCGCAACAATAAAATTTTTTGTCTCTTTAAAATGGATGTTGTAAATATTGCAATTTTTGTTTTCAATTTCAGAGTTCTTCTTAGAAAAAGAAGAAAAATCCTTTTCACCTAATAATGGTTTTGCAAGCTTATTAATTTTTTGACAATCAATATTTCCTTTGTAGTGATAAGAATACTTGAAATAAAATGGCGACTTTATTTTAGTAATCAAATAAATATAGCTTCTTTTTTTTGCATCAAACCTGGAATGAAAATTTTCATAAGCCTCTTTCAATTCAATAATTGAAATGTCATTTGGTAAAATTGAATTTAAAGAATATTTAAAGCTGTACGGTTCAATTACTTTTTCTGTTTTAAAGTTTGCAACTTGCCCTAAAGCATGTACCCCGGCATCTGTTCTACCGGATCCAATTAGGTTTACATCTTCTTTTATAATTGTTCTTATCGCATCAGATATTTTTTGTTGAATAGTAATATCATTAGCTTGCATTTGCCAGCCTGAATAATCTGTTCCGTCATATTGAATCAGAAGTTTATAATTTTTGTGAGGCATAATATTTCATGAAAGTAATAACGAAAATTAAGAATTATTAACTTCGAATAAAAAATGATTAAGGATTATTAATGACAAATCATGAATTGAAAATTTGAAGAAGGTATTATTTTAATTTCACATTAACCATAGAACAATCAAATATGCGATTGACACAGAAACAAGAACTATCATTCCTTTCCACACAGTTCTTCTTAATTCTTTTGTCCCCATGAATACAACTATTAAAGCCTTAACAATATTATTTGATATTGTTGCAATAATAATTGCCGCAACACCAATATTACTGGTCAACCCGTTATTTATAAATTTGGAAATTGAAATTACAATTGCATCTACACTTGTAAAACCTGCTAAACCGCTTGCCAGATAAATTCCTCCGCTGCCTAAATAATACTCGGCAGCTTTAGTCGCAAACAATACAATTCCAAACATGATTCCGAAGAGCAAAGCTGATTTTAATTCGAAAGGATTTTTAAATTCTACATGATGGTGGTTTCCATCAACATTCTTTTTTGAAAAAATATAGCTGGAAATAAACCCCGTTAAAATAAGTATTACTAAAGGAAGCCATGCATCAGTTATAAATGAGCTATTCAACACAAGAATTATAAAAAATATACGAATATACATTACTGTTGATGCAAGCAAAATTCCAATCCCAAATCCATGACTTAAATCTTCAGCCTGCTTACTTTTTTTAGAAAGTGAAACTGTTAAAGCTGTGCTGGAAACCAATCCTCCTAATAAACCGGTAATTGGAATTCCTTTATCTTCACCAACAGTTTTAATAAAGACATAACCAACAAAACTAATGGTGCTTATGAAAATTACCATCCTCCAGATTAAAAGAGGATTTAAGACATTGAAAGGGCCGTATGTTTTATCAGGCAGAAGCGGGAGAATAATTACGGTAATGATAGCTAACTTAATAGTTGCATAAATATCTTCTTCACTAACTTTCCCAACAAATTTATGAAGCTGGATTTTTAGGGAAAGGAATAAAGTAATAATCACACTTATGATAGAAGCAAGAATTATATAATTCCAAAATATCAATGCGCCTGATAAAAATATAATAAGAACTGCTGTTTCGGAAGTCCCTCCACGTTTTCCGGCACTTGCTGAAAATATATGGGAAACCGTAACCAAAGCACCGAGACAAATAAAGCCTGCTATAAAAACCCAGAAAGATGTGAATGAAGAAATTAAAGCGGAAAGAAATCCGAAGATAGCAATAAGCGGGAAGGTTCTAATACCAGCAAAAATCTTTTCAGATTCAGAATGAGAATGCTCTCTCTCCAGCCCTACCAGCAGACCTATTAATATTGTAATCGCCAGTTTTTGAGCCAGAATAAATAAGTCGCCGCCGCTTAATTCGTGAGGCTGTGTTTTAAGATATTCAGGTAAAAATTTTAAAGAGTCCAGCATTGTATTAAATCTTTACCCATAAAAATGATGATTTTATTTATCAAAGAAAAAGAAAATAAATAAAATAATTGAAAAAGAATTTAAGCCGGATTATTATTTCCTCTACTTTATATAAACAGTTTTGATATTCACAAATTCTTTTATCCCTATTTCCGAAAGCTCCCTGCCGTAACCGGATTCTTTAATTCCCCCAAATGGTAATCGAGGATCCGATTTTACAAATTCATTAACGAAACAATTGCCAGCTTCCAATCTCTCTGAAGCTATTCTTCTCCCCTTCTCAATATCATTTGTAAACACAGCCGCGCCTAATCCAAAATTTGAGTCGTTAGCAATTCTAATTGCATCATCTTCATCTATTGCTTTTATTAACGATGCAACAGGGCCAAAAAGTTCTTCATTATATGCGGGCATTCCTGGTTTTACGTTAGCCAAAACAGTTGGCGGATAAAAAGCTCCTTTGCCTTCCGGAAGCATTCCTCCTAACAAAACTTCTGCACCTTTTTCTATACTAATATTAACCTGCTGATGTAATTCGTCTCGAAGTCTTTTACTTGCCTGAGGGCCTAAATCATTATTAATATCAAATGGATTCCCCATTTTTTTTGAATTCATTTGTTCTACAAATAACTTTTTAAATTGGTCAAAGACTTTTTCGACTACAATAAATCTTTTTGCTGCAATGCAGCTTTGACCACCGTTAATTAACTTTGAAGTTGCGCATGTCTTCGAAGCAGCTTCAAGATTGGCATCTTCTAAAATTAAATATGGATCGCTTCCGCCTAATTCCATTACAGTTTTTTTAAGTAATGAGCCTGCTGTTTTTGCTACCGCTTTTCCGGCAGGTACACTTCCGGTTAAAGTTACAGCTTTTATTTTTCCATTACGAATACCGTTTTCCATTTTTGAAGATGATAAAATTAAAGTTCGAAATAAATTTTCAGGAAATCCGGCTCCTTTAAAAATATTTTCAATCATCAAAGCACAGCCGGTTACATTTGATGCATGCTTTAGTAACCCGGCATTACCAGCCATCAATGCAGGTACAGCAAACCTAAACACTTGCCAGAAAGGAAAGTTCCAGGGCATTACTGCCAGCACTATTCCCAATGGATTGTAAGTTACAAAACTTTCCGATGCATCTGTTTTAATACTAATTTCTTTTAAAAAAGATTCGGCATTTTCAGCATAGTATTCACAAACCCAGGCGCATTTTTCAACTTCCGATATAGATTGTTGGATCGGTTTCCCCATTTCAAGCGTCATCATTTCAGCAAACTTTTGCTTATCTTTTTTTAGTATTCCAGCAGCGTTTAACATTTTTTCAGAACGCTCTTTAAAACTAGTCTTTCGCCATTTAAGAAATGTTTCATGTGTTGAATCAATTATTGAAGAAATTTTTTGTTCACCCATTTCTTCATAAGTTTGTAATTCTTTATCATTGGCTGGATTAATTGATTTTAACATTTCAAACCTCAATTAAATCAAAATAATTTTTTAAATAACAATAATTTTTCAACTGAATTGCCGTAATGCAAATCCCATAGTGATATGTGAACAATGTAACGCCAAATTATAAACCCAATTTCTTCAAGAAATTGGGTTTATTGAAACCTCCTTATTTGAAACCCCTCATATCTATTTTTGTGATTAAGTTTATTTTATTCTTTTTATAATAACCAGAGTTTTATCATCATTGTATTTTCCATCTTTAGAAAATTTAATTACGTCATCCAAAATTGAATATGTAATTTCCTTACTTGTTTTATTTTTAGATTTTTTCATTTGCTTAATCAATCTCTCTTCGCCGTAATTTTCATAAGAAGAGTTTGCAGTATCTGTTATACCATCAGAATAGATAACTAGCACATCATTAATGCTGAAATTAATATTATCAATTACATATTTAGCATTTGGAGTTGGGCCTAATAGCATTCCTGTAGGATTCAATTCTACTATTTCATCAGTAGCACTTTTTAAAAAGAAAGGCGGATTATGCCCTGCATTTGCATAAAGAAACAATCCGTTTCTGTCTGTTGATAATTCTCCATAAAATAACGAAGCAAATTTATCATCTGCAAAAATTTGGTTTACAAGCGCATTCATTCTTTTCATCAAAGGGGCAATTTTAATTTCAAAGCTGGCGGCCATTCTTAACGCACCGGAAATATACATTGCCTCAGCAGAAGCGCTGACACCTTTGCTGGCAGCATCTCCAACCACCACACCTAATCTTTCGTTGTCATCACCAATTTCAAGGTAGTCAAAAAAATCTCCACCGACTATTTCTGCCGGCTGTGTTATTCCAAATAATTCGTAGTTATGAAATTGATATTCATGTTCAGGTAAAATACTTTTTTGAAGCTCTCGTGCTTTATCAATATCTGCTTTTAATGATTTTGCTCTTGCGTGATACCTTTTCTGCTTTATTTGTGCAGTTAGGGCTGTTGCTATTATATTTAATGTGAGCTTAAATTGTTCATCTATTTCATTGCTGTTTAATGCAAGTAAATATTCATAATATAATTTGTCTTTTACTTTTATTTTTTCCCCTACTCCAGACGCAGAGTATTTGAAGATTCCTATTTGCCGAAGAACTTCATTTGTTTCATTTCCCAGAACAGTCCTTTCTTTTGCAATAAAATCAAAGATTGGATACTCGGCAATTGGTAAAACAAAATCATCGCTTATCTTATCAATCGTTCCCGTTTGAAATAATAACTGGTATTCAGGTATATCAGGTTTTAATCTCCAAATACGCCCGCCTGTGACGCTGATATTTTCATTCTCAACAATTTGATTAACTGTAGCGATAAGCATCTCTTCTTCCGATTTGAAACTTTTAGAAGCAATGTTCTCAACGGTTTTATGAAGTCTTTTTTGATCCATTTATTTTTAAACTTTTTGTTTAAATAAAATTATATAAAAATTCATTAAAGTGTTAAGGAATTTAAAATTTTTCACCGATTTTTATTTAGTATAATAATTAATCATTTGTTGGATTGCTCTTTTACAAACCGGGCAAAAATTATTTACAGTTGCTGAATTCATGGTGCAATCATAACAAGGGCGATAAATTCCTTTACTTGAATATCCCCCTCCTTCAAAGGCACCAACCTTTTTTAGATATTTTTCTTCAACCGGTGTAGGAACAGGAGTTGAGGGATCAACCATATCTTTCCATTTTGAACCGAAGTCTATTAAAGTAGTGATATTAGGTTCAAGCGGTTCCAAATCTTTAGGATAAAAATTTTCATAGCTTACATCAGATGTATAATATTCATCAGCTAAAAAAGAAAATGCATGTCCAAATTCATGGACAATAATATATTCGCTAAAATGATTATCGCTTACTACTACCGAATAATCATTATAAATTGCACCACCTCCATAGCGGCTGGTATTAACAATAATTATTATCTGATCATAAGGGACATTTGATGCAACATCTCTAACGGTTTTGTTATCTGTAGTCATTAAATATCTGTCGAGATCCAATGAATAAAAACCGGAATTAAGTAAAGTTTTTTTCCAAACATGATCCGCAGGAATGTCAGTTCCCTCCTCTAATGAAGGGGCTTCAACTCCGTAAATATTAAAATTATCTTTGTTCTCCTTATATGGAGAAGTGTTAAAAAAGAAGTTCTCAAATTTATTGCAGTCTTTTTTAAACTTATCAAGTTCATCTTTAGTATAGCCTTCCGGGATAAAGACAATATCAACTTTGTCTGAAGGATCGCCGTTATGCAAAACATCAAATGTTTTGTATTCTTTTGATCTTTCGGTTTTAATGAAATAATTATCCGGGCTTATTTTATACTCAAACTTTTTTATCAAATTGTTTTTCTTATCCCGACTGTAAAATTCAACCCTAATTTTGTTTTTAGGAAAAGGAATTATAACTGTCTCGCTAAAGCTTCTTGTTGTTTTCTTGGCTTCTTCTGTTGTTTGCCATTCATGAAATAGAGTCGAGTAACCATGAGAATAAATTAATTTATCGCCGGCTTCATCAAAAACTTTTATCCGATAAACGCCATAATTAAAAGGATCAATCAAATTCTCATGAGAACCACCATAATACGGTTCTTCAATTAATTCATCAATTGAATAGGAATCACTTGTGCTATCACCTGTATGATAATAATCTATTCTTAATGCTTTATTTATGAAGTAATCATCAAAATTAATTTTAGGGAAAACTGTAAGATTCAGAATGAAAATTAGAGAAATGATTTTCAACATAATTATAATTATTATTTTAAACAGAAATTAATTTCTTAAACGATAATTTTCCTAGAACCAGGCTTAACCAGCGGAATCCCTTCCTTGCATATCGGGCATTCGTCTTTTAAATAAGATACAACATCCATTTTCATAGCACTGATTTGCGGATAACCAAAATCAACTTTGCCGTTGCTTCTATCAACAATAAAACCTACTCCAACGACTTCTGCATTATTTTGTTTTACTATTTCTATGGTTTCGAATACGGAACCGCCGGTGGTAACAACATCTTCACAGACTAAAACTTTTCCCCCGGGCTCAAGGCTGAATCCTCTTCTAAGGGTTAGATTTTTATCTTCCCTTTCAGCAAAAATAAATCTTTTATTCAATTGACGTGCAACTTCCTGTCCAACTACAATACCGCCAATAGCAGGTGCGATAACAGTATCGATTTCAAAATCCTTAAATTTATCTGCAATTATTTTGCAAACCATTTCTGTATACTGCGGATACTGCAAGACTTTTGCACATTGAAAATAATAATTACTGTGCCTGCCGGAAGTAAGCAAAAAATGTCCTTCCAAAAGTGCCCCGGTTTTTTGAAATATTTTTAATAACTCATTACCGCCGGATAATGTGCTGTCATTCTTCGAGTTCATCAAGAAATTCCTCCATTTCTCTTACTGCGTGTTTGTCGCCGACTTCTGTGGCGATTTTAATTCCTTTAAATATATTTTTTTAGCATCATCAATGTGATTAATCTTTTCCTTTAATTGAGCATACTGCATATAAACAGGTACATATTTCGGATCCGTTTCTAAAAGCTTTAAGCAATATTCTTCAGCTTTAGTAAAATCTTTTATTGAAATATATTCCAGGGCAATTCCATACATTACAAATGAATCTTTTGGATTTTTTACATGCAGCTCCAGCAATCCTTCCAGGCGGTTCATTATTACATACTCTCTATTTTATTTGCTAATTCGAAATCTTTTTTAGTTATACCATTTTCGCTATGTGTTGAAACTGAAATTTTTACTTTATTCCATGAATGTAAAAATATATCCGGGTGATGATCCATCCTTTCGGCTATTTCTCCAACTTTATTTACAAAGCTTAGAGCTTCATTAAAATCTTCAAGCCGAAATTCCTTTTCAATCTGTTTGCCATTGTAATGCCAACCGTTAACTTTACTTAAGTTTTGATTAATTTCATCCTGATTATAAGCAGCCATAATTCCTCCATCGTTTCGTTAACATAAGTTATTTTCAAAATTAATTAAAAAAAAAGCGTATTAAAAATAATACGCTTTTTTCGATGAGATAAATCAACTCTATTTGAAATTAATTATCCTGATCTGTTTTTTGCTTAGTTTCATCAGATAAATGCATTTCCGCTTCTTCAGAAGTGAAAATTAATTCTTCAGCATTTTCAGGATGTTTTGCAATAATTTTAGAGCCATCTTTAAAAGAACCTCTAAGAATTTCTTCTGCCAGAGGATCTTCAATATATTTTTGAATTGCTCTTCTTAAAGGCCTTGCACCAAATTTCTGATCGAATCCTTTATCAACTAAATATTCTTTAGCAGACTGGTCAAGGTCAAGCTCCATTTTATTTTCACGAATATTCTTTAATAACTCTAGTATTTCAATATCAATGATTTGAAGGATATCTTCTCTTTCAAGATTTCTGAACACTATTGTTTCATCAATTCTATTTAAGAATTCTGGATTGAATAGTTTTTTCATCGCATCTTCAACAGTGGTCTTTAAGCTTGAATACTTGTCGGCTAAAGATTCACCGCTAAACCCGAATGAACCGATATTTTTTATTTCGCGAGTTCCGATGTTTGAAGTCATTATGATTATGGTGTTTTTAAAATCGACTCTTCTACCGAAACTATCAGTTAACACGCCATCATCAAGTACTTGAAGTAGTATACTGAAAATATCCGGATGAGCTTTTTCAATTTCATCAAAAAGAACTACCGAATATGGCCTTCTTCTAACTTTCTCAGTTAACTGCCCGCCTTCTTCGTAACCAACGTATCCGGGAGGTGCACCAACCAATCTTGACAGAGAGAATTTCTCCATGTACTCACTCATATCAATCCTAATCAAAGCATTTTCGGAATCGAATAAATAACGGGCTAATACTTTACATAGTTCTGTTTTCCCTACACCGGTTGGGCCTAAGAAAATAAAACTTCCGATTGGCCTGTTAGCATTTTTTAATCCGGCACGAGTTCTTCTGATTGCTTTTGAAAGTTTCTCAACTGCTACATCTTGACCGACAATTTGCTTCTTTAAAGAATCAGCCATCTTTAAAAGTTTTTCTGATTCTGTTTGAGCAACACGGTTAACAGGAATTCCGGTCATCATTGCTACAACAGTAGCAATATCTTCTTCATTCACATCATAAATAAGGTCTTTTGTTCTAGCTTCCCACTCGCGTTTTGCAATTTCCAAATCGGATTGAAGATTTCGTTCTTTGTCACGAAGTCTTGCGGCTTCTTCGTAATCCTGCTTTTTAACCACCTGCGCTTTTTCCTGCCTTACTTTTTCAATGTCGGATTCAAGGTCAAGCACATCCTGGGGAACTTCAAAATTACCCATGTGAACTCTTGAACCGGCTTCATCCAAAACATCAATTGCTTTGTCGGGCAAATGTCTGTCAGTGATGTAACGGTTACTCAATTTTACTGAAGATTCAATTGCATCTTTAGAATATTTTACATGGTGATGCTGTTCGTATTTAAATTTTATGTTATCAAGAATCATTATGGTTTCTTCATAGCTCGGGGGCTCAACCATAACTTTTTGGAAACGTCTATCTAGCGCTCCATCTGTTTCAATATATTTTCTATACTCATCAAGAGTAGTTGCCCCGATACATTGTATATCACCTCTTGCAAGAGCAGGCTTAAACATATTTGAAGCATCAAGAGAACCCGAAGCACCTCCGGCTCCAACTATTGTATGAAGCTCGTCAATAAATAAAATTACATCAAGGGCTTTTTCAAGCTCGTTCATCAATGCTTTCATTCTTTCTTCAAACTGGCCGCGGTATTTTGTTCCAGCAACCAAACCTGCCAAATCCAATGTTACTACTCTTTTTTCCTGAAGTATTCTTGGAACCTTCTTTTGAACAATCCTTAAAGCAAGCCCTTCAGCAATAGCAGTTTTACCTACACCCGGCTCACCAATCAATACCGGGTTATTCTTTTTTCTTCTGCTAAGAATTTGAGCAACACGTTCAATTTCTTTTTCCCTTCCTACGACGGGATCCAATTTATCTTCGATTGCTAGTTTTGTTAAATCTCTACCAAAATTATCAAGCACAGGAGTTTTCGTACGTTCAACTTTTTTATCAGGAGCGGGAACTTGTCCGCCTGTTTCTTTTGGATTTTTACTTGAAAGCATTGCGTTCAATTCAGATCTTGCATTATCATAAGTGACATTGAACTGCTGTAAAATTTGAGTGGCAATATTATCTTCATCTCTTAACAACGAGAGAAGTAAATGTTCTGTTCCTATTACGTCGGCTTTATAAATTTTTGATTCAATCTGTGTAATCTTTAAAACTTTCTCGGCCTGTTTAGTTAAAGGAATATTGCCGATTGTTAAAGTTCCGCCGGAAGTTCTTACGGTATCTTCAATTGCCTTTTTAAGCTTCATTAAATCACAATCGAGATTACGTAAAATTCTAACGGCAACCCCCTGCCCCTCACGTATGATACCCAGCAATAAATGCTCGGTACCGATATAATCATGACCAAGCCTGAGAGCTTCTTCCCGGCTTAATCTTATTACATCTTGCAGTCTATCAGAAAAATTTCCATCCATAACTTTTTCCTATTTTTAAATAAAATTCTAAATTTTAAGTTAAATTCTTTTTAATTTTTGCGAAAAGTGTGACAAAATACTCTAATTTAATCCAGCCCTAATATATAAATTGCGACCGCTTCAATCAAGATAGCTAAAATTCAATCAATTAACCACTATTTATTATATATAGTACTATTATTAAAAGTAAAGAGACAATTCATTAGAGTCAAATTTCTTTAAAAAGATGCAAATTAATTTTCCATTGCCGCTAGTAAAATATCTTTCTATATTAATTAATAAATCCCGTTTTGAAAAAATCTTTATAACTTTTCTGTTCCATTAAAACTCATTTAGAAAATTTTCGGGATTTCAATCTTATAAAAACAACTATTATACCAATAGTCTATGTCCTTTTTTCAGCCCATAAAGAAACATTTTTTATTTAATATAATTCATAGGGTTATATTTCAAAATAAATTAATAATATTTTTAATAAAAGGTAGACTTATAATTCTATCTTACTTAATTTGCTAAAAAAATATTTTAAAGTTAAATATAATTGAGTAACTAATTTCAAAAGGGAATTACAAATGGAAGCTATTACCGGCCTTTCTTTAGTTATAATTGTAATCATAATTTTTTTGTTGATAGTTTTTTTCTACTTCATTCCCATCGGGTTGTTTATAACCGCATACTTTTCAGGAGTTAAAGTAAAAATATTTAAAGATTTAGTTGGAATGAGATTAAGAAAAGTACCGCCGGTTGTAATTGTTAGAAGCATGATTACTGCCACAAAAGCTGGTTTAAAGGTTGATATGGGAAAGTTAGAGGCTCACTTTCTTGCAGGCGGAAATGTTAACAAAGTAATAAACGCATTAGTCTCGGCAGACAAAGCAAATTTGGGTTTAACTTTTGAACGTGCTACAGCAATTGATCTTGCAGGAAGAGATGTTCTTGAAGCTGTAAAGATGTCGGTCATTCCAAAAGTAATTGAAACACCTGTAGTAGCGGCAGTAGCTAAAGATGGAATTCAATTAAAATCAATAGCAAGAATCACAGTCCGTGCAAATATTGATAGATTGGTTGGCGGCGCTGGTGAAGCAACAATTTTAGCTAGAGTTGGCGAAGGAATAGTTTCTACAATCGGTTCAAGCGATAACCACAAGCAAGTGCTAGAAAATCCGGATAGAATTTCTAAAAGTGTTTTAGCGAAAGGCCTGGATTCCGGTACTGCTTTTGAAATTTTGTCCATTGATATTGCGGATGTTGATATTGGACAGAACATAGGCGCTATCCTTCAAACAGATCAAGCAGAAGCTGATTTAAAAGTAGCACGCGCAAAAGCAGAAGAGAGACGTGCCGCTGCAGTAGCACTCGAACAAGAAATGGTTGCTGAAGTTGCCAAACAGCGCGCAAGAGTTGTTGAAGCCGAATCTGAAGTTCCAAGAGCAATGGCTGATGCCTTCCGATCCGGAAATTTAGGAATCATGGATTATTATAACATGAAAAATATCCAATCAGATACCGATATGAGAAATTCAATTTCTAAACCTGAAAAGAAAAAAGATACAGATCAATAATGGATGATTTTTTTAAATTTCTAATTTGGGCTATAATAATTATTAGCTTCTTTAGCAGTTTCTTTAAAAAAAATAAGGGGAAGAAAACACCTTCCCCTCCGCAAAGAAGACAGGGTGATCCATACCGACAAAATGAAGATAATTACTCTCAACCTACTTCAACACCTTCTACTAATCCGGATCAGAGGGATGTTTTCAAAGAAATCGAAAAACTATTTAAAGGTGAAGTACCTCCTCCGATTCAAACAGCTCCACCAGAAGAAAGAACAACTTTAAAAAGTAAAACAGCAATTGAAAAGTTGGAATATGAGAGTATATTAAAAAAACAATATATACCCGAAAAATTGGATAATGAATGGCATGAAGAAACTGCCTCAGAGCATGTGATGGAGACGGACTGGGATAAAGAGAAAAAGAAATTAGCTGATGAAAGAAAAAAAGTTACATCGAAGATAGAACAGGAAGCACAGAAGTTTGAAACGTTTTTAAATAAAGAAGAAAAATTTGATCGATTAGCGTATATTACAATTAGGCAAAGATTAAAACATCCCCAAAGTTTAAAAGAATTTATGGTAATTTCAGAAATATTAGGAAAGCCAAAAGCACTGCGTAGATGAATCAAAAAAAATACAAGCTAAAAAGATTAAACGAAACGGGCTTAATAAAGAAAAGTATTGACGAAGCCCGTTTTGTTATTAATTACAAAGAAGAATTAAACAACGCTCAATATGAAGCTGCATCCGCTGTTGATGGAGCCTATTTAATTATAGCTGGAGCTGGTACAGGTAAAACACGCACTTTAGTTTACCGTGTTGCCCGGCTTGTTGAAATGGGTTATGACCCAAAATCAATTTTGCTGCTTACATTCACACGCAAAGCTGCTAACGAAATGATGAACCGCGCCTCTATTTTATTGGATAACCGCTGTTCAAAAATTCTTGGCGGAACATTTCACTCCTTCGCAAATTTAACACTTCGAAAATATTCAAAAGCCGCCGGACTAGATCCTTCTTTCACAATCCTTGATCAAGGAGATTGTGAAGATGTTATAAATTTAATTCGATCGCAGGCAGGATTAATTAGCAAAGAAAAAAGATTCCCAAATAAGCAGACGCTTAATAAAGTTTTTAGCTTAAATGTAAATACCAGCAGAAGCGTCGAAGAAATAATTGAGGAAAGTTATCCTCATTTTATTGACCAGCTTGATAAAATTTTAGATATTCAAAAAATTTTTACTGAATATAAAAGGCGAAATAACCTGCTCAACTATGATGACCTTTTAGTTTACTTGAAACATTTCTTATACAATTTAAATCCAAGTACAAGGTCACTTCTCAATTCCATTAAGTTTGTGATGGTTGATGAATACCAGGATACAAACAAGCTTCAGGCTGATATTGTTTTAGGATTAACCCAGCTGAACAAAAATATTATGGTTGTTGGTGACGACTCACAGGCTATCTATTCATTCAGAGGGGCAAGCTTTAAAAATATAATTGAGTTCCCAAAACTTTTTTATGATGTCAAAATCGTTAAGTTAGAAGAAAACTATCGCAGCATTCAGCCGGTATTGAATTTTACAAATCACATCATAAAAAATTCAATTGAAAAATATGATAAGAAGTTATTCACGCGTAAAACTGGAGGAGCGCTTCCACAGATAATTGCGGCTTCAACTGAAAATCTGCAATCAAAATATATTGTTGAAAAAATTTTAGACTTAAGAGAAGAAGGCGTTGCATTAAAAGATATTGCGGTACTTTTCCGTTCTTCATTCTTTTCTTTTGATTTGGAAATTGAATTAACAAAAGCAAATATTCCATTTCAAAAATTCGGCGGAATGAAGTTTGTTGAAACCGCTCATATAAAAGATGTACTTGCATTTCTTCGAATTGCTTCAAACCCGAAAGATGTTGTAAGCTGGTACCGGGTTCTTCTTTTACATGAAGGAGTGGGGCCAAAAACTGCACAGAAAATATTAGATGAATTAGCAACAGCACGATTAACAATTAAAGCTAATCCGGATACACTCCCGGCATTTAAGTATAATGATAAGATTGTTAATCTATTTAATCTACTTTACAAATTGCATACTGACAAAACTCTTCCCTCTGAAAAATTGCAAATGGTTTTGGATTATTACAATCCTTTATTTAAAAATAAATATGATGATTTTAATAAGCGGAGAAAGGACCTGGATATTTTTCAAAACATTACCGAGAAATACAGATCGCTCGACAGCCTTTTGGCAGATATGGCAATTGAACCAATCATTGATAGTGTAGTTGATATTGAAGCAACTGATAAAGAAGACGAATATGTTACACTATCAACAATACATTCGGCAAAGGGATTGGAATGGCATTCGGTGTTTATTATTCATGCTGTGGAAGGATTTTTCCCATCAAGCAGATCGGTTGAAAATTTAGAATCGCTGGAAGAAGAAAGAAGGTTAATGTATGTTGCTTCCACAAGAGCTAAGCAAAATTTATTTGTAACTTATCCAATGAATCTTTTTGACCGCGAAGCCGGAATGACTCTTTCAAAACCGTCCCGATTTATTTCTGAATTAAATTCAGATTTAGCAGAAGGATGGCTGCTGGATGAAGAAGATAATTATTAATTGTTCAATAGTTTAATGGTTCAATTGCCTTATTGTTGTTAAAAATTATTTATTACAATGTAGCAATTAAGCAATTTTAGTTTCTATTCAAAATCATTTTAAAAGAATCATCTTCTTAACTTGCTTAAAATTCTCTCCTTCAATTTGGTAAAAATAAATCCCGCTTGGCAAATTGACTGCATTGAAATCTATTTCATGCATTCCATTCTTAGTGAAACCATCCACTAATCTCTTAACTTCTTCACCAAGTACATTAAATACTTTTAGCTTCAAATGTGAATCATGCGGATTATAAAAACGAATTGTAGTACTTGGATTAAATGGATTGGGATAATTTTGGTACAAAGTAAATTTAGTTGGAAGTTGTGGATCGTTAACTCCAACAAAATCATTATAAGTCTTACATCCAAATAATTGGATGTGCCCATTGATACTGTCTTCCCATATTGCATAACATGTAATCCCATAATCAAATGTGCTTAAAGCAAGACTAGTATTAATAACCTTAGTATAAATCAATGTGTCTTTTGAATCTGTGTGATATAGTATATGTAGATATTTACTTGTAGATATAAACATACTGTCATTAATTAAATATTTATAGGCATGAGAAGTCGGTAGGTCATAATCATTTTGTTTATGTAAAGTTTTTCTTTTTGTAATTACTAAGATTGGTGTTGTTCTAAAATCTGAAATATCACCAATTAGTGAATCCTTTAAAGGATTAGGTACTATTGTATTTACCCAATCACTCAAAATAAAAATGTTATTAAAATCTCCAACTTTGTTTTCATAAGTCAATACAATTGGCCCCCAACCAGGCATTAAAAATTTTGGCTTATTGCAATTATTACCTTGCACAATTAAATTTTCATCTCCCCAATCCCCTGATTCATTTTTAGATTTGTATACAATTTTTGGAATACTATCATTTAGGTTCATTTTTTTTGCAACTATATAAACCATGTCTGGAGAATTATAATTCCAATAATCCTCTGCCGCAGTAGGCTGAGAGTAAATTACCAAGTCATTACCCTGAAAAATTAAATCCGGCACAAAGGCAGAATCCCTATAAGTAGAAATATAAACTGAATTGTTTTTCAGATACATAATTTTTATTGAATCTCTATATATAAATGGATTATTTAAGAATGAAACCGGCTCAATTTCATCATCAAAAGATTTAGCGACATATTGTGTTTCTGACCACATACTATCCTTATATATTTTATATGCAATATCCCAATTACCATTATTATTAGTTTGATAGAATAAGAAATTATTGAAGCTAATAGGATTTAAGTTTAAACAAGAATCATTAGTTATTGCACTTGGATTGTTAAATTCATCCTTGCTTCTATCATAACTTAAACTATATATATTGCTGAATCCATCTTTGTGTACTTCAAAAAAAATAAATGGATTTGAATAATAGTAATCATTTCCAATTATGAAAGATGCATTTCGTGCATCTCCATCAATATCAGTTATTTGTTTAACCTTGATTAATTCTGGAGAGACTTGGGAAAAAATATTTATAGAAAGTATGAAAACAAAAAGAAGAACTAAATGTTTCATCGATACCCCCTTAATTATATATTCTAAAAATTAATTGATCGATTTACCGGTATTAATCATACATATATTTTTTTTGTTAATCAATAAATTAATTATTAAATGATTCGGAAATTATTTATTTAAAAATAAAAAAGCCGGTAGATAAATCTGCCGGCTTTAATCTTAAAAAAATCTAAAATTAGAATTGAACTTTCTTTTTAGACTTGCTGGAGTATTCTAATACCAATGCGCTTGCAACAAATATTGAAGAATAAGTTCCTATAATAATACCAAAGAATAATGTGAAAGCGAAAGCTCTTAAAACTTCACCACCGAACAATAGCAAAACCAGCACAGTCATTAATGTCGTACCACTTGTAAGTATTGTACGACTCATGGTTCTGTTTATTGCCATGTTCATTACTTCTAATATAGGCATGGTTTTATGAATCTTCATATATTCTCTAACTCTATCAAAAACAATTACAGTATCATTAATTGAATAACCAACCAATGTTAAAAAAGCCGCAACTATAGTTAAATCTATTCTTAGATTTAATCCTGGAATAACATTATACAGAATAGAGAATAATCCCAGTGTTATTAAAACATCGTGGAAAAGTGCAAGCACCGCCCCAAATGCAAAAATAAATTTAAACCTAAATCCAAGATAAATTAAAATAACTACTAGCGAAAGAAAGATTGCTATTACGGCATCTTCTTTAAGTTCCTTACCGACTTTAGGTCCAACTTTATCTTCTTTCAAAACTACAAAAGAGTTATCTTTTATTTTATTCCTTAAATTTTCTTTGATCCATGAAGCTATACTAATATTAGCTGTAGCTTTTGTATTGGTTGGTTCTGCTGATTCTTCACTTAAGTCAAAGCCGGCTTTATTTAGATAACTTACAACAGCATTTGTTGTATCCGAATTTGGAAATTGATATGTTATTGACGAAGCAGAAGAATCTATAATTTTTGCATCCAATCCTGGAAATCCTTTTTGGATTTCATTATTTATTAAAGCAACTACTTTGGGGAAAATAACACTTGGTAATTCCTGCAATTCAGTATTAAATAAAATTCCCTTTTCCCCACCAAAAGTTTTCAACTCAACATTTCCAAGCCCTATATCTTTAACATCACTTCTGATATCTGAAATGCTTATTGCTTTATCGAATTGTAAAACAATTTCAGAACCGCCCTTAAAATCAATTCCAAAAACCAACCCGCGGAAAATTATGTTTATGAAGCCAATTAGGAATAAACTAGTTGAGACCACATAAAATATTTTTCTTTTTCCTAAAAAATCTAAATTTATATTTTCAAATATTTGCATTTATGAATTTGCTCCTTTTGCAATAATCCAATGTTAAGGAAAAACCGTTTTAGTCTAACCGAGATTTATTTTAGTGCCTTTATAAACCATATAATCAAAAATCACGCGGGCAATAACCAGGGCACTAAATAAGCTTGATACAATACCAATCATCAAGGTTAAAGCAAAACCTTGAACAGGGCCGGTTCCAAATTGATATAAAATAATACCGGTAAAGAATGTTGTAATATTTGAGTCAATAATTGCTGAATTAGCTTTTGAAAATCCGCTGTCAACAGATGCTTTAATAGTTTTTCCAGTTGCTAACTCTTCTCTAATTCTTTCATATATAAGTACGTTTGCATCAACTGCCATACCTATGGTTAAGATAATACCGGCAATACCTGGTAATGTTAATGTGGCGCTAAAACCAGCAAGTACTCCTAAAATAAATAAGATTGTGAATGTAAGTGAAGCAGCGGCAACAGTACCGGCAGTTCGATAGTATATAATCATGAATATACCAACTAAAAGATATCCAATGAATGCAGAACTTAATCCGCTATTTATTGAATCCTGCCCCAAAGATGGGCCAACAGTTCTTTCTTCAATAATATCAACTGGTGCAGGTAAAGCACCGGCTTTTAACACAATTTCTAAAAGTTTGGCTTCTTCCATGTTAGCCATACCTGAAATTTGTGAACGCCCGCCGCTTATTCTTGTTTGAATAACTGGCGCTGAATAAACTACACCATCAAGAATAATAGCGCAACGTTTTCCAACATTAGCTCCGGTTATTCTAGCCCAATTCGAAGCTCCTTCAGAATTCATAGTCATATTAACAATTGCGTTCGAAGTGGTAGGATCTATATTAGCATTAGCATCAGTAATTACACCTCCGGTTAGTTCCGGTTCTTTGTTAACTAAATATAATGTATAGAAATCTCTGCCATCTTTAGTCTTAAAAGTTTTTGCAGAAAAAACAAATTCCACATTATTAGGAATAACAGCTTGGACAGCAGGCCTATTAAGCATATTCTGCAGCTTGTCTCTATTATCCGCCAACACATAAGCATCTGCAGTTTTGCCTTGAGGATCTACGCTTGCAAGTCCAAAAAAAGGATGCTCTTTTTGAAATTTTTCTGCCTTTTCTTCATCTGATAATAATTGATCTGATGAATCGGTAGAAGCTTTAGAGTTTTTCCCTTTAACTTTTGAAGTATCCGTTTTGGTTGAATCAGTAAGATTTACACCTCCAAGTGCATTATCAACTTTTGTCATTACATTAAAAGTATATTGAGGATCTTTAACCAATTTAAACTCAAGTAATGCAGTGCCCTGTAAAAGCTGTTTAGCTTCTTCTTCTCTAGCTATACCCGGAAGAGCAACAATTATTCTTCTTGAACCTTGTCTCTGAATAGTCGGTTCAGAAACACCGTACTGGTCAACTCTGTTTCTAATAATTTCCATTGCACGGCTTACAGCATCTTCGGCTTGCTTTTTCAGCTTATCTAAAATTTCTGAATCGGTTTCTCTAACATTTCCAAAATATCTGCTAAGCCTTATTTTCTTTTGTTCTAATATTCTTCCAAAAATATCTACAATAGATTCATCTGTTTGTTTAGATTCTTTAACAGCTTGAGCCATTGCTTCTTTAAAATTATCATCGGGATTGTTTACCAGTTTTTTAAGCAGTTCGGCAGTATTAACTTCAAGAACAACACGCATACCGCCCTGCAAATCCAAACCAAGTTTAATCCTTTTTAACCTGGCTTTCATTATATCTGGATCAGCAGCTTTAATGCTGTCTTCAACAACTCTTATTTTATTGTTTATTTGACTTTTCGTCCAATTGGGATGAGCCTCTGTCAGTAAATCTCTTTTCTGGTCAAGTATTTTATTGGTTTTCTTTGTGAATTGATAATCTTGATAAGTAGGATATAATAAATAAATACAAAACCCGGTGAAAAATAGAATAAGAATAATTCTAAATCTGAATTCTTTCATATGTTAATTTATTTCTTCAATAGTGTGACGAAATTAATTGAGCATCAAAATTACCTGAATGGTCTAAGAAAGTCAATAAAATCACTTATTAATGAGCAGTAAAAGTTTATGACTAGGAGTGATTTTGGGACAGAATTTAAAGATTTTCCAAAGTTTTTTTAACTAATTGCTCAAACTTGCCTTTTACTAAATTTGCTGTTTCAGTTACTTCTGAGTGAGATAATTTTTTACTAGAAATTCCTGCTGCAAAATTTGTAATGCATGAAATTGAAGCGGTTTCCATCCCAAGATAGGCTGAGAAAATTGCTTCATGAACAGTCGACATTCCAACTGCATCACCGCCAAATTTGTTTATCATCATTATTTCGGCTGGAGTTTCATAAGCCGGGCCTTTTGTGTACCAGTAAGTTCCTTCTTTTAAAATAAACTTTAGTTCTTCAGCAGATTGCTTTATAATTTTATTAAAGTTTGAAGATGGAAAATCAACAAAATTATTTTTTGCATTTATATCAGCCAGTCCTATTAACTGAGTTAATTCTTTCTTTAAATTTATTCCGTTAAAAGAAAGTGCCAGCATTAAATCGCCGGGAGTGAATTCTTTATTTATTCCTCCGGCAGCATTGGTTAAAAGAATTTTTTTACAGCCAAGACTATGAGAAATAAATACAGGCAAAATACATTCTGAAAATTTATAGCCTTCATATAAGTGAATTCTGCCCTGGAATAAAAGTAGTTTCTTATCAAGATATTCAGCAAAGTGAATTTTACCTTCATGCCCAACTACAGTTGAAGCAGGATACCCTTTAATGGAAGAAGTTGAAATAGTTTTTTTGGTTGTTACTGCATTTGCGAAATCACCTAACCCGCTGCCGAGAACTAATGAGATTTCAGGAGCAAAAGGAGATTCATTTTTTAAATAATCTATAATTGATTTGTATTTAAAATCTAAATCCAATTTCATAATTATTAAAAAAGAATTCCTGCAAGAGTAGCAGTCATTAAAGTTGCCAACGAACCGCCGATAACAGCTTTTATTCCAAGCTTCGCAATATCAGCTCTTCGTTCGGGTGCAAGCGGCCCGATACCTCCAATTTGAATAGCTATGGAACTGAAGTTTGCAAATCCACATAAAGCATAGGTTGCCATTAAGATTGTTTTGTTTGAAACTAAAGCTTTCGCGGCTATCATTTTACTCATTTCAAGATAAGCAACAAATTCATTTAACACCACTTTTGTTCCTATGAGACTGCCAAAATTTAAAGAGTCATGCCAGGGCACACCAATGCCGACAGCTAAATATTGAAGCACCCATCCAATCAATAATTGAAAATTTAAAGGATGGCCATAAGTCGCAATAAGTTCTTTATTCCATCCTCCAATATTGCCAACCCATTGAAGTCCATAATTTACAAGTGCAATTAAAGCAACAAATGCAATCAGCATCGCGCCAACATTTAAAGCTAATGTTAATCCATCGCTTGCACCCCCAGCGGCAGCTTCAATTACATTTGAAGCATTTTTTTCAATTTTGACTTTTACTGTCCCTTTTGTTTCCGGTTCTGTAGTTTCTGGAAATAAAATTTTTGAAATGGCTAATGCTGCCGGCGCAGCCATAACACTAGCCCCAAGTAATTGAGTAGCGAACATATGCTGTCCCTGTACAACTGAAACACCCATTGCTTGCGAATAAGTATCTCCTAGCAATTTTATGTATGCTGCCATTACTCCTCCTGCAATGGTTGCCATTCCTCCAATCATTACAGTTAAAAGCTCGCTTTGTGTCATTCCTTTTATGTAAGGTTTAATCATCAGAGGAGCTTCAGTTTGCCCCACAAAAATATTTGCTGTAACAGAAAGAGATTCAGCACCGCTAGTACCCATAATTTTTGCCATAACCCATGCCATAGCCTGGACTATTCTTTGCATTATCCCAAGGTAATAAAAAATTCCCATTAAGCTGGCAAAGAAAATAATAGTGGGCAAAACTTGAAAAGCGAAAAACATTCCTAAGCTTCCCTCTGTTCCTGGGCTTAATGATAAAGCACCAAACACAAAATTTGCGCCTTCGTTTGTAAAATTTAAAATAAGAACAAAGCCCCCGCTAACCCAGTTAAAAAAATCCATTGGCCAACCGAAAGGAGTGAAGAAGCTTCGAAGATATTCACCTTTAATAATTAATATTGCAAAAATTACTTGAAGAAATACTCCTCCACCTACAAGTCTCCAATTAATATTTTTTTTATTATTTGATAATAGAAATGCAATACCTAAAATTATAATTATTCCGCCGATTCCCCTCAACAAAGCTATAAAATCCATAGTTTATCCTTTTAATTTTCGTCTGGAATATAATGACATTTCCGGCAGCGGGCTTCATAAATATCCGAAGCTCCAACAATTACTCTTTCGGAAGAATGTGTTTTACGCTGTGTACGATCAGCAGGATTTCCGCATTCAACACAAATCGCCAAAGATTTTGTAATATATTCTGCTATTGCTAATAATTGAGGTATTGGCTCAAACGGTATTCCTTTATAATCCTGGTCAAGCCCAGCAATGATAACCCTTTTGCCTTCATTGGCAAGCTTATTACAAATGGTAACTAATTCATTTGAAAAAAACTGTGCTTCATCGATACCGATAACTTGTGCATCTTTTGAATGAGTATAAATTTCAATTGCATCATCAATCATTATTGACGGAAGCTGCTGCTCGTTGTGAGATACAATGGCTGTTTCAGAAAACCTGTTGTCAATTTTTGGTTTAAAAATTTTTACCGTTTGCTTAGCTATTTGTGCCCGCTTTAAACGGCGGATTAGTTCTTCTGTTTTACCGCTGAACATGCAGCCTGTTATAACTTCTATCCAGCCGGTTTCTTTAGGTATAGAATGCAAGGTTGGTTCCATAGTTTGAAAATTAATTTATAAAAATATTTTTTATCATTTTAAATTATCGTCTCCAAAAGGTAACGGAAGCAATTCAGACAATTTTAAAATTTTTAGTTCTTCTTTTTCGTTAATCATTATGACCTCTATATCTCCGCAAAGGTCGTTTATCACTTGCCTGCATGAGCCGCATGGGGGACAAAAATTTTTATCATCACTTGCTACTGCAATTGCTTTAAATTTTCTTTCGCCTTCTGAAATTGCTTTAAATAATACGGTTCTTTCAGCACATATTGCCAGGCTATATGAACTCGATTCAATGTTTCCGCCTAAATAAACTTTTCCATCTTCTGTTAGGAGTGCTGCACCGACATGAAAATTTGAGTATGTGGGAAGCGATCTTGATTTTGCTTCAACTGCTTTTAATGCGAGAGTTTTATTATCCATTCATCTCTAAAAATTTAACGCCTAAAAATATATGAATTGATTCTTAAATCAAACTTAAAATATTGGAGATCGTTTTATATTTTTTTTTTTAATATCAAATAAAATGTTGGGGTAAAATACTTATTTAAAACACCATGATCATCGTGAGAAACATTAATTATCAGCTTGTCTAGTTTCAAAGTCAGAATTAATTTAAGCAAGAAAAAATGGAAGCTGCTCCAGATTATTCCTTTATGCCCTTCAAACAATTTTTGAACTGCAAACCTGGTATTTAACTTTATATTAAATTTTTCTCCAAAGACTTTTTGTAAATCATTTAATGAAAATAATTGCGCAATATCTTTTCTATTTAAATCTTGCTTTCTAAAATATCTCAGAAAATATTTTTTAATATTTTCTCTTGCCAGAAGTGAAATAAGCGGAAGCCCCCAATGAGGATCAGATATAACATTTAAAAATGAAAACTTGTTTGGTGTGCTGATATAAATTATTCCATCTTCTTTTAAAATTTTAAATAAAGGTTTTATTAACTTATCTATCTCAGGTAAATGTTCTATTACATCCTGTAAAATGACAATATCAAATGAATTTTCTTTTAAAGGAAGGTTTAATGCATCACCATTGATCAAGGAATATTCATTTAAATATTCATGCTGATTTTTAAGACGAAAGGAATCAACATCAAAACTAACTACAGAATTTTTATTTGAAAATATTTTTGATGTTCCTCCCAATCCCGAACCCAAATCAAGAACTTTCAAATTTTCACAAACGGAATAATGCTTTAGTAAGTCAAAAACAAATTGCCCTCTGTTACTCGATACATCTCTTCCTCTTTTCCATCTTTTAAAGTTAGGATGGGAATCATCTAACCAAAATTTTATTTCATTAGAACTTGTCATCTCTTGACCAAACAATCCTTCTCCTTGAAAACTTAAATTTGGAAAAGATTTTGACTTTTGACTTTTGATATTTGACTTATTTACTTCCATTTATCTTTTCTAAATAAAGCATTAAAAAAATTGATAATTATAAATGCTTCATAAACTATTTGCATCAAAATTATTTTTCCTATTTTAAAATTATAACCGAACTTTTTCTGAAAAGATAAAACTATAATTTCATCACAGATAATTTTAATTACAAAAGGAACTACAAAAAATATATTTACAAAAACTAAGATTGGTGAAAAGAATAGAGCTAAGTTCAAAAGATGCCAGAATCCTAAAATTATTTTTTGATGGAGAAGATAATGAAATGAAGTTTTAGTATGTCTCGCTTTTTGAGAGGAATAATCTTCCAAAGTTTTTTTAGAAGAAGAAAAAACAAAAGCCTCTTTATCTGTTACAAATTCGATTTTCATTTTATTTATTATTGCTTCTCTTAAAAGCAGATCATCGTCGCCGCTTAAAGTTTCTAGTGTATTTTTATAACCTTCAATCTTTTTAAATGCTTTTTTACTAAATCCAAAACTTCTGGCTGCTGCTGAATAAGGATATCCTAAATTTGCTAATGAAAATGTGAGTATTGAGGATCTTAAATTTTCAAAACCTGAATAATTACCAATAAAAGATTTATCTGAGTAAAACGGAGCAATTCCAAAAACAAAATCAAAACCTTGTGTAAATTTTTTAGAGAAAGATTTTAACCATCCGGGCTCAGGCCTGCAATCTGCATCTGTAATCATTATGAATGAAAATTTCGCTTTTGCTATCCCGAATGTTAATGCTCCTTTTTTTGCCAGAGACGGTTCATTTTCATTCGGATGTATGGAAATATTGTCATGCTCTTTGATTAATCCTTTTACTATTTCTAAAGTATTGTCGTTAGAATGATCATCAATTATAATTACTTCAAAATTATCTTTGGGGTAATCAAGTTTACTTAACGAATTCACAAGGCTTTCGATATTTGCAGTTTCATTTTTAGCAGAAACAACAATTGAAATTTTTACATCCTGAAGAAGAAGAGAATCCTGCACCGATCCTGAGATATTTTTGAACAAATCTTTCAAGGAAATGTTGATAAGAAATAATGATAGGAAGAACAAGAAAATGAGAATAATAATTACCGTAAAAATTGTCATAATTACCCGATGCAATGTGGTAAATTCTGAAAAAACAAATGATATCCCTCGAAATAAAATAGAAAATAATTCAATAAAAAAGGCTCGATTATTGAAGCTAATTGAATTCTGATTGTTCTAATAAAAACCAATTTACAAATATTTTCTAATACAGCATATATAACTTATTTATTTACAAAGCTATAAGGGAGGAAATCTTGAAAAAGATTTACACACTATTTGTTTTAATAACTATGATATTGTTATTAAGCAGTTCACTTTACTCGCAATATTTATTAAACGAAAATTTTAACACTATGACTTCAGGACAAAAAATTCCACCGCCTGGCTGGGTATTTGGACAAGGTGAGTTTCCAACATTGTCTAATTATAATTATCAGTCCGGATGGAAAGGTAAAGATTTTGGAAATGTTACTAGCGGACCCAATGAAGTAGCCTTAGCGGTCGATATTTATGGGATTTCGAGAAGGTGCTGGGCAATTACGCCGGCAGTAGATTTAAGTGCAACCACTACTAAAGAATTATCATTTGATATTGCATTAACTAATTTCAATAGTACTACACAGGGAAGTTTGGATACTGACGATGATTCTGTTTTTGTCGCTTATTCTTTGGATGGCGGCTTTACCTGGAGCTATTCCCAAATTTTAAAAGTGTTCAAGGGCGGAGATGTAATATCTGCAAGCGGACAAAATGAAGTTATTGATTTAACTTCTATCGGTTCACAAACAAATGTTTCTTTTGCTTTTTATGGAGTTTCAAGGCAAACAGGCAATGATATCGATTTTTTTGTAGATAATGTAAAA
This sequence comes from uncultured Bacteroidota bacterium, assembly GCA_963775245.1. Taxonomy (GTDB): domain Bacteria; phylum Bacteroidota; class Ignavibacteria; order Ignavibacteriales; family Ignavibacteriaceae; genus CAVSWT01. The sequence continues at coordinate 254,103 of CAVZID010000019.1, forward strand.
GTGGGAGGCAGTTCAGCTTACGATATGGAAGCAACTTCAATTTTATCACCTAGTGGCGTTTTAAACTCGAACAGTGCTACAGTGAAAGCAGTTTTTTCAAATATAGGATTGAATAGTATTTCTGGAAAATATTATGCAAGAATTTTGGATCCTAATTCTGCTCAAATATTTTATGACAGCGTTTCATTTAGTAATTCCGCTGCAAATGAAATAGATACAGTTTCTTTTGGGCAAGTATCACTTTCAATAAACGGGACATATACAATTAGAGCAATTGCTATTGCAAGCGGAGATTTGAATCATTCTAACGACAGCATTAATGCAAATTTTAATGTTTCAATGACCACAAATAACTTAGTGGTTGTTTATGATAATTCAAGTGCTCAGGAACTTGAAAATAAAGCCGCTGTTTTCGATGCATTAAATTCATTAGGCATATCCTATGATTCTTTAGATAGGAGTTCATCAACACCAAATATTACTCCATGGAAAGACGTTATTTGGTGCGAAGAAGGAGATATCCCTCAAGCTGAACGCAATGCGATTATAACATTTTTAAACGCAGGAACAAGCAATAATCAAAAGACTTTCTTAATTGCCGGTGATGATATAGGATTTTATCACGGAAATTCTAATCAGCTATATTATGATTCTACTTTCTATTCATACTATTTACATGCTAAATTTTTTAGTGATGATGTAAGTACTCTTTTTGACAATTATGGTATAGTCGGAGAAAATGTCAACACCACTTTACATGATTCACTTAATTCGCCATATCCTGATGCAATTGGAACTAAATTTGGTTCAGTCGCCGCATATAGGTTTGCATACCTATCTTCACAATCTGATACTGTTGCAGGAGTTGCATTTGATGGGCCAACTTACAATGTAATTTATTACCCTTTCGAATTTAGAGAAGTAATTTCAAATGTTACTCCTAGTTGTAAACAGCTAATTTCAGGTTCATTAGATTGGCTAGAAAACGCAGCAGGCAATGTCCCTGTTGAATTAGAATCTTTTGCTGCAAATGCATTAGAAAATAATGTTTCATTAAGCTGGATTACGGCAACGGAGACAAATAACAGCGGTTTTGCTGTAGAAAGAAAATTTGAAGATAATTCATTTAAGCAAATTGCATATGTTAAAGGAAATGGAACAACAACAAACAAATCAACTTATGCTTACAAAGATGAAAATCTTTCCCCAGGTACTTATACATATAGATTAAGACAAGTTGATTTTGACGGCTCTTATAAAGTATACAATGAATCAACTGTTAAAATTTCTGCACCAAAATCATTTACTTTGGATCAAAATTATCCTAATCCCTTTAACCCAAATACAACTATAAAATTCTCAATACCAAACGACCAATTTGTCAGCTTAACAATTCACAATATACTCGGAGAAAAAGTTGCCACGTTGGTAAACAATAAAATTTCTGCCGGAACGCATGAAGTAAATTTCAATGCAAGTAACTTAGCCAGCGGAGTTTATGTTTATATTCTGTCAGTTGGTAATGATGGTTCAAACTCAGGGCAGAATTTTATATCAACTAAAAAAATGATTTTGATGAAATAATTATTTGTTTTGATTATAATTGATAATAAATTGTTGTAGGATTAGTTAACCATTTCCTAAATTAAAAAGCCGCTTAAGTTAGCGGCTTTTTATTTTATAACTGAAATGATAATTAAATAAATTATTCCTTCCATTTATAAACACGTACATAATCAATAAGCATTTGAGTAGGATAAGCTGTCATGTCAATTCCCTGCTGCCCTCCCCAACTGCCGCCAATAGCAAGGTTAAGAATGAAATGAAAATTTTTGTCAAACGGCCAAACCTGCCAGCCGGTGTGTTCATTTTTAAAAGTGAAATATTTTGTTGAATCAACAAAAATGCTTAGTGAATCTGCATACCATTCAAGAGCATATACATGAAATTCTTCTTGTGCATCCGGGATTTTTATTGTTGCAGTTTTCCCGGTGTTAATTTTCCAATTATATTTATTGGTGTGAGTAGAACCGTGAATTACTCCAGGATCATATCCAACATGTTCCATAATATCTATCTCGCCGTTATCAGGCCATCCGCCGTTTCCATAAGTCCAGTTAGTAGGCAGCATCCATATAGCAGGCCAGGTTCCTCTTCCTTTGGGAATTTTTGCACGAACTTCAAACCTGCCGTAAGTCCAGTTGCCGGTATTTGTACTTAACAATCTTGCTGATGTAAAATAATTGCTGCCGGCAATTTCTCTTCTTGCTTCAATTATTAAATTACCATTTTCAACGCGAGCGTTGCTGTCTCTTTTAAAAGTATAATATTGAAGTTCATTATTACCCCAGCCGTCACCGCCAACATCATAATCCCATTTTGTTGAATCAGGCAAGCCGGTATAATTAAATTCATCAGACCAAACTAAATTCCATCCTGCTTTATCCTGGCTGGAAGGTTCTGTTGTATTATTTTTACATCCTAAAAAAAATAATATCATAAAAAGCCAAAGTATGTTTATATACTTAATCATTTTTCTTTTCCTAAACTTATGCTAAGAAATGATAACTAAATTTATTTTAGAAGGACTAGTTTCTTTACTGAATAAATTTCTTCCCCAACAATTGAGTAGAAATAGACCCCTGAACTGAAGGTTTGATAATCACTATTTTTTGAATCCCACGTGAACTGGTTATAACCTTTTTGCTGCATTCCTAAATATTTAAAAAAAACTTGCCTCCCTAAAATATCATAAACTATAAATTTTAAATTTTGCTGCTTATTATTATAGTAATTTATTTTTGTCATCCCGTTAAAAGGATTAGGATAATTTTGTTCAAGCTTAAATTGGTTTGGAACATTATTTATCCTATTATTTAAACCGGTAGTTAAATCTTCAATCACTATGCCGTTAAGCTGCGCACTATCTATTTCCGCGCATAGATTGATTTCCAAAATTCCATCATTGACTTGAATGCTGTCGGCAATAATATCAAAGGCTGTATTATCTGAAACGCGGCTGTATATATCTAAATTATTTTCAATTAAATTTCCTTCTACATAAACATCAAAAATTCTTTTTCCAATTTCAGAAAGACGTTCTTCAGCAAACATTAATCTTACATTGTATTTTCCATTAGGTACTCTTACTCTATAGCTATTCAAACCGCACCTGCTGCTTAGATAGACGGAATCAAGATCAGTATTATTAATTTGACGAGTGAATGGATAAACAAGGGAGTTTCCTTCCATGTATCCATATTCATTATTCTCATTCCAAAGCTGGTCAGGTAAAAATCCTTGTGCTGAATCCCCGCCTACATTTATTTTTATTGGAAATGATAATTGTTCTGAATTGATTATTGTAAGAGACCTTAATGACATTGTGTTTGGTGTCGAAGCAGTATCTTTTATATTCATAACAATTAAGCCGTAGCTTTGGGAAAGATCATAACCAGTAACCGAAAGTTTAACAGTCCGGTTATCGCTTTGTAATGATACGCTATCGATTTTAACATTCTGGATAATATAGTTTGATATTGATTCTGCAGTTGTTTTGTTAATTGCTTCAGAAAATCTTACAGTGATATGCTTTTCATCATCTGCCCTTACCCAAAGGACTGTGGGTTTAGTCTTATCAACAAATCCAATATTGGACGCATCAGTTAAACATAGAATCATTTTACCATCTTTAAATACACAGTTATCATCAATGAAGTCACAATTATTCCCCCCAAAAGTATGAATTCCTTTTTCCCATCTTGCAGTATTTAACGAATCAAAATCATCTTTCCACTGAATTGAAAAATTGTTTGAAGTACCATAATCACCTGAACCGGGAGTATATGAGTAATAACTTACCCAATCATAAAAAGCAAAAGCAGGGAGTACATCAGGATTCCAAACCCCAACCCAATTTTCATATACAGGATTCCAGATATTCATCATTATTTTTTGAGGATAAATAAGAGTTTTTACGAAATCTCCAGTTTGTTTATAAACTTCTACATCATCAATAAACCAGGCAACATAATCCGGAGTCCATTCTATTGCATAAGTATGATAATCTTGTGACGGATCAAAATCGAGATAATTAGCCCTAATATGAAATGCTTGCCCAGGTGTTATGGTGTTGAATTGAACATTATTATTATACCTGCCAAGTATCTCAACATCAATTTCATTCCATTTGTAGGTTGCCCATGGTTCGGTAGGAGTTCCATCAAAATATGTAAAGAAAGAAGCGAGAATGCCTTCTTTATTTGTGGATTTGTATCTCGCCTCAATCCTTCCAAACAAATAAGAATCCAGCGTTCTAAGTTCAGCACCTTTGAAATCTTTTGAAAAATTAATTCCCGGTAAAAGTACAAAAAAACAAAAGAGCAAACAGAAAATAAATTTCATTACTTATCATCTCCGCTATTGTATAAATGCTTCATAAATTTCCCTTGTTAAAAAGTGACAACAAGAGAAAATTTTTGAATATTATTTAATCTTCCAAAGTCCTGGTAAGCATAATTAAACTGAACAGCAACGTTACCCAAAAGTAATTGCTTTAATCCGGCACCAAGACTGAATGTTTCTTCTGAGTTTTTCAGAAAAAGTGATTTGTACCCGCCGCGAATACTAAAGAAATTATTAAATGTATATTCACCACCTACATTTACACTCTCATAGTTATCACTAACATGCAATGCATCCAAAGCAAGAGTAATTTTATGCATATCGGTTTTGATAGGTTCGTAAGCTAAACCAACACGGAAGTTTAAGGGTAGTTCCCATGTATCAGTTTGAAGATAAGCAGGAATACTTCCGTTATTTCCTGAACTGGATGGATCCGGATCATATAAAACTAAAGCAGAGTTGCCCTGCAGTTGCATCTTTGTACCAAAATTAGAAATTGACATTGCAAGAACAATCCCGTCAAAAGGGGTTACATATTGAACGCCCATATCTAGCGCAAATGCTGAAGCGGACATTTTCCAGATTCCTTGGTAAACAAATTTTGGATTGAAACCAATAGCAAAGTTATCTGTAAGTTGAATTGCCCAGGCAAAGCTGAAAGCAGCATCGACTACATTAAAGGTTTCCCCGGTTCCTTCCGGCTGCATCAACAGTGGTAACTTTCATATCCCCATAATCTGAAGTAGTAAAGCTAGCACCGATAGTTCCAAAGTCACCGAGGCTGTATGTCATAGCAAGAAAATTATAATTCAAATCTGCTATCCATTTAGTGTGATCAACAATAAAGCTGGCTCCTTGAATTTTTGCAATACCAGCGGGGTTCCAATAAATTGCACTTGGATCATCTGAAATAGCAACAAATGCACTTCCCATTCCTATTGCTCTAGATCCTTGTCCTATCGACAAAAATGGAGCAGCAGAGGTTCCTCTTTTAGATACATTAGTAACACCATTCTGTGAAAATAAAGACGTTGTTACAATAATAATTAAAGCAAGTGTTAATATTTTATTTTTCATTTTATTCTCCATCTCTACTTTATTATTGCAAATTTGCCGATTTTTTCACCTATACCGGGGGCATCGACATGATAAATATAAAGTCCGTATGCAATGTCCATCCCATCATCCGTTACTAGATTCCAGGTTAAAGCGCCATTTGTTGGGGATGAATCTTTTTGGAGTGTTTTAATTAAAGCCCCGGTAATAGTATAAATCCTAACTGTGCAGTTTGCAGGAAGATTTGTAAAGTCAATCCTTCTCTCCCCTCTACCAGTTTGATTTAAATTTCTTTGTTCCCATTTATCAGTTGAAATATACGGATTAGGCACTACTTCAATTTTATCCAAACCAGATTTAGCAATAGTATTGTCAACTTTAGATGATTTAGTCGTAAAGGTGAAATAGTCACCTGTTTTAAAAGGTTTATTTGTAATAATTCGGAAAATATCTCCGGCAACCGGAGGAGCAGTAAAAGCAGCAGTTGTATCCTTATAATAACCGATTCTATAGGTTAATTTTTGCACATTACCTTCATATTCAATAAGTGCTATATCATCACCTAAACTAAATACTTTATCTTTATTATTGTCAAAAATAAATACAGGGACTTCCATACCGGTATTTAAGTTTGTAACTTTAAAGTTAATCGCCATGTTGTTTATTGATTTATTAGATTTATCTGCTAAAAAATCTAACTGATAATTGGCAGGCCATGCGATATCTGACGCTGGTTTACTATTATCTGCAGAGATAGGCATAGAGTACGTGCTAAATCCTTTTATCCAGCCACTCTTACTTTGGTTAACGGATACGGAATCGTAATTATTAATTGAAACTGCAAAACCATCAAATGGCGGGCTAAACTTACCTGCTCCAAAGTTTGTGGAATCAATATTTGAATTCAATGTATCAATACTTACTCCCATTTCCCTAATTATAGAATAAGAAGATGTTCTATATTTTAAACTGTCCCCACCTGAAGTAAATTCAACTTTATATGTTGCCCCATCTTTAATTTGAGTTCCATCTAGCACAGTAATCCCCATATTTCCGGTACCTAAACCTTCAGTTACCTTACTAAAATCGCCGGACACTTCTGGTGGCAAATAACCAGCCGCCGGGGCATCTGGCTTAACAACCTGACAATTGATATCAACAAATCTGATATTGCCAACTAAATCTTGCTGTATAATTTTGGTTGTTTCTGTAGGAGTTAATCCAGTTGTACCATAATTGGGATCTCCCTTATCGTAAGCCACACAAGCATAATAATAAGTTTGTCCATTCGTAACGGTTGAATCTACAAATGAATGCTGCAAGCCTGTGTCATCTCCTCTATAAAAGTGAGCGCCGTTTATTCCAATTGGATCCGGCCCTTTAATAGAATCAACCAAATCAAATTGAGCAATTGGTTTCCAAAAAAGTGAATTTCCTTTAGAATCTGTAATAACTTTTATGTCTTGAAATTCCGGCTCTTCACTTCTATATATCATATATCCTTCAAAATCATATTTCTTTAGAAATCTATCATAAGAAGCTTCTGATTTACTATCCCAGTATAGAAATACTCTTTTATTTCCTGCAACAGCATGCAAAGTAGGTTTGTAAGGCGGCTGGGAAAAGTTATAATTAGCATTATAGATTTGCTGCACTGTTTCTTTATTAAAAGCCATATCGCTATAGTCAACTCCAAACACTAATGCTACAGAAAACCTTTCCCGGAGAGTAGATTTTAATGGGAATGGGCCTGAGCCAAATAGAATTTGAATATTAGCTTTTTGAATTGTAGTGTCAAAGCTACCTCTAAGCATGTGCTGATAAATTACTTCATCGTTCTTTGGCCAAATTGCAGTAGGAGCAGTATTACTAAGTCTTTCAATCGCTAAGCTTGTTAAACCAATTTGATCGGATTCATCTTTATCTGTTTCATCAAAATTAGGTTCCCCGTGAGTTGGAACACCATCTCCTTCACCTTCATCGGGCCCAGCATATTGCAAATCAAATGGGCCGACTCCATCTTTACCTAGATCATCATTTAATGGTTCACCGGTATCCCATTTACCATTTCCGTTAAGATCTGTATATGGTACCCAATCATGATCATTATCAATATTATCATCTCTTCTCTCATCTACCATTCCATCTTCATCGTCATCTATTCCGTTAAATCCATTTCCAGGGCTTTCCAAAAAAGCATAACCAACATAACCTGTTTTCCAGTTATTAGGCACTCCTTTACCATCACTATCATACGCATATGCTATATCCAATTTGGTATTATAAGAAGCATTATCATCTCCACCATCATCAACACCACCAACACCGGTATCACAATAAAATCCAAAGTAAGTCGAATCGTAGTCATAATCTGATAAATTAACTATATCATAATGCCAAAATATAATATCTTCGGCATGAACATCTGACCATTGAAAACCTCTAACTTCAATTCTAAGCCCAAGCCCGCCTCTATCTAAATGAGTTGCAATTGGTTGATAAGAATACGGTGCGCGGACGAATTCTTTATCCTGTGAATCATCCATTACATAAAAAGTTTCAAAGTCTGCATTTTGAACACCTCTACCAAAATATCCGTACCAATAGCCATCCCAAGCATCAGTAATATTGGGTAAAGCTCTGGGCCACATATCCGGCCATGTATCCGGCTTTGTACTTATTGCCGGCTCTTCATTACTTGGGTTACTGTATCCTGGAACTGGTTCATTATCCCATATTTGCCCTGTTACCGGGTCATAATCATATTCTTCACGATATGATGTTTCTACCGGATGGACTACTTGGCCATTACCAGGTGCTCTTACTGCAGCGGTTACCAATGGTGTACAGCCGTCAATATAATCATGGCCGCTTCCTTTAGGCCATTCACCCGACGGCCTATCAGGCCAGGTTCCAACTTCTCCATCATTTCTGAATATTGTTCTGATAAGATTACCATCCATAATACCTTTTTTACGGTAAGTCTTATCCCCTAAGGGTTCGTTTCTATATTTTTCGGTTTGAATATCTACTTGAGCAAAAATTGATATGCTCATAAAAAAAATCAAAATTAATAAAGTTAACTTTCTATTCATTTCTAGCTCCATATAAATTAAAATCCTACACCAAACCCAAGCCTTATTTGTCTTGGGGCAGAATAATTTTGTGGGTTTAAAAGATATTCATCTTTAGTATTAAGACCGTAGATTATACCTGTATATTCTTGAGCATCTAAATCAACACCTGCCCGGCCGGTAGATGCACTAACCCCATATTCATTTTTAATATCAAATAAATTATAAACTAGAAGATAAGTATTAAATGATAGGCCAAGAATATCGAAATTTTTTGTAGCTTTTAAATCCACGTTCATGGTAGTAGGCTTTCTTCCGTTATTTTCAAAAAGAAGCCCATTAGTATATTTTGGTTCTTCAGTATAAGGTGTACCGGAACCATAACTATAAATGAGTCCTACTGTCCAATCAGTAGGTTCCCCGACAGTTAAAGAGATATTTAATGTGGAAGACTGATCCCAATTTAATGGAACAGTTTTTTTAGTTTCTTCAACAGGCGGATCGGAAGATTGGTTATTATAAGTAGATAAAGGATCAGAAGCGTTTCCCTGGGCAACCTGGTAAGTATAATCAACTTTTGCACTAAATAAATCTGAATATCTTTTTTCAAAAGTTAGTACTATTCCCTTTACATTGCCATAATCTCTATTAACATATCTTCCGAAAAGGAATCCTTCGTATGTAGATAACACCTCGGTACCTAAAAGATTTCTAATATCACTATAATAAACGGACATATCTACAGAAATATTTGGAAAAAGAACCTGCTGTATACCAAGTTCATATTTCACTGTCTTTTGAGCTTTTAATTCAGGATTCCCAATCAATGAACTTAAGCCTGTTCCTTGATTTACCACATAAGCACTATTAGAATAAAGTACATCAAAGGTAGGAATCTGGAAAAAATGTCCATAAGAAAAATGAATTGCTCCTTCACTAGTGATAGGGAAAGAAACACCTAATCGCGGACTTACCTGATATTCTGTTTTTGCTTTTCTTGTTTTAAATGCCCCGGGAAAGTTTGGGTTATTTAAAGGATTTCTAATATCAACAGGTAAGACAGTATTGGGATTAAAATAGTCAAATCTTACACCTGCATTAATAATCATTATGTCATATTCCATTTTATCTTGTATATAAGCAGAAAATTCATATGGCTTCCTGGTATATTTTTCATGATCCTGTGTCCCCGGTAAACTGTAACCTGGAGTAAATATTGGAATTGACTGTCCGTATTGATCAACTATAGCATTTCCATTTGGGTCAAGTAATATTTGGCCATCTGTTAAGTTCAATAGATTTTTTGATTCATTAAATATTTTATAGTTTGTATATTCAAATCCCATTTTAACTTTGTGTTCTTTACTTACTTGAGATTCAATAGATAATATTGCAATATTTGTTTGGGTATATCTGTTATATCTATCTGTTTCTTCCCCTCCATTATTAAATGTATAACTTGAAAGCGGAGAAGAAAGGCTGGGGTCAACATATTGTGGATCCAGTTCATTAGCATATAAATAACCTTCATATTTATTTAAGTTTGTCGCTAATTTTAGACTGGCATAAGTGCTTTGGGTAGGAAAAAAGGATATTTGTAAATTATTACTTGTATTAGCTCGGTAATGATTTTTGATAGCATCAGGAGTCAACCTAAATGCATGGTTATAATATTTATTCCAATGATTATCCCAGAAGAAACTATAACTAAACTTCCAACTTTGCAGACTGTAGGTAAGCTTTCCATTAAAAGATTTATTTTCTTCAGGATTCATGGCTACATAAGCACTATCTCCGGTATTCCTATTTATAAAATTTTCAGGATGGCTTTGATCAGGAACAATTGCAGTTCTATCATAAGTATTATAAATTCTTCTACCATACATATAACCATTATCTTTAAAGTATCTGCCGGTTAAGAAAAATGTCAAACCGTTCATAATTTTTGTAGGGCCGCTTAATCCAAATTGTAAGTCCTTTGGGCCTGCTGTATTGAATTTATTCAAGTTATAAAAAATATCATTATGAGTTGTAAAGTAATTGCCTATATAAGCTGAAGCAAAACCTTCATACTTTTGAGTTCCATCTTTAGTAACAATATTTACTACTCCGGAAAGTGCCTTGCCGTATTCTGCATTAAATGTTCCGCTTATAACTTCAAGCTCTCTAACAGAATTGTTTTCAACGGTTAATGCTGAACTTCCGTTAAAAGCATCATTCACGGGAATTCCATCAACTAAATACGCAACTTCATTAGACCTTCCTCCTCTGAAATGGCCATCAACTACTCCCGCCTGCAGATTAATAACCTGCTGAATGTTTTCAACCGGCATCATCTTTATATCTTCGGATGAAACTATTGCTGCAGATGATGTTAAATCTTTTGTTATCATTGGGGCTTTAGCTTGAATTACAACTTCGCCTATATTCACAGCTTCAGAAGTAAGATCGACATTAAGCTCAGTAGTTAAATCAATTCTAACATTAACATTTTCAATTCTTACTTTGTGATAACCAACTGCGCTTGCTATTATATTATATTTCCCGGGCGGGATATTATTTATAAAATAATATCCATCGGCATCGGCTGCAGCACCAAAGTAGGTACCTTCCACTACAATATTAGCACCTAATATTGGCTCGCTGGTTTCTTTGTCTAATATTTTGCCTGAAATTTTTCCTGTAGTTCCGGCTAATAGAGTTGCAGCGGGTATTAACAAAGTTAGAATTAAAAGTAGATTAAATATTTTTTTTGTAACCCTTGATAGAAAAAATAGTAAGATACTGTTCATAAGACTTGCCACATATTTTTTTGAATATTCATTTTAATAAAAAAATTTTAACGCATTACGGACATTGAATATTGAGAATTGAATATCTGGTATTGAGAAAATTTAAAATGTTCAATTCTCAATGCTCAACTTAAAATTTTTAAGAGAGATTAAACACTAACATTTACAAGCAATAATTGAAAGTACATAAAAGGTCTTCTCATCATTTATAGATTTAAATTCATTAACATTAACGAAAAAAATACAGGGCAGTCATTACGACTGCCCCAATTTATATTTTATAATTACTTAAGCAGCATCATTTTTTTAGTTGCTGTAAATGATCCACTTTGAATTTGATAAATGTAAACGCCGGAAGATAAGTTAGCTGCATTAAAGTCAACTGAATATGAACCTTCACTTTGATTACGATTTACCAATTGAGCTACCTGGCGTCCAAGTATGTCATACACTCTAACACTTACTAGACCAGGCCTAGCAATAGAATAATTAATCTTCGTCGTTGGGTTAAACGGATTTGGATAGTTCTGTTCCAGGCTGAACTGATTAACTGTTGCTGGTTTATCATTAACTCCAACCGGTTTGTCGCCAATGAAAGTATATGACCATAATGTAGCATCAGCATAAGAATTACCTTCAGCAGATTTTGAATAATCTAATTGACCGGTTCTAGGTGCGCCATCCGCATCATTTATTTCAAAGTCAATCGGAACACTCATGCTTTCTTTAGGAACGAACAATGCATCACCGGTTTTAGCTGCTAGATCAGCCCAAGCAATTTTTGCTTCAACAATGTAACCTAATGGGAAATTTTCTTCCCAATAATAAGCTGGGCCAGGAACAAGCAAACTGTCTGCACCAGGATTATCACCACGTAACATTTCCTTATTAAATCTAACATGATAATCAGGAGTTGCGCCTCGTTTATAATTTACATGAGTTTTCCCATGATATTGATATAAACCTAAAAATAAATCCGGGGAATCATTCATCCAGGAATCGGTGGATACATCTGTTGAAACCTGATCATCTGTAACATTAAATGCTACATATAAAGAATCACTATCCATAGCTAAATATGCTTCACAGGAACAATCAGCATCTCCATCTATAGTTGTATTAGCTACAACTGTACCTGAACCATCACTTGGAAACATTCTAAAGGGTTTTACATCTGACCAATCACTTAAATCGCCGTCAGCAGCAAAATTAGCTGGTTTGCCCCAGTGAATTACTGAAACACCTTGAGCTGTATTTGTTACAGAACTTGACGTTGCAGCTGCAGGGCCAATGTTACCACGACTATCAATGCACTGAACAGCATAATAATATGTTACATCTTGATCATTTAATGGCGCTAAAATAACATGATCAGCAGCCTGTACATCTTCAGCTACATTTAATGCAACCACATCAACGTTCGAAGCATTTACATCTGTTATTGCACTTTTGCTTGCATATACGTTATAAGTTTCACCTTTTTCTCCAGGAACATCCGTCCAGGTAACAAGATTAGTATAAGAACCCTTTACAACACTAACGTTTTCAGGGGCAACGGGAGGAGTATGATCAGCAGATTCATATCCGGACTCCTGTAATACATCAAATAATAAAGTGCCAGTAAACTTTTCACCTTGAGCACCATATTCAGGACTGCCGCCACCGGAAAGTTCTATTTTCCAGGCATTTAAAAACGCCTTATCGAATTTTTTATCGCCTGTCTCATTCCACCAGGGTTCCGCAAAACCATGAGCTGGAAAATGCATGTGGCCATCATTATCAGTATAGACTGTGTCTTGAATTAATGGGAAATAATATCTCGTCCAATCAGAAGCTTGACTCAAATCAATTGGAACTTCACAAACCCAATCTTCATCTACTCCGGTGCTATTTTCGGTAAGAGTAAATCTCATTGTCAATCGATTTGCAGTACCAGTATGTGGAGTTTTATTTTTAATATAAAGCACTAATGCAGTTCTTTCAACAAAACTATCCGGCACTGCATCAAAATGGTGAGTCATATTAACATAACCACCCCATGTCTCAGAACAATTTACAGTATAATCCATCTGTAAGGAGCCTGTTCCTTCAACTTTATCGGTAGTATTGATGCTCAAACCAATTGATCCTTCTTTTGAAGCATCATTTTCAAATTGCATCCAATCAAAAGCATCAAACAATCCTGTAGTATCATCAAAAGTTGTGAATGGATGATAATAAGTACCTGTTAATTGAAGATTATCAATAAGGACTGAACCTTTTGCTGTTGGAGTTGGTGTTCCGCCGCCGCCGGTTAGATAAACAATCGACATTTCAAAACCTTTTATTTTATCTAATTGCAACACGCCATCACCACCTGATAAACTACCATCATAAGCAAAGCCTAAAGTATTGTCATCATTAGCAACTAAAGGCATTGTAACTTTTATCCATTGACCGGTATTATCAAAGTAATTTATATCTGTATGGTGAACCCATTCATCTCTGTTGCCATCTTTATCATATTCAGCGAGCTTAATTTCAGTGAAGACTGAACCATCCTGGCTAGTATCAGCAGGAGTAAGAATTTTATACCAAAAGCTTAATTCTGTTCCTGCAGATAAATCAATATAAGGAATGCTATCAACTTGACCAGGTATATATGTAGTTCGAACTAAATAACCTCCCCAAGAATCTTTAGCTTGACAATTGTAATCTATTTTTCTTGCCCCTGTCCCTTCGTAGTGATCTGCATCGCTTGATAACTTCATATACGCAGAAGTATCCCCATCCGTAAAATAATTACTATTCACTACAGCCGGATCAAGAAAGAATGCCCCGGGTGCATTATCAAAAGACTGTACTACCCATTGTGCAGGAACGAATCCAGCTAAACTAAGAACAAATAAAAAAATGAAAAGTTTTCTCATAACTTTCCTCTCTTGTTAGTTTATTAGTAAATTAAACCAGCCTATCATACTAATCCTCTTACCTCAAGACCGATTTATGTTATTTAAATAAAATTGACTCAATTTAATTTCAACTCCATAAGCTCCAAACACCAAAAATTAACAGAAGTATAAATCCTGACATAAGTAGATTTGTTCTGTATGTCCTAACCTTGTTAAAGGCAGGAAAAGTAACTAAGAAATCAGAGAAACTTTCTTTTAATGAATATTGCAGGCTTCCCATTCTATATGACAGAGATTTTTCACCAGCATAACTAATTGAAAATAAAATAGCTGAACAAATTACAAATAATAAAATTGCAAAATGTAAAAAGTTTATGTTTGAATAAGCCATCAGAATACTGTTTGTTGTGTATCCAATATTGACTAATAGATCCGATAATAATCTGCTTAACCCAATTGCTTCACCAATTATAAGAGTCCAAAATGCTGCTTTACTGGTGATTCTGTTAAACAACAGGCCGAAAATAAATACTGCTGTAATTGGTGGGCTAATAAACCCCTGAACACTCTGCAGAAATAAATACATTTGTGTGCTTATTAATTTTACTAGCGGAACGCAAATAATCGCCGTAACAACTATAACAGTTGTAGATAACCTTCCAATTAAAACTAATTTTCTATCACTGGCATTTTTATGTTTTGGTAAATAAAAGTCGTTTACAAATAAAGTTGAAGTAGTATTAAAAACGCCGGAAAGTGAAGACATAATTGCAGCTAATAAACCGGAAACAACCAATCCCTTTATTCCAACCGGTAAAATGTTACTTGCCAATAAAACAGGATAGGCATCATCTCCAGTAATTCCAGGAAATAATGCAAATGCAATTAAGCCGGGAAGAACAAGAATAAATAATGGTAAGATTTTTAAAAGAGCTGCAAATAATGAGCCCCTGCGTGCTTCTTCAATTGACTTAGCACCAAGCAATCTTTGAACAATATATTGATCTGTGCACCAATACCAGAATGCGATAATAGGTGCACCAAAAATAATCCCGGTCCATGGAAATTCCGGATCGGAAGCTGGCTTAAACATCGTGAAATATTCTGCAGGTAATTTAGCATGAAGCCCTGAATAACCACCAACTGCATACAAGCCAAAGATAGTTAATGTTACTGCGCCGACAATTAATAATATTGCTTGAACAACCTGTGTTTTAATAACTGCAGTCGCCCCACCAATAACGCTATATACACCGGTAATAAGCACTATTATAATTGCTGAAGTATAAATGCTGAATCCAAATATTTTATAAAACAAAATGCCGCCGGCTAATAGAGTGACCGTAATTTTTGTAACTATATAAATTGCGATTGATAACCCTGATAAAAATTTCCTGCTTCTAACATCAAATCTTTTTTCAATAATTTCAGGAACAGTTGCTGCACCGGACTTAAGATATATCGGGGCTATAAACCAGCCAAGTATTATTAAAATAAAAATGGCCATCAATTCAAATTGTGCAACAGCAAGCCCTCTTGTTGCACCTGATCCGGCTAACCCTATGAAATGTTCGCTGGAAATGTTTGTGGCAAATATTGATAACCCAATTGCAAACCAACCAACATTTTTACCGGATAGAAAATAGTCAGAGAAATTTTTTTCTTTTTTTCTGGAAGAATAGAATCCTACACTCAAGATTACGATTAGGTATATGATTAAAATTAAGCTGTCTAAAAGAGAAAAATTATCAGACAATTTTTAACTTTCGAAAATTTTTGCTTGTATAAACGACACAAACAATGCCATTAAAAAATCAATCTAAATTTTTTATTTTATATTACTTTACCGGTTAAATTGAATATCAATTTTATTGAAATAATAATTTCGATTTATTGATTTAATAAAACATCAAATTCACTTTAACCAAACCTCGGAGGTTTAACTTTTTTATTTAATAAATAAAAAATTTTAGGATTGCCCCATATTTCTATCTTTTATAATCTATTAAACCTCCGAGGTTTTATAGACTTATTTTAAAAGCAGCATCTTTTTAGTTTCAATATAACTACCCGCCTTTAACTGATAGAAATAAACTCCGCTAGGTAATGAAATATTGCTATTTGATTCTTTAGCATTAAATTCAACTTCGTAATTGCCTGGCTGTTGTTTTTTGTTTACTAAAGTAACTACTTCTCTTCCAAGTATGTCATAAACTTTAAGCTGCACTAAAGCCTCCCCATTGGGGAGGTTTGGAGGGGCTGGAATTTCATATCTTATTTTAGTTGTGGGATTAAATGGATTCGGATAATTTTGTGCTAATTCAAATTTAGCTGGTAAATTATTTATAAGCCTTTTATCATTAACCCCAACAACCACACCATTCATTTTATAATAAGGCAGATAAGCATTTCGAAGTGTTGAAGCAACCTGTTTTCCAACTGTTCTATCCATTGAGTACAATCCCATACTTTGATAACCATTTGGATGGCCTGCAGTATACCAGTCAAACACACACCACCAGGTGCAACCAATTAAAGAGCCATTAGTATTTACTGTACCATTTGAATTAAGTACCGCAAAAAATTTGAATGCTTTAAATGTTTCGTTAAAAACCGTTACCTGATCGTTAGTTGTTGAACCATCTTCAGAAGACCAATATCCAAATTCAGTATCAAGTATTGGTTTGTCAGGGAAATTACTTTGCGCTTGAAGCATAAAATTTACAGTTCCGCCATAGTAAGTTGAACCATGAAAAATTCCGAAATACATTGTCCACCCGGCTACATCAACCGGACCTTGAGTTACATCCGCAGCACCTGGATTATCTGCAGCAGGCGACTGCGAAATTAATCTTTCATCTTCATAATTTTGCGAATGGTCGTTAACTACCATTTGATTATAAACTAATCTACCTGTTTCTTCATGACATTCATTTGAAGTGCTCCAGATAATAACTGAAGGACGGTTAAAATCTTTGTAAACCATTTCTCTAAACATCTGGATATGAATTTTTCTGATGTTGTTTTGAATGTTCCATGGTTCTTCTTCATCAAACCAATAAACAGGAATTTCTTCCATTGCGGCTATACCAAGCCTATCTAAAATCAAATATGTATAGGGATCATTTGGATAATGTGCAGTTCGTAATAAATTAACATTCAGGCTTTTTACAATTTTTAAATCATTGAAGATAACTTCATGAGGCAAGCTTCTTCCATAGATGGGATGATCCTCGTGGCGTGCGGCTCCCGTAAAAAATGTAACTCTATTATTTAACAGAACTTTGTTTCCATATGTGGCAATAGTCCTTACTCCAAACTGCGAACTAAATTCATCAACAACATCGCTTCCCTCTTTAACAGTTACTTTCATTATATATAAGTTGGGATTTTTGGGAGTCCAGAGCTTTGGACTTTCTATTTTAATTGAAGTTCGCCATACAGAAATTGAATCAACTGGAATTGTTAATGAGATCTGATTCGTACCGGAGATTGAAACTTCACTGCCAATTAGTTCAAATGAAGAGTCTGTTTCTATATTATTTGAATCTATCGCAGCTTCAAAAACTTGCAATGTAATGTCTGCATTTGAAACAGAGCTATTTTTGTTTTGAAGTACAATTGTTGATTGTAGATTTCCATCAATATCTATAGGAACAATGTCATTCCTAACAATTGAAACGGGGTTTGTAAATTCAATATAAACATCACGAATTATCCCACCGTAATTAAACCAATCGGGAGCTTTATAAGGAACAATATCATTTCTTTTATTCCATTGGATTAAATCTATTCGTACAGCAATGACATTTGTCTGTCCATATTTTAGATGTGATGAAACATCAAATGCAAATGGAGTGTAGCCGCCTTCATGATAGCCAATATATTCTCCGTTTATCCAGACATCAGCTACATAATTAGCACATAGGAAAATTATTTTAGCAAACTTGCCAGAGTCTGCAGTACCAACATTAAATGTTCTCCTATACCAAACACCATCGTTAAAATATTCAGGAACATTAGGATATGTATGCATTATATTTTCAACCGCAGGAAGTTCTTTATCTGCCCAACTTGAATCATTATAATCCGGCAAATATTTTCCACCAGCTTCATTAATTAAATTTGCATAACCTGCCGAATCTCTTTTAGCTAAAGTTATGTTGTCATTTGCTGTGGTACGTTCTTTTTTCCATGTACCGGCAAGATCAATAATTTTATGATTTTGTTTTTCAAATGAAGGGAGCGGCATTCCGCTTTGATAAGGAACTGCAATTCCTTCAACATTCTCAAGCTTGAGAGTTGCTTCAAGAGTTGCGGTTTGCGAGTATAAAATCTGAGAATTAAATAAAAGTTGTTGAAATAGAAATAATAGTAAAAATTTCCTCATAAACTCTCATTTTTGTTAATATTTTAGCATTAACAATTATTGATGAACCAACAAATAGCACATTACATAGACAATTGAAGTGCCAAAGAGAGTTGGAGACTTAGTTTGCGATTTTTGATTTATTCAGATAACATTTTGAAGAGAGTGAAATTTTTCTTATTAACTTAATAAAGCATGCTTATTATTTTAATAAGAGGTTTGCAAAAAAACTATACTTTATTTCATTTGATTAAAAAAATGAAGAAATTATATGAGAGATAAAAATTTATAAAATCATTTAAATAATAATTTTCTTTACATAATAACTTTTATACAATAATATAATTAGTTAAACTAACTCAATTTAAATATCAAATATGTTTACTGAAGAAACTATATTTTATATCCCAATTTATCGACAATCAAAAGAACAATATCGTGAAGATATAAAAGAAGAATATGAAAGACACGAAAAGGCTTTTTTGAAGCAAGTCACTGATGAAGAACACTTAAATTTTTTTTAGATGAAGAAAATAAAAAGAATAGATATTATAGATGGGCAGAAAGACAGGGACTCTCAAGATGGGAACTAAATCAAATTATTGGCTGGATTGAATTTTATGTTCACGCCTCAAAGATAAAAGCGAATTTATGGTTTATTAAATCAGAAAGAGTTAGTAAAAGACCGAAGAATAAATCTTTTATTTTTAAGGGAAGATTAGGTGAAGTAGTTGATACTCTTGAAATAAAAGAAAGTGAACTACTCCCCAACATATTGAAATTTGTTAGTGAAGTTAAAAAAGGTGAATATGGTTATAAATATTTGAAGAAATATTTTATACCTGAAAAGATATTTTTAACAAATACAATGTTCTTTAATATAAATAATATATACGATGTTATTAAAAATAAAGTAGTAAAACCTCTTTAATAAGTTAAAAGTCAATAGAGCAAAAAAAAATAACTTTTAGCTTATACAAAATTCAAGGCAGTACATATGGATAGTTTTCCAAACTCAGCATTTTATTTTCAATTAAGTTTATCAGAAAATTTGGAAGATGTTGATTCCTCATTCCAGGAAGTCAGCGGATTATCAAGTGAAACAGAAACTGAAAAAACATCGTAAGATGGGAGTAATAAGTTTCAATTTCAACTTCCTAAGCAAGCAAAATATTCAAACCTTGTCCTCAAAAGAGGTTTGATTTCTGTAAACTCTGAACTTGCAAAATGGTGCAATGATACTCTTAATGGAAACCTGGCAGCAAAGATTTCAACTAGGGATATCATTCTAAAATTGACTAATGAGAATGGTGCGGCAATTAAAACATGGAAATTCATTAATGCCTGGCCGGTAAATTGGACTGTGGCTGAATTAAAATCAGTAAACAATGAGATAGCTGTTGAATCAATAGAGTTTACATATACTTATTACGAATTAAAATGAATGTTCATAGGCATTGTGAAGATTATCCCGGAATGTTATTCTATTTCAAAACAAAAATTTAATAATAAAATTCTACCAAGAGGTTCCTTTGAAACTTAAATTCATTAAAGCATTCATATTAATTTTCACTTTAACAAGCTTATCATTTTCTCAGTCAATGACGGAAAGATATAAACATCTCGGAGAAATGTTTGTGCAGGGATTTTCATCTGCTCCTTTCCCGGATTCTGAAAGAATCAATGGACATGTTTATGATGGCAAAACTTATTCTTTTCAAGATCATTATAATGACAGCAGCGTTGCGATTTTTATTCCCAAAGGATTTAAAGAAAATGGCTCAACCAATTTCGTAGTTTATTTTCATGGCTGGGGCAATAACATAGACAGTGCCTGCGCTCAATTTAATCTTATTAAACAATTTTCGGTAAGCAATGTAAATGCAATATTTGTTTTCCCGGAAGGGCCTAAAAACTCACCTGATTCTTTCGGCGGCAAGATGGAAGACAAAGACGGACTAAAGAATTTAATTAACGATGTCGTAAAGTTTTTAGTTGAAAAAGGAAAGTTAAACTCTCCAAACATAGGAAACATAATATTGGCAGGACACAGCGGTGCATACCACGTAATTTCATTCTGTTTAATGAGAGGCGGATTAACGCCAAACATTTCCGATGTCATTTTATTTGACGCTCTCTATGGTCAAACTGAAAAATTCTCTAATTGGATTGAAACTTATAACGGAAAGTTTATTGATATTTACACAGACAGCGGCGGAACAAAAAATGAATCTGAAAGTCTTATGAACGATTTAGATGGATGGGGAACTTCTTATTTTAAATCCGAAGAAGAAGAATTAAAGCCGGATGATTTAATAAACAATAGATTGGTATTTATTCATACTGATTTAGTTCACAATGAAGTTGTGTCGAAAAGAAATCAATTACTTCTTTTTTTGAAGACTAGCAAATTAACGAAGATAAACTGAAAATATTGTTCAAGAGTAAGTTCATGTTTAAGTTTATAAAATTAATCGTTCAATCTTGAAATTTTTTAATCTTGTAATTTTGCATTAGGTTATTTTAATCCCAACTCTTTCGCCATTCGATAATAGTTTGAAGGTGCCAATCCCAATTTTTTTGCAGCCTCAGTATCAGATGAAGTTTTATTTCTTATGTAACGAAAATATTTTTCTCTTATCATTTTTTCCATTTGATTTAACGGGACTTCATTTTCTTCAAACATGATTTCCAATCCCCTATCATCTTTAATTTGATCGAAAAGACCCACAGCTAATTCAGCAATGGATTGAGTAATTTTACTTTCACCGGAGAATAATAATCTTTGTACAATATTTTTTAATTCTCTTACATTGCCCGGCCATCTATAGTTAATTAAAAACTTCATTGCTTCGGGGGTTATAACCGGTTTTTCTTTTCCCATATCAACACTGTAAAGGGACATAAAATGTTCAATTAAAATCGGTATATCGGTTTTTCTATCTATCAATTCATTAACATAAATCGGGACTACATTAAGCCTGTAATAAAGATCTTCTCTAAATCTTTTCGCTTTAACTTCTTCTTCAATATTTTTATTTGTGGCGGCGAGAATTCTAACATTAACTTTTATCTTTTCTGTTCTGCCTATCTTTTCAATTTCACCTTCTTGAATGACTCTTAATAATTTTACTTGAGCCGATAAAGGCAGTTCTGTAATTTCATCAAGAAAAATTGTTCCGTTGTCGGCAATTTCAAATAAGCCAAGTTTCTTTTTATCAGCTCCTGTAAATGCACCTTTTTCATATCCGAATAATTCGCTTTCAACAAGATCATGAGGAAGGCTGCCGCAATTTATAGCGACAAAATTTTCAAGCTTCCTCGGCCCTCTATAATGAATATTGTAAGCAACTAATTCTTTCCCGGTTCCCGAAGCTCCTCTAATTAAAATATTGATATTGCTTTGAGAATATTTCTTAATATTTTCCCTCATGCTTGTAGTGATTTGAGATTCACCAACTATTTTTCTCTGATTTAAAATATCTTCAACATTCTTAATCAGCTTTTGATTTGACCGTAACGTTTCTCTTTCCATTATGCATTTTTCATAAGCATTAAATAAGACTTATAATGAAATCTGTCGGCTGGTAAATAAAATCTTCAATGTCTCCCGGATATTTTGTACAATACCAGTAAGCACCGGCTTTGATAAGCTTATTCGCAAAATTAAAATCGGTAATGTTAATGGTCATCTTTGTAATAACAATTATCTGGATTGAAGAATCTAAACTCTTAATTTCTTGAATAAGATTCTCACCCATTATGCCGCCTGCAATCTGGAAATCCATAATAACAATATCAAACTTGAACTTGTTTTTTGATTTTTCAAGAATCTTTAAAGCTTCATTTCCATCCGAACAGATTTCAGCAACATTAATTCTATTTGAAAACGGCTGAATAGTTTTCAAAACCCGGTTAACGTCAAATTCTTCATCTTCAATTAATAAAACTTGAATAGTACTCGGCATTTTTTCTTTCTTAATAATTGATGTTTAATTATAATTGTAAAAATTGAACCGCCTTCGTCAAGATTGTCCGCATCAATTTGCCATCCACATCTTTTACAAATCTCATAAGCAATATAACAACCATAGCCCGAATTTTGAATTTCAGTATTCTTTAGAAGTTATGTTTTCCTGAAATAATTTCTTTATTCCAATTTCATTCGGGACTAAAAACTCAGTGGCAATGCCTAGCCCGTTATCTATTATGGATATCTTCGATTCATTTTTTTCAGGATAATATTTAGTCCTAACAGTAACAATTAATTTATATTTACGCCCATGTTCAATGCAATTCTGAATTAACGGTTCAAGAATTTCCCAAACCACAAACTCATTTATATGCACCACCGGAAGGAACTCATCAAGGTCAAGCCTTATTTCGTAGGAACCGCTTTTCTTTGAAGTCCTTAAAAAGATATTATCAATTAAGAACATTATAAGTTCGTTTATATTTGTGTTATAAATTTGATTGCGGATAGTTTGAATCGGCGGGTCATACCATTTCATATCGTAAATAACTCTTGATATAAAGTTGGCGTATTTTGTAACCCGGTATTTTATTTCATTTATGTTTTCAGAAGATAACAATTGCAAATCGCCTTTAATAAATCCCATTACTTTTTCAGCCTTGTGATGGGTATGATAAATTCTTTTGGTGAAGACTAATTCTTTATCATAATTAATTTTCTTTTTCAAATTTATTTCATGCTCTGTAAATAAAAGCTTTTGCGCTTCATCTCTTTCGCGGACTGTGTAAGAAGAAATAAAATACATTGCCAGAAGTCCAAGCGAAATTAAAGAAAGATAAATAACAGAAGTTTCATCATAATTAGAAACTATCTGGCTGGTTAGAAAAGTAAAATCCGGGGTATTTTTAATGTACACCGCACCAATATATTCACCTCTCAAAACGAAAGGCACAAAAGTGTTGAATGTATTTTTTCCAGTAACAATGGAGTGAATCTGTTCTGAAGAACTTATTTGCGGTTCAATGTTATCATACAATTTAACCGCTTCAATATGTGCTGATTGATTAGCCGCTGATCTATACATATTTGAAAATAAAAATTTGTATAAATCTTTTCCTTCATCAATTGCATAAACTTTATTGTCGCGTTTAATTAAAATACACATCTCATCAATATTATGCTGAAGAACCTGCTGACTGAAAATTATGTTAAAAGATTGAATGATTCTTTGTGATTCCTCTTCAGTAACTTCTCTTTTAGGATTTATTGTTTCGAGTATTAATTCAATCGAAGTAGTTGTCAGGTTGGCTAATTTCTCAGCGGAGTCTTTTTGATACCAGCCTTGTGTATTATCTAAAAAACTTTTTATAGAAGATTTATTAATAAGAGATACCAATAGCTGAAATGAAAATATTATAACAAACAA
Organism: uncultured Bacteroidota bacterium; assembly: GCA_963775245.1. GTDB lineage: Bacteria > Bacteroidota > Ignavibacteria > Ignavibacteriales > Ignavibacteriaceae > CAVSWT01. Next base: position 278,088 of record CAVZID010000019.1, read on the forward strand.
TACCGTGAGATGCCTGAATTGAAAATGGTACTCTTTAACCTTTTCAAATATTTTTTTCTTGCTCATAATTTTAATTTGGTTTACTTAATTAAAATAGTATTCGAATTTGATTTCTCGGTGGCTTTTGTTAATGCTTCTTCAACACTTATTTCCTGCTTAATTGCGAGATGAAGATAATATGAAAGTATGTCCGATATATTTGTATAATTTTTTAAGAAAGGACGGTGAAAACCTTGTTTTAGCAGCTTCTCATAAAATTTTAATTTTGGAAATCTATTTACGTATTCTGTATCTGCATAAATTTTTGTATTGATAGGAAGATATCCTCCTTCTTCGTACATGATTTTTTGCGCTTCTTCACTAATCATAAATTTAACGAAAGTAATTGCCTCTGGAATATTTTTTGAAAACTTTGAGACCATCAAATTCCAGCCGCCGAAAACAGAGCTTTGTTTCGTTCCTTCAAAATGAGGAGTTGGAGCAATTCCCAGGTCATTATAAGCGTCAACATTCTTGTAAAAAGTTTTATGAAGATTTAAAAAACTTGACCAGCCTCTTAAAAAAATTCCTTTATGTTCCATGAAATAATGATAGCATTCATTTTCTTTGAAATTACAGACTACCTTTGGTGATGCATTATATTTATTTACCAGGTCAACTAAAAGCTGTAAAGATTTATGAGCTTGGGGTGTGTTTACATTTAAGGAATCATTCTTAATCATTAATTGGTTTTGATTTTTTAGAAGCTCGCAGTATTGGCAAATCAACCCTTCAAAATCATCTGCTTGAAACATGTAGAACGGCCTGCCGCTGTTTTTTAATCTATCATTTAAGCTTAAAAAATCCTTCCAGGTTATTGAATCATCCAATTTCTTTTTTATTGATTTATAATCAGGCAGCTGCTTTAAATAATCCTTGTTGTAAAACAAAACTGATAAGTCAATGTAAATAGGTATTGCAACTATAGTATCCTGGTAAACACATGACTGCATAGCATATTTTAAAAGTATTTTCTTTTCTGTATTGCTTAATGCTTTGCCAAGCGGAATAACCCATTTAGCAAACCTGGGTACCCAAATCTGGTCAACACTGAATACATCTATCCTTTCACTCTTGCTGCGAAGATAGCGGGCAAGCAGCTCTTTTCTTTCATTCGTGCTGAATTTTTCGAAAGGTAGATTTATAGCGATTACTTTTATCTGACCTTTATATTTTTCATTAAATTTTTCAATTACTTTTCTGTGAGCGGAAGAGATATTATCTACATAATATATTTTCTTTTCCACACTCGCGTTTGGACTTTTAGAAGAAAGCGGAGAAAGTATGAAACTAATGAAGATGAGCACTAGAATTAAAAATGAACTTAGCCCGATGTAAAAAAGTTTTTCATATTTCATTCAGCGGGTTCCCTTTATTGTAAGATTATTTTTTTCATATCATTATTAACTTACAAAAATTATTGCAAGTCTTACAAATCAAACACTCTTCATCTTAATAGAAATGAAATTACAATCAGCTTTAATTACTTATCATTTTAATAAAGCACTATTATTAAAATAATAAATTATAATAGAATAATACTTCCAATATTTAAGTATTATTATTTATATATTTCTAAAAAGCATAATTAAAAATATTTATTGATTTTTGATTCTTCGGGCATAAATTTTGCCACTTCTATTCGAACTAATTTTTTATAGTGTCATTATAAAAATTTTATTAAAGCCATTCAAAGTAATTGAAGATTTGTAAATTAAAATTCTTATTCTTTTCAATCCAAAATCAACCGCAGTTACCGGTTAATAATTTTGTTTTAATTAATCATAAAAAGGAAAATAAATGGGAGTAACCAGCACAACGGTAAATATTAATAATCAAACTAACCGAACAGATAAAAATTATACTCCTGCTTTGGTTGTGTTAACAACATTATTTTTTATGTGGGGATTTATTACCTGCTTAAATGATATTTTAATTCCTCATTTAAAATCAGTATTTACTTTGAACTATACTCAAGTAATGCTAATTCAATTCAGTTTCTTTACAGCATATGCAATAATCTCACTGCCATCAGGAATTTTGGTTGAAAAGATAGGTTACAAAAATGGTATTGTGATAGGATTAATAACCGCAGGTGTCGGATGCCTTTTATTTTATCCTGCTGCCGGTTATCAATCATACATTATGTTTTTAGCTGCATTATTTATTTTAGCATCCGGTATAACTTTGCTTCAAGTAGCAGCCAACCCTTATGTAGCTATATTGGGAAAATCGGAAACTGCATCAAGCAGGTTAAACATGACACAGGCATTCAATTCACTTGGAACAACAATAGCTCCTTTGATTGGTTCTTTTCTAATACTTACACTTGCTGTTAAAACGGCAGAACAATTAAAGGCAATGCTGCCGGGTGAAGTAACCGCATATAGACTAGCACAAGCCAGTGCAGTTCAGGTGCCGTATTTATGGCTGGCAGGAGTATTGTTCGCTATAGCTGCTATGTTTGCGATAATTAAGCTTCCCAAAATAGAAGCATCTGATATCGCTTCTTCCGGCGGAGAAGGGCAAAACTTACATCACTTACATACCAGCGCCTGGGGTTACAGTCACTTAGTGCTTGGAGCAATTGGAATTTTTGTTTATGTCGGCGCCGAAGTATCTGTTGGTTCCTTTCTTGTTAATTATTTGGGACAGCCATTTATTGCAGGATTAACTCCCGCCGAAGCCGGGAAATATGTTGCCCTTTATTGGGGTGGAGCTATGATTGGCAGATTCTTTGGTTCTATCCTGCTGTCGGATATTACGGACAATAAAAAGAAATATATGTATTTAGCTGCTATACTTCTGCTTGCAATTGTGTTGGGATTGTATATTACAAAAGAGTATCAAAATCTCTCAAGCTTTTCTTTAGGTTCAATAAGCAAGACTTTAACATTTCTTTTATTTGTTGTGTTAAACTTCTTTGCTTTTAATATTGGGAAAAATAAGCCGGCACGAACTTTATCTATATTTGCTTTATGCGCAGCCGTGCTGGTTATAATTTCCATGCTAACTTTTAACGCTTTTGCTATGTGGACAATTCTTGCGGTTGGTTTATTCAACTCAATTATGTTCCCAACAATTTTTACTTTAGCTATTGACGGACTTGGCAAACATACAGGACAAGCTTCCGGAATCCTTTGTACTGCAATTGTTGGCGGCGCTTTGTTACCGGTACTGCAAGGTTTCTTTGCAGATAATATAGGAATTCACCATGCTTTCTTTATCCCGGTTCTATGCTATCTGTATATAGCTTTTTATGGATTCAAAGGATATAAGCCGGCATTAGCTAATTAAATATTTAAATGACTGAATTGAAATATAAATTATAATAGGAAGCGAGTACATGCAAAAAACAAATGTTGCCGTCGGTATTGATATTGGCGGAACAAATACTGTCTTTGGTTTCGTTGATAAAGAAGGAAGCCTCGTTTACGAATCATCTATTCTCACAAATTCTCATGAAAAAGCAGAGTTACTTTTCGACCGTTTGTTTAAAAAGATAAATGAGGACTTTAATAAATATACCAATGATTATGAGTTGGTTGGAATTGGAATCGGCGCACCAAATGCAAACTACTATAAAGGTACAGTTGAGTATCCGCCGAATTTAAAATGGGGGTTAGTAAAAGTAATTGAAATTGTTAAAAAATATTCCGAGCTGCCGGCTGCCATTACCAACGATGCAAACGCTGCTGCCATAGGTGAAATGAAATTTGGTGCTGCAAAAGGAATGAGAGATTTTATTGTTATAACTCTTGGAACCGGTTTAGGTAGCGGTATCGTTTCAAACGGCGAATTGATTTATGGCGATGATGGTTTTGCAGGAGAAATTGGACATACAATTTATGATCCAAACGGAAGGCAATGCGGATGCGGAAGAAAAGGATGCCTGGAAACTTATGCTTCTGCCAGTGGAATTAAGAGAACTGTATTTGAACTTTTATGCGACAGTAATAAGCCGAGCGAATTAAGGTCAATTTCTTTTAATGATCTTACATCAAAAATTATATATGACGCAGCTATGAGAGGTGATCAAATTGCTCTGGATGCATTTGAATATACAGGAAAGGTATTAGGATCTCAATTAGCTGATTCAGTGGCTTATACCAGTCCCGAAGCTATTATTCTTTTTGGCGGACTTGCTGCATCGGGCGATTTAATTTTTAAGCCGACTCAAAAATATCTGGAAGAAAGCTTATTAAATATTTTCAAAAATAAAGTTAAGCTTCTACCATCCAAATTACTTAGCGGAAATACTGCCGTTCTTGGCGCTGCTGCTTTAATCTGGAATGAGCTTGAGAAAGCGCAATCTTTAGAAAAAATAATTTAATATTCAGTCTCATGTACCTCTCCCCATAGTTAGTCAATCCCTTCCCCTTCTCAGGGAAGGGATTGGGGATTTATACAGAACAATTTAATCTTTTATTTTTTTTATTGATTAAAAATTCTTTGAAACACTTGAAATGATTTAAATATAATCTACCTGAGGAAATTTATGAAAATAACTCTCTATGTAATTTTAATGACTTTATGCATAAGCTTGTTTGGCTTTGTTTCTTTTAATGAAAATTCTGTGCTTAGCCGCGAAGCAAAAATCGAATCACAAGTTGATTCACTTCTTTCTATAATGACATTAGATGAAAAGATAGGTCAGATGACACAAGTTGATTTTCTGGCATTTAAAGATTTTAATGATATTAAAAAATATTTTATCGGTTCTATTCTTTGGGGAGGTAATTCCGAGATAGATGATATATCTGCTAAAGGATGGTCAAAGACTGCCGACAAGCTGCAAACTTATGCTTTACAAACAAAATTAAAAATACCGTTACTATTAGGTATAGATGCTGTGCACGGGCATAATAATGTATCCGATGCTGTAATATTTCCACATAACATTGCTTTAGGATGTACAAGAAATCCTAAACTTGTTGAAGAAGCAGCACATGTAACTGCAGAAGAAGTTGCCGGGACAGGCATTAACTGGGCTTTCGCTCCTTGTGTTGCAGTTGCAAGGAATGATAAATGGGGAAGAACTTATGAGAGCTTTGGTGAAGATCCAAAATTAGTTGCTGAAATGGGAGCTGCCGAAGTTCGCGGCTTTGAAGGAAATAATATTAGTGATGATGCTGTGCTTTCATGTACAAAACATTTTTTAGGCGATGGCGGAACATCAAATGGAAAAGATCAAGGCAACACCGAATGCGATGAAGAAACTTTGAGGAACATTCATCTGCCGGGTTATGCTGCAGCAATTAAAGCAGGAACAAATTCTATTATGGTTTCATACAGCAGTTGGAACGGCGAAAAAATGAGCGCCAATAAATATTTAGTTACCGACCTTCTTAAAGATGAATTAGGCTTTAAAGGATTAGTAGTTTCAGATTGGGCTGCAATTGATCAACTTGGAAATGATTACAAAAAAGATGTTGAAGAATCTATTAACGCCGGTCTAGACATGATTATGATTCCAAATGGTGAAGGACAGAAAAATAATTACATAGAATATATAAATGATTTAAAGGAATTATTTAAAGAAGGAAAAATAACAGAAGCAAGAATTGATGATGCAGTAAGAAGAATCCTTCGTGTTAAACTTGATATGGGTTTGTTTAATAAAACTTCTACAGATAAAAATTTGCTTGCACAAGTTGGCTCTAAGGAACACCGCGAAGTTGCAAGAGAATGTGTAAGACAATCTTTAGTTCTTTTAAAGAATGAAAATCATGTTCTTCCGCTTTCAAAAAGTTCAGCTAAAATTTTTGTTGCCGGGAAAGGTGCTCAAAGCATCGGAATGCAGTGCGGCGGCTGGACAATATCATGGCAAGGAAGCGTAGATCAAAAAAATATAATAGGAACTACCATTCTGCAAGGAATAAAAGACGCAGTAGACGATTCAACAAAAGTTAATTATTCGGAAGATGGGAAAGGTGCAGAAGGAAATGATTTTGCAATAGTGGTAGTTGGAGAAAACCCTTATGCTGAAATGATGGGAGACCGCCAGGATATATCCCTTTCACAAAAAGATATTGAAACAATCGAGAATGTTAAAAAAGCAGGAATACCGGTTGTAGTTTTATTGCTTTCGGGCAGGCCAATGATAATTGATAAAGCGCTTGATATTGCCGATGCATTTGTTGCAGCATGGCTGCCAGGCACTGAGGGCGAAGGTGTAGCAGATGTTTTATTTGGTGATTATAATCCAACCGGGAAATTATCGCATTCATGGCCAAAATCAACTTTGCAGGAACCGATCAATATTGGAGATAAAAATTACGACCCGTTATTCACTTATGGATTCGGATTGAGTTATTAATGATTTTAACAAACACAGTTTCTCAAAGAAACCGGGTTTGAATATGAAAATTGACAATAAATATTCTAAAATCACTTATAAGTAATTTTAGTCAATAACTCCGATAGGAGTTTCACAAAGTGATGGCTTTGCCAAAATATTTGTAAAATAAGTTCCAAATAAAAACCGGAACACCGTAGGTGTTCAATAAAATCTGTGTCAATATTTATCATATTAAAAAATTATAATTCAATTAATTATCAATTAAAACTTTTCTATAGTAATCATGAAAAAATATTTTCTATCAAATAATCACAAATTAATATTCACCGCGATTTTACTATTCTTAACTTTTTCAGGATTTCAACCGACTCAAAACAAAAAAGATGATTCAACTTCTTCTAAATCTAAAGAACAAATCGATAAGCAAACATTGTCTATCGGCAAGCAAGTTGATTCTCTTTTATCAATAATGACTTTAGATGAAAAAGTAGGACAGCTTAACCAGATTTCTTATGGTGTAGGTTGGGGCCCAACTGTAAAAGCTCAGGTGCCGGATGAATACAAAAAATTAATTAGAGAAGGTAAAATAGGATCATTTTTAAATGCATTAGGTGCGGAGTTCACAAAAGATTTGCAAAAGGTTGCTGTTGAAGAATCAAGACTAAAAATCCCTCTTCTTTTTGGATACGATGTTATTCATGGATTTAAAACAACTTTCCCTGTTCCGTTAGCTGAAGCAAGCAGCTGGGATCCTGAATTAGTAGAACGTTCCTCAAGGTATGCAGCCCAGGAAGCTGCTTCAGTAGGTGTGCATTGGACATTTGCACCGATGGTTGATATTGCACGTGATCCACGTTGGGGAAGAATCGTGGAAGGTTCCGGCGAAGACCCTTACCTTGGTTCTGTTATGGCGGCTGCACGAGTAAAAGGATTTCAAGGAGATTTAAATTCTAATAAAAATATTCTTGCCTGTGCAAAACATTTTGCTGCTTATGGTGCGGCTGAAGGTGGAAGAGACTATAACACTGTTGACATTTCTGAAAGAACATTAAGAGAAATATACCTTCCCCCTTTTAAATCTGCACTTGATGCCGGAGCTGAAACATTTATGTGTTCATTCAATGAAATTGCAGGAATTCCTTCTTCTGATAATAAGAAATTATTAACCGGTATACTTCGAGATGAATGGGGCTTTAATGGTTTTGTTGTGAGTGATTGGAACTCAATTGGCGAATTAATAAACCATAGGGTAGCCAGAGACTTAAAAGAAGCTGCGGAACTTGGAATTACCGCCGGCGTAGATATGGATATGGAGGCAAGAAGTTATATAAATAATCTAGCTGATTTAGTTCGTGAAGGGAAAGTCTCTGGAAAAATTAGTCGACGAATCAGTTAGAAGAGTGATTGAAGCAAAATTTAAATTAGGCTTATTCAAAGATCCCTATAGATATTGTAATGTTGAAACAGAAAAGAAAACTGTTTTAAGCAGTGAAATTCAAAATGCTGCTTTGGAACGATGCTAAAGAATCAATTATACTTTTAAAAAATGAAAATAATCTTCTTCCCGTTAAAAAAAGATTTTGGGAATCCATCCCTTCGGGAAAAAACAATTGCAGTAATCGGCCCTTTGGCTGAAAGTAAAGGTGATCCGCTTGGTCCCTGGCATGCAATGGGGGATTCGAATGATGTTATTACTGTAGTTGAAGGAATTAAGAATAAGGTTTCTGATGAAACTAAAGTATTATATTCAAAAGGCTGCTCAATAGACGATTCATCAAAAAGTGGATTTAAAGATGCTGTAGAAACTGCCGGTAAAGCTGATGCAGTAATTATGGTGCTTGGTGAATCTGAAACAATGAGCGGCGAAGCACACAGCAGGTCATCTATAGAATTACCAGGCGTTCAAAATGATCTTGCAAAAGAAATTTATAAAACAGGAAAACCAATCGTTGTAGTTTTAATGAATGGACGTCCTCTTGCAACAGAGTGGATTTCAGATAATATTCCTTCAATTGTTGAAGCATGGTTTTTGGGTATCAAATCAGGGGAAGCTATTGCAGATATTTTATTCGGAGATTACAATCCAAGCGGAAAGCTTCCGGTTTCTGTTCCACGAACGACAGGACAAATTCCAATTTACTATAATCATAAAAGTACTGGAAGGCCTGGAGATACCGCAAACCGTTATACTTCAAAATATATCGATTTACCTTTAACTCCGCTTTATCCTTTTGGCTATGGTTTAAGCTATACAAAATTCGAATACAGCAATCTGAAATTGTCTTCAAATGAAATTACTCCAGATGAAACATTAAAGATAACAGTTGATGTTAAAAACTCAGGCAGCAGAGACGGACAAGAAGTGGTTCAGCTCTATATAAGAGATGATTATGCTACTGTTACCCGTCCTGTAAAAGAATTAAAAAGATTCAAAAAAATATTCTTGAAAAAAGGAGAAACAAAAACCATTGGGTTCGAACTTAACAATAAAGACTTATGTTTCTATAATAAAGAAATGAAATTTGTTTCAGAACCGGGCACATTTACAATCTATGCCGGGACGAATTCCGCTGATGTTATTCAAGATCAATTTGAATTAATAAATAATTAAATAAGTATTATAGAATGAAGTTTCCAATAATATTGCTTAGTTTATTAACCGCCGGATTTTTAATGACAGGCTGTTCATCCTCAATAATTTATTATGAAGAGACAAATGAACAAATACTTTACACGTGAAGTAACAAAAACAGTTTCTGCAAATTATCTTCTTTACTTACCAAAAGAATACGGAAAAGAAAAAAAAGAATGGCCTCTGGTTTTATTTTTACACGGAATTGGAGAGAGGGGAAATGAACTTGAATTAGTGAAGCGGCATGGCCCTCCAATGCTGGTTGCACAGGGGAAAGAATTTCCATTTATTCTTGTATCACCTCAATGCCCTGATGATAGCTGGTGGTTGAATGATGTTCTGGATGGACTTCTGCAAGATGTTAGAAGAGAAATATAATGTAGATAAAAATAGAATTTATGTAACCGGGTTAAGTATGGGCGGATATGGAACATGGAGTCTGGCGATGGAATATCCATATAGATTTGCAGCTATCGCCCCTATATGTGGGGCTGGAAATGAAAGAATTGCCTGTAGGTTAAAAGATACTCCTGTTTGGGCTTTTCATGGAGCTAAAGATAATGTCGTTCCAATCTCCGGAGATCAAAAACTTATTGATGAATTAAAAAAATGCGGTGGTGATATAAAGTTTACTATTTATCCCAATGCTAACCATGATTCATGGACTGAAACATATAATAATCCGAAATTATATGATTGGCTTTTAAGTCATTCACTTAAAAAATAAATGTTCGTTATATTAAATTGGCCTAAACTTTAGGTAGTTTATTACGGTATCTTTATAAATTTTTATTTGCTCTTAGTTTAAAACGTATTTAATAAGCATGAAAATTATTACGAAGAACGTTTTTAAAATCAGTTTTCTATTAATAATTTTAATTTCCTATTCAATTCATTCTCAATCAATTTTAACAACCCCAAAAAAATCTTACAAAGGTAATGCTATTTTAGGCAACGGAAATTTATGTGCTGTATATTCTGACGATCCAAGAATTGTAAAAATAAAAGGCACAAAAGGAATTCAGCATTTATATTATAAAGATTACACTGCCGATTATGTTGCATCAACTTCTTTTGATTTATATAATGATAGAAATGAACTATTAACCGGTAAAGATTCTACACGGATGAAAAATTTCTATACAACTTTCACTTCAACAAATATCGCTAATAAAATTTTTAAAAAAGTAACATGCTTTGTTCACCCGCAAGATGCAGTTATTTTGAATCTTATTGTAAACAGTGAATATCAAAATATAAAACAAAATTTTAATATTACTTTAAGAAGAAATATTATAACAGATACCTCTATCTTTTTATCTTCGATTGCCATAGTAAAGAAATTTGCAATTGCAAGCTGGTCTAATGGTACTGTTTTATTAGCTGCTTGCAAAGAACCAACCTACTCTATAAACATCACAGATTCTACCATTAATTTCCTCAGGAATCCGCTACTAAATAAATCAATAAGTGTAATCATTGTTCTTGCCAAGTCGATTGAAAATGCTCAAAAGAAAATTACCACTTTGCTGGAGATGAAGGATATTTATTCTTCTGCAGACTCTTATTGGAATAATTGGCTGAGCAATGGTAAGATGCCGAAGTTTAAAATTCAGAGCGATGAAAACTCAATTTATTCAGAATATTTTAAAAGAACTTTGTATAGTGTAAAAGCAGCCTGCATCAACGGACAAATTCCGGCAGATATTACAGGACAATTTTTAACCAATAATATGCCGCAGCTTTACCCGCGCGACGCAATGATGTGTGCTAGAGTATTTTTATTAACCGGCCATCTTGATGAAGCAAAGCAAATTATTTCATTCTGGTGTAAACCTGATATCCCTAAAAAATCTCCGGGTGAGTTTTACGCAAGATATGATGCAAATGCTAAAGCCGTTGATGCCGGTTCAGGTGCAAGGTATGATGAGCCTGAATGGGATGCCAACGGTTATTTAATTCAATTATTAAATCAGTATCACGATTTAACAAATGAATGGCTCGCCGACAAAGATTTCATTTATGAGCTCGCAGACTTTTTATCAAATCATATTAATGATTGGGGTTTACTTTATGAAGGCGGTATTGTCGAATGGACAGGTTATTTGCCGGCAACTAATATGGTGTGTGCAGCAGCGTTGAAAACTGCTTATAATATTGCGGTTTCAAACGAAGATTTAACTGAATCAATAAAATTTAAAAATGCTTATGAAAAGATTTCATCGTCTTTAATTAAGATGTATGATAAAAATAGAAAAACGTATGCCGCCGTTAGATTTCATGGAGTGAAAGCCGGTGATAATTCCAGCATTATTACACCAACTAAGGATACACTTTATTTGTGGGATACTTCATTGTATTTCGGAATTCTTTGGGGTTATCCTAACCATGATGAAATGGAAAATACTGTGAATTTCATCGAACAAAATTGTGTTAAGCTGAATGGAGGAGTCCAATATTTTGAAGCAAAAGATAATGCATGGTTGTCTGAATATGGCGGTGATTTATTTTTCTTTACAACTGCAGCATCGGCAGAATATGAAAGTCTTTATGGCAAACTTTCAGTCGCACATAAATACATCAACTGGATGATAGAATATTCAAATATCTACGGCTTAATGCCAGAAAGAATTATTCATAATGGTGCTGACTGCAGTGAAGCTTCTCCACTTTCATGGTGTAATGCTGAATTCGCTGCGGCAGTATTAACTTATAGTCAAAATGTTAGTTATAAAGAATTGTTCAACCAGCTTCATTATTTACTGTTCTTTTAATTACCAATTTATTATTTGGGTTTAAGGTAATGAAAAAAATAATTTTCTTATTCCTCCTATTTCTTCTTTCTAATTCATATTCACAGTCACAATATGTATATACAGAAGGCAAGGAAATTATATCTCCTTATGGAAAACCGCTTTTGCTTAAAGGAATAAATTTAGGCAACTGGCTTGTTCCTGAAGGTTATATGTTCCTTTTCAAACATGCGACTTCTCCTAGATTAATTGATGAAGTATTTAAAAGATTAATCGGCCCTTCAGCAACAAGAATGTTTTGGAAAAAATTCCAGGATAATTATATAACCGAAAAGGATATAAAGTTTATCAAAGAATGCGGCTTCAATTCAATTCGTGTTCCATTCAATTATAAATTATTTATTGTTGAAGATCATCCGGAAATTGAACTAAACAGTGGATTAGAATTATTAGAAAGAGTAATTAAATGGTGCACTGAAAATAAATTATATGTTATTCTTGATATGCATTGCGCTCCAGGTGGACAGACAGGAGATAATATAGATGACAGCTATGGCTATCCTTTTTTATTTGAAAGTGAAGAAAGCCAAAATGAAATGGCAGCTATTTGGAAAAGAATCGCTGAAAAATTTAAGGACGAAAATTTTTTAATAGGATATGATTTACTCAACGAACCTATAGCCACATATTTCGATGCAGATAAATTAAATCCTTTGCTTGAACCTCTTTATAAAAAAGTGACGAAAGCGATTCGAGAAGTCGACAAAAATCATATTGTATTTCTTGGCGGGGCGCAGTGGGATGGAAACTTCGACAGTTTTGCAAAACCTTTTGATGATAAAATAGTTTATACTTTCCATTTGTATTGGTCGGATACAACTCAAGATGTTATTCAAAAAGATCTTGATTTAAGAAAAAAATATAATACTCCAATTTGGCTTGGAGAATCCGGGGAAAATACAAATGAATGGATTACATCTTTTAGAAAATTACTTGAAAGAAATGATATCGGTTGGTGCTTCTGGCCTTACAAAAAATTAGAATCGGATAGAGGAGTTCTTTCTATAAATAAACCAAAAGATTATGACTCAATTATAACCTTTGCAAATTCAAATAGAACAACATTTGATGATATTAGAAAGAATCGTCCCGATATTTCTGTGGTAAAGAAAGCTTTAATGGATTATCTGGAGAATTGCAAATTTGAAAATTGTAAAATCAATTATGGTTATTTAAAAGCTTTGGGATTAGAAATAAACAAGAAATAAAATTATTCAAATTAATTTATGTATAATTGAGAGAGGTAGGTTCGTATGAAAATAATTTTTTCAATCTTGGTTCTCTTTTTTTTGGGAGTGTATATGCAAAAGGATACTTCAATGAAGAAAGACTCGCAAAACACAGTCGATGATCGAATAGAAGATTTAATTAACAAAATGACTCTTCAAGAAAAAATAACAATGATCGGCGGTGATGAATTTTCTACAAAACCAATTGAACGATTGGGAATCCCCACTTTAAAAATGACCGACGGGCCTATCGGTGTTAGGTGGGGCAAAACCACTGCATTCCCCTCCGGTATTGCAATGGCTTCAACATGGGATACTACTTTAATTGAAAAATATGGAGAAGCAATTGGCCAGGAAACAAGAGGGCAAGGAAGAGATGAAATTCTTGGGCCTTGCGTAAATATAGCACGGCTTCCAATGGGAGGAAGAAATTTTGAAAGCTACGGTGAAGATCCTTATTTAGATTCACGCCTAACTGTTAATTATATAAAAGGTGTTCAGAAAGAAGGAGTGGCTGCAACAGTAAAACATTTTGCTGTGAACAATCAAGAGAATGGAAGAATGTTTATTGATGCTCAAGTTAGCGAAAGAGCATTAAATGAAATTTATCTTCCGGCTTTTAAAGCGGCTGTTCAGGAAGCAAATGTGCTTGCAGTTATGTCGGCTTACAATCGTCTTAATGGAAAGTTCTGCAGTGAAAATCCAAGCTTGCTTCAGGATAAATTGAGAAAAGAATGGGGCTTTAAATGGCTGGTTATGTCTGACTGGGGCGCTGTTCATAGTTCTATCCCAACATTCAAAGATGGAGTTGATTTGGAAATGCCGTTTGGTGATTACATGAATTATGATAGTCTTAAAGCTGCTTTTGAAAATGGAACTATTACAGAAAAGAAGCTTGATGAAAAAGTAAGAAGAATTTTAAAAGTTATGTTCAAGCTAGGATTATTCGATTCAAATAGAACTTATGATTCTACTCAAGTAAATTCAAAAGCTCATCAAAAGTTTGCGCTCGAAGCAGCAAAAGAAGCAATAGTTTTACTCAAAAATGAAAAAGAGATTCTTCCTCTTAATTTAAATAAAATAAAAACACTGGCTGTACTGGGGCCAAATGCAAGTGTTGCAAGAACCGGTGGCGGCGGAAGTTCAATGGTTGATCCTGTGTCTTCAATTTCACCATTAGAAGGATTAAAAAATGCTCTTGGGAATAAAGTAAAAATTAATTTTGCGCCCGGAGTTATTATAAATGGTGATACCAAACCACTTGAAGCAAAATTCTTTTTCAAGGATGAAGGGTTGAAAGAGAACGGAATTAAAGCAGAATATTTTGATAATAAAAATCTTGAAGGATCTCCTGTAAAAGTCATTAATGATAAACAAATCAATTTTGATTGGGGCGGCGGTTCGCCATTTAATGATTTTCCTAAAGACAATTTTTCTGTTAGATGGACCACTTATTTAAAGCCTCCTGTAAGTGGTGAATTTGAACTAATAGCTGCAACCGATGATGGAGTTAGGCTTTATTTAAATGATAAGCTGGTTATTGATGATTGGGTTGACCGTGCCGTTACTACCTCATTATATAAAGTTAATCTTGAAAAAGACAAACACTATAAAATAGTTTTGGAATATTATGAAAACGGCGGCAGTGCTTCAGCTGTGTTTGGATGGAACTTACCAGGGGAAGATAAAATTATTAAAGCAGTTAACGCAGCAAAAAATTCTGATGCAGCAATAATTTTTGCAGGCACTTCAAATAATTTTGAATCCGAAGGTTTTGATAGAAAAGACCTGGTACTACCCGGCGATCAAGATAAATTAATTGAAGAAGTAAGCAAAGTTAATCCAAATACAATTGTTGTACTGATTTCCGGTTCGCCTGTTCAAATGAATTGGGTTGGAAAAGTTAAAGGTATAGTTGAAGCCTGGTTTGACGGAGAAGAGGTTGGAAATGCAATTGCAGATGTTTTACTTGGCAAATATAATCCTTCAGGAAAGCTGCCGGTAACATTTCCTAAAAGATGGGAAGACTGTTCTGCTTATCCTTTTTATATGAAGCAAGACAGCGTTACCGAATATGGGGATGATATTTTTGTTGGATACCGTCATTTCGATAAAAATAATATTGAACCATTATTCCCTTTCGGATATGGTTTGTCTTATACTAATTTTGAATATAACAATTTGGAGCTTGCTAAAAATGGTGATGAAGTTGTTGCCAGCTTTAATTTAAAAAACATAGGTAAGCTTGAAGGTTCCGAGATTGCTCAATTGTATGTTCGAGATATTGAATCATCTGTTGAACGTCCGGTTAAAGAATTAAAGGGATTTGATAGAGTCACTTTGAAACCAGGTGAATCTAAAAATGTAAAGATAAATTTAAATAAGAATGCTTTTGAGTTCTTTGATCCGCAAACAGAAAAATGGACTCTCGAACCCGGCGAATTTGAAATTATGATTGGCAGTTCTTCGCGAGATATTCATTTAAGGCAGAGTATTTCACTATAAAAGAGGAATTTAAAAGAAATTATATGTCACGTGAGGTTCACCCCAAGGTGAGCCTCACTTTAATTATTAAATGCAATTTAAGGTGTATTAGTTCACTTATGAAAAAAATTCTGATTCTCACCTCCCTCTTATTTTTTATTTACACAAATTTTACTTTAAGCCAGGTAAAGCTAAAACCAGTTGCAAAAGTTGGTAATGAAGAAATAAGCTCAAAAGAATTTAAAGTTAGATATGAATTGATGCCTCGAATTAGCAAAGATTATTTCAGTGTTGATTCACTTAAGAAAGAATTCCTCCATTCATTAATTGCTGAGAAGCTTTGGGCAGAAGAAGCTAGGAGTGAAGGGCTGGATACTCTTGAGTACCTAAACTATTTTATAAAATATTTAGAAAAGCTGATGGTGAAAGATGCATTATATAAAGAAGAAGTCGACAGCAAAATAAAAATAACTGATAAAGATGTTGCCCAGGCAGAAAGAAGAAGCACAATAAAATTAAATTTGGACATTCTGAGCTCTGCTGATTCCATGGAAATACTTAAAGTTTATTCGTTATTAAAAGAAAATGTTCCGGTTGAATCAATCGAAGCTTCCGGTAAAACAGAAGGGCTACAAAGCGCAAATAATTCAATCAGCTTTGGAGATATCGATGATGAAACGATTGAAGATTCACTTTACAAATTAAAAGTAGGCCAATTCACTCAACCTATAAAAAATGATTACGGCTGGTTTATATTCAAATTGGAAAATAAGTCTTTGGTTGATACCAGTGTCCATAAAAATACTACCCCGCCGAGAGAAATTAAAAAAATAATTCGTGAAAGAAGAGCAAAAAAAATTGGCATGCCGTATCTGAATAAACTTCTATACGGGATTAAAGTTGATATAAATGAAAAGCTTTTCTGGATGCTGGTAGATAAGTTCACTAATGCTCTACAGAAAAGGGAAAAGAGAGTTAATGATTCTACAAAAGCTGAAGTTTATTCCTTAGTTGAATACGACATTCTGAACTTGGTGAGTAAGATGAACAAAGATACTTTAAACATGACTTTCATTCCTATCACTAAAGACCCTATACCTTTAAAGGAATTTCTTTATGATTTAATCCCGGATGGCTTTGATGTAAAAAGCCCTGATACAAATTTAGTTGCCTCAAAACTTAATTCTATAGTTAAACAGTACACACAAAACCAGCTTATTACCCAGGAGGGATACAGGCAAGGGCTTCAAAAATCTGCTGATATAAAAGCTGAATTAAAAATGTGGCGGGAAAATTACCTGGCAAGTATATTACGAAAAAACAAGCTCAAGGATTTTAGCGTTAGCGAAGATGAAGTTCGAAACGAATATAATAGAATTTATCATTCATCAGCCCCAGTTACTGAGGTAAATATAATTGAAATTTTAACCGACAAACTTGATGTTATCCAATTAGTTTTAAATAAATTAAAGGAAGGCGCGGATTTTAAAGAACTCGCCAAAAAATATTCAATCCGTGAGAGCACCAAAGCAACCGGTGGTGAATTTGGATTTTTCCCGGTAACAGCTCATGGTGAAATTGGCAGACAAGCTGCTAAAATGAAAGTGGGAGATATTTATGGCCCGCTAAAATTAGCCGAGGGCTATTCTATTTTTAAGCTGATAGGAAAAAGAGAAGCAGCAACACCAACTGCAAAAACTTATGATGAAGTTAAAGGTTCAATAAAAGAAGATTTACTTTATCAAAAATTCATGAAATACTTTAACACTTATACGGGCAAGCTGGCAGACAAATTTGGAATAACAATCTATCAAAAAAACTTAAATGCTGTTGAGGTTACAAATATCAGCATGATGACATACAGATATATTGGTTTCGGAGGAGTTATGACAGCAACACCATTTACGGATTCATGGTATGAATGGTATGACATGTGGAAGAATTCAAAGAAGGTAAATCCGTAAGCCACTTAAACTTCTAGTAGCTATTGCTTCTTATTACTAAGTATTTTAATTTGAAAATACTTCAACAATTCTCTACAAGATTCTCAGAATAAATTATTAAAATTTTACTTTTATCAAAACTTGAAAAAAAATAAAAGCTAACTTTAATTTTATTTTAACATCATAACCTTCTCAAAAAAAGAAGAATTTATTATTGTAATAATTATATATTAAAGCTAACTAATATTGAAAGGAGAAATATTATGATTGCTGAAACCTTCTTACAAAAGGCAATATTACTTATACTAGATAAAATTGCGATTGGAGGAATTATTATCTTAATTGGATATTTTGTAAATCGCGCACTTGAGAGATATAAATCAAATCAAGCTGTTCGCGAAGCAATGGAAAAGAAACGTATTGAAATTATAGCTCCTTTATGGCAGAAATTAAATGATGTTCACCTTTTTGTAACCCACCGCATTAATCTAAAAGGATTGATATCGAGTAAAGAGGAATTGGAAGTAATTATTAATGAATATAATGAAAAAGAAACTCTTGCAATTGATAATGCAAGAGAACAAAGGTTCTGGCTTGGAAAAGAATTATCTAAAAAACTCTTTGACTATTTGGATACGATTAGAAATCTTAAATACGCTATTGAAAATGTTCAAAAAGCATTTCGGACAAAAAGCTCAATGGAAGGATTACTCGAGAAAATGGAAGCCGATTCACATGCTGCTATAGCTGCATTCCTTGATATAGACGAGGTATTATATATTCTCACAAATTCAAAAATGCAAAAAAAGTAGAAATACTTAAAATATAGTCACAGCTTGTAGCTTGATGATCTTGATTAAAATTAATCTTATTTTATTATATAATCAGCTACATTAAAAAATTCAGTAATCAATAACTTTAGTTTTAAAGTCAATGCAATTAATTAATAAATTTTATTCTATGAAAAATATATTAACTTTTTTTCCTCTGCTTGTAATCTTATTTCAATTTACTGCCTACAGTCAAAATAAGAACATAATTGATGACTGGGCAAATTTAAAAAAGTATGCTCAAGCTGATTCACTCCTTAGCATGCCTGCGCCAGGAGAACAACGAATTGTTTTTATGGGCAACTCAATCACAGAATACTGGGTTAAACTTGATAGCAGCTTTTTTGCTAACCCTGAATATATTGGGAGAGGAATAAGCGGACAAACTTCATCTCAGATGTTACTAAGATTTCGTCAAGATGCAATTAACTTAAAACCAACAGCAGTGATTATTTTAGCCGGAACTAATGACATCGCTCAGAATGCAGGCCCAATTGCTTTGAAAGATGTTTTAGGAAACATAATCTCAATGACAGAATTGGCTAAGATAAATAATATTAAAGTTATTCTTTGTTCTGTTCCTCCAGCTTTTGATTTTCCATGGCATCATGGATTAAAACCTGCTGAGAAAATTGTGAAGCTAAATTCCATGATTAAATATTATTGCGAAGGGAACAATATTCCTTATGTGGGTTTCTATTCAAAACTTGTAGATGACAGAATGGGTTTCGACAAAAGATTTTCTAATGACGGAGTACATCCTAATTTAGCTGGTTATCAAATAATGGATACTCTAATAGAAAAAGCAATTAAACTTACTACAGATTCCGTTAAATAAACTTCACAACACAATTTTAATCTCTTCGCTTTTTTCAAGCTTTTGATAAACTAAATCACGAACTACTTCATTAGGTACTTCAACTTTAAAGTTTAAGCTGAAGTACTTTTCATTTTTACTAACATTGGAAGGCGTAATTGCGTAGTTCAATCCTTTGGCTGCTTCTTCAATTACTTTAATTATATTATCTACATTTGCACCAATAACTTTGTATTCCCATTCGCATGGATAATCAATTTTGGGGCGTTCATTGTTGTGATCTATTATCATGCTTAGTTTTTCTGATTACTTTCTATTAAGAAGTTAAAAATATTTTATCTACATCAATATTTATACTTTAACCATTTTACAATTTCCGACCATTTGGGCTTTTTGCCTGTTCGTAGAATTCCAACTCTAAATATTTTACCTGCAATAGGGAAAACAGAAAACATTACAACAATACTAACTAAAACAGAAAGCATTAATTGCCATGAAGGCACTTCCATCAGGCTTATCCTTGCAGGCATTACTATTAAAGCTGCAAAAGGAAACATTGATGCAATGGTTGCAATTGGACTGTTTGGATTTGATTGAAGGCTTAATGCTATAAAAAAAGGAATCATAATCAGCATCAACAAAGGCCAAATACCGGACTGTGCATCCTGGCTGTTATCGAATATTGCACCAACCGCAGCAAATAAACCTAAAAATGTAATGAGTGCTATGAAATAATTAATAAGGAAATATCCTATATCTATTAACTTTAATTTCAAAATAAAATCTGCCGGCAGAACAAACCAGGTTGTTGAAATTACTAAAATTAATGGTGTCAGCCAGATTGCCATTTGCAGTAAACCCGTAATAGCCACACCAAGTATTTTTCCAGCCATCAATTCATTACTGCTTACTGAAGATAAAAGTATTTCAACAATTTTATTATTTTTTTCTTCGACGACTGAATTCATTGTCATCTGTCCCATAAATATTAAGCTTAAGTAAAGCAGGAATGAGAACAGGAAAGAAATAACAGTATTGCCAATTCCTTCTTCTTCCACTTTCTCATTTGAAGTTACACGATATCCGGTAAAGTCCACATTGTTCCTGGCAAAATCAATTTCACTTGGGGTTAATTCCCTATCTGCAAAAAATAGACTGATTAAAGCTGTATTAATAGGCTGTCTGAGTTTATTGAACAAAGTAGAATTATTAGGATTCTTTGAATAGAATTCCACCTTCTTTGAAATTAATGCTGAATCAGGAATAAAAACTACTCCGGATATTTTCTCCGAAGCAATATCTTTCTTTAATTCATTAAGCTTATCTTTAAATTTTCCTTGAGCAACAGTTAGGAATTTAAGCTTATAACTATTTCTCATTACTTCAGGCAGCTTTATTAATTCATCTCCAACACTTTTATTAATTTTTTGTGACTCAGAAATAATAGTTAAGTTTAAGGTTTGTTCCTGGTTATATGAATAAAGAAAAGTTTGAAACCCGATTATTCCTATCATAAAAAGCGGAATGAGTAAAGTCATAATTATGAAAGTCCTGCTTAACAGCTTCATCCTAAGTTCACGTTTGATTACTGTTAAAGTTCTTCTATTAAACATTGCCGTTCTCCTTTCCAGCTAATGAAACAAATATTTCATGGAGAGAAATTTCATCGGCAATAAATTTGTTTACTGTAATATTATTTTCAACCAGCAGCTTTAGAAGAGTTTGAACATCAGAATCATTTTTAACTTTTATACCCGTTGTATTCCCGAAATCTTCTATTCTTTCAATAATCGGATTGCCATTTAAAAATGAAATGCTGCCGTTGTAATTTAGGCTAACATTTCTTCTTCCGTAATTTGTCTTAATTGTTTTTAATTCCCCGCTTAAAATAATTTTACCGTGATCAATCATAGCAATATGATCGCACATTTTCTCGGCAAATTCCATCAAGTGAGTTGAAAAAATAATTACTTTTCCAGCCTGCTTCATATCAAGAATAATTTGTTTAAGCAAATCCGTATTGATCGGATCTAATCCCGAAAACGGTTCATCAAGAATTATGAATTCTGGATCATGAAGAATTGTTGCAATGAATTGAATTTTCTGCTGATTACCTTTGGACAGGTCTTCTATTTTTGATGTTTTTCTATCGAGCAGATCAAACTTCTTCAAATAGTAATCAGTTTTCTTTTGTACTTCGCTCCCGGTTTTTCCCTTTAGTTCCGCGAAGAATAGAAGCGTATCATTTACATTCATCTTTTTATACAGCCCTCGTTCTTCAGGAAGATAACCTACTTTTTCTTTAAACTCCTGTCCAATTTTTGTCTCGCGTAAAACTACATCACCTGAATCCGGTAAATATATATTCATCAGCATTCTGATTGTAGTTGTTTTACCAGCCCCGTTCCTCCCTATCAATCCGAAGACAGAACCTTCCGGTACTGAAAAAGAAACATTGTCAACAGCTTTAACAGTATTAAAAGTTTTACTTAAATTTTTGACTTCTAATGCATACATAGACTTCTCCCTTAAATAGTAGCTGCCGGGATTATTCCTCAACAAACTATTTTACGATTTAAGATTAGAGATTTTACTCTTTTTAATTTGATAAATTTTAATCATAAAAATATGACAAACGAGTCAAAACCCCAAAGAATAATAGTGAGATTTTAATTCTTAATAATTTAATACCATCTATAATCTTTACTAATAATTACCTTGCAGATTTGCTTTTTTTAGCATAATTATGAAATGAATTTTAACAATTCTTTTATCGCTTCATTTTTAGGAGAGACAGTAGAAATAAATTGATACTGTAATCATAAATTATTAACAACAGCATAAATAAATTATGAAACTAACAGTATTAATTTTATTACTTCCCCTTTCATTTTTAATTGCACAATCAAACCAACTCCATATTTATGGAAGAATTATAAATTATGAAACAAACCAGCCAATTGCCGAGGTTAATGTTTCTATTCTTAACAAAACGTGGGGTACAACTACAGACAGCATTGGAAATTTTTCTTTAACGATTCCATCAGGCTCCTACAAAATCAAATTTAGTTTTGTCGGATTTGAAGATAATATAAAAGAGATAACTCCGGCAAATAATGGAAATGAAATTAAACTGACAGTTAAATTAATTCCTACAGTATTGGTTCAAAATGAAGTTAATGTAAAGGGTGAAAAAGTAAATCTATCCCCTGTAATTCAAGAAATAAAAGAAAAAGATCTTGATAAAATGCCGAATATGTATTCCGATGTTATAAGGAGTGTTAAGATTCTGCCAGGTGTAACTTCTAATAATGAGTTAACCAGTGCATATAATGTTCGTGGCGGCAATTTCAGCGAAAATTTAATTTACTTAAATGGCTATGAAATTTTCCGTCCATTTTTAATTGACCAGGGCGTTGAAGAAAGTCAATCAATTATCAATCAAAACATGGTTGGCAATTTACAATTTTATAACGGCAGCTTTCCGGCAAGATATGATGATAAAATGTCTTCAGCGTTAGAAGTAAATTATAAAAACAACAGCAAGGAATATTTAAATGGTGAAGTCAATGTTAACTTGCTTAATATGGGAATAACGCTCCAGGATAAAATAAAAAATTTTAGCTGGATGGCAGGATTTCGCGATGCATTTCCAACTTTGTTTTTAACTAAATTGCAGACGGCAGGCAAGTACAAACCAAAGTTTATTGATTTTCAATTTTTTGGGACTTATGACTTTTCCGAAAACTCCAGCCTTCAATTGTTGTTTTTGAATGCATCAAATAAATTTGATTTAACCCCTGATAATTGGACAGGCCATTTTCAAGTGAGGCCTTATGATGTAAGGGAAATACTTTTTGAATATGATGGGAGCAAAATTTATAATTTTAATACAAACTTAGCAGGGTTAAAATATTTTCAAAATATTTCAAAGAAAGTTAAATGTACTTCATCAATATCATATTACACTATTGATGAATCAGAAAATAAAAATTTATATGCAAATATTTATTATGCAAACGATGCATACAATCCATACGACAATCAGCAATATCTTAAAACAAGGCTAGAAAAAAGTTATAATAGTTTAAAGATAAATATATTCGATATTCAATCAAGCATTGATTACAAAGAGTCAATTCACAACATAGAAGCTGGAGTTAAATTCCGACTATCTAAAATGGATAATTCACTAAATGAAAGTGCTGTTGAATCGGCAGTTGAAGATTCCGTTTTGGATTTGCCTTATTCAGCAGTTGCAAAGCAAAACTTAAATTTTAATTCATTCTCTTCTTATGTGCAGGATGAAATTATCTTTAATGAAAAATTTCATTCAAACATTGGAATACGATTTCTAAAATACTATTACAACAAAGAAGCATTATTCAGCCCTCGAGCTAGCGTAAGCTACAATTACTCACAAGGAAATAAGCTCAGCTTTAGCTGGGGATATTATTATCAACCGCCGTTCTTTTATGAGCTCCGAGATAAGAACACTTCAAGCCAGCCTTCTTTAATGTCGCAAAGAGCAATACATTATATTTTAAGCTGGGAAATTATGCCGCGTGAAACTAAAAAGTTTCTTATCTCGGCATATTATAAAAAGCTAGATTATCTGATCCCTTATCACATAGAAAATTTAAAGCTAGTTTATGGAGACAAAAATAATTATAAAGGATATGCATACGGACTCGATTTACAATATGAGGGTGAATTAGTCCCGGGAATGAATACCTGGATAGGCTACAGCTATTTAAATACAAAAGAAAAAAATCTTGATGATCCTTCCAACGGCTATGTTAGGAGACTGCTAGATCAAACTCATACTATTAGAGTTTTCTTACAAGACCGGACTCCAAAGCATCCTAATTTTCAAGCACACGTTTTATTTTTGGTAGGTTCCGGGTTTTTATATTATCCCAGGGAAGTTGTTACCGATCCCGCAACCAACAAAAATTCTATCGTAGTTGATTACACTAAAACTTTTACATACCCGTTTTTCTTTAGAGTGGATATGGGGCTTACAAACAAATTTATTTTTAACAACGAAACTGAACTGATATTAACTATTGATGTTTATAATATCTTCAACAAATATAATTATGAATCTTACTCATGGTTTAATTTATATTCAAATTCAAAACAGTTAGTTTATACACCGAATATTTTTTCAAAAAGATTTTTTAATGTTGGTTTAGAATATCATTTTTAAGGATGGTTTTATTTACAAACCCAGTTTATTTGAGAAATCGGGTTTGTTTAAGCTCAGATGAATGTTGAAGTATTAATGCAAATAATACTTCCCGCCTATAGTAAAATTAACTCCGCCAAAATTGCTTCTATAATAGACTATATCTTTCTTTATAAAATTGTATTGTACTTCTCCGAAAATAGACATATGGCTGTCTTCAAAAGTTTTTTCAAGGCTTGTTCCTGCAAAATATCCGTATAGACCTTCATTATCTAAATTTTCAATTGTCTTTCCGCTCTGAAGCGAAATTTTTTGATTAACCATCGAATAAGTAAATCCGCTAGACAATCCTAATTTGATGCTTTTAGAAATATAAAAATTGTATTGAAGCCCGGCATTAAAAATTAATTGTGAGAAAGAAACGCTTGCAGTAGTTAATTGATTTACTATGCTGATATCATTATCAACATAAGTTAAATAATCATAAGCAGTAAAATTTGGTTTTGATGAATATGTCAACCTGCTGTAAAATGAAATGTTATTGAAAACCGGGAAACCAAATCCAATTCCCAAAGCTGCATGAAATGAATTGTCTTTATAATTTTCTCTCGCCGAGGAGTTTGAAACAACAAGATTCCCTGAAAGATATGGGGAGTTATATTTTTCAGATTGGGCAAATAAGCAAATTGGTAACAAAAAAAACAATACAGTTAAAATTTTAATTCGCTTCATTATCATTCTCCATTCACAGATTTATTTAATAGTAAATGGCAGACAGGAAAAATGTATTTGCTATTAAAAATAAATATTTATAAAGCTATCTTTTTTCGCTGTTTTCTTCAAGATGCTTCATAATTCTTTTAAAATACGCCGCCTTTTGCCGATCGTTATTAAGGAAATTAATTTTAAATCTATTTACGATTTGTTTAAGGGTAATTCCCCCTTGATTCTTATGTTGATTTCTACGATCGACATAATCTTTTATAATTCTAATTTGATCGTCACGACGTTTATTTGTCAAATTTATCTTAGACATACTTTTTCTTTATGGAAATAAGGGATTGTTGAATTTCAATTTAATTTTTAAACCTCACCTAAAATTCTAAATCACAAACGGTATTGTCAAGTAATTAATAATATTTTTTTAACATTGAGTGTTAAAAAAACAGTTATTATTTGATTAATCGTATTTATTGAAATAAATCTACCGTAAGTAATGTGCAAATATAAAACTTTATTCTAAAATGATAAAATACTAAAATAGATTATAGAACAAAAAATATAATTATGTTGATTTGTAACAAATTTTAGCAGAAAATTCTCTTATTAAACCCTATTATTAGAATACAATATAAGTAAAATTTAATGAAATGATTATTTTAGAGTCATCTCTACCATTCGAAAAGTGAACATATTAGTAGATTTTTCTAATTAAAATGCCATTAATTAATGAATTTCCGATTTTTCTTTCAAAATTTATTTTTATTCCGCTTTGGCCGCTCACTATAATTTGTGAGGTTATTACTGCAGGTTGGTAGATTCCATACTGCTTGTTTAATATCAAATCGTTTTTAATCAATTCATTATTAATTTTAATTCCGAAAGTTCTTACTTTTTTATTTTGAATCTCGCAGAATTTTAACCTAATTTCATATAATCCGTCTGATAAATCAAATTTATAATAAGAAACACTATCATTCGCCGTTTGATATAAAGGTTCATCTTTTGAATTATAAATTCGGTGATGAGTTAAAATTTTTTCCCCATTAATGTATCCCCAAAATCCTTTTCTGTATTTTTTATCCGCCTCCCAAACTATTCCGTTTTCATCAATAAAATTGCAATCGCTTCCACAATTTACCGCAATAATTTTGTTTTTCGGGTTTGATGAATTAAATAAAGATGACCTGTCTTTAAAATTAATATAAGCGTTATCAATAATTTCTTTACTATCTCTAATAGCTTTTGCAGATAAAATATTTTTCCCATCAATTAAAACCGCTTTAAAATTAATTGTGAAATTTTGAGGTTCAAATTCTCCCAAAGAATTATGATTCAAAAAAACTTCGACATGATTGAGATTAGTGTATATTTTTAATTTCTGTTCTCTATCTTCAATATCACTTCCGGCTCTTTGTTGATAATCTCTTGTCGCGATGTGAAGAACCGGCTCTTTCTTTAAAACGGCTTTATAGTAATATGAAATATCTTTTGGCGTTCGATCAAAATAATAAATCCCTTTTTGATTTAAATTGGGTTTAGTGTCATCTCTATACTTTGAGCCGAAATCAAATTGAATCCAAATTGCACTGCCTGAGATGAAATCTCTTTTCATAATTTGGGGGAAAGTTTTTTCATGATAAAGCTGCTGGTATTCAGTACTGAAATCAAAAGCAACCGGTTTATTTGAATGAACGCGCTCATCACTTCCAGCCCCGTATTCACTTATAATAATAGGAATAGTTGGATGCTTTTTATGAAACTTATCGACAAACTCTCCGAAAGTTTTAAACTCATTATAGTACCAGCCAAAATATAAATTCATTCCAACCACATCAGGAATATTTTCATATCCATCAGCATTTTCAATTTCACCGGAAAAATAAGCTGTAACAGTTGCCCTACTTGAGTCTTCTCTTTTTGCAGTTGCATTTAATTCTTTTTCAAGTTCTGTAATCTTATCAAAGTATTCTACCGGCGGTTTTTTGGGCGGTGTTAATCTTATTTCATTCATGTAACCCCACATCAAAATCGAAGGATGATTGTAATTCTGACGAATCATTTCAGAAAGCATGTTTTTACAATTTTCAGTAAACTTTTTCGATAAAGTGATTCTGTTAACAACCGGAATTTCCTGCCAAATAATTAATCCCAATTCATCAGCAGTTTGAAGTACGGTCGGATCTTGAGGATAATGAGCTAAGCGGACAAAATTAAACCCGTTCTCTTTAATTATCTTTAAATCATTTTGACAAAATATATTTGGAATTGCATTTCCATATTGAGGATAATCCTGATGCTTATTTGTCCCCACCAGCTTTAAATGTTTTCCGTTAAGAAAAAATCCTTTATCAGCATCGAATTTAAACCATCTAAAACCAACAGGATTAATTTCTTCATCAACTAATTTTTCCTTATCATAAATTTCTGTTAGAACTTTATAAAGATAAGGATTATCGGGCGACCATAAATGTGGAACTTTAATTTCCGATTTAACTTCAAAATTATTTGAGGAATTTGCATTTATTTTTAATTCCGAATTTATAATTTTTATTTCTTTATTTTGTTCATCAAAAATTTTATTTACCACAATTAAATTTTTCGGTTCATTACTTTGATTTACAACTATTCCTCCTATTTTTATTGATGCGGATTCATTACTTACTTTTGGTGTGCTGATAAATATTCCGGGAGAGGCATTATCAAGCAAATCTATATGAACATCATTAACAGCAATTAGCCAAACGTCTCTATAAATCCCACCATAGAAAGTAAAGTCGGCATTAAGAGGAGGAATATTTTTATTGTATGAGTTATCAACATTAACTGCAATTAAATTCGGACTCGAAAAATCTATTTCATTAGTAATGTCAAAGCAGAAGGCAGTATATCCACCAATGTGTTTCCCAACAGATTTGCTGTTTACAAAAACTTCCGCTGTTTGATTAGCTCCTTCAAAGTATAAATATATTTTTTTACCTTTTAAGTATTTATCTAAAGTAAGTGATTTCCTGTACCAGCCGATTCCTCTTCTGTAATTAGTTGAATCGCTGTAAGCATCTTTTAAATTCCAGGTGTGGGGAATATTAATTGATTCCCAATTAGAATCATTCAATTCCAATGATAACGCATTACTGTTGTCATCATTATAAAATTTCCAATTATCATCCAATGAAATTTTCATTCTTGGATTAATTTGATTCTGTGATGATATCTTTATGTTCAACAATATTATAAAACAAAAAATTATTCTTATTATTCTTTTTAACATAACTGCATTCACTTGAAATTTAAATCAATTTAATTTATTAAGATGTTTTTAATCAATAATTAAATTGGACAGTTAAATTTAACAAGTAATAATATTTTTCCTATATTTTTTAATTACCTATATAGAGACTGTGTGAAAATTTTATTTGTAGAGTAGACATTCTTGTCTGCTCATCTAATATACACTAAATTCATAATATTGATGGACAGACAGGAATGTCCGTCCTACTTTTCACACAGCCTCTATAAGGAGAAGGTTAGAAGTTTTTTTTTAAGGCGAAGGCTAAATAATTTTATAACTTCATTTAGCACACAATAATCTTACAGCGAGAAAACATAAAGTAAATAAGAAGGTATTTAAAAAAATGTAAAAACTAATGCCGTTTCCTTTCATATTTTTTATTCTTCTTAAAATTAATGTATTAATAAAGCTTAAGATAATTGGGGAGATAATAAGATTAGTAATCCTTAAAAAATTATTTTTAATTATAAAATTAGGGAATATATATAAGCTGATAATACCTATTATAAAGCCTAATATAAAAAACCTAACACTGACTATAATGCGTTGAGGAAACATTTTATCTTTTAATGCGACCACAATGCCGTCCAGGCCAAGTTCAACTGCTAGAAAAATAAAAAAATTTAACATATCACTTCGGATAATTTTTTTTGTTAAGCTTAAAAATTTTTGAGATAAATCCTCCGCATTTATTAGAATCGCAGAGGATTTACCGACTTACTTCACTTTAATGTTTTTAATTCGAAAATTATTAATTAGAATCTTTGCTTATGTGTGACACTTAAATAAACCCGATTTCTTTAAGAAATCTGGTTTATACCTACATGCTTTGCGTAACATGAGTTAGAATTATTAATTCATTAGTACGCAACTAAAATGAAATACCTAATTTTTATTCTTCAAAAATAATGTTGCCTTTTCTTTTATTTGCCTGCCAGTTTGAAGGCCTTTTAACTGTAATCTTATCTGACTTATTATCTTTGAGCCATTGGATTACTTGTTTGGCAAAATTATTTATCATATCCTGGTATGCTGGAAGATCAATTAAGTTATGCATCTCGTGCGGATCATTCTTAAGATCATAAAGTTCGTCCTTATCCCATATACCGTAATAAGTCATATATGCATATTGATCCGTCCTTAAGCCAAATACAGTTGGGGTATGGGGAAATGCCCTTTCCCAGTAATACTCATATACAAATGATTTTCTCCAATCAACTTTCTCGTTTTTTATTAATGGCAAAAAAGAAGTTCCATCCATATCTTTAGGTTTTTTCATTCCTGCAATTTCAAGTATTGTTGGAGCAAAATCTAAATTCAAAATCATTTCGGAATATTTTTTACCAGGTTCGATAACTCCCGGGGCATAAGCCAGCAGAGGAATCCTTATTGATTCTTCATACATTTGTCTTTTATCAATTAAGCCATGCTCTCCGAGTGTAAAGCCGTTATCTGTCGTATAAAAAACAGTGGTTGATTTGCTAAGATTTTGTTTATCAAGATTGTCAAGAACTTTTCCAATGCTTTCATCTAAAGCAAGGATTGTTTCGCAATATCTTTTATAGAAAGTATCAAAATCAACTTGTCCTTGATAAAGGAAGTCTACACCATGCCAGCCATATCTTTGAGCATGAACCCATAAAGGTTTTCCTTCATAATTCTGCTGCGTATCAGCCATGCTTTCAGGGTATTCAATTTTTACATTATCAAACATCCCTAAATGCCTTTTAGCCGGCTCAAACATTGCATGTACTGCTTTATGAGATAAATATAAAAAGAATGGCTTATCTCTTTTTTTGTTTATCCATTCAATAGCATACTCGGTTAAAAGATCTGTAACGTAGCCTTCTCTTTTTACATGCTTGCCGTCAATATTGAATTCAGGATCATAGTAAACACCCTGACCTTTAAAGCTTATCCATTTATCAAAACCTTTGCGCGGCTGATCTGAAATATCTCCCATATGCCATTTACCTATAAATGCAGTTTCATAACCAAGCTTCTGCAAGTATTCGGGGAAATAAACATTGTCTTTTGGCTCAGGTGAATCATTATCAATAACACCATGCTTGCTAACATATTGGCCGGTTAAAATAGAAGCACGGCTTGGGGAACAAAGTGAAGTAGTAACAAATGTATTTTCAAACTGCCCTCCTTCTTTTGCCATCCTATCCATTGCCGGAGTCTTAAGGAAAGAGGGTTTATCCATAAAACTCATAAAATCAAAACGATGATCATCACTTAAAATAAAAATTACATTTCTCTGTTTTGTATCGGCCAGCTTTTCGATTTCCAATTGATCGGCAGTTTTTGAATTAAAAACAGTGGATGCGAAAGAATTCATTAATGGAAGTGCGGCTGTTGTAGCCCCCACAGTGGAAATAAATTTCCTTCTTGAGTACTCTTTCTTTTCTTTCATCATACCTCCAGGGTTTAGTAATTTAATTTGAAATTAATTCTGGGAATCCATCCCTTCGGGAAAAACTTTTTGAAATAACTTTATCCGAACTTCCGCCAATCATGACATCAAACTTTCCAGGCTCAATTATTTTTTTCATTGATAATCCATAAAATGAAAGCATGTCCGGAGTAATTTTGAAATATATTTTTTTAGTCTCCCCGGGTAATAATTTTATTTTTTGAAACCCTTTTAATTCTTTTACTGGACGTGTTACACTTGCAACTTCATCTCTTAAATACATTTCAATAATTTCTTCACCTTCGAAGTTCACCTGTATTTGTAACTATTAATTGAAGCAGTTAATCGTATCACCAATTGAAGCTGTTTGAGGAAAAATATTTAAGCTGTCATATTCGAAAGTGGTATAGCTTAAGTCCAAAACCAAACGGATATAGAGGCGTGTTAGGTGAATCTAAATATTTTGAGGTGTATTTATTATCTGCCTTAAAAGGCCTTCCAGTATTTTTATGATCATAATAAATTGGAATTTGTCCAACAGATCTTGGGAAAGTCACAGTTAATTTCCCGGAAGGATTGTAATCTCCAAATAAAACATTTGCAATAGCATTTCCTGCTTGATCACCTAAAAACCAGGCTTCAACTATTCCCTCAACATTTTCTTCAACCCAATTAATTGTTAACGGCCTTCCATTCATCAGCACAACTACAACAGGAATTCCTTCATTATGAATCTGTTCTATTAAATCTTCCTGTACACCTGGTAAATTTAAATTCGTTTTGCTTGCCGCTTCGCCGCTCATGTTCCGTGATTCACCTACGAATATTACAGCAGCATCTGACTGCTTAGCAGCATTTAAAGCTTCTCTAAATCCTGATCTATCTATGCTATCTATTTCACATCCCTTTGCATAATTAATTTTTGTGCTTGGAGAGACTTTCATATTGATAGCTTCTAGTATTGAAATGTTTTTATTTTTCAATCCTTTTGCAGTCCATCCACCCTGAATATTTTCTTCATCTTCTGCCAAAGGGCCAATAACAGCAATTGATTTTATATTCTTATTTAAAGGAAGAATATTATTTTTATTTTTCAGCAGCACAATTGATTCTTCGGCAAGTGTAAGATTTACATTATTTTTTTTCTCTTGACTTATTGCATGCTCTTTAAAATATTTTTTATCAATAAATGGATTATCAAACAGACCTAAATCATATTTAAGCCCTAAAACTTTTTTAACGGATTGATTAATTAAGTCTTCTGAAATTTTTCCTCCTCGAACTAAATCTTCAAGATTAGGTGAATAAACATTTCCTAAAATAGTATCGCCAACCATATCTACATCAACGCCGGCAGTAAAGCCCTTGAAAGCTGCTTCAGATTTAACTGTAGCAATTCCATGCGTCACTAACTCGGCAACAGAATTAAAATCGCTGATTACTACCCCTTTAAATCCCAATTGCTTTTTTAATATATCGGTAAGGGTATAATGGTTTGCAGAAGCGGGAACTCCATCAATATCATTAAATGAACTCATAATTGAAGTAACACCGCTGTCTATTGCCGTTTCAAATGGAGGAAGGTAAACTTCATGTAAAATTCTGTTTCCAATGTTTACAGAGTTATAATCTCTCCCGGCCTCTACTGCACCGTAAGCAACAAAATGTTTTGCCGTTGCTGCAATTGTATTTTTATCCTTTAATGAATTGCCTTGAAAACCTTTCACTCTTGCTGCTGCCATTATGCATCCAAGATATGGGTCCTCACCGGAACCTTCCACTATTCTCCCCCACCTAGGATCTCTTGCAATATCAATCATCGGGGCATAAGTCCAATTGGTTCCTTCGGAAGCTGCTTCGAAAGCAGAAATTTGACAGGATTTTTTTACAAGTTCCGGATCCCAACTACATGCAGCGGCTAAAGGCACTGGGAAAATTGTGTAATAGCCGTGAACAATATCATTCGCAAACAATAACGGAATTTTTAATCTTGATTCATTAACGGCGATTCTTTGTAATGCTTGTGCGGTATCCGGATTCCATACACCGGATAAATAAGAACCAACTTTGCCTTGTTTAATCCAATCATAATTATCTACTTTATTTATTCCAACAATCTGAACCAATTGGCCAACTTTTTCACTTAAAGTCATCTTTAAAAGAAGGCTGTCAATAAATCTTTCTTTTTCAGGTTTTGCTGTTACAAAAGGCTTAGCGTGTTCTACTTTTCTGGTAAGATGACTTAGAATATCAGCATCAACAACTTTTTCAAAAATAATTCTGTGACCAAGATTATTTAAATGGATTCCATCTCCGGCTCCATAGATGCTATCTTGAGTTCCATCTATATTTGCAAAAGGATTCCAGAAATCAAGGCTTTTATTCTCATACCTATTAATAATTGAATCGCGTAATTCCATTTGTTCATTATTAATATTTAAAGTAAAATTTCTCGGTTGGGGAGTACCTATCCAAACGGGAATATTTCTCTTCGATGCTATTGCCATAACAGTATCATAATTTTTTAATTGCTCTGCATTGGAATAACCATAAGCTGCATCATTTGACGGAAGATTAATTATAATCGCCGAAGGATGAAACGTAAGTGCATAAGTAATATTTTTTGTAATGCTTGGTTTAGGCCGTTCAACCGGAGGCAAAAACCTTGAAGGCATAATTTGATATGTCGAATAACCTCCTATGCCGAGATTGATAACATAATATGATGAATCAATACTTTTAATATAGCTTCTGTATCTATTCACCCATGAACTGTCGATTGGGTTTGCACCAAAGCCTTCCGCTGTTGATGAACCTAAAACAACAATTACGACTGTTGAATCACCGTCTATTACTTTCCCGCCGGTGATTTTTAAATCATCAATGTATAGAGTATGTTCTTTATTGTCCGCATTACCTTGCCCCCAAAAAATAGTTTTTATTTTTTTGAGGTTTACATTCTTAATATTCTCTTTAAAAATTGAAATAGGAATCGCAACTCTCTGCCACTTTTTAGTTACAATTTTTTTTATATAGCCAGAGATAGAAACTTTTAAAGTCTTATTATTATAAACATCTTCAAGATACATTAAGGGTAAATTTTTGCTGTCAATTTTTTGTCGTAGTATAAAGCATAAATGAGATGGTATCTTTAAGCGTGAAATCATTTGGCGCCCATCCGTCCGAAGCAGCGGCTATTCCCCAATCTCCATTCCTAACAGATTTCCAATGAAGCTTTAAACTATTATTGCCTGAAAATTTATATTTACTGCTAATTGGGAATCTTCCAAAAACTAATTCAAGACTGCTTGGAGATGTATTAAAACCCCAGCTTGATTGATATGAAAATTCATCCTGGCTATCTAAAAAGAAAATGAAATCCTGGGAATAAATTTTTACAGGAAAAAGCAATAAAATGAAAAGTAAAAATGTTAAGATATATTTCATATCATAAATGATATTTGTAATTGTAATTGGAGTAATAAAACCTTCAAGGTTATTTTGATTTAATATATAGTTACTAATTCACCATTACTACTATATTGCAGAAACCTTGAAGGTTAATATTTATATTAATTATCTGAAGTAAAGCCTAATTTTTTTAATCCTTTTTTTACGATTTCATCCTTCATAAAATATTTCCATACAAATCCGTTACGGTAATTTTCAATCATTATAACAATTGGGCCCTGGTCTAAACCAAGATCATCAGTGTCATACCAATTTGCAGTGGGATTAAAGGCATCAACAAAACCATATTTACCCCAAATTCCTTTATTGCCGTAACGCTTATACATTTTAATTAAAGTAGGAATAACAATTTCGGGAGCAAAAACAATTGAACCGGCTGCTGCCGTTGGAGCTATAGTACCGTCATCAAAAGTAGAATCAGGCCCGGAAGTACCGCGTGCAGAATAATCCCAGAATTTTTTATCATCAAAATTATATTTTGAGCCAGGGCCATCACATGCCGATAAACCCCAGGTTAATGAATCATATCCATTCCAGTTATTTGGATCTTCAATTGCATATTGTCTTTGGACATAAGTTGCTCGCCTTGAATTTTCAAAATAGTCAATTCCTTTATTACGCATATATTGATCCGGCATTCCTTTCAAATCCAAAAACATCATTGAATATTGATGAACAAACATTGCGGGGAAAACAACATGTCCCAAACCTTTATATGGTTCTCTCCATTGATAAGTCTTCAACCATGATTCATACCCTTTAACAGCATTTGGCATATCCATGCCGGCAGCAATAACATATAAAAACAATGCTTCAGTATATCCCCACCATCCTAATTTATTAAAGCCTTCTTTTTCATGCCAGCCTAATGAGATTTCACATGGATATTTCCCGGTGTCGGGTAAGGTAAAAAATTTCCAATCAACTCTCTTTAGTAATTTGTTGGAAAGATCTCTAATATTATTTTCTTTATCATTATTCTCGATTATAATAATTTCTTGCAAAAATAATTGCGCAGTAAAGAAGCCCGGAATCAATTGATGACAATTCACTATTCCAAAACCGTTTCCCATTTTTCATATCAACAAAGTGATAATAAAATCCTTTATAGCCGGTAGCATAAGGATCAAGGCTTTGATCCGAATTCCATAAAAAGTTTAACAGGTTTAATGTGTATTGAGCGGATTGCTCTCTAGATATCCAATTTTTTTCAGCGCCAATTGCCCAGATAGGAACTGCAAATGCTACTGCAGCCATGCTTGCCGGAGAAGTTTCAGTTGAACGGTCTTTCACCATTCCGTTATTTAAATTCGCTTCGTCAATGAAATAAAGAAATGATCTATATTGAAGAGTATCTAAAAAGGTTTGTTCATTTTTAACTAATAATAAATTATTATTATTGTTACTTTTTCTTTCAGGAATTCTTTTTTACACAAGATAAAATTCCAAAAGAAATAAAAAATAAAGCGAATATAAAAACTTTTCTTTTCATATATTTATTTGATTTTATTAAAGCCTAATTTCTTCAAACCTTCTTTTATCAAGGGATCTTTCATAAAATATTTCCAAACAAAACCATTTCTATAGTTCTCTATCATAATTGCAATTGGGCCTTCATCTATTCCAAGATATTCATCATCATACCAATCAATCGTAGGATTAAAAGCATCAACAAAACCATACTTTCCCCATAAACCTTTAGTACCATATTTATCGTACATATTTTTTAATGTAGGGATTACAATTTCAGGAGCAAAAACAATTGAACCGCCTGCTGCAGTTGGAGCAATAGTTCCGTCATCATTGTGTGTAAAATCAGGCCCGCTTGTACCACGTGCAGCATATGAATAGAATTTCATGTCATCTTTATCATAACTTCTTCCCGGCCCATCGCAAGCAGTGAGTCCCCAAGTTAACGAATCATAACCTTTCCAGTTTTTAGGATTGTCAATAGCATATTGCTGCTGTGTTAAAGTCGCACGTCTTGAATTTATGAAATAGTCTATTCCTTTTTGCTTCATATAAGAATCAGCTATTCCCCTAAAGTCAACAAACATTTGAGAATATTGGTGCCCGAACAATGGTGGAAAAATTACATGTGCTAAAGTTGAATCTGAATATGGTTCTCTCCATTTATAGAAACTAAGCCAGGTATCATAACCTTTTTGAATTCTTTTTGTATTACTGCCTGCAGCAATCACATAAAGAATTAATGCTTCATTGTAACCAGTCCATTTTCCTCTGCCGAATCCTTTACCCGGCCTCCAAGCCATTGATAAAGCAGAAGCAAATTTGCCTGTATCGGGAAGAACAAAAAAACTCCAATCAGCTTTTTTAATTATTTTGTCTGC
Source organism: uncultured Bacteroidota bacterium (assembly GCA_963775245.1). Classification (GTDB taxonomy): domain Bacteria; phylum Bacteroidota; class Ignavibacteria; order Ignavibacteriales; family Ignavibacteriaceae; genus CAVSWT01. The sequence continues at coordinate 314,620 of CAVZID010000019.1, forward strand.
TAACGTTCTAATCAATGCTTCACGCGGATTAGATAAATTATAATATTGCCTGGCGAAAATTATCCCCGCAAATAAAAGAGCAGTATCTATAGTTGAAAGCTCACTCTGTTTATAACGCAAACCTGACTGCATTTCTAAGAAATGATAATATAAACCTTTATACCCTGAAACAGAAAAACCCGAACCTTGTTTTGAACCCCATAAAAACTTTAAAGCTGCAAGTGTAAAATCAATAGCTTTTTCTCTTGTAATCCAATTATGTTCAACGCCAATTGCCCAAATAGGAAATGCAAATCCTACTGCTGCTGTACTTGCCGGAGAAGTTTCTGTTGAACGGTCTTTTACAAGTCCATTTTCAGGATTACATTGATCAATAAAATAAAGGAAGGTTTTGTATTGAAGAACGTCTAAAAATACCGAATCATCTTTTGTTAAAACAAATGTATTCCCGGTTGAATCCTTATATCCCTTAATTGCATACGAATTTGGAAAAAATAATATCGCTGCACAAAAAATGAAAAAAATATTTTTCATGATTAAAAAATATCTAGACAGATAGTGTTTTTTTTAAAAATATTAAATCTATTAAAGGACTTTTCAGAGAATAAAATTATTTCTGCAAAATCATTTTACCGGCTAATGTTTTGTCTGTTGTCTTTATTCTGTAAATATAAATTCCCGAATTTACCACATTGCCGTTATTATCTTTTCCATCCCAGACAACACTATGATAACCGCTGCTCAATTGCTTATTAAATAAAGTCCTAATCTCTCTTCCCAAGATGTCATAAATAGCAAACGAAGTTTTTTGAGATGAAGAAATTGAAAATTCAATAGTAGTTGATGGATTAAAAGGATTAGGATAATTACCTATCAATTTATACGCTTCTGCATTATTTGATTGAACTTCATTAACACCGGTGGAAGTTGAATCAGGCATAAAACCTATTGCATCAAGCATAGGTTGAATTTCAGGGTTAGCCATAAAATTTTTCCACAATAATTGTGACCTGTAATTTTCAATCATGTCTATTATTGGGCCTTGATCTATTGCGATATAGCTGCTTGCATACCAGTTTTGACTCAAATTAAATGCATCAACAAAGCCATAAGTTCCCCAAAGCTTATCGCCATAGATATAATAAAAACTTTTTAACGCTTTCATTGATTGTTCCGGAGTATAAGGCATTGATGAAAGAGCTGCAGATGGTGTAATAGTGCCGTTGTCATTAGTTGGGCTCTGTGCGCCATATCCCCATGGATTATCGCTTGCTGTTAAACCCCAGGTGTCGGCGCTATAGCCCTGAAAGTTTTTAGGATTATCTTCACAATAAGCTTGATCAATAAGTGTATAATTCTTGTTATTTATAAAATAATTAGTATAAATATCTTTTTTAAAGCGAGGATCAAAACCGAGAAAAGAATAATGGACAAAAAATAACGGCCCGCCGTAATCAAATCCAACATACAACGGAATACCATAAAACGATTTTCCATTTTTATAATTGTTACTTGCCCATCCTTTGTAATATAAATTTGCAGGAACCGGATGAGTAGGCGATGCAATTGCAAGTAGATATACAATCATTGTTTCGTTGAAGCCAGATATAGGGAAATTCATATCCCAGTTATAATTTGGTGACCAATGCCAGTAAATAAAATCTCCATTATCTTTTCTATACCAGTCCCATTCTACTCCTTCCCAAATTGATGTAATAAGATCTCTAATTTGGTTTTCATCAGAATTATCTTGATTAAAATATTGACGAGCAGTTAATAATCCTTCAATCATATAAGCTGTTTCCACAATATCACCTCCGTCGTCTTTTGCACCGAAGGGAATTACTTTGCCTGTTGTGCCATTCATCCAATGCGGGAATGCACCATGAAATCTATCAGCTTTAGTTGTAAGAAAATTTAAGATAGTGAGCATTCTTGCAACGCCTTGTGCCCTGGTAATAAAACCTCTTTCTATCCCAACTAATATCGCCATAACTCCAAATCCTGAACCTCCAATCGCACAAGTTTCACCGGAGCCCAGTCTTTCTCGTGCAAGTCCTGAAACCGGATGAGCATAATCCCAAAAATATTTAAATGTTGCTCTCTTGAACCATATCAAGTAATGAGCTGTCAGATGCAGAAATCGTTGAAGCTGCAACAGAATTACTTAAAGCAGATTCATTTCCGGTTAAGTCATAAGCAGAAATTTTATAACTGAAAGTTTTCGGCGGGATACCTAAATCGTCAGTATAGCTTGTATCAGAGTTTGATGTATATCCAATAATTTCATAATCTCCGCCATTCGATCTATATATTCTATATCCTGCAATATCGGTCTCAGTGTTTGGATTCCAAGAAAGCTCTATAAAAGTGTTTGATGGCGAAGCTGTCAAGCCTGTTGGAATTGCAGGCGCAGTTGTATCAATATCGCCGTTTGCTATCATTCTAATCTCGTCAATATAAACGAGATGTAAGCTATTATCAGCAAAACCTTGGCCGAAATAAATTGTTTTTATTTTTGTTAAATCAGTACTGCCTGGGTTTGACGCAAAAACAGAAAGCGGGACTGAAACTTTTATCCATTTATTTTTTTCAATTTTTTTAATAAAGAGTGAAAGATTTTGTTTCGGTGTTTTATTGTTTTGAATGTCTTCAATATAGATTGAAAATAGTGCAGAAGAATCTATTTCATTTCCACTATAAATTTCAAAAGTGAGTGAATCTTTTGTTGTTACATCATGAGCAATCCAACCCTCTTCAGCAACGGCTAATCCCCAATCTCCACCGCTTGCAGATTTCCAAAATAATCTTAACGAGTTAACGCCTGAATATTTATGATTTACATCTACAGGAAATTTGCTTGTATTAGCAAGAATTACTGTACTGCCATCCTGATCGAATCCAAAGCTGGGATCATAATAAGTGTTGTTAGGACTGTCACTGAAAAAGACAAAGTCTTGAGAAAAACCCAAAGTAGAAAAAAGTAATAATATGGTAATCAATAACTTCATTACTAACTTTCAATTAAAAGGGAAAAATGCTGCAATAATTTTAAATTAAGAGTTCATATAATTTACTGGACTAATTTATTTTCAATATTTTTATATTCATCATACCATTTAGCAAAAAGAGGTGAATATGGAAATGCTAAAATGCGGCCGCCGAAACCAATCAATCTATATGTGACAGTGTTTATCTTCAATACAGAAATTGACTTAAAAACATCATGATTTATTTTTATTCCGTAACTAACAGCTAAATTGGCTACATAATCTTTGAGCTTGTTTGCAAATCGAATTTTCTTTACCGTTTCAATTATGACAGATTTATTTTTGATAAAAGATGTATCCGCGGGCTCATCAGCTTTTTGTATATCATTTAATTTAATTAGAGCATAACCTTGAGGCACTTTAATAGGGCCATAAACTTCTCCGGGTTTCATCTTTTCAGAAATCTCACCGATTTCTCCAAGCTGGTTTACAGGTAAATAGCCAAGTTCACCGCCTCGTTGTTTTATTGAATCAACAATACAATATTTTTCTGCAGCTTCATTAAATGAAAGACCATTATTAATTTCATTCAAAGCTTTTTTTATTATGTCAAGATCATCGGTAATTATTTCTTTCAGACTTACTCTATCCGGTTTATAAATTTTATCATGATTCTTAGTAAAAAATTCAAGCGCTTCCGCATCACTGATATTGATAGAATCATAAATAACACTTTGCAGCTCTTGCGATAGATAATAACTTTCCCATGTGCTTAGATCGTTGTTAACATCTTTACTGTTTTCCAGGTTTAGTTTATAACCTTCTCTTACAAGAAGCTGGCTTTCTAAAAAATTTTTTACAGTTTCATTAAGAATGAAAGCAAAACTATTTATGTTTGAGGTATCAACTTTTAGATCATCATATTTTAAATTTTCCAAAAATCCTTTTACAGTAATTGGGTCATCTTCAAATTTTACAAAATGTGAATTCAAAACTTTATTACCCAGCGAATCTTCAATTTTATCAATATCATCCGCTAAAAGATCAATGGAACTGGAATTACCGCCATTAACTATCGATGACTTTTTTGTTTTTAAATATTTCTCTACTTCATTTGCAATAATCATAAATAATTGACGATCCACATTTACATTAAACTTTCCCAAAAAATTTTGTAGATAATTATTTTCTATTGCATTCGATTCCTGTTTCTCAATTGTTTTTTTAAGTTTTGCTATATTTGCAGCAGAGGGAAAAAATGGCTGTTTTAATACTTGGTATAACTTAAAAATGTACCACCTGTTGCCGGTGTAAAGTAGTGAAGTGAATTGACCTGGTTTTAGATTGTACAATGAATCTTCAACATAACCATCGAGAGTTCCATATTCAACTTTCCCGAGAGTTTTTTGTTCTGCAGCTTCAGGCCTTCCGATCAATAAAGAATCTAGAGATTCACCATTCTTAAGCCTGGAATACAAATTCAACATTTCATTTTTGTCTGTTGAATATAAATACTTCACCAATAAAATTTCTGTAGAACGTTTTTCTGCTTTTGCAATTAATTCCGGAGTGATATTAACTTTGTTTGTAACTTCTTTTTTAAATAAGGCATCTCTTACAAAAAGTTTTTTAAGATGTCCAAGCTGGCCTTTAACATCTTGAACAGTATCGAGCTTAAGTGATTTGGCTTTTTGAGCTAAAAGTTTTTCTGCGATTAAAGTATAGAGATATTCTTTTTTATCAAGCGTAGAATCTAGTGAATTTGTTGAACGCGGGTGAGGACTAAATTCATATCTATCTGCAAATTCTTCAGCTGTAATTTTAATGTTTCCTGCTGCTGCAACTATACGATCGTTATTTTTATTTTCCTGCTGTCCAAATGAAATTATAGTAAAGATCAAAAATATGAACAGCAATATTAAAAATTTCATGCAATAATCATTTTTAATTCAAACTAAATTTTCAAATTATTCTGTAGGAAGTTTATAAAAAATTATTAAAATCCAACGCTTAAAGTAAATCTGTTTACTTTCAACAATAAACCATAATCGGCCCAGGCATAATCAAATCGCAAAGCATATCCGCTGGAAAAGTCATAATTTAAACCTGCACCAAGTTCAAGCCCACCTTCAGCAAGTCCACTTTCAGAATCTACAAGAAAAAGATTACGATAGCCGCCTCTTATTGAAAAGTTTTTCATTAAAGTTAATTCTGCTCCTAAATTCACACTTTCATCATTATCATTTGGATGAAGTGCATCTACAACAACAACAACTTTATTATCATCATCAAATTTATATGGATAAGAAATTCCAATTCTAAATAAAGTAGGCATTGGAAAATCATCGGTTCTCAATTCAGCAGGAAGTTGGTCATTTTGACCATGTATGGATGGGTTTTGATTATAATCAACATATAAATCTCTTCCACCATAACTGGCTCTTGGGCCAAAGTTCAATAAACTTGCACCGATGGTTGGCCCGTCAACAGCAATCTGGTATTGCACACCTAGATTAAAATCAAAATTTGTAAGAGAATTATGCCAGATAGTTTCTGATAAATAATTAACGACGAACCCTACCGAAACTCTATCAGTAAGCATTAAACCATACCCAATGCCTAATGCAAAGTCCTGAACGTTATAATATTCCCCTGTACCATGTGGTTCTGCAACAGTAGTAACAGCGATATCACCTGAATTCAAAGAAATTGCTTGAAGAGAAAAAGTTCCGATGTTTTCCACTTTGATACCAAGTGCTGCATAATTATAAGTTATTCCTGCCAGCCATTCAGTATATGTAAATTGAGCATCAATCTGATTTAACCTTCCCATACTAGCTGGGTTATAGTACATTGAGGATGCTTCACCATACAAAGCAGTACCGGCATTACCCATTCCCGAAACTCTTGCACTTGGATCTATTTTCAAAAACTGTCCGATTGTTGTGCCGACTTTACTTTGTGCAACAATAGGAATATTTAAAAGCAGTATAGCAATAATAGCTATTGCAAATTTAGATATTGAAGATTTTTTTTTCATATTAAAAACACCACAAGTTTATTTCACTATTGCAAATTTGCCAATGTAAGAACCTATCCCGGTTGCTTCAACATGATAGATGTATAATCCCGGAGCAACTTCAAGATTATCTTTAGTTCGTAAATCCCATGGTTCGTACCCTTGCAGGCTGTTATGATATAATTGTTTTACTAATTCTCCATTGACAGTATAAATCCTAATTATACAATTTTCGGGAAGGCCTCTAAATTCAATTCTTCTTTCCCCACGGCCTGAAACTGCATACCTTTGAGGTTCAAAGCTTGCTTGCCCAATATACGGATTGGGAACTACATAAGGCTCATTAAATTGTGTTTTAGCCAGTTGATTATCAATTTTTTGAGCAGTTGTTGTAAATGTAAATGCATCGTTGTTTGAATAAGGAATATTAATTTTCAGATTATAAATATCACCGTTTGCTGGAGGCTGAAACGAAGCAGGAGTCGAATCCTTATTTACTTCGATATGCCAAGTTGGAAGGAACTTTGTAGGAGCCTCATTACTTGCTGTTAAAACTTCTATATAGTCATTAACACTAGAAAAGTTCCCTGAGTTATCTGCATGCCTAAACCGGAATTTCATTCTCACATCACCATTGGCTGTTTTTCCGATTACCCTGAATTTAGTTGGAATCGAAGGCAAACCTATTGCAGCTATAGATGTATCCACTATTTGATCACTAAAATCTAATTGGACATCATTTGGATAAAAAGGCCTTCTTAAATCAATGGGGAGAGAAGTTGCATAACGTGCAGATAAAACCAAATTTGTTGCACTATTGGATGTAAAGCCGCTTCCGATTGAATCAACAGATACTTCTTGAGGAGTACTAACAACCGGTAAAATTCCATCTGCAACCGGGCCAATGCCTTTGCCTTCTAGATCAAAACCTAATGAGAATAAAGTGTCCCCTGCAGTCTCGTCTACCATAGAATAATATTGTGCTCTTACAGAATCAGGTTGATTAGAAAAAATTATTTTTAATGTATGATTATCAGGGACAAGTGACGGATTTTTAACTATGAGTTTTATATTTCCTGTTCCAACGGTTCCTTCAACGGCCTGCAAATTTGATATTTCTGCTGTTCTATATCCTAGTGGAAGAGCATTCGGTACCACCGTAACAACATTTTTCGGAAGAATAATTCCACCTCTTAAAGTTTGGCTAACAGATATCGCATCTTCAGAAGGATATATATATATTGAATCTGCACCTCTATCGTATGCTGTAACTGCATAATAATAAGTTTGTCCATTTGTTACTGTTGTATCAGTAAATGTATGCGATAATCCAGTATCATCACCTAAATAAAATGCTACTCCAGCCACCGTAACTCCTGAATAACCCAACGTTCCATCTTTTAGATCAAACACAGCTAACGCTTTACCATGTCCAATAGGACTTGAGCCTGTGGCTGTATATACTACCTGCGGATCAAGAAAAGTTGGATCGGTACTCCTATAAATTTTATATCCCTCAAAATCATTTGTATTAGTCAAAGGATCGAAAGCTTTTTCTGCTAAATTATCCCATGTCAAAGTTACATAGCCATCCCCCGTAAAAGCTTGTACTGCAGGGGCAGGCGGCGGAACTGCAAATAAATAATTTGCTTTATAAATTTGAGATACAATTTTTACAGTCGTTTTTAATTCATTTAAATTTGCACCCCAGCCCAAAGCCAGGCTAAATCTTTCCCTGTCACCTGCTGGTAATATAAAAGGACCTGAGGCAAACAAGAAACCGATGTTATAATTACTTACTAATGGCCTATCAAAAGATGAATCAGCATTTGTAAACAGAGCGTAAAGCCTTTGAGGCCAATGAGTGCGCCCATCATCAAAAAAAACAATATTATCAGTAGGGCTAACCCCATCACCTGCAGCAATTCTATTCATTTTGAACCCGGTTAATCCTATTTGATCTGATTCATCTATGTCAGTTTTACCAAAATTCGGTTCACCCATTGTAGGTATTCCATCGTTCTCTCCGGTATCATGAGTTCCGAATACGCCGTCAGCTCCTGTATCATGAAACCTCGCAACCCAATCCATATCTTCGTCCCCAGTCCACCAAATACCTTCTTTATAGGCAAGCATGTTTTCAAGAGGCCCATAAAAATTTTCGAAATTAGTCATGTTATAATGTGATTGAACATAAGCTTTAATATTGTCTTGCCCTATTATTTTTTCACCAGGAGGATTAGTTCGGCTTTCGTCAGTTATTCCGTCTAGATCATTATCTTTACCATCATAAGGATTACCTGGTGTTTCAAGATATGAATAACCCAAATAACCAGTAGGGCCTTCCATACCAATACCATCTTTTTCCCAATTATATACTATGTTAAGTCCAATTTCTTTAGTAAAGAATGCATTATTGTGATCATTAGGAATAATTCCATTGGGTGCATAGGCTTCACCACCAATACCAGCGTCATTATAAATTCCAAAAATTATATTATTATTATAATCAGTTGTACCTTCGTTAGAAATATCGTAATGGGAAAAAAGTACATTCCCCGATTGAACATTAGCCCATTGAAAATTTCTTTGTTCGACTCTTAACCCTAATCCTCTTCTACGAGTTAAAGGGTCTTGTCCCGCATCCCGATTGTCTGGGAAGAAATTCCATGCATCGTAATATTGATCATCATATACATAGTAGCTTTCCTGGTCTGCTGCATCTGATTTTTTTCCAAAATATCCATCCCATGAACCAGGCCAACCGGGGTCATCCGGATCATCCATTTTATCTATCCAGTAATCAGGCCAAGTACGTGGGTCATTACTTAGTGCGGGTGAACGACCTGCATTAATTGTAGGATCCGGTTGAAAATACCCAACCCATTTACCTCCCCAATTGTATGGAGGCCTAGGTTCATAACGCATTACCCTGTTATAAAATGGACTTTGAGCTTGCCTTTCTCTATAACCTGTTTCCATAATGAAAGATTCTGTCCCATTTTGCTGTGTTAATTTGGCAAGAACATAAGGTGTATATCCATCACTATTATTTTGCCCGGAACCTTTAGGAACTTCCACAGAGTGAAAAACACTTACGTCAACATGAATAGGATCAGAGGGATAATCGCCAACCATCCCATAGTTATAAAAGAATGTTCTAATATTGTTTGCATCGTGAGTTCCCTGCCGTTCTGCACTGGAGGTTCCTCTTAAAGAATCGGGAATTAAAGGCAAAAGTTGTGAATATATTTTACATGGAAATATTGCAACTAATATTAAAAGAGGAAATACTTTTTTTAACAACAAATTTTTCATATTAAAATTACTAAATTAAATTTTATAGAAATTAATTTGAACTAAACGAAATTCCAACTTCAATTCTTCTTGGTTCATAAAATCTTGAAGGATCACGTAATTGAGCCGCATTTGTAGCAGGAGTTAGGGTATAATCCGGACTCCCGGTTCCAGAGAAGACAAAGCCGTTAACAGTATTCTCATTAAGCAAATTATGTACACGGGCAAATATGCTAAAATTCATAAAATCTAAATTGAAAAATTTTTCAGCTCGTAAATCAACGATCAAATAGCTAGATTTCCGGCCAGAATTTGTTTGTAAATCGGATGTAAAACTAGCAGGCCCAATTTGAGGAGTATAAGGTTGTCCGCTCCCAAATCTTATTATAGTACTAATTGAAAGATCGTTTGGCACATAATAAATAGCCTGTAAATTTAAAGTATGTCTTTGATCCCAGTTAAAAGGAACATCACGTGGACGCGAATCTTTACCTGCCTGTGCTCTATTTGCTGTTTCTCTCGGATCACTAGAATTTCCATAAGCAAATTGAAGAGTATAATCAAGATTAGCACTAAAGGGCCCGAGACGGCGTTCATCTAAAGAAAGTGTAATTCCAAAAACATTGCCAAAGTCAACATTAGTTAATCTAGCATATTCAGCATCAGTATAAGTATTTATAAACTCAACTCCCAGAAGATCTCGAATATCTTTACTGAAAAATGTAAGCTGTGTACCTAAATCTTCTGTTAATGCTTGCTTTAATCCTACTTCGTATTGTACAGTAAATTGAGGTTTAAGATCAGGATTTCCCAAAACTCCATAATCAATACCTCCAGCTTGCAGTTGGTCAAGTACCAAGTAATTTGAATTTGTATATAGATCTCCTAATCCTGGCATCTGATAAAAGTGGCCGTAAGAAAAATAAATTGATGCAGAAGAAGTTAGTGGAAAACTTAAACCTATTCGTGGTGCAATAGAATGTTTAATTGTTGTATTCTTTAAATAAGATTGAGGGGCGCCTTGAATTGCATTTGCCGGATTCTCGAGATCACTAGGAACATAGGAATTGGCATCAAACACTTGAAGCCTTAATCCACCTCTTACAACCAGATCACCAAGCTCAATTCTATCCTGTAAATAAACAACGCCTTGTCTAGGATAATAAGTTTCCACTTTTTGATCATGTGGGTCTGTAGAAACATGCGGCTGAAGTATTTGCACTCCATTTACAGTAGTTTGTTTTAAAAATCCTGGTTGGCCGAAAGAGATTTTCGTAACCTCACCTTCCAAACCGGCTTCGATTAAATTTGCCCTATTAGCTTGCCAGCTATAATCCAATTTTGCAATGCCGTCATTAGTCTTTTGAATAAATCTGTCAAGTGAAACGCCTTGCACTATGGCTCCATATTCATAATTTCCATCTCCTGTCGGTTGGCCTGCAATTAAATAGCGCGGATCAAAAACGTTGTTGTATTTATAATTTTTATAATCAAAATAATTATATCTAAAATTAAGATTATAAAACATTTGATTTGTAATAGTATGTGTAATATCAAACCCCTGAGTTAATGAAAAAGTTTTACGTGGGGCAATTCCATCTGGAAGAAATCTATAATTATTGTCATACCTAGTTTCATCAAAACTATTTAAGATTGCCACATAGCTTAATTGTACTCTAGAAATTGAACGGTTAGATATTTTAAATTGCCCACTCCATTCATGATGTGTTTGCATTGGAACTAAAGCATTATCTCCTGTAGGATTAAAAATTTTATTCTCAAAATCGCTTACATCCGTAGTAACGAATCTCCTTTCCCCAAATAAATAGCCGTCATTTATATACCTTCTGCCGCTGATAAAAAAAGTTGTATTATCAAAAATTGCAGGTCCACTTAAAGTTAGCTGGTAATTTTGAATCTGATATGGTCTATAGATATTATCATGGGGATATCTATTGGCGTCTGCTGTATAATAGCTTCCGGTATAAACTTCACCGGAATATTTAAAATTTTCTGAACCTGTTTTCAATACTGCATTAACAACACCGCTCATAGCTTGTCCGTATTTTGCATCAAACGTTCCACTAATTACTTGAACTTCCTGCAAAATTGATTTATCAAGTTGCAATGTAGAAGAGTTATCATATGGATTATTAACCGTCACACCATCTACCTGAAATTGAACTTCTCCGGTTCTACCACCACGGAAATGAACATCACCGTTTGCATCAGTAATAACACCGGCTTGCAAACCAACTACATCACTCAAGCTTTGAACTGGTAATTTCTGAATATCTTCTGTGCTAACCGAAACGACAGAACTAGTTTGGTTAAATTCAACAAGAGGTTTTTGTGCAACTACAGTAACTGTTTTACTTTCAAATGCAGTTTCTTTAAGTGTTACGTCAATCTCAGTCGATTGATCAGGTGTAATATGTATATTTGTAACTTTCTGACTCTGATACCCAACATATCGAAACTCAACAGAATAAATTCCGGTTCTCAAATTTAAAATTGCATAATAGCCGTCGACATCAGTCGTAGTACCAGTTGTAGTCCCCGTAACTAAAATATTAGCGCCAATTAAAGGATCACCATTTGAATCAACAACTCTACCTTTTAATTTACCTGAAGTTTGCGCATCTACAGAAATTGCAAACAATATCACGATAACTAAAATTTGGAGAGATAGTAAAACTATTTTTTGTTTATAAAGCTCCTTAATTAACATAATTTAATCCGAAAAAATTTCTAATTTTGATTGAACATTAGACTATTCGAGGCAACCTTCAAGACAAACCTAGTTATTAACTACACATGCCTTGAAGGTTTTATATACCCCGATATTTCAAAAACACCGTAATCAGAATTTTTTATAGAACGCTTCAAACCTAAACAATATTATTTAAGCAAAATCATTTTTGCCGTTTTACTCATTAGATTCTGTTTATTATTGCTTGAATTTAAAGTCAATCTATAGAAATATACTCCAGAAGCAAGTGAACCCGCATTGAATCTATAAATATGAGTTCCTGAAGTTTGATGATATAGATTTATCGTAGATACTAATTGTCCTAGAACATTATACACTAATAAGTTCACTTCCCCTTCTTTAGTTATCGAATAACTTATTGTAGTTGATGGATTAAATGGATTCGGGTAATTACCATGCAATACCATATTTGCAGGAATTATTTTATTTGAGGCATCATTTACATCTGTTAATGTATTGGGGTCCATAAACATCCAGGCAGTTGGATCTCCTCCATCATTTTCTTTAAAGAACCAGGTCCTAGTTCCATAATTTTGAGCAGGATCATCAAAAACATCATAATCAAGTACGCAAGCACCACCAAACAATAAATGATCGCCTAAATCCATTGGATAACCTAGTGCAGTAAGATCAACTTTTATTTCTACTGTGTAACCATTATCTATATCAGAATTGTCGTTTACGGTTCCGTCCACGGTCATTGCCAGGCTTGCTTCACCTTTACTTACCAACGAATCAAGGTCTTCGTCAGCTTTGGCATTGCCTGTTGAATCGAAATCAGCCAATAGCTTAAGAAATACCATTGCATGATCTCCATTTGTACTATCTCTTAATCCAAGGATAAACCTTACTCCATCTTTTTTATCTTGATTGGTGGCTCCACCTTGTATTAAACCATCAGCGACGTTGGCAGACATATATAAATAATGGTCCTTAAAAAACATTTTTACAGTTGACTTAACAGGATCAAGAACATCTGGTTTAGGATCAGTTTCATACCATGCACTTTCATTTTTACCTATACCAGGATAACTTCTAATATTAGCAGTGTCTCCAAAATTAATTTGAAATGTATAAGCGCCTTTCCAAACTGGATCACTTAAGTCTCCGTCAATAACCGGGTCTGTTTCACCTATTCCATTTGGAACAATAACATCTGGTGGAACTTCAGGAGCAGGACCGGAATCGATAGTAACATCTGGACGAATATAAACTCTTCCGGAATTTTCACCATTATTATTTCCCCAAGGATGCTGCCACCATGTACGCCCTACAGCTCTCTTAACCGGAATACCGGTAAAATACCAATCACAATCATAAATCTGGAAACTTAAACCAATAATATCACCATCCATTTGTGTCGCATTGTAACCTAAAGAATCAAGATTAATTTTCATTTCAAATACATAACCGGTATCAGGAGAACTATCATCATTTGATGTTCCTTGGATTGTATAGTTCATATTCCAAACTGCTGTATCTGCTGCAGTCAACTCATCTCTATATTTGCCATTATATCCATATCTAGGACCAGCACCAGGCCCTCTTCCTCCAGTGTATGAAGTTGAAGTATCTGTAAATAGAAATGTTGGAAATATTTCTGTAGGTTTAAAAGGAATAGTTCTAATATTTCTACAATTCATTAATAAACCATCCCACCAGGCAGGTCCAGGCCAATTGTGGCCGCCTATAGAAGAATCAGGAACAATAAAAGCTATATAGAGATGATTGCCCTGGGAAAGAAATTTTACTGTAGCACGAGTTGTATCGAAATAACCGGTTGGACTAGTATAACCGTCAGTATTCCATCCACTAGTGGGTAATCCCGAACTCATTCCATAAGTAAGATTAATAGAATCAGCTTTTGCCCATGAAGCTTCATTAAGCTTGCCATCAAGCGTAATTGTTTCACTTGTTGCCCGAGCCCAAACTGCATCCTGTCCATTCTGATTTTGGCCTATAATAGAAATAGTTGATAACAGAAAAAGAAATTGCACTATGAATAAAAATTTTAAGTAACGTCTCATTGTTACCTCCTTATAGTTAAAAAATTTATTTGACGCCTTCAATTAATGGTTTAAAAACCAAATATAATCTTTAAAAAAATGTTCTCCTTTCTTTTTTAATTGAATATATTTTTTTAATATCTAATAGATATGATATTTTAATTTTGTTAAAATTGAATTCCCTGAAAAGAATAATTGAAAGTAGTAAATTAAAAAAAAGCAGTAAAAAATTGTTCATATTTGTAAACGTTTACATTTTGATGTGTTAAACTACAAAACGGTAATTTATTTGTCAAGCTAAATTATTAACTAACATATTTTTTGTGATTTATTGATTCATTAATTATTCATAATTTATTTCGTTAGGATTCTAATCAATAAACTCAGCCTTATACACTGCCCATCATTATTCCTTTTATATAATATTTTTGCAATGCAAGAAATACAATTAAAATTGGAATAATGGTTATAACCGAACCCGCCATCATTAATTCAGGATCTTTTATGTGCTCGCCCATTAAATTGGCGAGGGAAACTGGAAGCGTATACATAGAATTAATTCTTCCAATAAATTCAGAGCCATTCAAAGCGAAATAAATCAAAGTTTCATTACCTTTTGGTTCAGCAAAATCCATTTTTATTTTTAATTCAATAGAACTTTCGTTGATTTTTTAAAATTTAAATTTCCTGTTTACGATTTAGTAGAATACATAAAATGTGTTATCAAAATAAAAAATACTTGCTGCTATTTAGTTGTCTACACAACATCGGTAGTTGTCCTGTTTTTAATGATTTCTTTAATTTCATAAACCCGATCTTCAGTTAATGGATAACGGGAAATAGTTATTACTGCTAAAACAACCAAAACTGTTGGTAAACCAATTTCCCAAAAACGCAGCCAAAATAAAGTGGAATCCATCTGCTGCGCCAGGTCAGCATTGTAACCGGTCAATTCTAATAGGTAACCACTTATTACATAAGCAATGGACACAGAGGCTTTCCACCACCAGCCATAAACCGCATAATAGCTGCCTTCCCTTCTTACACCTGTGTTTAACTCATCTTCATCACAAATATCAGCGTTCATGGAATTTACCAGGGAGAAACACATCACCATTCCCCAGGAAAGGAACACAGTTGGTATAACAGATAACCAGGGATAGGTCTGGCTGTAGCAGACTATTTTTGATAATTGCCCAATTGCCAATAAGGAGAATGAAAACATTACTGTTTGTTTTTTTCCTATTCTTGCTGAAATCCAGGACATCGGCAAAACACCAACCAGGCCGGTTATGGCCCAGATAGTTCCGTTCCAACCCATCAACACCGAAGCAGCGTCTTTATCACCAAGATAGACATAATAAATCATGATAAAATTACTGAAGCCCATCACAAACTGGAAACCTATGATGACTAAGACAAATGATATTACCAGCTTTATAAAAGTTCTATTTTTAAGTGTAACTTTAAAACTCTGAATAAGGCCAACCCGCTCCTGTTTCTTTGTTTTATAAAAATTCCTTTCTTTACAAGTCACTGCACAAATAAACGCAGAAAGTATTAAGATTAACCCCATTACGGTACATACAACACGTATCCCCACTATTGGGTTTCCAAATACTTCTAAACGTGCCAATGCATACAACCAGGGTGAGGAAATAGCTCCCACATTTCCTATAAAACTGGCATAAGCAAAAACCCTGGTTCGTTCATGATAATCAGAGGTCATTTCAAAGCCCAGCGCACCATGCGGAACGGAATAGATTGTAACCGCTGTGTAGAAAACAAGCGACATTAGAAGTAAATAAACAAAGGTATCGTTTTTGCTGCGGCCTTCACTTGTTGGCGGTGTCATACTCCAGGCTAACTGGATTTTTTGTGGAGTTGTTATTTTGGGTGATGAAAGAATAATATTCCCGCGTTCCATTTTTACCCGGGCTTGTACATAGTGGCCATCATCACCAGCAATTTCTAACCAGGCGAAAGTCCTTTTCTCTTTTTGCAGAACATTAAATAGGGTTATTCCTGAAGTATCGCTTTCTGTATTTTTTTTCTCTTTAGTTATTTCAGATAGCTTCAGTTTCGGCACATCATTGAGTACAATTACATCATTACTGTTCTTATAACTTATTTGTATTTTATTGTTATCAATTGTATTAAAAGACGTAATAGTTTTTGTTTGCACCCAATATTCTTCTGCATTGGGCACCCAGAAAACCGCAGCAAATGCAATACCTACAAAAATACCTCCAAAAAGAATATAGGGGATGCGGCGTCCGAATCTTGATCGTGTATTGTCAGAAATCGTTCCTGCAATTGGGTCTGATATAAAATCCCATACACGCGGGATGGCTGCAGCTATTCCAAACAAGAAGGGAGCCATTTTTAGCATATCGATATATACAAGACTAGTCAGATTCATCAGTGAATTAACCGATACAATGGTTACCAGGGCGCCCATACCATAACCAAACTTCTGAATAAAAGGCAGCCTGTCTTCCGGAGCAGTTTTGTGATGTTGTTTTAATTCCATTTTTATTTATCAGATTTTATTTTTAACGGAGTCATTTTTCTCATTTGTCATTCTAACCCTTTGTTGTTCTCAACAATTTTTTCAGCTCTTTATTTAATTCACCGACTTAATTTTCTCATTAAAAAATTTATCTAAGTAAAACCATCTTCTTAGTTTGAATATAGTTTCCAACTTTTAATTGATAGAAATATATACCGCTTGGTAAGGGCGAATAGTTATTCGCCCCTACGTTTGAGCTAAATTCAACTTCGTTTACTCCCGATGCCTTATATTCATTTACAAGAGTTGCAATTTCATTTCCCAATACATCATAAATTTTAATTTGTACAAAAGCCTCCCCATTGGGGAGGTTTGGAGGGGCTGGAACTTCATATCTTATTTTTGTTGTTGGATTAAACGGATTTGGATAATTCTGATAAATTTTGAAACCTTGATTTAATTGCCCTTGCTGTTTTTCATGAACATCAGTTACATTATTTTCTTCAAGTGTAAATGGATTAAACCCAAACTTAGTAAAAATGTACCAGGCGCATGCGGAAGAAAAACCTTTATTTATATCTACCCAATTATATGCTCCAGTTGTATTTGCAGAGAAAGGAAGTGCATAGCTAATTTGATTCTCGATGCTTCTTAGCACAAGCAATGAATCCATTTGATGTGAATAAAAATCTCCTAAGTTTTTATTGCCTGCAGCATAAAAAGCACATGACATGTGGCCCACACCGTCGACCCAAATGTTTTGTATAGAAGCGTCTGCAAATGAATAAAACCCGGTCACACTTTTATCATTGAACTTAATTAATTTTTTAAATCTTGAATCATTTTCAGGAACCCAGACAAGATCTTTATAAGATTGTCCTTGCTCACCAAAGGCTAAAGATCTCCAGCTATATAAATCTAAAGGTAATCCTATGTTTGCGCTTTCCAATTCAATCATCCGGTTGTCAAGCCATACTTTAATTTTGTTTGCCGTATCAATTTCTCCACAGAGTTTTAATGCTGCATAAAAATCTATGTTGCCTTCTTCATGGCCGACGTAATTTCCATTACTGTCTGTTTCATGCAGGTAAGCATCATTGTGAAGCTGTGCTTGTTCTTCAGTAGTTAAATTGCCTTTGAGCCTTAAATCTTTTGGGCCCCACCTCCAGCCATGTCTTACAAATCCACCATGCCCGTTTGGATCATCATAATAATATTCCAGCATCAAGTTTTTGATCAAATCAATTACATTTGAATATGCTTTTTTATTATCGAGACCATATTTTTTTTCATAAAACTTGTAAGCAAATAACAACCAGGCATTGTCCCCCATCCATCTGTCACAAAGAAAAGCTGAATATACGGGCTTGCCGGTTCCTTCCGCTTTCAATCTTATATTTTGATAAAATCCCCTTGCTTCATTATTGTAATAAAAATTTTGTTTGTTTAAATCCATGTTGGATTGATCAATCCTATCAGCATAAAAATCCAGGATTCTTTCGGCTCTCTCTTTTTCTCCTTCAAGAATAAATGCCATAGCAGTTAAAGCATTATTAAATGTCTGCCCGGAATTATCTTCCTGAGCGGGCACAAGTAATTTATCATTAGAAAAATTGTCTTGAATGCTTTCTAAATATTTCAAAACCAATTCTTCATTTGATTTTCCCTCAAGTATACTGTCTAACGCAGAATTGCCTGTCATTTTTATATCATCGAGATAAAGAGTATGTTCAACATTATCAGCAACGCTTTGACCGAAATAAATAGTTTTAATTTTTGTTAGATCAGCGCTACCGGGATTGTTTTTAAAAAGTGTTAATGGAATTTTAATATTATCCCAGGTGTTTGCATGAATATTTCCAGAATAATTGGCTAATAAAAATTTTGATGTTTTAGTGTTTGATAAATCTTCCAAATAAATTTTAGGCAAATCAATCGAATCTATTTCTGAATCGGAATAAGCCATAAAAGAAATTGTGTCCTTTAAATTAACATCCATTCCTGGCCAGCCAGGAGCAGCAACAGCAGCTCCCCAGTCTCCGCCTGCTTGGGAAATCCAATGAAGCTTTAAGCTGTTGGTTCCTGAAAAATATTCGCTTGAGCTTACAGGAAATTTTGTATCATCATTAAATCGTTCAATATAGCTGGGAGAATTTTGATATAAATAACTTGGATCGTAGTACGTGTTGGTTGGGCTATCAGAAAAGTAAATATAATCTTGACCTGCTGTTAAGCCTGTTGTAAAAAAAATAAGAGCAAATAATATTTTCAAATCTTTAAGCTTCATGAACCAAATGGTTGATAAATATTTTAATAATTTAACATTCCTATTTTCATTTTTTCTTTTCAGTCTTTATTACTTTGCAGGAAAAAGGAGCCAAAGAAACCCCCTTAGAGTTGACTTTAAATGTTTTCTTCTGATTATGGTAGTTCAGTAAAAACAGGTATGAATTTTTTTTACCGTTACGATGAACAAACTGAATATCAGGATCAGAAACCTTTGCCATCCTCTTAATTTTATCCAGCAGCACAATTTTTTCAAATAAACGTAAATGCTCCTCGCTTGTGTAACCAAATGCAAATCCAAGTACAGTAACCGAACCCTTTCCGATTTTTTTCCGGATTCCACAAACCTCATCATACTTTGTTTTAGCAATTACCTCTTCTTCTTTTGCTTTGAATATATTCTTCTCCTTAAAAACAGAGAATATATTTTTAATTCCGTATACTTCAACTGTATTAGGACTTACTGTTTTAGATATTTGAAGCTCTAATTCATTTTGTAAAGCAGTACAAGGATTAAGATATAAATCCAAAGAAGGGATTTCGGGATAAATGATTAAATGCCCGCCGGCTTTAACATATCTGACTAATAATTTTTGAGTATCTTCATCCATTAGTTCCGTTGGTACAACCCATAGTTGTTTATACTCAAGTAATCTATCCAGCGAACTATTCTCTAAGTCTTGAACATCATAATTAAAATTAAGAGTCTGCAGACTACGAAGAAGACCATTAAAAAATAATTCTTCCCTTAGAAATCGCGGGTCAAATTTTAGACCGAGTTTTTCAACATCGAGTTTTTTATCCTTAATTAATTGCGAAGTTGTAAGCTCAGTGTAGAAATACGGCAAATATAATCCTACACAAATCTCAGCTTTAGATTCACTTAGTAAAAGGTTTTCTTTTTCTTTGTTTATGAAATTGTTTGTTCTCTTTATTACATCATACAAAGATGATTTAACAGCTTTAGAATTCAATGGTGTTTGGAAATAAAAAGTATCACCTAAAAACTCTTTTCCGTCAGGATTTATTCCTTGTGAAAACATATAGTAATTGAAACTTTTTAAGCCGTGCGCAAGAGATGCTTTATAAAACATATCTAAATCAGCAGGATCACTTTTGACCTGGTGCTCACGAGTTCCAGCCTGGAATTCTGCCGCCCAGACAGGACCGAAGGGCTGCATTGCTTTTAAAATTTTATTACATGCAAGATCTGAATGAGCATTTCTGAATGAAACAAATTCCGGAATATGATCCAAACCAAAAACAATGTCTTCCCTTTTTCTCAAAACTTCTTCATAAGTGCTCATAAGCATTGTTAACTCTGCGGCATTCCCGAATATCCAGCCCGGAATATTGTGCGAAAGCTGTAAATCAATACCAAAGCTTCTTATTTTGTTTATCATTAAATCAAGATATGTTGCAAAATATTTCCGGTAAAAAAGATGAAAATCGTAATAAGCACAATACCCCTGTTTGTTTTCAATAGTACCGACCGGTGCAGGCAGCATTTCAAATGATGAATAATCCGTTCCATAAGTTAAGTTCAACGTTTCAATTGTTTTGTATTTATCCTGAAGAAATTTTTTGTACATAATCATAACGCCGGGATTATAATCGACCTTGCCGGTAAGCCACTGGAACACACCAACTTCATTGCAAACTTGCATCATAACAATCGGTCCGTTATTGCTAAGCTGATGTTTAGCTATAATAGGCATTACCTTATTGTACCATTTTAATGAATAGTCTAAATACTCATCCGACATATACGACATCATAAAAGACGAAATAATATTTCCTTTTTCATCCAATGCATGAGCATTTTTACTAATGGAATTAATTAACCATTCCGGCAGTCCCTGCCATTCATATTCTGCAAGAATGTATGGGCCGGGTTTTACAATTAAATCCAAACCTATTTTTTTACACAGGCTGATATAATTTAATAAATTCCGTCCCGGATGTGTTTCTCCTGTAAAATCGAATTTGTTTTTTTCGTGTTCGTGCCAACCCCAGGGAATATAGGTTGATGTAGTATTTGCCCCGGTATCTTTTAAAAGTCTCAAATGTTTTTCCCATAACTTTGGATTTAGCCGAAAGTAATGTATTTCTCCCGAGAGAACAAAATGAGGATTTCCGTTCTTAAAAAAATATCCATTCGAAGCAGTAAAGTTGACCATAAATTTTTATTTCGATTTAGGTTATTTGTTTTTATTCAATGAATATTCAAGAAGCCATTTAATGATATGGTATTATTATTATTCATATTTCAAAAATTTTATCCCAAGTAAACCTTGACGTTAGCTTCTTTACTTTTAATACTTTTTAAAATATTTCCTTTAATCGGTTTGCCGTCTATTACAATTTTTTGAACACCATTTGCAACGTGTTTGTTATTTATAACAGATATATGAAAAGTAGTCCCCCTAAATATTCTTTTTACAGAAAATCCATCCCACTCTTTTGGAATAGAAGGATCAATAACTAATCCGCCTTGCTCTGCCCTGATTCCAAGAATCCAGTCAACAATAACTTTTTGAAACCATGCTGCAGAACCAGTATACCATGTCCACCCGCCTTTACCATAAAACGGAGAGTTAGGGCCATCAATATTTCCTGGAGTTACATATGGTTCAGCAGAATATTCATCAGCATTCATCCCATTATTAATAGGAGAAATTCTTTTAAATACTTCGTAAGCTGTTTTTGAGTCACCTAATTTTGAATATGCCCAGATAGACCACGTTGCAGCATGAGTATAAACACCGCCATTTTCCCTTCGTCCCGGGGCATATCGTGAAAGATAGCCTATATATTTATCCGGAGTAAAATAAGCAGGAGACAATAACAATGTTCCGTTTTTTTTCAACAAATATTTCTTAACGGAATTCATTGCCTGCTTTTGTTTATCCGGATCTGCAATGCCGCTAATAACTGACCAGGTTTGAGGATTTAAATAAATACTTCCCTGTTTATTTTTTTTGCTGCCGAATAATTCGCCAGAATCTTTTGTTCCCCTATAAAACCATTCACCATCCCATGAATGTTTTTCGAATGCAGTTTGTAGTTTCTTTGCAGCAGTATTTAATTTTTTTGCTCTTGCTGAATCATTTTTCCTTTTTGCAATTTCTTGAAATTCTATTAAGATATAATAAAGAAATTCTGCCAGCCAAATTGATTCTCCCTTCATATCAAGTCCGACAGCACTTAACCCGTCATTCCAATCACCAGCACCAATAAGGGGTAATCCTCTTTTACTGAACCTCTTTAAAACCCGGTCAATAGATTTTAAAGAATGTTGATATAAAGTTTCTTTTACCTTGGGTTTATCATAATATTCAGCCTTTGTGTTTAGGAAATTTAAATTGTTTGTTTCTTTTAAATATTGAATCAAAAGAAAAGGAAGCCAAAGAAGATCATCAGTCATTTCAGTTTGTAGTCCGGTGTCGGTGATCGGATGCCACCAATGCAGAACCGTTCCATCAAAAAATTGATGCCTCGCATGAAGCTTAATCTGCTTTTCAGTATATGATTTATCAATTGGTAAAAAAACTAAGCTGTCCTGTAATTGATCTCTAAAACCAAAAGCACCGCTTTGTTGATAGTATGCTGTTCTTCCCCACAATCTGCCGGCTATTGCCTGATACCGCAGCCATTTATTTACAAGCAAATTCATTCCATCATCAGGTGTATTAATTTCTAATGTACCAAGCAAGCCTTGCCATCTATTTTTAACAGCTTCAAGTGCTTTATCAATTTGTTGTGATGTATTATATTTTTTTAAAAGCGGGGAAAGCTCTTTTTTATTCTTTACCAGTCCTAAATAAAAATTTACTCTTTCCGATTTCCCCACTGTTAATTTTAACATCAACTTTGATGGTACCAATGGGATCATTCCAATTTCCGGTTTGTTTACTCAATCTTCCATTTTTCAGAGCTGCAGGATTAATTAAATCACCATATTGTCCTATAAAATTTTCTTTTTCAGTTTCATAGTCCGACACACTTTTATTCGAAGTAAAATACCCGTAATACTCGTAATCAATATTCCAATGCCCTCTATCGCCTAGAGGAATTTCCCATAATCTTTTGGTTGCGAGGATTGCGTTATTTTTTTTATCGAATTCTGTTACAATAAAAGTTTTATGAAACTCTCTATGATGATCTGCGGAGGAACCTAAACACCATTCAAAGAAAGTGTATAATGACAGATCGACTGTCTCCCCGGAATTATTAATAATTTTTAAATCCCATATTTCCAGGTTGTCATCATTAGGAACAAATATAGTAAATTCGATTTTTATTCCTTTATATTCTGAAGTTAAAACAGAGTAACCGAATCCATGCCTGCACTCATAGCTGTCCAATGCTTTTTTTACAGGAAGAAAAGTTGGAGACCAAACTTCTCCGGTGACATTGTTCTTTATATAAATGTATTTACCCCAATTATCTTGAATTAGATCTTGATGCCATCTGGTAAGCCTATTGAATTCCGAATGAGTTTGCCAGCTAAAGCCCCCACCAGTTTGAGAAACTACTAACCCATAATCTCCATTAGTTATAATATTAATCCAAGGTTTAGGTGTTTTGTAAGTCTTAATAATATATTCATTGCCATTCTCTGAAAAATAGCCGTACTTAGTTTCAAATTGTTTTTTCAATTTTATTTCCTGCAATCAATAGAATTAATTTGATGAATCTTGTTTTGGCTTTTAAAAACTTCAGCCGGTATTTTACTACCGGCTGATTAAAGTACCATTAAATTGAAATGAAATTATGCTTACTTAAGCAGCATTAATTTTTTGGTGCTTGTGAAATTACCGGTCTTTATTGTATAGTAATACACACCACTTGCTAAATTGCTAGCATTGAAGTTTATGTTGTGGGCACCAGAAGTAATTTGTCCATTAACCAATGTTGCTACTTCATTACCTAGAACGTTATATACCTTCAAGGATACAAAATTATCTGTAGGAATAGAATATGAAATTGTTGTAGTTGGGTTGAACGGATTAGGATAATTCTGGCTTAAGCTAAATTCAACAGGTTTTGATGATGATGCTACCACAGTTTTTGAATATTTATAAGTTCCATCAAAGTCGATTTGTTTCAGCTTATAGTACATTGTTCCACTAACATTTTTATCTACATAAGCGTAAACCTTAGATTCGGAAGACGTACCATTACCATGAACAAATCCAATTTTAGTAAATAATTTGCTGTCGGTACTTCTTAAAACTTCGAAACCGGAATTATTTTTTTCACTAGCTGTATTCCAGCTTAAATGAACTTGGTTGTTAACAACCGAGGCAGTGAAAGAAACCAATTCAACTGGAACATTGTTGTCTCCAAAATGGATATTATCAATATATGTTACACTACCAGCAGTCCTACTAGTTGAGGGGAAATCTGGTATAAGAGTTAATGTTTTCGACTCTGTACCAATGTCAGATGTGTAATCATATGTCAATTGTACCCATTGACCGCTAACCATATTAGAATCAAAATGATCAACATTAGGTGGTTCTAATTTAAGGTCAAAACGAGACGTAACATCTTTATATACCATAATTGTTACCATAGCATTGGCAGCAGAAATAGTGAACGGAGTAATCTTATTATTATATGCTCCTGCCCATGGATCTGCATCTGCAGCAACCGTTAATCTCATACAATAGTCCGATGTATTAATACCTGACTTATCAGGATTCGGAACTCTAACAAAATCCGTATCATTTGTGTTAGCCCCGTTAGCAAACACAGTCCAACCGGTATCTTGCCCTGCTGTTTCAAAATCCATGTTAGGCTGTGCGAACAGAGAAATAGAAAAGAGAAACATTGAAAGTACTAGAAAATGTTTCATGAAGACCTCCATAAGTATTGTTAATGATAATTTAATTAAGAAGAACTAATTATTTATTGTTCTGCATGAACCGCCAATTACAAGGCCAGTTGAAACTTTTAATGATTTTAAATCTGAGTTACCATTTCCAGATTCATTCTCAATTCTATCAATTAAAGAAGCTGCGGCCGCCCTGCCAATTTCAGCAATCGGAACATGTACTGTCGTTAGTCGAGGAGTTAAGAATTGGGAAATAAATATATCATCGAAACCTGCAACTCCAACATCTCCCGGTATATTAAGTCCGAAAGATTTTATGGCTTTGTAACACCCTAATGCCATCATATCATTAGCTGCAAAAATAACTTCTGGCCTGTTTGTCATAGTAAGCAATCTTCGACATGCATCTTTCCCGCTTTCAGCGGTAAACTCACCATTAATTATCCATTCATTATTAATCGGAATATCATATTTTTTGAGCGCATCAGTAAAACCCTCAGTTCTTTGCATTGCATCATCATTATTATAAGGGCCTTTTATATGAGCAATTTTTGTATATCCCGCTTTTATCAAATATTCACACATCGTAAATGCGCCCTGATAATTATCAATCGAAACAGTATCATGATCAATCGTGTTACCATTTGAATTGATTATTGTTGTAGGTATTGTACTATTTTCAAGTATATCTTTTATCTGTTCACTTATTGTTGGAACCATAATTATTATACCTCTAATTAAGCTTTCTCCCATGAATCTCACTAACGATTCAACTATAGATCTTTGACTATGAGAACTTGCTACAATGGTATGATATCCATCCGGATAAACTATTTCATCTACACCATGAATTATCTCAGAAAAAAATTCACCATCCACATCAGGTATAACTACACCAATAATATTTGATTTATTTTTTGCAAGGCTCCTGGCTAAAATGTTTGGTCTGTATTTTAAATCTTTAGCTATAGTAAGAATTATTTTACGCGTGTCTGGCCTTACATTTTTATCGTTGTTAAGTGCTCTAGAGACAGTTGCTATTGAGACATTCGCTTTTTCGGCTATCTCTTTTATTGTTATTGACATAATTTGTATTAAATTTGTAAACGCTTACATTTGAACTTAAAGTTTAATTTATTCTTTGTCAATAAGATTTTGAAAATTTATTAAATATTTTAATGATTTGAGAATCCATTAAAACTGGACTTAAAATGAAAACTATTACCAAACCTTTCTTATTTGCGTTAGTTTTACTCTCATCACAAGTGTTGTTTGCTCAATCATTACAGATTGATAATTGCGAAGATTTAAGTCATTGGCAGAAAGTAGTATCAGATGGAGCTGCGATGCAGCTTTCTCTCATTGACGGATATAAAGGTAAATGTATTAAAATTGATTATGAGTTCAAGGGCGCTGGTTATTGCGGGATTCAAAAAAATATCTCCTTGGATCTGCCCAATAATTATATGTTCAATTATTATTTGAAAGCTAATTCTCCAGACAATAATTTAGAGTTTAAATTATCTGATTCAACCGGGGATAATGTTTGGTGGTTAAAACAATATGATTATGAATTCCCATCACAATGGGAAAAAGAAATTGTTAGAAAAAGAGATATCAAATTTGCTTGGGGGCCTGCAGGCGGTGGTGAAATTAAAAAAGCATATTCACTTCAGATAATTATTTCCGCTGCTCAAAGAGGAAAAGGAAGCGTTTACATTGATCAGTTGAGTTTAGAGAAAATTATTCCACCACAAAATCCCAATGCAAAGCCGATTGTTTCTGCAACTTCAACATCACAAGGCTCTGCTCAAAATTTATTAAATAAAAAAAACTTGGGCTGGAAGAGTGATTCGAATGAAGAACAATCTATATTAATCGACTGTCAATTTGTTAAAGAATACGGTGGGTTAGTTATAAAGTGGGATTCAATAAATTATGCTAAAAATTTTGATGTACTTACTTCTAATGATAAAATTAACTGGGATAATGTTTATTCAAATAAAAATGGAAAAGGAAATTATAGCTTCATATATATTAAAAATGGAGAATCCCGTTATATAAAAATAGTAATGCACAAAAGTTCAATTCACGATGGATATGGTATTAATAATTTAAAAATTGAAGACTATACCTTCGCTGACAGCTATAACAATTTCTTTAGGGAAATTACTACTTTTTACCCTAAAGGATTTTTTCCAAAATATTTTTATGATATTCAATCATACTGGACAATAATAGGAGTGAGTGAAGATTATAAAGAAGCATTAATAAATGAAGAAGGAGCCATTGAAGTTGACAAAGGCTCATTTAGAGTTGAACCTTTTATCTACTCAAATAATAAATTACTAACCTGGGCTGATGCAAAAACAACTCAAAACTTAGAAGATAATTATTTACCAATCCCCTCCGTAAAATGGACAACAAAAAATCTTAATCTGGAGATAAAAGCTTTTGCCGCAGGAGATACCGGTAATTCTTCGATTTATGCAAAATATAGAATTACAAATGTTTCTTCATCTGCTCAAAATGGAAGTTTCTATTTGTCAATTAGGCCGTTCCAGGTTAATCCGCCCTGGCAATTTTTAAATGTTGTAGGTGGTGCTTCAAAAATAACTAATATAAATTGTGAAAACGGAGTTGTAGTTGTTAATAATGATAAAATAATCATTCCTGTTAACAAAGATGGAAAGTTTGGTGCCGCAAAGTTTAACAGTGGTGAAATCATTACCTATCTAAATAAAGATGAACTTCCGGATTCAAGCAGCGTAAAGGATAATTTCGGATTTGCTTCAGGTGCTCTAAAATATATTTTCAATATAGCGCCAAATTCTTATAAGGATTTTATATTTGTTATTCCGTTTTATCCAAATTTAAATCAACTAAATATTACTTCATCTCAGAAATTGTCTTCCGAAAAAATTTTTGAAGAAAAGTTAGCCGAGACAAAAAGTTTTTGGCAAGAAAAACTTAATCACATAAAATTTGATCTTCCACATTCAGCCGATAAGTATATAAACACTATGAGAAGCAATTTAGCATATATATTAATTGATAAGGAAGGTCCTGCTTTTCATCCTGGTGCAAGAAGTTATGAACGGTGTTGGATTAGGGATGGTTCAATGATTGCCGGCGCACTTCTAAGATTAGGTCTTATAAAAGAAGTAAAAGGATTTTTAAATTGGTATTCAAAATACCAATATCCAAGTGGTAAGATTCCATGTGTAGTTGATCAAAAAGGCGCCGAACCATTACCTGAAAATGATAGCCATGGAGAGTATATTTATGCCATCCTTCAATATTTTCTTTTTACTCATGATACTACCTTTTTAAAAGATAGATATGAAAATGTAAAAAAAGCAGTTGAGTATATTGAGTATTTAACAAATCAAAGAAAAACAAAACAATATCAGAAAAAAGATTCTCTTGCTTTCTACGGATTAATGCCTGAATCAATTAGTCATGAAGGATATTCTGCGCACCCAATGCATTCTTACTGGGATGACTTTTTTACAATGAGAGGATTAAAAGATGCAGTAACCATAGCTCATGTTCTTCAAAAGAAAGAAGATGAAAAAATATTTACAAAGCTTAGAGATGAATTTAAAAATAACCTGTACCATTCAATTGATCTCACTATGAAGATGCACAACATTAACTATATTCCCGGCTGTGTTGAACTGGGAGATTTTGATGCTACCTCAACAACTGTTGCTTTATACCCTGGAAATGAACTTAATAATCTTCCTGAACCGCAGCTTCAAAATACATTTGATAAATATTATGATTTTTTTAATAAAAGGCTTCAACCGGAAAATGATTGGGTAAATTATACTCCTTATGAAATTAGGGTTGCCGGAACATTCTTGTATCTTGGCCAAAAGGAAAAATCGCATAAGCTGTTAAAATTTTTCTTTAATGATCAGAGGCCTTCAAATTGGAATGAATGGGCGGAAGTTGTGTGGAAAGATAAAAACACTCCAAAGTTTATTGGAGATATGCCGCATACCTGGATAGGCTCGGATTATCTTACCGTAGTAAGATCTATTTTTGGATATGAACGTGAGGGTGACAGCTCTTTAGTTTTAGGGGCAGGGATAATTCCAGGATGGCTAAATAGGCCGAAAGGAATTTCTGTTAATAATTTTGCAACTCAATATGGATTGCTTTCATATCATCTTCAAAAAAAAGATAATAAAATTTCAATAGATATTATCGGCAGTATAACAATGCCGGAAGGCGGTATAGTTTTTAAATCTCCTTTGAACGGAGACATTAAAAATGTAAAAATAAATGGGATTAAATATTAATGACTTCACAAAAGATGAGATTAAAATTAATAAACTACCTGCAGAGGTTGTAATTGAATATTGACTTTTAAGATTATTAACAATCAGCGACTTTATTGCAATTATTATGAAAATATAAACGATGATAATAGAAAGAAAGTTTATTCAAACATAAATTATTAATTCTTTTAAAAAAATTTTAAAGGCTGGCTTTATTGCACCGGTTTTTTGCTTTAAAATAAAAGTGGCGTTAGAACGACAAAGAAAAAATTCTAACGCCATGAGGACCCATTCTGGGAAAAATCAATTTTTTATTTCAAAGACACAATAATCAATTAACTCTTAATTTATTATCGATTTTTAATTTTGAAAGTTTAGCTCTTAAATTTATTAGCATATAATATCTTACAAAGTCTATTTTTTACTAATAAGTAACATTTACAGTAAAAATTCCTTCATAATCTCCTTCTGCCTGAGTTTTATCAACATAAATAGAACCCCCGACCCATAAATATAATCTTCCATCGTTTTTTACTTTTTCTAATTTATATGAATTGCCGCTAACAATTTTAGAAGGGTTTACATATAAATTATTCTTGCCTGTATTTTCAAGATCCGGTGTAAAAACTATTGAAGACTTCCGGCTGCTGTTTTGTTTTGCCCAGGTTTCATTTGATAAAATAGTTGGAGAATAAGTTATTGTAACATTTTTATCGGGGCCGCCTGCAACCAGCAGCACTGCTCCATTAGAAGGTAATATTGAAGCAGTTACTGCCTGTCCGCTTAAAATAATATCACCATATTCCAAAGATGTTTTTTCTTCATGGGATATTGAGAGGCCTTGTACAATTGTAGCCCGTATTGGTGTAGTTGAATTAACAACCGACTGGCTCAAAGTGTCTGAACAAATAGATACAACAATGCAGATAATAAATAAATATTTATTCATATAAAGACATCCTTTTCTTTTGACGGCATTATTGCCGCTATAACTTAAGATTCATTCTTAAGCGATCTTATTAGGTTAATTTTTATTGGTTCAATTCCCCTAAGATCTTTTTTATCACTAGCAGAAATTTTTGATTCCGTCAGCTTTTCAATGAAATTAAATAAATGATTATTAACTTGATCGAATTCAAATTTTAAATCCTCCAGCAAATCCCCAATTAAATCAGTTAACATTACCGAATTAGATCTTGTTAATTGATTTTCGATTTTAAGTGCAAATAATCTGCTAAATAACTTTTCAAGGTTATTTAATGTAACTGAATGAGGCAAGGTTTCTTCATTAATTCCTTCGACTCTAAGTTCTATCTCAACAAGCATTGGATTAACCGATTTATCCTCAGCTTTCTCTTTAATAACTTTATAGTCTATGGTCTTCATAGATTCAATATTAGGTATATCAACTACGGTTTGAAATTCAATATCATCAGCAATAAATGAAATTGCTAATTTCCCTTTTGACATATGAGAAATTTCTTTTAACCGCCATTTTATGTTTGTTAAATACTGAAGTGCAGGTGAGAAGATTATGGAATCATGGAATTGAAATGAGCTGTAAGCATTTCTTCGAAGAAATCTATTTTGACTGCCGTTTCCACTAGACTTTTTAAAGTCCGATCCGGCTGAAATATTTATAATTTTATTCAACATAATAATCCTTAATATATTATCGTAAGGATTAGTTAAATACTTAAGCCCGCTCTAATTATTTTTCAATTTAATCATTTTATTGGTAGAAGTGTAATCAATTACTTCGGGATTTTGAAGATTAATCAAATCATTAGCTAAAAATTTTATTCTTTCAATAGATTTTGAAATGATCTCAAATTCTTCTTCAAATTTGTCAGAGGGAAGCGATTTCAGCTCGTCTTTTAAATTTTGCACAGACATATCCAGGCTGCCTAAAGGATTGTTTATTTTATGCCCTATAGTGCATGCCATTTGTAAAACTGCTTTTTGATGTTCAATATTCCTCAATTCTTGCTGCAATTCATGTATTCTAATTCCTGATCTAATTCTGGCAAGAAGTTCCTGGTTTTCAATTGGTTTTACAATAAAATCATCAGCGCCATAATCTAAACCAGTAACTTTATCTTTTAAAGAAGCTCTGGCAGTAAGCATTATAAAATAAATTATTTTATACTCTTCACTTTTCTTTAATATTTTACAGAGTTCCAGGCCATCCATTACCGGCATAGTCCAATCGGCTAAAACGATGTGAGGAGATTCTGTTTTTAAAATTTCTAGAGCTTCTTCGCCATTATTTGATTTAATTACAAAGTAATCATTTTTTGAAAGAAGTTTATCTAGAAGAAAAGTTGTATCCGGATCATCTTCTACAATTAATATTTTTTTATTCTCAATCAATTTACAAGCTGGTTAACTTTATTGATTAAAATTTTATAATCAATTATTGGCTTTGATATATAATCTTCAGCCATGCTTTCAGATAAAAATTGTTTTCTATTCATATCAGCAGAAGCTGTAACTAATAAAATTGGTATCTTTTGAAATTGCTTATTAGTCTTTAAAAATTTTGCCAGTTCCATACCGTTTATTTTGGCACCATTAAGATATGTATTTTTAAGATTTATATCTAATATTATCAAACATATTTCTTCCGAAGATAATTTATTAATAATTAAATCTGCATCTTCAAGTATTGATGGATGATAACCCGCTTTGTTAAAAATATAATTGTAAAATTGGTGTGAAAAAGGATCGTCTTCAACAATAATAATATTTTTATTCATTGCTTTTGTCCCCTGAATATTTAACTATAATACTTATTCGTCTATTTACAACGCTATATGGATCTTTTTTATCTCTTAATCTTCTATCGGCATAACCTCTTATTTCATAAATCTGCGAAGGCTTTAAGGCACTTTGAGTAAGTGCTCGCCTAGCGGCATTTGCTCTGTCGGCACTAAGTTCAAAATTAGTCATGTGTGAGCCGTCCTTGTTGTATGGGCGGGCATCTGTATGTCCCTCAACTACTATTTTATTTGTAAGTGTAGCAAGATTATCACCTATTTCCTTTAACAGCAGCTTGGCATTTGGCTTTAAAGTAGATGTGCCCACTTCAAAGAATAGATCTTCATTAGAATCCATAATTTCAATTCTCAAACCTTCATTCGTTATTTGAATGTCCATATGTTCAGAAAGTTTTTTGAATTTCGGATCAGATGCAAGTTCGCTAATTATTTTTTCCCCCATTTTCTTTAATTCATTTGTCTCTGTATTTTTTAGCATATGTTTATCTTCAATAGCACTGCTCGGAGCATCTGAGATACTAGTAGTGGAATTACTAACCATTACACCTCTGCCTTTATCAGAAAAACCAATTGGGTCTTTAAAATACCTGGCAATTGATTCTTTCATTGCATCGTCCTGGCTTAAAACCCAAAGCACAATAAACAAGGCCATCATCGCTGTTACAAAATCTGCATATGCAACTTTCCATGCACCGCCATGATGACCTTCATGTCCTTTATTCTTTTTAACTATAATTGGTTGTAATTCGTTGTCACCATTCATTATTAACTCTTACCTCTAACGTAATTTTCTAATTCTGTAAAAGTTGGCCTTTCATCCATAAAGATAGTTCTTCTCGCCATCTCGATAGAAAGAATTGGCGGATTCCCTTTAGCGTAAGCTACAATACAAGTTTTAATTGTTTCGAGATATCTTTTTTTGTCTTCTAAAATATGTTCAATATTTTTAGCTAAAGGTCCAATAAAACCATAAGCCATCAAAACACCCAAGAAAGTTCCGACTAAAGCTGCAGCTACATGATGGCCTACAACTTCAGCTCCTTGATCGATTGAACTCATTGTAACTATTATACCTAAAACTGCTGCAACAATTCCAATTCCGGGTAAAGAATCTCCCACAGTGGAAATGCTTGAAGTAACCGGTTTGGTTTCAAGATCAAAGGTTTCAATTTCGGCATCTATCAAACCTTCTAATTCATGCGGGGGAATACCGCCGGAAAGCATAACTTTCATAGTATCGGAAAAGAAGTCGCGGGTAAAAGAATCGTTAACAAACTTTTCACTCTTTGAGAGAATATCGCTTTGCAATGGATCTTCAATATGCTTTTCAATAGCAAGCAAACCATCGCGCTGTGCTAACAGAAATAAATCGTTAAATGATTTTAATAAATCTAAATAATCTTGTTTTGATATATGATTTGACTTTAAGGTCTGCGGAATATATGAAATTATTTTTTTAATAAGCGGTAGTGGGGAAGCAATAAGAATACTGCCCAGGGCAGTACCTCCAATCACAACAAATTCGGCAACTTGTATTAAAAGTACTAAATTGCCGCCTGCAATTGTAAAACCAAC
Source organism: uncultured Bacteroidota bacterium (assembly GCA_963775245.1). Lineage (GTDB taxonomy): Bacteria > Bacteroidota > Ignavibacteria > Ignavibacteriales > Ignavibacteriaceae > CAVSWT01. Next base: position 347,989 of record CAVZID010000019.1, read on the forward strand.
TACGATTGCAGCTACAACAACAACAAATCCGATGATGACAAACATTTATTTATCCAGAATAGGTTTTACATTTTCTATCTCCTTTACTATCGAAAAAATTTCTTCACACTTTAGTTTTAACTCGTCCCAACTGATGGCTAAATTATCAATAATATACTCTATTTCGCCTGCAATTTTTGAAAGATCCGGATAACCGATTGTGCTGCCTGAACCCTTTATTTCATGTACAACAGATTTTAATAATACTTTATTTTTTGTAGAAAGTGCACTTGTAATAGCATTCCTTTTCATAGGAAAACTGTTTAGAAAAAATTTCCTAAATTGAGTTAGCATTTCATTTTCATTTATCTCAGGCACATAATAATTTTTCTTAGCATCAGCAAGAAACTCTTTACCCAAAACTTCATTAATGTTTTTTATTATCACATCTTTTTGCAGCGGCTTTGATATAACTCGATCTGCTCCTGCTTCAAGTGAAGCCAAAACGTTACTTCTGTTTGTATTGCCGCTTATTACAATTACAGGGATATGTTTTAGATCCTCAATAACTTTTATTACCTGCAGCATTTTTATGCCATCGAAGTTAGGCATCAGCAAATCTAAAATAATTAAGCAAGGTTTATGGTCAATTGCTTTTTGAATTCCTTCAAGTCCATTTAAGCAGGTAATAACATCAAGATTATATTCACTAAAAAAATTTCTTAAAGAGTTTCGAATGATATCCGAGTCGTCAACAACAAGAACAGTTATTTTATTATTTTGGTTATCCATTTGCTATCCCCTAATTTTATTTAGCTTATGAGTTGGGGCAATCTTGATATTAGTTTTACTTTCTTCAATAGCTTTTTTAATGTTTTCTTTTACCTGATTATAAATCTCACCTCTAAAAATTTCAACATCCTTTGGTGCAGCGATACCGATTTTAATATGCCCTTCTGAGATTGAAAGAACTTTTACTACAATATCAGAATTAATTATTATTTCTTCATCTACTTTTCTATTTAAGATTAGCATAAAAACCTGCTTGTTTTATTCAATGAATAAATTATAGTTAACTTCGTAGTCCTGCTCTTCTAATATTTTCTGATAGCCATTCTTTGTTTCCTGGTTGATATATACCGGGGCTTTTAAGTTAACAGTTACCTTCAATGGATCTTTATTTAAAGTTATAATTCCAAACGGTTCAAAGTTACTTACCTTTGGATAATTTTCATCCAGTACTGAGGCACCAATTAAAGGGAATGCCATTTCAGGCTGTTCTATTGAATAAAGCCAGTAAAAAATATCGTCGTCCGGTTTTATAAGAAGATATTTTTTTAGGTTCTCAAAACCTAATAAACCTGAAGAAAAATTTATTATTAAATCTTCAGTATATTCAACTTCACCAAATTGGAATGTTTGTAATTTCATAACCTTTACTTTTTAATTATTACTATATCAACTCTTCTATTTGTAGCCCTTCCTTCAGGAGTATCGTTTAAAGCAAGGGGTTTATATTTTGAATAACCTACTATCGATATTTTATCCGCAGGAAGATGCTCATTATTTACTAAAAAATATGCTGTGTTCAAAGCACGCATAACAGATAAATGCCAGTTTGAAGGAAATGCCGATGTAGAAATGGGAACATCATCCGTATGGCCTTCAATTCGGATATCATTCGGCAAGGTCTGTAAAATACCTGCCAGCTTGCTTAAAACTTTTTCGGAACTTTGATTTAAATCCGCACTGCCCGAAGGAAAAAGGATATCATCAAGAATATGAATGACGATTCCTCTTTCATTTTCTTCCAGCCTTACCGATTTATTAAAATCATTATCTTTAATAACCTTGGTAATTTTTTGTTTCAATGTTTCGCTTGGCAAAATTGCATCGCTGGCATTCTTTTTATCCATACCAACAATTTTTACCTCGCTGCCAAACACATTACCCATTGCAGAAATAAATTTATCATATTTCTTTGCGTCTATCTTTGATATAGCATACAAAATAATAAACAACCCCAGCAATAGTGTAATCAAGTCGGAGTAAGTAATTAAATATCTGTCTTTGCCTCCTTCTTCATCTTCTTCAGCTTGAAAAGAATTAGAATTTATATTGCTATAACTTCTAGTTGATCTTTTTGCGGAAGCATGCTTTGCAAGCGGGCCTTCACTATCGAGGGTATTTCCCCGCTTTGCAGAGTTAAGACTGCTTCCAGGGACATCTCCATCATATTTTTTTCTTCTAAGTGACATTTTTTTAATCTATCTGCAATTGGCAACCAAAAAATATTTGCACTAAAAATTCCCCATAATGTTGCAATAAATGCCGTTGCAATACTATGAATCAACATATCCGGATTACTACCTGCATTTGCAAGGGTCATAATCAAACCCATCACAGTTCCAATAATACCCATCGTAGGTGCATACCCGCCCATCTTTGTAAAAATATTTATATTTGAAAAATGCCTTCCCTGTAATGATTTCATTTCCAGTTCGGCTAAACTTCTTAATGCTTCAGGGTCTGTTCCTTCCAAAACATATCGCATCAATTTTTTGGGAAACACATGATCGAGCCGATATAAATCCCGCTCAATGGCTAAGAAGCCTTCTTTCCTGGCTTTAGTTGAAAGATAAACAAAAGTATCAATTAATTTTCTTTCATCGTATTCTCTTGGAAAATATGCAAGCTTAATTAAAGCAAAAATATTTTTAAAGTTCTCAAACCCTACCCCGATTATTGTTGCAGAAAAGGTACCTCCGAAAACAATAAGCAAGGCGGGTAATAAGAATAAAGCCTTAAAAGAACCGCCTTCAGAAAAAAAAGCACCGAATATAGAAAGGAGACCGAGCAATAAACCGCCAACGGTTCCCATTTTCTTCATCATAAGAAATCCAATAGTGATTTAGGCAAAATCATTGATGCAATTTTATATGACATCTGAAGTGAATAATCTTGCGCCTGTAAATCAACTGTGGCCTGTGCTATGTCAACATCCTGCTCTTGAGATAAAAGTCCCTGAAGTGTTAATTTCTGACTATTTAATACATTGCTTGTCGCATTAAGCTGATTAATTGAGTTTCCTATTTGAGAAGTCTTATCAAGCAAATGCTTGTTAAAATCATCAAGGGCGCTTACTTGAGCATCAGTAGGCAATTTTCCGTTTTTCAAATTATCTCTAATCGAAATCAAAGTATTGAAAATATCCATTTTTTGATTTGCAGAAAAACTTAATGAAGTGCTTCCGCTTGTTTCCCTTAAGGAAGTAACATCTAACTTGAAATCTATTTTAGGTGAATCAAGTGTAATTTTTATAGGAGCAGGAGAACTTCCATTTAATGTTTCCATTTGGCCGGAGTCAACATTAAATTTAAATGTTTGACTTGAAGGCGGTGTTGAAAAAACAGATGTGCCGCCGCCATCTACAATATTATAATCCATCTGGTAAGTATTGTCAGCAGTTTTAGTATATGTAACGTTCAAATTGTATTGATTACCTTGTGCATCATAAACCTGTGTTTGGCTATTTGTAACAGTACCGGCTGCAGCACTTGCATCAAATGTACCTGTGTTTTTAACTATAGTACCGAAGACTTCCGATCCGGTTAAATTTATTTTCTGAAAAATATTTTGAGATGTTTTAACAACCTGTGTTCCTGATGTATCACCAACTTTTGTTTCTATAGAAGTGTTCGATGAATCATACCCATAAGGTTCCGAACTGAAATCTGTTCCACCAAAAACATATTTGCCGTTGAACTTTGCGTTAGCATGATTTAAAATTGAATTTAATGCTTGATCAATTTGATCAGCATAACTCTGAAGATTAACCTGGTTAGTTGGATTTTGTAACTCGGTTAAAGCTGTTTGTACATTTTGAACATCACTTTGAATTGAATCCATTTCAAAGCTGGTTTCATTTAAAAACGCTAATCCGTTTTCAACATTTTTTGCATAAGAATCTTGAAGTGATAGTTGCTCATTTAGCTTTAAAATTTTTGATGTTCCATAAGGGGAATCCGATGGGTTTCTAATCTTTTTTTGAGTAGCAATATCCATTTGTAATTTACTTACATTAGCTTTTGTGCTGTTAAGATTAGAAATAAAACTATTGTTAAGCATTAAATCTGAGACTCTCATTTTTATACCATTTCAATTAATGTTTGTAACATTTGATCAGCCACCGTAATTAATTTTGCCGACGCATCATAAGACCGTTGATATGTTATGATGTTTGTCATTTCTTCATCTACAGAAACACCTGAAATTGAAGATTTCTGAGTTTGCAATTGCGATACAACTAAGGAATACGATTTAGAAGAGCTGTCTGCAGTTTGCTTGTCGCTTCCAAGCCCGCTTACCAAAGAAGCATAACTATCAGTAATAGTAGCTCCGCCAAATAACTTTTGATTTTGCAGATCAGAAATTTGTGAAGCAATTTCGCCATTGCCTGAAGTACCGTCGCCTGAAACTGCGATTTTATTGGGGTCGTCAAGAATTAATTTATTTATTTTTAAATTTCCGTTAGAGTAACTGTCAAAAAAGTTTATGCCTGTTTGCGGCGGATCATCTAATGTATAACCCGATTTATGTGCATCGTTAACACTTGTAAAAAGTGTATTAACAATTGAATCAAGTTGATTCATATATTTTGGAATTTTTACTGAATATGTATTGGATATAGCTTGCAGCTCGCCGCCTGTTAAAGTAACCTTTGTAGTATCATCCGAAGCTACCATTCCTAACTTACCGTTATCTATTGTAGCTTTAAATTCAGTTGCTTTTGAACCGTCAACTGCAAACGCACCTCCAACAGACACTATTGCAATATTCTTATCATTATATGTAACATTAATATTTACCAGACTACTAAGATCATCTATGGCTTTATCTCTTAAATCCAAAAGATCATTTGCTTTCTGTCCAACTGATTCTTGTGAAAATATCTGTTGATTTAAAGATTGAATATTCTTTAATATATCATTTACATTCGATACTTTGCCGTTCATTTCCGACATTAAATCAGCTTGCATTGAATTTAGATCATCATGAATGCTTTTTACTTTTGAACTAAATTGAGATGCAGCTTGAACAACATTCTCTCTTAAAGTTGTTGAACCTGGATCACCTGCTAACTCATCCCAAGCACTAAAGAATTGTGTTGTTAAATTAGACAAACCTAAATCCGAAGGCTCGGCAAAAATACTTTGAACTTGATCTAATAAATTGGATTGACGGTTGCTGCTTGAATATTTTTGATTATTCGAACGTATTTGCGCATCAAGTAAAGAATCTCTAATTCTATTTATATCTGTGATTTTAACCCCGGTACCCCAAACAAACCCGGCAGTAACATCAGGCGACTCAGTTCCAAAGAGTACTTGCTGCCTGGAATAATCCGGATTTGCAGCATTGGCAATATTATGCGAAGTGACACCAAGTGCACTTTGATAAACACCAAGGCTTCTTCTGGCAATATCAAAAATACTGCTTAGTGACATTATACCTTCCTATCTAAAACTAAGCAGTTTTCATCAGCAAGTGCTTTAACAGTTGCTTTAATGAAGCTGCGTGCATGCTCAATTAAAATTTTATTCTGCTTATTCATTTCTTTTACTTGATTTGCTAATTCAACTATTTTCTTTTGAAGCAATAAAGTATCATCAATTTTAATTTTATCTTTTACAGCATTAATAAAATCTCTTAATTTATTTCCTGTCATTTCGATTGAATATTTTTCAACCAGGATAGAAATTAAACCCGAAGTTTTTTGTTTAATATCGTCAATCCTAGTTAAAAGCTTTTCTTCTTTCACAATAGATTCTTCCAGGCCCTGGATGTTATTATCAACCAAATATTTCTGCTGTTCGGAAAGCACGCTGAGAAAATTTTCCAAGTTCAACCTGTTTTCTTCCAGCATCTGATTTAATTCTGCCATTTCCATTTTATATTCCATTTAAATGATTTAAATACCCAGTTACCCTGGTTATGTAATTCTTAGTTTCTTCAAACGGCGGCACACCATTAAATTTGTCAACATTCCCGGGACCTGCATTATATCCTGCTAAAGCAAGATTTATGTCCCCATTATATTGTCGAAGCATTTCGGCTAAATATTTAGTGCCGCCCATAATATTTTCACCCGGATCCCACACGTTTTCTACACCCAAATCTTTCGCAGTTTGATCCATTAACTGCATTAAACCTTTAGCTTTAGCAGAAGATACTGCATCTTCTTTTCCAGCAGATTCAGTAAGAATTACGGATTTAATTAAGTTCTTATCAACGCCGTATTTTTTTGCAGCTTTTTCTATTATACTATCATATTTGTTTAGTCTTTCAAGCGATTTGCTTCCGGGTTTTATTGGTGCAGTCGAATTATTTGAATTCTTAATTAGCGAATTTGAATCTGAAGAATTAGAATTGTCGATTTTAATTGCTTTCTTAATTTCATCTTTAAATGATTTGGTATCCAGGGGTAATGATTCATTTAGAGGAAGCTTGAGGTCATTGGTCATATCCTCGCCGGTAACTTTTTTATAAACCATTTCTGCAACACCAAAACTCTTGCTTTTAGAAAAATCAGATGCGAGCTCCATTTGAAAAATTGAATCATAAATATCTCCACCGAGGCTCTTATCGCCGAACATTCCTTGTGTTGTTTTACTCATACTTTTAAGCATCATTGAAGTGAGCAGACTTTCAAATTGTTTAGCTGTATCGGCAATTTTTCTCTTTTCAGTATCGGAATACCTGCTTGCGGTTTCAACTGGCTGTGAAATGTGCTTTGTTAAATCCGTTATTTTTAATCCGAGATTTCCCATTAGATTATTACCAGCTCTCCTATTAAAGCGCCTGCTTCTTTTAGCGCCTGGAAGATTGCAATTATATCTTGCGGTGAAACTTTTAACGAATTTAATGCAGCTGCAACTTCCTGTACATTTGAAGCTCCCTGAATTGCAATCGCGCTTGTTGAATCTTGTGTAGCATAAGGAACAATATTATTAAACACAGTAGTTGTTCCATTTGAAAAAGCCCCAGGCTGCGAGATGATTGGGTAAGACCGGATGGTCAGGTTCAAACTGCCATGCGAAATTGTAACCGGCTGAATTTTTACATTATAACCTGCAACAACTGTTCCGGTTCTTTCATTCAATACAACCTTTGCGGCATAATCTGTTGCAACCGTCAATCCTTCAAGCTGGGCTAGAAATCCAACAATATTATTCTGTTTATCAGTAGGAACTTTAATATTAATTTGATCAGCATCAACGGCGGTAGATGTATTTTGGCCGAAGGCACCATTTATAGCCACAGAAACATTATTTGCTGTAGTTAAATCAGGGTCTTTTAAATAAAGACTTATATCTGTTTTAGAAATTGCTGCAGTATCTAAAGATACTTTTAATACTCCTCCTCTTGGAACCCTGCCGGCTAATGAATGATTTTTTGAAATCCTATTTCCGGTCGGAGTTCTGAAATCATATCCGCCAACAGATAAAGGGCCTTGAGCAAATCCGTAAACAGTTCCATTCATTCCTGAAAGCGGTGTCATTAATAAAGTTCCGCCTTGCAAACTGGTAGCATCACCTAAAGAAGAAACTGTTACATCAAAGTTAGCGCCCTCTTTCAAGTATGAATCCAAAGTGGATGTTACCATAACAGCAGCAACATTCTTTGTTTTCAAATCTGTTTGCGGTACAGTTATTCCAAATCTTTTTAGCATACTTGATATAGATTGAATGGTAAAAGCAGAACGATAACTGTCTCCCGAACTTGCAAGCCCCACCACAAGTCCATATCCTATAATTTGTTCTGAGTTATCGTTTTTAAAATAAGCAATATCTTTAATTCTTTGGGCAAAGATTAAAGAATTAAAGAATAAAAAAATTGCTGCAAAATATTTTAGATTATTTTTCATGTTAAAATATCCAATGGAAAAATTTTGTTAACCAGCCCGGATGCTGCGCATCATTTATTAACCCGCTTCCTTCAAGAACTATTTCTGCATCCGAAAGATTATACGAAAGGACAGAATTATCGGCTGATATATCTGAAGTACGAACGACACCTTTTATATGAATTGTTTGTTCTTCTCCATTAATAGAAATTTTTCTGCTTCCTCTTACAACCAGGTTGCCGTTGTGTAAAACTGAATCAATAGTTGCACTAATTTTTGTTTTAATCATTCCCGAAGTAGTTGTTGAGCCTGACCCTTTAAAATTATTTTTCGATCCTATTCCAAGATCAACTGTTGGCAAAGGAGATTTATTAATAGTTCCGCTGCCGTTAAATCCTAGGTCGCTTTCTCTTCCGGTAGTTTTAGCTGCATTGTTCGAAGCTTGCGAGGATTCAACAACTATAATCGTAACAGCATCTCCAACTCTGTTAGCTTTTTGGTCGGAGAATAATGAGTTGTAAGAATTTGACCGCATGTCTTGTGGAAAAACTTTAATACTTATCATTAAAAGAAAACAGAAAAAAATTATTTTTTTCATTGTGCTACTCTATTATTAAAACGTTTTTTGAATCAATTACTTTCGCAGTAAACTGCTTATTATCTTTTGTCCTGATTTTTATAATGTCCCCTTTTGCTCCATCCTGCCTGCTGAATGCATCCACTGTTAACATTACTTTTCCATTAATAACCCTGGCAGATATTTTATCACCAGAGTAAATTACCGGCTTAGGTTCAACAATCTCTTTAATCAAAACTGTTTCTGGCTTTATATTTATTTTACTGCGGTAATCGTAAATTTTATTAATGTCAGTGAAAGGGGTTCCATTTATCTGATTAATATCCAGCTTTTCAATTCTTACATCTGAAGAAGAAAGGACATGATTTTTTTCCAAAGCATTTTTAACAACTAATATATTTTTGTACAGCCTAACTTTTAACGTTATAAATGAATTCCTGGTTCTATTTAAATTATCTTTAATCTCTACAGGAAGGTACAAAAGACTTTTATGAAGATTTAACTCATTTTTACGGACAAGCTTTATACTCTCACCCTTAGGCATTTGGACTATTTGATAATCATAGCTTTCATAATTTGAAAAGACTTTATCGAGGTAATTATTTATTTCTTTCTTTAAATAATTATCCTGGGAATTAGTTTTTATTCCTCCTAATGGAGATAAAACAACAGAAAATATGATTAACAAAATTGAAAACATTTTTAACCATTATCTTTTAAGTTGGTTTGCCATTTGCATCATGTCTTGAACAGTCTGGACTGTTTTGGAGTTTATTTCATAAGCTCTCTGCGCTGTAATCATAGAAACCATTTCTTGAACAATATCAACATTAGAAGCTTCAAGGTAACCTTGATTAATTTCGCCAAACCCATCTGCGCCAGGTGTTCCAACTATAGGGGTTCCGGATTCCGGAGTTTCAGCATATAGATTATCACCCAAAGCTTTTAAACCGCCGGGATTTATAAATTTCACCAATTGAATATTTCCCAAAGATGAGCTTGCGCCGCCTGCTTCTTCTGCTTCAACAGATCCGTCTTTGCTAACAGATATTCCCAATGTGTCTTGATTAACCGATATATCAGGATCAAGAGTATAGCCGCTGTTTGTTACCAAAGTTCCGTCAGCATTTATTTTGAATGAGCCGTCTCTTGTATAAACAAAAGTTCCATCAGGTTTTCTTACCTGGAAAAAACCGTCGCCTTGAATAGCCATATCTAACTGGTTGTTAGTTGCTGTAACGTCTCCTTGAGAAAAATTCTTTTCTGTTGATGCAGGCTTTACGCCGTCTCCAATTTGAATACTCGCTGCTGAATTTTCATAGACCCCAGGAGTTGAAGTAGTTAGCGGATTAATTTGAACATCCTGGTACATTAAATCCTGGAATTCAGCTTTATTTTTTTTGAAGCCTGTAGTATTAATATTCGCAATATTATTTGAGATAACTTCAATGTTAAGCTGCTGGGCATACATACCTGAGGCTGCTGCTCTTAAGGCTCTTGTTGGCATTTTATATTTCTCCTTTTTTATACTTTTCCAATTTCATTTGCTTGCCCTAATGATTCATCTAAAAACTGAACCATCTTTTGGTTTGTTTGATAATCATTGCTGATTTTAATCATTTCTTCCAATTCAGTAATTGGATTGCTGTTTGATTCTTCCAGGTAGCCCTGTTGAATTTCATATTCATTATCTGGTAATTCTTCAAAAGGCCCATCTTTATAAACCAGGTGTGAGCCATCAACTTTTTCAATATCTCTTGCTTTGTCTAACTTTGTAATTAATAATTTATCAATTGGTGTATCACCTACTTTTATTTCGCCATCTTTTGCAATTGTTACAGATTTATTATTACCAAACATTTTTTCATCAAGATTAATTTCACCGTTTTTGCCAAGCACATGATTTCCCTGCACATCAGTTAAAAAGCCATCTTCCGAAATTGTAAATTTTCCATTTCTTGTAAGCTCAACACCGTTTGCAGTTTGAACTGCAAATAACCCGTTCCCATTTAGATAAAGGTCTAATGGATTATTAGTTTCAGCAGAGCTTCCCTGCTGATAATCGGTAACAGATTTTACCTGAACATCGCCGTATTGGTTTATAACTTCAGAAAAAGGAATACCTCTTTTGAAGCCAGCGGTATTAACATTTGCCAGGTTGTTGGCAATGATTTCCATGCTTTTCATTTTGCCGTCTAAGCTGCGTCCTGCTTCGTATATTCCTTTTATCATTTTCTATTCCTTAGATTTATTTTTAATAAATTTTTCTTGAATAGTTATTATTTATCTGTTGCGATTTAATTTTAACTGCAAGCAGCAATTCGCCTTTTGATATTTGAAGCTTCTTTGCTGTTTTAATTATTTCCTGTTCGCCAAAATTGTTTAATTGACTATTTGCGTGAATTTTTTTTCTAAGCTTCTCCAATTTTTTGTTTTGCTTTTTAACTGCAACTTCATTTCTTAAAATGTTAATTGCATTTTTCAAGTCCCGGGTTGAATCATTTTTTTTGTTTTTTATTCTTCTAATAACAATTAAAAGAGCTACAAATATTGATGCATAAATCAGTATGAACCATTTACTAAAATAAATGCTTGATAAAAACGGTAATGGGTTTAATCCTTTAAGCGCCCTAGCATTCTGTTCAACTATAGGTAAAAGAGCTGCTTCTGATTTTAATTTTCTAATTTGAATTTCTTTTTCCTTTGCCGTTTGAATTTGTTCCTGAACCATTTTGCTGATATTCACTGTATCATTTACAGTAGTCTGCTCTACCTTTGCAGCCTTTTCATTGACTTTTTTATGATTCAATTTACTTTTAGCTGAAAGGTGGCTTATACAAACCAGCATTAAAACTATGGTCAGTAATTGTTTCATTACGCCACCTTCCTTTTAAGCGGGAAGGTAAGTAAAACAGTAGAGCCGAAATTTTCATCACTACTGGTTTTTACTGTACCTTCATGGGTCCTCATTAATTTTTCAACTATCTTCAAGCTTAAATTTTCTTTCTTGCTTTTCCCATTATCTATTTTATCTGTTGAGAGAAATTTTACAGCCACTGAATCTTTTTGATGTTTTGTTTGTATTAGAATACCCCCGCTGGTGCTTTCCTGTGACTTTAGCAAACTAAAAACATTCGTAAGTATCTGGTGAATGTTATTGGGATGACTTAAAACCGGTGGAATATTATTTTCAAAATCAAGTATGCATTCATAGTTTTCATTTTTTAAAAATGATGAAACCATATTATAATATTCAGTAATTATCTCATTTAAGTTGCAGGGCTGAATTTTATATTTAGCATCATTTATATTTGCAAACTTTATTAATCCTTTAACAACTGTTTCAACTTTTTTAACTTGAGAATTAATTGCATCAAGAGAAGGATAATCGTTCAAGTTATTTTCTTTTCTTAAAAAATCCGTGTAGCCCAAAATTATTTGTAGAGGTGATAATATGTCTTCTGCAATTCCCGAAGTTAATTCGCCAATTGCAGACAGCTTATAATCATTGGATAACTTTGATTGATAAACCTGAAGCTCGTTATAAGTTGAATTCAATTCCTCTTTATTTTTTATTAAATCAATTTTATTAATTGTTAAAGAAATAATGGATTTGATGTAGTTGTATTCTTCGCTCGATTCGGAAAAAGATAACATGTTGGTTGTTAAAGCCATTATGCCGCGTTTTTCTTTTCCTTTTAAAAGCGGGAAAATCAAATAGTTTTCGTTTGCTCTTTTTCTATCATTTCTTTGAGAAGAAGGAATGAGGATGGGAGATTCTTTTTCAAAAATCCTGTTAAAAATTCCTTCCTTTAAGCAGACATTAAAAAAATTATTTTCAAAAGAATCTTTTGATTTATTTAACGGTTCAAATATATGCTGGCTGTTATCTATTAAAAATATTTCAGCTTTTCGCACAGCGATCGATTCCGAAAAAACATTTTTAATTTTAGTTAAAGTATTTTGCAGAACTTCACATACACTTGCCAGGCTATCTACGGAATCATATTCCTTCTGAAGTGATAATACATTTTGAAAATATTTATTTTCATTCGAATTCATTCTTTTGTCCCGTACAGGTTCTGCTGCATATCTCAATTTATGATTGTCAACCGAATTAAATTTATCAGTTTCTCGTATAGCGATCTGCGAATGTACCGCTTCGCGGGATTCCGATAAAAAATTGAAGAATGATTCATATCTATATGTATCTTCTTTAATTAGTCTCATAAATGTTGTATTGATTCCAATTGTATTCTGAACAATTCTTCAAAGGAGTTAACAAAGTTTTCCAGGTTTTCCATGCTCCGCATATTCAATATGTTTACTACACCTTCATCTAAAACAAAATTATCATCCCATGAAATATTTCCTAATTTAAATTTATAAGTCATATAATCAGCTAGATGAACAATAGCTGAAAGCTTTTGATTAACCGACTTCAAAGGATAGTGATGGTTAGCCACAGATTTGGTTAGTGTTTCCGGCAGCTTCCACTTTTCACCTAAATAATCTCCTATTTCCTGGTGTGTAACACCCATTATACTAACTTCAGCCTCGAGATAAGGAATGGATTGATTTTCAACTAAATCAAGTATTGCATTAAAATCTTTTGTAAAATGTCTTTGAATAACCGCAATCCCTAGGTCATGCAGCAAGCCTGCAGTAAATGCTTCACCGGATTTTTGATAGCCAAGCTCATCTGCAATTCTTTTGGAAGCACTGGCAACCATTAAAGAATGCATCCAATATGCTTTACGGTCCCATCTAGGTGATTCAGGCCCTTTTAAAGATTCAAGCACTGTAAGAGCCATTACAATATCTTTCAAATGCTCAAAGCCCAAAATGATTATTGCAAAATCAATAGTTGAAACTTTTCGAGGTAGCCCGTAAAGAGGAGAGTTTGCAACAGATAAAATTTTTGCAACAAGCCCCTGATCTTTAGCCACAAGCCTTCCAAGCTCTATTGCACTTGTGCTGGTATTATCTAACAGCTTTGATACTTCTATCATCACTGTTGGAATTGCAGGCAAGTTTTTAACACCTGACAAAATGTTTCGATATGTTGTTGTTTCCATGTCCCTTTTCTCTAAGAGTTAATAAATACTAATTACTTTTTCGTTATATATTTTTACAAATGTTTAATAGCTTCGTATTGTTTTTTAATTATTTCTTCAAAACCTTCGATGAATTTTTCTAGTTCTTCACTATTTTCAAACTTTAAAGCACTAATTATATTTGTATCTAATTTTAAATCTCTATCCCACTCTATGTTTGCAATTTGAAATTTTTGTGTCATATAATCTGCAATATGAACAATCGAAGCAAGTTTAGGATTTACTGATTTAAGCGGCTGATGATGATACAAAATCGTGCTTGATAAAGCCTCAGGCAGTGCCCATTTTTCAGATAAAAATTCTCCAACTTTTTGATGCGTCATTCCCATCACTTTAAGTTCAGCATCAAGGTATGGAACGGCCCTGGCATCAACAGTATCACAAATATATTCGAACTCTTCAGGGAAATACCTTTTAATTACCATTATACCAAAATCATGAAGAAGTCCGGCAGTAAAAGCTTCTCCGGGACGTGGATATTTAAGTTCCATTGCAATTTTCTTTGCTAGATTTGCGGTGATAAGTGAATGAAGCAAATATTGCTGCCTGTCCCAATTCTTGGAGGGGCTGGTGCTGAAAGCTTCAAGAACAGTAAGGCGCATTACAATATCTTTCATGTGGTCAAACCCAAGAATCTTTACAGCTATATCCATAGTTGAAATTTTTCTTTGCAGGCCGTAATAAGAAGAGTTCGCAACTGAAAGCACTTTTAAAGTAAGCGCCTGGTCTTTTTCAATTATGCGTGATATGAATGTAGTGTTCGAGTTCTGATCATTCAATAGGTTTGATACCTCAATCATAATTGAAGGGACAGCGGGCAAATTTTTTATGTCGGCTAACTTTGTTTGAAATGTTAATGGTTCTGTGTTCATGGGTACCTTATACGTTTATGAATGCTAGTTTGTTTTTTAAATTTTTCATTATTTTTGAGTGTACTTGTGAGACTCTGGAAACAGTGATCTTCAATACTTCAGCAATTTCTTTATAGTTTAAATCTTCATAATAATATAATGTTATAATTAGGCGGTCTCTCTCATCTAATTGCCTAAGTGCACCTGTTAAAAATTCTTTTGCTTCAATCTTATTTAATGTTTCGTCCTGCGTTTCATAATCATTGGGGATGATCTCATAAAGCTGATAACCATCTTCATCATCAAATGAACTGTTTAATGAAACATTTGAATAGTAAACCTGGTTGGGTGAGTTGGGATTAGTTGGTCGAGGTTTTATTTGAAGCTTTCTTAATTCGTCAATTATTTTCCCTCTGATTCTTTGTATGGCGTAAGTCTCGAACTTTGTTCCAACACCAGGATCAAAACGGTCAATTGCTTCACTTAATCCTTCAACACCAAACTGGAAATAATCTCTGTCGTCTAGTATTTCCAGGTTAACAAACTTTGACTTATGAATAACATAATGGACCAGCTTGGTGTAATTTTCCATTATTCTTTTTTTAAGTGCCGGCGTGGGACATGATTTATAATCTGTCCAGAGTTGAGAGTTATTCATACCTTCTTGCCTTCAGTTTTCAGATTAAAAAATTCTTCATCCCTATTTTCAGATAGTTTCTTAACTGATTGAATAAAAAGTAATGCCAATATGTGTCCCATAATTGTTATTATTATAAATACTGCAAATGATTTTAATAATATATCATAAAACGGAATTGAACTTCGGCTGAAGAATATCACCGATATACAGAATGTTAATAAGCCGATTTGTAAAATTATTTTGTTCATAATAAAACTATTTTTTCATTATAAAATTCAATTACTATACCACTGATAATCAGAACAAAAAGTTTATTTTTTTTGATTTTTGTATGAACTTGACTATTGAGCCTGGCGATTATTAGCCATGTGTTTGTATTCAAATAACTGCTTTGAAAGCTTAAGTATTTGCAGGCTTACTTTAGATTTTGGCAATTGCTTTGTTAGAAGTCTCTGTGAGATTATTGATTCATTAACAGATGAATCTTCGCTTATGAATCCAAGGCAATTGATTTTTTCTTTCAAGAAATGTGCGGATGCAGAATCAAGATTATTTAAAGTGTTTTCACCTTCCGTTTCACTTTTACATTTATTGATGACAACAAATTTTTGTCCGCTGTATTTGTGAAATTTCAACAGCTTTAAAACAACATATGCATCCATTACAGAAGTTGGTTCGGGCGTTGTAACTACAATATTGAAATCTGATCTGATTAAAAAATTAAAAATCAAATCATCAGCTCCGGCTCCCAAATCAAGAAAAATATAATCATAATCATTTTCGATAACTCTAAGCTGGGAAAAAAATTTATCTACATTCGCTGAAGTTGGAGTTGGATAATTTGCCTTGCCTGAATCACCAAATATAAAATGAAAATTTTCTTCAACTTCAGTTATAAGATTATCAAGTGAATCTATACCGGCAAAAAAATTATAAATTGTTTTTGTAGCTACAACATCAAGCAAAATATTTGCATTTGAAAGATTAGCATCCAGGTCTATGATAAGAATTTTTTTATTCTGTTTTGAAATCGAATAAGCCAGATTGAGCGAAAGAAAAGTTTTGCCTGTTCCGCCTTTGCCTGAAGAAAAAGCGTAAACTTTTTGAGAGGACCTTACATTGTTATTTAAAGCTAAGTTTTGAAGCTCAACCAGCCTTTCTGCCTGCCCGATCATTTATTTATCTTTCCAGTATAAATCATGTTGGCGATAAAATCAGAATCGGCGGAAATTATATCATCCGGAATTACCTGTCCATTAGAAATGAAACTTATCGGAGTTTCAAAATTTGAAACGAGATTAAGAATATTTCCAAATGATACAGCTTCATCAATTTTAGTAAATATTACAGAGATATAATCATAAAGCTTAAAGTTTTCTGCAACGTCAAAAAGATTTTTTGTTGTACTGGTAGAACTTAAAACCAGGTAAGTTTCATCAACATTTACTGCATTTAAAAACTCTTCTGTTTCTTTAAGCTGTTCAATATTTTTCTGGCTTCGACCTGCGGTATCGATAAAAATTATATCTTTCTTTTTGAACTTATTAATTATCGACTGCATATCTTTTACCTCGTAAGCAACTTCCATATCTATGTTACTTATCTCGGCAAATATTTTCAGTTGGTCAATTGCGCCCAACCTGTAAGTGTCAATCGAAATTAATCCTATTTCAAGATTGTGAAGAATTTTCGAAATGACAGCAAGCTTAGCAATACATGTTGTTTTACCTACTCCGGTTGGGCCAACTAAAGCAATTATTTTTGACTTATGATTTTTCGTAAGCTCTAAATTGTACGTTGGAATCATTGTAGCAATATTTGAAATTACGTAGCTGTCAATATTTTCGGAATTTAGCAGCCCTTTATATTTTTTTAAATTATCAAGTATAGTAGATATGATAGGTTTTTGAACTTCTCGGTTATAAAGTAAATCGATAATTTCTTTTAATTCTTTTTGAACAGATTTATTGGAAGCTTTTTTATCTTCAACAATAACTTTTTGTACAGGGGCTTTCTTTATTCTTTCAGCAGGGTTAATATTTACGACAGTTTTTTTTGCTTTGGACGCATTTATTTTTTCTTCCAGCTTTTGAAGCTCTTCATAAAAGCTTTTTTGAGAATTGTTGTCAATACTTTTAGCTTCTACTTCCTGCTGCACAAAAACTTCTTCTATTCCGGCTGTGATTTCAAACATCTTTTTAATGCCGAGCTCTGTGTCGCCTTCTATTATCCTTGTTCCGAGTATTACTGCGTCGTTCCCCAATTCGTTTTTCATGTTTTGGGTTGCTTCTTTTAAAGTAGATGCTTTAAATTTTTTAATTTGCATTTAATACCTCAAGCCTGTCAATAAATTCTATTTCAATTTGTGATGGCAGCTCCGAATATGATATTACTGAAAAATCCGGGAAGCTTGAATTAATCAGACGGTAAAAATAAGGGCGTATTGTTGCCGAAGTTATAAGAACCGGCGGATAACCAAGCAGCTTAAATTTCTCAAGATTGTTTGACAACCCTTTATTTAATTCTTTCAAAATAACCGGGCTTAAACCAAGAGTCTGTACTGCATCTTTTTGATTCTGTAAGGATTTTGTTATAAAAGCTTCAATGTTTTCACCCATAGCTACTGCACGTATAATACCGTAATCATCCTTGTAAAGGTTTGCTATGGTATCGCCTATTGAATGCCTTACATATTCGGTAAGCACATCAATATTTTTTGTAACTTTGGAGTAATCAATTAATGCTTCTAATATTTGAACTAAATCTTTAACAGGAACGAATTCGCGAAGCAAGCTTTGAAGCACTTTTTGAATTGTTCCGATTGGCAAAACTTCTTTATTAATATCTTCAACAACAGCCGGATATTCTTTCTTAACATTCTCGAGCAATTGTTTAACTAATTGGCGTGATAAAATTTTATCAAAGTTTTTCTTCAAAGTTTCCTGCAGATGTGTTGAAAGAACAGAAGTGCTGTCAACGACAGTATATTCCAACAATTCAGCTTTATCTTTTTCCTCTTTACTTATCCAGTATCCATCCATGTTAAAAGCAGGATCTTTAGTTTGAATTCCATCCAGCTTCTCAGTTATTGACCCTGGGTTCATTGCAAGAAATCTGTCGGTATAGATTTCATAATGGGATGCTACATTGCCCTTTATCTTTATTAAATATTCGTTTGGATTTAATTGAAGATTGTCTCTCACTCTAACCGGGGGAATTAGCAACCCATATTCGAGTGCAATATATTTCCTGGTAGAAGCGATTTTCTGAAAAAGATTACCTCCTTGTTTTTCATCTACCAAACCAATCAAGCCGTATCCAATTTCAATTTCAATGGGATCCACTTGAAGATATTGTTCAACAGATTCTTCTGTTGTAGTTTCGGGCTCTTCAACCTCTTCTAGAACAGGAATTTCATTTAACTTTTTCTTAGTTAAGTATGAACCTACACCCAAAGAAACTCCTAAAAGTAGAAAAGGCAGCGTGGGCATTCCGGGAACCAAGGCAAAAAGTAAAACTGCTCCAGAGACAGTAGCGAGTACCCTCGGATTTTTAAGTAACTGGCTTTTCATCTGCAAATCCAGTGCTGTTCCGGCAGCACTTCTGGTTACAACTAAACCGGCGGCTGTAGCAATCAACAATGCGGGAATCTGAGAAACTAAACCATCACCAATGGTTAGAATTGTGTAGTTGTGAAGTGCATCAGTAAAAGACATTCCCTTTTGGGCAACACCAATTATAAAACCACCAAGAATGTTGATTGCATTAATAAGTAATCCGGCAATTGCATCTCCTTTTACAAATTTGCTTGCACCGTCCATAGCGCCATAAAACTCAGCTTCGCGGCTAATGTTTTCACGCCTTTTCTTTGCTTCAGAGTCATTAATTAAGCCTGTATTCAAATCTGCATCTATTGCCATCTGTTTTCCGGGCATAGCATCAAGTGTAAACCTTGCAGCAACTTCTGAAATTCTTCCTGAACCTTTAATGATTACAATGAACTGAATGATTACCAATATGATGAAGATAATAAAACCAACCACATAATTTCCGCCAACAACAAAAGAACCAAACGTTTCGATTACTTTTCCGGCGTATCCGTTAATCAAAATTAGTCTAGTAGAGCTTATGTTTAATGATAGTCTGAATAAAGTTAGTACAAGTAATAATCCAGGAAAAACAGATATATCCAATGGAGATTTTATATAAAGAGAAACAATTAATATTAATACAGCCATTGTAATATTGAGTGCTAAAAAGAAATCAAGCATTCCTGCCGGCAATGGAATTATCATTAACCCCAGCATGAATATTAATCCAAAGCCAAGTAAAATGTCCGTATTTTTTCCGAAGTTTTTCATATTAAATTATTGATCTTCTCTTACTTTCATCTCTAAGCTTGTAAACATATGCCAGCACTTGTGCAACTGCCTGGAACAATGAATGAGGTATTTGATCTCCAATTTCACACATTTTATATAAAGCGCGTGCTAATTGCCTGTCTTCATGCATAGGAATATTATATTCAATGGCAATCTCTTTTATTCTTTGTGCAACAAGGTCCACTCCTTTTGCCACTACTTTTGGTGCACCATCTTTTTGAATATCATATTTTATAGCTATTGCATAGTGAGTCGGGTTTGTTATAATCACATCAGCCTTAGGAACGTCTTTCATCATACGATTTTTAGCCATTTGAAACTGCTGTCTTTTTATCCTTGATTTGATTAAAGGATCTCCATCAGTCTGTTTATGTTCTTCCTTTACTTCCTGCTTGGTCATCATCATTTCTTGTTTGAATTTATGTTTTTGGAAGATGAAATCAATTGCAGCAATTACTGCATAAACCAAAGATATTTTTATTAAAAATGAAAGGGCTGATTGGATCATAAAGTTTACAATCTCTTCGATGGTTAATCCCATTAAAGAAGTTGATGTTTTAACTAGGTCTTTAATAACCAGGAATGCAAATCCGCCGACAGCTATAAGTTTTAATAAAGATTTAGAGAGTTCAACCAAGGAACTGGATGAAAAGAAAATATTTTTAATATTTTCAAAAGGATTAAGCTTATTAAATTTTGGTGCTAAAGCTTTAGCACTGAAGTTTATTCCTGTTTGTGATGCGCTTGCAACAAAAGCAATTATAAATAATCCAAAAAACACTGGCGCAATAGTAATTATAAAAAAGAAGAATCCTGTTTTAGCAAATTCCTGTATTGTATTTACATTTATGCTTAAAGTATCAAGGTTGTTAAAAAGATGTTTGCTCATTGTAGACATTTGAGAGCTTAAAAACTGCTGGGTTATATAAAGCAGCAATAAGCCGGAGGTAAAAATTGCAAAGGAGTTTATCTCCATACTCTTCGCAACCTGGCCTTCATCGCGGCCCTCCTTTAGCTTCTTGGGAGTCGCCTGTTCAGTTTTCTCTTGGCCTTCCGACTCTTTAGCCATATCAGCTTCCCATCGCTTTAATTAAATGAAACAAACTATTTTCATAATCCTGTAAAAGATTTTTTATAACATACACGTACAAAGGGGTTATTCCTGCAAGTAAGGCAAAACCTAAACCAATTTTAAGCGGCTGTGTAACAAAAAATACTTGCATTTGAGGAATTATCCTGGCCATAATTCCTTCGCCAATATGTATCAAGAAAAATGAAACCATAATAGGTGCAGCTATCTTAATAGCTATTATAAAAACTGAAGCGGAATATTTTATTAATAATTCATAAAGAGGTTTTGTAAAGCTGAATTTTCCTATAGCAACTACTGTAAATGAATATGACAAACCTCTGATTATGTAATGATGTCCGTCAATTAAGAAGAAAATAAGAATTGCACCTATATTTAATGCTTCGCCAATTACATTTGATTGTGATTGATCCATAGGATTAAAAACACTCGACATTGTTAACCCCATGTCAAAACCTATTAATCCGCCGGCGTATTGTATTCCCCAGAAAACAAATTGAAGCATAAATCCAATTACAAGCCCGGTAAACATTTCTTTTATGGCACTAATAAATAGCCACCAAAGGTCTACCTGAACGTGGATTGAAGATTTATCAATCGTTAAAAAAATTATATATGAAATGGTAAATGCCAGAAACAACTTTGGTAAAACCGGGAAGGCAGTGCTGTTAAAAATAGGCGCAGCTATAAAGGTTGAGATAAGTCTCAAAAAAATTAATAGAACAATTATGAAATCTGTAATCAGAATTCCGGTCATTTCAGAAGCGTTAAGAATATAGTGAAAAATTTATTTGTTATTGCCAGCATTTTGTCCATCATCCAGGGAAGAAGAAAAATTATTGTGACTGCAGTAACCAAAATCTTGGGGACAAAAGTCAACGTCATTTCCTGGATAGATGTTGCTGCCTGGAAAATTGAAATAATAATACCGATTACAAGTGATGCACCTAGAACTGGAAGTATTATTAATAAAGTTGTATAAAATGCATTTGTTAAAACTTCTATAATTATATCTTCGGTCATCTATGAAAAGCTCCTTACTACTGATCCAACAATTAAATTCCATCCATCCACAAGGATGAATAATAATATTTTAAACGGCATCGAAATTAAGGTCGGGGGAAGCATCATCATTCCCATCGACATTAAAATGCTTGAGATAATCATGTCTATCATTAAAAATGGAATGAATAAAAAGAAACCGATTATAAACCCTGCTCTTAATTCGCTTAAAGCAAATGCCGGAACAACTATATAAGTCGGAAGGTCTTCTCTTGTTTTTGGCTGCGGCATATTTGCCAGTCCGATAAACAATTCTAAATCTTCATCTCTAACATTTCTAAACATAAAAGCTCTAATTGGTTCAATACCTTTGTCATAAGCTTGCTGTACGGTTATTTTTTTGTCCATTAAAGGCTTTAATGCTTCATCATTCACTTTTTCCCAGGTTGGCGCCATAACAAAAAAAGTTATAAACAGAGCAATACCTGCTAATAGCTGTCCCGGCGGCATTTGCTGCGTGCCTAATGCGCTTTTAAGAAAATGAAATACAATTATTATTCTTAAATAAGAAGTGGTCATTATTAATATTGATGGAGCCAATGAAAGTACAGTCATCAATAATAATATCTGAAGTGTAACCGAAACATCTTCAGGATTATTTGACTTGCCAATATCTATTCCGATTTTAGGAAACGGTAACGTGGTGCTTGATGACTGCTGGGCCAAAACATAATCTGATTTGATTATGCAAATGAAAATAAGAAAAATAAAAAATACTTTTTTCATTTTAGCCCAAGATTCTTTTTAAGTATTTTAAGAAAACTTTGATCATTAACTTGAGGATAATTGTTCACGTTATGCTCTTCATCTTTAGCATCCATCTCTTTCAATAATGAAATTGAATGTTCGCTTACACCCAGCACTAAAATTTTATCTTCAACTTTTACCACAGAAATATATTTTTTAGGCATCAGTAATTGGGAGCTTAAAACTTTAATGTTAACTAAGCTAGAACCCTTTCCTTTTATGGAGACTCCGTATTTCCTGATAAAAAAAAGAACTCCATATAGAAGTCCTACTATCAAGATTAGAGGAATTATTGCCTTAACAATAGTTAAGAAATTCATTTATAAATTCCTTTTAATCCCTTGCCCGGATCATTCAAGTAAGTTATCCTAATACCAAAATGCTTATCTATTACAACCACTTCTCCTTCAGCGATTTTTTTATTGTTTATAAAAATATCTACCGGTTCGCTGGCAAGCTTGTCAAGTTCAATAACATAACCTCTTTCCAGTTCAAGAATTTCTTTAACCTGCATTTGAGTTCTGCCAAGCTCTATATAAACATTTAACTGAAGGTCTTTCAGCATATCCAGCTTATCTGAGTTTTCAGATTTCTTTTTTGAATCGTCGAACTCTTCAAACTCGGCTACATTTGTAGATACTTTTTCTTCTTTTTCAGGAGATGATTGATTTACATTTTCTTCTTCCATTGAAGTTCCTTCTACTGATTGTTTTCGTTTGTCCGGTCGTTGCCGGATATTTTTCGAGTAATTTTAATTGCTTTATGATTATTAACAATGCCTGATCTTCCATAGAATAATGGCTTGTTCGCTATTTGAACTACATGTTCATCACTTATTTTTTTATCCAGCTTAATTATGTCGCCTTCGGATAATTCTATTAATTCATTCATTGAGATTTGAGCGTTTCCGAATTGAATTTTAACCGGAAGCAAAGCATTGTACAAATGCGAAGAAATAACTTCCTTTGAAACAGTTGACTTGGTTTTAACACTGCGGTTGCTTGATGAGCGTTGAGCTGTCAGCTTTGAAAGAATCTGATCAAAAGCAAAAGTTGCAAACCCGATATTCATTAAAAAAGTCTCTTCCCCTATCTTTACTTCGAAAGAAACCAGGAGAATAGATTCACTTTGAGAAGTTATTTGTGCAAAATCAATATCCGGTTCAAAACGGTCAAATACAAAATTCAAATCATCAACAACCAGCCACGCTTTGTTAAGGCCTTTCATTACTCTCTCAACTACAACATTCAATACTTTTTGTTCGATGGGAGTAATTACGTTTGCTAGTTTTTTCCCCTTTCCAATTCCGCCAAGCAGCCTATCAACTAAAGAAAATGCCAGTTCATTGCTTAATTCAAGTACGCCTTTTATTTCAGTATTTTCAATATCAAAAGTAAAAAGGCATGCGGGATTTGAAACAGATAAAACATATTCGGAATAGTAAATTTGATCAACTGCCGTAACCTGGATATTTACTACTGTCTGTAATTTTGAAACTAAAAAAGATGAGAAGCTTTCTGCAAAATTTTCATGAATATTTGTTAATGTTCTTAATTGATTTTTTGAGATCCGGTTGGGAAGCCTAAAATCAAAAGGCATTACCTCCTTATTGGCATTCTCATCGGATGTTCCTTCGCCGCTTTTAACCTTGTTTAGCAGCAGGTCTATTTCTTTTTGGGATAAAACTTCAGCCATAATTATTGAATTATATATTTACTGAAATAAACATCATTTAATTCTATTGAGGGAATCTTTCGCTTTACCTCATATGCTATCTGATATTTCAAGCTGTCACGGTAAGCAATGTTATCCAGTTGCACCAAAGTTTTGCTGGATAAAGTTGATATAACAGCATCACGAAGAAGCACTTCTTTATTTTTCAAATCATTTTTATTGTCTTCACTCGCTACATCAAAACCAAGAGAAACCAACAGTAACCTTTTCCCATCTGTCCCGGATGGATTAACAATTATGTCATCTATTGGAAATATAAATTTCCCCAGCTCACTGCCGGTGTGAAATATTTCTGCATTTCCTTTTTTGCTTTCCTTTTTTGGACTTTCCTTTTTCCCTATTGTAGTTCCATTCCCTGTTCCGCCTACAATAAAATTTGCTGTGATAAAATAGACTACAACCAATTGAATGATAAATATTGGTAATCCAAAAAGAATTATCTTAAGGTTAAAAGAAGATTTAGCTTTAGGGGCTTCTTCTTCTGTTTGTTCCTTTTGATCTTTTGGTTCTGTTTCGCCGACTTTCTCGACTTCTTCTATTTTTTCTTTTTCTTTTGCCATAGTGGTTTATTTAATTCAATCGATATGCCATGGGCCTATCTTAATGATATGCTGCAAAAAAGGAGTTTTTGTTAATTTTTGTATTATAATCGTGGCTATTATTCTACAGGTGGTTGGATTTATATATTATTTTTAATGAGGTAAAAACAAAAGAGGCAGGCCAAATATTTAGCCTGCCTCAAGGATTATTATGTTGTTTTTATGTTTTTATTATCTATTCAAGTTACGCAATCAGTGTAGATATAAACCCGGTTTCTCAAAGAAACCGGGTTTATCTAATCGTCATTCGTAAAGCAAATTATCTAATTAAGTTTGTTATCTCCTGTAATAATGTATCTGCTGTTGTAATTACTCTTGCATTGGATTGAAATCCTCTTTGAGCCACAATCATTCTTGTGAACTCTTCGGATAAATCTACATTGGATTGTTCCAATGCGCCGGATTGAACTGTTGTATTAGTTTCTTCACCAAGAGAACCGATTCTTGGTTCACCTGAGTTTGCATAAGCAGAGAATAAATTGTCGCCGTTGCTTATCAAACCATCAAGGTTTGGAAAAGTTGCAGTCATAATTTGAGCAAGTGTTCTTGTATTTCCATTTGAAAATATACCTACTATGTTTCCGTATTGATCAATGTTTATATTTGACAATGAAGCCGAAGCATAACCGTTTTGGCTTAAAGATGAAACAACCGAGCTCGCTGAAGTCTGTGTTATTCCGCTGAACCCGCTTCCAAAATCTAGATCCATTTTTACAGGATTTGCCCCGCCTTTAGGCTGGAACGTAAATGTTGGATTATTTGGGGATATATTTGCCGGGTCTAATGTACCATCAGAGTTAAAAATCATAGTACCGGAAAATGATTCTGCAGCACCGCTTTGTGTGCTTGTGCCGGGAACTGATATTGTCCATGTCCATTGATTATCATCAACTTTTGTGTACTTTAAAGTTACTTGATGTGAATTTCCAAGAGAATCGTAAACAGTAACAGAGCCGCTTACAATATTGGGATCACGGTTACCGTCAGCAGATAAGCTTAAAGTTGTTGATGATGAATTTTGTGTTATAGAAGAAGCATCAAACAAGAAATTTAAGTTATCACCGGAAACTGTTACATGATTATTTGTGCCGTCAAATAAAGCCTGTGAAGCTGCATCCAATTTGTAGTTGCCGTTGCCGTCATCAACAAACTGCAAACCATTTATGCTGCCGGTTCCTTTTGAAACAGGTGGTTCGGATGAATCTAAAACTTCCCATGACAAATCATATTGATTTGGTGTTGCTGTTTTGGTATAAGTCATTTTCATAGTATAGGCATCTCCGTAATCATTATACACGGTAGTGTCTGAAGTAAACGGGCCTGCATCATTCAAGTTAATATTTCCAAGCTGTGTTACTAATTCACTCCTGGTTAAATCGGAATTACTATCCAGGTTGCCGCCCCATTGAATCAATGAAGTTGCCTGTGCAGGCAGTTTTAAGTTTTTATCAACAACAATATTTTCAAGGTTGTTGCCGGGAGGAACAACACCGTCTTCATTAGCAATTTTTCCCTGAACAACTGCACCGTTTTGTGAACTAACTAAATTACCATCAGCATCAAACACAAAAGCACCGGCACGTGAATAAAAGTTTTGCCCGTTGCTTTTCATAATAAACATTCCCGGCCCTTGCAAGGCTAGGTCAGTTGTAATACCTGTTCTATCAAAAGTACCTTGATTCCAGTTTCTGTCAATTGAATTTATTTTCATACCCAGGCCAACCTGAAAAGTATTTGTACCGCCTGAAGTTTCTGTTGGGTTAGTACCGGCTTTTACGAATTGATTGAAAGTATCACTGAATGTTACTCTAGAACCTTTAAAGCCGATTGTATTTACGTTAGCAATGTTGTTTCCAATTACGTCCATCATTGATTGATGATTTTGCATACCGGAAACGCCGGAGAACAAAGAATTAAGAAGTGCCATTTTAACCTCCTAAGGTTTTAAGTTGTTATTTTGTCCGGCATCAGTCAGTCAGCCGAACCAGAGCGTCCTTAAAAGGTCCCGCTCATTTATTTATTTATAAATTTTTTATGCGAACACTACACTGTCAATATTTGTGAAGATATTATCTTCACCTTGAGAAATCGGTAAAGCTGTCACTACAGTTTTATTAGGTATATTTACAATAAAAGCTGTATCAGACATCATCACCAAAGAATCTTTCGAGCCTTTCTGCTCTGCTTTTTCAACCGCACTTTGAATTTTATTTATTTCTTCATCGCTAAGCTGAATATTTCTTGTTTCTAATCTTTTAACAGCATGATTTGAAAATTTAAGTTTATCAAGTTCACGCTGGAAGATTGTTTCAAAGTTGCTGCCTGCTTTATCAATCTGCGGCTTTCCGAAATTTTCATTGTTGCTTATCGGAATAAACGGTACACTAATTCCGTTTATCTCAGCCATTAGTTGTCACCTCCTCCATTAGTTGGATTAAGTATTTCTGAAATTTCTGAGATTGAATACTCAACATTTCCAACTAAAAGAACTGTTCCGTTTTCAGTGAATTTTACACCGTCAATTGTTCCGTACTTAAATAATGATGTATCCAAACTTTCTCCTGAGCTATCTTTTGCATCAACTTTAAATGTATAATTACCTTCAGGTAATCTGTTACCATTATTATCGGTAAAATCCCAGGAAAGTTTATTGTCTCCGGAAATTGAAGGTGCATCTTCAATTGTTCTAACAAGGGTTCCGTTTTCATCATAGATACCTACGTTAACTGAAGCCGGGTTTCCTGTTATATTATATCCCATGTTAACACTGTCTTGTCCATTGTTAGTTAAATTTTCCCCGGATAGTTTAACATCTTTTCCGATTAACGTAGAAGTTAATGTGTTGTTAATGGATTGAGTTAATAAGTAGTTAGCATCAATGCTTTGGGACATTTGATCATTCAAGTTTTGAAGCTGTTCCAAAGAGCTGAACTGAGCTAATTGTGCGGAAAACTGAGAATCATCCATTGGATTCAATGGATCTTGATGTTGTAGCTGCTCCATCATCAATTTCATAAAATCATCTTTACCCAAAGCACTGTTGCTTGAAGTAGTAGATGATGAAGTTGAGTTGGCAGCTCCAGTATAAGAATTAAGTATATTACTCGTGCCGTTTATCATAGAATTCTCCTATGCTAAATATTCGTAAGTGTTATATCCCATTTTTTTAGGGATAGTAACTGTTGATTTTTCTTCTGTTTTTATTGCCTGGCCGTCAACCGAAGTTTTTCTTTTCGGCTCGGAAGCTTTTGTATTTTTTTCACCTCCATTGTTTAATGAAATAGTTAATCCCGCAACAGTAATTCCACTTTGTACCAGGGCGTTTCTTAATTGATTAAAATTCGTTTGAATAGTTTGTTTAACCGACTCATTTTCAACTTCAATATTTGCATGCATTGCTTTATCAACCATATTAACTTCAACTTTTACATTGCCTAAGTTTTCGGGAGTTAGTTTGAGTACGAGACTTTTAACTTCCCCTTTCTTCATAAAGCTTGAAATTTCATTTAGTATTTGTGAAGGCTTAATTACTTTTGGTTGATTACTAAACTGTTGATTGCCTTTTGTTTCCTTAACATCTGAATTATGTCCGTCGGCTGCCAGATTCTTAAGCGTTGAGTTTAACTGTGCGTCCTGTGTTTTTTGAGAATCAAGTTTCTCAGTAGAATTATCTGTTTTTGCTTCTTTACTAGATATATTTTTATCAGAAGAATTTTCAACTGCTATTGAAGGATTTGAATCCTTATTACTTTGTTGTTGATCTGAAGCTTGTTGGTTAAAGCTCGATTGATCTTTAGAATTTGAGTTTTGAACAACTTTTAATCCTGTATCACTCTTTGCTTCTTTTACATCCTGATTTTTAACTGCTGTTTGGTCTTTATTTTCAGGATTAACTTTAACATCACTTTGAAGCGAATTTTTTCCGAAGGATCCTTTGGATAAGCTTGAATTATTTTTTATTTCTTTAACATCCTGATTTTTATTTGAAGCTTGAACATTAGAATCCTGGCCTGGTTTTGCTTCAGGAATTTGAATTTTTAACTCAGGATTATTTTTTACATTATTAGATGAGTTTGTTTTATTTGAAATATTTTTAGCGTCTTTAACTTGAGATGAGCTTTTGTCTGTAACATCATCCCCTTGTAATTTCTCTTTATTAATGCTATTAAAATCAGCTTTAACTTTTATCTCAACTTTTTCTTTTGGTAAAATATCTTTTGATGCTTTTTCCGGTTTAATATTATCTTGTTTTATCTCTGATTTAGGATTTTCAATTTTCAATTTATCATTTGATTTATTTTCTATTTTATCAATTGGAATCTCTTTTTGATCAGATTTTGATTCAATAGAAACATCATCTGAAAAAGTTAATATTTTAAGATTTTCTTTAAAATTATTGATATCAACTTTAACATTTTGGGCTTTATTTTCAGTTGTTGTTTTTGTTGATGTAGGTTCTGAATCGCTGGAATTATTTTTTACATCGTCTGGGACATTTCCTTTTGTTGAAACATCAGACAATTTAGAAAATTTATTATTTTGGTTTTCCAACTGCTTAAAATCTTTTTGTGCTTCCGTATGAATCTTCTGATTCACTTCAAATAATTTCTCATTATTCTTTGCCGCAGCATTTATATCTTTTGGCTGCAACACGGATTTATTTACTGATTTTGAATTCACATTCTGAACTTGGGAATCTGAGTCGCCCTGTTTTATAATTTTAATTTTAAAATTAACTTCATCAGTTTTATTGGTTAACTCAGGCTGTGTTTCCCGGTTTTCAATCAAGCTTTTTAATTCTTTAAATAAGTTTTCTGCTTGAGTACTATTTAAATTTATGTTTTGAATATTTTCTGAAGAGCCGGCTTTAATTATCGCTGTATCGCTGTTTAAAACATTTTGGTCTTTACCAATCTTAATATTCGATTGTAATTTTTCAGAAACATTTTGCGTTTCACCGGATTCAGCCAGCGGATTTGAATTATTATTTAACGAAATGTTTTTACCATTATTTGGTACAGTTTGCTCCGATACTGCATCAGCTATTTTTAAATTTAACCCCTGTCCTTTTACTGCAGCCTGATTCTTTAAAGCAAATAATAATTTAGGAGATTGGATATTTAAAATTGATGTATCAATAGTTTCATTTGCTGCAGTGTTTGAATTTACATTTATTTTTGAACTGTCATCTGCCTTTGAGATTTCTAATGAATAATTCTCATCTGTGCCTGTGAAATTCAACTTTATAGTTTTCCCTGCTTCAAGCTGACTGACTATAGTGTTTAAATCAACAGAACCATCACTTCCGTCTTTATTTTTTTTGCTCTTTGTGTTCTTAGTTTTACCTGTTTCAGATACATCCCCGGACAAGCTGCCAAGCTTTGCCAGCAGAGTTTCAATTAAATTTTTTAACTCATCTTCATTAATGGAAAGCTGACTAACACCGGTTAAATTTTTTTCAGATTGATTTTGTATAGATGTGTTTCCCAATCCATCATTTCCTGGTATCCCATCCATTTTCACTTTTATAATATCTTTAAAAAGATAGGATAAATTACCAAACTTGTTCAGCTTTAAATCTCCTGAACCACCAATTTGGTTATTAATATTTAGGAAAAGTGGATTAAATTCCATTATGGCATCCTCGTTATTCTAGCTGCAAATGCCGGGTCAAGTTCCGATAATACATCCGCTGCTTTGTTCTTTTTCATTGAGTATATAATATCTCTTGCCATATTATCGGAATAGTTTCGAATAATTTTAGCTGCCTTTTTAGGATCCATTGAGTCATATACTTTTGCGGTCTTTTTTTCCCATAGTATATAACTGCTGTCAACATTACTTGTTTTTGGGCTTTCTGGAATTACATTTAAATTTGAGCTTTTACTTGTGCTATTATTATTAGCTGGAGTACTTACACTATCTGTTTCTTTATTTTCACTTTTTTTGTTTTCTATATTCTTAGTATTATTTGCGACTGATGATTCATCCGGCTTTCCGGTTTCATCTTTTACAGTTTTAGCTGTATCTACTTTTGCAATTTTAATGTCGGCAGATTTTTGGTTATTATCCTTCTTTACTTCAAACGGTTCTTTTTGAGAAGTTGCCACATTGGATGAGTCTCCTGAATTTGAATTAGCGGCGTTTTTGACTATAGAAGACCTGGATGTAAAATCAAATTTAAAAATATTATTAAACTTTGAGTTGAGTTGAATTATCCCAAAGCTGGTTAAAATAAATGCTAGTATAAATATAACTGCGTATATGATTATTGGTTTCACTTTTTCACTCTATTAAACTTTTGAGTTGCTATTTCATCAATAAAGAGCATTTCACTTTTATTTTGTTCCTGCGTAAATTTTTCAAAATGATTTTCTTTAAGTGCGTCAAATATTTTATGCTCTTTGCTTTTTTGAATTAGTTCAGCAATTTTTTTCTCACGTAATATTTCCATCTTTGCAATATTCTTTTGAATATCGGCAAGCCTGTTTTGGATTACTTTTTTATAATTACTTTCAAATTTCAAATCGTCAACTCTAACATTTTTGCTTTCATTTTTCCTTAAACCTTCTACGCCTTCTTTTTCCACATCAATGTAAGATTGTTTTAGCTTTTCAATTTCCAGGTCTATTATGGCAACTTCCTTCTGAGCTTTCTTCTCAAGATTTTCTTTTACTTTTTTAACTGACTCAAATTTGTATTTAAATTTTGCCATGGTTCATCTTACAATGGTTCTTCAATAATTTCTTTTAGCCTGTTAACAGATTCTTCGTACAATGATTTTTCCAGCATGTCTTGCTTTAAGTAAGTCCTTAAACTTCCAATTTTTGAAAGTGCATGATCAATTTGCGGATTGCTGCCTCTTACGTAAGCTCCAATATTTATTAGGTCTTCAGCTTCTTTATATGTTGCTAAAATTTCACTAAACGCAATTGCTCTTTTACGATGATCCGAATCAACTATGTCCGGCATAACCCTGCTGACACTTTGTAATGGATCAACAGCAGGATACTGCCCCATGTTTGCCAGCTTGCGGGAAAGGACAATGTGCCCATCCAATATTGAACGAACTGCATCTGCTATTGGTTCTGTCATATCGTCCCCGTCAACAAGCACCGTGTAAAAACCGGTGATTGAACCTTTATCAGAGGTACCCGCTCTTTCCAGCAGCTTCGGTAAAATTGCAAATACAGACGGCGTATATCCCTTTGTAGTTGGCGGTTCACCGATAGTTAAACCTATTTCTCTTTGTGCCATTGCGAAACGAGTTACAGAATCCATCATTAACACAACGCTTAAACCTTTATCTCTAAAATATTCTGCTATTGTGGTTCCGAGGAATGCACCTTTCATTCTTAAAAGTGCAGGCTTATCGCTTGTAGCAACAACAACAACGGATCTCATTAAACCTTCTTCGCCAAGATCTTTTTCAATAAATTCCCGAACTTCTCTTCCGCGCTCACCAATTAGAGTAATAACATTCACATCTGCATTTGTATTCCTAGCGATCATTCCCATAGTAACACTTTTCCCAACACCGCTCCCTGCAAATATCCCCATTCGCTGCCCGCGCCCGATAGTTAGTAAACCGTCTATAACTCTAACTCCTGTTTGAAGAGGAGTATCAATTCTATCTCTTTCCAAAGGATTGGGCGGATCCCGATATATGCTTAATTGTGTTGCAAATTGAAGCTCACCCTTGCCATCAATTGGATTGCCCATTCCATCAATAACTCTTCCTAATAATTCATTTCCAACTCCAACAGTAAAAGTTTTTCCTGTTGCTATAATTTCACATGCAGGAGAAATACGGTGAACTTCACCAAGCGCGATGGAAAGAACTCTCCCGTCCTTAAATCCAACTACTTCGGATTTGCAAACTTCAATTCCACTTTTATCAACGACCACACAAATTTCCCCAAGAGAAACATTTGGGCCAATGCTTACAATAATTAATCCGATTACATCAGAAACCCGGCCGTTAACTTTAAACAGGTCGGCATTTCTAATTTTAGTTTTATAATAATCTATATAGCCGTACAAGTTATCCATTAGTTATTTTCTCTTAACACTTCCGCATCAAGTATTTTTTTAATTTCATTTAACTGGGAAGAAATCCTGGCATCAACACTTCCTATTTCAGATTCAATTATGCATCCGCCCGGTTCCACTCTTTCATCAGCTTCAAAAGAAATTTTTGAAAACGAGTTGTTGCTTAACAATTGTTCATTTTCTTTGCTGATAGTTTCTATTTCATCCGGATTTAATTTTATTATTAATGTATTTGCTCCGAGCACCTTTTTAACAGCTTCTCCAAGCGATTTCTTAATTATACTTTCATTTTTTATTTCATGGCGTATAACTTTTTCACTGATGAAGAACGAAAAATCAAGGACTTTTTCTGAAAATAAATTTTCATATTCTTTTATTTTTTCGTTAATGCCAGCGATCAAATTATTCAGCTCATCATACTTTTTATTTAGCTCTTCTTCATATTTTTCACTTAATTGAGATTGTGCAAGATCATATCCCTGCTGGTATCCTTCATCAAATTTATTTTTAAGCTGTTCTTCAAACTTTTTTTGCTGAAGAATTATTTCACTTTCTTCCGGTTCAAAAGGGCCATCATCAAGATGCTTCCTCATTTTGAAATTAACTGAGCTGGAAGGCGAGTTTATTAAAATTCTATCAGACATAAATTTCAGTTGAGTTTGAACTTAGATTTAAGGTTATTTCGCCAGTCTCTTCAAGATTTTTAATAACATCAATAATCTTTGCCTGCGAATCTTCAACATCCTTCAGCTTAACCTTACCCATAAACTGCAATTCTTCTTTCAATAGGTCGGCTCCTCTTTCGGACATATTCTTGAATATTTTTTGTTTCAATCTTTCGTCACTTACTTTTAACGATAGCGCTAGATCTTTTCTATCAACTTCACGAAGAATCTTTTGAATATCTTTATCTTCAATATGAATAATATCTTCAAACAAGAACATTAATCTTTTTACTTCAGTAGCAACATCCTGATCAACTTCCAAAAGGCTGTCCAAAATATCCTTGCTCATTGTAACACTCATTTTGTTGAGAATTGATGCCAGGCTTTTAGTTCCACCTAATGCACTAAGGGTTTGGCCAATGCTTAAGCCGGCAAGCTCATCAACTACTTTTTCTATTTGCTTCAATGTCTGAGGAGAAACTTTCCCCAAAGTTGCAATCCTGTGCACAACATCTGTCCTTAGTGGTTCCTGAAGTTCGCGCAGTGCATCAGCTGTTTGTGATGGAGTAAGATGCGAAAGAATTAATGCAATAGTCTGCGGGTGCTCTTTATTTAAGAAATTCATTAGCTGTGATGAATCTGCTTTCTTTAAAACTTCAAAACCTTTAAGTGTTGTTAAAGTTTTAACCTTATCTATAATTTCTACTGCTTTTGTAGTTCCAAAAGATTTTTCCAAAAGAGCGTGGGCATAATCCAGGCCGCCTTCAAGCATGTATTCTCTTGCCGTAACCATGTGATAAAATTCAAGAAGAACACCATCTACTTGTTGGGCTGAAACGTTTTTCACCTTGCTGATTTCTGCAGAAATCATTTCAAGCTCTGAATTATCTAAAAATTTATATACTTCAGACGCTGTGTCTATTTTCAAAGCAATCATTAAAATTGCAGCTTTCTGTAATCCTGATAATTGAGGAAGCTGTAGCTGCGATTGCTGTACTGCTGTTTCTTGATTAGGCTTCATCTTCATGCAACCATGCGTTTATTAGTTTTGCCGTGTCTGTTGGGTTTTTAGATACGTAGTTAGTTATTTTTTCGTGTTGAACTTTTTTAGATACTGCTTCTTCAGAAAGTTCATCCTCAAGGTCACCTACATCTATCATCGGCGGCCTTGGCTTTTTAGGAGGTGCTATACCTCCTTTTGCTGAACTGCCTGTAGCAAAGTAGGCATCCGGGTTATATCCTGCGTTACCATTTACAGTTCCAATAATAATTTTTTCATTTTTCAATTTGTTCATCAAACCTTTTAAGATGAAAAGCGATGCTCCAATAGCTAATACTGTTAAGAGAATATTTATCCATTTATCCGGGTTACTAAATACGGATGTCTCCTGAGGCTTAACATCTTCAACCGGTTTTGTTTCAAAAGGAATATTTACAATGGAAAATTGATCTAATCTTTTACCATCAAAACCAACTGCATTTTTAATAATATCTTCAAGCTTGTTAAGCTGATCTTGTGTTCTTGGTTCATAAACTGTTTCTGTTTTATCACCTTTTGTAACTTCTTTCGGCGCATCATTTATTACTGCGGCAACGCTCAATCTTTTAATATTTCCAACACCTTCAACAACTTTTTGAACCGTCTTATTTATCTCGTAATTGGTAGTATTGTTTTGACTTGTTTGCGAACTTGAGTCTCCAGTCTTTTTCCCATTATTTTCAGTCTTAATGCTTTGCTCACTTATAGCTACTTGAGATTCAGGATCATACATTTCCATAGTCTTTTCAACTTGATTGAAATTTAAATCAGCATTTACCTGGACCATTGCATTTCCATATCCCAAAACATTATCGAGAATACTTTGTGCTTTTGAAGCAATGTAACTTTCAACTGACTGTTTAATTTCGTATTGTTTATTGCTTGCCCCGCCAAATAAATCGTCCGAAGTTTCCTTTGAAAGAAGCCTGCCGCGTGTATCAATTAATGTGACTTTATTAGATTCCAATCCTTCAACACTGCTTGATACAAGATTAATTATTGCAGCAATGTTTCCCTTTGTAATTGAATAATTGTTTTTCAGTTTTAGAACTACGGAAGCTGTAGGTTGTTTTTCTTCATCCTTAAAAACCGATTTCTGCGGCATAACAATATGGACTCGAACACCTTCTACACCCTCTTGTTCGCTTATTGTTCTGGCAAGCTCGCCTTCAAGAGCCCGCTTATAATTCAGCTTTTGCATGAACTCGGACATACCCATAGTGTTCTTATCAAAAATTTCATAACCTACAACTCCTGAGCTTGGAATCCCTTTTCCAGCAAGCGACAGTCTTGTTTCATATACTTTTTCTTTCGGCACTTTAATAGTTCTTCCGTTGTCTTCTATTTTATATTGGATTTTATCAGAATTAAGTACATCAACAATCTTTGAAGCATCTTCTTCTGCAAGATTTGAATACAAAGTAGAAAAATTTGGTTCATTTAGAATAACAACTAATGCTCCAATTAAAACCACTGTTAAAAGTAAAGCTGCACTTAAAATTATTTTTCTCTGAAGTGTAAGACTGTTAAAAGTATTTATAACAGAACCTAAATTATTTTTATCCATGGCTTTTTATGGTTCCATTCTGATTAATTCTTTGTACATGTCTACAGTTTTATTCCTTATTTCCATAAGAAGCTCTAAACTAGTTTTAGCTTTTTCTGCGGCTATCATAACATCATGAATCTCAACATTATCATCACCTGCAACAAAGTTCTGGGTAATTTTATCTGCATCGTTTTGTGTTTTATTTACAGATCCAAGAAAATCACTTAGGACATTTTCAAACTTTGAATTACCTGGCTTCTCGGTAGCTTTTGGTGAAAGTATTTCAGGGAGTATATCACTAATTGGCTGTATCTTCATACTATCCTCTCTTGTTAAATAATGAACCGACTTTAACTCCGCTCATTTTTCCGTTTTTAGAATAGAAGTGATTTTCTATTTCTGTTTTATTATTGGGATATAAGTCAACAAAAAAATTTTTTTCTTCAGAGGTAATTTCCTTTTTAGCTGCAAGTTTGTCTGTATTAGGCAAATGAAATGCTTCTTCTGTTTTTGCCTGCTTCTGAACTCCTCTCGGAATTTGAGGGCCGTAATTACCAATCATATTTGTAGATATTCTCATTCTATATCTCCATGGAATCTTTTGCAATCTGCTTCGATGAATTCAATGCAGTGAGATTTGCTTCATAACTTCTTGAAGCTGCAATCATATCTACCATTTCAGTTATGATATTTACATTTGACATTTGCACATAACCATTCTCGTCTGCATCCGGGCTGTCAGGCATATAAACTACTTCTCCGGTTGATTGATCGGTATTTTCATTTACTTCCATTCCACCTCCAGAATTGGTAACTTGAAAAGGTGTGTCTGCAGGATTGGAAATGTGATCACTGCTTGTAGTATTTAATCGTATGGTTCTACCTGAATCGATTAAGTTATTCCCAAATTGTTCGTCATTCTCTTGAACAGATAAGAATTTTCTTTTATATGGCTGGCCGTCTGCTGTACGGGTAGTGTCAGCGTTTGCAATATTCTCTGCAATAAGATTCATTTTTTTTCTTTGAACACTTAAGCCTTGAGCGCTTATGTCAAAACCTGAAAAGTTTCCTCCGATTTTCAACCGTTACCTCCGCCTTTAATTACTTCTTGAATTAACTTGAAATAATCCCCGATCCGGCGTGAAGCAAACTTAAAGCTAAGTGAGTTTTCAGCCAGATCGGACATTTCTTTGTCAATATCTACATTATTAACCCCGGAGTAAATTTGCCCATCATCATCATTTACAATGTTGAATTCAGAACCTTGAACAAATTGTTGCGAACCGAAATGCTGCGGTTCTGTGACTTTCATTTGGTTGGATAAATTCTCTTTTAGAAGGGCATTAAACTTAACGTCTTCTCTCTGGTATCCTTCGGTTCCTATGTTGGAAATGTTTTTACTGATTACTTTATTTTTAACAGAAGTGTAATCCAGTAAATTTTCTAAGAGCCTAATATTTGAAGATGTTGACATAAAAAAAACCTTGAATTTTAACTGAAAGTTTCAAATGAGGTGCCACCAGATTATTTGTAAAAATTTCAGTTATTCAAGGTTTTTAGCCAATTTATATGGCTAAATATAAACAGTTGATAATTATTAATCAGAATAATCTAATATGATTGATTTTGATTCTCCGCAGGTACAAACAAATTTAATCTCCTTAATAGTATCATTTTCATCCTTTTTAAGAATGACTTTAACACCGCTGTGCTCTTCTTCTTCAACAGTGATCTTCGTTTTCCCGTTTAAAGAAATGTCTTCTTTTTTAATTACACCGGTTTTTAATTTTCTAGCTGTAAATTCATTTAAAACTGTTTCCTCATATATATTGCTCATGTTTCACCATTTTATTAATTAATTCTGGAATTTTATCTAAAGGAGCTTCAATATCTGAAAGCCCCGCTTCAGAAACTGCCCTTGGCATACCATAAACCACACAAGATTCTTCATCCTGTGTTATACAATAACCGCCGAGCCTTTTCAATTCTTTAATACCTTCAAATCCATCTTTTCCCATCCCCGTCATAATAACGCCTAATAAATGTTTGCCAAACATTTCAACCAGCGATAGCATCATTACATTAACAGAAGGCTTGTGAAGTGTATTTGATGGTTCATTACTAATAACTATTTTACACTGGCTCGATGTTCCTGTTACAGTTAAATGTTTTCCTCCAGGGGCGATATAAATAACTCCACTTTGGGCTATCTCACCATTTTCAGCCTCTTTTACCTTAAGCTTACACATTCCGTTTAATCTATCTGCAAGAGATTTAGTAAACTTGGGCGGCATATGCTGCACAATAAAAATCGGGCAATCTATATATTCAGATAATCTGGGTAAAGCTTTTTGAAGTGCCATTGGCCCGCCTGTTGAAATACCTATCCCAATAGCCTTGTAAGATAAATCAGGAATTGAATTTTTCTCAACCGGCTTAGGTCCATTATTGCTGTTTGTTGAATAATGTTTTATGCTAATAACTCTTTTCTGAAAAGAATGATGCTTAAGAATTTCTCTAAGCTTTTTTAATAAATCTTCTTTAAAATTATTTATATCTCCCCATAAAGAAGGATCTTTTGGGATAAAATCAAGTGCACCTAATTCTAGTGCTTTTAAGGTAGCATCAGCACCTTCTGTTGTTAATGCACTTAACATAACAACAGGAACAGGGCATTCCTTCATTATTTTTTTAAGTGCTTCAATGCCGTCTACATTGGGCATTTGAACATCAAGAGTAACTAAATCCGGTTTGACTTTTTTAACAACTTGGTAGGCTTCCTCACCGTCCTTAGCAGTTGCAATTACTTCAAAATCGCCTGCCTCATTTAAAGTAATTGAAAGAAGCTTTCGCATCGTTGCAGAGTCATCAACCACTACTACTTTAATTTTATTTTGCATTTTCCTTAGCGTATTTTGTTAACAATTCAGCAACGTCTAATATCATTACGACAGTACCATCCCCTAAAATTGTTGAACCGGCTATTCCTTTAATCACGCCTAAATAATTTCCCAGCGATTTTATAACTACTTCTTTTTGTCCTATCAGCTTATCGACTTTAATACCGAATCTTTTTTCAGCAATTCCTACTACAACAATATATTGCCAAACTCTATCTACAACATTATCTCTATGATTGTAAAGGAGTTCGTTTATATCGACAACGGGAATAACGTTATCTCTTAGCCTGATAACTTCATGCCCGTTAATAGTATTGATATTATCCGAATGAACCCGAACCGTTTCGATGACACTGCTTAACGGTATAACCAAAGATTCATCTTTTACTTTAACAATCATTCCAAGAATAATTGCAAGTGTAAGAGGAAGCTTTATTATGATTTTAGTACCTGCTCCTTTTTCTGATTCAATATTAATCAACCCTCTAAGCTTGGTAACATTTGTTCTTACTACATCCATCCCAACTCCGCGGCCGGAAATATTTGTTACTACTTCCGCGGTTGAGAATCCGGGGAGAAAGATTAAATTAAAAATATCCTGTTTGTTTAACTCTTTTGCTTTATCAGCAGAGATTAATCCTTTTGAAACTGCTTTTTCTTTAATTACTTCAGGATCAATTCCTTTTCCGTCATCTTCAATTATTATAGTTATATTATTGCCTTCGTGGTCGGCAGAAAGCTTAATCGTTCCGGTTGAATTTTTTCCGGCAGCAACCCTTTCTTCCGGCGTCTCAATTCCATGATCAACCGAATTTCTGATAAGGTGAACTAACGGATCATTTATTTCTTCTATTAATGATTTATCAAGTTCTGTTTCTTCGCCTTCAATTACAAGTTCAACATTTTTATTTGTGTCTTTTGATATATCTCTAACTAAACGCGGGAAACGGTTAAATACTTTCCCGATTTTAACCATCCTGGTTTTCATAACTATAGATTGAAGTTCATTTGTCATGTGGTCAATAAGCTTAACTACTTCTGATAAATCCCTTGCATGATCGGTACCTTCAAATTGAAGTGTGAAATCAGAATTAATTTGTGTAAGCCTGTTTCTGCCAAGAACAAGCTCCGAAGCTATATTTAACAGCTCATCTAATCTTTCTATGTCAACACGAATAGTTGATTCTTTTTTAGAAAGATTTGGGTCTATAGTTCTTTGAGGAGTTTGTTGAATCACTTTCTTCGCAGTCTCTTCAACCTTTTCCACATCATTTTCTTTTGAAGAAACTTCTTCTTTTACGGGTTCCTGTATTATTTTTTCGGCTTCTTTTGTTTCTTCAGTTTTTTGTTCCGATTTTTTCCCTCTACTTTTTGAAGGGGCTTTTTTGCTTCCAGTAGTTTTTTTAGACTTAACTGACTTCTTTGAAGAGGCAGCTTTTTTTGTTTCGGTCTTTTCAGGTTTAGTAATTTCTTCCTTTGAAGAAGAAGACATTAACCCTTTTTCAACTTTTTCAATAACTGCAACCAATTGTGAATGAGCACTTTCAATTTCCACATCTTCAGTATGACTAGCTTCTATACAAAAGATAAGCTCTTTTAATTTGTCGAAAGCGACAAGAATGACATCCATTATCTCTTCATTCAACGTAACTTCTTTTTTTCGAAGTTTATTTAAAATGTCTTCACCTTTATGAGTAATGGAGGTTAATTTTGTTAGAGATAAAAATCCTGCCGAGCCTTTAATAGTATGAAATGAACGGAAGACCTGGTTTAAAAGTTCCGTATCGTCCGGCCTCTTTTCCATTTCAATAATATCAACATCAAGGCTTTCCAGGATCTCTTTAGATTCTATAAGAAAACTTTCAACGATCTCCTTCATATCGGGATCGTTAAGAATTGGATTTTGTGTTGAGTTGCTCATTTTAAAAACAATTTATCTATTTCATCTTGTGAAGTTAATTTATTTCCTTCATTAATAAGATCATCAACTAATTTTTGATTATCGGCTGATTTGGTATAAACGGCATCCGGGTTGAAATGTCCATCTTCAGGGAATTCATAATCAGTTTCACTTTCCTGATTAGCTACACCTTCAAATTCCACAATTATAGAAGCCAATTTTCCTTGTACCGATTCAATTAGATGATTAACTGCAGCTAATTGCTGTGTTGTAATATCCTGAACTTGAAGAGAAAGAGTTATGTTGCTGACATTATCTCTTATTTTCTTTATTGACTCAAATAACTTGCTCAAAGAACTTTCATTCAAATCTAATTGTTCGTACTCATTAAACAATTTCTGAACTTCTTTATTCTCTTTGGTTAATGATTTTATTTTTCCTAAAATTGTTGTCCTTTCATAATCATCAGCTATAAGCTGACTAATGCCAATTTCAATTATTTGAGCATCACTAGAAATAACATCAACAATATCCAAAATTTCTGTAGTAGCCATTTCAGTAGCACTTGTAACATCATTTATCTGGTTAGTGGCACGCGGTATTTTATAAGTGCTTTCGTAAATTGACTTATTGATGTTTTCCAGCATAGGAATAGTGTCCCGCATAAATTCAATAAGATTCTGAATAATCGGAATTAACCTTTGAGCATCCTTAAATACTATATTTAAGCTGTCAAGTTTTGAGTATAATACATTTACGTTTATTTTAGTCATTGTTTTACCTTTATGCAATAGCTAGAATTTGTTCAATTTTTTCTTTAAGGATTTGCGGCGTAAACGGTTTAACAACATAATTATTTACTTTCGCATTTAATGCTTCAATAATATCATCCTTAACCCCTCTAGTAGTAACCATTAGAATAGGCAATGAATTAAGTTTACCATCGCTTCGAATTGCTTTTGTCAATTCAAGCCCTGAAACATTAGGCATGTTCCAATCGGTTATAACAAAATTTATTGAGCTATCTGCTGCGAGCTTATCTAAAGCATCTCTTCCATCACTAGCTTCAATAAAATTCTGGTGCCCAAGATTTTTTAAAGAGATTAATTACTATTCTTCTCATAGTAACCGAATCATCAACTACAAGAAATTTTAGCTCACTCATTTTATTTTCCTTAATAATTATTTATTTAATTTTTCTT
Organism: uncultured Bacteroidota bacterium; assembly: GCA_963775245.1. Classification (GTDB taxonomy): domain Bacteria; phylum Bacteroidota; class Ignavibacteria; order Ignavibacteriales; family Ignavibacteriaceae; genus CAVSWT01. The sequence continues at coordinate 389,980 of CAVZID010000019.1, forward strand.
TTTATATGCGGTAGCTTTAGGGAAATTTACACTTTTAAAATTTTGTGTTATACTCATAAGAGATTCCGAATAGCCAATTAATAGGTAACCAACATTAGATAACGAATTATACAAACCGTTTAGCACTTTTTTCTTTGATTCATGATCAAAATAAATAAGAACGTTAGCACATATTATTAAATCATAATTTGTCATTGTGCTCATTCCTGCTGCATCATAAAGATTCAAGTTTTTAAACCTAACCATATTTCTTATTTTTGGGTCCAATACATAAAATTGGTCTTCCTCACGGGTAAAATATTTTGATAAATATTTAGGTGGAGTATTTCTTATCGAATATTCTTTATATACAGCCTGCTTTGCTGTTTCAATCACCTTATCGTCAATGTCGGTTCCTACAATTTCAAAAGCTATCGACGGATATTTAACAGTAAATAATTCATTAATCAAAATTGCCAAAGTATAGGCTTCATCGCCTGTAGAAGAAGCAGCGCTCCAAATCTTAACTCTATTTTGTCTTGCTTTAAGCTTTTCATTAATAACATCGGGCAGAATGTGGTCGGTTATTGCACTAAACTGCTGCGGGTTTCTAAAGAAAAATGTTTCATTAATAGTAATAGCATTATATAAATGTTTTCTTTCAAATGAACCCAATGGATTATATTTTAAATAATCTAAATAGGTTTCAAAAGATGGTAAATTCAAATAATTTATTCGTTTTTGCAGCCTGCTCTCCAATAAATACTTTTTATTATCTTGAAAATATATACCGCATATTTCGTAAATGTATTTCCTCCAGTTTTCAAATACGGATCTGCTCAGCGACAAATTTGCTGTTGTAGTCACTCCGATACCATTAGCTAAAAATTGATTTTCTTCGGTTTCGGTTTTACTGTAAATGCTCATGCTTCTCCATCAATATAATTGGGTTTTACTTGTCCAAATCTTTAGCGGTTTTCTGCCTAACTTTATTATCGTAACAATTTATAATTATTTGAATTTTCAAATTAGGTGCCGTTTATTTTGTTGTTTTTTCTAAGAATCTTGTCACAACTTTGTTTAATATTCTGCAATTGTAAAAATACAGCCAATCTATTTATCCTATTTTTTAACAACTTTTTTATTTAATTCATATAATATTTAAGGAACTTCCGATTATTTTTTCAAAGTCAAGCAATGTTATTAATCTATTGTCAAATTTTATAACAGAAGTTATGTAATCATTATTTACATTTCTTATCAAATCCGGCAGGGCATCAGCTATGCTGTTTGTTATTCTTAAAACTTCATTTACTGCATCAACAATAAAACCCGCTTTTTTTCTATTCAGTTCAATAATAATTATGCGTGTTTCTTTGTCAGCTTCTTTCTTGTTAATTCCTAATAAAGTTCTCAGATCAATTATCGGCAGGATATGTCCGCGAAAATTAATTATCCCCTCAACAAAATAAGTTGAGTTTGGAATTTTAGTAATTTCCAGGATTCTATTAATCTCCTGAATACATCGTATATCTATTCCATATTCTTCGTCGCCTGTTTTAAAGCTAACCAATTGAAGAGTGCTGAAGTCTACTTTATTTTCCGACTCAATATTTGTCATCTGCTGTTTTGTTTCTATTCTGCATATTGAAAATTTTTTTTTATAATGATTTGCTCTTAACAGGTATTTTTCTTGAGAAGTTTTACTGGAAGATTTCAGATAGAATTTCTCAGAATGTATTTATCAAGTCTGTATCATTATGTTTAACAATAACATATTGTCCTATTATCGGAAAGATGATTAAAAAGTTAATATGAAATACGATAAAATTTTAAATGGGGTAAAATAAGTAGAGTTAGTTTTTAAATGACTTTAAATGGAATAATGCCAAATAGAAATGACTAAAAATTCATTTGAAAATCATTCAGTTAAAAAAAGGATTTTTCTATAAATGTGAAATGTAGTTTAAAGATTTATTGATTAAATACCTCAACTCGCCATTTCTTCTATAGCGGCTGCTTCTTCCAAACCCATTATTTTATTCAGGTCTAAAAGTATAAGTAAATTTTCTTCAAGCTTTCCGACAGCTTTAATAAATTCCCTATTGGCTCCGCTTACAATTTCCGGCGGGGCTTCTATAATACTTGATGGAATTCTTAAAACTTTATTTACGGCATCAACAATAAATCCAACGGTTTTGTTTTCCAGGTCAACAAAAATGACCCTGGTATTTTTATCCTGCGGTTTCTTTTCAAGTCCTAGCCTTACTCTTAAATCAACAATAGGGATAACCCTGCCTCTTAAGTTCATAACACCTTCTATATAATCTTCAGTGTTAGGTACTTTGGTAATTTGAGACATGCGGTTTATCTCTTGCACTTTAATGATATCTATTCCGTATTCTTCATTCCCGATTTTAAAGCTTACAAGCTGAAGCTCTTCAGAATTTTCGCTAAATGATTTTTCCATTGCTATTTAACCTCTAATTAATTTCTACCACTTTGCCGTTGGCTCTTACTCCATAATGACAGCTTGAGTCTGATATTTTAAATTTATTAATTAAGTTTTGAAGATTAACAGTTAACCTGCTTAAATCTTCTGAAGCACTTGCAATTTGATGAATTCCTGAAGCAGTTTCCTGGGTTACATTGCTGATTGATTCTATATGCCTGGTTATTTGTTCAGCTGCACTTGCCTGCACCTCACTTGCATCTGCAACCTGCATTGAAACAGATGTAACTTTTTCAGCATTAGAAATAATTTCTTTAAGAACGTTACCTGCTTTATTAGCAAGCACTTTTCCATTTTCAACTTCGGTTGTACCATCTTTTATAGAAACAACTGCTTCTTCGGAATCCTGCTGAATTTGTTTTATCATACCGGAAATTTCTTTTGTTGCTTTGGTTGTTTTTTCTGCAAGTTTTCTAACTTCATCCGCAACCACTGAAAATCCTCTGCCTTGTTCACCGGCTCTGGCGGCTTCAATTGCAGCATTTAATGCCAACAAGTTTGTTTGATCTGCGATATCTTCAATCACTTGAATAATTTCACCAATTTGATCACTGCTTGTTCCTAATGCTTGGACAGTGTTTGCAGCTTTTTGCACAACTTCTGAAATTCTAAACATACCTTTAATTGTGTCTTCAACCACTTCACCGCCTTCTTGTGCTTTTACGCCGGCGTTTTTGGCTGTTTCCGCTGCAAGTGAAGCATTCTTTGTATTCTCTAAAATTGTATGGGTCATTTCCTCAACTGCGGAAGCAACTTCAGATGCCTGGGCAGTTTGCTCTTGAGCACCGGCAGCCATTTCTTCAGAGCTTGAAGAAATTTGCGTGGATGAACTAGCCACTGCAGAAGCACTTTCAGAGACATTCATTAATGCAGAATTTAGTGAGTCTACAACTTTATTGATATTATTTTTAATGGTTTTATAATAACCCTGGTATTCTCCGGAAATTTTTCTTGTAAAATCACCTTTAGCCATAATGGAAAGGATTTCAGATGATTCATTTAAAGGTGCAACAACAGCATCAAGTGCAGCATTAAACCCACCGATTAGCTCACCCCAAACACCTGAATATTTGGTTGTATCTCCTCGAAGTTCAAGGTCGCCTTTTTGATTTGCTTGGATTAATACCTTAGCATCTTTTAAAATTTCATTTATTGTGTCAACTTCTTTATTGAATGAAATCGCTAAAGAATCCTTTTCTGATGCCGGAATAACTTTTTGGATATTGCCCATAGCAATTTGTTCAGCCGCGTTTATTTTTTCCTTTTGAGCATCTTGCAGCTTTACAAACATAGTGGTAAGCTCACCTACTTCATCTTGTGACTTATTCTCAATTTTTACATCATAATTGCCTAATGAAAATTCTTGAACTATTTCCTTCAATTTATTTATTGGTTTTGTAATTGCCGGAGCCAGATAGAAAATAAAGAAACCAGCAACTATTGACCCTATAATTGCTCCTAATATTGAAAACAAGATAGTTGTTTTAACATCTGATTCAATATTCGAATTTAATTGATCGGCATTTGCTTCCAGCTTTTCTTGAAGTATTGAAAGAGCATGTGACAACTGTACTCCTACTGCTTCACCATCTGTAGTGGCAACATCAGCAGCCATATCATAATTATGCGTAGCCGAAGCGCTTAAAATAGCATCGGCAACAAAAGACTTATACTGGGCCCATAACGAATCAATTGATTTTATTTCCGCGTCTATATTAAAATTTAGTTTTGTATTTTTTAATGAATCAATCTGTTTCTGCATTTCCTTGTTTAAGCTTGTATAGTCTCCTGCATTCTCTTTAAACTTAGAAGCAAAAACAGGCATGGAAAGCTGCATCATTATATATTGAGTCTGTTGAAAATCAGTTGAAATTTTTTTCATGCATTTTTGAGGCTCAACATAATCCTGAAAAATCTGATTTTTAACATCCACCATTTTATTAACCTGGAAATATGAAAGTATAACTACAAATGCACCTACAACTCCAAGTATAAAAAATCCCGCTTGAATTTTTCTTACAAACTTCAATTTTTTAAATATATCCATCCTGAATCTCCGTCTACTACTGTAATTTGAATGTTACAGGTATTGATAATTTTACTTTAACAGCAACACCACCGTTTTTGCCTGCTTTAAACTTTGTATCCTTTACAACTTTAATTGCAGCCTCATCACAACCTGCACCAAGACTTTTTACAACTTTAATATCATCAACGCCGCCTTGTTCATTAACATAAACAAGCAGATACAATTTCCCTTCTATTCCTGAATTTCTAGCCATAGAAGGATATTCAATTTTTTTAAACATAGCTGTATAGCCATCAACAGGTTCCGGCATTACTTCTGCGAAAGCAAGATATGCTTCGTCGCTGGCACCACCACCTGCGAAAGCATTTATATTGGCGGATAAAAAAATTACCAAACAAAATAACCCTAAAAAAATCGGGCTAAATCTTATTTTATGATTATTATATTTTTGGGGAAACATTTTTTACTCCATTATTAATTTGGTTTCTACATATAATCGAAATAATTAATAAAAAGTTGATGTTTTTAATTAATAATTAGCTTCTTTTTTTGACTAAAAATTATGATCTTATTTAAGATTTACCGAAAGCATTACATTTCAACAACTTTCCCGTTTTCACGAATACCAAAATTTTTAGCTTTACCTTCAATTTTAAATCTTTGAACCAGAGATCCTAAATCATCTGTTAACCTATTTAAACTTTCTGCTGATTTTGCTATCTCTTCGATACCGGAAGCACTTTCATGAGAAACATTACTAATTCCTTCAATGTTCCTGCTTATTTGTTCTGCTGTTGCTGACTGCTGCTCATTTGATGCTGCTACTTGATTAATTATATCATTTACTTTATCTGCTTCTGATATTATTTCCTCAAGAATTTTACCTGAATTGTAAGCCAACTCTTTTCCTTTAGTTACTTCAACTGTTCCGGCCTGCATAGATTCTACTGCAGCATTCGTATCTTTTTGGATTTGTTTAATCATTTCGGCTATTTTCTTTGTGGCACTTGTAGTTTTTTCAGCAAGCTTTCTTACTTCATCTGCTACAACCGCAAAACCTTTTCCCTGTTCACCTGCTCTAGCAGCTTCGATTGCTGCATTCAATGCCAATAAATTTGTTTGGTCTGCTATATCATCAATAACCTGAACAATCTCTCCAATTTCTTTACTGCTGTTCCCCAAAGCCTGTATAGAATGAGATGAAGCATCTACAACACTTGATATTCTTTCCATTCCTTCAATTGTTTCTTTTACTGACCTTCCGCCTTCTTTGGCTTTGCCTCCAGCTACTTTAGCAGCTTCTGCGGCAAAAGTTGCATTCTTTGTATTATCCAAAATTGTTCTTGACATTTCTTCAACTGCACTTGCTACTTCCGATACCTGCATGCTTTGCTGTTGGGTACCTGCTGCCATCTCTTCAGAGCTTGAAGAAATTTGAACACTTGCACTTGTTGTTAATTGAACAGCTCCGCCAATTTGTTCAATCATCTGACGTATTTGGGAAATGGCTTTATTAAATCCATTTATCAATTTCCCGAAATCATCATCATTTTTTTCTGCAACTGCTTCAACAGTCAAATCACCTTCAGCAAATTGTTCCATAACACGCATCATTTTATGGGTTGACCTGGAAAGATAATTCTGCAAATCTTTTATTTCTTTAATAGGAGTAACGAGTTCAAGAGCTCCAATAATTTTTCCTTCTCTATTTTTTATCGGTGAACCGGAGTAAAGAATCGGCAGGTCCTCGTTTTTTGGGTGTGAAATTGTTTCATCAATAAATGTCCCATCGTTTTTCATTGCTTTATAGAGTACACAATTTTCCGTATTACAATGAGTTGTTTTAAACTGATCGTAACATTTTGCTCCAATTAAATTCTTTTGATCTTTACCAATAATTTCAGAGCCTTTTTTATTCATATATTGAATATTAAACTCTGGATCAATAATCATAACAGGCCCTGTTAAATTATCCAAGTGCTGAACCTGCATAAGAATTTTTTCTGTCATGAGGTTAAATGATTTAGCAAGTTTGCCTATTTCATCTTCACCATGAACCTGAACGCTAACATTTTCATTACCATTGATAATTGAATTAGCAGCATCTTCAAGTTCTTTAAGAGGTTTTGAAATTCGCTTTCCAAAGAAATAACCAAAGCTAATTGTTAACAATGTTATAAAAAATAAAACTCCAAGTATTTTATTTCTTATTGCAGAAATTGCAGTATCTACTTCATCCACATAAATTCCGGAACCAATTATCCAGCCCCAATCTTTAAATAATTTTACGAAAGAAATTTTATCAACAGGTTCTGAAAAACCTGGTTTAGGCCACTGATAATTAACAAACCCTTCTCCCTTTTCCTTTGCAACTTTTACCATTTCAACAAATAAATATTTTCCGTTGGGATCTTTATTCTCTTTTAATGATTTGCCGTTTAATCCAGGTTTAAATGGGTGCATAATCATCTTCGGTTCAAGATCATTTATCCAGAAATAATCATTTTGATTATATCTTAATGATTTGATTAAACTTAAAACTTTTTGTTGTGCTTCAGCTTTACTCATCTCACCATTTGCACATTTATTCTGGTATTCAACGAGTAAATTGTAAGCTACTTCTACTGTTTGTCTTACATTATCTTCTTTGTTTTTATAATATGTTTCTCTTAAAGAAGGGATAAAATAAAAGTAGATCATTAATATGAATGGAATTACTATAAGTATAGAATGTACCGTAATCTTTGTAAAAATTTTCCAGTCTCTAATTTTTTTTAATCTCATTTCAAATTCCTAATATTTTACATACATGAATTTTAGTCTTACTTATATTATCGGTAGTCCTACAATATTGTTTAGAAAGAAGTTAAAAGAATGGATATTTATAATGAAATCGACAGCCGATTTAATTAGGATAGATATGAATTAAAAAATAAACTGAGATGGGATTATCTGCCATTAAATTTTATATTCAACAAACCAAAGATAAAATTGAAAGTAAAAAGGTTGGGAATTAACTTTTCACATTTTTAAGTAGTGTAAAGAATTTTGTGTAAATGGTTAAACAAAGATTAGAGGATAAGTGCTGCGGAGCGTAGCGGAGCAGCACTTATCCTCTGCACTCGAAAGCGGTATTGCTTTTGGGAAAATAAATAATATGTTTAACTTAAATCCAAAAGGAGTTTACACATCATGGAACTCACCGATGAAATGATCGAGCAGTTAAAAGCCGATCTAGCCAAAGCCAAAAATTACAATGATTTAATGGGTAAGGATGGAGCTATTAAAAAGCTAATGGCAAAATCCTTAGAACAGATGCTGGAAGCTGAGCTAACCGAACAACTCGGCTATGAAAAATATTCCCCAGCCGGAAAGAATAACGGCAATAGCAGAAATGGAAAAACCCGTAAGACTCTGAAGAACGATAATGGAGAAATCGAGATTACCGTTCCACGAGACCGTAATGGAGAATTTGATCCAATCATTGTCAAGAAGTATGAAAGAACCATAGGCCCTATTGAGGATAAGATAATCTCTATGTACGCAAAAGGAATGACTACCAGAGATATACAATCACATGTTCAAGAGATGTATGGCTTAGATGTTTCAGCCACCTTGATTTCCAATATTACTGATAAGATAGTTCACATTGCAACAGAGTGGCAGAATCGTCCTCTTGAAGGGATTTATCCAATAGTTTTCTTTGATGCTATCCATTACAAAGTAAGAGACGAATCAACAAAGAAAGTGGCCTCAAAGGCTGCCTATACGTGTCTGGGAGTAGAACTTAGCGGCAGAAAAGATCTACTTGGCCTTTGGGTCGGCGAAGCTGAAGGAGCCAACTTCTGGTTGAGCGTTCTTACAGAGCTTAGGAATCGCGGAGTTCAAGATATTCTGATTGCTTGCATTGATGGATTGAGAGGCTTTCCCGAAGCTATACAAACTATTTTTCCTAAAACAGAAATCCAGCTTTGCGTGATACATCAAATCCGCAATACTCTAAAATATATTGCCTCTAAAGATCAGAAAGAATTTATGAAACAATTAAAAACTGTTTACACAGCACCAACAGAAGAAGCTGCTTTAGAGAATTTAAATTTACTTGAAGATAACTGGTCTAAAAAATATTCATTGGCTCTAAAATCCTGGAGAGGTAACTGGAATAATCTGGCAACCTTTTTCAAGTACCCTGAAGAAATCAGAACTATAATTTACACAACCAATGCTGTTGAAGCGGTACACCGCCAGTTCAGAAAAGTAACCAAGGCAAGATCATTGTTCCCGAATGATGATGCACTCAAAAAAATGCTGTATCTTGCTTACAGAGATTTATCTAAAAAATGGACTATGCCGATTAGAAACTGGGCTATTGTTCTTTCCAATTTTTCTATTAACTTTGAGGAAAGACTGGAGCCTTTCCTCTAATGAATAATGCCATTTACACAAATTATTTTACAGTCTCCATTTTTAGGTGGAAAAACTATTGAACACTTTTTGTAACTTCAATGCCAAGCTGTTCCATTCTGTATCTTAATTTTGATCTTGAAAGCCCAAGTATTTTTGCAGCTTTTACCTGGTTGCCGTTAGTAATCTTTAAAGTTTTTTGAATTAAAGATCGAAGCACAATGTCAATTTTGATTCCATTTGATGGAATCTTTAAAACAAAGTCATCATCTTTATGATTGTTCAATTTCATAGTCTCTGTAAGAAAGTTTAAATGATGTTCTTTTAATTCACTTCCATCCATTAACAAAGAAGCACGTTCAATTACATTTTTTAGCTCGCGGATATTTCCTTTCCACACATAAGTTTCCAATACTTCCAGTGCTTTAGAATCAATGTTTCTGATATCCTTTCCAAACTTACGTGAGAACTCATTTAAAAAAGTGTAAGCAAGAATCGGTATGTCCTCTTTTCTTTCTCTTAATGGAGGAACCTGAACTTTTGCAACATTAAGCCTGTAAAATAGATCTTCTCTAAAACTTCCTTTTCTAACTTCTTCTTCCAAATTTTTATTTGTTGCAGCAACTACACGTACATTTACAGTAACTTCTTTTTCACCGCCGACTCTATAAAATTTTCTTTCTTGAAGTACTCTTAAAAGCTTTACTTGTAAATCAAGGGTTAGCTCACCAATTTCATCCAAAAGAATTGTCCCGCCATTTGCCAGTTCAAACTTTCCAAGCTTGGTTTTTTGAGCAGCGCCTGTGAATGCGCCTTTCTCATAACCAAACAATTCGCTTTCAGCTAATTCTTTGGGAATAGCAGAGCAATTTATTTGTACAAAATTTCCATTCTTCTGAGGGCTATGCTGATGAATATATTTGGCAAATCCTTCTTTCCCCGTTCCACTTTCACCTTCGATTAATATTGTGGTGTCGGGACTGGCAGCTAACTTTTCAACGGCATTTACAAGCTTTTGAATTTTTTTACTTCTTCCGAAAAATTCCTTAGTTATTTCATCATCTTTTAAAAGTGTATTGAGCTTTTCAACTTCAAACTTTAATGAAAGATTTTTTGTTGCGCGCTCAAGTACAAGCTTTAGCTGATCGAGTTCAAGCGGTTTTAACAAGAAATCATAGGCTCCAGATTTTATTGCAGAAACGGCAATGTTTACATCAGAGTAGCCTGTTATCATGATTACAGGAATATCTATATATTTTGTTTTTATTTCTTTTAATATCTCCAGTCCATTATATTCGTTCAAATAAATATCCAGCAATACAATATCCGGCTGGAAACTCTCAACCGAATCCAAAGCTGTACCGCCGTCCATGCATATTTCAACAGCATAGTCAAGTTTTATCAATACTTTTTTAAGTGAAAGACAAATTAAATCGTCATCATCAATAATTAAAATTTTAAATTTCACTTTGTCCCGTTCCGTTATTGTTTATTGAATGAAAAATTTATTTTACAATTTCCTTTTACTTCGCCTTCAAATGAAATTGTGACACCGTCATCTTTTAATCTATTCCTAACTTCTTCGACATTCTTTAAAAATATATTAACATTATCGATAATTAAATTCTGCTCCTTCAGGTTATCTTTCTGCTTTTTTTCTATTTCCAATTCTACTTGATGCTCATCGTTTGTTAATACATTTAATACTATTTTTTGATTAGAAACTCCAGTTTCCAATAAAGAATTAATAATTCCTATCACAGCTATAATAATTTTAGTTTTATTAATTTTTAAGGTTGGAGTGTTCGAACCGGAGACATCTTCTAAAGAAACATTATTTTTTCTAGCTTTACCTTTAAGTAAATCTAGAGCAATTGCAGTTATTAAATTTAAAGCACAAACTTCTCTGGAATTATCATGATTAGTAATAAGCAGTGAAAAATTGTCAAGTTTCTTCTCCAGCCTATTTATGGCTTCCGAACAGTCTTTTAATGATGAAGCAAGCTCAGCAGGGATTGAATCTTCTTTTAAACTTAAGAAGTAATAATTAAGCTTTAAGACAGAAAGAGAATTACGAATATCATGAATTAAATTTGGAGTGAGATTTCCGATTAATAGAAATTTTTCTTTATCGTAATCAGAAGACATTGCGACTAAATTTTTAAAAAGTTAACAATTTTAATTATAGTCGCAATTTATAATAATTATGTGATAAGTATCAACAAGATAGAACAGAAATAAAAAATATTCTAAGCGTTAATTTTTACTTTTTATTTATTTCATTTAATATTTTGTCAGCTACTTTATTTAAGACTTCATCAGAATCGTAATATTTCTGAGCTACTTTCTGCTTAATAACATCCAATTTTGAAGCTTCAACTTTTTCATTCATTACTTTAGCTTCATTAGATATTTCGAGCTTATCCTGCTGTTGATTTACAGGAACATCCTTAGATGTTTTTTCTTTGTGCTTTAATATTTCGTTTGAGAAATATTCGTTCCCCGATACTTTTTTGATATCCATAGCTTTACCTGCTGTATTTTACTAATTTCTTTTTATTATTTAGCTCGTTCAATTTTTTAGCGATATCTAAAATTCTTTCTTGTTTTACTGCAATTATATTATCGAATTTTTCTTTTAATTGTTTAGTTTTTGGAAATATTTTTTTTTCAAGTTCGTTTAATTCATTTTTTGAGCATTTTCCAGAAAAATCATTTTTAATTTTTCCAGCTTCACTAATTAGATTAAAGGCTTTTGGAAATTCTTTATTGAAATTTTCTTCAGAAATAGTATCCAAAATATTTAAAGATTTATCAATATTTAATATAATATCACTAATTGCTTTTTGCAAAATTATCATCCAAACAAGGAAGTTATAAAAGATTGAGTATTCAATAAAGTAGCTAATTGAGCCTGCATCTGTTCATATTTATTACGCAAAACATCAGCACTACCGTTAAGTCTATTTTTTGCAGCCGTAACTCTATCATCGTAATATTTTACATTATTATCAAAAGATGTGATTGAAGATGAAACATAACCATCACTGCCTGTATAAGCATCAAGCTTATTATACAGAATATTTGCTATACCGTTGGTGGAGTTAAAAAGAGCTTCTACCTGGCTGGTATTTTCTTTAAGCTTTGTTGTTAATTCCGACTCATCAGAAATACTTAATCCTGTTTTGGGATTGAATTCAATACCAATTTGATTGAGCAAAGTTAAATCACTTGAAGCAATTCCGCTAACCGGGTTAAGAACAGTGTCTTTCATTATATTCATAATTGAACTAGTATTAGCATCTCCCATAAATAATCCGCGAGTACCAGAATCAACTGTGCTCTGATTTTTTATATTGGTGTATACATCATTGAACTTTTTTATAAAATCTTTAATCTTAGATTTTATTGTGTCAACATCAGTACTGACATTTATGTTTACATCAGGATCATCTGTTTTTGATAAATTTTTTAAATTGAATGTAATACCGTCAACAAGATCCGATATGGAATTTGCATTTCTTTGGATATTAAGTCCGTTAAAGCTTAGTTTAGCATTTAATAAATTATTGTCGGAAGTAATATCAGAATATAAAAAACCTGCAGTATCAGGAGTTTGGGATTGATCAAATGCCGGCCTTGATGTTCCAATATTTAAGCCGATTGAGCTTAATGCCGAAGATCCTGAAACATCGGATATTTCTTCTATTCTATAATCTAAACCGGTTTTTTTTGCTGTTAATGAAAGCTGCGATGTAGTTGTATCTGCTGAAAAAACCGAGGCATTAACTTGCCCGGAAGCTCCCATTTCTTTAGTTACACCGATGTTTAAATCACTAACTAAATCATTACCACTTACATTTGAAATTGAAATATATTTTGATGAGTCTGTAGCTGTTAACTTTAAACTTACGTCTCCGGTAGAAGAATCCACAACTTTCTCAGCTGTTACACCACTGACATTATCTGAAATCTGTCCAACAACTTCATCAATTAAATCTTCATAAGTCCCGCCTCCATTAACTGTTATTTCAGTTGTTGTGCCGCCTAAATCAATTTGAAAAGTCGCAGTTCCGCCAGTATATGCTGCGCTGGTTTGATATGAGTTCGATGTAACTTCAGCTTTATCTGCATTAATTGCATCCCGGATTTTTTGCATTACAGTTTGGTTAGTTTCACCGGATGAAAAATCTACATTAACTGTGCTGTAGTATTGTCCTCCTTCACCGTCTCCAGTTTTTATAACAAAGCTATGTGTCCCGGTAATTGCATTACTGCCGCTGGAAGTATGATCTGAAGAAATAAGCGTATCACTTTTGGCTAGCTGGTTCACACGAAGACTGTATGTACCGTCTACAGCGGTTGAATCAGCAGTAGCGCTTATAAAATTACTATCCGTAGAGGCTGCAAGCTTTGAAGCAAATTCGGATGAAGTTCCGGTAAGCTTGAAATCAGATAAAAATGATTTTAAGGTATCAAGTTTTGAAGATAGTGTTCCATAAGCGGTTGAAAGATTTGAGTATTTTGTTTTTCTATCTAATAATGGTGTAATAGACTTTGTAGTCTCAGTCTGCATGTAACTGTTAACTAATGAAGTAATATATGAAGTTGTTAAAATGTCTGACATCTCAAATCTCTTTGAATGCTCGTATCCAGGTTTCTCTTAAATCAGTTAAAATATTTTGAACAATATTATAATTTTTTTGACGCATTTGATCCTGGCAAAATTGATAAAGCCTTAACAATCCTATCGAAATCGGTTTTGCATTTTCGTCATCAAATCTTAAAGAGTTAATTAATTCTTGAATAGCTTTAGTAGTTTTTGCTAGATCATGCTTTTGACAATTGACAATAGCAAAATCATAAAGTTTAATTAGAAGCTGTTGAGGTGTAGCTTCCAAAATTTCTTTAACCAGGTAGCTGTTTGTTCGACTGTGTTTGTTATTGGCAAAAGCTGTATTGTACATCTTATTCCTACTTTACAATAATTGAAAAAAAATCCCCCCCCCGATCTTAATCAGGGGGGACCGCTCTAGAATTACTCTTATCTAAAGAGTGAAAGTAAATTTTGCGGATTAGTATTTGTTTGAGATAACATAGCTGTTGCAATTTGCTGACCTATTTGGCCTTTAGTTGCATTTAATTGCTCCATTGCCATATCTGCATCAAACAACCGGCTAATACTTGCTGTTGCATTTGTAATAGCGTTTGTTAAATAATTGTCTTTCACGTCAAGTCTTTGACTGAAGTTACCAATCTTACCTAATGCATCTTGAACTGCTGTTTGAATTGTATCTATGCTAATAGATACGATATTAGAAGCAGATGCACCACTATTTGAAATCGAAGCTAAACCAATTGTACTCAAATTACCAAAATTAATTGTTGTAGTTTCGGATTCACCAGTTTTGAAGGCAAAAGCTCCACTGTTTGATGCGCCGCTCAATAAAGCAGTAGAATTAAATTTGGTATTTGTGAATATTGATGATATTTCATCACCAAGTGCATTGATATCAGATGCTAATGCGCCAAGATTTTTTGTCGGGTCTGATGCATCAGAAACTTTACCTTTTATCTGGGTTAAAAGATCATTGATATTGGAAAGAGCTGATTCAGCAGTAGACAAAATGTTTTTAGCAGAGCCGATATTACCTTGAGCAGCTTTCATTAAAGCAACTTTACCTTCAAGTTCTTTTCCTACTCTGTAACCAGAAGTATCATCAGCAACTGAATTGATTCTTTTTTGAGAAGCCAAACGAAGCTGTGCTTTACTGGTCTGCGCATTAACTGTTGCTAATGCATTGTATGCTTTTAAAGCATCAAGATTGGTGTTTATTTGAAAAGACATTACGTACCTCCATGTAGTTTGTTTTAATTTTACTGAGTATCCTTACTCAGCGGTTTAATTATAAGATTTACATCTTGTTATCATTATCGGCATTGATAATTAAAAGTTTAGTTTTTATTAAAAGATATTTCCGGGCTTATTAGGATATACTTAATTTTTGCTTCAACAAGCTTATTTTTTGCATAATTTGAGGTTGGTTTTTAAATGTTTCTTCAGCATCTGTTATCAGTGAGGGGATTGCAGACAGGTTTTTTGTTTGAATATAAGTTGAAACTAAATAGAAAATTGTGGATGGTTCTTTTGAATTTGACAAATATGATTCCTTAAATTTTTCACTTGCCTCTTCAATTTTATTTTGCCGCGATAAAATTGAGCCAAGCTTATTTAAAACTGTAAAGTTATCGGGAAATTTTTTATTAATTCCATTAAGAACTTTTTCTTGAATGTGTATGTCATTATAATTTGATATAATATTCAAAAAGAAATCAAGGTTTTCTTTACTCATTTCATTTGTACTCAAACGTATAAATTCATCATCAATTAGCTGATTGTTTAGAATCTTATTAATTAACTCAAGTTGAATATCTTCTTTACCAACTAACTTTTGAAGTTCCTTATAGAAAAAGTTAAAAAGATTTTTATCTTTGGAAGTGATTGCAATATCTAAGGAATGATAAATTAAATCTTTTTCATCCATTAAAATTGCCTGGCTGGATTTCTTTTCTCCTAATTTTAGTTTGGTATTAATATTATAAGCATCGTAACAAAGTTGAGCAGCTTCATCATATTTCGCTATTTTCATGAATATTCTTCCTGCTGCAATTAAATTTAACGGCTGGTCTTTATCAAATTCTAAACTTTTAGTTATAAAGTTAAAAGCATCAGACCAGTTACTTGCTTCAGCGTTTTTTACAGCCAGGAACCTGTAGATTAAAGATTTATATTCATTTTTAAGGTCATCTAAGCTCAATGCCAAATTAAAAAACTCAATTGCTTTTTCCGTTTTTTCAAGAAGAGCATAAGTTTGTCCCAAATGATATGCGTAGTAACCTGTTTTGTTTTTTTCAAACTCTTCTAATAAAATTTCTAAATTTCTTTTGGCTTTAATTTTTAACCCTTCATCGGTAAGATTATATCCAACATGAAGAATTTCAATATCACAATCACTTACTGAAATTTTATTTTTTGATAAAGAATATTCAATTTGTTCGTGAACAGCTCCTTCAAATCTTAAATTTTTATCATTTGGAAAAAGCCGGACATATTTCATTACGGAAGGCCTATTGTTATGTTCGTCTATATTTAGCAGTCTGCAATTGTAAGCAACGAGTTTTTTGGCTTTAGTAAGATTTATAATTTCCTGTTTTGATTTTGGAGATAATCTTTCATCAGCATCAAGATATAAAATCCAATCACCAGTGGAATTTTCAAGAGCAAAATTTCTTGCAGCAGCAAAATCGTTTATCCACTTAAAATGAAAAACTTTTGCATTATACTTTTTTGCTATTTCTAAAGTCTTATCAGTTGAACCTGTATCTACCAAAACAATTTCATCAACAATATTTTCAACAGATTTAAAGCAATCCTCCAAATAGTGTTCTTCATTTTTTACTATCATGCTTAATGTCAACACGGCATCCCCGCTATCATAGCTTTATTAATCTTTCATATAAATATTTTGCAGTATCATTCCAGGTATAATACTCCATATCTTCTGCAGCTTTTTTTCCTAAATTTCTTATTGTATCACGATTATGATAAGCATATTCAATATTCTCAACGATTTCCTCAACGCTAGCTTCTTCCCATTCAGCAGAAAGTTTTTCATTTTTATAAATATTATATTCTTTTAAATCAGTGAGCATCAAAGAATTTTCATTGTTTATTATATCAGTATGTCCTGAAGAATACGAAGCTATAACCGGCCTCCCGCTTGCCATGTATTCCATTAAAACAAGATTCGTTCCTCCTTCACACCTGTTTGGGAAAATGCCTATATCGGTTTTGGAATAAACTTCTAATTGCTTATCATGCGGTATAATCGGAAGTGTTATTATTCTTGATGAATCCAATCCATTGATTTGATAAATATGTTTCATCTGCTCATCCCATGAACTGTCTAATAATTCAAAATTTATATATTTTGAATCTTTCATTGTTTGCAGCGAATGCGGAAAATAATTATACCATGAGTTTATCAGCACAATGTCTTTATACTTTGATTGAAGAATTTTTATTGCTTTAAGAACTAAATCCTGTCCTTTGCGTAATTCAAATTTTCCACCGGAAAAAATAACAAAGAGATTTTCTTCCTTTTTGGGTTCGGTGTAATGAAATAATTCTGGATCGATACCCTGTATTAATATATCAGTGTTATAAATACCAGATTCTAACATTTTATTTTTACACCATGATGAACCGGCAAAAATTAAATCATATTTTTTTGCATTCTCAATTGATATTTCGGTAAGGGAGTCTTCAAAAAACGTGTACCCGACATTAACTTCACCTCTATGAGGAAATAAAGGATTAAAATTTACGTTTGTTAAAGCATTAAACAAGATTCCGGTAACTTTCTTTTCAACAGGGTAATTTTGATCAATATTATGAATGCTGCAAAATTTGGGAAGCTCTTTTCTTAAATATTTACTGCACACACCCCAGCCAAAATTTTCTCCGGATGAAAGTCCAAGATAGATTTGTTTTGATTGCTTATCTTTATTTTCCAGTTTGTCGTTTATATTATCTGAAGTAATATTGTATTGTTGAATGGATGAATGAGTGAATGAATGATTGAATGTTGTTTTCCACCGAACCTTCAATCGCTTCATTTTTAATTAAAAATGTTTCACTGATTAATTTTTGTAATTCAGTAATGACATCTTCGAAAACTCCTTTCCAATCGCCCGCTTTTCTTTGTCGAAATAATTTCATAGTAGGATACCATGGTGAGTCATTTCTATTTAGCATCCATCTCCAATCGGGTAGAAAAGGTAAAAGAATCCAAACAAGTTTCCCCATTGCCCCGGCAAGATGTGCAACCGATGTATCAACTGAAATAATTAAATCAAGATTTTCGATAACAGCAGCTGTATGTCCAAACGTCTCAAGCCCTTTGCTATCAAGATCAATAACAGGATAATTTTTATTTCTTAATTGATTTATTGGTTTTCCCTTTTGCAATGAAAATATTCTTATTCCATCAATAGTAAAAAGCTTCTCAAAATTTTCTAAAGCACATGACCGATTACTATCGTTATTGTGACTTGGATTGCCCGCCCAAACAATTCCAATATTTAATTTGTTGTCTTTTTTTATCGCAGTTGCTAACTGTTCTGAAAGAGGTTTATCTGCAAAAATATATGGTACATTAGAAGGAATATTGTTAATATCAGTGTTAAAATATAAAGGAAGGCTTAGAAGAGAGATATGGTAATCAAAATTCAAATTTATTTTATCATAATTCTCGCGGGGCACATGAATATCAATCCAATCTATATTTCTATAAATTTGAGAAAGCCTTTTATCATATTCAAAAATTATTTTGGCGCCTTTTGCTTTTAGTAATTCCAGGTATCGCACAAACTGAATTGAATCGCCCAGCCCTTGCTCATCATAAACCAGGATGGTTTTTCCACTAACTCCCTGATTAACTAATTCAGGCCCGGAAAATTTTCTTTGAAGATATACTTTTCTTTTTTTTCTCCACTCATAATTTTTCCAGCCATTCTTAAAATCACCGGCTAACAATTGAGCATGACTTATATTATAGTTAGTAATGTCATTATCAGGAGTTATTGCCAAGGCTTTTTCCCACATTTCAATTGCTTCACCATTTCTGCCCTGCTGCAATTTTGAGACTCCAAGATTTGTGAGAATAGCCATTTTGTTAAAATGTTTATTTTCACCTTTTATAGATGATATTTTAGAAAGAATTTCTATGGCGTCTTCATGTTTATTTTGTAAAATATTTAAGTTTGCAATATTTATAAGCCCTTCAACATTATCCGGATCAAGATTCATTACTTCATTAAAATAGAATTCCGCTTTTTTATAATCTTTCTTGTTAAGAAAAATCACACCGGTGTTATTAAGTCCGTCTACATAGTTAGGCTGCAATTCCAATGAATGTACGTATGATTCAAGTGCCAAATCATTTTCATTTACATTTTGATAGGCAAGCCCAAGATTATAATAAGCCATACCATGCTGCGGGCATAGTTTGACTACTCTATTGAATAATTCAATTGCTTCCTGATAATTTTTTAAATTTAAATTTATTATTCCAAGAAAATTCAGAACATCATAATCATTTTGATTTTCTGCCAAAAGCTCTCTTAAAATTTTTTCAGCGTTCCCAAAATCTTTTTTCTCAAAATAATCGGTCGCTTCCTGATATTTATAATCGACTATAGTATTCACAATTATTCAGATAAAATTAAATTATTATGATTTTCGTTAAGGCCAATTACTTTATTTACTTTGCTTAAGCCTTCAACAGCAAATTGGTTTTGCGGATTATTTTTTACTCCCCATTCGTACATTACTTTTGCTTCGTTGTCTTTGCCGGAAAGAAAAAGCACTTCGCCTAACCCGGCGCAAGCCTGGGATGAATTTGGATTAGTAACTAAAGCTGCTTCAAAGGCCTCTTTAGCTTCATTATTTTTCTTTAAAGAAAGAAGTACAATTCCCTTTAAATTTTCATAAGAAGAAACCAGATCATTTTCAATTTCTACTTGAGTATAAAATAGTTCTTCCGTGTTATTAAGTACTTTGAATGCTTCATCATATTTTTTAAACTGAAATAGCTCATAAACAGAATTTAAAATTTGGTTTAGTTTGTCTTTAATTTTTTCTTCAGCATTTTCTTCAACTGCATTATATTTTATATCAGATTCAGAAATAGAAATAATTTTTGAAAGTTCGTCAGATGCAAAAGTATTACTTGGATTATTCTTCACTGCAAACTCAAACATTATCTTTGCATTTTCATTATTGCCTATCATATAAAAATATTCACCAAGTCCCGCACAAGCTTCGGATGAATTTGGGTCCAAATTTAAAGCGCGTTCAAAGCATTCCTTTGCACTTTCGATGTCATTTATTCCTAAATAGTTAAATCCTTTAAGATTAAAGAACGCAGCAGCGGAATTTACATTAGTTGGATTTGTAAGATGTCCATTAAAAGATTTTTCAGCAGCTAAAAGTTTTTCAAGAGATTCATCAAATTTATTTTCATTAAATAATTCATAAGCTTCCGAAACTAATCCATCAGATTCTATGTTTTCCTTTATAACTTCTTTATCAGTAGTATTAGAATTTTCAAAAGATTTTTGATGATTTATTACTTCATCTTCTGAAGTTTGTTTTGTCCAAACATATTGTTGCGCGCCTGGTTTAATTAAATACCATGACTTCCATAAATCTTCACTCGTTACAGATAGCTGCACTTCTTTATCTTGAATAAATTCTTCAACAGCAGCTTTCACCCCGAATTCACCGGCAGGTATGTTCCCATTAAGGAAATCATGCCCGGCAAAAATACCGCCTGGTTTAAGTTTAGGATACCATACATTCAAATCTTTTTTACATCCATCATAAGAATGATCTGCATCTAAATAAATCCAGTCAAAATAATTATCTGGAAATTGCTGGGCTGCAAAATTTGAATCCATTTTATATACAAAAACACCCTGGTCATCAGCAAATAGATTCAATACTTTAAAGTAAAATTGTTTATGCGTTTCATCTGAAACATTGGCAATATCCTTATAATCATCATCACTTCTCCATCGATCGATTAAATGAAGATATTTACCTTTCCATGTTGCTCGAATGATTTTAGAAAATTCTCCTTGCTGTACACCTATTTCAGCACCATGCCCCTTTAAGTTTAATGAATTTAATAAACTCCCCAGGTCATTTCTTTTAGTAATTATTTTCAGTTGGTTATTATCAGGATTGTTATTCATATTTTCATTCTTAATTGAATTACTTAAGAGCGCATTAACTTTTTCCAAACCTTGAAGAGCATTTTTATTATTAGGATCAAAATTATAGGCATAACCAAACATAATATTAGCCGCTTCATAATTCTCTTCCAATAAAAATATTTCTGCCAAACCATTGCATGCTTCCGCAGATTTAGGATTATTATTTAAAGCTTTTTCAAAATAAGATCTTGCTACTTCTGTCTTGTTTATTAGCAATCCTATATTCCCTGCAAGATTTAAAACTGAGTGTAAATCAGTATTAAATATCTTAGCTTTTTCATGGTCAAAATTGTTAATAGAAACTACCATTGAATTAAAAGCAAGTTCATATTCCTTTTGATTTAAATGTGACAAAGCCTGCTCAAAGTTTTCAATAAAATCATCTTGTTTGATAGAATACATTATATTCCTTTCTTTTATTTTTTTGCCATGAAGCCAAATTTCTTCCGGGTCGGCTCCCCATTTTTCTATAAATATTTTTTTATTTATTTCTAATCTTTCTTCATATTTTTTCATTCCATCAGCAGTAAAACTTTTAGAACCGAAATGATGGATAAAAACATCTTTGGCAATAACTGTTTTATAGCCGGCTAACTGCGCTCTTAAACAGAAATCATCGTCTTCAAAATTACCCGGACTAAATCTTTCATCTAATCCACCTATTTTTTTAACAACTTCTTTTTTAATTAAAGTACACAGAAAAGCTATACGTGGAAATTCGGAAAATTGATTTTTATTTTTTTGCCGCACCGATGCAGCATATTTGTGCATCTCTTCAATTGAATTATATTTTGCTTCCTTATCAATTTGTACACCGCTAACAGCATTGCTGATCGGCCCGACTAATCCAATTTGCGAATTACTTTCAGCAACTTGAATCATTCTTTCAAGCCAGCCTTCATTAACAATAATATCGTTATTTGCAATGAGTATGTATTTTGACCTTAAGCCCTCTCCTTTGGAGAGGGTTTGGGTGAGGCTTTGATTAACTCCTTTCGGAAATCCTAAGTTTTCTTTGTTGAAAATTACTTTAACTCTACTATCAGACTTTTCTAAATCTTTTAAATATTTAACTGTACCATCACTACTTGCATTATCAACAATTATTAATTCGAAAGGAACTGATGTAAATTGAAATACAGAATTAATAAAAGCTTTTGTATAATCAAGCTGGTTGTAGGTTAAAGTAATGATAGAGACTTTTTCTTTTTCCCTTGAAATATTATTACTAAAATATTTTTTGATTTTCCCTGCTTTGGTTTGTAGCTAAATTTTTATTCTCATCGACAAAAAAATCAGCTTCTACTTTATTTTTCCACTCTTTCATTCAGCAGCTTAATATTTTCGTTAACTTTTGAAAATCTCTCGAGCCCGCTCTTAGATTCATGATGAATGACAACACTTTCTGGTTGATAAATTAATTTATATCCCAATTTACCAAGCTTTAAGCAAAGGTCCACATCTTCATATCCATTCCAGAAACCATCATCGAATCCTCCTGCCTGGAAAAATGTTTGTTTCTTAACCAGCAAACATGCAGCAGTCAAAGCTTGATAAGTTCTCATTTCATTAGCTTGAGGTAAATCGGCAGGTTCATTTGTGAATACATTACTTGCAACTAATGGATATTCATGTTCTTTATTATCGAAAATAATTACACCAGCATGCTGAATTGTTCTGTCAGGATAAAGTAATTTACTTCCAACTGCCCCCACCTTATCATCGTTCTCTTGAACTTTAAGTAATGCTTCAAGCCAGCCATTTTGAACTTCAGTATCATTATTTAAAAATACTAAATTAGGACCTAGTGCTTGCGAAGCTGCTAGATTATTAGCTTTTGCAAATCCTAAATTTTCGTTGTTGACTATTACTTTTAGGTTTTTGTAAATCTTTTGTTGTGCATTTAAAAATTCTCGTGTGTCATCAGTGGAAGCATTATCAACCACTATTACTTCAAAATTAAGTTGATCCGGAGTATTCAGGTAAATGGATTCAAGACACTTTATGGTATATTCAATTTTATTGAACACAGGAATTATAATTGAGACATTAGGAGTTTCATTGAAAATATTTTTGTAACTATTTATCAACTCTCCGGCTTCTTCATCCATTGTTTTTACTGGCTTAATTCCCCTTTTTAGTTTTTTAAGAATTTTGTTATCGTTATTTAATTTCTTGATTATATTTATCAACTCAATTTTGTTGTTGGGATTAAATAATAAACCATTTATTCCTTCTTCAATAATCTCAGGTACACCGCCAACTTTTGAAGCAACCACAGGAATTCCTACGCTAAGTGCTTCCCTTATAACTAAAGGATAGTTTTCTATTAATGAGGGAGTTACTAAAACATTTAATTCAGAAAATATTTTAGACAAATCTTCAGGTTTGTAAGAACCATAATAATTAATATTCTTAGCCGAACTGATTTTATCCTTTATACTATTTATTAACCACGGTTCCCCCCTGCCATAAATTTTAAGTTCGGACTCAACATTTGATTCAATAAATGAATCAATTAAAAACTCAACATTTTTAAGTTCATTAATTGCTCCTATAAATCCAAAAGTAAGTTTTTTTGTTCTCTTCGAATTCTCTCTTTTAATTACATTAAGCCCTTGCGGAATTACACTAATTTCTTTAAGACAACTAAAAGATTTAAACTTATTTGCTAAAAATTGAGATGGAGAAATAATTAAGTTGGCAAGATTTAGTGCTTCATTCGCGGCTGAATTCCTAAGCTTTACCCACTTTTCCAGATTATTTCTATCTATATCGTTCAAATTATCAGACAGACAATTTGAACATTTCGAATTACTTTCCGGTCCGCTGCATATTGAATTATCTTGATTTCTGTAAAGATGAGTTCTAACACAAAGCATCCAAAAGTCATGAAGGGTTATAACAATTTTAGCATTTTGTTCTTTTGCTATTCTGGCAAGAGAAAATGGCAGTCCCATAAAATGATGGAAATGAACAATGCTGAAATTTTTCCTCTCAAGAATATCACTAAACTTTTGTTCAGTTTCTTTGTCTGTTATTTGGGAAGCAGGATTAGAATTATTCTTTAAGATTAATCTATATATTTTTATCTCGTCAAAAACATCTTCTTCCACAAAAGATGAATCAATATTATTGCGGTATTGCGGATAGAGAACAGAAACATTGATTCCTAGTTTTATTAAACTTTTTGCAAGCGAATGTGTGTAATTTTCAACCCCTGCATACCAGTTGGGTGGAAAATTATGTACTACAAACAAAACACTTAATCCGCTCTTGTCAGTATTATTAATATTAAGTTCCTTAACTTGATTTATAATTTTCAGAGTTTGTTCAGATGGTTGTTTGCTATAACTTTTTTCAAGAAATTCTTCTGCGGCTTTAAATCTTTTTAACTCAATAAATCTCTTTGCAACATATAAGTACGCGGCGGCTTCAGAAATATTTTGATGTTGATTTTGCCAATCAATAGAAGGAAATATTTTTTCAATAGCATATTTTGCAAGAAGTTTTCGTATCACCAATTCATCATAAGATGTATCAATCTTAACAGAGCCTGAGGACATATTGGTTGAATGCCATCTCCATTTACAAACTACAAAATCAACTTTAGCAAACTTTGCTGTTTGGACTGCTCTTGTCCACCATTCGTAATCATGGGCTCTTTTAAATGATATATCATAATTACCAACTTTAGTATAAAACTCTTTCTTAATTATTGTTGCAGGGTGAGGAATCGGTGATTCAAGAAAAAGCCTGGCAATTAGTTCAATGTTTTTATCCTGCCAATTTTCATATTGCACAGTTTTATACGGATTAAGCTGCTGATCTGTAATAACAAGATCTCCGTATATTATGTCAACATCTTTTGACTCATTTAGTTTCTTAAAATAAATGGGAAGTAAATTTTCAGCAAGTACATCATCCGAATCCAACCATAGAACATATTCACCATTTGCAAAATCAATGGCTTTATTTCTTGCAACAGGTGCACCTGAATGCGGGATTTTAAAATAAAGAATATTTTTACTTTTAAACGATTTTATTATTTCTTCTGTATTATCTGTTGAACCATCGTCAACAATTATTATTTCATAATTATCATAATTCTGATTTAAGGCACTTTGAATGGCTTCTCTTAAATAAACCGCTCTATTATATGTCGGAATACAAATAGAAATATTTATACTATTTTTTTCAGATCCAGATTGAATACCAGGTTTTCTCTCGATGAGTTTTAATCCTTCATTAAAAGAATAACCAGACCATTCATCAATTATTTTGTCCCACCTTGGATGTTTGTTTCTTAAATATTTTCTTGTTTCTTCCTGTTTTTTCCTTTTATTTTTTAAATGCACTTCATTATTGGCATAATCATGATATATAATAGGTTCCGGCGAATAAATTTGTTTCCTTTTATCGTGATCTAATTCTAAAAGACGCAAAGCGAGATCAACACCGCCGCCGCCGAAATAAATCTCATCATCCCAACCGCCAACTTTAAAAAAAGTTTCTGCTCTATAAGTAGTGTTTCCTTCAAGGTCAGCAAAAATAGATTTTGGTTTATCACCCAAATAATAATGCGCAGCATTCCGGTTTAGCGGATTAGATGTTTTGGGAAGACAGGCTCCTCTTAAAGCAAGGATATTATATTTAATATACGCATTCAAATGTGCTTCTATAATGTTATCTGATGGTATCGCATCATCGTCAAGGAAGAAAAGTACTGGGGCATTTGCAAAAGCTGCACCAATATTTCTAGCAAGATATGCCCCGGAATTTTTATTTAATTGAACATAAGTATCTATAAAAGGATGTAATACATTAAACTCATTTTCATCTGCTCCATTATTAACAAAAATCAATTCGTAATTATTGTTACGCTGCTCTTTAAGAATTTGAAAATTTTTAAGAGTGTCATTATGAAGCCGCCATGAAATTACAATTATTGATATTGAAGGTTTTTCAATACTTTTTAAATAAACTAAAGAAGCTAACTCATCAAAATATTTTTCATATCTATTCTCCCATCCATGAGATTTGAGAGCATTAAAAAGAAGGTTATTTGAAATATTATTTTTGTCTTTATTATTTAGAATGTTTGTCAGACTGTTATTTAAGTTTGTTATATTGAATTCATTTTTAACTCTATCTTTAGCATTTTTAGAAAAATTTCCTCTTAAATTTTTATCCGAAGCTAATCGTATTATATTTTTTCTTATTGCTTCAACATTTTTTTCTTCAGAAAGTAAGCCGGTTTCTCCATCCTTTACCAATTCCGGTATGCCCGAATGATATGTGCTTATAACAGGTAACCCGATAGCTTGTGCTTCCGTTAATGCTACTGGAATTCCTTCACTGTCACCATCTGATGCTGTTACACTCGTAAGTATAAAAACATCCGCTGCCTTCATCTCAGATATTACTTCATATTTTGTTTTAGGCCCAAGAAATACAACTTTATCTTCGATGTTATATTCATAGATAATTTTTTTGTAGTCATTCAGTAAATCACCTTCACCAATAATTCTATATTCGCAATCAATACTCTTAGGCAGGTTGGCAAAAGCCTTTAAGGAATACTCAATCCCCTTTTTCTCAACAAATCTTCCAATTGTTAAAAAGATAATTTTACTGTTATCAAATTTTCTTTCAGCATGTTTGAATTCTTCTAAATTAATTCCATACCTATGTATTTTAATTTTTTCAGGATTGCAGCCACTCTCGACCAAAACATTTTTCATAAAGCTGCTGGGAGTAGTAATTAAGTTTGCTCGCCTAAATAAAAAACTGTAACAATCTTGACCATTCTGTTTAATATATCTTGAAGCATCGTAGCCATGAAATGATACTAATGTAAAATGATTTATTCTTCTAAATAGCGGCTCTAATAAATTAAAATTTACCCCATAGTGACAATGAAATGCATGGACATTATCTAAGGTAGGAATGTTGTTGAATTTTAAAAACCAGTTTATCCAGGCTTCAGGATTACTACGTAAATTTTCCGGTGGAATATTTATGTATCTAGTTTTACATAATAAGTTATATTTTTCAATATCTTCGTGTATAGTTTGAGTTTGTATTTTATAAGTTGACCAGTTTTCAATTTCAAAACCTCTATCAATTAATCCGGTCATTTGATCTAAAATAAAAGTAGCTGAAATAGATGGGAATCCACCCTGGATGATTATTATTTTTTTCTTTTTAATGTATTTTAACTCGAGGTTCTTTTGTGAATGTTGATGAGAGCTTGTTTTGTTTTGGTTTGCGCTGTTATTAAGAAGCTTAATAAAAAAATCATTAAGGGTACCCATTTTAATTTTCCAATCAAGGTGCTTCTGCGCATAATCTCTCATCTTCTGTTGAACCGATCCGTTCTGTTTTAAACTTAAAGCAAAATCATAAATAGCCTTAATATCAATACCAAAATCATTTGGGGAAAATTTCAATTGGTAATTAAAATTATCCCCAAAATCACAATC
Source organism: uncultured Bacteroidota bacterium (assembly GCA_963775245.1). Lineage (GTDB taxonomy): Bacteria > Bacteroidota > Ignavibacteria > Ignavibacteriales > Ignavibacteriaceae > CAVSWT01. Next base: position 417,230 of record CAVZID010000019.1, read on the forward strand.
ATTAAAAGAGTAAATGAAAGGCAATCCCCTTGAACAATATTCTCTATTCTTAAGTATACTTGCTTCTTTTAATCCAATTCGATGAAGCCCTAAAGAACCAATTGCAACGTCACAATGGCCAGCAATTTCATCTATATTTTCATGAGAAAGTAATCCGTAAAACTTAAAATATTCATTTAAATTATTTTTACTTATAATTGCCTTCAGTTCATCCAGGACTTTTCCCTCCCCTGCAAGATGAAAAACTATTGGTAATTGATTCTTTAATTCGATTAAACCAAAAATAAGCCTGTCTATTCCATGCCATATTCTATAATGAGCAGAGATAAGGCAGTTGACAATCTTCTCATCTTTATTTTTGTCCGATTTTTTTACTGATCCTACATTTATACCATTACTTAAAACAAAGTCCGGGATATTTTTTCCTGCGATAAACTCCTTTTGATATTTTGCGATTTCAGGAGTTACGCTTACCATTGCCATTAAATTGTTTCTAAAACTTTTGCCAAACCGGAGTTCTTCATCTAAAAAAATTTTTGGTTTCCCAATAAACGACATTTCTTCAAATTCTTTAGTTTGATGTTCAGTAATAATATTTTTATGTCTCTCCGAAAATGCAACCCAGTTTTCATCAACACCATATACATATCTAAAATATATTATGTCTGGTTGAAGCATCTCAATTACTTTTTCTGCGATATCAAATTTTATTTTACTTAGAGAGACATTTGGAAAATTATTTTGAATCGGCCGAAAGTCAATGGAAACAAGCTGCTGATTATTCTCTAATAATTCACTGGTCAAACCATTATGTAATACTAAACCCAAAGCATTTTTATTGTATAGCTGTAATCCTTTGACCTGATAATAAATCTTTTCAAGTATTTGTTTATGATTCGGAAGTAAAAAGGAGAGATATAGAAATTTATATTTATAGTCTGAGCTGGCCATGGAATTAAAAAAGCCATTATCTGACTTTTTTAAAACGGACTCTACAAGGAAATTAATTATGTAATTATAATTTTTTTGATCGGCCATAAACATTTAGTAAAGCATGAAATAAAACTTATTTTTATATGTTAATTGGTTAACCTTTGCAGCTGATCTGCCGAGAAATAGACTGCAATAAAAATGCAATTCTATTTTATATCCGGTACTCTAATCCGAATATCATGCCATTGGAATTATTTAGAAAATGAAAGGAATTATAAATAAAGGAAGAGTGTATTTGTAAGGATGGCTAATATTAGACAATGATATTTGGAAATTCAAAATAATTAAATGGTTCCTGCATCCACAAAAATATTTTGTCCGGTAATCATATCTGCACCATCCGAGATTAAAAAGCTGACTGTTCCGGCTACAGATTTCATATCAATTGGCGTTTTTAAGGATGTTCTTTTATAAATACGATTTTTCATTTCGCCATCTAAGCTGGCTGACATATTTGTTTCCATAAAACCTGCAATTATACAGTTTGACCTGATTCCTTTTTCACCCCATTCTCTTGCTGTGTTTTTAGAAAATGCTTCAAGAGCACCTTTTGTAGATGCATACATTGCTAATCCTTTGTAACCAGTATGCACTGATATTGAAGATATATGAACGATGTTTCCTCTAATTTTGTTAAGAATCATATTTCGAATAACAAGCTTTATTAATAGTAATGGGGAGAAGACATTTATTCTAAACATATTTTCCAGCTTATTCAATTTCATATTTGTAATTAAATCATCATACGCAATTGCAGCATTATCGATAAAAGCATGAATCGGTATATTAAAAGACTGAAAATTGTCCATCCACATTTTTTTAATTTCGTTTAATTCTCCAAGATCAAATTTTACTAACTGAAATTTGCCAGGATATTTGATACTAAGTTCTTCAGTATTATTATTTTTTGATCTACTGATACCGTAGAGCGAGTTCCCTTGCTCGAGTAGTAATTTTGCTGTTTCAAAGCCCAATCCATTGGACACACCTGTAATTAAAATATTTTTCATAATCGTTTTAATTTTCCTGTTCTTGAAACTTCAATAGATTCAACAAAATTTATTATTCGCGGGACTTTAAATTTCTGTAAATGATTATTTAAAAATATTCTTAAATTTTTTTCGGCCGGTTTTCCATTTATTGTCTGTATATCTGCAACTAATATATTACCAAGAACAGAATTTTTTCTTCCATAAACTTTCGAAAGTTTTATACACGGATAATTATTAATTACCTCCTCAACTTCAATCGGATTTACTTTATATCCGCCCACAATTATCATTTCGTTTTTCCTGGAAACAAATTTGAAAGCAAGAGGTTCAGTTTTAACCACTTCAACCAAATCATTGGTTTTATACCATCCATCAATAATATCCGGATTATTTGAATATCCGATTAAACTTTTATGAAGTAAAAGTTCTCCATCAATGATTTTTATAAGTTCTTTAAATTTTTCTTTAACGATAAAAGTTTCGCCTGAAGAAACCAAAATACTTCCAGCTTCTGTGGACGCATAAACATTAAATATTTTTGCATTCGGAAATAATTTACTCAGTTGTGTTAAAACAGATAAATTTAATTTTTCTCCTCCAGAAGTGATTTTCTTCACTGAAGTAAAAATTCCTTCATAAGGAATTAAAAGCCTGTAAAACGTTGGTGTTGAAGAAAGGTTAGTTATATTAAATTTTTCAATTAAAGTATAAATTTTATTTTTTGATTGATTAAAAAGATTAATCATTGTATTAAAATTTAAAAGAGAATGTAAAAATACTTGCAGCCCTGCTATATGAGTTGGGTTATATGCAAAACCCCAAATGTCGTCTAATTTATTTTCCGAAACTTTAACTATTCTTGTTAGATTTCTAAATGTATGAGAAATTTTTTTAGGCTGGCCGGTTGTTCCGGAAGTAAAAAGAGTTACTGACCATGATTGGGGATTAAGTAACTCCTTAAAGTTTTTTTCATTTACATATCTTTTACTATTAATATTCATCATTTCAGACAATGAACTATTATTAATTCCTAATTTTTGTAATTCCGAATTATTAAAATCATAGTCTATTAGTGTAATGCTTCTATTATAAATAATTGAAGCAATAATAAACACAAAAATATCAATGAAATTTTTTGTATATATAATAGTAGGCAATGATTCTATATTATTTATTCTATCAAATAAATATTCATACGAGTATGAAACATCACTAAGTGAATCGTAAAAAAATATTTTCCCTTTATCCAACATTTTCTTTTAACTTATTTAAAATTTCACCCACAGTTAAAACCACACCATCTTCAAAAATATCTACACCATAATCGTTTTCAACAAGTACTGTTAATTCGGCAAGGTCCAAGGAATCGAGCCCTATTTCATCCCTTAGATTCATATTCTCATTAAGTTTAGGAATTTTTTCTTTTGAGTTATATTCAAGTATTTGGTTAATACATTTTAAGAGGTTATTTATTTCTTTCATCATCAAATTCCTTTTCAAGCTGAATAATTTTTTGTTTTCTTTTACCAATCTCTACCCCAGGGACACCTCTATAAATGGTAAAAGGTTTACAATTATTTATAATAAGAGTAAGTGCCGAAACTGCAGCACCTTCATCAAGTGTTACATTCGGCATAACTACAGAACCAGCCCCAATTATTACATGTTTCTTTATCCAAATCTTACCGTTGGTTACCCTTCTAAATGAGTCTGGTATCATAGGGTTTGTCATTGCAAATCCCATATAATCATCACTGCTGGAATAAAGGGATACTCTCCCGGAAATAGAAACATAATCTTCCAAAATAATCTCGCCGCTGCCTATTAAAGATGAGTATGGTGCAATGTGAACATAGCTGCCAATATTTATATGCTTCCCTGCAGAAATTATGCAGAAATCATCAATTCTTACATTATCTCCTAACGAAATATTTTCAGAATTATAGATGCTGGCTTTATCGGATATTAAAACATTTTCTCCGTAACTATTAAAACCTATTTTATCTAATTGAACACTATTTAAGAAACTCATAATTATATCTCAAAGTTTTTAATTATTGAAGCAGCTCAATAATTATATCCATTTCTTCAAAACGTAAATTATAGTACAAAGGAAGCATAAAATTCTTCTTGAAATATCCTCTGATACCGGCATTTTTTCAATCTTAAGTATATCTTCATATACATTAACAGAAGGATAAAAATATCTTCTGGGAAAAATATTCTGTTTATTCAATGCACTTCCATATTTCAAGAAGTTTTTTTTCAGTTTCAAAAATCAAAGGGAAGTAAGAATAATTTGGTTCACCGAATTTTATTTCCTGAAATTGCAATTTACTGCAGTATTGCCAAGCTGCTCTTTATAATAATGATATTTGTCTTTTCTATCCTTAAGCACCCTGTCATAATATTTCAAATTCGCCAACCCCAATGCTGCGTGAACTTCTGTCATCTTTCCGTTAAAACCTTCTTCAACAACCATTTTGTTTTCATTATGTCCGAAAAAACGTATTCTTTTTAATTTTTCATGAAGTTCTATTTCATTTGTTATTACAGCACCGCCTTCTGCAGTATTAAGCAGTTTTGTTGCATGAAAGCTTGTTGCAGAAATATCCCCACATCCCAGAATACTTTTATTTTTATAAGTAGATCCGACTGCATGTGCCGCATCATAAATTACTTTTAAATTATTCCTTTTTGCTATAACTTCTATTTCCTCAACATTGCACGGATTGCCAAAAACATGTACCGGCATTATTGCCACGGTTTTGTCTGTAATTTTCTCTTCTATTTTTTGCGGATCAATATTTAGTGTGTCGGGATCAATATCTACAAACACCGGTGTGCATCCTTCCCACATGATTGCGCTGATTGTTGCAATCCAAGTAAATGGAGATGTAATTATTTCACCTTTTAAACCGAGAGCTTTAATAGCCATCTGTAATGCAATTGTTCCATTAGATACGACAACAATATTTTTTAAATTTAAAGTTTTAGTTAATTCATTCTCAAATTTCTGAACCAGCGGGCCGTTATGTGTTAGAATACCGCTTTCCCAAACGCCTTCCAGCATTTCTTTATATTCCTCTAAGGGAGCAAGAGACGGCATTGTTACATAAACTGGCTTATTCATTCTCAGCAGTCTCCCTAATTTCTTCAAGCAATCTCGATTGAATTAAATTTTGGTTGTATTCATTTTCAAAATTGCCAACTTCAATTAATTCATATACATGATTAAGCATATTTACAAAATGATTATCTTCAGGCAAAACCTTTTTTTCTTTTCCATGTTTATCTTCAATTATAATTGAAGGATTATAGTTGGGAGGTGAAGTAAAAATTCTTTCCGCGGTTAATTTTCCTTTAGAGCCCCAAAGTTCCAAATTACATTGGTAATAATTATCAAATCCAAAAGCTATTTCTGAAAAAAGGTTTGAATTTTTACTTGATAAAAAAGCACCTCCACTAATATCAACTTGTAATTCGGGATTATAAGCAAGCTTTGAAGCTTTTACAGAAATATCTTCACCTAAAAACATACTGGAAATCTTTACCGGATATGCACCTGCATCAAGCAATGCCCCACCGCCGAGTTCTTTCTTATACCTTATATTATCTTGATTAGCAAACAGAGGAAACCCAAAGGAACTCCTGATGCATTTAATTTCCCCTATTACATCATTATCTATAATCTCAACAATAGTTTTTAACTGTGAATGAAAACGGAACTGAAAATTTTCTACTACTGCTAGTTTTTTCTGCTGAGCTTTTTGAATTATTTCTTTTGTTTCCTTATATGAAGTGGTTAATGATTTTTCAGCGAGAACATGTATACCTTGATTCATTGCTTTCATTATCCATTCATAATGTAAAGAATTAGGAAGGGGTATATATACAATATCAATTTTCCCTTTATCAATCAAACTATCATAGCCCGTGTAAGGTTTGATATTAAATTTCGAAGCAAACAAATTTGCTTTATCTAAATTTCTGCTGGCAATTCCTATAATTTCGTATTTCATTTTAAGCTCTGATAAAGCTGGAACAATATGCTTTTCAACAATATTTGCACATCCCAGTATTCCTATTTTTAGCTTTTTCATAAAATATTTATATAAAATTAATTGCCGAGATTAAACTTCGGGCTTGAATATTCAGGTAATTATTAAATTTTAAAAATACATTAAGCTGGTTTAATGTCATCCATATAAAATTTGGAGGCAAATCAACAGACAGCTCATTCCCGGCAAGCACAATCATATTTCTATTTTGTTCTTTAAAAAATCTGCCGCCTTCTTCGGATTGAAAAGTGTCAAAGATTATTTTTTCTTTACCTGCAGAAAGTACATATTCTAGAAATGGAATACTTCCAATCTTTGAATGACGATAGTTTCCTGTAAGACATTGAACTGTAGGTGCAAATTCAACCACGTCATAATTGCCGCATTCCATTTTTGCCTGAACTGCAAAATGGAGCAGACCATTAATTTCCTTACAAATGAATGCAGATATTCCTTCTTGTGCTGGTTGAACCATCGGTTGTGACCAGTTGACAACTTCCCTATTGGATATTTCAATATTCACAGCTATAACTTTGAAATATTTATTATCCTTGTGTCTTATTTCATCATCATTAAAATTCCATCCTTCAAGTTCCATTAAAGGTATTTTATTTAATTCAAGCTCGTAAATACTTTTTAAGTGAGTTAGAAAAGAAATTATTTCATCGTTACTATGTAAGGCGCCTTCTCCTGTTAACGCAGATTTTAACATAGCTTTTTCAATTGTGTCCTGCTTTTCGTTATGCCCTAAGAAATTAAAAAAATCAATCACTTCTTCATCTTGATTGCCGTAAGGAATACCTGAGATAACTGTTCTGGTATCCATGTTTACAAGATTATTTTTTAGCATCAGCTTTTTAATCTGAGCAAGCGTAACCCACATAAAATTATCATGAACAGAAATTTCCTCTTCAATTTTAATTATAATATTCCGGTTACGTTTTTTAAGAAATCTTGCTCCCTGTTCGGATTGCAATTGGTCCAGCATTATCTGCTCTGGTTTTGTATTCCAGAAATATTCTAAGTAGAGTGGTTTTTTTCCGTTATGAACCTGTGTGTAATTGCTTTTGGTTGCCTGAAGTGTTGGAGATAATTGCACGTGATTTTTATTACCCGGTTCCACTTTTGCCTGCATTAAAAAATGTAGTACCCCGTCAAATTCTTTAGCTATAATTCCAAGAAAACCAATCTCAGGCTGATTAATAATTGGCTGCTGCCATGAATTCATTTCAGGCCAGTTAGTTTTTATATTAATTCCATCAATCGAAAAAAACTTGCCGGACTCATGCAGTATTGAACCTGATTTATCACAATAATGCCATTTATCTAATTTTGAAAAAAGAGTTTTTTCAACTTTAACATTTACGTGCTGCTTTCTTTTCTTTAACCATTTTTCAACATCATTCACAGAGTGATTTTTCCCCTCAATAGAAAAGGATGATTTTAGAAATTCAAGATTTTTATAGTGTTGATTTTTCATAATAAATAGTTAAGAAAAAACTTCTTCGTATGCATTATATAGCTCGTTCACTAATATTTCTTTGTCAAAAACAAAGAAAGCATTATTGTTTGAATGTACTTTTTCAAGTGCATCAGGCAAATCATTTCCGATACTTATAATTGTATCTTTTATACTTGATTGGTTAATTTCTGTTTTAAAAATATTACGACCATTCTGGAAAATAGGCATATCTTTAATCGGAGAATTATCACTAACTACAGCGGCCCCTGATGTAATTCCAAGAATATTTGTTACACTATAACCCATATCTAATTCATATATTGAATAAATTATATCGTGATTTTTAATTTCCCAATAAAAATCATCGAACCCCAAAGTTTTGTCGATAATTTTAATATACTTAGATAGATTTAATTTATTTATTAATTCTATAATTAAATTATAATATTGAGAGCCTTGTTTTGTACTTGTGCCGCGTAATAATGTAACTTGAATTTGCGGAAATTTTTTAATAAGAGTTGGTATCGATTCAATTAAAAGATGCTGGTTATATTTTACATCAACTTGTCGAGCACTTAATATTTTTAAACCTTTATTTTGTAAATTACGTTTAAATTCTTTATCTATATTAATAATATAACCTGACTGTATCCATTGTTCATCTTTTAAACTTTTATATAGGGATTTATATTTAGTGAAAGCGGTTTTAAGAGGAACAATAAACTTGTCTATCAAAGAAATTGCTTCATTCTCCAACTCATATGTTACCCCGCATTGGTTATAATATCGCAGCATATTCCAAGGCGTTAAGAAAATGGGAATAGAAGAATGTTCTCTTATAATCTTAACTGGTAGAGATGCATTCAAAGAGTGAACATGAATTGCATCGGGTTTTTCTATTGATAAAATTTTATTTATTTCCTTTTTAAGGAAGGAATATTTAGAAAAATCAGTCAAATTAAAGTGGTTCTGATCAGAAATAATGTAGTCTAAATAATAGGAAGGATACTCCTCCGATAATTTGGATTTTTGTGTTGTATAGGTAACAATAGATTGTTTAAACCCCTTTCCATTCATTTCACTCATCAAATCTCGTAAATGAGTTGTATGTGCACCACCAAAATGAAGTATTTTTTTTGCTCTTGTTTTTTTTATTTGATTGAATGAACTAAAATTAGTTTTTTCTTCGAGCAGAATCTTCGATTCAGACTGAGGTCTGAATTCAGTTTTCTGTTCGAATTTTTTAAATTTATAAAATTTTGTAGTGTAAATATCTACATAATTAGTTTTCGACAAATAATATTCACTCAACCCCCTCATCATCCATGCTTCACCCCAGCGTAGGTACGGAATCATAATTTTGTGTTCATCTTTAATCATGTATCCGAACCATCCCTTTTCATGTTGGAGATTATTTACAGTCCAATTAATACATTTTTCTAAAGTACTTTTAAGTTCTGAGTTTTCTTTTACTAGAGAGGAAAGCAATAAAATTGTTTCAGCAACTCCATGAATATTTATCTGGCTGTTGTTTTTTTGAAGAGCAAATTGCCTGGTACTGCCATCAGTCTGAATATAATTTTTTAAATAGAATCCCAGATATTTTTCCGCTGCCACATTTATTTCAATTCTTCCTGTATGAGAATAAAGATTAATTAAAGATCGAATTTCAAAACCCGAATGATAGCTGTCTAAATGTTTTGGGCTAAATGAGTCTTGAATTTTACCCCAATAAAAAATTGAGCCGTCGCCATTTTGCTCTGAGATTGCATAGTTTGCTGTTTTTACTCCTGCTTCAATCCATTCATTATTGGAAATCTCTTTCCCAATCCTTGCTAAAAATTCTCCTGCAAATAAGTTTGCATTATGTACATGAAAATCGTCTAAAGGCGTGTATGAAAAACATATTTTATCTTCATCAATTATATCACAATTAAGGTCTTCAGTGATGAATTCACAAATTGAAATACAAACCTCTAAATAGATTTCTTTTTTAGTTACTTGATATAACCTCCAAAACCCATCCCCGACAATAGTTGAAACTACAACAGACGGGGTACCTTTAGGAATGAATATTTTAGATTGCCAATCGAAAGGATATCCCCAGCAGAACTTAAAATATCCGGCACTTCGATTTTTCATCAGCCAGTTTGCAATTTCTTCAGCTTTGGTTAAATATTTATCATCATTAAAAACCAAATAAAGATTGGAATACGAACTTAATAGTAAACCAAGCGCTTTCGCATTTGTCTTTTTTTCAATCTTTAGTTTTTCGCGGCATAAAAAAGGATCTACTTCATTATATTGTTTTACTCTATTTGCATCGGATTCAGAAAGTTCCCCGCTTTTTTTCTTTGACATTATAAAATCTTCAATATCATAAGGATCGTATCCTTCCCACCCATTTTCATCTATCCAGGCTTCAAGTTTTTTAAATGAAGAAGAAATTAAATTTTCATTTTTATTTAAATTATTTTTTTGCCTAGTTTCACTTTCAAATATTATTTCTTTTTTTTCATCCTTTTGTTTATTTAAAATTTTAAAATAAAACTCTTCAACTTTTTCAATTTCATTTTCATAGGTAAATTCAATCTTCTTTCCTTTCATTTCCGATTTAATTTTTAATAAATTATCAATTTTAGAATGAAAATCTTCAATTGACGAAAATGTAATTCCAACAGGATTTTTTTGGAAGAAATCTCTATAAGAAGTAATATCAGCAGCAGCAACGGGAAGTCCGGCTGCTAAATATTCAAATAATTTATTTGCAATAGTTGACGAAAGGAATCTCACATTTCCCTTTTCCATATTCCATGGAATTATACCAAAATCGAATTGAGTCATAGCTTCAATTAAAGTATCCGGGGAAACAGGTTTATTATAAATAATATTTGGATATTGTTTGAAGAAATTATTCAACTCATCATTAAAGCTAGCCGGGTATATATGAACCATATATCCTAGATATGCTAACTCGACAAACTGGTCTGCAAAGTCGCGGTGCTTTCCATTTGTACCACTTACTCCGCCTTCATAAACCAAATGTATTTTACCATCCACATCTGAAAGTTTCGGGAGGAATTTTTTAGGAAGATGATTCTCTGAAGCATAATTATAAAACACCAGAGAATTACCATTTACTCCATACAAATCTTGTGCTTCTTTATATTGATAAGGAGTGCTGTAAATTCTTCCGGCTGCCCCTCTGTTTGCCACGCCTTCAAAATATTTTAACTGAGAATTTTCAGGACTTCTTAAAGAAATTAAATCATGTGTATCGTGAATAACCGGAATGCTGCCTGCCATTGCTGCAACAGTATAATAATCCGGTTCATTGTGTGAATGAATTAAATCATAATTTTTACTGATTTCCCAAAGCTGTTTGAAGTCTGTTATTTTTATGGAATTATCATAAACATCATCACTCATTCCATTATATCGTTCACTTAATTTTTTTTCAAAGTACGCAAGTGTAACTTTATGTCCTCTTTTCCTTAAAGCCGCAGCATACTTATAATTTCGAATGCACGGAGAATCCTGGATGAATAAAATTTTTAATGTATTTTCACTTTGAACAGAAGTCCTTAACGGAATATCTTCTTTCTTGGGATGATTATTAGTTCTCGAATTTGTCTTTGCTAAGAGATTATTTAGTTCTTCATCAACCGGTATATCATTCAAATAACTTTGAATAATTAGTTTTGCTTGTTCAAATAAAGAAACTTCAATTAAACTTTTAGCGAGTACAATTATATTACTTCTATCTTTGTGCTTAACTTTAAAAGCATTTAAAGAATAGCGTGCAGATTCTTTAAAATTATTTTGCTGAAAATAAATTACCGCGGATTTACTATTTGCTTCAAAATCTGCAGGATGAAGTTCAAGAATTTGCAGAAAGACTTTTAGCGAGTCATCAAGTTTTGCATTATTAAAATAATCCATTGCAGTCGAATAAAGTTTCTGAGAGTTCAAATCCTCTTTAACATTTTCTAATCTGTTATCTATTTCTCTTAACAACTCGTTATTTTTACCCAAAATGCTGCTCAATAAATTTATTGACAAAATATTCCAGAATGTTATTTATATTCTATTTCTATACCATCGCTAAAAATTGCATTTTAAATTGATTATCAAATAAATTAGTGGTGTTTATTAAATTGTTGGCTAATTTTGGCCATTAGGAAATTTGGAATATTTTAAGATAAGCTGAATAAAATTTTCTTAAAATAGTTCGATACCTTCATATCAGACTTCATCCCTTTGAATTGATTATGCGGAATTCTATTTAGTTTTATCTGCCAAATAATATTAATATTGATTTACAAATCATCTTTGAGATTTCAGGAGTATTATTTTCGCTTATTTCTTTTGCAATCTCCAAAATAAGATCTATATCTCCTTTGGCATTCCGTAATTTGTTATCTAATTTCTTTAGTAACCTGCAGCTATTTTCCAAGATTTTACACAGTTGTTATTAAATAAAATGTATTTTGATAATAGAAATATTCTATTACTGTACCATTTTAAATTGTTTAATATTTCTTTGTTTTAGAGGTTGTTAGTGGTGCAATTGGGATTATTGGCTATTTATAACCAGTTCATAGTTTGCTGTGAGATTTATTCCCTAATGAACATTTAAGAAACTTCTTTTGCTTTAATTATTTCAATCCCAAGAAAAGTTTTTTTAGAAATGTTTATGCAAAAAACATTTATTTTGAATGGTTTCTTCTTCTAATTAAATCAATTATGGAATTATGAATCCTATCAGAAATTTCGGGAGTGCTGTTTTCCCTAACTTCTCTGGCGATACCCAAAATTGTATTCAAATTTCCATTAGCATTTTTCAACTTGTCGTCGAATTTCTTTAATAACATCTCATCTTTTTTCATGGCTCACAGGCTTATTTTATTTTTTATTATTTTTATTATTATATTTAATAGTGCTAAATTCATACCAATATAACTTGCTTATTTTGAATTAAAACCCACAATAATTTTATATCTATTCTAAATAGGGCTTAATTTCTACCGGTTTATTTATTTTGGTCTACTTTCAAAAACGGTTGGAAGATTTCTGTTTCTTTTTTAATTTTTTCTTCTGCTTCTTTTCTTAATAATTCTTCCTGCTGTGATTTTGCTTTACGTAAATTTTCAATTATCCTTTTTAATTCTGCTATTTTTTTTCTATTAATATTTTCAACTGCGTCTTCTTCTTCTATTTTGGCTTTTGACTTTATGCTCTCAAGTTCCTTTTCTTTATAAAATTTTAAGCTTCTTATCCTTTTCAAAAAACGCTGCCTTACATTTGATCTTTCCATTCCAACCGTTCCGGCAATTATAGCAGCTATTACAGAACCAATTACATAACAAATAAGCCCCCATTTAAAACCACCGGATATAATTTGCGACAGGTTATTTCCAAACTCATCCCCGTAGCCTGAGCTATTTAAATAAGTAGCAAAAACACCTATTATAAAAACAACAAATGATAAAAATAAATTATAAGTCATTGTATTACTGAATGAATTAAGCGGATTAAGTTCTACAACTTCATTAATTGTATTTACTTTGTTTTGAAGCTCTGCGATTTCAGAATTAAATTGTTTTTCCACCGCGTTGGTATTTTTGGTTCGCCAGCTTTTTATTTTTGTTTTTAATTCCTCAAGGTATGCTTCCATATTTTCTATTTCAGTCAGTTTTTCTTTTACTTCTTCTTCAAAAACTTTAACCTGTTCTTTAATTCCTTTTTCATACCTTGCGTGTATTGAATCAATTATTTTCTGTACTGTATAATCAAATCTATTTTCTAAATTTTTTATGTTTGCCAAAAAATAGATATTCTTTCTTCCGTTAAATGATGCAAGCAGCTTATCTATAAATGCAATATTCATTTTAAATGGTTCGGCTTCCGGGATTTCAAATTTTAATAGTAAAAATGAAGCTGCCTTTTTCTTCAAATTTTCAATATCAAGCTCATTAGTATCTCTAAAACTTTCGACTATATTTTTTATATCTTCCAAAACGCCAGAAAAATCATTAAAGTAGAAAACGTTAGGAAAGACCAAATTTTCCATTACCTGGTTAAACATTAAAAAATTATTCTGTTCAATCGCATAGCTGATCCTGCTTAAATCATATTGCCAGATACTTTGTAGTAAAGAACCAGCTTCAAGATAATTTCCCAGCATCAGTTCTGAGTAAGCAAGATAAAATGTTGCAGTTACACCCGCAGGTTTAATGCTCAGGCTATTATTGAAATTTAACTTTGCCTCTTCATAATTTTTTAATTTTAATGAAATAAAACCGGTATATAGCTCCAGCAAATAGTACATTTCATTTAGAGCTTCATCTGTTATTTGTAATTTGCTTAAAATATCTTTTGATTCGGAAAATAATTCTTGGACTCTTTGCGGGTGGAATAGTGACTCTTCAAAGGTTAAAATCACTCCATTTAATAGTGAGTTAAAAAAATTGTATTTGCTTATATTCTGTTCTGTCAACCTTATAGTTAACACTGCCAAACGTTTTTTTTCTTCCAAAGATTGAGCAGATACCCATTTTAAATAATTCTCTTTTATTTCCTTATGGTCATCAAGCCTGCCAATATTTGAAAGGGATTTTTGCAGAAATTTTTCAAGATAAATACTTAGCGGTGTTTGTACAGCCCAGAAAAGGGGTGCACTTTTAAAATTAATGAAGATCTCGTTTAATTCGGGAGGAAGCTGCAGATTTGCAAACTTTGAAATTTCTTTTAACTGTGTTTTGATGTTCTTTTTTGATAGGACCTCAAACTCAAAATATTCATAGGCCAATTTTCTAAAACGGGACTTTTCAGGATCAAACCCCTTTTCTTTAGAATCCATATATTCAACTATGATGTTATCCTTACCCATTTAAGAACTTTTTTTAAAGTTTAAAACACGTTGCCTTGCGCTTATTATCGAATTTATTTTCTTATTTTTTAATCTTTATTCGTTAATTCAAGAAAATTCAATAATTAAATAAATGACTTTTATTAAACCCTTTATTTTTGATTATTTTTAGGGATAAAATTTTTCCTTTTATAAATGAAATTTGCATTGATAAACTCATTCCAAAAGATTTTTAATCTCATAATTGTTTTTTTATTCATCTCTCATTATGGAATTTTTGCACAGGATCTTCCTCCTATTAAATTAGATTATGCATCCTACGCTGTATCTTCAGGCGGAAAATTAATTGGTTACTACGGTGAAAAAAATCGCGTTGAAGTTAAAAGTCTGGATGATATTTCTGTTTATGTTATTCACTCTTTGATTGCTACAGAAGACAGGGATTTTTATGAACATCATGGAGTTTCTTTAAAAGGCCTTGGACGAGCTATTTTAAAAACTTTGACCGGCTCAACTCAAGGCGGCAGTACAATAACAATGCAGTTAGCCCGGAATTTATTTCTGACTAATAAAAGAACAATATCCCGCAAGCTTACAGAAATAGACCTTGCCGAAAAGCTTGAAAAGAAATTCACTAAAAAACAGATTCTGCTTTTATATTTAAACACAGTTTACTTTGGCCATAGTGCTTATGGGATATGGGCTGCAGCCGAAGAATATTTTAGCAAGACTCCGGATAAATTGACCATTGATGAAAGTGCCGCTTTAGTTGGAATGCTTCAGTCTCCAAATGGATATGATCCTGATAAAAATCCTAATAAAATGTTAAATAGAAGAAATGAAGTTCTACACAATTTGGTTGAGGTCGGAAAGATTTCACAAAAAGATTTTAATAACTTGAAGAAAAAAGGATTGAATTTAAAGCTTCGACAAAATATTGCAGGACATTTTTTAGAACAAGTTAGAAGAGATGCAGTTGAGATTTTAAAATCAACAGGCAAGCAACTAAGCATGGACCAATTAAAAATTACTACTACATTAAACTATGATTTGCAAAAATCTGCTGAAGATGCTGTTAATTCACAATGGGAAAAATTTCCAAAGCAAATGAAAAATGCACAGATTGGATTAATATCGATTGAAAATGGTTCCGGATTAATTAGAGCTATGATTGGAGGCAATCCATTATCAGAGCCAAGAGGGTTAAATCATACAACTCAAATTCAAAGACAACCAGGCTCATCATTTAAACCGTTTTTATACGGAGACATGCTTGAAGATGGTTATACACTTGCAACTCCTTTACTGGATTCAGCAATTGTAGTTGATTCAGGTAAAGCCTATGAATGGCAGCCTTCAAATGCGGAAGGAGAGGCTTCAAATTCATATTTAACAATGCAGTATTCTATTGCTCATTCTATTAATCTCGCTGCAGCTTATGCAATTACTCATTTATCATCTCCTGATTCAGTTATTTCATTTGCCCGAAAATGCGGAATAGAATCGCCAATTCCTTCATTGCCATCAATAGCATTAGGCACCGCAGATGTAAAACCAATTGAGATGGCTGCGGCTTACAGTGTTTTTGCTTCAGAGGGAACTTTGGTTAAACCTTTTTCAATTTTAAAAATTGAATATAAAAATGGGAACCTCCTTTATTCGGCAGTTCCTCAAACAACAGTTGTGCTTGATTCAACAACTTCTTTTTTAATTACAAATGCTTTAGAAGATGTTGTTAATAAAGGAACCGCAGTTTCAATTAGAAATTATTATAAAGGCATTGCAGCAGGCAAAACCGGTACAACTCAAAATTATACAGATGCCTGGTTTGTTGGATACAATCCGAAATTATCAACAGCAATATGGATTGGATTTGATGACCCACAAAAAAAGCTTAGCGGCGGTTTTCAATATGGCGGAACAGCTTGTGCTCCAATTTGGGGAAAAATGATGGCTGATTACTCTAAGAAAAATCCGGGTTTTGCTAGTCAAGATTTTAAAGTACCGTCAAATATTGAATACCGAGATCTTTGTGAAGATACAGGTGAGTTAGCTGACTCATCCTGTACAAAAGTAAATACTTATCCGGTTAACGCCAGATTGTTTGAAAAAGAGGAGCAGAAGAAAGAAAGATTTGATATTCACTATGGATTTTAAGTTTAACACAAATTACGCACTAGATACAAAATCAAAACTGAGGGTCACATTTTGCTTATCGAAATGTGAATTTTATAAATAATGTTAGACTTCGACAAGCTCAGCCTGACAAAGATGTCTCATGCATAATTTAGGTTTGATAATTTATTTCAATATACTAAAATACAGGTTGAAATTTTATTACTCGATTGGCTCACCTTTTGGCAATGAAAATTTGAAAGTGCTGCCTTTGCCGACTTCACTTTCAACAATTAAAGTCCCGCCTTGTTTTTCAATGAGTTCTTTTGCAATTATTAATCCCAGGCCAGTCCCTTTTTCATTAGAAGTTCCTTTTGAGCTTCTTGCATGATCAATTTTAAAAAGATTTTTTAATTTTTCTTCATTCATTCCCACACCAGTATCAGTTATAGAAACTTCAACTTGCTCACCTTTTCTTCTTGATTTTATTGTTACCTTTCCACCAATTTCAGTAAATTTAACAGCGTTTGAAATTAAATTCTGAATGACAGAGCTCAACATATTTTCATCAGAATAAACAAAAAGATCTTCGTCTAATTCTGTATTTATTTTTATAACCTTTGAATTTGCGTTAACATTAATGATACTGACAGCTCTTTTTATTATTTCCGAAATTTTAATGCTGGTGTTTTTAAATTTTAATCTTCCACTTTGTACATTTGACCAGGTAAGTAAGTTTTCAAAATAATTGAATAACCCTTTTGCCGAATTATTTATACTTGCACTAATTTGTTTAATTTCTTCTTTAGATAAAGAATCAATATCAGTGGTCAAATAATCTGAAAAGCCCAGTAAACCGTGGAAAGGTGTTCTCATATCGTGTGAAATAATGGAAAAGAATTTATCTTTCATTGCATTTGTTTCAGCCAGTTCAGATGCAATAGAATTTAATTTGTTTTCTATATCCTTTCTACTAGTTATATCTCTTAAAAAAACAATAAATCTTTTTGTGTCTCCTTCATGAAAAAACTTAGTAGTTATTTCTACCGGGAATTCTGTGCTGTCAAATTTCTTTGCAGTGTATTCTAATTCTTCTTTAAAATCTATTATTGATTCATCAGTTGCTTCTTGAAAAGATTTTATCAATTCTTCAGGGATTAAGTTTTTAACATTATTTTTTTTCAACTCAGTTTCACTGCATCCAAATAGATTTCTTGCCACAGCATTGCAATCAACAACTTCACCTTTGAGTGAAAATATAATAATTGCATCATTGGATAAATCAAATAAGGCTTTATATTTATCAAGGCTCTCCTGCGAAGTATGTTCCATTTTTTTAAATTTGGAAATATCTTTTGCTTCTGCAATAACCACTTGTTTGTTCATGTAAACCCCTTTCTTTAGAATTATTTCCCTTGGAAATACTACTCCCTCTTTACTTTTTCCCCAAAACTCAAACCGCTGAGTCTCGCCGCTATAAGCTTTTATAATTTTTTCTTTAATTGCGGATAAATCATTAGCCCCTTTTTGTGAAAGCATCTCATGGGATGAGCCGATTATTTCATCTCTCGAATACCCATATAAATCCAAAGCAGCTTGATTTGCATCGAGGAAAATTCCATCTATATCTTGAATATAGATGACTTCACTCATCGAATTAAATAAACTAAAATAAGATTCTAATTTTTGCTTAAGTAAATCATTCTCTTTTCGTAGTTCCTCAGCAGATTGGTTCAAATGAGGAGAGGTACCTTCTTGTTCATTCATTTTTATTGCCCAATTTTAAAAATGTGTTTATAATGGATTAACAAAATTAAAGGAATCTCATTCCCTTATTTTACCTCCCAAGAAGCACCTTTGGCTGGATTTAAATATAAGATTTTTAATTTAAATTTGATAGTCTATTCAAAAAAATAATTAAAATTTCATACTAGATAGTCTGAAAAAACTGATTTTCGAAATTTGTTTGAAAATATTGATTTTTTTTTGATATAAATGGAAAGGTATTTTGAGATCTTAGTTTATAACTCCACCACCTAAACAAATATCGTCACAATAAAAAACAGCAAACTGCCCCGCTGCAATTCCTTGATCAGCTTTATCTAATTTTACTTTTGCAGAATTTTCGCTATTCAAAGTAATCCGGCAATTATAGAAATTTGCTCCATGCCTAATTTTTACTTTTAAATTTTCTTCATGCGGCTTTTCTCCGGTTATCCAATTAATATTAACAACAGAAAATTCATTCTTTTCTCTTTTAGTTTTATTCTCCCGGGAAATAAATATAATGTTTTTATTAACATCCTTTTTAACTACATACCACGGCCCGCCGCCTAACTTTAAGCCGGAACGCTGGCCAATCGTATAATAATAATAGCCGTCATGTTCTCCCATTACCTTATCTGTATCAATATCAATTATATCACCTTTCAGTTCACCGAGATGATGTTTTATAAAATCAGCAAATTTAATTTGCCCCAGAAAACAAATACCCTGGCTGTCTTTTCTATTTTTATTCGGAAGATTAAAATCTTCGGCAAACTTTCTAATTTGTTTTTTATTAAAATCCCCCAAAGGAAATAAAGCACGCGATAATTGCTGCTGTGTTAAATAGGCAAGAAAATAAGTTTGATCTTTTATAAGATCGGGTGATCTTTTTAAAATAAATTTTCCATTTTGTTCTTCAACTTTTGCGTAATGCCCGCTGGCAACTTTTTCAAAAGAGCTGTCAATCTTTTCATAAAATTGCCCGAACTTAATTAAGCTGTTGCAGTAAATATCCGGGTTTGGTGTTCTCCCCTCTTTAATTTCGGATATAGTATATGTTACTACAGAAACCCAGTATTCGTTTTGAAGCGGCAAAACTTCAAATGGAATATTTTCTTTTTCACAAACACTCCGGACAAATTTTAAATCTTCCTCCCATGGGCATTCGCCTAAAAATGAAAATTCATCCTGCAGCCAGATCTTCAAATAAAATGCTGTTAAATCGTGTCCTTGTTCCTTTAATAATTTTAATGCAACAGAGCTGTCAACTCCACCGGATAATAAAACTGCGATCTTCATAAATAATTAACTATCCTTCTTTACCGTTCTCTTCTTATTGTTTAAGCCAACTCTTTCAACTACTTCATTATAGAGTTCTTTACTTACTTTACTGAGAATTAAAGTTTCAAGCTGCTTTGCATTTCTTATTTTATTGAAAAAGCCTAAAGTCATTTGATTTCTCTTATCAAATATTTTCATAACGCCCTGCAGCTTTCCATCAAATATTCCACCGGTTAAAGAAGTAATATCTTTAAAATAAACAGTAACATTTCGTTGTGAAAAAAGAAAATCAGTACAAACTAGTTTTTCATCGTCAGCTTCAATTTTGTACGGTAAAATTTTATAAAGATTAAGATAAGTTTTATTTATCAAGTAGATAAGAATAAGAGTTATGATTAACGGAATAACATAAAAAATATTTTTATCAATATTAATCATTGCGGGAATTAAATAAAACAAAAGAATCAAAGTTACCGGGATATTGCCGTAACGGTAAATAAACTTAAAGAAAAAAGAGTACTGGTAAATTTTCATAAATTAAGATTTTTTGTTTTAAAAATAACAATAATCTGCCATTAATTTTGCCTAAATATTTTTTCCATTAATAATAAAAAACCCAACTTCATTTAAGAAATTAAGGTCGCATTAAGCTAACCCTCAAGGTTAATGTTTAAAGAAGTGAGTTTAACTAATTTCCCAAAGTTATTTCAAAAAATGTTTGTATAAAACCTTGAGGGTTTTCAACTATTTTAAATGTTCCAATAAATACTCCGTGTTAAACTTTATCAGTGCATAAGCCTCACTTGTTAATCTTGTTTCATTGTCTTTTTCAACTTCCGTAAGAACATCATTTAAAATAATTTTGGATTCCGTAATATTATTTTGTTGTAGATTGGTTTTGGCTGAAGTAAAATAGTTTGTGTACTTTCTGGCAGTAGCTTGTTGAAAAATCCAGCTTAATTTGAGAGATTTATTTATATAATTTAAAATATCATTAATTAACTCATCAGGAATGAATTTCCTAAAATTTGCTCTGGGTCCAATTGAAGATTTAATAAAACTATTATCATAAACATCATTCACTTCTGCAAGCTCTTGAGAATTATTATCATCAAAAAACTTTAGTTGAGTTTTGTTTGCTTGAAAATAGCAACTTATTATTGTCGGGACAGAGTTGGATGCAATTTTAATACTGTCCAATTTTTCTCCTGGTAAAATTCCTTTTGAAACTTTTTCATTCTTGACAAAATTAAAAAGAAAATTTTTTTTCTCATTTTCATCAGTGATTTTCTTTAGGGTATCTAATATTTGATACTTATTAAGGTTAAATGTATACTCGAAGAATTTAACCCAATGATTATTAATATCATAAAAGTTTTCCCACCCCGAAGGACTTTCACTTCTTATAGAATCATTATTTATCTTTAAATAAATGCTACTTAACGCTTGTTTACTATCTAAATTATTTTTTATTTCATATTGATAGCTGAATTTATTATCAAGCTTCTTTACTGTTGTTTTAATTTCTACATTTAGGTTATTTGCTTTAGTAAAAACCATATTTTCGATATTAAAATCATTTTCAGTCAAAGCATAAATATTACCATTCCATGCATAAACTAATTTTTTAATGTTTTGTGTTCCATCCGATGTTTCATAGTCATAATCATCTCCTATTATTTCGTATATGCCGTCACCATTTAAATCTAAAATTTGTCCACTTGTTGGTATCATAAATATCTTAGAAGTTGAATCCTCATTTGAATCATAAATAGAATTTAAAACATTACCATCCCAAGAATATATTTCCCAACTTTCTAATGAATTTTCAGTGTTAGTATCTTCTATTGAACTTATTATAATATCAACTTTACCGTCATTATTTAAATCTATTGTTCGTTCAAATTGATAAGATTCAGATTCTCCTACGAGTTTTATTTTACTTCTCCAAAGAATATTATTGTCCTTGTAGATCCCCAATAATATTTTTCCTGGGATTAAAGAATCTGAATTTGCTGAAAACAGAAATATATGAGATAAAGTTCCATAAGGATTTTGAAAATAGTCGTTATCTGAGGAATCTATATCAATAATAGATGACAGTTCAAACGAGTCATCATAAATGGTTTTTAATAAAGTATTGAGTTCATTTATTGTTTGTTCTTCATTTTCTGTTTGAGAATAACAATTGAAAATCATTGCTAAACCAATTAATAAAATTAAAATTATTTTCATTTTATATTCCCCAATAAAAATTCCGTATTAAATTTTATCAATGCGTAAGCTTCGCTTGTTAGATTTGCTTCTTTATCTATTTCTACTTCTTGAAGAACATCATTTAAAATGTTTTTTAGAGCACTAATATTATTTTGTTTTAGCAAGGTTTTAGCTGAGGTAAAATAGTTTGTGTACTTATATACTGTAAGGCTGTCTTTTATCCAGCCTAATGAAAATGATTGACTACAATAGTCTTTTATTGCATCCAAAATTCCGCGCACATTTAATGAATCAAACAAGTTGGATGGACCCACCGTACGGCTCTTATTAGAATTGGTAAATATATTATTATAAAAATCATCGAAAGTTACAACATTACCATCCACGGTATCAATTAAAGAAGGAGCTTCATTATATCCCTGAACATATAAATTCACAATTGCCGGCAAATAATATGATTTGAACCCACATGAATCTGAAGGATCTACTTTTATAAAATGATTTCGAAGACTTATTGTTGGCCAATCTAAATCCTCAAAGCCAAATAAATCATTAAGCTCAACAGGATACCAATATGACGGAGGGTAATTTATTGTTAAAGAATCAATGTTGAGCTGAAAATTTATCGAATTTACTTCTTGAGTGCTAGAAGAAAGGTTATGTAAATAATAATGATAAATAAATCCCGAATCGCATTTTTCTACTTTAGTATGAAGAGTTATATCTATTCTATTTTGAGTTAGAAATTCATTTTCCTGCGGTTGCGGCTTTGACAGATTAAGGGAATAATCTTTTCCGTTCCAATAATAAGTAACTGTTTTTTCTTTTTCATCTTCTTTAGAAAAATGCCAAAGCCCCCGGATTTCAAAAATACCATCTCCATTTACATCTACAAAATCGAATTGGCCAAATCCTGTAAATGATGTAATTGTAGAAATTCCAGTTTCATTCAATTCCGTAATTAGCTTCCCTTTTATACCATCCCACGAATAGATATATAATTTCTCCCATCCATTCCCGGATTCTGTGTAGTCGTCAGTTGCAAAAATTAAATCAGTTTTGCCGTCCCTATTAATATCGGAGATTGAAAATAATGATAGCCCATCCATATCCTTGAAATTAATTGTAGTATCAGAATCCCATATAATTTTACCATTTCTATAAACACCAACCAAACCTTTCACTGCAATACCATTATCAAATTTTTTACTTGTAAATATTATTGCATTCCTTAATTGGTTATACTCATCGTAAATTTTATGAGGCTGTGGATAGCCGAAATATGGAATCTTAATTGAATCTATATTATATATAAATTCAGTCACTACATCGGGGCCATATTTTAAACTCACTTTGTTCTTAATTTCATACAATAAATTTTCATCCATTATTAATTGCGGATATATTATTGTTGATAAAAAGAAAGAACAAAAAATCATTATTAGAAAATTTTTTTCATTTGGATAACCCCCAAAAGGTTATGTTATTTGCATTCATAGCATTTTATTAAAATACTTATAGAATAATATTTTCACACAAGCATTTTTGTTTCAGAATTATTTACATATAAAAGCAGTTAATTAGGAGAAAATATTACAGATGAATTCCTAATTGTTTTGTGAGACTTCACTTTCGAAATGTATTCATCTGTTTTTTCGTGAATTTGCAGATTGCCCAATAATAATTACAATAAATGTTCCAAAAACATCAATTTTATTCTATTGTGCTAACCCTCAAGGTTTAAGTTATTGAGATGAGGTTAACTAAATTCATGTTGCTTTACTTAAAAAATGAGTGCAATGTAAGTAAACCTTGAGGGTCTTTAGTACTTAAAAATTAAAAACAAAAAAAACCCAACTTCATTTAAGAAATTGGGTTTTAATTCCATCGTGATTCAAACCTCTAATGTTTAATGAAACCTCGGGGGTTTGGGACAATAGCTGATTAAATAATTATAAATAAAATTCCTCATCGTTTAAACCTCCGAGGTTTTCGCAATTGAGATTATATATTAATAGTTTCTATCAACTAATCAAACTTAACCATCATAGGTTCGTTCATCTCTATTTTTATTCCGGGGATTCCTTTTACAATTTTCTTAAGCTCATCAAGGCTGTTTGGATGTATCTTTGAGAATTCTTTAAACTTTTCCGGGTTATCAATCAGCTTTCCAAAATCTATTTCAAAAAGAGTAATTTTAGAATTGTCGACATAAGTTGCATTTGTCTCTTCTATTTTTCCATTTAATTCTAACGATAAGGTCATTTTCAAATCTTTTAAAATCTGTTTCAACTGTCCCATCTCTGCCATGTTTTGAGATGCAGTATCGCTTTCTGAATCTTCATTATCAAACTTGTTATCTTCTTTTTCTTTTGGCTGTGCGAAATGGACAATTATTTCAGACGGACTGCCTTTGATAAATTGAAAATTAACATATTCTTCTTTTACGTCAACAGTATCTTCCCCCATGCCTTCGCCTTTTAATTCATCCATAGATAACTTGCTGTTTGGATTTTGGTTTATCTTTAAAAGATTTAAATCTTTGAAGCTGTAAATTGCTTTGAACCCTTCCTGTGTATCTGTGGTAATATGTTCGCCTGAAACATATTCAACTCCTTCACCATAATCTGAGGCTCGTTTTTTTGCATCTTCTTCTTTGAACATTTCAAAATCTTCCTGCTTTTTAGTTGAATCATCACTGAATGAATTAGCAAACTGTTTGAACATATTAATTACTTCATTGCTCATCATAACGGTTTCTTCAACTGTCCCGGAACCGTCAGGATTAACTTTGACGTTTGTATTAACCTGTAAGCAGCCTGAGAAAAATACAAAGCCTAATATAAAAACTATGGCACCCGTAAAGATTTTCATTTAGTTTCCTTTTTTTGCTGTTAATTTAATAATGAAAAATATTACCTACAAAAGAAAAAATTCTATTTATTTTTGGGGCAAAAATTATTCAGCGTTTCTTTTAATATTTCCTTTAAACCTTGAATAAGGAATAATTGACTAATATATACTAACAATTTTAAGTAATTAATGTAAATGCTATTGATACTATTTATGATCTAAACGATAAGAATAAATTTATTTTTACAATCTCATTCACTTTTAGGGCTGGCATCTAATTCAGTGACAAATGAAAATTTAATTTCAGCAAATGTTATGCTCACAAGCACTGAAAAAATAAAAGAAAAAGGAACAACAACTGACACACACTGTAAATATAAAATTTATAATTTAGCAATGGTAATTAAATAATTAGTATAAGATTTATTAAAGGTAAGATACATGAACAAAAAACTAATTAAAATATTCGGAGGAATAATTTCAGGAATACTGATTATTCCTTTATTAAACGGCTGTTCCGGTGCAATTGATATTCAAAGCCTTTCCAACGATAACAAAATTGTTGTTGATGGAAATCAGCAGGACTGGGGGAGCTTAAGCTTTATTAAAAATGAAAATATCGGATTTGGTTTTAGAAATGACAAAGATAATCTTTATCTCTGCGTAGTAACTTCGGATAGAATGAAGGTTAGAAAAATTTTATCCGGACTAACAGTTTGGCTAAAAACTAACAAGGATGAAATAGGAATAAAATTTCCGATGAAGCCGGAAGGAGATGTAATTCCCGATATGAAAAATTCTTCTAACGATGAAGGCATAAGGCTGCCTGATGATGATTCACAATCCGGTAATGATCAGGATCAAAAGTGGCAGCAGCGAAGAGAGCAAAGATTAAAATTTTTAATTTCAAGATTACAGGACCTTCAAATAATCACTCCCGATTATCTCCCGCTATATACAAACAAAGCTGATGAAGGTCCCGGTTTTATCGGCAAGCTGGGATACCATGATGGCCAATTAGTTTATGAAATAAAAATTCCTTTGGTGAACAATGATATTACAAAAAGAATTTTTGATAATAGCATAAATGAAGTTAAAATAAACTTTCAAACTGACAAAATAGAAATGCCGAGCAGTAATTTTAAAGGAAGGAGTGAAGGCAGAGGAGGAATGGAACCTCCTGAAGGTGGCGGCGGTTTTGGCGGTCCTGGTGGTGAAGGAGGTTATGGAAGCCCGCCTCCAGGAGGCGGTGGACGTGAAGGAAGACAAGGCCGTCGCGGAATGGGACAAATGGACTTTGATGCACTCGATTATGCATTTGATGTAACACTTTCAAAGTAAAAAAGTTATTTTAAGATAGCATAATCATTTCGACCAAAGGGAGAAATCTAAGGCTCTTATACTTAAATGTGTAAGGGCCTTTTTATTTTTAAAGATAATTATTCTATTTAGTTTAAAGATAAATTGTCTTAAATATTTGGTCAATTTTTTATGTATTAATAAACAGACAAAAAACACTTAATATCTTTTATGCTATCATTTTTGTTTACTTTGCAGCTTTATTGTTTTCTCCCTCTTGGTATATGTGTTTTAGACTTACATTTAAAAATGGTATTAAAACTAAGGACAAATTTAATTCTCCAAAAAATAATGCTCAGAGCATAATAATTAAAGAATCGATTAAAAATCTCTATTTTATAAATAATAATATCACAATAGATTACTCGCCAATTCAGCCAACTCCGACCTCTCCCCTTTCTCAAGATTTATTTACGCATAAAGTTTTTGCCCCTTGAAATGGTCAATCAAATATGTAAGCCCGTTTGATTAAGAATTTAAAAATAGATAAATAATCCTTGAAAATTATTATACAATGAAGTCTTCATCTCTTATTATAATAAGTCTTGATTATAATAACGCAAAGCGTTATTATTTACAAGTATGATAAATAACTTTTCTGATAAAGCCACTGAAGATATATTTAACAGGAAATTTGTAAAAGGATTTCCTTGAACTATTTAAAATCTGCATATAGAAAATTATTATTAATTGATGCAGCAGAACGATTAGAAGATTTGAAAATTCCTCCAGGAAATCGACTTGAAAAATTATCCGGTAATTTATCTGGAAAATATAGTATAAGAATAAATGATCAATGGAGAATAGTTTTTAGGTGGAAAGAAAATGATGCATATGAAGTAGAAATAATTGATTATCATAAAGGATAAATAATATGAATAAAAAAATTGAGCCCATTCATCCTGGAGAAATTCTTCTTGAAGAATTTTTATTACCCATGGAAATTAGTCAATACCGTTTGGCTAAAGATATAAATGTTCCTGCCCGGAGAATAAATGAAATAATCCTTGGTAAAAGAGCAATAACTGCTAATACAGCATTAAGATTATCGGAATATTTTGGTTTGTCTGAAAAGTTCTGGTTGAATTTACAGATACGTTATAATTTAGAAGTTGAAAAAGACAAACTGCAAGACAGGCTAAAAAAGGAAGTAAAAAAACTAAAAATGGTTAGTTAAAAGCAGCATTAAGTAAAAAATGCTCAATTGAAAAATACAATTAACTTTTACATTAGCAATTAAAAAGTTAATATCTCAAAGCAAATTACTCGCCAGTTCCGCTAATTCAGACGTCTCCCCTTTCTCAAGATTAATATGTGCATAAAGCTTTTGCCCTTTAAAGTGTTCAATTAAAAATCTAAATCTCGGCAAACTTAAATAATTAATTGATTCTTTAACAATAAAATATATATTTTTAATTGTTGAATTTAGTGAGGTTAAAATGACAACAAGAGAAATAGTAAAAAAAGAAATAGATGAAATGCCAAATGATATTTTAGAAAAAGTTTACAAGTATATTAATTCTCTTAGAGCCAAGACTACTAAAAGAAAGAAAATTCATGCTTTTAAACTTAATGGCCAGCTCGATGATGTAAATATTCGAGAAAGAGCATATGAGTAAGTTATTGCTTGATACAAATGTTTTAATTTATTCAATTGATCAAGACTCAAAATATTTTAAAAAAACTCAAACTCTTTTTACTGAAAAATTCGAATTATATACAACTTCAAAAAACTTATCTGAATTTCTTTCGGTTGTCACTAGAATTCCAATAAATCCATTATCATTAAACAATGCATTATTAGCTATTGAAGATTTTAGAGATGCTATGACAATTTTATATCCAGATGAAGATTCTTTATTAGTATTTCAAAATTTATTACAAAAGTACCAACCTATTGGTTTAAAAATACATGATTATGAAATATTAAGTATTGGATTAGCTAATCAGATAAACCAGATTGCAACTTTTAATGAAAAAGATTTTAAAGAAGTTAAGGAAATAACTCTACATAGTTTTTAATTGTAAAGGTTTCTTTCTTTACCTAAACTGGATTAAATAATCTTACAATAAATTACTAGCCAATTCAGCCAACTCCGACCTTTCCCCTTTCTCAAGATTTATATGCGCATAAAGTTTTTGTCCTTTGAAGTGGTCAATCAAATATGTAAGCCCGTTTGACTGCGTATCAAGATAAGGATGATCAATCTGGTAAATGTCTCCGGTAAAAACTATTTTAGTTCCTTCACCAACACGCGTAATAATTGTTTTAATTTCATGCGGAGTAAGATTCTGTGCTTCATCAACAATAAAATAAATTCTCTGCAAGCTTCGTCCTCTGATATACGACAACGGCTCAATCACCAACTTATCTTCTTTTATCATTGAATTTATTGCCGTGTAATTTTTATCATTCTCAGAAAACTGGTCTTGAATAACTTTTAAATTATCCCACAGCGGCTGCATGTATGGTTCAAGCTTGCTTTGTACATCACCCGGTAAAAATCCAATATCTTTATTGCTTAAAGGAACTATTGGCCTTGCAATATAAATTTGTCTATAACTTTTTTTAATCTGTAAAGCGCTTGCCAGAGCTAAAAGTGTTTTACCTGTTCCCGCTTTCCCTGTTAAGCTGACAAGTGGAATATTCATATTGGTAAGAGCATCAACTGCAAAAGTTTGCTCGGCATTTCGCGGCTTAATTCCGTATACTAAATTTTTATCTACCTTGCGAATTGTTTCTTTTTCCTGGTCAAGATATGCAAGTGCCGACCGGTTTGAGTTTCTTAAAATATAAAATTTATTGGGAATCTCTTCGCCTTTAATTTTCTTAAGTATCGGTTTTGCCGGAGTTTCATAAGGTGTTTGATATAATTGAAGAATTAAATCATCATCAAAATTTTCAACTACTTGCTTGCCGCTGTAAAGCTCTTCGATGCTGCCAACTCTATCTGTAGTATAATCCTCTGCAAGAATACCAAGAGCCTTTGCTTTCATCCTAAGATTAACATCTTTGGTAACCAGAATCACATTTCCGTTCTTAGATCTTTTATTCCATTCATGTGCTACAGAAAGGATTCTATGATCAGGGTGAATCTTCTCTAAACAAATCTCTTATCTCGTCATTTATTCCTCTCGATAAAGCAATTCTAACTTTACCTTTGCCTTTACCGAGAGATACTCCACCATTGAATATCGCACTTCCTGTTAGAGAGTCCAGCTTTCGTGGCAAACTCCCGTGCATTTAAATTAATTACCTGGCTGCCGCGTTTGAAATGATCAAGCTCTTCAATTACACTTAACGGAATCACTACATCATTTTCCTGGAACTGCTGGATTGAAGAAGCATCATGTAAAATCACGTTTGTATCTAGAATAAATGTCTTTGGTGTTTTGGTATTTTTAATTTTTTTCATGATTTATAAATGTAAAAAATAGTTGATGTTTGTGAGGAGAGAAGGGAGTGTGATTCGTAACAATTAAATATTTGAAACATTAATTTTATTTAATAGTAAATTTTAACTGCTATATAATTTTTTTTTAATTAAAATTAAAGACCTTTTTACAATTTAATTTAAAATTATTATGAAATTTTAAAGCTCTATTTGTATAAAAATGAAAATTTAAAATTAATTTTTAAAAAGTTGATTAATGTGATTGTTTCTTAATTGTATCTTTAAACCGATTGCTTTATATTTGTTTCCCAAGCAAACAGAAAGTGTCAACCAATCAAAAAGAAGAAAATTAAAATAATCATTGATGATTTTTCAAATATAAGTGTTAACGTAGCCACTCATTGAGTGGCTATTTTTTTATAAAATTTTATGTAAGAATTATGAATCAAACAAAAAGAAAAGCAGTTTTAATTTTGGAAGATGGAACCGAATTTGCCGGCTACAGTTTTGGATATGAAAAAAACACAAACGGTGAAGTGGTGTTTAATACCGGAATGGTTGGCTATCCAGAAACTATGACAGACCCTTCATACAGAGGGCAAATATTGGTTTGTACATTCCCACTAATTGGGAACTATGGTGTCCCGGGTGATGAAAGAGTTGACGGACTTTATAAAAATTTTGAATCGGAAGAAATACATATTAGGGCATTAATTATTTCCGACTATTCTGAAAACTACTCACATTGGAATGCTAAACGTTCACTTTCAGATTGGATGAAAGAGCAAAAAATACCCGGCATTTATGGAATAGACACCAGGATGCTTACCAGGAAATTACGAGACCAGGGAACTATGCTTGGTAAAATAATAATAAATGAAAATGAAAAAATTGATTTTGAAGATCCGAATCAAACTGACCTGGTTGGAGAAGTTTGTGTAAAGCAGCCGGTTGAATATAATCGAAATGGGAAGAAAATTGTTTTGGTAGACTGTGGAACAAAGAACAATATTATTCATGCTTTCCTGGGTAGAAATATTTCTGTGTTACGTGTTCCTTATGATTATGATTTTGCAAAAGAAAAGTGTGATGGAATAGTTTTATCAAACGGCCCGGGCGATCCTAAGATGTGTAAGAAAACAGTTGAAGTCACCAAAGAAGCTATGAAAAAACAAATTCCGATTTTGGGAATTTGTCTCGGCAGCCAGATACTTGCGCTTGCAGCCGGAGCTAATACCTATAAATTAAAATACGGACATCGTGGCCACAACCAGCCATGCAATGAAACCGGTACAAAACGATGTTATATCACTTCGCAGAATCATGGCTATGCAGTTGACTCAGAAACTTTGCCCGAAGATTGGCGCGAATGGTTTACTAACGATAACGATGGAACGAATGAAGGTTTAATTCATATTTCAAAACCGTTTTTTGCAGCACAGTTTCACCCGGAAGCTTCTCCAGGCCCGGATGACAGTGAATTTATTTTTGACATGTTTGTAAGAGCACTATAAATGATTTTAAAAAGTTTATTAGAAGGGAATAAAAAATGAAAAGCATTAAAACAATTTTGTTTTTTGTAATAGTATTATTCTTATCAGTTGAAATGAATTCATCATTATTTGCACAGGAGACGCCCAAAGAAAAAAATGCCCGAATGGAATGGTGGCGTGAAGCACGTTTTGGATTATTTATTCATTGGGGGCTTTATTCAATTCCAGCCGGTGAATGGAACGGTAAAACAAATTATGCAGAATGGATTAGAAACAATGCACAAATACCTTTAAAGGTTTATGACAAATTTGTTGACCAATTTAATCCCGTAAAATTTAATGCTGAACAATGGGTGAAGATGGCAAAGGATGCCGGGATGAAATACATTGTTATTACTTCCAAGCATCATGATGGGTTCTGCAACTTCGATTCAAAGTACACTGATTTTGATATTATGTCCACTCCTTATAAAAAAGATATTCTCAAGCAGCTTGCCAATGCCGCTCATAAAGCAGGAATAAAAATTTGTTTTTATTATTCTATAATGGACTGGCATAATCCAAATTATCTTCCCAGAAGGCCATGGGAAAAAGACCGTTCGACTAAAGGTGCCGACTTTGATAAATACGTTCAATACATGAAAAATCAGTTGCACGAACTTTTAACTAATTATGGTGAAATTGGAATTCTTTGGTTCGATGGTGAATGGGAAAGTACCTGGAACAATAAATACGGTAAAGAGATTTATGATTATGTAAGAAAGTCTTCAGCCTAATATTATAATAAACAACCGCGTTAGTAAAGGAAGAAATGGTTTGGAAGGTTTCACAACAGACCAGGAAATGATTGGTGATTACGGAACTCCGGAACAGGAAATTCCGGCAACAGGATTAAAAGGAGTTGATTGGGAAACTTGCATGACAATGAATGATCATTGGGGTTATAATAAAAATGATCACAACTGGAAATCAACAAAAGAACTTATCCGAATGTTGACAGATATAGCTTCCAAAGGTGGAAATTATTTGCTCAATGTTGGCCCGACTTCGGAAGGTGTTTTTCCTCCTGCTGCAGTTGAGAGATTAAAAGAAATCGGAAATTGGATGAAGGTTAACGGCGAATCAATTTATGATACAAAAGCAAGTCCATTTGCAAACTTGAAATGGGGACGCTGCACTATGAAAGAGATCGGAAGATGGAACAAGATTATATTTACATGTCTTTGATTGGCCGGCAGATGGCAAACTATTAGTCCCGGGAATATTGAATGAACCCAAAGATGCTTACCTGCTTGAAGACGTAAACAAAAACCCTCTACCAATAAAAAGAAATGAAGATGCTTTGGAAATTCAATTACCATCAACTTCGCCTGACTCAATAAATAGCGTTGTAGTTCTTGACGTAATAGGAAAACCGGATATTTATAATCCCCCGGCAATAGAGGCAACTTATAATATATTTATAGACTCATTAAATGTCACCTTAAAATCAGATAATCCTAAAGCAGAGATTAGATATACAACCGATGGCACTATCCCAACAAATTCTTCACCAATTTATAAAAATGAAATTACAATTAAAAAAACAAGCACAATAACTGCGAGGATATTTGCAAATAACCATCCAATTACTGCTACGGTTGAATCTACTTTTACAAAGTAAATCCTTATCCGGCAATTGAAGTTGAAAATATTAGAGCCCGGAATAAAATATAATTACTATGAAGGAAATTGGGAAAAAGTTCCGGATTTTGAAAGTATTAAACCATTAGATTCAGGAAGTAATTAAAAACTTCGATGTGCTTCATCAAAATAAGAAAGATGATTATTACGGTTTTGAATTTACCGGATTAATCAAAATCGATAATGAAGGTGTTTATAAATTTTATACTGAATCGGATGACGGAAGCCTTTTATACATCGATGATAATTTAGTTGTCGATAATGATAATCAGCATGGACTGGTAGAAAAAAGTGGCGCCGTTCCATTATCAAAAGGACTTCATAAAATTAAGATTTCATATTTTGAAGCAAGCGGTGATAATAATTTGAATGTCAGATACGAAGGCTCTGGAATAAAATATAAAGTTATACCGGATTCGGTTTTATATTATGAAAGACAAATAAAAATAATTTTTAAGATGACAGTAACATAGGAAGCATAAATGATTAAAAAAGGAAAACCAAAAAAAGTACTGATACTTGGCTCAGGTGCATTGCAAATCGGACAAGCAGGTGAATTTGATTATTCGGGCAGCCAGGCTATAAAGGCATTAAAAGAAGACGGAATTGCAACAGTCTTGATAAATCCGAACATCGCAACTATACAGACTTCTGAAAATTTTGCAGATAGAGTTTATTTCCTGCCACTAAAACCTGAGTTTGTTGAGCAGGTAATTGAGAAAGAGGAACCGGATAGTATCTTGCTTCAGTTCGGCGGACAAACTGCTTTAAATGTTGGTGTTTCACTATACGAAAACGGTGTACTTGAGAAACATAATGTGAAAGTTTTAGGTACTCCTGTCCAAGCAATTCAGAACACAGAGGACAGGCTTTTATTTGGGCAAAATGTAACTTCCATCGGATTGAAAGTCGCTGTGAGTGAAACCGCAACAAATGTAAAAGAGGCAATTGCAGCGGGTGAATAAAATTGGTTTCCCGGTTATGGTGAGAATTGCTTATGCACTTGGCGGTCTTGGTTCGGGCATCGTAAATAATGAAGAAGAGCTTACTGAAAAAGCGAGACGAGCATTTACATTTACAAAACAGATTTTAATTGAAGAGTCATTGTACGGCTGGAAAGAAGTTGAGTACGAAATAGTTAGAGATAAATATAACAACTGCATTACAATTTGCTCAATGGAAAATATGGATCCGATGGGCATTCATACCGGGGACAGTATTGTTATTGCACCTGTACAAACTCTTTCCGCAAAAGAAAATTTTATGCTTCGCTCTATCGGTATAAAGTTAATTCGTCATCTTGGGGTAATTGGTGAATGCAATATTCAATATGCTCTCGACCCAAATTCTGATGACTACAGAATAATTGAAGTAAATGCACGATTAAGCAGAAGCTCTGCTCTGGCTTCAAAAGCGACAGGTTATCCATTGGCTTTCATCGCTACAAAACTGGCACTAGGTTATGCTTTAAATGAAGTTGAAAATATTATAACTCAAGAAACATCAGCATGTTTTGAGCCTGCGCTTGATTATGTTGCGTTAAAATTTCCCCGCTGGGATTTACAAAAATTTAAGCACGTTAGCACACAGCTTGGTTCCGAAATGAAATCTGTCGGAGAAGTTATGTCTCTTAGCAGATCATTCGAAGAAGTTTTACAAAAAGCGATTAGGATGCTTGATGTTGGTTTTGTTGGCTTTGTTGGAAATGAATTGGAATTTAATGACCTGGATAATGAACTTGCTCAGCCGACCGACAAAAGAATTTTTGCAATAGCTGAAGCACTTCAAAAAGGATATTCAATAGATAAGATTTATGATTTAACAAAAATCACAAAATGGTTTTTGTATAAGATGAAGAATATTGTCGATACTGAATTAAAGGTTAAAGGAAAAGAGTTATCCGCCATTTCCCATGATTTAATGAAAGACGCAAAGGAATATGGTTTCAGCGATTATCAAATTGCAAAGTTAACAAATACAGATGAGTTGCAAGTTAGAGGATATAGAAAATCATTAAATATTATTCCGGTTGTTAAGCAGATTGATACTCTTGCTGCTGAATATCCTGCACATACTAATTATTTGTACCTCACATATAACGGTTATGAAGATGATATATTATTTAGTAAAGAAGACAAGGCAGTTACTAAAGATGAAAAAATTATTGTAATCGGCAGCGGAGCATATAGAATCGGTTCGTCAGTAGAGTTTGATTGGTGCTGTGTAAATGCAGTTATGTCTATTAAATAAAAGCGGATATGAATCAATTATGATTAACTGCAACCCGGAAACGGTAAGTACTGATTATGATATATGTGACAAACTTTATTTCGAACAGTTGACTTTGGAACGTGTACTCGATATATGCGATAAAGAAAATCCAAAAGGCGTTATTGTTTCGATGGGTGGACAGGTTCCAAATAATCTCGCAATGAAGCTTCATCAAGCAGGAATAAATATTTTAGGAACTTCTCCGATTCAAATAGACAATGCTGAGAACAGGCACAAGTTTTCCGGAATACTTGATAAGATTGAAGTCGATCAGCCTGAATGGGAAGAGCTTACTAGCTTAGATGATGCAAAAGAGTTTACTAAAAAAGTTGAGTACCCTGTTTTAATCAGGCCAAGTTATGTACTCAGTGGCGCCGCGATGAGTATTGTTGTCTCTGATGAAGAGCTGGAAATATTTTTGAAGAAAGCAGCAGAGATTAGCAAAGAACACCCGGTAGTAATAAGTAAGTTTATAACGGATGCAAGAGAAATAGAAGTTGATGCAGTTGCTGAAAATGGACAGTTATTTTGTTACGCAATTTCAGAGCACGTTGAAAATGCGGGCGTTCATTCAGGTGACGCAACTATTGTGTTGCCTCCGCAAAGAACTTATTTGGAAACGATGCGCCGTGTAAAAATGGTTACAAAGCAAATTGCAAAAGAGCTTGAAATTACCGGGCCTTTTAATATTCAATTCATTGCAAAGGATAATGAGGTAAAAGTAATTGAGTGTAACCTAAGAGCTTCACGAAGCTTCCCATTTGTATCTAAAACATTAAAAATAAATTTCATTGAAATAGCAACAAGGCTAATTCTTGGTGAAAGAGTTCCTAAGATAGATAAGTCATCTTTTGATGTTGATTACGTAGGAGTAAAAGCCCCGCAGTTTTCTTTCACACGGCTTAAAGGCTCCGATCCTGTGCTTGGTGTAGAAATGGCATCAACCGGTGAAGTTGCTTGTCTTGGGGATGATTTTAATGAAGCATTCTTGAAAAGCTTTTTATCAACCGGATTTAAGAATTCCTAAAAAAGCAGTGATGCTTTCTACCGGAACATTAAAAGATAAAGCGGATTTGTTATCCGAAACTAAAAAGCTTTATGAAATGGGACTAAAGCTTTATGCAACAAAAGGCACTTCAGAGTTTTTGGAAAAGAACGGAATTGAATCTGAAATATTAAATTGGCCTCTTGAAAAAGAAGAACCAAATATAATTACATATTTGAATGAAGGAAAGATTGACCTGGTAATAAATATTCCCAAAAGCCAGGAGAAATATGAATTGGATAATGATTATATAATTCGTAGAAAAGCAATTGATATGAATATAAATTTAATTACGAATACACAGGTTGCGAAAAGATTTATAAAAGCAATTAACTTATATAAGGAAGAAAATCTTTCGGTTAAAAGCTGGGATGAGTACAATTGATAGGTCAAAACTGCCAAAGCCGGTAGGCATGGAGTAAAATGATCAAAATTCAAAAAATTTAATTTGAGCACCGTCCTCTGATTTTATTCTTTATCACTTTAAATTCTGCTATAATAGGCAGATGATCGGATGCACCACTTCTGTAGATAGTAATTAAAGCTGGTTCAATAATAATTTTATTTTTTTCTTTATCACGGTTTGAATAATAAATATAATCAATTCTTTTCTCGGGAAAATCAGAAGGAAAAGTTAATCCTTTGCCTTCACCAATTTCTTCCCATGCATCGTTAAAGTTTTTTTTCATTTTTAAATATGTTCTGCTCATAGAAGTGTCATTAAAATCACCGCAGATAATCACTGGCATATCAGGATATTTTTTTATTT
This sequence comes from uncultured Bacteroidota bacterium, assembly GCA_963775245.1. Taxonomy (GTDB): domain Bacteria; phylum Bacteroidota; class Ignavibacteria; order Ignavibacteriales; family Ignavibacteriaceae; genus CAVSWT01. Next base: position 453,857 of record CAVZID010000019.1, read on the forward strand.
CATTATTTATTTCATCAATACTCGAAACTCTTGCACTGTCATTTCCTCTGTCGTCTAAATGAGTATCCATAAATAATATTTCATTGCCAAGGAAATCAACTACAGTTTGAAGCAATCCTCTTTGTTCTTCCTCTCTATTCATATTGTAGTGATAATTATATTTAACTAAAATCGGAAGTCTTGATAAAATTCCGTTACCGTATTCCCCCCCTTTAAAATCAATATTTTTATCAAAGTAAAAATGCATTTTGGTAAGAATAGAAAGGCTGTCTAATATTCTTATTCCAAATGATCTTTCAGTTCCTTGATCAACTTCCTGTAATGCAACGAGGTCAACTCCGGTTTCTCTTATAATTTTAGCAATTCTATTTAAATCAATTTTGCCGTCAAGCCCTTCTCCATGATGTATATTATAAGTCATAACTTTTAAATACAAAGTATCACTTTCGTCCTGGGAGTATATTGAAAATGGAACTATAACTGCAATGACAAACAAAATAAGAATAAACTTTTTCATGTTCGATTATACTTTTTGATATTAAATTTTAACTGTACAAATTATAAAATATTTTAATTTTATGTCACATAAAAAAGAATCTGTGAAATAAATATATTTGTATTAATAATTTTTAATTTTCAATAATGGATTGAACTGAATGGCACTTTTTTTTTCAATATTCTTTACGATATACTTTGCAATAAATTATTATGTCTTCATTCGAGGATGGCAGGCAATTAACGCTTTACATTCATTAAAACCTTTTTACTTGATAATATTTATAATTGTCTCAACAGCTTACATAGCAACAAAATTCTTAACAGCGAAAATTCCATCCTGGCTTTATGATGCATTATTGTGGATCGGATCCTTCTGGTTTACCTTTTTGATTTACTTTTTCCTATCTATACTAATTTTTGATTTTGTTAGATTACTTAACCTCTGGTTACATTTTATTCCAAACTCATTCTATGTCAATTATGAATTAACCAAACAAGTAACTGCATTAATATTAATAGTTATTATTACTGGACTTGTTATTTACGGTTATATAAACACAAGAACACTTTCGGTATTTAAAAAAGAAATTTCTATTTCTAAAAAATCAAGCAAGCTGAATGAATTAAATATTGTGGTGGCATCTGATTTTCATTTAACCCCGGTAAATGATGGAAAGTTATTAAAAAGAATTGTTAAACAAATTAATGATTTAAAAGCCTGATATAATTTTACTTCCCGGTGATATTATTGACGACAAAGTTTCAATTCTTAAAGAAAGAAATATTTGCGATGAATTAAGGAATTTAAAAGCAAAGTTTGGTGTATACGCTTGTACTGGTAACCATGAATATATAAATGGGGTTGAAGAATCTGTTAAATATATACAAGAGTTTAATATAAATGTACTACGCGATTCATTAAAAAATATAAACAACGATTTTTATTTAATAGGGCGTGAAGATAGAGAAATAGACAGGTTCAGCAGCAAACATAGAGCGAAGCTTAAGGAAATTTTAATAAATGCTAATGAAGATATTCCTAAAATTCTATTAGACCATACTCCTTTTAAATTACAGGAAGCCGAAGAAAATAAAATTGATTTGCAGTTATCCGGGCATACGCATCATGGACAATTCTTTCCAGGCAATATTATAACAAATATGATTTATGAAGTTAGCTGGGGCTATCTTAAGAAAAATCAAACGCATTATTATGTTAGCTGCGGTGTTGGAACCTGGGGCCCGCCGGTTAGAATTGGAAGTGTAAGCGAAATTGTAAATTTAAAAGTTAAATTTATTGATTAAGTGTAGGTGTGTTCAATTGAACACACCTATGAATTAAAATACGAATGTTAATCCAAATTTAAATTGATCATAGCTTAATGGTGCGGCAGTATCAAAAGGCCAATTCATTTTGTCCTGCCTTAATTCATATATTCCATACGACAATGCATTTTTCAAAATAAAATTTGCAATTGGAGCAGCAAAAGGCGATGACTTATAAATTGCATCAATAAATTCATCAAGCAGAGCTTGACTGGAAGCCTCAATTAAAACGCCTCCGGCCCATTTCCAGAATAAATGGCGAGGGAAAACAATTGATCTTTCGTACTCTGCATTTATGCCAATATTCTGTGTTATCTGAAATTCAATCCCTCCCTTTGAACTTGTCCCAAACCTGAATGATTTATTGAAATGATCAATCAATGCTTTGTCCGTTGAATCGGTTACTATATCATCCATCTTTAGTCTTGACCAAATTAAAGAATTTGAATAATAAGGAATCAAAGATTTTTTACCGAATTTATAACCTAAAGCATAAGTTCTTCCAACTCCAATCCGCCACATATCTGATTTTAGTCCATCTTTATTTCCAGAAAGTTTAGTTGAAATATCACTTACGGAAATAAACCGGTAGTTCATTTGGAAAATAGATTCCAACCATTTCATTTTAAAATCTGTGTAGCCTAATTGAAGCTCAAATAAATTTGGATTAGAAAACTTTTCCTTGAAATTATTGTAGCTCATATTTGATAAGCCGTAATTTAAAGCAATAGTTGGCTGGGCATTTTTTAAAAAGTCCATACTAAAATCACCCCAGCGGTCGTTCATATCTTTTTCCCATTTCTCCCACTCTTTCTCCGTCGCAGTAGTATCGGTATTGTCCTGGGCGAGCACAAAGGTAGTGCTGAGCATAAAAATCAAAGCGAATAATTTTAAAGTATTAATAAAAAACATTTTTAGTCCCTTAAGATTTAATTGGATTTACTTTGAACTCAACATAAATGCCACACAAAAATTGCAATTAAAAGGTAAAAATTAAAATATTGTTTGATGAAAGGATAATTTATTATACAAACGGTACTATTAATTATACAGTATAATCAAATTTCAGATGAAGCTAATTTATTTTTTATAACCTCATCCAGGTATGAATGAAATTTTTGAGGAAGATTCTTGTACTTTGAAGCAAACTTTGATTTTACAGAATCAAACTCCTTGTTATCCAGCTTATTTATATCACCTTCAATATTCTTAATGAACAACTGAATTTTATTTTTAACTTTTTCTTTAACATCCTCATCATCAATGGCAGAAATAAAATCAACAGCTTTGCTTAAGTCAAAATCATTTTCTACCAACGCTTTCAGAGCAGTGCCTCTAAAATTTTCAGAAACTAATGTGCGGCTGACATTTCCCAGTTCAACCGCTGTTTCCGTAATCGACGAATGAGAAAACCTTTTCTCTCTAAGTGAATCAAGAACCAGGTCCTCAAAATTAAATTTCACTCCTTTAACAATTTCTTCCGGCAAATCGACTAATTGAATAATTTTTCTATTTGCTGATTTACAGAAAATGGCGGCACGTTTAATAACTGCTTCAAGTTCTCTCACATTTCCCTTCCACTCATATTCATTCAGAACTTCTGAAGCAGCCCGGGATAAAACCATATTGGCTGCTTCCCTTTCCAAAAACTTTTGTGCTAAAATTGCAATATCATCTTTTCTTTCCTTTAGCGGCGGCAGTTCGATTTTTATTACATTCAAACGGTAATACAAATCTTCTCTAAACTTTTTCTCCTTAACTGATGTTTCCAAATTTCTATTTGTAGCAGCAACAATTCTTACATCAGTTTTTTGAGTAACAGATGAACCTACTTTTTCAAACTCACCAGTTTGAATTACTCTTAGTAATTTAACCTGGAAGTTCTCGCTTGTTTCAGCAATTTCATCAAGAAAGATTGTTCCGTTATTTGCCGCTTCAAATCTTCCGACTTTATCATTTACAGCTCCGGTAAATGCACCTTTGACATGTCCAAACAATTCACTTTCCAATAAAGAATCAGACAGAGCCCCGCAATTTACTGCAATAATATTTTTATCTTTTCTTTTACTTAAAGTATGAACCGCCTGTGCGACTAACTCTTTACCGGTACCGCTTTCACCCAGGATAAGAATGTTAGTATCTTCCGGTGCGGTCTTAGAAATTAGATCAACAATTTTCGACATAATCTTTGAACGATAGATTATACCATGAAAAACATTGACTTTTTCTTCAGGTACTTTTTCAGTTTCAACCTCATCTTCTTCTTTAAGCTTTAATCTATCTATATCGGATTTCAAAGATTTAATTCTATTAACTAACGAATCTGATTTTTCGCCTGTAACATCTAATTCTTCCTGAAGCTTTTCTAATTCTGCTTCTTTTTTGTTTAAATGAGATTTAAGAATAGCAGCTTCATCTATTGCAATTTCAAATGTATATTGTTTTTCTTTTAGCCAGTTAACTAAATCTACCGAGACCAAAACCATTAGCGGAATAATAAACCAGCTATAAGCAAGCTGCAATTCATAAATAGAAAAAAGTAAAAACGTCGGAATAATGAATGCAAAAAATAAAAGTAAATAATGCTTAAACAGCTTTGAAGGATATCGTTTCATATTGAAAAAAAGAAAAATCAAAAGAGTGCAAAGGAAAAATGCTTTAGAATAATTTATAAAGCTATCGTCAAGCATGGAATGATTTAGTAAATTATCGATAGCAAATGCGTGTAGAGCAACTCCGGGAAGATCATCATCAAAGTAAGTTGAAATGGCCGGAGAAAGCTGTGGATCGCTAACACCAATGACTACTATTTTGTTTTCAAGATTTTTTAATGCCGGATCATTTTTTTGAAGAAGGCTAAAATATTCCAGCCAGCTATAACTTTTAAACTTCGTCCAGCTAGAGTGGAAGTTGACATTAAGTAACGAACTACCGGATAACGTACGCTCATCTATTTCCAAATTCTTAATGTGATTTAATTGGTAACTAAAAGCATATTCTGTAGTATTGAATGATTTAATTTCAATAGGAATTTTTATTTCATTACCATCTTTAAAATAATTGATATGGCCAGTTTTAATATTTTCGTTTAAAAGCTTAGGACTTGGATAGCTCAGAGAATCAGTTACAAAATTATTGTTTGAAGATTTTATTTCACCTGCCAAGGAGCTTAATACAACTTTTCCGGATTTTTCGATTTCTTTAGTTAATAACTGATCATACAAAGTCTGTGTAACAAATTTTGCACTTAAAAATATTTCAAGCCCAATCTTTTTAACATTCTGCTTGGTTAGACTATTAATTATCAATGCATAGTAGCTTCTTTTGATAGGCCATTGCCCTAACTTATCTATATCGCTTTCCGTCAAATGAATTATTACAATATTAGTATCCGGCTGGGTCTGCCCTTTTATATGATAAAAAACATTTTCTATCTGATGATCTGCTTGTTTACTTATGCCGCTAAAGATTAAAAGGACAATAACAGCTAATAAAAAAGCTAATAGTCTAATTATAAATTTTTGTGGGAATGCAGTTTTAATGTTCATCAATTGCGAAAATTATTTTTGATGTAACTGTACAAATATATAAGAAGTTATTATAATTATAAGAATTGGAGCTAATTATTTTATTGAAAATTACAAAATATCTATTGTCTCTACTTCTCCATCAAAATAAAATAAAAGTAAGATAGGTTCATCTTACGGAAGGAAATTATTCAAACTGTTTAGCAGTTTACCAGAACCTTTGCCATTTATTTTTAATTAATCGTAATATTATTTCTATTGTGCAAAGCTTGCCGATAATTCTGTGATTTCGACTATCTTTAATTAGATTCAAATAATTTTCAGTAAAATAATTCCGGACTAATGACATATTTGAAAAGATCAAATCATCAACTAATTTTCTGTGGTCTACATTAAGCCAATTTCCCCAATCTTCGAGAGGCTTTTGATTCCTATATAAAAATGTGTTATTAAATTTATTAATTACTTTCCTATAATAGTAATAGCACTTAAAAGTAAATTCATCTGAAAGTACAGCTTTAGGGGTTGTCATGCTTAATGTTGGGACATTCATTAACTTTGGAGCAAATTGTGAAATAAGAAATGATTGAAGCATCATTGATTTTTTTGCCCCTCTTTTATTACCGGCATATTCGGAGTATGTTAGGCTGCTTTGTTCAATTGTAAATGATAAATCAATTATATTTAAATCCCAGCCCGGAATCCTTAAAGTTGAAAATCGTTCAGCTACTTTATATTCTCCCGCAAAGTAATTTGGGTACATTATATAATTATTAAAAATTGACTGCCCTTCTGGAGTTTGAAGATTGCCACAAACTTCTTCAAGCTTATCTACTTTAAATTTTATATAATCTGAAAATTCTTTATGATCTACCTTAAACATATTTTTAAAGGATTCTAGAACGATATTTTTTGGACCATTTTTGAAAATACTCCTAACTCCATCTGAAATTATGCTTGGGCCGCCAATGTGCCCTCTAAATAATCCATCATAATGAATCCCGCTTATAACTATAGCATATTCTGAAAGTTCGGAATAAACCTTTAATAAGGTTGCTCTTTGTATTGACTGAAGCCCGGATGTCAAATAAACAATTTCTTTAATAAGTTCCGGCAATTCAGAAGTAAATCCATCATCGAATAAAATCTTTTTATGATTTATATCTAAAGCTTCTACAATATAATTTGCGTAAATAAAATCTTGACAATTTTTTCCACCATATGTATATGCAGTTAACATTTTTTTATTTGGAGCTAAAGCAACATTTGTTCTGCCGTCCCAACCACCTGTTAGTGCGCATGCTATTTTATCAGATCCCTCAAAATATAATGGAACTCTTTTGCCAAAAACTTCTTTTGCGTAGTCTAAACCATTTTGTCCTTTTACAATTTGTTCTTTCTTTTTAAATACATCAGCGTATTTAGTGATTTTAACTTCTTTAGTTTTATTACAAAATTGTAGGACAGGAGAATATGAAAGTCTTTTAACGTTTTTTAGAAAAGTTTCACCATCTAATGGAAAATTAAAATACATATAATCATATAGCCATTTTTCATTAAATTCTGCTTGATCAAATATTCTGCAATAAGATGAAAGCTCTGAACTAATTATAAATGTATTTTTATATAAACTATAATATATCGGATATTGGCCTCTCTGATCACCTATAACAAAATATTCATCTTTAACTTTATCATAAACTATAATTGCAAAGATTCCGTTAAAATTTTTGAACTCTTCAAAAGTTTTATTTTTTATAATGTCAATTATTTTTTGAAATGGGATTTTCTCAAAGTCAACAATTTCTCCTAAGAACATTACTGCCCAATGTTCATTACTGAAAAATCTTTCTCCTTTTAAGGGCTGATGAATTAAATAAGTATATAGGAAAATTGCATTGTTTTCTATTTTAACTTGAACTTCTTCTTTAGTAGACGGTTCTATAATGCTATCTTTAATAACTTTTATATTTGAATTGATTTCAGAATTATTTATGGAAACTAAAAATCTAGGCACTAATATTTCACCCCTTATTCACTATTTGATTTATTTTTATTGCCAATGGCGAGCTATTATTTTTATTTAGACTAATAATAACAATATAGTGAAAATAAATTTTTACCAAAATTTCTTCCATTTATTATTTATTAATCTTAATATTATTTCAATTGTACACAATTTTCCAATTGTACGATGGTCTCTTTTTGTTTTAATTTCACGCAAATAATCTTTCGTAAAATAATTTTGAATTAAGGATTCATTTGAAAAAATTAAATTATCAACAGTGCTTTTATGATTTACATTCAGCCAACTATTCCAATCTTCCAGCGGTTTTTGATTTCTGTAAAGTATGTTTTTACTGATTTTATTCGTTGCTCTTCTATATTGCCCATATAGGTTAAATAAAAATTCATTTTTTAATACTTCTTTTGGACTTGATAATTTTATAGGTACATTAAATAATTCAGGCGCAAATTCTGAAATTAGGTTTGCTTGTAAAACCATTGTATCTTGCGCCCCTCTTTGATTACGTACAAGCTCGGAAAAATTTAATGTGCTCTGCTCAATTGAAAAAGCTAAATCAATTATTTCATAGTCCCAGGCTGGTACTCTTAATGTTGTAAACAATTCGGCAATTTTATATTCGCCTAAAAAATATTGAGGGTCACACATATAGTTAGTATAAAGCAAATGACTCTCAGCCAAGTGTAAATCACCAAATTCATTTTCTATTAAATTGAATCTTTCTGTTATTTCATTTGATATTTTTCCATTTACACCTAAAAACACATTGTGGCTGTCTTTAAGATCAAAATCTTTTCTTCCATTCTTAAATATGTTAATAACGTAAGGTGAAACTAAACTTGGCCCGCCGACATTCCCTCTAAATAACCCATCGTAGTTAATTCCACTTAGTACTACAGAAAAATCTGCAAGCCTTGAATACACACCTAGCAATGTTGATCTTTGAATTGACTGTGTGCCCGATGAAAGAAAAACTGTTTCGAACATTTCGGTTTTTAAACCCTCAATAAATTCATCATCAAAATTTATTTCTAAATGATTAGTTTTTATTTTTTTTACTGCTTTTCTAGAAGATACAAAGTCACTACAATCATTACTTCCATAAGTATATGTTGTAATTTTATTTCTATCTGGTGCTAAAGCAACATTAGTCCTCCCATCCCAACCTCCGGTTAAAGCACAGGCTATGTTATCCGGGCCTTCAAAATATTTAGGAACTCTTCTCTTAAAAACTTCTTTTGCGTATTCAATTCCTTCTTTGCCTTTTAATAAGTTCTCCTTTTTCTGAAATTTTTCTGCATACTTTATAATCTCTATTTCTTTTGTTTTATTGTAATAAATCAACACAGAAGAATAGGAAAGCCTTTTTACATTTTCTAAAAAAGTACCGTCACCTATAGGATAATGAAAAAACATATAATCGTATAACCACTTTTCATTAAACTTAGCGGAATCTAATAATCTGCAAAAGGATGATAGATCGGAAGATATTATTGCGGTTTCGTTTTTAAAATAATAGTATAATGGATATTGGGAACGGCGATCACTAATTATATAATTTTTTTCTTCTTTTTTATTACGCACAATTATTGCAAAAACTCCATTTAAATTTTTAAATTCATTGAAGCTTTTTCTATCAATAATATCAATAATCTTTTTAAATGGAACGGTAGAATAATCTATTAATTCTCCAGCAAGAAACACTGTCCAGTTTTCATCCTCAAAATATCGTTGGCCTTTAATAGGTTCATGACTTAAATAGCTATATAATAACTTTGAGCTGCTGTCTATTTTTATTTGAATCTCTTCTTTAGAGGAAATTTCTGTTAAACTCTCTTTGAATAAATTTATATCAAAATTAGTCTGCAAATTTTCTATTGATAAAACAAATCTGGACATAAAATCGGGATTCCTATTGTATTAAAAAGATTTTATTTGGTTAATGGCGAAGTATACTCAACACAAAAGATATGCCAGGTAATCAGAAATAGATTTGGAAAAATATTTGTTTAGTTTTTAATAAAACTTTCAACTTTAAAAAAAACCCAGCTTAAAATTAAAACCGGGTTATTAATATAATACAAGCCTGGGTATCAAAATTTTTCGTGATTTTATATTTATTTACAGGATATATTTACTCAAGTCTCTATCTTTTACAATTTTATCGAGTTTTTCTTTTACTACTTTTGCATCAATTTTTACTGTTTCAGTAGGAATTTTATCCGGCACATCAAAAAGAATTTCATCCAGTAAACTTGTAAGGATTGTATGAAGCCTTCTTGCACCTATGTTCTCTACATTTTCATTTACTTCTGTTGCAACACGGGCAATTTCTTTAATTCCGCTTTCAGTAAATTTTAATTTAACCCCTTCGGTTTCTAATAAAGCACTATATTGTTTTAGTAAAGCATTCTGTGGAGTTGTAAGAATTTTAATGAAGTCTTCTTCAGTCAAGCTTCTCAATTCAACACGAATTGGAAATCTTCCTTGAAGTTCAGGAATTAAATCAGATGGTTTTGAAACATGAAATGCACCTGAAGCAATAAACAAAATATGATCAGTTTTAACCGCACCATATTTTGTATTAACATTTGAGCCTTCAACAATTGGAAGCAAATCTCTTTGAACACCTTCCCTGGAAACATCCGGGCCTTGTGATTTCCCTCCTCCTGCTACTTTATCTATTTCATCAATAAAAACAATTCCTGAGTTTTCAACTCTTTGAATTGCTTCTCTTTGAACTGCATCCATATCTATTAATTTCTGTGCTTCTTCCTGAGCAATTATTTGTCTTGCTTCAGCAATTGATGTTTTTCTTTTTTTCTTTTTTTTAGGCATCATATTTCCAAGAATTTCCTGGAAATTAATTCCCATATCGTCTAGCCCCATTGGGCCTAATACTTGCATGCCAACTGCAGTTTGGACCGAAGCATCAAACTCAATCATCTTATCATCCATTTCACCTTTATTTAATTTCTGCTTCATCCACTCGCGGGTTTTTATATTCTGAAATTGCTCATTATTTTCTTCATTATTATCATCTGAATTTGAACTTGCAGCATGAACTTTTTTAACAGGCGGAATTAGAATGTCTAAAATCTTTTCTTCTGCAAGAGCTTCAGCTTTATGCTGCACTTCCGCGGTCTTCTCTGCTTTAACCAAATTAACCGCAAAATCAGTTAAATCTCTTATCATTGATTCAACATCTCTTCCAACATAACCCACTTCGGTAAATTTAGATGCTTCAACTTTTACAAAAGGAGCCTGAGCTAATTTAGCAAGACGCCTGGCAATTTCAGTTTTACCAACTCCGGTCGGCCCAATTAAAATTATATTGTTGGGAAGTATCTCATCTTTAATATCACCGGTAACCTGCTGCCTTCGCCATCTATTTCTAAGGGCAATTGCCACAGCACGCTTAGCTTCATTTTGTCCGATTATATAATTGTTAAGCTCCTTTACAATTTGAGTTGGAGTTAATTCTTTCATTTCAATTTTTTCCATTTTCTTATATCCGTTTTTATTTCTCAATTTCTTCAACATTAATTTTATCATTTGTATAAATACAAATTTCTGAAGCAGTCATTAATGCTTTCTCAACTATTTCTTTTGCAGAAAGATTAGTGTACTGCTTTAACATTTTTGCTGCGGCAAGAGCATACATTCCGCCCGAACCAATTGCAACAATTTGATCATCCGGCTCAATAACATCCCCGTTCCCGGAAATTACTAAAGCTTTATCTTCGGTTACTACCGCAAGCATTGCTTCAAGCTTTCTTAAATATTTATCCGTACGCCAGTCTTTTGTCAATTCAACAGCAGCACGATGAACATTCCCTCTATATTGTTCAAGCTTGTCTTCAAATCTTTCCATCAAAGTAAAAGCATCAGCGGACGCACCGGCAAATCCACATAGTACTTTACCATTAGCGATTTTTCTTATCTTCATTGCATTATGTTTCATGACAGTATTGCCTAAGGTAACCTGGCCGTCTCCGCCAAGTGCTGCTTGCCCATTTTGAATTATTCCAAGTATTGTTGTTGCTCTTATTACGTTTTCCATCTAATTAAAATTCTCCTTTACATTTCAGTATTATATCCGACAGCTGCCGGATTGTTAAGTATTTAAAATGACAAATGCAAACCCATAAATAATTCGATTCATTTAATCACAGTAAACAAACGCACAAAATTAAAAAAGCATAATGACAATAAACAATTTTTATGGATTCACTTTCTGCCCGTTTTCCCACAAAGGAACCCATTCAGTAAAATTAAAGGTTTGTGGAACGGCTGTTATTCTTCCACCAAAGCCCATGTAGCGGAATACATAAGTTTTTAAATCCTTTAATTGCAGATTATCAAACACAGCTTTATTAATTTTAACTCTGTATTTATCAGCAAGTTTTGCTGTATAATTAATAATGTATTTACTTAGCTTTTGATAGAGAGCTTCTTTTTTCATTTCACTTTTTACAGAGTCAAATGGTGCAACTTTATTTTTTTCTGCTTCTTTTTTCCCAATTAATTTTATAATTGAAAATCCTTCTTTCACTTTCAAAGGACCGTATAATTCTCCAATTTTCATTTTTGCAGCGGTGCTGCCTATCTTTCCGTACATTGTCGAGGGGAAAAATCCAAATTCACCACCTTTATCTCTTGTCCATTTTCTTTTTGTGTGAATTGAAGCAAGCCTTCTAAAATCAATTCCATCTTTGATTTCATCAAGCACTTTTTCAGCAACATCCAGGCTATCAGTTAATATTTCAAGAATATTAACTTCAGGGGGATTTTCCATTTTTGATTCATTTTTAGTTAAATAATATTGATAAGCTTCATCATCAGTGACTTTAACAGAATCAATAAATTTTTGCTTAAATAATTTGGCAAGATAATTTAACCGCCACATATCCAACTGCGATCTAACTTCCGGCAAATTTTGAAGCCCTCTCCTATAACCTTCCCTTGCTAACAATTCACTTTCAATGAATGATTTCACACGCGCATTCAATTTTTCCGAGACGATTTTCTCATCTACTTTTTTTAGATAGAATCCATCAAACAAAAATTGTCTTAAAAACATTTCTGCAGTAACCGGGTCTTTTTTAAATTTTATAAAAGGTTTATTTAATACTTCTTCACCCAACTCAGATTCTATTTTTAATATATCATCCGAATCAAGATTTACATTTTGACTGTCAGGAATTGCTTCTTTTATTTTTCTTTCACCTAGCTCATTTGTAAGTAAATCTGAAATTCGCCAGAAAATATCACCGTCAGTTTCAACATGCATGTCGGCAAGAAATTTATTTAAATATTTTTGATAAACTTTATCCGTCTTCCTTTCTTCGATAATTTTTTTAATTTTTAGAGTCGCAGCACTTATATCTTCAGAACTATAAGATTTGGTTTTTATATCATTAATTTTAAAAATAGCCCAGCTATTGCCTGTATTTACCGGCGCAGTGTATTCACCAATCTTTAAACTATAAAATAAAGTCTCATTCGCTTCATCCATTTCTCCATATTTAATTAATGTTGTATCAACTACTTTATTATACATTTTTACTAATGAATCAAATGCAATTCCAGAATTAAGCTTATTATAATCATCATAAATTGCTGTTGAGTCTTTTTCTATTAAGCTGCTTACTGATAAATCAGAAAAGTATCTTTTTAAATCATTTAAAATATCTTTATTAGTTACTTTAACTTTGCTGGCAATTTCAATTTTAAATAATGCATCCCTGACATACATCTTCTCTACACTTTTATATGCAGTCTGCATAATCAAAGCCGTATCAAGATTTTCATGTTCAGCTTCAAGTGCCCAAAGCTTTTCTGCAATTAATGAATAAAGTAAATTATACTTATTTGACGTTTGCCCATCTGGTTTTGTTAGCTGCGGTACCAATTCATATCTTTCTGTAAACTCTTCTTTAGTAATTTCTAAAGGGCCAACTTTTGCAATAACAGTATCTTGAGCAAAAATATTAGCCGTAATTATTAAGACGAATACAATAAAAAAATATTTTAAATAAAATGATTTTACTTTATTCACCGGCTGCAAGGTTATTCCGGTAAGGTTGAAATAATTTTGTGGGAAAAATTCTTGGAACTTGATTTTGATATTCTCTATAAATTTCACCGAAGTTTTCTACTAATTTTCTTTCTTCATAAATGGAGCCTATGTAAAAATAAACAACTGAACAGATAAAAACAGTTACATAAAATAAATCCATAATCGGTCGGAACAGCAAAAAAAGAATACTAAAAAAATATACCGGATGTCTGCTGAATTTATATGGCCCCGAAATTTTTAAAGTCAATTTTTCATCCAGTTCATCTGTATGATAATCACCTTTCAAATATCTTTCAACTTGCTTGATACCAAGAAATTCTTTTCCTGAAAAATACTTAAATGACCACAATAGGCCAGCTAAACTTAAAAATTGAGGAATTAAAATAATGACATCGTAAGGACCAGGTAAGTCATAAATTACTATATCAGGTTTAGGCGAAATTTCATAAAAAATATACAAGGTTAATAATGAAACTATATTATACCCTAAACGATAAAAAGCAATTTTATTTACTAGCTTAGGAATGAAAAGCCGTTTGAATTTATTAGAGGCAAAAAGCGAATGCGTATAACCGAAAACAAGAAATAAAAATATGATTAAAAGAACATCGATAACATATGAGATCATAATTCTCTTCTTAAACGGGCAATCGGGAGCCTTAGCTGCTCACGATATTTTGCAACTGTTCTTCTGGCAATATGAATTCCTTCATCATTCAACATTTCAGCAAGCTTGTCATCGCTATATGGAGATTTTTTATCTTCAGCTAAAATTAATTCTTTTAATCTTTCCTTAATGTGCTTGTTTGAAACTTCTTCGCCCGAATCGGTTATTAAACCTTCACTAAAGAAATATTTCAACTCATGTATACCCATCGGGCTTTGAACATATTTACCATTAACTACGCGGCTGATGGTGGAAATGTCCATCATAATTTCTTCGGCAATATCTTTGTAAATCATCGGTCTCAAAAATTTCGGCCCTTTGTCAAAAAACTCATATTGTTTTTCAAGAATCGCTCTCATGATTTTCATTAAAGTTTCCCTGCGCTGCTGAATGCAGGCAATAAACCATTTTGCCGATTCAAATTTTTCTCTTAAAAATTTATAAGTATTTTTTTCTCTATCGTTCTTTTTTGATTTTTTATTGGCATCAATCATTTCAAGATAAGTTCTGCTGATTGTGACCGAAGGCAGGCTTTTATCATTTAAAGTAATAACAAAATTATCTTCAATTTTTTCGATTAAAAAGTCAGGAGTAATTTGGTTCAGCTCGTCACTTGCAATATTGCCTTCGCCTGGCTTTGGATTTAAATGCTGTATCAAATCAATTGTAGCCTTCAATGATTCATCCGTCAATTCCATCTTTTGCTTTAATGCATCAAATCTTCTTTTTGTGAAATCATCGAAATGAAGCATTAACATTTGCTCAGCTAAGTAAGTGTAGTAAGTATCAAAATTAGAATTACGAAGCTGAATTAAAAGGCATTCTTGTAAACTACGGGCAGCAATTCCGATCGGATCAAACTTTTGAATTTTTTCCAGTAGTTCCTCTGCTTTTTTAGAAGGAATATGAATATGCTCAAACAATTCAAGCTCTGTTAAAATATCAGGCAAATCTCTTTTTAAATATCCGTCATCATTAAGGTTGCCTATAATTTCTTCGCCTAATGTAAAATAATCTTCATCAAGCTCCATCATTCTTAATTGTTCAGTCAAATACTCGGTTAAAGTTTCCTTTGCAGGAGTTAAAGGCTGATAAACTTCATCATCGCCACTTCTGTTAACTCTATCCGAAGAATCATACTCATCATTCATGAAGTCTTCTAATTCGAACTCTTCACTGCTGCTGTCATATTCTTCAAACTCTTCTTCAGTCGAATCGTCCTTTTCCTTTTCTTGAGTTAGCTCCATTTCACCTTCCATTACCTCTTCAAGGACAGGGTTTATCTCTAGTTCATTTTTAATTCTCTGCTCAAGCGCCAAAGTATTCAATTGTAAAAGCTTTTGATATTGAATCTGTTGAGGCGAAAGCTTTTGCTGCTGCGACAATCTTTGATGTAATGATAACATATTATTTCCCGGCTATCTCCTTTAATTTACTATACCATTTCTTGCCATACTGTCGAACCAACGATTCCTGGCAGAAATCAATTATTTTAACTTGCTTGTTTTTTCCGTTTTGCAGTGCAGGCTCACATTCGCTGAAATTTTCATACCGCAAAATATCGCCGCCTAAATTTGAAACCCTTATTGGGAATAAATGACAGGATATTGGTTTCTTAAAATCAATTTTTCCGTCATTATAGGCTTTTTCAATACCACATTTAGCTATTTTTCCTTCAAAATAAACGAAAACACATGCTTTGTAATCCACACTTCCGGTCATCAGCTCATTATCGTGAATTTTATAAAATCCGTTAATATCTATCTCTTTTTGATGACGAGGGGGAAGATATTCTTTTACTATCGGTAAAATTTCCTCAATTTTTTCAACTTCTTCCTGAAGTAAAGGAGCTCCGAATTTGCTTTCCAGAGTGCAGCAAGCACCTTTACATTTTTCCAAATCACAGGCAAAATGTGTTTCAACTATCTCAGGCCTTACTAATACTTCATCAACTGTTATTATATTACTGCCAAACATTAATCATCATTGGAATAATTTTTGTAACAAACATAGTAATTTGCAATTAAATTTGAAAGAAGTTTTGGCTTATATTTTGATAATTGCATAAATTTTTTCAATCTAAACTACAAATTCATTTTCAAATCCCGTTCATCTTTAAATCAGATTAGAGTATTTTTGAAGCAAGAATAAATTCTACTAATCTAATTTTACTTCATTATGGACATTACCGGAAAAGTTATTTTATTAACAGGGGCTTCCAGCGGAATCGGATTAGCACTCGCCGAAGAAATATCAAAAGAAAAATGTAAACTTGCAATACTTGCCAGAAGAAGAAATAAATTGAATGAGCTTGCAGTTAAATTAAAAAATAATAACAGCGAAATACTTCCGATTGAATGTGATGTTACTAAACTTGATGACATAAAAAATTCCATTACTGCAACTAGAGAAAAGTTTGGTGAAATAGATATTGCTATTTTAAATGCCGGAACAAGCAAAAGAGCTTTAACTGAAAACACAGAACATTCCGCTGCAAAACAAATTATTGATGTAAACGTAATGGGTATTATTAATTTCGCGATAGAATTATCCGGAAGCTTTAAGCAAAGAAAAAACGGAATGATTGTAGGGGTCTCAAGTTTATCTGATGTTAGAGGATTCCCCAAAAGCGGTTTTTACAGTGCAAGCAAAGCTGCGGCTTCATCTTTTTTAGAGAGCTTAAGAGTCGAACTCTCATTGCATAATATCAAGGTATTAACTGTAAAGCCAGGCTATGTTAAAACTCCAATGACAGACAAAAATGAATTTCCTATGCCGTTCTTAATGGATGTAAGCAAAGCAGCAAAAATTATTTTAAGGGGAATTAAAAAAGAAAAAAAGATTATCCAATTCCCTTTCCCGATTGTCTGGGGAGCTAGGTTTATAAAACTGCTTCCAAATTTTTTATTTGATTATTTTACTTTGAAGCATTTGAAAAAGTATAAATGACAATCTACTTCATTTGCTAAAATTAAACTTAACGCTTAATTTCAAAACCAATTTAATTCTTTTAAGAAATATTTATTGTATTGTGAAAACATTTCTATTTCTATTATTACTTAGCCCCTTTGCTTTTATATACTCTCAAAGTGGTACTTCTATTATCTTCAGCGAGATAATGTTTAATCCCCAAAGCGGGAATAATGAATTTATTGAACTGTACAATACAAGTGAAACTGACACTGTTGATTTAAATGGATTTAAAATAAAATATCAAACATCAAGTCCAGACTTAATTATAGCAGTAAATGATTCAACCTTATTACCGCCCAATTCTTTTGCAGTTATTTTTGAAGGTGATTATGATTTTCAAAATGGAATTTATAAATCTTTAATTCCTTCAATAGCTTTAGTATTAAAAATAAGTGATAATGCTTTTGGATCATCCGGGATGGCGAATACCTCCGATAGAAGTCTATATTTATTAGATCCCTTAAGCGATACTCTCTCAACCTACACATATTCTGCAAATAATAGCGCAGGTATTTCAGATGAAAAAATATTAATGACAAATGATAATTCAGCGTCAAACTGGGCAAATTCATTAACTATAAATGGAACCCCGGGATTTAAAAATTCTGTTACTCCAATTGATTTTGATTTATCATTATCATCTATATCTATTACTCCAGTTCAGCCAATTGATGGCGATAATGTTACTATAAATGTTAAAGTAAAAAATATTGGTTTGCAGTCAGCAGGCAATTATTCAGTTGAAATTTTTAATGATGTTAATTTTGATTCAACTGGAAGTTCTAATGAACTGATTTTTAATCAACAATATTCAAATCTTGCTGCCGGTGATTCTATTTCAGCAATAACGGTTTTAAATTCATTAACTAATAATGATTATCATATTATAGCCAAAGTGATTTTTTCAAATGATGAAGACACATCCAATAATATTAAATATTATTCCTTCACAGTTTTTCCGCCGGGAAATAAATACAATGATATTGTTATAAATGAAATAATGTACGCTCCTTCTTCAGGTGACCCCTGAATGGATTGAAATTTATAATAGGTCTTCATCAGCGATAAACTTGAAAGGTTTGTCTATTTCTGATAATTCCACAAAAGTAAAAGTAATACAAAATAATTTTAATCTTGATGCAAAGAGCTTTTTAGTAATCAGTAAGGATTCATCAATTTTAAATTTATATATTGTCGGTTCTCCAATAGTTGTTTCCAATTTTCCCTCTTTAAATAATACCGGAGATGCTGTAGTAATTAAAGATTCTTTGAATGTTGTTTTAGATAGTCTTGAATATCTTCCTTCATGGGGCGGCTCAACAGGGGGAAAATCTTTGGAGAGAATTTCAATTAATAAAACTACTACATTTCAATCAAATTGGGGTACTTCACAAAGCTTAAATAAAGCTACTCCGGGAAAAGTTAATTCAATTACTCCTAAAAATTATGATTTAAAGATTATATCATTCAAGCCAGAGAAAGATTTTGCAGTAATTGGTGAAACAATAAGTTTTCAAATAAAAATTAAAAATACGGGACTTTCACCATCTAAAAATTATCAAATTCAATTCTATAAAGATATAAATAAAGATTCGATTGTCCAGTCAAATGAATTGATTTCAAGTCTCACAGGGAATGTTGTTCAGCCTAATGACAGCGCCGTTTATGATGTTTCTACAAGTAATTTTGATAATGGAATAAATTTATTTATTGCTAAAATTAATTTCTCAAATGATGAAGATACTACAAACAATATTGCCTTTACTAAAATTTCCGCCGTACAAATAAACGAAGGAAGAAATGATTTAGTTATTAATGAATTTATGTATGCACCTACTTCTCCGCAGCCGGAATGGATTGAGATTTTTAATAGGAGCAATAAAACCATCAATCTAAAAAATTATAAAATTGCTGATGAAAATGATACGGTCGTTGTTGTTAAAAATTTTCAGTCACTTAATCCAAAAGAATATTTTGTAATTACAAAAGATAGTTCCATTAAAAATTATTATAATATAAAATCAAAGTATGTTAAAGCCAGCTTTCCTACTTTAAATAACAGCGGCGACAGAATTGTATTAATCGATTCATTAAACCGCACAATTGATTCGCTTGAATACTTATTTATTTGGGGCGGCAACAATGGAAGGTCGCTTGAAAGAAAAGATCCGGATAAATCATCTACTGATTCATCAAACTGGGCTACGTCCCAAAGTCCGTTTAAAGCAACTCCGGGTGAAATAAATTCTGTGACTCAAAAAGATTTTGATATTGCAGTTTCAAATATGATTTTCTCTCCATTAAAACCTTTTTTTGGTGATGATGTTTCTATTACCGCTGGAATAAAAAATATCGGGAAAAATAATTCAAGCTTTAATGCTTTGCTTTATGAAGATACTAATTTTGACTCTATCCCGGATTTAAATTTAGAATCAAAAACAGTTTCTAATTTAAGTGCAAATGATTCAGTAATAATCAAGTTTAGCTATACCATTAAAAATCTTCAAACTAAAAAAAGATTTTTTGTTAAGGCTGAATTTCCAAGCGACCAGGATACAACTAATAATTTATTATCTGCGGACATTCAGCCGGGCTATTCTTCTACATCTGTAATCATAAATGAAATTATGTACGATCCGGCACCTAATGAACCTGAATGGATTGAATTTGTGAATAAATCTAGTCAAGAAATAGATATTAAAGATTGGAGCATAAGTGATTTACTTCCATCCCCCACAAAAAATTTAATTACAAGTAAAGATGAAGTTATAAATCCAAACGAATATTTTATAATTGCAAAAGATACCTCATTCTTTTCATACCACCCTGAAGTTACTTCAAAAGTTTTTATTGCAAATTTTGGAACACTTAGCAATACAAACGACGGAATAATTCTTTTTGATTTTAGAAACGAAGTTATTGATAGTGTCAATTATAAATCTGCCTGGGGCGGAGGAAATGATTTTTCATTGGAGCGGATTTCATTTAATGCACAATCAAACGACAGTACAAATTGGATGACATCATTAAGCAAAAGTAAAAGCACTCCAGGCAAAGTAAATTCAATTATTAATTTTAAGCCGGCAAAAAGAAACGATTTAGTAATTAATGAAATTATGTATGACCCTGATGTTGATAATTCCGAGTTCATTGAATTTTACAATTTGAGCAGTGATTCGATAAACATCGGTGGATGGAAAATTGAAGATGAAAATGGAAACCAGTATAAGTTATCCAAAGTAAGTCTCTCCATCCCACAAAACTCATTTTTTGTTTTGGCTGCCGATTCACTTATTAATAGCAAATACAATCTTGATAACTATTCTTTAAAAACTATTTTAAATGTCTCTTCACTTGGCTTTTCAAATTCGGGTGAATTAATCCTTCTAAAAGATTTATTTGGAAATACAATTGATTCAGTTTACTACTTTGACAACTGGCAAAATAAAAATTTCATTTCAACAAAAAATATTTCACTCGAAAGAATAAATCCTTCATTGGGTGGCAACGATCAATTTAACTGGAGCAGTTCTGTAAATCCAAATGGAGCTACACCCGGAAAACAAAACAGTATTTTTACAGAACAAAAAAACAATGCTTCAAATATTTCTGTCTCACCAAATCCTTTTTCTCCAGATAATGACGGCTTTGAAGATTTTACTATAATTAATTATAAACTCTCCCAACCCACTGCACAAATTAGAGTGAAAGTTTTTGACAGCAAAGGAAGATTGGTTCGAACGATTTTAAATAATCAGGCGAGCGGGAACAGTGGGTCAATAGTTTTTAACGGCCTGGATGATGCAAATCACACACTTAGAATTGGGATTTATATTATACTAATTGAAGCATTGAATGGTAATTCAGGAGTTGTGGAAACTCTTAAATCCACAGTTGTAGTTGCCAGAAAGTTGTGAAATTTTAAAAAAACTAAAAAAAAGTTATTTAAGTATATAAGCTCGATTAATAATCTTAAGGAATATTTTCTGCTGCACATATATTGCAGAAGGTATAAATGAGCTTTTGCCGTATTTATTTAAGTGAAAAATAATTTTAGCCTAATATTGTTTTTTAATTAAAAATACTTTTTATTAGTATTTAAAGTGTGATGAATATTGTTTGTTTGTTATCAATATTTTCGCTGTTGAGAATGATTTTTCGTACCTGTGAAAAAACTCAGCTATAATATTTTGACAAAGTCATCACTATGTTAGAATTTTTCAAAATTTCTTATAAAAATTGACTGGCATAATCATTGAATAATATAGACCGAACAAACATAGTTCAAAAAAAAATTTTGGGAGAAGGTAGCATGGAAAAATCTGAAGGATGTGTGTTGACTGGAATAATCAACGGAATTATGATTGAACTAAGTTTTATAGCAGCTATCGTTTTTATAATTAAGTTATTTTAATTAGCTCCCGAAAATAATTAGCTGCTCGATTTGATGTATTAAAAAATCTTCTTCAAAAATTGGAAAGCCGTATAGAGTACGGCTTTTTTTATTTTAAACTCTGTAAAAATACAACTCTCAAATATGTTTTTATCTTATTTTCTTTGCAGGTATTAAAATTCTTATTTGATATCAAAAATATTTTTGGATTTAAATCTTATTAGTTTTATGTTCATGTATTGATTTTGGGGACACAAGTCTTACTAAATAGGAATGAATAAATTTAATTGGTTATGAATCCTAAATAGAATAAGAGAGGGTAAGGGCGATAATAATTACATGCTTAACTTCACTAAAAAATTTGTAGAAATTACCTTTCTCTTTTTCCCTTTATGAATCTCAAAAAAACTAAGCTCATAATTTTGCTATGAATATAATTTTATAAGAGAAATATGTCAAACTCAATAAACCATCAAGCTACTCTGCATCAGTTTTGGATCCTGAATAAGGCTATTTTCTAATCAACAAACAATGAGAGAAAGAACTTAATTGTTTTTATTCGATATTTTAAAGCTCGTCGGTGCATTAGGTTTCTTCATTTTTGGTATGAAGATAATGAGCGAAGGAATCCAAAAAGTTGCCGGTAATAAAATGCGGCAGATTTTAAGCGCAATGACTACAAACAGATTTACAGGAGTTTTTACCGGCTTTGCTGTTACAAGCGTCATTCAATCCTCTTCAGCAACGACAGTAATGATTGTTAGTTTTGTAAATGCCGGCCTGCTTAAATTAAAACAAGCAATCAGCGTTATTATGGGGGCAAATATCGGAACAACGGTAACTGCTGTGCTTGTTACAGTATTTGGCTTTTCTAAAATTAGCGTCGCTTCATATTCCCTGCCTATTATTGCGATTGGTTTTCCATTAACATTTATGCGTAACAATAAATTAAAATCATGGGGTGAATTTTTAATAGGGTTTGCTATTTTATTTATGGGCCTGGAAGCCTTAAAAAATTCTGTGCCTGAAATTAGCCCTGAAATGTTAGCTCATTTAAAAGGGCTGACCAACATGGGCATCTTTTCTACTATTCTATTTATTTTAATTGGAACATTGTTTACAATAATAGTTCAGTCCTCAAGTGCTGCTATGGCTTTAACCTTAGTAATGTGTGAAAACGGATGGATTACTTTTGATATTGCCGCTGCAATAGTTTTGGGTGAAAATATCGGAACAACTATTACAGCAAACATCGCAGCTATAGTAACAAATACTCAATCTAAAAGGGCTGCAAGGGCACACTTCATATTTAATGTGTTTGGTGTTTTATGGATGCTAATTGTATTTCCATGGTATCTTCAGGGGATCGATAAAATAATGATGAACACTGAAGCCGGTTCGCCCTTCACAAACTTTCATGCTATTAAATGGTCGCTTACTCTTTTCCATATTTCATTTAATATAATCAATACTTTGGTGCTGGTTTGGTTCATTCCCCAGATTGTTAAAATTGTAAAACTAATGGTTCCTTCAAAAGATACTGATGAAGAATATCACCTTGAATATATTGGAACCGGGCTGATGAAAACTTCTGAACTATCATTGCTTGAGGCACAAAAAGAAGTTGCAAAGTTTGGAAAAATTGTTTCCAAAATGTCCGGCTTCGTCCAGGAATTGTTGAACGTTGATCCCAATAATAAAAGGCATAAGCTGTTTGATAAAATTTTAAAGTACGAACAAACTACAGACAGAATTGAAGTTGAAGTAGTTAATTATCTCGCAAAAATATCAGAAGGAAGAATTAGTAAAGATGCTTCCAATAAAGTCAGAAGCATATTGAGTATTGTAAGTGACTTAGAAAGAATCGGAGATATTTTTTACCAGATATCCAGGTCAATTGAAAAGATGGATGAAGACAATATAAAATTTTCAGAGATACAATTAACAAATTTAAAATCTTCATTTAATCTTCTTGATCAGGCTTTGACTATTATGCATGAAAATTTGAAAACACCTTATGAGAAAGTAGAATACAGCGCCGCACAAGGAAAAGAGTTTGAAATAAATGAACTTCGGAATAAATTTAGGAAGGAATATTTTGAGAATATTGAAAAAGGAGATTATAATTTAAAAAGCGGAATGATTTACAACGACATTTTTAATTCGTGTGAAAAAGTCGGTGACCACATTATAAATGTTACCGAAGCAATTTTAGAAGATTATAATGAAAAAATTCTTAACCAAACATTAAATTAAATATGGGGTAAAAATGCTTAAAGAATCTTTTATCGAATTATTCGACCGTGATCTTAAAAAACTTAAAGATGAAATTTCTTCTTTTAAAAACGAAAAAAATTTATGGATGATTTCCGGCGAAGTTACTAACACAGCCGGAAATTTATGCCTTCATCTTTGCGGAAATTTAAAAACATTTATAGGGGCAAACTTAGGGCACAGCGGTTATGTCCGTAACCGGGATGCCGAATTTGCAAGTAAAGATATTCCTAAAGATGATCTACTAAAAAACATCGATGAAACTATTGAATCAGTTAATTCTTCATTAACCTCCATTGATGAAAAGGAACTGGATCATATTTACAAGCAGAACTTTTTGCAGAAAAATGTCAGCACAGCATTTTTCCTGGTTCATTTAATTAGCCATTTGAATTATCATCTCGGCCAAATAAATTATCTTCGTAGGATGACAGAGTAAAAAAAGACTTGCTATTATCCTTTTTCCTTGATCTTTGATTAAGTATTTTCCTGCCGATAAAATTTAGAATTACTATTGTAGAGACGCTTGCTTGAAGCGTCTTTACTAATAAATTAATTTGAAACAAATACAATTCTTTAGTTTCAAATAAGTTGATTTCTCATTTTAATTTTGATTGAAAATAAAAGCAACACCCACCCGCCCCTTTTATTAAAGGGGGTTCTACGTAATTCACGTTGCTTGAAGGACAAAGGGAAAAATATCATTATGATAGGAATTATTATATCTTAACTTAATTAAAAACTTTATATAGACACTTCGCTGAAGCGTGTCTAAATAATTTGAAATTTATTATTTTAAAACAAAAACTAAATGCCATGAAAAAAATTATACTATTTGCATTTTTATTTTGCATTTTATTTGCCCGGTTCAATTTTTCCCAGCAAAAAACAAATGGCGACTTTTTAACTGAAGCAATGGATACAACCGTTGATCCGGGAGTTGATTTTTTTAAGTATGCAACTGGAACCTGGATGAAAGAAAATCCAATTCCAAAATCCGAACGGTATTGGGGACTGCCTAATCTAGTAGATGAAGAAACATACAGCAGGTTAAAAGGAATATTGCAGGAAGCTGCTGCGTCCAGCGCTCCAAACGGAAGCAATAAACAAAAAATAGGCGATTATTATTTTACCGGGATGGACTCAACTAAAAATGATGAGCAAGGTATTTCACCGATACAACCTGAACTTGATAAAATAAATTCTATAAAAGACAAAAAAGATTTATTTGAAACTACTGCAATGCTTCATAAAGAAGGAGTCGGAGTTTTATTCGGGATGTTTGTTGAGCAAGATTCAAAAAACAGTCAGCAAGAAGCATTGTATTTATGGCAAGGCGGGCTTGGATTACCAAACAGAGAATATTATTTCAGAAACGATGACAGGACTAAAAATATACGAACAGAATATAAAAAGCACATTGTTAATATGTCGAAACTTTTAGGTAAGAAGTATAATGATTCAAATGAAAATTTAAATTCAATCTACCAAATTGAAAAATTCCTAGCTGATTCTTGCAGAAAGTTAGAAGACTTACGCGACCCTTATGCAAACTATAATAAGTTGCCGGTTGAAGAGCTTCAAAAAATTACTCCTTCAATTGATTGGAAACTAATATTAAATGAAATGGGCGCCAATCAAGTTGATTCTGTAATAGTCGGCCAGCCTGAATTTTATCATCAATTAAATGCTGCAATTAATAAATTTAGCTTGAGCCAGTGGAAAGCATATTTGAAATATCATTTTGTTGAAGATTACGCTTACACTTTAGATAGTAAAATAGATGAAGAATATTTTCATTTTGCGGGAACAATATTGTCCGGGATTAAAGAACAAAGGCCAAGATGGAAAAGAATTCAGGATGCTACAGAAAATGCTATGGGAGAACTTCTTGGTCAAATTTATGTCGGAAAATTTTATTCGGCTAAAACAAAAAAACGTTATGAAAAGATTGTTGATAATTTAATTGATGCATTTGCAAATAGAATTCGCAACCTTGATTGGATGACTGATTCAACAAAGCAAAAAGCTCTTTCAAAATTATATTCCATTACAAAAAAGGTTGGATACCCTGATAAATGGAAAGACTTTTCAAAGCTGACAATCAACAGAGATTCTTATGCGAGAAATTCTATAAGAGCAAACGAGTTTTGGTTTGAAAGAAATTTAAATAAGCTCGGCAATCCTGTGGATAAAACCGAATGGGATTTGACGCCTCAAACCTGGAATGCATATTACAATCCTTCTAATAATGAAATTGTACTTCCTGCTGCTGCTTTTATTGTTCCCGGTGTTCCGGATTCACTTGTAGATGATGCAGTTGCTTATGCTTATGCCGGAGCTTCTACAATCGGGCATGAAATGACACATGGCTTTGATGACGAAGGCAGATTGTTTGATGCAAATGGAAATCTGCATAATTGGTGGACAAAGGAAGATGAAGAAAAATTTAATGAAAAAACAAAGCTGATGGTTGAACAATTTGATAATTACGTGGTGTTAGATAGTATGCACATTAATGGCAAAGCAACTTTGGGAGAGAATATTGCTGACCTTGGCGGAATAGTAATCGGCTGGGATGCATTCAAAAAAACCGACGAATATAAAGAAGGCAAAAAAATATGCGGGTTAACTCCGGCACAAAGATTCTGGCTTGGCTATGCATATTCCTGGGTTGGGCATACAAGGCCTGAATCACTTGCAAGGCAGGTTTTAACCGATGTGCATTCACCAAACTTCTTACGCGTTAATGGGCCGTTTAGTGATCTGCCGGCTTTCTACGAAACGTTTAATATAAAGCCAGGGCAGCCGATGTGGCGGCCTGCTGATAAAAGAGTTAAGATCTGGTAAAAGCTTATTTTATTAATACTATATCTGCTAAACAAAAATAATGTTAGGCTGAGCGGGTCGAAGACTGAACGTTACGTTTGACATTAAATCTTCGCACTTCGACAGGGCTAAGTGTGACAAAGGCTCAGTGTAACAATGACATGAATAAAAATAAATTTTAAATGAATTTAAAAGAAGCTGTTAACCTGCTCTCATATTCTTCTAACAAAAAACAAAGGTGGGCTGATTTAGGATGCGGGACAGGTACATTTACTTTAGCACTTGCTCATCAGCTTAAAGAAGGAAGTGTTATTTATGCTGTCGATACAAACCAATCTTCATTAAATAAAATTCCGGATAGTTTTAATAAAGTTAAAATCATAAAACATCAAATTGATTTTAGCAAGTTTGAATTAGATGAAAAATTAGACGGCATTTTGATGGCTAACTCACTCCATTATGTTAAAGATAAAGCTGAGTTTATAAAAAGGATGAATAAATACTTAAAAGATAACGGATGCTTTTTAATAATAGAATACGATACGGAAATATCAAATCAGTGGGTTCCCTTCCCTATTTCATTTCAAACATTAAAAATTTTATTTACTGAATTTGGTTATTCTTCAATCACAAAATTAAAAGAGCATCCGTCAATTTACAGGCGTGCAAATATGTATTCGGCAGTCATTAAAAAGCAGCAGCATTAATTTATTATCAGTCAAAATGGCTTATCTAATTCTAAGATATATTTCGGAAGGAACTTGAAAGGGTTTAGATAGGGTTTAAGAAGAGAGAGAAGACTATTGAAGAATAAATCTAAATCTTTAAGAAAATAAAGGGAAATGCAATATTTAAAATTCAATTAAAAACACACCACGACAGATTGACATAATTAATCTTAGTATCAGCTTTTTAATTAGCATATTTTAAATGCATAATAAAAGCTCAAAAAAATAATTGTGCATATTCATTTTTCTATTGAGAATTACCACATAATAATTTAATTTGTGGTTGCTTTTGGGGATAAAAAAAGAAATTGTAAACAGGGTGAGCTTACATAAATATAATTCCGAATGAAAGAAAAATTAGACTATTTATATTTTAAATCCATATCAATGTGATTGACTAAACGGAGTTTTAAATAAACAAATAAATTTATGGCTGAGATTAAACTTTTAGACAGAGTTCATGTAGAACTTAGGACAAAACACTACAGTATAAGAACAGAAGAAGCATATGTTAATTGGATTAAGCGTTTTATCCTTTTCCATAACAAACGACATCCAAAAGAAATGGGTGCAGAGGAAATAAAACTATTTATTAACTACCTTGCAGATAAAAAGCAAGTTTCCGGCTCTACTCAGAATCAGGCTTTAAATGCTATACTCTTTTTGTATAAAGAAATATTGAAAAAGGAAATAGGATGGATAAGCGAAATCAAATTTACGCATAGGAAAAAGCATTTACCTGTTGTACTATCAAAGTACGAAATAAATTTGGTGCTAGATAATCTAGACGGCATATCAGAAATTGTTGGCAAATTATTATACGGAACAGGGATGAGGTTAATGGAGTGTTTGAGGTTAAGATTAAAAGATTTAGATTTTGAAACCCATACTATTTCCATAAGGGATGGAAAAGGCGAAAAGGATCGTGTAACAATTTTACCGGATAGATTGTTTAATGAACTAAAATTGCATTTTAAAAAAGTGGGAAATTTATATAAAAAAGATATGCAGGAAAGTAATATTCGAGTTCCATTGCCTTATGCACTAATAAAAAAATTTCCATCAGCCGGTAGAGAATTAGCATGGCAATTTCTCTTCCCTTCTAAAAGCCTGGTTTTTGATGAAGTGTTGAATGTAAGATTTAGAAACCATTTACATGCAAGTTCATTCCAAAAGGATTTTAAGCAGGCTGTTAGAAAATCTAACTTGACAAAATCAGCTTCACCCCATACATTACGGCATTCTTTCGCTACACATTTGCTGCAGGCGGGGTATGATATTAGAACAGTTCAAGAACTATTGGGACACAGTTCAGTTAAAACAACAATGATTTATACACACGTATTAAATAGAGGTATAAGCGTTAGAAGCCCTTTAGATTAGAAGTTGATATTTAAGATGGATATTACAATTACGTTTAGGAATATTGAATTAAAATTAAGTGTAAGTTATTTAACTATAAAATGTTAAACAAAGAAAAATTTAATAAATGGAGTTGATATATGAGAATTAAATTCGTGTATATCAACTTTTTAGGGTCAATATAATTCAGTATAATTAATAGTTATA